>JBAOHQ010000007.1:0-292118 GCA_037045185.1 Ilumatobacteraceae bacterium
GGGTCGGTGAGGAAGGAAGCGCTCGGCGCCCGCCTCGAACTCGTGGCCGTGTTCGACGACGAGGACCGTCGGGTGCCGGTCCACCGCGGCAGTCGTCGTTTCGGGGCGTGGGCGATGCGGGCCGGGTTGAGGACGATGAGTCCGCGGCGGGCGGCGTCGTCGAGCGCGCGGCGCAGGATCACGTGGATCTCGACGATCGTCTTCGGGTTGAGGCCGCCGGTGCCGTCGGTGCGGCCGCGGTCGGCGAGTTCGGCGTAGAGCCGTTCGAGGTGATCGGGTCGAAGCGGCGGAGCGGCTCCTCGTCCGATTCTCGGGGTGATGTGGAGGTCGATGTTGCGGCGGTACGCGTCGTAGGTGCGGGCCCGCAGCGTGAGTTTCTTGGATGGCAGGCACCGCCGGCTGAGGCACACAGCAACGGTGAGCGACGAGCGCTCGTACCCGTCGTCGAGCCGGCGACGTGCCGCGCTTCAGCTGGTGGGGCGCACAAGTCAGGGCGCGATCCCGACGAACCGTTCCGCATTCGGTTCGACCGATGGGACCGGTACGTGTCAGGCGAGGAGGCTGCGGAGCATCCAGGCGGTCTTCTCGTGTACCTGGAGGCGTTGGGTAAGGAGGTCGGCGGTGGGTTCGTCGTGGGCGTGTTCGACGGCAGGGAACACCGATCGGGCAGTGCGGGCGACGGTCTCTTGGCCCTTGACGAGTCGACGGATCATCTCGGTCGCATCGGGCCGGTCTTCGTCCTCGACGATGGTGGAGAGCGCGGCGAACTCTCGGTAGCTGCCGGGCGCGGGCGCGCCGAGGGAGCGGATCCGTTCGGCGATCAGGTCGACGGCGAGCGCGAGTTCGTTGTACTGCGTCTCGAACATGAGGTGCAGGGTTTGGAACATCGGGCCGGTGACGTTCCAGTGGTAGTTGTGCGTCTTGAGGTAGAGGGTGTAGCTGTCGGCGAGCAAGCGGGACAGGCCGTCGGTGATGGCCTGTCGGTCGGCTTCGTCGATGCCGATGTCGATGGTGAGATCAGTCATGGTTCGTTGTCCTTCAGTTGCGGTCGGTGGGTCTTGGTCACCTGGGGGCGTCGGCGAGGCGGAGGTACGGCTTGAGTTCTTCGACGTTGTCGAACTTCTTCTTGGCGTCCTCGGTGGAGACGGCCATGGCAACGATGATCCGCTCGCCGGGCCGCCAGTCGGCGGGGGTGGCGATGGGATCCCTGTCGGTGGCCTGGAGGGCATCGATGACGCGGACGATCTCGTCGAAGTTGCGGCCGACGGACTTGGGGTAGGTGAGCATCAGGCGCAGCGTGTTGTCAGGGTCGACGATGAACACGGACCGAACGGTGGAGGTGTCTCCGACGCCGGGGTGAATCATGTCGTACAGTTCGGCGACGCGACGGTCCGGGTCGGCCACGATCGGGAAGTTCAACGGCGTGCCGGTCACCTCGCCGATGTCGGGAGCCCACTTGTGGTGCTCGTCGATCGGGTCGATCGACAACGCCATCGCCTTGGTGTTGCGCTTGGCGAACTCGTCCTTGAGCGCAGCGGTGCGGCCCAGCTCGGTGGTGCACACCGGGGTGAAGTCGGCCGGATGGCTGAAGAACACGGCCCACGAGTCCTTCTTCCAGTCGTGGAAGGAGACCTCGCCGTCGGTGGTCATCGCGGTGAAGTCGGGGGCGGTGTCGCCCAGGTGCAGACCCATGATGTGTCCTCTCTTTGTTGCCAATCCGGATACCCCGGGAGGTATACAGATCAACCGGTTCGAACGCAGCGGTATTCCGAGGGCCTCCATAGCCAAGTTGGGTAGAGCTGCTGTGGGGTCTTGGCATGGATCGGTTCAGGTCTCGAGGAGGCTCTGGCCGATGTAGCCGCCGTCGGTCACACCGGGTGGGACGGCGAAGAGGGCGGAGCCGGTGTGTTGGATGTACTCGTTGAGTGCGTCGTTGCGGGCGAGGTTGGTCTGCAGTGGGATGAAGTGCTTGTCGGGGTTCCGGGTGTAGGCGATGAAGAAGAGGCCGGCGTCGAGGTTGCCGAGTCCGTTGGAGCCGTCGGTGAAGTTGTAGCCGCGTCGCAGGATGTGGCTGCCGTTGTTCTGGTCCGGATGCGCCACCCGAAGGTGGGCGTCGTTGGGGATGATCGGGGTGGAGTCGGCGCCGCTCATCGTGAAGTCGGGGGTGGCGAACTCGTCGCCGCCGGAGAGGGGGGCGCCCTGCTTCTTGTCGCGGCCGATGATCGCTTCCTGCTCGAGGAGGGACGTGCGGTCCCAGGTCTCGATGTGCATGTTGATCCGCCGGGCGACGAGAT
Organism: Ilumatobacteraceae bacterium; assembly: GCA_037045185.1. Classification (GTDB taxonomy): domain Bacteria; phylum Actinomycetota; class Acidimicrobiia; order Acidimicrobiales; family Ilumatobacteraceae; genus JAKOUY01. The sequence continues at coordinate 2,295 of JBAOHQ010000007.1, forward strand.
AGCTGCCGCCGGCGAGCCAGCGCGCCGCGGCATCGTCGTCGGGGCCGACCCAGACGAAACGGTCGAGGAGGTCGTCGTGTTCGGCCTTGACGTTGCTGGTCCCGTCCTTGAACCCGAACAGGTTCCGAGGGGTGACCTGAGCATCGGAAGTCGACGACGTGCGGCCGAAGCCCAGCTGCGACCAGCGAACGGAGACCGTGCCGAAGCCGATCCGGGCGAGGTTGCGGATGGCATGCACGGCAACCTGCGGGTCGTCGGAGCAGGCCTGGACGCACAGATCGCCATCGGAGCGCGACGCATCGAGGTTGTCGCCGGGGAAGTGGGGGAGCGGACGCAACGCCCCTGGCCGCCGGAGCGCGAGTCCGAAGCGGTCGTTCCCGTCGCCATCGGCGAAGAGGCCGGGCCCGAAGCCGAAGGTGAGGGTCAGCCGGGCCGGTCGCAGACCGTACGCCTCGCCGGTGTCCTCGGGAGGTGCGAGGTATGGGCCGTCCATGGCGCCGAACTCGCCGACGTCGCGACCCTGGGTCATGTTCACGGCGGCCTCGGTCCAGGCACGCAACAGCTCGACGAGATCGTCGCGCGAGTTCGTGGTCACATCGAACGCGGCGAAGTGGAGCCGGTCCTGGGCCGGGGTGATGATGCCGGCCTGATGGACGCCGAGGAACTCGACGACGTCGTCGTCCGCGGAGGCCTCGCTCTTGCTACCGCAGCCGGTGAGCGGCAGCGCGACCGCACCGGCCGTACCGGCGCCGGCGAGCGCGAGGAAGTGGCGTCGCGACAGGCTCACAGCACCACTGCCGCGGTGAGCTCGGCCAAGGGTTCGCTGAGGGCGTTGACCGCGGCGGCCAGCTCCTTGACCTGCTCGTCGGTGAGATCGGTGTAGAGCACGAACCCGTCGCCGTCGCGGTACTGGTCGAGGAGCGTCTGCAGTGCCGAGAAGCGTTCGGTCAGGGTGGCGGCGAGCTTAGGGTTCTTGGTGTCGAGTGCGGGCTGGAGGGCCTCGAAGGCGATGCGAGCGCCGTCGACGTTGGCCTGGAAGTCCCACAGGTCAGTGTGTGACCAGATCTCCTCCTCGCCGGTGACCTTTCCGGTAGCGACCTCGTCGAGCAGCTCCTTGGCGCCGTTGCCCAGCTGGGTGGCGTTGAACGTCAGCTGTTGCACTCTGGTCGAGAGTTCGTCGGTGTCGGCGACGAGTTGTTCGGCGAGAGCAGCCCGCTTGGTCGCGGTGAAGGCGGTGTAGCCGGCGGTGGGCGGCCAGAGGTCCTTCTCGATGGCATGCCACCCGGTCCACTCTTGGCCTTCCTCGAGGTCGGCTTCGCGTAGGTCGAGGCGTGGGTCGAGATCGCCGAAGGATTCGGCAACTGGTTCGACGCGTTCCCAGTGGGTGCGGGCCACGGCGTAGAGGGCACGAGCCGCGTCGTCGTCACCGGCGACGTAGAGATCGGCAAACTTCTGCGTCTTGCCGACCAGCTGGGCAACCTGGTCTCGGACGTAGAGCCGGTACTGTTCCGTCGCCGTGTCGAGGAGCGCGGCGACATCGCCGGTCGCGAGCTTGGCTCCGGAGTCGGTGACGGTGAACGGGGAGCGGATGCCGTCGCCGACCATGCCCGGTTTGCAGGCCGTGAAGTAGCTGCCGGGTCCGGCCTGGACGACGAGGTTGCGGGTGAGGCCCGGCCCGATGTTCTCCACTTCGCCGACGATGCGGAGACCATCATCGGCCAACAGGTAGAACTCGGTCACCTCCGACCCGTCGTTGGTCACCTTGAATACGAGGTTGCCGGACGGTGCCTTCGAGGCACTGATCTCACACGCCTTCGACGTGCTCTTTACGGTCAGCGCGCCTCCTCCGCCGGCGGTGTTGCCCGTGTCGTTGGACGTGCACGATGCCGCGACAGCGACGATGCCGAGCAGGGTGAGGGACGAGGTGATGGGACGCATGTGAGCCTTTCAGGACGCGACGTGAGCCGGGATGGACGTGGCGACCGCTGTCGGCCGTGAGGGCCGGACGGTGAGGATGAACAGGGTGAGCACGGGCACGACGTAGGCGATCCAGGCGATGAGCTCGAGCCAGGTCGTGCGCGGCGAGAAGTTGATCGTGCCCTTCAGCAACGTCCCATACCACGAGTCAGGCGGGATCGTCGACGACACATCGAACGCGACTCGGTCGAGACCGGGCAGGATGTCGGCCTCCTGCAGGTCATGGACTCCGTAGGACAGCACGCCGGCGGCGACGAACACCAGCAGGGCGCCAGTCCAGCGGAAGAACTTGCCGAGGTCGAGCCGGACCGCGCCCCGATAGATCAGCACGCCGAGCACGACCGCCGTCCCGAGGCCGAGCGCTCCACCAGCCAGCGGCTGCGTGGATGAGCCGGTTGCCTTCGCCGCCGCCCACAAGAACAGTGCCGTCTCCAACCCTTCGCGGCCGACCGCGAGGGCGGCGAGCAGCACCAGGCTCCATCCACCGCGACCGATCGCGGTGTCGACGCGACCCTCGAGCTCGCCCTTCAGGCCCCGTGAGGTGCGGGCCATCCAGACGATCATCCACGTCACGAAGCCGACAGCGACGATCGACAACGTGCCACCGATGGCCTCCTGCGCCTCGAAGCTCAACCCTCGCGGACCGAACGTGAGCGCTGCGCCAGCTGCGAGCGAGACCAGCACGGCGAATCCGACACCGGCCCAGACGCGCGACAGCAGTTCGCGACGACCCGACTTCACGAGATAGGCGACCAGGATCCCGACCACCAGCGCGGCCTCGATCCCCTCGCGCAGGCCGATCAAGAAGTTCGCGAACACGATGTCATCCTCCTCCACCGGATGTTAGGTAACCCTAACAAGAAATGGTAAGCGTAACAACTCGCGTCAACGCCGGAGGAGCCTGTCCGAGCTTCGTCACGCCGAGGTGCTCAGCCAGGCCGAGCTCGCCGGCCGGCCCGGCGTCAGCTGGAGCCGATCTCCGAGCTCGAGCACTCCAACGAGGTGCGCGTGCCGACGCTGCCGATACCTCGAAGCCTTCGGCGGACGTCTCAAGCTCGTCACCGTGTGCGACGACTTCGATCGCCCGGCGTCGATCTCACCTCGACCGCGACGACGCGGCCTGACCGCACGCTGTCAGCAGCATGTCAGCACAACTCGCCCCAGCAACGCAGTCGTGGGAGAGCGGCCGTCGCCGTTGTCGCCGAGTGGCGGATCGCTGTTCCGGCGCTGAGTCCGGTGAGCAGCGGGTGTCCGGGTGCGTGGTCCATCAGGGTCCAGGCGCGGCCGAGTTCTGCGGTCGGACCGCTCGCGGCCCGGATGGCGGGTACGCGGAGTCCGCAGTGGTGAACATGGCGTTGGATGGCGGTCTCGAAGGCTGCCGTCTGGGGTCGGGCATGACTCGGGCGACGAGGCGGCCGGTGAGCTGTGGCGGCGCGTCGGTGAGTTCGACGGTCTACATCTCGGCCCAGAGACCGCCGCTGAGGGGTTGGGGTGGTGTGACCCAGCGCAGCTTCTCGTAGCCGGTGTGGTGTCGGACTGCGGCGAGGAGCTGGTCGGTCGTGGTCACGGTCCGGATCGTCACGGCTCGTGCCGGCTGTTGTCGGGTGTGCAGGCGGTGACGAGGTGGAGGTCGTAGCTCGGTGCTGGGGTCGTGTGGTGGTCGATGTCGATGTAGCCGGCGGCGTCGAGCATCTCGTCGAGTTGGGTGAGCGTGGGGACTCGGTAGACGTCGGGGTCCATCCATGTGGGAAGCGGGGTGTCACTGGTGCGGCAGGCGATGACGAGTCGCCCGCCGGCGCGCAGGACGCGGTCGATGTCGGTGAGCGTCGCAGTGGGGTCGGGCATGAAGTAGATGGTGTGGACCGTGAACGCCGCGTCGGCGGTGCCGTTGGGGAACGGGATCGTGATCCCGTCGCCGCGGGTGAGGGTGGCTCGCCCATCGCGGCATGCGGCGCGGTTGCGGGCCCGGGCTTGGGCGACCATGGTGGGTGACGGATCGACGCCGAGCACGCGGTGGCCGAGCTGGACGAGGACGGCGGCGGTGCGGCCTTGCCCGAATCCGACCTCGAGCACGGTAGCCGGCTCGCAGAGATCGAGCAGCTCGACGGCTCGGTCGTTGGCAGCGGCGGTGTCTTTGACCATGGCCCGCCCGAAGATCCGCCCGACGACGCCCGTGGGGTGGCCGGACTGGCGGGACCGGAAGCGGCCGACGAGACCGGGCCGCGCGGTCGTCGTGGTGGTCATCGTCGGGTCCCGGCGACGAGGTTGCGGATCATCGCCGCGCAGGCGGGTGCAGTGTCGTCGGGGTACGGGCGTGGTGCTGGATCCCAGGGGATCTTGACGGCCCAGGTGGTGATCAGTTCGACGATGGTGCGGGCGAGGATTGCGGGGTCGACCTCGATGGTGAGATGGGTCGATCGCAGGGTGAGGTACTCGTGCCAGAGGTCGACGAGGGCGTAGCGACCGTCACCGAACCAGATGGTGGCGAGTTCGGGGATCTCGCCGGCGCAGCGGTCGAGGACCATGATCGCGGTTCGTCGGCTCCGCATCACCTGGTGCAGGCCGTTGGTGATGCGTTCGACCTCGTCGCCGAACCCGCTCGCCCGGAGGCGGGTGCGTTGCGAGACGATCGTCGTGAGTTCGAGCGCGGCGACGGCCTCTGCGAGCTGGGTGGACACGGTGGCGGCGAGCGAGGTCACGTCGTCGGTGGGGGTGCCTGCGTCGCCTAACCCCTGGGCGGGAGTATCGCCCCGTGCGATCACCGCGGCGAACAGGGCTCCCTTCGACTCGACGGCGCGGTAGATGGTCCCTTTCGACACACCGAGCCGCTCAGCGATGTCGTCCATCTGGGTGCGTTGGAACCCGTGCTCGACGAACGCCGCTGCGGCGGCATCGATGAGCTTGACCATGCGATCTGCAGGCGTCGAGCGAGGCATTCTCTGAATATAACTGACTCAGTCAGTATCGTCAATCCTTCAGGTGGTGTCGTGCGCACCGACCGCATCCTGCGCCTTGTGGCCGCCATCGCCGACCCTTGTACGGCATCCGGCGGCGACGGACGGCGAGATCAGGCAGAGGGCACGCGGACATGAGCCTCACGTTGCCCGACCAGGACCGACACCCCGCCGGTCTCCGGCGCGCACCGTGCGGGACGCCGACTGCCCGAGCCCGATGTAGACGAGAGCGAACACCACCAGCCACCATGAAGGACGGAAGCAACGGCTACATCACCTCTGAATCCGTGTTCTGCGCCAGCGGCCCGGCGCCGAGGACCTTGAGGTTGCGCGGCAACGGCTCCACCCAGCCCGACAAGTCCACCTCTCCTCGGGTGGCGGTCATCGGTCGAGGACTTCGTCGGCGAGCTCGGCGAGCAACCGCTTCGCGTCACGTAACGCCCGGCGACCGGCCGGGGAGATCGTGTACACCCGTCGGGTCCGACCGTCCACCACCTCGTTGCCCGAACGCAACAGTCCCTCTTCTTCCATGCGGTGCAGCGTGGGATAGAGGGTGCCAGGGCTGATCGAGTAGCCGTGCTCAGCCAACTCGGCCGCCATCCACGCACCGTGCACACCGCCCTCGGCGGCATGGTGCAATACGTGGAGACGGACCGCGCCACGGATGAACTCACGCATACTCGCAACCTAACGTTCACCGTCTCGTCGGCGTAGGGCCTTCGGACACCAATATCGGATTCCGATATCGCGACTAGGGTCCGGTTGATGGTCGCGTCACAAGAGCCCCCTGCGAGCGCTGCCGCTTCGAGCCGCCTCGAACGTCGCCTCGGACTGTTCGACGCCGTCGTGATCGGCCTGGGAGCGATGATCGGCGCTGGAGTGTTCGCCGCGATCGGACCTGCGGCACGCGCCGCCGGCACGGGTCTGTTGGTCGGGCTCGGGATCGCGGCGGTCGTTGCCTACTGCAACGCCACCTCCTCTGCGCAGCTCGCCGCCATCTACCCGCAGTCAGGTGGCACCTACGTCTACGGCCGTGAGCGGCTCGGCCCGTTCTGGGGCTATATCGCCGGGTGGGGATTCGTCGTCGGCAAGACAGCCAGCTGTGCCGCGATGGCGCTCACCGTCGGCGCCTACGCCTGGCCCGACTGGCAACGCCCGATCGCCGTCGCAGCGGTCGTCGTGCTCACCGCTGTCAACTACCAGGGTGTGCAGAAGACGGCGTGGCTCACCCGCGTCATCGTCGTGATCATCCTCGCCGCCCTTGCCACCGTCGTCATCGCTGCGTTGGGCGGCGGTTCGGCGACCACCGACAACCTCGACAGGATCACCAAGGCAGGTGGCTGGACCGGGATCTTGCAGTCGGCGGGCTTGTTGTTCTTCGCGTTCGCCGGGTACGCCCGCCTCGCCACACTCGGCGAAGAAGTCGTCGACCCCCAGCGCACCATTCCCCGTGCGATCCCGCTCGCGCTCGGGATCGCCCTCGTCGTCTACGCGCTCGTCGCCGTCTCCGCACTCCTCGCCGCCGGACCCGACGCGCTCGCCGCGTCGAACGCCCCGCTCGACACCGCCGTGCGAGCCGGTGACCTCGAAGCGCTGTCCCCGGTCGTGCGCGTCGGCGGCGCCATCGCCGCGCTCGGCGTGCTGCTGTCGCTCATTGTCGGGGTCAGCCGCACCACCTTCGCCATGGCCGCCAACGGCGAGATGCCCCGCTGGCTCGACGCCGTTCACACCCACCACCGCGTCCCGCACCACGCCGAACTCGTCGTCGGCGCCGTCGTCGCCGTTGTCGTGCTCGTCGCCGACCTACGCGGGCGCGATCGGGTTCAGCTCTTTCGCGGTGCTCACCTACTACGCCATCACCAACGCGTCCGCCTACAACCTCCCGCCCGAGCGGCGTCGCTGGCCCCGAGGCCTCACCGTGTTCGGCCTCATCGGATGCGTCGTCCTCGCGTTCACCTTGCCCCTCCAGAACGTCGTCGGCGGAGCGGCCGTGCTTGTCGTGGGCGCGCTCGTGTGGACCGTCACGCATCGCCGTCAGCGCGCGTGATCGGGTTCGTGACCGCAGGAGTAGCGGGCCTCGCGGGCGTGGTGGGTGGTGTGCTGGTCGACCGTGGGTTGGTCGACGGAGGGATAGTGGTGTCTCTTGTTCGCCGTCGGTCCAGGAGGATCGGGCCGATCTCGCAGGCAACGAAGTCCGGATGGTAAATCGTCCTCGGTGCCACCACGTCGTGCCACGCTTCTACCTGAATCGATGGGGCGGTGGACCAGAGCGGCTCGCCGTCCGCCGCAGGAACGGCGACATGTTCGTCGCCGGCACCCACAACGTCGCTGTCGAAAGCGGGTTCTACGACCTCGTTGAACCCTCCGGAGACGTGTCGAGCGCTGTCGAGGAGTGGCTCGGCAGAGTGGAGCACGCCGCGGCGGACGTGTTGGCGACGATCGACACGACAGGCGAACCGCCCCAGACTGGCACCCAATCTCGTCGTGTTCTCGCCGAGTTCCTGGCGTTGCAGTTCACCCGGACCCCTGAACAGCGCGAACGAACCCTGTTCCCCGAGCGGGTCCGGACCTGGCTCGAAGGACGCAACCCGACCCGCGAGCTGATAGACGAGTGCCTGAGCGACGTTCATCTCCGATTCGCTCCCGCAGCGGACGAGGTCGAACGAGGATTTGGTTTCGTCGCCGTCGCGTTCAACGACCCCGACGGAATGACGCCTCTGCGCTTGCCCGTTGTCACGTGCTGGGTCACCTCGTCGGCATCGCGGACGACTGGTGGTCGCGCAGGCGGGCGAGGCATTGACCTCCTTCGGTGGACCGTTCACTCGCAGGTCGTGTTCGGCGGTGGCAGGACGGCCTGGGCGAAAAACTGATGGACGTGGCTATCGATGCATTGGTATCCGAGGCCGTAGGAGGTGTGGCCGGGACCGTTGCGGACGAGCAGCGTGGAGTGTCCCAGCCTCGACACGAGTTCGCGTGCGCCTGCGAGCGGGGTGGCGTAGTCCCCGGTCGACGAGACGACGAGGATGGGGATCGCTGTCGTGCTCGAGGGGCTCGGGGTCGGTTCAGCAGCGAGCGGGTATCCGTGGCAGCGTGGGATCAGGCCGGGGTACCACGCAGCGAACGTCGGTGAGGTCACCGCGAGCTGTTCTGCGATCGCCCGGTAGTCCTCGACCGTAGGGCGATCGGTGTTGTCCGCGCACCAGATGAGGTCGATGGCGTCGATGGCTGCACTCGGATCGGATGCCTGGTTCTGGTTCCACCAGTAGGACAGGCGGGCCAGTGGGAGGCCGTCGTATGCCTCAGCAGTCCGGATGGCCTCGTTGAGGTCGGGCCACGTGTTGGGGTCGTAGAACGCCGACAGCACAGCGTTGATCGCGTACTGGGCGGACAGGGCCGGCAGTCCTGCGCGTGTGGGAATGGGGTTTCGTTCGGTTCGGTCGACGATGTGGCTGGCCGCAGTTCTGATGTCGTCGGGGCACACGGCGCCGGCCATGCGCGGGCATGCGTCGTTGAACTCGTCGGCGAGGTGCTCGAACTCGAGCGCTTGGCGTTCGAAGATGGTGGCGATGTCGGCGCCGGGGTCTTCGGGCCCGTCGAGCACCATGGCCCGCACATGGACCGGGAACATGGCAGCGTAGGTCCAGCCCAGACGGGCACCGTAGCTGAAGCCAAGGTAGTTGATCTGCTCGTCGCCGAGGGCGAGGCGCAGCTGTTCGAGGTCGCGGGCGACGTTGACCGTCCCGAGGAACGCGCCGACATCGGTGGCAAGGCAGCTCGCCGCGGACCGTTCGGCGTCGGCGAGCCATTCGTCCAGCTCGGCGAGGTTGGCCGGGGACAGCGGGCCTGTGAACGCGGCATTCATCGCCTCGCTGTCGATGCAGCGCACGGGGTGTGACCGCCCGACGCCACGAGGGTCGAAGCCGATGATGTCGAAACCGGGCGGCAGCGTTCCCGAACGATCGCGGACGAAGTCCACGGCGGATGCGCCAGGCCCGCCGGGGTTGACGATCATAACGCCCTGCCGCGGCCCGTCGGCCGCTTCGCGATAGACGAACACGTCGATGGTCGGCCCAGCCGGGTCGTCGTAGTCGATCGGCACGGTCAACGTCGCGCATTGTCCCCTGTCGAGCGTGGGGTCCGCACACGTTTTCCAGTCGAGGGCATCACCCGCCGGCGGTGTCGTGGGCGTGGTCGACGTAGCGGGCGAGCCGAGCGTCGAGGCTGTGGTGGGCGTCGCGTCGCTCCGACGGGCCGGGCTGTCGCAGCTCGCCGCCAGGTTTCCGAGCGCCACGGCGATGGCGAGCGCACGAGCTGGTGGTGAGGCCACGATCACTCCGTCCCGAGCCCGCTCTTGCCTTGTTTTTCACTGCGAATCGTTCGCCACATCAGCGCCGCCGCAAGGACGATCAGCCCGGTGCCTGGGATGATCCACGGTGGGACGAGCACCGAGGCCGCGGCGGCACCTGCGGCGAGCCGGTTGCCGATGATCCTCCCGCTCCGGCATGTGAGCACGACGGCGAGGGACGCCGCCACTGCGAACCACGGGGCAGCGGCCTGGCGTGCCGGACCCGTGACGTGGCCGGTACCAGCGTTGGCGAGTGAGTGGTCGGCGATATCGGGCACCAAACTCGTCGGGGTGTCGGCATGTCCGGCCGCGATCAGGTCCTCGACGACTCGGAGGTTTCTGACCATGACCACCCCTGTCGTCGCCAACCACGTCAGCGTGGACAACGACACGGCCGGTGTGCGCAGCACACGGGCTTCCACCGCGGGCTAGCACGGTGGCGACGACGACGGCCATGAATGGCGCCGACGCGCTGGTGAGATGTCCGGCGGCATGGCCACCCACGTCGTAGCGACGGTCGAGAATCAGGCGTTGTGCGGCCACCGCGCCGACGAGCACCCACGCAACTGGCGCCCAGCGACGCACCACGCGACGGGCGGCGGTCCGCCCTGACCGAGGTGGGTTCGAGGCGTGATCGTGCCGTCGAGTGCGCTCTGGCGTGCACGTTTCCGTACCGTTCATCGCGGTCCCCAGTCCTCGGCCCGTGGCCAACCGACTGGCCCCGACCGTCTCTTGTCGCGGCGACCAGCTCGTTCGGTTCGGCGATCACCGAGGGCGTCCGTGACGATCGGGGGCCCCTGCAATGGGCGTCCGGGGCGCTCGTGAACCGCTGGTTGCGCCTGGCGCGACAATTCTCGTGTGCCCAGCCGGTTGACCGACTGCGACGACGTCGAGCTGCTGTCGTTCATCGCTGACGAGCACCGCGATGCCCTCGCTGAGCTCTATCGGCGTCACGCGGCGTGGTTGGTGGCACGGTTGCGTCACCGGTGTGCAGACGATGGGGTGGTCGCCGAGGCGCTCCAGGACACGTTCGTCGCGGTGTGGCGAGGAGCCGGTCGCTTCGACCGACGTGGTCCCGTCGGTGCGTGGCTGTGGGGCATCGCGATCCGACGGCTGATCGGGGTGCTGCGCAAACAACGCCCGGTCGCGGTCGAGACCGAGGCGCGTGACAATCTGCTCGTCAGTGCGGAAGATCTAGTGCTCAGCGGCACGGAGCACGGCGACCTGGCGGGCGCGCTCCGTGCGCTGTCACCCGAGCTCCGAGCAGTGGTGCAGGCGACGGTGCTGGACGGGTTGACCACCCGGGAGGCGGCCAACCTGCTCGGCATCCCGGCCGGCACGGTGAAGACCCGCATGATGCGCGCCCGCGCCGAATTGAGAGGAGCGTTGGCGTGATCCGTCTACACCAGGATGAAGGAGGATCGTGATGGCGTGGCATCTCGACAAACCTGCTGCAGAGGCGTACCCGACGCGATCGACGGACGGTGCGGTGACGGCATCGATCGAGGCGCACCTGGTGTCGTGCTCGAATTGCCAGGCGCTCATGGCCACCATCGAGGAGCCGGCCATGGTGAACCTGGTCGCCGATGTCTGGGCGAACGTCGACGAGCTGCTCGATCGTCGACGGATTCCCGTGGTCGAGCGCGCCCTGCGTCGATTCGGCTGCACCGAGACGACGGCGCGGATCATGTCGGTGAGTGCCCGTGCTCGCTGGTCGTATCTGGCCGCAGTCGCTGTGAGCGTTGGGATGGCCTTCGTTGCGGCGAGGTCCGGCAACGACCGGGCGTTCGAGGCGTTCCTGCTCCTCGCCCCAGTCGGGCCTCTCGTTGCGACGTTGGGGTCGTTCAACCGTCGGACCGATCCGCTCCACTCGTTGATGAGGTCGGTGCCGACCTCACCGTGGCGGATCGCGGTCCTGAGGACCATTGCGTCGGTGGTGCCGGCGATCGGGCTCACGGCCATCGGCGTTCCGATCCTGTACCACCGTGGCTGGCTCGCCGCCGCGTGGTTGTTGCCGTCGCTGGCGCTGGGCATGTGCGTGCTCGCGCTCGCAACGCGAATCGCGATCGAATCGGCAACGCTGATCGCCGGCGCCTGCTGGCTGTCGGTCCCGCTCTGGGCGAGGCTGCGCCAGGTCGATCTACTCAGAGCGTTCGGCGGTCAGATCCAATTCGCCGCCCTCGCCGTCATCGCCGTCATCACCGTCGCGCTCGCAGTGCATCGAGATCGCCTCGACGAACTGGTGATGCCGTGACCGATCGATCGATCGTTCGCCTGACCGCTGTGACGAAGCGTTACGGGCGCAGCGAGGCGGTGATCGATGTCGACCTGGCACTCGGACGAGGCGTAGTTGGTCTGCTGGGGCCGAACGGGGCGGGGAAGACCACGCTGCTGAAGATGTTGGCGACGTCGCTGGCCCCGACATCTGGACAGATCAGCGTCTTCGGCCTCGATCCGATGGTCGCGCACGAACGGCTGGAAATTCGCCGCCGACTCGGATACGTGCCACAGGAGATCGGCCTGTACGAGACGTTCAGCGTGTTCGACTTCGTCGACTACATCGCCATTCTGAAAGAGCATGCCGAACGGACAGCTCGGCGGGCAGAAGTGAGGCAGGTCCTGCAGGCGGTCGATCTCGACGACGTGCGTTCGAAGCCGATCCGCAAACTCTCGGGCGGGATGCGACGCAGAGTCGCGCTGGCGCAGTCATTGCTCGGCGACCCGGACCTGCTCGTGCTAGACGAGCCGACCGTGGGGCTCGACCCGGAGCAGCGTCTCCGGTTCCGCCAGATCGTGTCCCAGCACGCAAACCGTCGGTGCGTGGTGCTCTCGACCCACATGACCGAAGACGTCGAGGCACTCTGCGAGCGGGTCGTCGTGATGGACAGCGGGCGCATCACGTTCGACGGCACGCCTGCCGACCTGGCGGCCTTGGCGAGCGGCAGGGTCTGGCTCGCCGACACGCCCGACCCACGAGCACTCACCTCGTGGCGCACCGGCGACGGCCACCACCGAAACGTCGGCACCGCCCCGGCCGGGGCACACCTGCTCGACCCGACGGTGCAGGACGGCTATCTGGTCCTCAGCGGGTCTGCGACGTCGGAGCCGGCGGCGTGAGCAGCCCGACCACCGCGCTGGCGATCGCCGAGGGGCGACGCTTCGTCCGGAACCCCTTCATCTGGGTCTCGCTGCTTCCGACCGCGCTGTGGCTGCGAGTCGCGGTGCGCGACAGCAACGGCGAAGACCGTCTGTTCCTGCTCGTTGGATACGGCCTCGGCATCAGTGGTTTCGTGATGGTGGCGGCAGTCGTACTCGCGACGTTGCGTGGCCGAATGGAACGCACCGACGAGCTACTGGACACGCTGGCCGTTGGTCCCGACCGACGCTCACTGGCTCATCTCGGCTCGACGCTCGCACTCGGCGCCATCGGAGTGGTCGTGACCATCGCCATCGGCGCCGTGCTCCGCCCCGCCGAATCGCTCGGCACGTGGGACCCTTCCGACACGGGCGTCGCGGTCGACATCCCGCGGCCCAATCTCGCGCAGCTTCTCCAGGGTCCGCTGGCGTTGGTGGCTGTCGCCACGCTGGCGATTGCGGTCGTGCGATGGGTGCCGACCTGGCTCGTGCTGGCGCCGCTGTTGTTCGCGTTGATGGTGCAGATGCTGTTCATCGGCGTGTATCACGGTGTGCCGGCGGACGATGGCCGATGGTTGTTCCCGCTGGGTTCTGGCATCGTCAATGGCTCATGGTCCGGCTGCAGGGAGGGTGAGCCGGGGTGCGCGCTCGCGGTGTCGGGCTACGACCGCGTCGCTCCGTGGTGGCATGCCGGCTATCTCGTGGCGGCGGCGTGCTGGTTCGGCTCGGTTGCGGTGCTCCGGCACCGGCGCGATCGTCGCTCGTGGGCATGGTTCGTCGTCTCGCTCGCGGCACTGATCGGGGTCGGCCTGGTGCAGATCCTCAGTGCGACGGAGTTCGTGGCGTCGTGATGGCCGATGTCGGAGCGCTTGCCGCCGTCGGCGTGCGGCGTGTTCCTTTCGCAGCGGTGGTTGCCGCGGGCGCGGTCGCAGGGTCTGCGCTGATCTCCACCGCGATAAAGGTCGCTTCTCCCGCCGACCTGTTCCCCGTTGCCCGGCTCGCGGCGGCGGTGATCGCGGCAGCGACCGCGAACGCCCTCAACGACCCGAGCGCAGCTCTCACCGACACGATGTGGCACGGCAGGCGCGGCCGAGCGCCATTCGTCGTGGTCCCCACCCTTTTGGTCGCCAGCGTCGTGTGGACCGTGCTGGTGTTCTCCACGCGCTGGCTCGTGGCTGGGGCACCCCTGCCAATCACGGGTCTGGTGGTGGAACTCGTGGCGATGATGGGTGTGGTCTGGCTCATCACTGCGGTCGCGGCAAAACGCCTCGGTCCGCGTGCCGCACCGGCAGTGGGCGCGGTATCCGTCATGGTCGTCTCCGCCGCAACCCTGTCGATGCCGATCGCGCAACGTTGGCTGTGGGCACTGCCAGGACCGTGGTGGGCCATGAGCCGCTTGCGTTGGGCAGCGATCGGCATGGCTGCGCTGGCCGGCCTTGCGTTCACGTGGAAGGACCCAGCGAGATGACTGCGGTTGAACCAGTGGGGGCGTCCGTGCGGGGAGCGGCGATCACTGACGCGGAGACCCCGGGGTTCTGGGCACCCATAATGGACGAGTTGTACGTACTCGTCGTCGCGGGGCTCTCCACGGGCGTCGCGGTCGTCGGCGTGGGAAGCCGTGTTGCGATGCTCGTGCTGCGGCTCACGTCACCGGACCGTGTGCGCGGTGTCACCAGCGACGACGGCTTCACCATCGGACGATTCACGCTGGCGGGTTCGTACAACCTGCTGATGATCGCCGCCGGCGTGGGTGTCATCGGCGCGGCCACGTATCAGTGGGTGCGGCCGTGGTTGCTGGGGCCGAACTGGTTCCGTCGCGTGACGCTCGCAGTCGGCGCTGGCGCCGTCGTCGGGTCGATGCTGGTCCATCCTGACGGGATCGATTTCACGTTGCTCGAGCCGATGTGGCTCGCGGTAACGCTCTTCGTCGCACTGCCTGCAGCCTTCGCGGTCTGCGTCGCCGCTGCTGTCGATCGTGTCGAACAGCTGATCGGCTCCCGCCGTGTCCACACGCGGCGCCGATGGTTGATCCCACTCGCTCTGGTCGCGTTCTTCCCGCCGGTAATGATCGTCCTCGCCGTCGCAATTGGGGTGCTACTGGTCTGGGTGCCGATTCGGCGCCGTCCCGCTCTACGGCGCTTGGTCGCGACGCGCGGCTTCGGCGTCATCATCCGTGCCGGATGGCTCGCCATCGCAGTGCTCGGACTGATCGGACTGCTACACGACATCAGTGAGCTTCGCATTGTGGGCCAACTGTTCGGCCGCTCGTCGATCGGTGCCGGCGGCGTGCCAGGTCCGCTGTTCTCAACCGTGACGGGGTCGAGCCCGTGGTAGACGACCGCGTACCAGCGGCCGCCTTGGTGTGCGACGTCTTCGTTCATCCTGGTTCTCCCTTGTGCGGCGCGGTCGATCGGCACTCGGTAGAAGGATCGGTGGAATCGGCGAGACGGTCGCGCAATCGGTGTGCGATGGCTGACGGGCGTCGAACGGGAGCTACCGGTGGCAGCAGCGTTTGGCCTTCTTGCCCGAGCCGCATGGGCAGGGCGAGTTCCTGGGAACCTTGGTCGACGTCGCGGGGAGGGTGGACGTCGACGTCGTCGCGATCGGGTCGGGGTCGGTGGGTACCCAGCGCACGTGGTCGGGTGTCGCGCCGCACTGCGGGCAAGGCTCGAGCGACGGTTCGGCTTCGCCCCTCGTCTGATCGAGACGCGACGTCCATGAACGTGGTGATGGCACGAACGTCTCGATGCGGCGGCTGAGCGCGTCGTCGGTCTCGCGGCCGAGTGCTCGCAGCGCTCGGTTGCGCATGTCCGACAACTGCCCGACGAGACCGACCTGGTCGCCGTCGGACAACGTGAGTTCCACAGCGTCGTCGATCCATCGCAGCGCGGTCGCGTGGTCACCGATGTCGAGGTAGGTGAGCCCGGCACTGTTGTAGAGCCACACGTCGTCGGGGTAGCGGTCGCGGAGTTCCATATAGAGCGTGTCGCCGATGTCTCGGCGTCCGGCGAGGATGTTCAGCTCGGCGATCTCGGCTCGCGGGTGGGGCGCGCTGCGGTAGCCGAGCCGGATGGCGTGTTCCCACGCGTCGATCGCACCGTCCCAGTTGCCGCGTCGCCGGTGGATCTCACTGATCTCGGTCCACACCTCGGTCACGACAACGGTGTGCCATGCGCATGGGTGCGCAGCGAGCGCCTCGAGCGAGAGGAGCCGGTCGTCGCTTCCGGCCGGCGTGCGGACGACCGCTTCGTAGAGTTCCAGCACCGCCGACCCTGCGCTCATCACCGTCGACTGTATGCTTGACGTCGGACCGATCGAGGACAGATCTGCTGGCAGATGCTCGCCGGGACCAGGTGCCGGGGTCGCGCCATGGTCAGACCTCGTCTCGGGCGGGCCGCACCCGACGCGGAGATCGGCGGTTCGGTTCAGCTGTGGCCGTGTCACCGGTGGGGCTGGCGAGGGCTCGATCGAGGCCGGTGAACAGGTCGACGACGTCGGCTGCTTCGAAGACTCGATAGCGCTGCCTACCGATGTTGCGTTGACGCAACACCCCGACAGCTTCGAGCCGGTTGATGGCTTCGCCGGTGCGCATCTCGGATCGTCCGATCAGACGTGCGGCGCTGTCGACGGTGATCACCGGGACCCCGGGCAGGAGGTCGAGGAGCAGCTCGACTGCTGAGTTGGCGCGGACTCGACCGAGCTGTGCCCGCCATCGTCCATCGAGTGCTTGGATCTTGCCCGCGTAAGACTCGGCGTCCGCACACGATCGGTGTGCAGCGGTGGCGAACGTACGCAACCAAGTGCCCGCACCGGCGGATCGCTCAGGACTGGCAGGCGCGCCGACGTGTCGAAACGTGGTGAGCCCGGCGATGTAGCCACTCGCCCAGGTGGCGAGCACGAGGCTGATCGGCGGCACGAAGCGCGGCGCGAGGCCGCGGCGGCGGAGGATGACGTGAATGAGGGCGCGGCCGGTGCGGCCGTTGCCGTCGGCGAACGGGTGGATCGTTTCGAACTGGGCGTGAGCGATCGCCGCTTGCACGAGGGCAGGATGGTCATCGCCGTTGACATAGTCGAGGAGGTCGTGGAGCAAGGCGTCGACAGTGTCCGGTGGCGGTGGGACGAAGGCTGCGGAGCACGGGTTGTAGCTGCTGCCGCCGATCCAGTTCTGCATGGTGCGGACCACACCACCGATGTGCGGCATCGAAGATCGTTCCATCAAGGTCCGGTGGATACCGAGCAGGTCGTCGAGGGTGATCGTGTCGATCGATGAGCCCAACTCGACGGCGGCATGCATGGCTGCGACGTTGGCGAGCACCTCGACTGCGATCCGATCGGCTGCGTCGCCACCCTGCGCAAGCGCGACCTCTGCGTCGAGCAACCGGCGTGGCCCTGCCTCCAGCCCCTCGATCTTCGACGAGGCGACCGATTCGGCTCGCAGCAAGAACCGTGCCAGCCCTTCGAGGCTGACGTGCGACGTTCCGGTCGCGTTCAGTCGGCGAATCGCGGCTTCGGCGTCGCTCAGGTCCGCGACGAGATCGGCGGGAAGGACGAGATCCCACCCGGCGAGCGGGTCGGGGACGTAGGCGTCGTACTCGCAACCGTGGCGGTCGCTGCGACTCATCCCCTCGTACGTGGAGGTCCAGCGGCTTCTGATCAGAGTTGCCACAACCGTTGCCTCCAAGGGCACTAAGTAACGCTTGTACTCTAACCGTTGGACAGACACGTCGGAGTGCAGCGTTCCTGCACTGAGTCGGGCGGCTCGAATCGAGCGATCCGCAGACCGGACAGGCCACGACGTTCGTAGCTCATGGGCGCCGCGGACAACTCCGAGGATCGGTCTCACATCGCAGCGTCACAGCAGCCACGTCACCCGGCCGGCATCGACAAGGAGCCTCGCTCGGACGAACGCCGAAGAGGCTTGCTTCCCGGCGAGCCCGCTACTCGCGGGCGTCAGGCGCGGCGCCGAACACCCCGATCGTTACGATCAACGCATGCGTCTGGCCGCCGCCCGCATCTTCGTCGCCGACCTGGGTCGAAGCACCGCGTGGTACAGGCACCTTCTCGGCAGTGAGCCCACCGCGGGCGGGCCGGCCTCCGGCTATGTCGTGTTCGACACCGGCGCCGAGCTCGTGCTGGAGAACGTCGGCGACGACTCCGAGATCGCCGCCGCGGCGTTGATCGGTCGTTTCACCGGTCTGTCGTTCGTCGTCGACGACGTACGGGCCGCGCTGCTCAGCCTCGCTCACGCCGTCGACGTCGTCGGCGAACCCGAGCCTCCAGAGCTGGGGCGGCACGCTCGCCACCATCGCCGACCCCGACGGCAACCAGCTCCAGCTCGTCCAGTACCCGTGAGCGGCGAGTTAGCCGGCGACTGATCCCAGGACTAGTCGGGCCGAACGGCGCCGGGAAGTCGACGCTGCTCCGTGCGCTCTACCGGCATCTGCGTCCGACGTCCGACACCGCAGCTGTTGGTGGCGACAACCTGTGGGAACTGCCGGCGAAGGAGAATGCTCGCCGAGTCGCTGCGGTCCCGCAGGAGCGCTCAGACGAGTGCGACTTCACCGTTCGGAAGTTGGTCGGCATGGGGCCGTTTGCCGCACCAGTGCGTTGGGTTCGCTCTCCGCTGACCGTTCGAGCGCGGTGGATCTCGCCATGCAGCGAACCGGGGTGAGCGACCTGGCGAACCGGTCGTTCGCCACCCTCTCTCGGGCGAAGAGCACCAACGCGTCCTCGTGGCTCGTGCGCTCGCGCAGGAAGCACCGGTCGTCGTGCTCCACGAGCCGTCGCGATGACTGGAGTCGACTGCGTCTCGTGCACACCGAATCGTGGGCGCTCACGGAGTTCCTCCAAGCCTGTTCGCTCGCGTCCGGCGACCTCGACGAACTCGGCGTCGTCCATTCCACGGATCCAGTCGGTGACGATCCGTACTCTCGTCGCGTCGTCGGGATGGTTCGGGCACGTGGGGCATGCGTGGCTGCTCGGCCGTGAGCTGAGTACGCAGTTGTGTGACCGTGGCTCTCGCTCACCCCAGGATGGCGAGGTCCCGCCGGACGTAGCGCAGGTGCGCCCACTCCTCCTCCAGGATCACGCGCAGGCAGTCACCGACGGTGGGATGCCAGTCCCCGCCGCCCCACGGGTTGTCGCGCGCCTCGGCGAGCAGCTCCGGCGTGGCTGTGGACAAGAAGTCGGTCACCAACTGCTGCCGCTCGGCTCGCACCGCGAGGATGTCCTCGAACGACGGCGCGTCGGACCGGAAGATCGACATGTCGAAACCCATCTCGGCCGCACCAGAGAAGATCATGCCGATCTCGTGAAACGGCTGCTCGCTCCGCATGATCCCACCGCGAAGCCAGGCGTCGGTGGCCAGAACGAGGTGACGCAAGGTCTGGGCCAGTGACCACTCGTCGTCGACGTGGGCGTCGACCAATTCCCTGGGCGTGTTCGTCAACGTCGCCTCCCACGCCGCCTGCACCGCCACCCAGGCGTCCCGCAGACCCTCCGGCGTCTGCGCCTTCTGCAGCTCGCGGCCGGGGAACTGCCGGTTGAGCTCGGCGTCCACGAACGGCACCACGTCGACGCCGTTGACGATCAGGCTGCCGAAGAACAGGTCATGGCTGTCGATGTCGAGCCCGCCCACCTCGACGCTGCGCATCGTCATCCCGCTGACGTCGCACGATCGCAGGGTGGCGCCCCGAAAGCTCGTCCTGACAAACGTCGCCCCCTCGAACCCCTGGGTACCCGAATAGATCGTCATCCCAGCATTCTGCCCATCGGCCGTGACAGTCTTCTAGCCCTGTGAGCCGCCGGCTCATCGGCAGACCCGCCACACACGCCGAGGAGTTCTTCGCGCTGGCACGCCGCGGCCTGTGCGTGTCGATGGGACCCGACGACAGCTATGTCTCGTCGATCCACGTCGCCGACGGCGGCCGGGCCGTCGCCGCCGCGCTCGCCGCGCCGGCCGGGATCTACAACGTCGTCGACGACATGCCACTCACCAAACGCCAGTACGCCGACGGATTGGCTCACGCCGCTGGTAGGCCAGCCCGCCTGCGGTTGCCCGGGCGCGCCGCTCGCCTCCTCGGCGACAGGACACTCGGTCTGCGCCGGTCGCTGCGGGTCAGCAACCAGCGCTTCCGCGACGCCACCGGCTGGGCACCACAGTACCCATCTGCACGCGAGGGCTGGCTGGCAACGGCCACGATCCTCGACCACACCGACTGAAAGGTCAGTGAGGCCGCGAGGCGGGCTTCGACGCAGTCTCGCAACGGGTCGACGCGGACGAGGGGCCCGACGACGGCGAAGCGAGTCGTTCCTGCCAACGGCGTGTCTCATCGGTTCACCGAGCTGTCGTCGGCGTATCAGTTCGATTCGTGTCGAGCGCGAGGTCAGTTCGCGGGCCGGTCGAGCCGGTAGAGCCGGGACGTTCCCTGGTCGCGTGGATCGGAGACGTCGAGTTCGCCTTCCCAGATGGCCCGGTACCCGTTCTTCTCAAGTCGCGCGCCACGACGGCGGATTGGCCGGGTCGACGTCGACGATCGAGCACGTCGCATCCGGGTAGCGACGCCATCGGTCCTTGAGGAACTGTCTGATCACGGCAGTGCCGAGCCCCTTTCCGACCAGCGACGGCTCGGCAATGAAGTAGTCCACCGTGAACGCGTCGCGCGGTGCATCGACAACCTGCAGGGCGCTCCACCACTCGTCTTCGTCGTGGAGTTGGCAGCTCTGGATGAACGCGCACTCCACGCCATCGATCACCACGATGAAGTACTCGACCGCGTCCTCGCCGTCGACACCGGGCCCGAAGTCCTCTTCGAGCGACGAAGGCGACGGGTCGTGATGCCACCAGGTGCGGACGTGTGACCTGGCGAGCCAGTCGCCCAGCATCGGGAAGTCCTCCCGGCCGAGGGGTCGAAAGACGAAGCGGTTCGCCGCCAACGCATCGCCATCGATGTCGATCATCGACGGAACAGTAGCGAGCTTCGGTTTCGCGTCGACGGGTGTCTCCCTGTGCAACGGAGTGGGTCGAACGCACTCTGAGTGAACGGGTTCGACAGCACCGCCTCTTCGACGCCTTCGGCCGAGACGCTGGGCCGAGCCCCACGGGCCACCAGGCTGCTCGTCCGCCGATCATGCGTGTGCGGATAGAAAAGAAGTCTTGACAGTCAAGAATACTTGACTATACTCCAGGAGATGGTAACTGCTCCGGAAACCCTCGCACGCATCACCCGTCTGGTTCTCGACCTCGACTACGGAGACGAGCAGGAACGTCTCCGGTACTACGAGACGTACGCACTCGCAGTACACCTGCAGCTCATCGGGCTGCCAGCGGTCGGCGCCGCGGTGATCGCCGTTGCCGGTCGCTCGGCGACAGGACCCGTACTGGTCATGCTGGCAACGGCGTTCGTGGCGATCCTGTTCGGGCTGTCCTACCTACGACAGCACGGTGTTCGAATGAAGGCCATTGCACTGAGCGAGCGCAATCGGGGCTACATGATCGCCTACGCCGTTGCGTACCTCGCGCTCGTCAGCGCCATAGCGTTTCGTGGCAGTCGGTCAGGCTTCGAGGGCGGCTTGGCGATCGGCGCAGCATCCGGCATGGTGCTCGGGATCGCTGCACTGGGCGCGCAAGCCCGGCGTCAGCGCAGTGCTGAGGACGCCCCGAGCACTGACGCCTGACGGTGGCGAGATCGAGCGGGCCTGTCCGACCCGAAGCTGGTTCCGACTTCTCCGGTGAGCGCATTCGAGCCAGACGAAACGAGCTCGGCATCAGCCAGCAGGGGCTTGCAGACGCGACCGCTGTGAGCCGCCAGACCGTCATCTCCATGGAGCAGGGCAACTACCGCGCCTTCGGTGTACCTCGCGCTCAGGGTGGCTGCCGCACTCGACGTCACCGTCGAGGATCTTTGGGGCTGAAGCTGCCCCAGAAGGCCACCTCAGACCGCTCCCGAAACAGCACCCCCGATCGCCGGGAGGACATCGCGCGACCGCTCGTGGCTGTGGCACGAAACGCGCCGGTCGCTGTCCGCCGACAGAACGCTGACCTCACGCCGAGACGAACACATCCCGGGCCTCGTCGCCCAGCTCACGGAATCCGCACGCTGTCCCGGGAAAGGTGAACGTTGCCGGCACCCAGCCAGCGTGGGTCCCGCCGGTTACGACGTTGTCACCGTCGCTCGCGTCTATCGTGACTCCGTCGTGACGTGCATGGTCATCGATGTCGTCGTGAGCCCGACCAGTCGCCGGTCTCGCTCCCACCGGACAAATCAGGAGAACAGAGAATGAACGACATCATCGTCGGCGTCGATCAGTCGACCACCGCCCGCACGGCCGCAGAGACGGCAGCGTCGCTTGCCGCGGCATGCGGCTGCAACCTCCACATCGTGATGTGCGTGAAGCCCGGCATGAACCGGGAGTTCGCCGTCGGCGGCGACCGCTGGCGCGTCGACTCGTTGTCGGAGGCGGAGAACTATCTGCACGACCTCCGTAGAGCGTTGGGGCACGACATGATCACGTCGACCGTCGCATTCGGCGACCCGGCGACGACCCTGTGTGAGGAAGCCCAGCGACTGGGCGCGCGCATGATCGTCGTTGGCAATCGCCGAGTGCAGAGTGCGAGCCGCATCCTGGGTTCGATCGCGGCGGACGTCGCCAAACAGGCTCCGTGCGACGTTCTGATCGCCAACACCACGGCCAGCTGAAGCCCCCGAAGCGCGGCGCGACACGGGGACGAGCAACGTTCGGTCGAGGCCACGACCGAGCGGTCAGGTGAGCTGGGGGCGTCGTGGACGACGGATCGGGTGACTGATGTGCGGCGTCGCTGGTGATGATGTCCTCGGCGACGCCGTCGCCGCGTGCCGGCGTCGAGCTCCTCGTGCTGGCCTCCTTGGTACTGCAGGACCGCCTCGCCGGCGGCTCCTCGTGTCAGTGCGGTCTGGATCGCCGCGCCGACGTAGGTCGACTCGGGAGACGAGGTTGGGTTGTGTTCCTCGGGGCTGGTGCACTTGTTGCCCGCTTCGCCGGCCTGGGTGTCCATGAGGGCAAAGTCGGTGGGACCGAACCAGTCGACGACGGCCTGCACGTCGCTCGACACGTCGGCGCTGCCGAGGGCTGGGTCGTCGCCGGGAAGAGTGCCTCACCGGAGAGTCGGTCGTTGACGCCGGCGACGGCGAAGCCGGCATCGAGCAGCGGTTGCACCTTGCCGCCGGCCATCGCGCTGTTGCCCATGCGGAACGCGCCGCCCGCAGCGTCAGCCGGGTGGATTGTCGGCCACCGTGACGGTGACGGTCAGTGTCCGCCCGGAGGTGAATCGCAGCGTGGCGGTGAAGGTGCCGCCACGAACCAGCGGGCGGGCGAGGTCGACCAGCATGATGTGGTTGCCGCCCGGCCGGAATGCGAGGGTGCCGCCGGCGTCGACGGCGACCTCGGTGACCTGCTTCATCGTGACGGTGTCGCCACCGGCCGCGCCATGCTGGTGCCCACCGCTCCCGGCAGCATCGGAGGTGTGCAGTTCGGCTCGTCGGGCGACACCGGCTGGGACGTCCACGCCGGTCAGGGCGTCCCGCACGTCGCTGGTCAGCGTGAGGTAGATGACACCGTTTGTTGCCCCCGCCGGAGTGGGCCGGGACCAGGCACCGGACGCACCGAACGTCTGCCCGTCGCCGCCGCAACCGGTGACGAGCGCGGTCGCCACGATCAGGGCGCAGCCGCCACGTCTCACGCTTGGCCGAAGGTTCGCCGCAGGCGGGGCACCCTGCGGACGACGAGCTTGTCGAACGCCACCACCACCAACGCGACGACCGCCCACTGCGGGAACACGATCCCCAGAGTGACAGCCGCAGCGGTCATCTTCCAGGTGAACCGGGCGTCGACGGGGCGGCGTGGCAGTCCGAGGGTTCCCGGCCGGCGGCGCTTCCAGAACATGATCAATGCGCTGACGACCGACCAGATCGACAACACGCACAGCAGGGTCATGAAGATCCGGCTGAACAGGCCGAGCTGGGTTCCCATGTGGGTGCTGACCAGGTAGTCCATCCCGACGTAGATCGCCCCGGCCCCGCCCACCGTCTGCTCGTCGAGCCTGGCGCCGCTGAACTGATCGATGAACACGTCACGTGCCTCGCCGGTCGTGCGTGGCCACGAGTTGTACAGCGTGAAGCTGCCGTACACCAGGTTACCGGCCTCGTCTTCCTCGTTGGAGGGGAACGCGATGGTGTACCCGGGCTTCATGCCTTCGCTCTGGGCGATCTTGACCATCGAGTCGAGGCTGATCGGCGCCGGCATCGAACCATCGGCGGTCGCGGGCGAGTAGCTGGCGGGGATGACGAAATCACCGGTTGCCCACGGGATCTGGTTGCCGAACCGGTCGAGGTCACCGCGGGTGACCGTGGTGCTCGCCGTGTTCTCGGCAGGTTTGCCCGGGGTGAGCTCGGCGGCCAGGGAGTTGAAGTTCTCCGCCCAGTACGTCGACCAGCCCATCCCGGAGAGGATCGTCAGGATCATCACCGGGATCATCACGAACCCGGCCAATCCGTGGAGGTCGCGCCACCGTGCCCGACCTCCGGTGGCCCACCTCACCGTGAAGAGACGTCGGACGCCCTTCGATCCCTGGCTCTGCCGTGAGCGCCGCGGCCAGAACAGGTACAGCCCCGAGCCGATGAGGACCAGCGTCCATACGCCGAGGATCTCCAGGATCAGGTCACCCACCACGTACGTGCGCATCACCGGGTCGTCGTCCCACAACGCTGCCACGGCCGGCAGCTTGATGGTGATCGCGTCGTTGTTGAGGTAGCCGTGCAACCTGTTGGCCAGGCCGACCAGGCCGCCGTCGGGTTTCGAGTCGCCGAGGACCTTGCCGGTGTAGGGATTGACGAACGCGTGGAGTCCGGCTGCGCTGCCGTCGTCGATGAAGAACCGAGTGGACGATTCCCGGTCGGCTGGCGGCGTCACGTCGAGCACCGTCCCCTCCGGGTACGCCGCCTGGACCGCGGCAGCTTGCTGATCGAACGACAGGTACGCGGCCGAGCTGGCCTCCACCGACCGGACGTCGCCCTCGGTGAGCTGCTGGATGGGGTCGGTGTAGAGGATCACCAGGCCGGTGACCGCCATCAGCAGGATGAATGGCAGGGCGAACATGCCCGAGTAGAAGTGCACGCGCCACAGCGAGCGCCACTGGCGGCTCGACGAGTCGACCGGTGCTGGTCCGGGCGAGATCTCGTCCTGGGGATCGGTCGCAATCGGCTCACTCATGGCGCGTTGGCTCTCCTCGGCGGGATCGGACGGCTCACAGGGCTGTCAACTGGTGGACCAGTCGTCGTGAACGGTCACGGAGTTCCCGGCCGGCGACGTCGACCAGGCACGTCGTCGAGGGTGGCTGTCCTAGCAGCGGCCGAAGAGCGACGACGTGACCGAGTAGAACTCGTCGGGATCGAATGGGTGGTGCCGGGTGGCGCGGAAACGGCGGTCGAGTTCGGCGCGGTAGGTCGGGTCGTCGAAGACCGTCCGCGGTGGGAGGTCGGCACGCAGGTCATTGCAGGCCCCGAGGTACAGCAGGCCGTCGAAGGAGTCTCCGATGGTCGCTGGCGTGCCACCGTCCGGGAGGGCCATGACCGCCGGCGCACCGAGCTGCGGCGGGGGACCGCTCGGGAGTGGCTGGGCCGGTCCAGCGGTGCCCGCCCCTGGCGCGGCGATGAGCACCTGGCCGGGGGCGTTCGGCGATCCCTGCGCCGAGGATGGCAGGGCGGCGACCCAGGTAGCCGAGATCGAGATCACACTGGGTGCCGCTGGTGTCCCCAGCCGAGGTTCGAACTGTGCGGTCAGCGGCCCGAACCCGCTGTACAGCGACAGGGCGTAGACGGACCCGGGGTGGGTCCGTTCGATGAGTCGGCGCGCATTCGCGGCGCGCACCGGGGCGACGCCCGGCGACGGCGCGGCCGGTGGCGGCGTCCCGGCGTCGGTCACGTGGGCGGCACCCACGATCCACAGCGCTCGCTCGTCCTGATCGAGCAGTCCGGTGAGCGCCGAGGCCATCGCCTGCTCCCTGTCGACGGCTGCCAGGTCGGCTGCGGCGTCGACCTTGGCCCACGACAGCGGCGCGTCGACAGCCAGCACGCGGAGTTGGTGGGTGGCGTCCGAGTCACGGTTCGCGTCACGGATTGCCTGGTAGAGATCGATGCTTCGTGGGTCGGCTGCGCCCGTCTCGCTGAAGATCCCGTCGCGGAGCGCGTCGAGCAGGGTGTGGTCATCGGCGGATCCGTCGAGGAAGGCATCGATGGTCGCCTGCGCGCTGGAGCTGACTTCGACCGCGATGGTGTCCGTGACCTCGCGGAACGAGCGGTCACGCGACAGCCCGACGAGGAACGCGCGCAGGTCGGCGCTGCCGTGTGTCTCGCCGATGGCGACGATCGGGTGTTCGCGCACAGCGGTGACGATCGCCTCGACGGCGGGTTCGGCGGCGGGCTCGGTTGCTTCGCCCGGCGACCGGGCCAGCACGGGCGGGTTGATCGGGGCAGACGGTTGGGTGGACCGCACTGCTCCGCCGGCGCCGAGCGCAAGCGAGCACAGCATCAGCAGGAGGATGCGATGGGACATGGGGGCTCCAAGAGTCGATGGACGCTTCGACCGTACGGATCGGGGCCCGCGCCGTCATCCACCGCCGAAGTGAACGTGTCTCGTCCTGACGACCGAACCCTCCTCGGCCGGGCGGAGGAGCGTGGCACGTCCGCGGCGGTGGGGTCCGTCCCCAACGACGAGCGTCGCACAAAGGGGGCGTGAAGACGTCGATGATCGTCGTGAAGAAGCCGTGAAGGCCGGGGTGCCGGCACGCCGGGCCGATGTAGAACGACGTGATGTCCGATGTCGCTGCCCTCGTCGCACTGACAAACTTCTTCGTCTTCTGCGTGGCCTATGTACGGTGGTGTGAACGCATCGTCAGCAAGGACAATGCCACGCCCGGACCACCGACCGCTGCGGCGCCTCATGGGTCGCCGTCTGGCGGGGTGGAGTCGTGATCGCCGTTAGCTTGGGGGACAACGTCGTCGGCGCCGTGTTGGCCGTTCTCGCCGTTGCGTACCTGGTCTACGTGCTCGTCTTCCCTGAGAGGTTCTGATGAGTTGGCAGGGTCTTGTCCAGGTGATGGTGATCGCGTTGCTGTTGGCCGTCACCGTGCCCCCGCTGGGTCGCTACCTCCACGCCGTGTTCGGAGGCGGCCCGGTACGCGGCGACCGGGTGTTCCGGCCGGTCGAGCGGTCGATCTACCGCGCCTGCGGCATCGACGAGACGCGCGAGCAGCGGTGGAGCACGTACGCGCTCTCCTTGCTGGCGTTCTCGATGATGGGCGTGGTAGCGCTCTACGTGCTGCTACGGGTTCAGGGCTCGCTGCCGTTGAACCCAACCCACCGCGGCGCGCTGCCGCCGCGGGGGGCCTTCAACACCGCGATCAGCTTCGTCACGAACACCAACTGGCAGTGGTACTCGGGAGAGGTAACGGTCAGCCACCTCTCGCAGATGATCGGCCTCACGGCGCAGAACGTGGTGTCGGCCGCGTCGGGCATTGTCGTCGCCGTCGCCCTCGTGCGCGGCATCACACGCGCAGGCGCAGCAACGATCGGCAACTTCTGGGTCGACCTGGTCCGCGTGGTGCTGCGCGTGCTGCTGCCCATGTGTCTGATCTTCTCCCTGGCGCTCGTCGCCCAAGGCGCGGCGCAGAACCTCCACGGAGACCGCGCCGCCGCCACGGTCGACAGGTCGACGGGTGTCGAAACCCAGCAGATCCCGGGTGGACCCGTCGCTTCACAGGAAGCGCCGAAGATGATCGGTACCAACGGGGGCGGGTTCTACAACGCGAACTCGGCACACCCGTTCGAGAACCCGACCCCACTCACCAACATCCTGCAGATCTGGGCGCTCCTCGTCATCCCGTTCGGTCTGGTGTCGATGTTCGGACGGATGTGCCGGGACCGCCGCCAAGGGCGGCTGTTGATCGCCGTGATGGCAGGGTTGCTGGTCACGTTCGGAGCGATTGCGACGTTTGCCGAACAGACCGGCAACCCGCGCCTCGCCGTCACCGGTGTCGACCAATCGATGTCCGTCATCCAATCCGGCGGGAACATGGAAGGCAAGGAGATCCGCTTCGGCACCGCCGGCTGTGGCGCCTTCTCCGCCGCGACGACGGGGACGTCGACCGGCGCCGTCAACTGCGCGCACGACTCGCTGACCCCGCTCGGCGGCCTGGCGCCGATGGCGCACATGATGCTGGGTGAGGTCTCGCCAGGTGGCGTCGGGACTGGTCTGATGGGCATGTTGATCTACGCCCTGCTGGCGGTGTTCATCGCCGGGCTCATGGTCGGGCGAACTCCGGAGTACCTGGGCAAGAAGATCCAGGGCGCCGAGATGAAGCTGCTCACCCTGTACATCCTGGCGATGCCGTTTGCCTTGCTCGTCTTCGCGGCGATCACGGTGCTGCTGAAGTCGGCTCGCACGTACCAGGACGGCCCCCACGGCCTGTCGGAGGTGCTGTACAACTTCGCCTCGACGGCGAACAACAACGGCTCGGCGTTCGCCTGGCAGGCCACGGGAAGCAACTGGTACACGATCACCCAGGGGGTGTCGATGCTGATCGGGCGGTTCTTCACCATCATCCCGGCGCTGGCGATCGGCGGTGCCCTCGCTGCCAAGCCGAAGGTGCCGACGACCGCCGGCACGATGCCGACCCACACAGCGCTGTTCGGCGGTCTGTTGGTCGGTGTGATCCTGATCGTCGCCGGCCTGACCTTCTTCCCCGCCCTTGCCTTGGGCCCCATCCTTGAGCACCTCTCGCTGTAAGGACCGCTGATGACTGTCACACTCACCGCCGAGCCCGTGCCGCCGCAGCGGCCACCGAAGGTCCGCACGAAGGGCGGCTCGACCCTGTTCGACCGGCAGATCATGCGCGTCGCCTTCGCCGGCGCGGTGCGCAAACTGGACCCCCGCCTGATGGTTCGCAACCCGGTGATGCTGATCGTCGAGGTCGGTTCGGTGCTGACCACGGTGCTGTTCCTCCGTGATCTCTCCTCCAGCGTGGGCAGGAGAACGTGTTCGCCGGGCTGGTGACCGGCTGGTTGTGGTTCACCGTGCTGTTCGCCAACTTTGCCGAGGCGATGGCCGAGGGTCGCGGCAAGGCGCAGGCGGACACGCTGCGCCAGACGCGGGCCGACACCGTGGCCCACGTTCGCGCGGCCGACGGGCAGGTCCGCGAGGTCGCCTCCTCGGCCCTGCAGGTGGGCGATCTCTGTGTCGTCACCGCCGGCGACGTGGTCCCCGGCGACGGTGACATCGTCGAGGGCATCGCCACGATCGACGAGTCGGCGATCACCGGGGAGTCGGCGCCGGTGGTTCGTGAGTCAGGTGGTGACCGCTCCGCTGTCACCGGCGGAACCCGGGTGCTCAGCGACGAGATCGTCGTGCGGATCACGGCGAAGCCCGGGGAGACCTTCCTCGACCGGATGATCGCGCTGGTGGAGGGAGCGGACCGGCAGAAGACGCCAAACGAGATCGCCTTGTCGATCCTCCTCGCCGGCTTGACCATCATCTTCGTGCTCGCCGTGGCGACGCTGCAGCCCTTTGCCGGCTACTCCGGATCGCCGCAGCGCCTCGTCGTGCTGGTCGCCCTGCTCGTGTGCCTGATCCCCACCACGATCGGTGGATTGCTGTCGTCGATCGGCATTGCCGGCATGGATCGCCTCGTGCAGCGCAACGTGCTGGCGATGTCCGGTCGTGCAGTCGAAGCGGCCGGCGACGTCACCACACTGCTGCTCGACACGACCGGCACGATCACCTACGGATCGCGCCAGGCGGCCGAGTTCATCCCTGTCCACGACGTGACCGAGGCCGAGCTGGCCGACGGCGCTCTGGCGTCATCGATCGCCGACGAGACACCAGAAGGCCGCTCGATCGTCACGCTCGCGGTCGAACGGTACGCGGTACCGCTCCCCGAACGGGTCGACGGCGGGTTGGTGCCGTTCACGGCGCAGACTCGTATGTCGGGCATGAACCTGGCGAGCGGCCGGCAGGTCCGCAAGGGCGCCGCGGACTCGGTCATCCGATTCGTTCACGACGAGGGTGGCAACGTCCCGCTGGAGCTCCGCCCGATTGTCGATCAGGTGTCCACCGACGGAGCGACACCACTGGTGGTCATCGACCGCCGGGCGGGCGGTGACTGGCGGGTGCTCGGTGTCGTGCGCCTGAAGGACACCGTGAAGCCCGGTATGCGTGAGCGTTTCGACCACCTGCGGGCGATGGGCATCAGGACCGTGATGATCACCGGCGACAACCCGCTCACGGCGTCGGCGATCGCCCGGGAGGCCGGCGTCGACGACTTCCTCGCCGAGGCGACGCCTGAGGACAAGATGGCCCTCATCCGCCGCGAACAGGCGGGTGGCAACCTGGTCGCGATGACGGGTGACGGCACGAACGATGCCCCAGCGTTGGCCCAGGCCGACGTCGGAGTGGCGATGAACACCGGCACCCAGGCTGCCAAAGAGGCCGGGAACATGATCGATCTCGACAGCAACCCGACGAAGCTGATCGAGATCGTTGAGGTGGGCAAGCAACTGCTGATGACCCGCGGTTCGCTGACCACGTTCAGCATCGCCAACGACCTGGCCAAGTACTTCGCCATCGTCCCGGCGATGTTCGCCGCCACGCTCCCGCAGCTGAACTCGTTGAACATCATGGATCTTGCCAGCCCGCGTTCGGCGATCCTCAGCGCCGTGATCTTCAACGCCCTCGTCATCGTCGCGCTGGTGCCGCTGGCGTTGCGCGGCGTGACGTTCCGGGCCGAGGCTGCCGGGGCCGTGCTGCGCCGCAATCTGCTGATCTACGGCGCCGGTGGCATCGTCGCCCCCTTCGTCGGGATCAAGCTGCTCGACCTCCTGCTCACCGCCTTGGGAGTCAAGTGATGCGTGCCTTCTTCCGCCAGCTCCGCCCGGCCGTGGTGGCCATGGCCGTTCTGACAGTGATCTGCGGGGTCGTCTACCCGCTGGTCGTCACTGGCGTCGCCCAGGTCGCCTTCGGTGACGAGGCCAATGGTTCCCTGATCACGCGTGACGGCCAGGTCGTCGGGAGCAAACTGCTTGGTCAGAACTTCACCGCGCCGCAGTACTTCCATCCACGCCCATCGGCTGCCGGTCAGCGTGGCTACGACGGCGGTTCATCGTCGGCCTCCAACCTCGGTCCCAGTAGCAGTGACCTACTCGCCGCGGTGACACAGCGTGCCGCCACCTACCGCGCCGAGAACGGCCTGAGCACCGATGCGGTCGTCCCGATCGACGCGGTCACCGCGTCGGGTTCTGGGGCTCGACCCGGAGATCTCCGTTGCCAACACCAGGCTTCAGGCTCGTCGTGTTGCGTCGGCCCGAGGGTTGGACATCGCCGAGGTTCTCGCGGCCGTCGACGCCAACACCCGGAACCGGCAGTTCGGCGTGCTGGGTGAGCCCGGCGTCAACGTGCTCGAGCTGAACCTGGCGCTCGACGCAGGGAGCTGAACATGGACGACGACCGGTCGGGGTTTGGGAGACTGGTCCGGTGAGTCGCGGGCGGTTGCGCATCTACCTCGGCGCCTCGCCGGGCGTAGGCAAGACCTATGCGATGCTCAACGAAGGCCGCCGGCGCGCCGAGCGAGGCACGGATGTGGTCGTCGGCCTGGTCGAGACTCACGGGAGGAAGAACACCGCGAGCCAGGTCGGTGAGCTGGAGGTCGTGCCGCGCAAGGTGGTGGCCTATCGGGGGACGACGTTGGAGGAGATGGACGTCGACGCCATCATTGCCCGCGCGCCCCAGTTGGTGCTGGTCGACGAGTACGCGCACACCAACGCCGCCGGGTCGCGAAACGAGAAGCGTTGGCAAGACGTCGAGCGGCTGCTCGATGCCGGTATCGACGTCATCTCCACGCTGAACATCCAGCACCTCGAGTCGCTCAACGACGTCGTCACCCGGATCACCGGTGTACCGCAACGAGAGACGGTTCCCGACGCCATGGTTCGCCGTGCCGAGCAGATCGAACTGGTCGACATGGCGCCGGAGGCGATCCGCCGACGCATGGCCCACGGCAACATCTATCCCGCCGACCGGATCGACGCTGCCCTCGGCAACTACTTCCGACCCGGGAACCTTGGCGCGCTGCGCGAGCTGGCCTTGCTCTGGGTGGCCGATCGGGTCGAGGAAAACCTCTCCGACTACCTCCACGCCCATGGCATCTCCGAGTCGTGGGAAACCCGCGAACGAGTGATCGTCGTGCTGTCCGGCGCGCCTGGAGGGGAGCGCCTGATCCGCCGCGCGGCGCGGATGGCCGGGCGGACGCGGGGTGAGTTGATCGCCGTCCATGTCTCCGTGGACGACGCCCGGGCGCCGCAGAACGAGGACGAAGCTCACGAAGCAGCGGCGCCTGGTGGAGGAACTCGGCGGCCGATGCTACGAAACCATCGGCAGCGACGCTGCGGACGCGCTTGCCGAGTTCGCGCGTCGAGAGAAGGCGACGCAGGTGGTCCTCGGCGCCACCCAGCGGCCGCGTTGGCACGAAGCGATACGCGGCTCCTTCGTCGGCCGGGTCACCAGGGTGCTCGGCGACATCGACCTGCACATCATCGCTTCGGCCGGCCAGCACGTCGAACCGTGGAGGCCGAGCCTGCGCGGCAAGCCGGTGCGGCGGCGAGTCATCCTCGGCTGGCTGCTGATGCTGATCGGCCTCCCGCTGCTCACCACGGCACTGATCCCAGTTCGGGCCCATGCCAACCTGTCAACGCTCCTGCTTGCTGAGCTCGTGCTCGTGCTCGCCATCGCCGTCGTGGGTGGCACGGTTGTCGCCCTCGTCGCGTCCCTCGTCGCGTCGCTCCTCCTCAACTGGTACTTCGTCGAGCCGTACCACACGTTGACCATCGCCCATCCTCAGAACGTCGTCGCCCTGGTGGTGTTCGTCGTCGTCGCCGTCACTGTCGGGGCTCTGGTGGATTACTCGTACCGTCGCGCCACGGAGGCCCGACGGGCGCGCTTGGAAGCCGAAGCGTTGGCTCGGTCGACCACCAGCCTTGCCGCCGACCCGAACCCGTTGCCTGCGTTGCTGGACCAGTTCCGCTCGACGTTCGGACTGACCGGAGTTCGGCTCGTACGCCAGGGACAGCACGTGGACGCCGGGGACACCAGCGAGGAGCCGGCACAGCGGTTGGTCCTCGGGGGAAACGCCGGTGAGATCGAGGCTCTACGGGCGCTCGCTGTCCGGGGATGACCATCGATTGATGGCGGTTCTGGGTGACCAGCTGGCGATCGCCGTCGAGAGCCAGCGCCTTGCCGCCGAGGCATCGACAGCGGCGAAGCTTGCCGAGATCGACTCGGTTCGGACGGGACTGCTGCGTGCGGTGTCTCACGATCTGCGAACGCCACTGGCGTCGATCAAGGCGATGGTCTCAGGGCTGCTCGACCCGAGCGTCCGATTCAGCGAGGGTCAGGTGCATGAGGCGTTGACCGAAGTCAATGCCGCCACCGATCGCCTGAGCCGGCTGATCAACAACCTGCTGGACGCCAGCCGCCTGCAGAGCGGAGCGTTGGGGGTCGACCTGCAGGACGCAGCACTGAGCGACGTGGTCAACGGCGCGCTCCGCAGCCTCGACTTCGATCCGGCCTCGATCGACAACGAGGTCGAGAGCGACGCGTTCCTGGTGCGCTGCGACCCGGTGTTGCTGGAACGTGCCGTCGCCAACCTCGTGGCGAACGCGGTCGCCCATTCGCCAGCGGGAACGGCGGTGCGGATCGAAGCCGCCGAGCTGGGCGATGACGCGGCGTTGCGCATCGTCGACCGTGGACCCGGCATTGCAGCGGCCGACCGGATCCGGGTCACTGCGCCCTTCCAGCGACTTGGCGACTCGGGCGGCGTCGGAGTGGGGCTCGGCCTGGCGATCACGACCGGCTTCGTCGAGGCGATGGGTGGCTCGCTTCACTTCGACGAGTCCCCAGGAGGTGGACTGACCGCGACCATCCAGCTGCCGCTGGCCCGCATGCTCGTCGTGCCAGAGTGAGGGCTCGATGAGTCGCGCCGGGCACACGATCCTCATCGTTGACGACGAGCCGCCGATCCGCCGCGCCCTGACCCTCAATCTCGCGGCTCGCGGTTTCCACACCTTCGAGGCCACCGACGGTGGGGGTGCGCTGACCGCCGTCGCGGCGGAGCACCCGGATCTGGTGTTGCTCGACCTTGGTCTACCGGGCATGGACGGGATCACGGTCCTCGAGGCACTGCCGCGGTTGGACCCAGGTTCCGGTGATCGTGCTCACCGCCCGGGACGAGGAGCGTTCGAAGGTCAACGCCCTAGAAGCCGGCGCCGACGACTACGTGACCAAGCCGTTCGGCATGGCCGAGCTGGTCGCCCGGATCCGCGCGGTGCTCCGTCGGAGGACCCCAGACGAGCCGATGGTTGCCGAGGTGCGCAGCGAGGGTTTCCGGGTCGACCTCGCCGCCCGCCGGGCGTTCGTTGGAGCGAACGACGAGGAGGTCCGTCTCACGCCCATCGAGTTCGCCATCGTCGCTCACCTGCTGCGCTTCCCGGGACGGCTCGCCACCCATCGCCAGTTGACCGAGGCAGTGTGGGGTCCGACCGCCAAGCCGGACGCCAACCTGCTGCGGGTGCATCTCGGCCACATCCGCCGCAAGCTCGAACCCGACCCTCCGCACCCTCGCTACTTCATCACCGATCCCGGAGTGGGATTTCGCTTCGAGCCGGATCCCTCGCCCGGATGAGACTGACAGCCGTCGCCCTCGACTTTCATGAGGAAGTTTGCGGTGGCGTGGTCAATCATCCTCATGAAAGCGACGGAGATGGCTCACAGGTCACCGGCCAGGCCGCACTCGTAGGCGAAGATCACCGCCTGCACCCGGTCACGCAGGGCGAGCTTCATCAGGATGTGGCCGACGTGGGTCTTCACGGTGGACTCGCCGAGGTACAGCGACGTGGCGATCTCGGCGTTGCTCTTGCCACGCGCCAGCATGACCAACACCTCGTGCTCGCGCCGGGTGAGCGAGTCGAGCCCCTTGAGCTGGGCAGGTTCAGCTCGGGGCCGGCGGACGAACTCGGTGATCAGCCGCTTGGTCACGCTCGGGGCCAGCAGTGCGTTGCCGCCGGCGATGACTCGCACCGCGTGGGTTAACTCGTCACGTGTCGTGTCCTTGAGGAGGAATCCGCTGGCCCCGGCGCGCAGCGCCTCGTAGACGTACTCGTCGAGGTCGAACGTCGTCAGGATCAGCACCCGCCGCGGGTGGGCGACGTCGGGCCCGGCGAGTAGGCGGGTGGCGGAGATCCCGTCCAGGCGGGGCATGCGGATGTCCATCAGGATGACGTCGGGATGCAGCGCCCGGGCCTGGCGCACTGCCTCCTCCCCGTCTGCTGCCTCGCCGACGACCTCGAAGTCGTCCTGCGCGTCGAGGATGGTGGCGAAGCCGGAACGCACGATCGGCTGATCGTCCACGATCAGGATCCGGGTGGCGGTCACGGGGCGGTCACGGGGAAATGGGCTTCGAGCCGGTACCCGCCGAGTGGCCGATGCTCGGCGACGAGCGTGCCACCGAGCAAGGCGACCCGTTCGTGCAGGCCGATCAATCCGGTGCCCGGTCCGCTGGACAGCGGTGAGACTCGGCCAACCGCGGCGGCGTTGGTGATGCGGATCGCGAGATCATCCGCCGCCGGGTTGACGGACACCTCGATCGGCGCGCCCGGGGCGTGCTTGACGGCGTTCGTCAGGCCCTCCTGGATAACCCGGTAGGCAGCGAGCTCCACCCCGATCGGGAGTGCCTGGACGGGTCCGCCGATCGCCACCGACACCGTCGCGCCAGCGGCGCGCACGCCGGCAACCAGATCCTCGAGGTCGTCGAGGGTGGGCTGTGGCTCGATCGGGGAGGGACGGTCACCACTGCGCAGCACGCCCAGCAAACTGCGCAGCTCGTTCATCGCCGACCGGCCGCTACGCGCCAAGTCGTCGAACGACGCCCGCGCCGCGGCCCCCGACAGGTCGGCGCGGCTGGCGGCCGCTTCGGCCTGAACCACCAACATGGTGATGTGGTGGGCGACGACGTCATGGAGCTCGCCCGCAACGTGAGTTCGTTCAGCGGTTCGGGCGCCCGCCAGTTCGTGGAGCCGCTCGGCCTCGAGCAGGTCGAGTCGAGCCCGGGTCTCGTCGACCAGCCGGCGCCGAGCGCGGCAGGTAATCGCCCATCATCGGCGCGGCAATGACGATGCACCCGGCCACCCACCAGTCCAGCGTGTCCGAGTCGGCGACGAGGCCCGTCCCGATCAACGCGGACGCCGCGGTTGCCGCCCAGGCTGCCCACTTGACACTGGGACGGGAGTACTCGAACACCGCCGACAGGGCGACGAACAGCCCGAAGGGGAGCAGCGGGTCGGACCAGTCGACGATGCCGTAGAGGGCAGCGCCGACCCCGGCGACGATCAGCGACGGCGCCGGGAACCGCCGCCGCCAGACCAGCGGCAGCGAGCCGGCGGCCAGCACCCCAAGGCCGAGCGCGGTGAACGACGGTTCGCCGTCCTTGGTGGCGTTGAACGCCGCCGTTGAGGCGCTGAGCCCGAAGGCGATCGCGGCGACGACGACGTCGACACCGGTGATGCGCTGCGATCGCTCCGATGTCCTCGGCGGTCTGTTCTCCACTGCCGACGACGCTACGCAGGCGGCGCGGGCGCGTCATCCACCTCGCGGATGAGATGCAGCTCGTTCGAGCTGAGGAGGTGCAATCGGCTGGGCGGCGGGCGACACCGGCGACGTCGATCCGTACCGTCGAACGCATCCCTTCGATGCCCCTGGAGCAACCCATGCTGCACCTCCCTGCCGTACTGCTGGCCGTCTCGCTCACCCTGGTTGCCGGTGGGCCGGCGCGCCCCGGCGTGACGCCGAGCACAACCCACCCCAGCGCGCCGACGCCCTGCGTCGACGGGGGCGGCGCCCTTCCCGTCCCCACCGGCGAGTTCCGCGTCGGCGTGTCCCCGCTGGAGGCGGCGGAGTCGCTCGGCCAGGTCGTCGCCTTCTACCCGGCAGCGGCCTGCACCGGCCTCCATCCCCCATACCTGCGCCCGGAGCTGGTCACGGCGCTGGGTCTGGCGCCGTCGACGCTCGACCCAATCGTCGTCCACGCCGAAGCGGGCGCGGCGCCGCTTGCCGGTTCGCCGCGACCCGTGGTGCTGCTGGCGCCCGGCTGGACCTCGTTGATCGCCCTGTCGACCGCACTGGCCACCGACCTCGCCAGCCACGGCTACGTCGTCATCGCCGCCGATCCACCGCTGGGTGCCGAGGCGACGACCTTCCCGGACTCCGACGCCGCGGCCCGGCGGCTGGAAGCGCTGAGCGCTCTCCTCGATCTGCTCGACGACCCGGCGGTCGCATCGATCACGGGCCCGCTCGACCACTCGCGGCGTCGCGGCCGGAGGGCACTCCTACGCCGGCTCGGTCGCCTTCCAGCTCGCCCAGGACGACAGCCGGCTCGCCGCCGTGTTCGACCTC
Organism: Ilumatobacteraceae bacterium; assembly: GCA_037045185.1. GTDB lineage: Bacteria > Actinomycetota > Acidimicrobiia > Acidimicrobiales > Ilumatobacteraceae > JAKOUY01. Next base: position 39,231 of record JBAOHQ010000007.1, read on the forward strand.
GACGGGGTCCTCCACGGCGCGGCACTGGAGGCCCCGATGCGAGTTCCGGCGCTCGTCGTCACGGCCGAGGGCGGCAGCGCCGGCGACCCGAGCCTCGCCACCGTCCTCGGTCAGTCACCCGCGGCCGTCGGCATCGTCGTGCGGCGCGCTGACCACTACGACCTCACCGACGTGCCGGCGCTGGCGTCACAGCTCAGCGCGCTGACGGACTCGCTGGCCCACGGGTCGATCGGCCCGGCGGCGATCGCCATCACCAACCAGCTCGTCCGTGTGTTCCTCGAGTGCGTGCTGGCGGACACCTCACCCGGTGAGCGGTGCCAGCCCACCGCCCAGTCCATCGGCGCCGGATTGACCGATGTCGCCCCGTGGTCCACCACCATCCCTGCACCCTGAAGGAGCTTCCATGACCCATCTCCTGACCGTCGACGGCCTGTGCTACGGCGTCGGCAACGATGCATCCCGGCGGACGATCCTCGCCCGGGCGTCGCTCTCGATCGCCGCCGGTGAGTGGGTGGCGGTGATGGGCCCGTCCGGCTGCGGCAAGTCCACCCTGCTGCACATGATCGGCGGGCTCCTCCGGCCCGACTCCGGGTCGATCATCCTCGACGGGCTCGAGGTGACAGCGCTGTCGGATCGCGCCCGGGCGCACCTGCGGCGCCGGCAGGTCGGCTACGTCTTCCAGCAGTACAACCTGATCGACGACCTGACGGTGCAGCACAACGTCGAGCTGCCGCTGCTCCTCGCCGGTGCCGCCCGCGCTCACGCTCGGCGCGAGTCGGCCGAACTGCTCGGGCGCCTCGGGCTCGGCGGACGGGCCACGGCTTGGCCCGCGCAGCTGTCGGGTGGCGAGCAGCAGCGAGTGGCGATCGCCCGGGCCCTCATCGCTCGCCCGGCCCTCGTCCTCGCGGACGAACCCACCGGCGCGCTGGACAGTGCTGCGGCGGCGACGGTGATCGACGTGCTGGCCGCCGCTCGTGACCAAGGCCAGACGATCGTCATGGTGACTCATGATCCAGGGGTGGCCCGCCGCGCCGATCGGCTGGTGCCGATGCGTGACGGGACCATCGACCCGTCCGTCCGGCGGTTGGCCGCCCCGCAGCCGGCGCAGCTGGTGGGCACCCGGCCATGAGCGCCTTCATCACGATGTTGCGCATGGGCGTCAGGCGGCGCGCCCTGCGTTCGATGGCTCTCGCTTCCGTGGTCGTCGCCCTGGCCGCGGCGGGGCTGTCGGCGGCCGTCCTCGTCCGCCAGGACGCCGCGCACGCAGTCGACGCGGCCTTCGCCGCCGGCCACGGCCCCGACCTGATCGTGACCACCAGCGCGGCCGCGGCTGATCGGGTCCGCCAGGCACTGGCGGCCGACGCCAGGGTCGTAGAGGTCGGCTGCGGCTCCGCCCGATCGCTCGCGCCGACACCGACATCGGTGACGAGCGGATCGCCCTCGTCGTCAACGGCCTCGATCCCACGCCGTCGCCGCTGAATCGGCCGGTGCTGACGGCCGGGCGGCTGCCGGAGACATCGGGCGAGATCGCTGTGGAGACCGCCGTCGCCGACGAGACCCGGCTGGCGCTGGGAGACCTCGTCACGGTGCGCACGCCGACCACGACCGGCACGTTCACCGTCGTCGGCCTGGGTTTCGACTTCACCGACTGCTTCTATCCCACGTGCGATCCGGCGCGGGCCTGGGTTGTTGGCCGGGCTCTCACCGCACTTAACCCCCAGCCGCGGGCGTTGCTGGCCGTCGACCTGTCCGATCCGGCGCTCGCCGACGCAGTCGGGCGTCAGCTGGCCGCGGCCACCGCAGATGATGTCGACGGCTACAACACGTGGCTGGATACGCGTGGCGATCTTCTGGCCGAGTCGGACTTCTTCGGCGCATTCCTCGGCGCGTTCGGCGTCCTGGCCCTCGTTGCCTCGCTGGTCGTGGTCGGCGGGATGATCACCGCCAGAACCTGGTCACGGCGGCGCGCCCTGGCGCAGCTGCGATCCCTCGGGTGCACCCGCGGCCAGGTCACCGCGGTGCTGCTCGTGGAGCACGCCATGATCGGTGTCGTCGGTTGCGTGCTCGGCAACGTCGGCGCCGCCCTGGCCGCGCCATCGTTGCGAATCGGAGCGCTCGCGGTGCTCGGCGGCAGCGGCGCCGGGCTTCCCCTCGCTGCGGTGGCGGGCAGCACCGTCGTGGTCATGACGTTGGTGGCCATCGCCACGCTCGCGCCCGCCGCTCGCGCCGGCCGCCGCGACGTGGTCGGCGGGCTCGTCGCCATCCCCGAGACGAGCGGGCGGCCGTCGGTGTTCGGGCGCCTGCTGGACCGGGTGCCGATGCCCGTGCCGGTCGCGGTTGGTGTTCGCTCCGCGGTCACCCGCCCCCTGCGCGCTGCGCTCAGCGCGGCGGCCATCGGCCTCGCGGTCATCACCACGATGGTGGCGGTGTCGATCGGCTCGACGATGGACGAGATGCTCGCCCACCCTGCGCTGACCGGTGACCCGGGCGACGCCACGGTCGAGCCGCCCCCCGAGATGTCCGTCGCGCAGGCCACGGCGATGCTCGACACGATGCCCGAGGTCGCCGGCTGGTTCTCGGTCGCCGACGGCACGGCCGTGATCGGCGAGCGCTCGGTGCACGTCCGGGCGATTGGTGGCGATCCACGGGCCAGCGGTTTCGCCATCGGCGGCGGACGTCCGCTCGTCCGCCGGGGCGAAGCGGTCGCGGGCTACGGGCTGCTCACCGCGGCAGGGTGGCGCCTCGGTCAGCAAGTTCGCCTGGACGTCGGTGACCGGTCGATCGACGTCAGGCTGGTCGGCTGGTATCGCGAGACCGAGGACGACGGAGAACTGCTGCAGATCCGGATGGAGGACCTCGACCGCCTATCCGGCGGTACGACCCCGCGGTTCGTGGCGCACGGCCGCCCCGGCACCACGCCGTCGCAGATCGGCGCCGCCGTGGCCAGCCGGTTCGGTGAGCGTGCGCGGGTCCGGGTGCACGCCGCGGATGGTGATCGCCTGGCACCGTTCCGTGTGGCGGTGGCCACGATGGCCGCGCTGATCGGCGTGGTCGCGTTGGCCCACATGAGCGCCGTCGCCGTCCTCACCAGTAGGGAACGGTCCCGGCGCACCGGTGCGCTGCGAGCCCTCGGCATGACCCGGCAGTCGATGTTCGGTGAGGCAGTGGCCGCGACCACGGTGCCCGTCATCGTCGCGATCGCCGCCGGGGTGCCTCTCGGCTGGCTCGCCACCCGGCGGATCGGGGATCTGATCACCGGGCAACTCGGCGCCGGACCCGGCCTGACGCAGGCACCGCAGGCGGGTGGGCTGGCCGCCATCGTTGCCGCCGTGGCCGTGACGGCGATCGCCGTCGCGCTGCTGGCGGCCCGACCTGTCATCGGTCGGCCGATCCCCGAACTCCTGCACGATCCCGGGTGACCTGGTGCCCGTGGTGCCGCGCCTTTCATGAGGATGATTGCGGGTGATCCGGCAATCATCCTCATGAAAGTGGACGCTGTGTGGGGCTTGGCCAGTCCTGCTCACCAGACGTGGGTGGAAATATACCCTGGGGGGTATGTAGAGTTGGTGACTGTCGGTCACTCGCCGACGAACCCGATCGCCGGAGACGAGCATGTCCACACCAACCACAGCGGTCGCCCACGATGTGGAGCGCGGCCATCACCACGACCAACGACCCGGTCTGCTCGGGCGCATCGCTCTGGCCTCGGCTCGCCATCGTCGCCGGGTGATTCTGACCTGGGCGGTGCTCACCCTCGTCGCCGCCCCGCTGGCGGTGACCCTCACCGGTGCGCTGTCGGGCGCCGGGTGGGAGGCCCAGGGCAGCGCGTCGCAGCAGGTGCGTGACGAACTGCGCAGGGACTTCGCCGCGCTGGGCGCCGAGGCGGCCTACGTCGTGTACCAGCAGACCGACCCGATCAGCCAGGACCACCCCGGGCTGAGCGCCCTTGTCGCCGCGCTGGCGCAGGCACCCGCTGCTGCCAGCGTGGTCGATCCCTTGACCCTGCCCGCGGAGGCGGGACTCATCGCTCGCGACGGTCGGACCGCGCTGATCCCCGTCGCGCTGCGCGGCGAGGTCGACGCCGACCTCCCGGAGTCGGCCGCTGCGCTGAGCGACGCGGTGGCCGCGGTCACCCTGCCAGCGGGCGCCACCGCCGACGTGACGGGCGAGTGGCCGGTGTGGGCGGACTTCAACCAAACCAACGAGGAGGCGCTGCACAAGGCGGAACTGCTGTCGGGTCTCCCGACGATCCTGCTGCTGCTGTTCGCCTTCGGCAGCGTCGTCGCTGCCGGCCTGCCGCTCATCCTCGCTGTGGCCGGCATCGCCGTGGGCTTCGCCTCGCTCCATCTCATTGGCCTGCAGATGCCCGTGTCCGTGTGGGCGATGAACTTCTCCATGATGATCGGCCTGGCAGTGGGCATCGACTACAGCCTGTTCATCGTCTCCCGCTACCGAGAGGAGCGGGCCGAAGGCGCGTCAGAGGAAGACGGCGTGGTCAACACGCTGGCCACCTCCGGCAAGGCCGTGTTCCTCTCAGCCCTGACGGTGGTGTTCTCGTTGGCCGCCGTGTTCGTCGTGCCGGTCATGGTCTTCCGTTCGATGGCGCTCGGCATGATCCTGGCGGTCATCGCCGTGGCGGCGGCCGCGCTGACCCTGCTGCCGGCCGTGCTCGTCGCCCTGGGCGACCGAGTGGTCCGCACCCGGCACAACAAGCACCCGCACGGGACCGACGATCCGGACATCGCCGCCGAGAGTCGCTGGGCGCGGGTCACCGCCTGGGCGCTGCGCCGGCCGGGGCGAACCCTTGGCCTGGGTGTGGGTTTGCTCCTCGTGGTCGCCGCCCCGGCGCTGGGCATGCGCCTGGGGATGCCGGGCGCCCGCGTGGTCGACGAGGGCCGGTCGAGCCGTGACGGCTACGACACCATGGTCCAAGCCTTCGGCCCCGGCGCGGCGGCCCCGATGTTCGTCACTGTTTCCGCAGGCGAGGCCCAAGCGGTCGTTGACTCGGCAGCTGGCGTGGGCGGAGTGGTCGACGCCCGGATCGTCTCCGAGCCGGCGGCGAGCGGTCGCCTGGTGGTGCGGATCATCGGATCCGCCGCCGTCGACGATCCGGCCACCGCCGACCTCGTCGAGCAGTTGCGCGATCGGGTTGGCGCCGTCGCGCCGTCGGCCCAGGTGGGTGGCCCGGCGTCGCAGAACCACGACCTGACCTCGGTGTTGACCGGACGGGCGCCGCTGGCGATCGGGATCATCCTGGTCGTCGCCTTCCTGCTGCTCCTGGTGGTGTTCCGCAGCCTGGTCATCGCGGTGTTCTCGATCGCTGATGAACCTGCTCACGCGTGGCCGCGGCGTTCGGCTTCGCCACGCTCGTGTTCCAGCACGGCGTCGGCGCCGGATTGATCGGCATCGACCACCAGGGCTTCGTCGATGCCTGGGCACCCCTGTTCTTCTTTGCCCTGCTGTTCGGGCTGTCGATGGACTACCAGCTGTTCTTGCTGGCGGCCATCCGCGAGCGTTACGAGGCCACTGGCAACACGCTGACTGCGGTGACCCGAAGGCATCGCCCGGACCGGGCGGCCGATCACCAACGCGGCGCTGATCATGATCGTCGTGTTCGTCGCCTTCGGCGTGACCGGGCCGATCCCGCCCACCGAACTGGGCCTGACCCTGGCGGTGGCGGTGGCGCTCGACGCCACGGTGGTGCGGGTGATGGTGGTGCCGGCGACGATGGCGTTGCTGGGCGAACGGAACTGGTACCTGCCCTCGTGGCTCGGCCGGATCCTGCCGAAGGTCACCTTCACCCACTGATCCCCCCGCTTTCATGAGGATGATTGCGGGTGGGTGGCCGAATCATCCTCATGAAAGCGGGGGGTGGGTCCAGTGCAGCCAGTAGCCGTGCGGGTGGGCGGTCGCCAGCCGGCGCACCGTGCGCTCGCCGGCGCGCCAGCGGGCCTCGGCCAGCACGGTGCGTTCCTCGCCGGACCACGCCGGGAACGGCAACCCGGCGGTCTCCGCCGGGCTCTCGGCGGCCACCCAGGTGAGATCCATCGTCGAGCCCAGGCGATCCAGTTCGGCGACGAAGCCGGCAGCCGCTGCGCGCCGGTCAGGTAGTTCAGCACCCAGCTGGTGGTGATCACCGGGTGCCCGGCGGCCGCAGCCTCGGTGACGACACCCGCCAGGTCGTCGACGGCGCCGCCGGGACGGACATCGACGCCCACCTCGCGGGCCAGGGTGATGGCGGCCACGAGCCGCTCGAAGCGGTCGGGCTGGTCGGGCCACACGCAGGCTTCCAGCCAGCGCACGGCATCGTCGTCGTGGACGTCGACTGGCGCCAGGTCGAGCCCGATGGATGCGCTGATGGTGGGCATGGCGGGCGGGATGGGTGGCCCACGCCGGGTTGCGCAGTGCAGCGTGACCGGGGACGGACCACCGACGCTGCCGCCCGGCTCGTAGCGGTAGTGGAAGCGGGGGAGCAGGAGGTTGAGCCCGGCACTGGCGCCCACGTCAACATGGGCCAGGGGACCCTCGGCATCACCCACGCCGGCCAGCGCAGGCAGGAACAACGCGCAGCGGCCCACCTCGTTGGTCTGCGTGTGGCGGGTCCCGATCGTCGCCACGATGTCCGCGCCGTGCGTCCGGCAGAAGGCGCGGAACGCCGGGAACGGATCGCCCCCGACCGGGCTGGACGTGAGGTTCGGGTAGTGGGCAGCCAACTGCGGACCCGCGCCACGCAGCAGTAGGTCGTGGACGGCGGCGAGGAGCAGCACCGGTAGTTGCTGGGGTTCGGGGGCGTGGTGCAGGAGGGCGACGATGTCGTGGTCGGCGGCGGCCGCGCCGGCCAATCTGGCATACAGCGGGCTGCGCGTCGCCGACGTCTCGGCGAACCTGGCGAAACGTTCCGACAGGGCGTCGAGGCTGACCACGGGAGGACCCTACCGAGCGAGGACCTGGTCGAGGAGGCCCTCGGCTACGTACGCCGGGTACGTGTCCGGGCGAACCGGCGGGAGCGGATCGGCGCGGTAGCGCAGGCGCCGGGCGACCTCAGGAGACAGGTAGTAGGCCCCGGCGACGGCGTGGCGCAGGACGCGTCGGTCCTCGTCGTCCATCTGCTCGACCGCCTGGCCGGCGGTGCGCCGGAGCGTGTCGACCAGCCCAGCGACCAGGTCGGGTCGAGCTGCCAGGTAACGGTCCACCAGGTGCCCGGGGACGCCAACGTCGCCGGCCGCCGGCATGGTCGGGCTCGCCGGGATCAGCATGTCGGCAATCCGCCCGAGGTGGCGCCGATCGGCCTCGGTCAGGTGGAAGGTCGGGACGGCGGCGGCGGTGGTGGTGCGAGGCGTCGTCTGCACGGCCGGCCGCGGGGTTCGCCGGTGAGGTGGCATGACGGATCCGTGATGGGCCGCACGAGGAACGTCGCGGCGGTGGCGCACGAGGTGATCGGCGGCGCGCAGCGCCAGGGCGGCGATGGTGGACGTGGGATTGGCGCTGCCCGCCGTGACGAACACGCTCCCGTCAACGATCACCAGGTTGGGGACGTCGTGGCACCGGCCCCAGGGATCGACGACCGAGCGGGCCGGGTCGACACCCATCCGCGCCGTCCCCATGAGGTGACCGTTGGCCGGATGGGTCACCGCCTCGACGGCGACAGCGCCTGCGGCCCGCAGCGACTCCATCGCCCGCTCCGTGTGCCAGGCGAGCATCGCCTCGGTGTTCGCCGAGCGCCGGTAGTGGACCTCGGCAGCGGGCATCCCATTGCTGTCCACCAGGGTCCGGGACAGCACGACGCGGTTGGCCGCCTCGGGCAGGTCCTCGCAGATCAGCGTCCAGTACGCAGTCCGGCCGAGGCGACCGGCCACGTGGCCGTGGTGTGCCAGACCCCACGCCCCCACCCCGTCGGGGGCGAACGCTGCCCGCAACGGGCCGCCGGCCGAACCCAGTGCCCAGGTGGCGCCGCGCAGAAAGCCGCGGCTGGCATCGCTGCCGGCGAACTCCATGCTGTGGATCAGCGCACCGTTGTGTGCTCGCCACGCGCCGGCGTCGGTGCCCTCGAAGACACCGGTCACGCCGGCAATCGGGTGCAGCATCAAGCGGGTGCCCACCAATCCCGACGAGTTGGCCAGGCCGTCGGGGTGGGCCGTGGTGGCCGAGGCCAGGAGCAGTCGCGGCGTGCCGATGCCGTTGCAGGCCAACACCACCACGTCGGCGGCCTGGAACTGGCCGGCGCCGCTGTGGTCGACCCATTCGGCGCCACAGGCCAACCCGGCGCGGTCCACGGCGATCCGCTGCACTCTGGCCCCGGTGACCAGCCGGACACCACGGCGGACCAGGTCACGCCAGTGGGTGACGTCGGTGGAGCCCTTGGCCCCTTCGGTGCACCCGGTGCCGCAGGTCCCCTGCTGGATGCACGGCCGCCGTCCGCATGCGGTGGCCGGAAGGATGGCGTTCGTCGCCGGCCACCAGTGCCAGCCCAGTTCGGCGTGGGCGCGAGCAACGCGGGTTCCCAGTGCACCGATGGGCAGCGGCGGGAATGGGGGATCGGCACCGGGTGGATAGCGCGGGTTGCCGCCCAGGCCGGAGACCCCGAACTGGCGGTCGACGGCGTCGTAGAAGGTTTGCAGCTCGGCGTAGGTCAGCGGCCAGTCGTCGGCCACCCCGTCCACGGTGCGCACCCGAAAGTCGTCGGGCAGCATCCTCAGCCAGTGGCCGTTGTACAGCACCGTGGCGCCACCGACGCCGTTGAAGTTGAGCGCTCCGAGGTCCGACCGTGTCGTGTCGATCGGGTAGTCCGCCGCCCACCCTCGCACGTTTGGCGACGCCGACCACCGCCCACCGGCCAGCAGTTCGGCCTCCAGCGCTGATCCGGGGTACTGGTGGGGCGCGGTCCAGTCGCCCTGCTCCAACACGACGACGCTCATCCCGGCGTCGCTGAACCGTCGGGCGGCGACCGCGCCCGACGCCCCGGCGCCGACGATCAGGACGTCAGCGGTCGTCACCGAGCAGGCTGTCGATCTCGGCCAGCTTGTCGGCGTCGAGCCTCCACCCGGCCGCTGCGGCGTTGGCCTGGACCTGGGCGGGTGTGGTGGCCCCGGCGATCACCGAGCTCACCCCCGGTTGGGACAGCAACCAGCCGACGGCGAGGTCGATCAGGTCGTGGCCGTGGTCACCGGCGAAGGCCGTGAGCCGCTCGACCATGGCGAAGTTGTCCTCGGTTGCCACGGCGGCGAAGTAGGGGGAGCTGGCCAGGCGGGAGCCGTCGGGGAAGGGTTCGTCTCGCCGGTACTTGCCGGTCAGCAGGCCAGAGGCCAGCGGGAAGTACGGCACGATGCCAATGGCCCGTGCGGCCGCCGCCGGCACGATGTGGGCCTCGACGCCGCGGGCCAGCAGGCTCCACTCCACCTGAATGCCGCAGTACGCGGTCAGGCCTCGTTCACGGGCGACGGTGTGGTGGGCGGCGACGAGCTCGGCGCTCGGGTTCGAGCTGGCCACGTGCAGCACCTTGCCCTCGCGGACCAGGTCCTCGAGGGTCTCCAACGCCTCGCCGATCGGGGCATCGGGGTCCGGGTAGTGCTGGTAGTACAGGTCGATGCGGTCGGTCCCGAGGCGGCGCAGGCTGGCCTCGCAGGCATCACGGATCCGTCGGGCCAGGGCACCTGCGGTGTAGGGCTCGTCCGTGGGCCGAGGGGTGAACTTGGTGGCGATCACGGCGCGGTCGCGGTCGGCGCCGAGTGCCCGGCCGAGGAAGGCCTCCGACTGCCCGCCGCCGTACATCTCGGCCGTGTCGAAGTGTGTGACGCCGGCGTCGAGCGCGGCGCGCACCACGGCGGCGGAGGCCTCGGCGTCGATGCGCATCCCGAAGTTGTTGCATCCGACCCCGACCACCGACAGGACCGGGCCGTACGTGCCGAGGGCTCGTGCTTCCATCCGCCCGACGGTACTGCCCCGGTCGTCAGCCAGCGGAGCGGATCACGTGGACCAGGCAGTCCCAGGCCGTCATGTGCTCCTCGCCACCGTGATTGAAGGCGCCCCGCACCCCGTCCGTGAGCGCTGGGCGGCTGCGCGCCGCCCAGCGCTCACGGATCGATGGGTCGGGCAGAATGTGCGGGTGCGTGTTCGCTCCCCTGGGCGGGTCAACCTGATCGGCGATCACACCGACTACACCGGCGGGTTGGTCATGCCGATGGCCATCGATCGCTGCACCGAGATCATCGGTGAGCCGGCGGAGTCGGTCGAGCTCCGTTCCGCTGACGAGGCAGAGCCCGCGCTGGTGGCCCTCGACGTGGACGACCCTGGCGCGGTGGAGCCACACTGGGCTCGCTACGTCGCCGGGGTGGTGGCCGAGATGCGGCCTCGCCAGGGCCTGCGCGGCTCGGTGACCAGCACGATCCCGATCGGTGCGGGGCTGTCCAGCAGCCACTCGCTGCTGGTCGCCGTGGCCCTGGCCCTGGGGTTCGACGGGCCGATCGCGGAACTCGCCCGGTTGTGCCAGCGCGCCGCAGCTCCGGGCGTCGGGTGTGCCGTCGGGGTTGATGGACCAGCTCTCCATCGCCGGCGGCGTCGCCGGGCACGCCTTGATGATCGACATCCACGAGTTGTCGATCGACCCGGTGCCCCTGCCCGCCGACGCCGAGGTGGTGGTGCAGTTCATCGCCAATCGCACGCTGGCCGGCAGCGCCTACGCCGACCGGGTGGCCGAGTGCGCCGCGGCCGAGGCCGTCATCGGTCCGCTGCGCTGCGCCGCCGCGCCCGACGTGACGATGATCGACGACCCGACGATCCGCCGGCGGGCCCGCCACGTGATCTCGGAGAACCAACGTGTCCGGGCGTTCGCCGCCGCTCTGCGACGCGGGGACCTGGCCGAAGCCGGGCGGTTGATGGTGGCCAGCCACGCCAGCCTGCGTGACGACTTCGCTACCTCCACGGCGCAGATGGACGCCGCGGTCGCGGCGATCGCGGCAACGCCCGGCGTGTTCGGGGCGCGGATGACCGGCGGTGGTTTCGGTGGGTGCGTCGTCGCCCTGGCCCAGCCCGGCGCGTTGCGCGACGGCTGGGTCGTCACCGCCACCGATGGGGCGCGGCGTATGGACTGAAGACGCAGTCGGCGCGGTCGCGCCGACGTGTCTCCCGTCAGGCCGGGTGCGGCACCACCACGGCGCGGGCGTCGAGCTCCACCGTCGCGCAGGCGGCGGTAGGCCTCCAGGGCGTTGTCCAGGCTGAACCGCTGCACGTCCGGCGCCACCTTGCCGTCGCGGTACAGGGCGACGACCTCGTACAGATCCTCGATCGTTCCCCAATAGGTGTTGGTCAACGTCGCCTCGTACGGGTTGGTGAAGAAGTTCCACACCAGCGAGCCGCCGCCGATGCCGACCACCTGGATGGCGCCGCGGATCGCCACCGTTGCCTGGGCCAGGCGCATCGTCGGGTCGGCGCCGACGAAGTCGAACACGACGTCGACGCCTCGCCCACCCGTGAGCTCACGGATCTGGCCGGCCTGATCCGGTCCGTCCGCCACGGTGACCGCGCCGAAGTCACGGGCCCGGGCCATCGCTGATGGTTTGCGGTCCGTGGCGATGATCTGCGCACCGGTGATGGCTCGGAGGATCTGCACGGCCACCAACCCCAGGCCACCGAGGCCGATGACCAGCGTGTGTTTGCCGCCGCCGGCCAGCTTCGGCAGGACCATCTTGATCGCGTGGAACGGGGTCAGCCCGGCGTCGGCCAACGGCGCCGCCGAGACGGGGTCGGCGTCACCCAGCGGGACCAGGTTGCGCGCTGGCACGGTCATGTACTCGGCCATCCCGCCGTTGCGCCCGAGGCCCGTGGCCAGGTAGCCGACGTCGCCGGGATGCTGGCAGTAGGTGTCCTGGCCGCGCGAGCAGGCTACGCAGTGGCCGCAGCCGATCGGCCCGTACACCAGGTAGGCCGCGCCGACGTCAACGCCACGAACGCCAGGGCCGAGGTGCTCGACCCAGCCGGCGTTCTCATGGCCGAGCACGAACGGCGGCGACATCATCCCCGTCGGGTCGGCCTCGAACTCGTCGAACACGGCGACGTCGGAGTGGCACGCTCCGGCGCCGGCGACCTTGAGGAGGACCTCACCGGGCGCTGGCTCGGGTACGTCGATGGTCTCGATCGTGGGAAAGGTCTTGAACCCGCTGAACACGACTGCGCGCATGGCCTGCTCCCTGCTGTCGTCTGGTCCGTTGCTCGAACCGTACCGCCGCCTGCTGGTTCCCGCCAGGCCGGCAGCGATCCGGCGCGTCGATCCGGCCGGGCCGTTCGAAGTAGCACGGATCCGTGGTACTTTCGTCGAATGCGAACTCGAACCACACGCCGACTCTGCGTCCTTGGCCTGCTCGCGGTGCTCGGATCCACGGCCGCGCCGTACCCGACGACCCGCCTCGCCGAAGCGTCCACGGCGACCGCCGGCAGTGCGCCGGACGGTGCCACCACACCCGGCACACCGGTCGATGCTGGCCGGCTCACGGCTGCGCAGTGGGGCGAGGACCTGGCCGCGCTCGATGCGTTCGTCCGGGCGACGCACCCGAACCCCTTCTGGCGCCTGGACGAGGCCAGCTGGGTCGCGTCGCTCGACGGTGCGCCGGCACGGCTGGCGGCGATGTCGCCCGACGACGCCACGGCCGAGGTCGTCAAGCTCACGTCGCAGTTCGACGGGCACAGCGGCGTGTACCCCTTCAAGGTCGGCTTTCACCTGATCGACCTCCATCTGTACGACTTCGACGATGGGATCGCCGTCGTCGCGACCGGGCCCAACCCGGCGGACCTACTGGGCGCCCGACTGGTCACGATCAACGACGTGGCGGTCGCCGAGGCGATCCGGCGGGTGTCGGCCTACGCCGCCCACGACAACCCGACCACCCTGCGCGTCGTCTGGCCGATGATGCTGATGACACCGGAGATCCTCCACGCCAGTGGGGTGCTCCCGACCGGCCAGCCGGTTCGCCTGCGGCTCGAGCTGGTCGACGGGACCACGCGCGCCATCGAGCCAGGAACGCTGGACTGGAACGCCTGGATGGCGCAGTTCGGCACCTACCCGGTGGGCTTGCCCAGCGACGCTCGGCTGCTGTCGCTGTCCCGGCGCGACGCCGCGTTCTGGTCGCAGATCCTCGCGCCGTCGACGACGGCGTACGTCCAGTACAACGAGGTTCGCGCCAGCAGCGGCAACACCACGCTGCGCCAGTTCGCCGATGACCTGGCCGCCAAGCTGGCCGACGGAGCCGTCACCAAGGTCATCGTCGACCTACGCAACAACGCCGGCGGGAACAACCGCACGTACGGGCCGCTGCTAACGCTGCTGTCGACCGACCCGCACCTGGCCGAACCTGGCGCGCTGGTCGTGATCATCGGCCGCCAGACCTTCTCGGCAGCGGTCAACTTCGCGACGGAGCTCCAGCAGCGCTCGAAGGCGATCTTCGTCGGCGAGCCAACGGGGGGTCGGCCGAACGTGTACGCCGACGTCAAGACGCTGACGCTGCCGAACAGCAGGATCCCGGTGGAGATCTCGGCGAGGTACTGGGAGTTCGGCGGGCCGGACGACGAGCGCGATGCGATCGACCCTGACGTTCCCAGCCAGTGGACGCTCGACGACTTCGTCGCCGGGCGTGACACCGTGCTGGCGGCAGCCCTGCAGGCAAGCGAGCCGAGCGGCACGTGACAGCCTGACCGGCCGCCTTGCCGTCACCGGCCGCCTTGCCGTCACTGGCTGGTTGCCGCCAGGTCGGCCGCGGCGGTCAGCGTGGTGCCGAGGCGGCGACACGCCGGCGGGAGCGCCCACGCCAGCACCGGGCCCGTCGCCAGGACGAACACGACGGTCCCCACCGAGGCGTCGCCGCCCAGCGCCAAGCCGGCGGCCAAGAGGGTCAGCTCGATTCCCCAGCGCACCGGGCGAATCCCCGCGCCGCGGTCGACGAGCGCCAGCATGATCAGCTCCAGCGGTCCAGCGCCCACGTCGGCGGCGACGACGCCGACGATGCCGGTCCACACCGCCACCAGCCCGCAGACGAGCAGCAGCACTCGGGCGGCGATGGGCGTCACGCCCGGCAGGATGGCCATCGTCGCGTTCACGCTGAGCCCGACGATGACCGAGCCGGCCAGTGTGGGCACTCGCGGTGGGCGACCCAGCACCCAGGCCAGCGCCATCGCCACCGCCCCGGTGATCCACGACGCCGTGCCAACGCCGACCCCTACGGTCTCGGCCAGACCGGTGTTGAGCACGTCGTTGGGTGCCACGCCGAGCTTGGCCCGCACCATCAGTGCCACACCGACGCCCACCAGGACCGTGGCGATGAGGTAGGTCGTCACCCGCGCCGGCAGCGGCGCCCGTGGAAGCACACCGGCCTGCGGTGGGACCGGTGTCCTCACCGGTGCGACCGGCGGGCGCCCGGGCCAGCCCCCGTCACAGCGCCCGCAGGCGCGCCGCGAGGTCCTCGGGGATCACCGGATTGAAGTACTCCTCGGCGCCCACCTCGGCAGCGGCGATGAACCGGGGCACGCCCGCCGAACGCCACGGCGAGACGATCTCGATGTTGAGCCAGGCCTGCGGCCAGTCACCGCCGTCGGTGGGGCGCTGGTTGATCCACATCATGTACGGCATCGGCTGATCGAACAGGACATCGAGCCGGCGGAAGACGTCGACGAGCAGTGCGGCCAGCCGGTTGCGGCTGGCGCCCGAGAGCGCCGGAAGGTCGGGGACCCGCCGGACCGGCGCCACCGTCACGGCGATCGGATACGTCGCGGCGCGCGGCACGGCGGCGGTCCACCCGTCACGCTTGGCCACCAGCCGCTCGCCGGGGTTCGCCTCCGGAGTCCAACCACCGGCAAGCAGCGCGGCCGGGCGGCGGGGCACGTGGTCGTAGGCGTAGATCTGCCCGTGTGGGTGGGCGATCGTGGCCCCCACTTCGGCGCCGCGGTTCTCGAAGCACAGCACGTAGTCGACGTCGGACCGGGCGCCGAGCGTCTCGGTGCGCTCGGCCCACAGGTCGATCACCTTGCGCACGCCGGCGGTCCCGAGCGACCACATCGTCGCGTGGTGCTTCGGTGTGTACAGCACCACCTGGCAGCGGTCACCGGGCATGGCCGGCCAGCGGTTGGGGAACCAGCGGACGTCGTACGGCGCCGGCGCTTCGAGCCCACCGACGCAGAAGGGGCAACCGGTGGAGGGGCGGTTCGGCCGGCTCTGGCGGGTGCCCACCACGTGCACGACGGTGCCGAGCACCGGGTCGACGCGGACGTCGACGCCCTTGCCCGAGCGGGATGGGGGAGTCATCGGTTAGTCCTCGAGGCGGGCGCCGGAATTGGTGTCGAAGACGTGGAGCGCGCTGACGTCGGGTTGGAGGTGGACGACCTCGCCGGGCCGGGCGTCGGTCAGACCGTCGGTCCTGGCCACCACCGTCACGTCCGGCTCGGCCGACGGCGTGCAGTACAGGTACGAGTCAGAGCCGAGCTCCTCCACGGTGAGCACCGTGGCCTCGATCCCCGCCGGCGCCAGGCGCAGCCCCTCGGGGCGCACGCCCACGCTGACCGCGCCGGACGTGAGACCTGACCGTTGCCCGGCGCTGATGGGCAGATCCACTCCGCCGAAGTGCATGCCGGACTCGTTGACGGTTCCGTGGAACATGTTCATCGCTGGCGAGCCGATGAACCCGGCGACGAAGGTGTTCGCCGGCTTGGTGAACAGGTCACGCGGTGAGGCGCACTGCTGCAGCAGGCCGTCCTTCAACACCGCCACCCGGTCGCCCATGGTCATCGCCTCCACCTGGTCGTGGGTGACGTACACGGTGGTCACGCCGAGGCGCCGCTGCAGGGCGGCCACCTGGGTGCGGGTCGAGACGCGCAACTTGGCGTCAAGGTTGGACAGCGGCTCGTCCATCAGGAACACCTTCGGCTGGCGGACGATGGCCCGGCCCATGGCGACGCGCTGGCGCTGGCCGCCCGACAGCTTGGCCGGCTTGCGGTCGAGGTACTCGGTGAGATCCAGCAGCCGTGCCGCCTCGGCCACCCGGGTGACGATCTCGGCTCTGTCGACCTTCTTGACCTTGAGGTGGAAGCCGATGTTCTCGGCCACGGTCATGTGCGGGTACAGGGCGTAGCTCTGGAACACCATGGCGATGTCCCGCTGGCGAGGTGGGAGCATGGTCACGTCGGTGTCGCCGATGAAGATGTTGCCCTCGTCCACCGGTTCGAGGCCGGCCAGCATGCGCAGAGTGGTCGATTTGCCGCATCCCGACGGGCCGACGAGCACGAGGAACTCGCCGTCCTCGATCGACAGGTCCAAGGCGTCCACGGCGGGCCGCTTCGAGTTGGGGAAGCGGCGGGTCGCCCGGCGGAAGTCAACGGTTGCCATTACGCCCTCCGGAGTTGGGTGAGGTCTGTGGTGCGGTTGGAGTACACGGGGTCCACCGTCAGCAGCTGGCGGACGTGTGTGGCGAGGGTAGCCCGGGCGGTCGGAGTGAGGCCCGAGTCGGTGATCAGCACGTCGGCCTCGTCGAGGTCGGCGATGGTGCTGAGACCCTGGACGTTCCACTTGGTGTGATCGGTGAGCACGACCAGTCGGTCACCGGTGGCCACGAAGGCCCGGTTGGTCTCGCTCTCCATCAGGTTCGGCGTGGTGAACCCGGCGCGCTCGCTCATCCCGTGCACACCCATGAACACGAGGTCGAGGTGCATGGTGCGCAACGCCGCGGTGGCAACGGGCCCGACCAGCGCGTCCGACGGTGTGCGCAGCCCACCGGTGAGCACGACGACGCGGTCGCTGCGCGGCGAGTGATGAAACACGTCGGCCACACGGACGGAGTTCGTCACCACGGTGAGATCCGGCACGTCGACCATGTGGAACGCCAGCTGCCAGGTGGTGGTCCCGGCCGTGATGCCGATGGCCGCGCCGCGCTTGACCATCCCGGCGGCAGCCATGGCGATGGCGTGCTTCTCACCGGTGTTGCGCAGCGACTTGGCCTCGAAACCGGGCTCGTCGGTGGAGTGCTGGTCACGGATGGTGGCCCCGCCGTGCACCTTGGTGAGCGCACCGCTCTCGTCGAGGGCGTCGAGATCACGTCGCACGGTCATGTCGCTGACGCCCAGCCGGTGGGCCAGCTCGGCGACGCGCACGCTGCCGTTACGTCGCAGGTCGGCGAGGATGACCTCCTGGCGTTGGCGGGCAAGGGCGCGCACCCCGGTGGGGGGCCGGTTGGGCGCGTCGGTCACGAGCTAAACTGTGGCGCACCGCCGAACGGAAGTCAACAAATTCACACACGAAACACTGGTGTTCTGTTCGAATGTGTCGGGCCTGCCCGGAATCACCCCCCAGCATGTGCGAAATACTCACATCTGCCCTTGACATGTGTCACGTCCACGTGGCACGCTCGGCGGTACCGGCGCACCTCACCAACGAGGCGAGCCACCATCCAATCAGCCGAACATTGCCCAGGCAGAAGAAGGGGAACATCGTGTCCAGCAAGTCCGAACAGTCGCCGAGCCCGTCAGAGGTCGGCTTCCAAGTGTTTTCGCGTCGCACGCTCTTCGCCGCTGCGGGTGCAGTGGGTGTCGGCGCGGTCGCCGCCGGGTATGGCCACAAGCCTTCGACCACCCCGACCACCCCGGCCACCACGCCGGCAGCGCCGGCCGGTGACGCCGTCACCGTCGGGTCGAACTACTCCGACGAGAAGCCCAAGGCAGCCTTCGCCGCTGCCGTCGCCGCCACCGGCGTGCCCGCCTCGATCAACACGGTGGACCACAACAGCTACCAGGAGAACTTCAACACCTACATCCAGCAGCCCGACGACGTGGTGTCGTGGTTCGCCGGGTACCGCATGCGGGCCTTTGCCAGCAAGGGCGTCATCGGTGACATCTCCGACGTGTGGGCCGGTCTCACCGACATGAGCGAGGGCTTCAAGTCCGCCTCCACCGCCCTCGACGGCAAGCAGTACTTCGTGCCGCTGTACTTCTACCCATGGGCCGTGCACTACCGCAAGAGCCTGTTCACGGAGAAGGGCTACGCCGTGCCCACCACGTGGGACGAGTTCAAGGCGCTGTGCGACAAGATGAAGGCCGACGGCATCACCCCGCTGGCCGCCGCTAACGACGGTGGCTGGCCGCAGATGGGCATGTTCGACATGATCAACCTGCGCACCAACGGCTACGACTTCCACGTCTCGCTGATGGGTGGCAAGGAGAGCTGGACCGACGACAAGGTCAAGAAGGTCTTCTCCAATTGGGCCGAGATCACCGGGTACTACCAGCCCGACGTCAACGGCCGCACCTGGCAGGATGCCGCGACGGCGCTGGGTAAGAAGGAAGTCGGCATGTACCTGCTGGGCACCTTCGTCACCAGCAACTTCGATCCGGCCAAGGATCCCGCTGCCCAGGAGATCATCGACGACATCGACTTCTTCGCCTTCCCGGCCATCGACCCGGCCCACGGCCAGGATGCCGTCGAGGCGCCCATCGACGGCTTCATGATGGCTGCCAAGCCGAAGAACGAAGCCGGCGCCAAGGCCCTGCTCGGCGGGCTGGGCCAGGCGGCGGCGATCGACGCTTACATCGCCCTCGACCCGTCGGTCGTGGCGGCCAACAGCAAGGCCAACACCTCCGGGTACAACGCCCTGCAGAAGAAGTCGGCCGAACTGGTGGGCGCGGCGAAGTACATCGCCCAGTTCCTCGACCGTGACACCGACCCGGCCTTCGCCAGCGAAGTCGTCGGCAAGGCTCTGCAGGACTTCCTCGCCGACAACGGCCAGATCGATTCGATCCTGTCGTCGGTCGAGGAGCAGAAGAAGACCTACACGTTCGAGTGATCCTCGGATGACCGACGTCACCACCGACGACGCACTGGCGGCGCCCCGTGAGGGGCGCCGCCGGCGCTTTCCCAGCTGAGCGGCCGCGACAAGTTGGTGCTGGGCGTCATGGTGGGCGTGCCGGCTGCCGTGCACATCCTGCTGGTGTGGATCCCGGCCATGCTGACTGCGATCCTGTCCTTCGCCAAGTGGGACAACATCCGCCCGGTCAGCACCGTCAAGTTCGTCGGTTTCCAGAACTACTGGACCATCTTGACGATCTTCGACAACAAGCTGTTCCCGGCGCTGTTCAACAACCTGATCCTGATCATCTGGCTGTTCGTGTGCTCGGCGGTTGGGATCCTGCTGGCGTACCTGCTGGACAAGGGGATCAAGGGCTCCCGGGTCTACCAGAGCGTCTACTACTTCCCGGTGGTGCTGTCGATCGCCGTGGTCGGCTTCATCTGGAAGAGCGTGATGTTCAACCGTGACACCGGCCTGCTGAACACCCTGTGGCCGGGCGGGCCGATCGACTTCGTCGGTGACCAGAAGAAGATCTTCTCGATCCACGTGCCGCTGCTCGACTTCCCGCTCGGCTTGTCGCGCAACTTCGCCGCCCTGCTCATCGCGATGGCCTGGCGGCACATCGGCTACATCATGGTGCTGTACCTGGCCGGGTTGAAGAGCTTCGATCCCTCGCTGCGCGAGGCCGCCCAGATCGACGGATGCACCGAATGGCAGTCGTTCCGCCGGGTGGTGTTCCCGGCGCTCAAGCCCATCAACGTCGTGGTCGCGGTGATCACCGTGATCGAGGCGCTGCGGGCCTACGACATCGTCGCCACGCTCAGCGAGCCAGCGCGGCACCGAGGTGATGGGCACGCTCGTCACCAACTCGCTGCTGGGCGAAGGCGGCGGCCGGGTGGGCATCGGCTCGGCGTACGGGATGGTGCTGTTCATCCTCTGTATCGGATTCATCATCTGGTACGTGGTCAACAACTTCCGGGAGCACGAGTCATGACCACCGTCGCCGTCGGCGTGCGCCGCCGCTCACGCACGCTGCTGCACCTGTTCCTCGTCGCCGTGGCGGTGGCATGGCTGATCCCGATGGTCACCGCGCTGTACAACAGCTTCCGCAACTTCGAAGGCGACACGCTGCCCAACGGTCCGTTCGCCGTGGCCAAGGCACTGACGCTCGACAACTACCGCGACGCCTGGAAGGTGGGCGAGATCGAACGCCACCTCTGGAACACCCTGTTCATCGTGTTGCCGGCGCTGTTCCTGATCCTGTTCCTGTCCAGCATGGTGGCCTTCGCCTGCACCCGGTTCTCCTGGCGGTTCAACGTCTTCTTCCTGGTGCTGTTCACCGCCGGCAACCTGATGCCCCAGCAGGTCATCTTCCAGCCGCTGTTCAAGATCTACGGATGGATCCCGTTGCCCGACTGGCTCAGCGACACCAACACCGGAAGCCTGCTTGGCACGAAGATCGCCGTGATGCTGATCCACGTCGCCTTCCAGACCGGGTTCTGCACCTTCGTGCTGTCCAACTACATGAAGACGATCCCCAAGGAGCTGGGCGAGGCGGCCCTGGTGGACGGCGCCGGGGTGATCCGCCAGTACTTCCAGATCATCCTGCCCCTGTGCCGGCCGGCGTTCGCCGCGTTGGCCACGCTGGAGTTCACCTGGCTGTACAACGACTACTTCTGGGGCGCGGTGCTCCTGAACCAGGGCAAGGAACGGCCCATCACGTCCAGCATCGCCGTGCTGAACGGCCAGTACTCGCAGAACTACAACCTCATCGCTGCCGCGTCGATGATGATCGCCATCCCCACGCTGGCGGTGTACATCGCCCTGCAGAAGCAGTTCATCAGCGGTCTGACGCTGGGCGCCAACAAGGGCTGAACATGCGCCGCCTGGCGACCGAGTCGGTCGAGGTCGTGGTCGACACGGCGGCGGGATCGCCGGCGATCCTCTACTGGGGGGCGCCGCTCGGCGACGTCGATCCGGTATCGATGGCCGGCGCGCTGGAGCGGCCACGGGCCCGCGGGGCGATCGATGTCACGGCCCCCCTGGCCATCGTCGCCGAGCACGCCAGCGGCTACGCCGGGCGTCCGGGCCTGCTGGGCAACCGCCCCGGTGGTCGTGCCTGGGCGCCCCGGTTCACGGTGAGCGAGATCGTCGAGGGAGACCGCGCCCTGACCATCGACGCCACGGATGCCGTCGCCGAACTCGGGCTGCGCATCGAGCTGCGCCTGGAGCATGTGCTCACCATCCGCGCAGCCCTCACCAACACCGGGTCGTCGCGGTACCTGCTGGCGCAGTTGCTGGTGGGCATGGCGGTGCCCGACGACGCCGACGAGCTGCTGTGGTTCACCGGGCGTTGGTCCCGGGAGTTCCACGAGACCCGATCACCGTTCACCCGTGGCGTGCTGTGCGTGGAGAACCGCAGTGGGCGGTCCACGCAGGAGCACCTGCCACTCGTGTTCGCCGGGCGACGCGGGTTCGGTGAGTGGTCCGGCGAGGTGCGCGGCCTGCACCTGGGCGCCAGCGGCAATCACCAGATGGTTGCCGAGGTGCTGCCCGACGGGCGGCGGATGATCCAGTTCGGCGAGTTGCTGCACCCCGGCGAGGTGGTGCTGGAACCGGGAGAGCAGTACGTCACCCCCACGCTGTACGCCACCTATTCGGCCGGTGGGTTGACGCCGGCGTCGTGGGGGTTCCACCGTCACCTGCGCTCCCGGCCGGCGCATCCGCGCACGCCACGCCCGGTCCTGGTGAACACCTGGGAGGCCGTGTACTTCAACCACGACCTGGCCACCCTGCGGGACTTGGCCGACCGCGCCGCAGCGGTGGGCTGCGAGCGCTACGTGCTGGACGACGGCTGGTTCGGGTCACGCCGGGACGACACCTCGGGGCTCGGTGACTGGACGGTGTCGCCGGACGCGCACCCGAGCGGGCTGGCGCCGATCATCGACCACGTCCACGCGCTGGGCATGCAGTTCGGGATCTGGGTGGAACCGGAGATGGTCAACCCGGACAGCGACCTGTACCGGGCCCACCCCGACTGGGCGCTGACCACCGACGGCTACACGCCGGTGCTGGCCCGCAACCAGTTGGTCCTCAACCTGGCCCACCCGGGGGCCTACGCGACGATCCGCGACGCGCTCGTCGAGTTGCTCGCACACCATGACATCCAATTCGTCAAGTGGGACATGAACCGCCACCACGTGCAGGGCAGCGGCTCGGGTGGCAGCGCCGGGACCCATGCCCAAACGAGCGCCGTGTACCGCCTGCTCGACGAGCTGCGCGCCCGGTTCCCCGGCGTGGAGATCGAGAGCTGCAGCAGCGGCGGCGGGCGGGTCGACTTCGGCATCCTCGAGCACACCGACCGGGTGTGGACCAGTGACTGCAACGACGCCCTCGAGCGCCATGCCATCCAGCGCGGCGCCTCGATGTTCCTGGTGCCCGAACTGCTGGGTGCGCACATCGGCCCGCCGCAGGCTCACACCACCGGGCGCACGCACACGCTGGACTTCCGAGCCATCACCGCGCTGATGTTCCAGCTGGGGATCGAGTGGAACCTGCTCAGCCTCACCGACGCCGAGTTGGACAAGCTGGCCGGGTACGTCGCCCTCCACCGCCGGTTCCGCCCCTTGCTGCACGGCGGTGACGTGGTCCGCTTCGACCCGGTGCACAACGGGGATCGGCCGTCCGGGCACGCCTACGGCGTCTATGCCACGGACCGCAGCGAGGCGCTGATCTGCTACGCCCAGCTCACCACCGGGGACAGCCTCGTGCCGCACCGCCTGGTGCTCCCCGGACTCGACGCCAGGGCTCGCTACCGCGTCGCCGTCGCCGTGCCCGTCGTGGTGGGCGCCTCGGTGGCGACTGCCCAGCCCGGGTGGCTCGCCGACGGGATCACCCTCACCGGCCGCCAACTCGGCGGGCATGGGCTGCAGCTTCCCGCGCTGGACCCCGAGTCTGCCGTTCTTCTTCATCTGTCCCGCCTCGACCAGTAAGGCTGGTGTCATGCTGCCCACGCTCGGAGAACTGCGCCCCTGGCTCGACCCCGAGGTGGTGGCCATCAACCGCCTGCCGATGCACACCCCGCTGCGCCGGGCGCGCACGACGTCGTTGAACGGGCAGTGGTCGTTCCGCCGCTTCGACCACCCCGACCTCGTGCCGGCCTCGGCGCTCACCGGCAAGCCGGGGAACACCGTCACGGTCCCGGGGAACTGGACGCTGCAGGGCACGGTGGACACGCCCCACTACACGAACGTGCAGATGCCCTTCCCCGGGCCACCGCCGGCGCTTCCCGACGTGGTTCCCACTGGCGTCTACCGGCGCACGATCAGCGTCCCGACGAGTTGGAGCGGTCAGCAGATCGTGCTGCACGTCGGCGCCGCGGAGAGCGTCCATGCCGTGTACCTGGACGGACGGGTGATCGGCTACGGCACCGATTCGCGGTTGCCCAGCGAGTACGACATCACCGCTGCCGTGGGTCGCGAGACCACGCACGAGTTGGCCATCGTCGTGCTGCGCTACAGCGCCCACTCCTACATCGAGGACCAGGACCAGTGGTGGATGGCGGGCCTGCACCGCTCCGTGCACCTCGAGGCTCGCCCGATCGTCCACGTCGCCGACGTCGTGACGACGGGCGATCTCGACCCGTCCACCGGTGCGGGATCGGTGACCGCAGCGGTGACGGTGGGTTTCGTCTCGCCGCCGTCGCCCGGCTGGCGGGTGCGGTTCACGCTGCGCGACCCGCGCGGTGAGACGGTTGGCGAGCCGCGGATCGTCGACGTCCCGCACCTGTTCGCCCAGCCGTACCTGTTCCGCGGGCACGTGGTGGACGTGGCCTGGGACATCCACTCGGCGCAGCCGTGGTCGGCCGAGTCCCCGGCGCTGTACGCGGTGACCACCGAACTGCTGGCGCCGAACGACCGCGTCGTCGAGACCCACACCACCAGGGTGGGGCTTCGCCGCGTCGAGGTCCGTGATCGCCAGCTGCTCGTGAACGGTCAGCCGATCTGGGTCTTCGGCGTGAACCGCCACGACCACCATCCCGACCGTGGCAAGGCCGTCACTGAGGCGGACATGCGCGCCGACTTGGTCCAGATGCGGGCCCACAACATCACCGCCGTGCGCACCGCGCACTACCCGAACGACGCTGCGTTCTACGACCTGTGCGACGAACTCGGCATGTACGTGATCGACGAGGCCAACGTCGAGAACCACGCCTACAACACCAGCCTGTGCCACGACCCGCGCTACCGCAGCGCCTACCTGGCCCGCGGCTCGCGGATGGTGGAGCGCGACCGCAACCACGCCTGCATCATCGCCTGGAGCCTGGGCAACGAATCCGGCTACGGGGCCAACCATGACGCCATGGCCGGGTGGATCCGCCGCAGCGATACGACGCGCCCGCTGCACTACGAGGGGGCGATCTTCCACGGCGACGGGACGTTGCCGGCCGGACCGGCCAACTGGCTCGACGGGGGCCTGCACGCCTCGGACATCGTCTGCCCGATGTACTCCACGATCGAGGCGATCACCGCCTACGGCCTCGCCGGGCTGGGTACCCGCCCGCTGATCATGTGCGAGTACAGCCACGCGATGGGCAACTCGAACGGCTCGCTGGCCGACTACTGGGAGGCCTTCGAGCACACCCCGGGGCTGCAGGGTGGGTTCATCTGGGAGTGGAAGGATCACGGCATCCGCCGGATCGGCCCCGACGGCCGCAAGCGTCTCGCCTACGGCGGTGACTTCGGTGACTCCCCGCACGACGGCAACTTCGTGGCCGACGGGTTGATGTCGGCCGACCTCGAGCCGCACCCGGTGATGCGCGAGGTCGCCTGGGTGTACCGGCCGGTCACGGTGGGGAGGTCGGGGCGCCAGTCGTTGCGCGTCACCAATCGCCAGTCCTTCGTCGGGCTCGACCAACTGCGTTGCGATTGGGACCTCGTCGTGGACGGCGCGGTCGCCGAACGTGGCGTGCTGGCGGTACCGCCCATCGGGCCGCGCCAGGCAGCGGAGGTCCCGTTGCCGTGCGCCACTCCGCGCCGTGTGGGCGACGCCCGGCTGACGGTGCGCTGGTCCACCACGCACGACACGTGGTTCGCCAGCGCCGGGCACCTCGTGGCCTGGGACGAGATCGAACTGGCCGGAGGGGGACGAGCCGCGCCGCCACCAGCGGGTGACGGCAGGTCAGCGGAGGCCGTGATGACCCGACCGGTCGCCCTGCACCTGATGCGCGCCCCGACGGACAACGACGGGTTCAAGCTGCTGCCGGATCTGTCCGAGCGGATCGGCGTAGGTGGCAGGGCCTGGGCGACGTGGAAGGGGCAGGGCGTCTTGCACCTTGACCCCGAGACGCTGGTCGCCCACACGATGACCACCTCGACCGCCGACGATGGGTCGGTGACGTACCGCCACCTCGTCGAGGTCCCCGAGGCACTCGCCGATCTCCCGCGTGTCGGGGTGCGCTTCGCCGTCCCGGCTCGGTTCCGCCGAATCCGCTGGTTCGGCCGCGGCCCGCACGAGAACTACCCGGACCGCCAGTCGTCGGCGATGGTGGGCATCTGGGAGGGGCGCCCCGACGAGCTTCCGTACCTCGTCCCCCAGGAGTTCGGCCTGCGCGGCGAGGTGCACTGGATGGAGCTCATCGACGACCGCCGCGGCGACGTCGTGCGCGTGGACGCCCTGGCCCCCCGAACGGCGTGGATGCGGGCCGTCCGATACGCCGATGAGGATCTCCTCGCCGCGGCGAACCAGGCCGACATCGGCCAGGGCTCCGACCTGTTCGTGCACATCGACGTCGCCCACCGCGGCCTGGGGACCGCGTCGTGCGGGCCCGACGTGGCCGACCGCTACCGCATCCCAGCCGGGCGGTTCGAGTTCTCCTACCGGGTGGCGGTCCGCCGCCTCAGCTGAAGTCCGGCTCGCGGGTGCGGCTGCGCTTCATCTCGAAGAACTCGTCCATCCCACCCACCAGCACCACGCCGTCCCACAGCCGCCCGGCGCGCTCACCGCGCGGGATGGGCGTGACGACCGGGCCGAAGAACGCGGCGACGCCGTTGTCGGCGGGGACGTGCAGCACCGGCGTTCCGACGTCCTGACCCACCGGATCCATGCCACGGTGGTGGCTGGCGCGCAACGCCTCGTCGAGGTCGGTGCTCGTGGCGGCGTCGGCCAGCTCCTCGGGCAGGCCCACCTCGGCCAGGGCGGCGCGGAACAGGTCGGGACCGAGTTCCTGGCCCTGGTTGTGGATGCGCGTGCCCAACGCGGTGTACAGGTCACGGACCACGCCGTTGCCGAACCGGTTCTCGGCGGCGATGACGACGCGCACCGGGCCCCAGCCCCGGTGCATCAGGTCGCGGTAGAAGTCGGACAACCCCTCGCGGCCGTCGTTCAGCACCGACAGGCTCATCACGTGGAAGGTCACCGACACCGGGCGGACCTGCTCCACCTCCAGCAGCCAGCGAGAGGTCATCCAGGCGAAGGGGCACATCGGGTCGAACCACATGTCCACCGGGAGGGCAGGCGTCGCGCTCATTCGCGCCAGGGTAGGGGCGCTCGCGCTGACGCGGCCGTCTCCGCCGCCTTGAACGCGCAGAGGGGTTGCGCCATCACCGCACGTGGGGATAGGGTGCCCACGAAGAGAGGACATGGCACCACCGTCCGTGTTGCCTCGATGTGTTCATCACCGAATCGGCTGGAGACGAGGGGGAGTCGCCATGAAGCTTCAAGCAGCAGTCGCAGCGATCGTGATCACCGTGGGCGGCGTGACCGCCACGAGCCAGGCAGCGGTCGTCGTCCGGCCGGGGGTCGCCACGTTCCCGACGGCCGGGTGCGTGGAGGCGGCCAACTCGTACCGCATCGCACGTGGCCTGCGGCCCCTGCAGGCGGACTCGCGGCTTCAGCTCGCTGCGCAGCGTCACGCCAACTATCAGGCGACCATCCGGCGGATGACCCACACCGGTTCGGGCCGGACCTCGCCCGGCCAGCGGATGCGCGCCGCTGGCTACCGGTGGAGCGCCTGGGCCGAGAACGTGGCATATGGATACAACTCGTGCGCTGAGGTGATGCGGGCGTGGATGAAGAGCTCCGGGCATCGCGCCAACATCCTCAACAGTCGAATGGTTCATGTCGGCTTCGGCGCGTCGACCGGCTCGAACGGTCTCGTGTACTGGACCATGGATGAGGCTCGGCCAGGCTGACCCCCGGTCAGGCCGACCAGGACGGGAGGGCGCTGTGCCCGCCGGCGCCCCCGTCCGCCGCTGGCGGGTGACCATCCAGGCGATGGTCACCCGCCAGACAGGTCAGATCCCGCCGGGCTTTCGCCGGGCGCTCGAGCACGCTGCGAGGTTCACGCCGCCTGCTTGATCGCCGACACGTCGAACTCGAGGGTGACCTTCTCGCTGACGAGTAGCCCGCCCGCCTCGAGGAGCGCGTTCCAGGTGAGGCCCCAGTCCTTTCGGTTCACGACGACACTGCCTTCGAGGCCGAGACGCTCGTTGCCGAAGGGGTCCTTGGCGGTGCCGGTGAGCTCGACATCGAGATCGACCGACCTGGTGACGTCCTTGATCGTCAGGTCGCCGGTGACCACGAACCGGTCGCCCCCCGAGGCGCGCACCGCGGTACTGGCGAACGTGATCGTCGGGTAGGTGGCGACGTCGAAGAAGTCGGCGCTGCGCAGGTGCGTGTCCCGGTCCCCGCTGCGGGTGTCGACACTGCTCACCTGGATGGTCAGGCCGAGGCTGGAGGACGCCGGATCGGCGGCGTCGAAGTGCCCCGAGCCGCTGTACTCGTTGAACGAGCCGCGGACCTTGGTGATCATCGCGTGGCGGGCGACGAAGCCGATCCGGCTGTGGGAGGGGTCGATGGCGTAGGCGCCGGTGGCCGTCATGAGGGTCTCCTTGGGGATGTAGTTGACGTATCAACAGAATAGCACAGAAAGATGAAACGTCAACTAGTGGGGTGCTAGCGTTGGGGTGTGAGCGTGAACTGGTTGTCGGATCGTGAGCGCGCCGCGTGGCGCAACCTGTCGCTGATGAACCTGCAGCTCGCCGCCGTACTCAGCCGGGACCTGGCCGGCAGCGATCTGTCGTACCAGGACTATGTGGTCCTGGCACACCTGTCGGACCAGGACGAGGGTCGGGTGCGGATGCACGAGTTGGGCGCCAGCCTCGGCTGGGAGAAGAGCCGCGTCTCGCACCATGTGGCCCGTATGGAGGGCCGCGGTCTGGTGCGGCGCGAACGGTGCCCGTCGGACGGCCGTGGCTGGTTCGTGGCCGTGACGCCCGACGGCCGCTCGGCGATCGCCGCCGCGGCCCCCGGTCACGTGGCCGCCGTGCGCCGCCACTTCATCGATCTGCTGAGTCCCACCCAGATCGGCCACCTGGACCGCATCGCCTCCACGGTCCTGGCCCACCTGGCCGCCCTGCCCCCGAACCCTGCCCCCGAACCCTGCCCCCGACCCCTGACCCGCCCCGGCCCGTTGTTCACCCAATCTCCAGTCAGGTGAGATGGTGAGTGAACAAAGGCGGCTGGGGGGCGGGGTGGTGGTCCGTAGACTCACGCCCCGTGAACCGCACATCCGCCCGCCTCGCCGCCATTGCCGAATCCGCCACGCTGGCCGTGGACGCCAAGGCAAAGGCGCTGAAGGCCAAGGGTGAGAACGTCATCGGCTTCGGTGCGGGCGAGCCAGACTTCCCCACGCCGGCACACATCGTCGAGGCCGCCGAGCGGGCCTGCCGGGCGCCGAAGTTCCACAAGTACACACCGGCGGCCGGGCTGCCCGAACTGCGTGAGGCCATCGCCGCCAAGACCCTGCGGGACAGCGGGTTCCAGACCACGGCGAGCCAGGTGTTGGTGACCAACGGGGGCAAGCACGCCGTGTTCACCGCCTTCGCTGCGCTGTGCGATCCGGGTGACGAGGTCATCTGTCCGGCGCCGTACTGGACCACCTACCCCGAGGCGATCAGCCTGTCGGGGGGCGTGCCGGTGGTGATCGACACCACCGAGGAGACCGGCTTCCGGGTCACCGTGGAGCAGTTGGAGGCGGCGCGCACGCCGCGCACCAAGGTGCTGCTGTTCGTCAGCCCGGACAACCCGTCGGGTGCGGTGTACCCGCCGGCCGAGGTCGAGGCCATCGGCCGCTGGGCGGTGGAGCACGGCATCTGGGTGGTGACCGACGAGATCTACGAACACCTCACCTACGGCCCGCACGAGTTCGTCTCGATGCCGACCGTGGTGCCCGACCTGGCCGAGCAGTGCGTGATCGTCAACGGCGTGGCCAAGACCTACGCGATGACCGGCTGGCGGGTGGGCTGGATGATCGGCCCGAGCGACGTGATGAAGGCGGCGATCAACTTCCAGTCGCACACCACGTCGAACATCTCCAACGTGTCCCAGGTGGCCGCCCTGGCGGCCGTGAGCGGCGACCTGTCGGCGGTCATGATGATGCGTGACGCGTTCGAGCGTCGCGGCCGGGTCATGCACCAGATGCTCTCGGCCATTCCCGGCGTGACCTGCCTGGCGCCCCAGGGCGCGTTCTACTGCTACCCGAACGTCAGCGGGTTGCTCGGCCGCCCGCTGGGCCCGGGCGGCACGGTGTCGCGCACGTCGATGGAGCTGGCCGACGTGATCCTCGACCAGGCCAAGGTGGCCTTCGTGCCCGGTGAGGCGTTCGGCAGCGCCGGGTACGCCCGGTTCAGCTTCGCCATGGCCGACGACGACCTGGTCGAAGGCATCCGCCGCATCGCCGAGTTCGCCGGCCACTGAACCGACTCCAGGGATCGCTGCTCAGTCCTGCGTCGTGATCGTCGCCCGCCCGGCGCGCAGCCTGGTGCGCAGTCTGACCCCGCCGAGGGTGATGCCGTCGATGTCCACCTCGCCGGCCAGCGGGGCCGGTCGCAGCAGCCGGGGACCGTCGGGCGAGGGCACCACCGGGGTGCACGCCCACGCGGCCACCAGTGACGTCGCCGCGCTCCACGCCTGCGGGCGGCACGACGCCGGATAGGGGATCACGCCCGAGGCGTCGGTGAAGCAGTAGAGCTCGGGCAGGCGGCCACCGAAGAACTCGACGCTGGCGATCACGCCACGCAGCACCGCGGCGGCTTCGTCGGGGAAGCCGGCCAGCACCATCGCCCTGGCGCAGATGGCCGTGTCGTGTGGCCAGATCGACCCGTTGTGGTAGCTCATCGGGTTGAACCGGGCGCTGCTCTCGGCCAGCGTGCGCAGCCCGGCCGGGCAGGCCAGTTCGTCGATCAGCCGCCGCGCCACGGCTCGCTCCTGGCCGGCGTCGAGCAGCCCGGTGCCCAGCAGGTGGCCCGGGTTGGAGCTGACGCTGTCGACGGCCAGCCCGTCGCCGTCGAGGGCGATGGCCACGTACGGGCCGCCGTCGTCCTCCAACCAGAATCGTTCCTGGAACGCCCGGCGCAGGCGCTGCGCCCACCGCCGGCAGCGGGCCGAACCAGGCAGGTCGAGGTGCTCGAGGAGGTCCGCCGCGCCGAGCGCGGCTTCGTAGGCATATCCCTGGACCTCGCACAGGGCGATCGGCGAGCGCGCCAGGCGGCCGTCGCGCCAGCTCACCGAATCACCCGAGTCCTTCCAGCCCTGGTTCGCCAGCCCGTGGCCACTAGCGTCGACGTACTCGACCAGCCCGTCACCGTTGGCGTCGGCGTGGTCGACCAGCCAGCCGACGGCCGCTTCCAGCGCC
Organism: Ilumatobacteraceae bacterium; assembly: GCA_037045185.1. Taxonomy (GTDB): domain Bacteria; phylum Actinomycetota; class Acidimicrobiia; order Acidimicrobiales; family Ilumatobacteraceae; genus JAKOUY01. The sequence continues at coordinate 69,735 of JBAOHQ010000007.1, forward strand.
GGACCGAGAGCGGTCACCTCGCTATCGGCGAGACCCCACCGCCACGCCTCGACCAGGGTGATGATCCACAGTGGGGTGGCGTCGATGCTGCCGAAGTACCGGGGCGGAAGGACCATCTCGCCGAGGTCCACCGCTGCGGCCCGTTGCTCATGGAGGATGCGTCCGGGCTGCTCGGCGGAGTCGACGTCGACGGCACGGCCCTGGCGGCGGGCCAGGCTTCGCAGGGTGCCGGCGGCCAGGTCGAGGTCGAACGGGATGGCCAGCCGCGCCGTCCACAGCGAGTCCCGCCCGAACAGCGTCAGGTACCACGGGCTGCCGGCGGCGGCGAAGCGGTCGGCGGGGGCCAACGGATCACTGAGCGCCAGCCGCCGGACATCGCCCACACCCCAGTCGAACAGCGCCTCGAGCAGCGGGTCGGAGCTGCGCAGCGTGGGTGAGCGGGTGGGGGCGTTGCCCGGTTCGGTGAACGGCGCGTCCGGGTTGTCGCCGGAGACGTCGACCAGCAAGGTGACGTGGTGGTGAGGGGGGACGTGGACGTCCCACCGCAGCGATGGGCCGCGGCGGCTGACCTCACCGGGACCCGTAGCGGTGATGCGCACGTGCGCTGCGCCGCGGCGGAATGCGATCGGGTCACCGGCGACGTCCGGCTCGACCAGTGCCACGGAGACGCCGCGTTTCACCGATGTGGACGGGGCGAAGTCGGCCGTGGCGTCGATCCCCGCCTGCACCTGGCGAGGCGCGGGCCCGAGGTTGTGCACCGCCACCTCGTCGGTGAACCCGCGCGGGTGTTGCCGGCGGGTGCGGACCATCAGCAGGGTCGGGTCCGGCGTGGGCTCGAGCCCGTTGCGGGCCACGGCATGGACGACGAGGGTCCCGTCGTGATGGTGATCGCTGCGCACGACGTCGGGCTCACGCCCGAACAGGCGCACGGTCAGCGACGCGATCATTCGCCGATCGCCGAGGTAGAACCCCTGGGCACCGGTGCCGTCGATCTGCCCGTCGCGGCGCGACAACGTCACGCTGGGCCCGTGCAGCGTCGTCACCACGTGGTGGACGAACGGCTGGAACTCGGGTGTGGTGGTCACGGGTGATCTCCGCAGAAATTGGCTCGGCGGTCTTGACTTGAACGTTCAAATCAGCGTACAACAGAGAATCCGCTGTGGCGAGCGTCACAGCGAAACCACCGATGGGGAGCATCAGAGGACACATGGGGACGCCGACAACATCGCCGTCGACGGCGCGCCGGCCGGCTGGGCTCGATCGCCCGCCCACCGTCGCCACCGTCGCCGACCGCGCCGGCGTGTCCCGCCAGACGGTGTCCAACGTGGTCAACGCCCCGGAGCGAGTGCTGCCGGCCACCCGGCTGCGCGTCCAGCGGGCGATCGACGAGCTCGGGTACCGGCCGAGCCGGCTGGGCACGGCCTTGCGCTCGCGCACCACCCGGACCTTCGGCTACCGCTGCCATCTGTCCGAGGACGAGGAGAACCTGCTGCTCGACCGGTTCCTCCACGACCTGTGCCGTGCCGCCGCGGCCCGCCAGCACCACATCGTGCTGATCAGCCCGGTCGACGTCGAGGACGAGTTGGCCTCGTACCACGAGATGTACCGCACCGGCAGCGTCGACGGGTTCGTCCTGTCGGGCACGTTCCCCGGTGACACCCGGCTCGACGACCTCGACCGCGAGGGGGTGCCCTACGTCAGCTTCGGGCGAAACTGGGACCGTCCCGGCGCCGAGAACTGGGTGGACATCGACGGCGGTCGGGGGATTGCCGACGCGGTGCAGCACTTTTGGTCCGCTGGCCACCGACGCATCGCCTGGGCGGGTGCGCCGAGCGACGGCTCCCTGCACGACCGTCGTGCCGGCTACCGCTCGGCCATGGCGTCCTTCGGCGGCGAGTCGATCGAGATCGAGTGCCGTGACGAGATCGGCGCCGTGGCCCAGCACGTCGCCGGGCGCCTCGCCGGCGATGACCGGCCCACCGCCTTCGTCTGCGCCACCGACACCGCGGCGGTCGGCTGCGCCCAGGCGGCCGCCGAGGCCGGGCTGCGGATCGGCCGTGATGTGGGCATCATCGGCTTCGACGACACCCGCCTGGTCCACGCCACCTCACCGTCGCTATCCAGCGTCCGTCAGCCCACCGGACGGGTCGCCCAACTGCTGGTGGACGGGCTGATCGCCCTGCGTGACGGCGGCTCGATGTCGTCGGCGATGTTGACGCCCACCCTGGTCCACCGGGGAACGTCGTGAGGGCGCCCACCACGTTCGCGGTCCTCTCCGGACCCACCGTCGCGGCTCCGACGAGCCGTCGAGGGCATCGCCATGATGCCATATTTGAACGTTCAACACCGGCGGCGTCATCGCCGGGCTGCGCGTCTTGCATTGCCACACACTGCACCCTGGGGAGGACCCTGTGAGAACACAACGACGTTGGATGGTCGGCATCGGCATCGCCGCGCTGACCGTGATGCCCACGCTGCATGCCTCGGCGACGACGCCGCCGGCAGCCGGCGGCCAGAAGATCCAGGTGATGATCGCTGCATCGGGGCCGGCCGAGACGGCGGCCGTCGAGGCGGCGATCGCCTCCTGGGAGACTGCGACCGGCAACTCGGTCGACCTCATCGCCGCCAAGGACATGAACCTGCAGCTCGGCCAGGCGCTGGCCGGTGGCGAGCCACCGGATGTGTTCTACGTCAACGCCGACAAGTTCCAGGAGTACGCCAGCGGCGGCAGTTTGGCGCCGATCGGGGACAAGCTGGACAACCCCGACGACTTCTACCAGTCGTTGCGCAACGTGTTCTCCTACGACGGCAAGCTCGTCTGCGCCCCGAAGGACTACTCGTCGCTGGGCCTGATCATCAACAAGAAGTCGTGGGCCGCGGCCGGTCTCACCGATGCCGACATCCCCACCACGTGGGATCAGCTGAAGGCCGTGGCCAAGAAGCTGACCACCGATGCGCAGGTCGGCCTCTCGGCCGGGGCCACCCGTGACCGGTGGGGCGCGTTCATGGTGGGTGCCGGCGGATACCTCGTCGACCCCGAGCAGAAGACGGTCACCGTCGACTCACCCGAGAACCTCGCCGCGCTCGAGTACATCAAGAGCCTGCTCGACGACGGCTCCACGAAGTTCTCCGAGCAGCTGGAGATGGGCTGGGGCGGTGAGGCCTTCGGCAAGGAGAAGGCCGCCATGGTGATCGAGGGCAACTGGATCCGTGGGGCGATGAAGAACGATTTCCCGACGGTCGAGTACACCGTTGCCGAGCTGCCCAAGGGCCCGGCCGGTCCTGGCTCGATGGTGTTCACCCAGTGCTGGGGCGTCGCCAGCGCCTCGTCGAAGATGGACGCCGCGGTCAGCTTCGTCAACTTCATGACCAAGGCCGAGACCCAGCTCACGCTGGCCGACGCCTTCGGTGTCATGCCCTCGCGGGCCTCGGCCAAGGACGCCTACCTGGCCGCGCACCCCGACGATGCGCCGTTCGTCGCCGCTGGCGACTACGGCCGGGGACAGGTCACCCTTCCGGCCTTCGGTACCGTCCTGGCCGAATTCGACAAGGGGTTGCTGGCCATGGCCAGCGGCGAGATGACGCCGGCGGATCTGCTGAAGGAGACCCAGAAGAACGCCGAGGACGCCCTCGGCGGCTGATCCCCTCGCTGCCGTGGCGGCCGCCGGCCATCGGGCCGGCGACCGCCGCGGCCGGCCCGATGGAGGTAGACGATGACCGATCTAGCCCTCAGCGGCCCGCCCCTGACGGGGGAGGAGTCCGTCGACGAGTTGAGGCGCCTGGCCCGCCGCTCGCGGCGTGACCGGCGCAAGGGTGAAGGCCTGTGGGGCTGGATCTTCATGAGCCCGACGCTGGTGCTCATGGTCATCTTCGTGTTCATACCGATCGCCCTGGCGTTGTACGTCAGCTTCACCAAGTGGAACGGGCAGGGTGGCCCGTTCTCCAAGCAGGCCGAAGTCGTCGGCTGGGACAACTACCGCAGGTTGCTGACCAAGCCCGGGTTGACCCGCAAGAACTTCGCCACGTCGCTGCGCAACAACTTCTACTTCGTGCTGTTCGTGGTGCCGCTGCAAACCGTCGTCGCCCTGCTGCTGGCGCTGATCCTCAACCAGCGCCGGCTCAAGGGCAAGAGCTTCTTCCGCACCGCCTTCTACATGCCCAGCGTGTCCAGCGCGGTAGCCGTCGTGCTGATCTTCCTCTACCTGTTCACCAGTGGCGGTGCGGTGAACTCGGTGCTCGGATGGTTCGGCGTCGACAAGGTGTCCTGGCTGGGCAACGGCCGGGGTGTCTTCCATTCGTTCCTGTCCAACTTCGGCGTCCACAGGCCGCCGGCCTGGTTGGCCGACCGTGAGTTCCTCGGGTTGAGTTGGTGGAACTGGGTGTCCGGGCCGTCGTGGATGATGCTGATCATCATCACCATGGCGGTGTGGACCACCTCGGGCACGTTCATGCTGATGCTGCTCGCCGGGTTGCAGAACGTGCCCGACGACGTCCACGAGGCCGCGGCGATGGACGGCGCCGGCCGGTGGCAGACCACCCGGCTGGTCACCCTGCCGCTGCTGAAGAAGCAGATCGTGTTGGTGGTGACGCTGGGCTTGATCGGGACCTGGCAGGTGTTCGACCAGATCTACGTGGCCAACTCCGAGTCCGGCAACATCACCACCCCCGCCTATCTGGCCTACAACACCGGGGTCAAGGAGAGCCGCTACGGCGCGGCGTCGGCGTTGGCGTTCATCCTGTTCGTGATCATCCTGTTCTTCACGGTGATCCAACGATTCCTCACCCGTGACAAGGAGGCCGCGACATGACGACGGATGCGCAGCCACCGGCGCTGGCCGCCGACGACCTGGACATGCCGGGCGTCATCAGCGACGACCCGATCACCGACGAGGGCGCTGGGGCTCGGCGGGCCAAGAGGATGCTGAGCTACGGCGTGCTCGGCCTGTTCGCGGTGCTGTACATCGGGCCGTTCCTGCTCTCGTTGGTCACGTCGTTCAAGACCGACGCCGACGCAACGAACAACTCGCTGTCGTTCATCCCCAACCCGTTCAGCCTGCAGAGCTGGAAGGAGATCTTCGGGCTGGGCGGCGGGCAGGTCAAGGTCAACTTCGGCCGATGGACGATGAACTCGCTGATCGTGACCACACTGGTGACCATCGGCCGGGTCGGCCTGGCGGCGATGGCCGGGTACGCCTTGGCTCGGCTGGACTTCCCCGGCCGCAAGTTGGTGTTCGGCCTGATCCTGGCGGTGATGATGGTGCCAGGCGTGGTGCTGATGATCCCGCGCTTCTTGGTGCTGAAGGAGCTCGACCTGCGCAACACGTACATGGGCATGGTGCTGCCCCTGCTGGTGGATTCCGCGGGCATCTACCTGATGAAGCAGAACTTCGAGGCGATCCCCAAGTCCGTGGAGGAGGCCGCACAGATCGACGGCGCATCGATCTTCGGGACCTGGCGGCGGATCCTGCTGCCGATGGCCAAGCCGAGCCTGATCGCCCTGACGATCCTGTCGGTACAGGGTTCGTGGAACGAGTTCACCACGTTCCTGATCGCCACGGATCAGAAGAAGTTCGAGACCCTCACCCTCGGCTTGGCCAACTTCCAGGGCGGTCTCGGATCAGGCAAGCGCTACCCGCTCACGCTGGGAGCGGCGCTGCTGGTCACGCTGCCGATCATCATCCTGTTCTTCGTCTTCCAGCGCTACTTCAACGGCGACTACACCAAAGGCGTCGACAAGTAGACCTCGCCGCCCCTGCATGGGCGCGCAGACTTCGGGTATCCGAGGGTTTCGCGCCCATGCACGGGTGGCCGGGTCGGCTTGGGCGCGCAGACTTCGGGTATTCGAGGGTTTCGCGCCCATGCGGGACGCGGACTGCCCGCCCCCGTGGGGGCGGGCAGCGCCACGTCGGGGGAACGACGGTCTGGTGACGGGGTGGGCTAGGCGCTGATTGCCGCGCCGCTCTCCCGGTCGAAGAAGTGCATCTCTGCAGGATCGGCCGTGACGGCGACGGCGTCGCCGACCTCGGCGGCGGTGCGCGCCTCGTTGCGCGAGATGAGCCAGGCCGGTTCCTTGGCCGACACGCCGTCGCTGGTGACCTCCAGCCCGACCGCACTCACGGACAGGTGCAGCATGACCTCGCTGCCCAGGCTCTCGCGCACCTCGACCGTGCCCTGGATGGCCAGCGGGTTGGTCCGGTTGGTGACCTTGCAGTACTCCGGGCGGACCCCGACGGCGACCTCCTTGCCCTCGTAGGAGCGCAGCGCCGGGCGGGCGTCGAGCACCGATGCGGCCAGCGGGATGGCCTGTGAGCCGATGGACACCGTTGGCGTGTCGCCGAGGCGGATCGAGCCGGCGAACAGGTTCATCTGCGGCGAGCCGATGAACGAGGCGACGAAGATGCTGTTGGGGTGGTCGTACAGCCGCTGGGGGGTGTCGACCTGCTGGAGGACGCCGCGCGACAGCACGGCCACCCGGTCACCCATCGTCATCGCCTCGATCTGGTCGTGGGTCACGTACACGGTGGTGACGTTGAGGTCGCGCTGCAGCTTGGCGATCTCGGCGCGCATCTGGACGCGCAGCTTGGCGTCGAGGTTGGACAGCGGCTCGTCCATCAGGAAGGCCTTCGGCTTGCGGACGATCGCCCGGCCCATGGCGACACGCTGGCGTTGCCCACCGGACAGTTGGCCGGGGCGCCGATCGAGCCACTCGGTCAGGTTCAGCCGGGCGGCGGCGTCGTTGACCCGGCGGTCCATCTCGGCCTTGCTGACCTTGGCCAGCTTCATCGAAAAGCCGATGTTCTCACGCACCGTCAGGTGAGGGTAGAGCGCGTAGGACTGGAAGACCATGGCGATGTCCCGGTCCTTGGGCGGCACGTGGTTCATCACCTGGTCGTCGATCTTCATCGTGCCGCGGGTGATGCCCTCCAGGCCGGCCAGCATTCGCAGGGCGGTCGACTTGCCGCATCCGGACGGCCCGACGAGGACCAGGAACTCGCCGTCGTGGATCTCCAGGTTGAGGTTGCGGATGCCGACGTAGCCGTTCTCGTAGACCTTGTCGACGTTGGTGAGCGTGATCTGCGCCACGGTCATCTCCCCCCAGAACGATCGGCGTTCCGACCAGCGTACGACGATTTGAACGTTCAAACAAGACCCTCTTGCGGGTCTGGAACCGACGGTGACCCTGCGGTGTCCGGAGTGCTGTGAGGACGGGAGGGTCGTGTGACGCGCCGTGACGACGGCGTTGGCGCGGCGCGTCATGATGACGCCATCGACCATTCATCACGGCCCGATCCGGCTGCGCCGCCGGTGATCGATCTGGTCACCTTCCGCCGGGCCCAGGGCGGCGACCGGGAGGCCTTTGCCGAGATCGTCCGCGCCCTGCAGCGCCCGGCGCTTCGGTTGGCAACGGTGGTGGCCGGCGACCCCACCGAGGCCCACGACATCGTCCAGGACGCCTTCGTGCGGGCCTTCGGCGCGCTGGCGTCCCTGCGCAGCCAGGACGCCTTGCGACCGTGGGTGATGCGCGCCGTGGCCAACCAGGCCAAGAACGCCCGGCGCGGCCGGCAGCGCCGCGAGCGCCGGCACCTGCGGGTTGCCGGTGCCCGGCCGCCCGAGCCGGAGACCACCGAACAGGCGGCGTTGTCCGGGCTGATGGGGGAGCAGGTGATGCGCGCCCTGCGCCTGCTGCCGGGGCGCGATCGGCAGGTGCTGGCGTGCCGCTACCTGGCCGAGCTCAACGAACGAGAGACGGCCGAGGTGTTGGGCGTGCCGGCCGGCACGGTGAAGAGCAGGACCGCACGGGCCCTGGAGCGCCTGCGTGCGGCATACGCAGAGACGGAGGATGGCGATGGCCCCGCTGATTGAAGACCTCGAACGCGAGCTGGCCGCGCTGGGGCCGGTGATCGACGCCGACCTCGAACGCCGCCGCCCGGGCCATCAGCTCCCTGTGGCGGTCCTGGCTGACATCGAACGTCGCGCTGGGCGCCGACCTGCCATGCGCCGGTGGCTCACGGTCGCCGCGGCGGCAGCCGTGGTCGTGTGGGTGACGCTGGCGGTGCCTGCCGCTCGGAACGCGGTGGGACGCTGGCTGGGTTTCGACAGTGTGCGAATCGTCCCCACCACGGGCTCGGAACTGGACCTACCCGAGGCGACGTTCCCGGTGTCCCTACCACCGCCCGCCGCGGAACCCACCGCGACGGCGGCCGCGGCCGAGACCGGACTGCCCGTCCCGTCGGCGCCGGGGTTGGGCGAGGGGGTGATCACCGTGGTCCGCCCGCCGTCCTCGGGTCAGGTGGTCGTGGTCTATCCGCCGTCGGCCGCGCTGCCGGCAACACCGATCGACGGGGTGGGGGCCATCCTGGCCACCCTGCCCGGACGGATCACCGGGGGGCTGTTCACCAAGATGGCCGGCTCGGGGGTCGAGGTGGAGGCGTTCCAACTCGTCACGGCCGATGGGCGGACGGTGCCCGCCTACTGGGTCGGTGGTGAGCCCCACACCTTGCTGTTCGAGACCGACGGCGGTGGCATCGAGTCGGCCGAGTTGCGGCTGGCGTCGAACACGCTGCTGTGGCAGGTGGGTACGGTGGTCTACCGCCTGGAGTCGGCGCTGGACCGGGCGGCGGCGACGACGGTGGCCGGCTCGGTGGTCGTCGCCGCGGAACCGCCCTGAGCGGCGCGGTGTCTGGACGGGTATGTCGCGCCACCGCACCCGCCGCCGCCTCGTCGCGGCGTTGACCCTCTCGTTGACCACGCTGTCGGGGACCTCAGCCGCCCGGGCCAAAGAGCTCCCCCTGATCTCGCCGTGGTCACCCGGACCGGCGACGTGCTGTTCCTGCGTGGCGGCGTGGTGATGCCCGCGGCGCACGACGGCATCGTCGCCCTCGACGGCCGCACGTTCGTCTCCGCCGAGCACCGCGCCACGCAGACCGTGGTCACCTGGACCGACATGGCCAGCCGGCAGATCACCGGGGCACTGACGGTCGACGGGCGCCTGCGCGTCGCGGCGACCGACCTTTCCGGGACGTTCGTCGCCCTCACCGGCCAAGGTGGTGACGGCAGCGCCACCGAGCTGGTCGTGGCCTCGCCGAAGGGCGAGGTGATGCGCCGGACCTACGAGGGCTCGCTGATGCCCGAAGCGCTCTCGTCCACGGACCCGGCGACGCAGGTTCCGTTCCAGATGTTCGTGCTGCGCTATGTCGACGGTGGCGCCACGTGGGCATCCACCGCGACATCCCCGGCCCGCCGCCGCTACGAGGTGCGGGCGATCGATCTGGCCAGCGGTTCGCTGACGAACCCGCTCCAGCTGCGCACGAAGCTGACGGTTGCGCAGGAGATGAACGCCGAGCCGCTCGGCGCTGTGACCTCGACCGCGATGTCGATGGTGTTCAGCCTGTATCGCGGCACCGAGGACGGTGACTCCGAGTTGGCCTTCGTCCACGCCCTGCATCCCGACCAGGGGGTCTGGTGCCTGGACCTCCCAGCCGAGCTGGAGCTGTTGACCCGCCCCGGATCCCTCGGTCTGGCCGACGGCGGGCGGAGGCTGCTCGCCGCTTCCAGCAACGGGCTGATCAGCGAGACGAACATCGAGGCGTTGCTCGACCCGCAACGATCACCCGGTCCCACCCGCACCGTGCGGGCATGGTCACCCACCGACGCAACGGCCACGCCGCACCTGGCATCGGCCGGTGATTCACTGGCCGTGGCGCAGGGTCGCCAGGTGGCGTGGCTGGCGAGCGGCACGCTGGGCGTGGAGTCCAGGGTCACGTTGGATCGCCCAGCGCGGGCCGTGGCGATGGCCACGCCGCGGTCCCTCGTGGTCGCCGACGACACCGGGCTGTCCATCGTCGACCCCGGCGGCGCCTGGCATCTCGACCTGTGGACCGACCTCGACATCGCCCGGATCATCCCGCTCGGCGTGCCGGGCGCGTGATCCGCGGTCAGCCCAACCACGGGTGCAGGGCGTGGTGGGTGGCCAGCGCGCCGGCCGTCAGCATCACGGCGCACTCGGCCACCTGCTCCGCAGCGCCGAGGATGTCACCGCTGATGCCGCCCACCTTGCGCACGGCGAGGATGCCGACGGCGACCGCGGAGACCACCGCGGCCAGGGCCATCGGCCCGACCCACCATCCCGTCGCCAGCGCAGTGATCGCCAGACCTGCCGCCATCCCGGCCACCGCCCGCCGGCGGCTGGTGGCTCGCCCGGCGTCGGCGCCCAGGCCGGGGTGGGCGCTCATCGGGGCGAAGCCGGCCATGCCGACGGCCGCTGCACGACCCATGGTGTGACCCGCCAGCACGGTGACGAGCGCCGCGCCGGGGGAGGGCACCGAGGCCAGGGCGGCGACACGGATCACGATCGACGAGCACATCGCTGCCACCCCGTAGGTGCCGTGGTGGCTGTCCTTCATGATCTCCAGCCGCCGCTCCACCGTGGTCCCGCCGCCGAACGCGTCGGCGGTGTCACCCAGCCCGTCCTCGTGGAACGCCCCGGTGATCAGCAGCCCGGCGGCAACCGCCACCGCCGCCGTGGGCAAGGGCGCCAGCACGTGCCACAGCCCGAAGGCAACGCCACCTACCGCGGCGCCGATCAGCGCTCCGATCACGGCGAACCAGGCGACCGCGGCGCCGGTGTCGGGCGCCGAGCGCAGGCGGATCGGGACGCGGGTGAGGAACTGCAGGGCGGCGAGCGGCCCGAGCGGCGGGAGCCCGCGGCGGGTCACGGCGTCAGCCGAACCACTCGGTGAAGGTGGGGACCTGGCTGATCCCGGCGCAGGCCATGCGGATCAGCGGCACCGCGGCCATCGCCCCCGAGCCCTCACCGAGGCGCAGTTTGAGGTCGAGCAGCGGGCGCTTGCCGATCCGGTCGAGGACCAGCCGGTGGCCCGGCTCGGCCGAGCAGTGCCCGGCGACGCAGTGGTCTAGCGCGTCGCGCCGCACGGCATGCACGGCAAGGGCCGAGGCGCACACGACGTAACCGTCGAGGACCACCGGGAGCCGGCGGTGGCGGGCGGCGACGACGGCCGCGGCCATGGCGACGAGCTCTGCGCCGCCCACCTGGCGGAGGATCTCGAGCGGGTCGGTCTCCTCTGCGACGCGGTGCACCGCGGCGTTCACCGCGGCCCGCTTGCGCGCCAGGCCCTCGGCATCGACACCGGTGCCGCGGCCCACCCAGTGCTGGACGTCGCCACCGCAGATGGCCGCCGTCACCGCGGCAGCGACGGTGGTGTTGCCGATGCCCATCTCGCCGATGACCAGCAGGTCGGCGTCGAGGTTGTTCACCGCCTCGAGCGCCGCAGCGCAGGCCTCCTCGAAGCGGGCGGCGTCCATGGCCGGCTCGACGCGGATGTCACCGGTGGGTCGCCCCACACCCACGTCGACGGCGTCGACGGTGGCGCCGGCCACCGTCGCGAGGGCGGTGATGGTGGACTGGTGAGCCCGGTAGGCGGCGAGCATGGCCGCAGTGACCTCACTCGGGTAGCTCGACACCGATGCCGCGGCGACGCCGTGATCGGCGGCGAAGATCAGCGCGGCGGGCCGGTTCACCGCGGGCCGGGTGGTGCCGTGCCAGCCGGCGACCCACTCGGCCACCTCGTCGAGGGCGGCCAGCGCGCCGGGCGGTCGAAGGATGCCCGCCGCCCGCTCACGCACGGCGGCTGCCGACGGCCCATCGGGTACCGGGAGGTGGGCAAGCGCGCCGGCCAGCCAGGTGGTCACAGCAGCGCCCACGGGTCGTCGAGGCGAACGGCCCGCCCGGCCACCATGAACAGCGTGTTCGTCGCCGCGGCGGCGAGGCGCTGGTTCGCCGCGCCGATGAGGTCCCGGTACTGTCGCCCGGACTCGCTGGCCGGAACCACGCCGAGGCCGACCTCGTTGGAGATCACCACCGCCGGCCCGGCCCGGGACACCAGGGCGTCCACCACCGGCTCGATCCGCAGGTCCACGCCGTGATGCAGCAGGTTCGCCACCCACACGGTGACGCAGTCGACGATGACCAGCGCCTCGGCCGGCGCGTTGCGGATCGCGTCGGCGAGGCGGACCGGTTCCTCGATCACCGGCCATCCCGGGCGCTCGGCGCGGTGGCGGGCGATGCGCGCCGCCATGTCGTCGTCGACGGGTTCGGCGGTGGCGATGACCACGACGTCGCCACCGTGGCGGCGGCCGGCCTCCACCGCCAGGGTGGACTTGCCGCTGCGCGCCCCGCCCAGCAGCAGGGTGAACGACCCCATCAGGCGGACGGCCTCATCAGTAGTCGATGCCGCGCTTGGCGGCGATGCCCTGGCGGTAGGCGTGCTTGACCTCACGCATCTCGGTGACGGTGTCGGCCACGTCGATCAGCTCGGCGGCCGCGTCCCGCCCAGTGATCACCAGGTTGACGTGCGCCGGGCGGGCGGTGATCGTGTCGACGACCTCGGCGGTGGGGATCCAGCCCCACGTGCACAGGTAGGTGAGCTCGTCGAGGATCACCAGGTGGTGCTCACCGGCGTCGATCAACGCCTTGGCTGCCTGCCACGCCCGGGCGGCCACCTGGCGATCCTGGTCGAGATTGGCGGAGTCCCAGGTGAAGCCACCGCCGAGGGCGTGCCACTCCACGCCGAGTTGGCGGCCAATCGCCTCCTCGCCAACCTTCCAGTCACTGGACTTGATGAACTGGACGACGACCACCTTCCAGCCTCGGGCCACGGCGCGCAGCATCACCCCGAACGCCGCGCTGCTCTTGCCCTTGCCGTCGCCGGTGTTCAGGACGACGACCGACTCGGCCCGGCGAAGCCCGTCCGGGCGGGGGTCGACCGTCAGCGGCTGGTCGTCGGGCGGAGGTGCAGGGGTGTCGGCCATGTGGGTTCGGATGATACGGCGATCCGCCGCTATGGTGACACCGTCCGTTCAGCCGAACGGATGTGCTGTTCCCAGCGAAGCCGGTGAGATCCCGGCGCTGTCCCGCAACGGTGGTTCGTGCCAGACACGACGAGCCCGGTCGCCTGGAGCATCACGCGCAACCACAACCCTCGAGGCAAGGGTGGTTCGCGGTGGTCCGCCACCGTCACCTCCGTTGTCCTCCACAACGGAGGATCCATGACACGTACCACGTTCCTGGCCGCGACAGCGGCGCTTGCCTTGGCGCTGGTCGCCTGCGGCGACGACGCCAAGCAACCGGCGGCAACGACACCGGCCACGACTCCGGCAGCGAGCACGCCGCAAGCGAGCACGCCGCGGGCCACCGCCCCGGCGCCCGCAACGACGCCCGCCACGGGCCCGGCGGGCAGTGAGGCCGAGCTGCCGACGAAGATCGTCAGCTTGTCCCCGTCGTCCACCGAGACGCTGTTCGCCATCGGCGCCGGACCCCAGGTGCTGGCCGTCGACGAGTACTCCAACTTCCCGGCCGCGACCCAGACGATCAAGCACGACCTGTCCGGCTACACCCCCAACGTCGAGGCCATCGCTGCGCTGAAGCCGGACCTGGTGATCCACGACGGCACCACCAAGCTGCACGAACAGCTGGCCGCCCTGCAGATCCGTGACCTGGTGGCTGCCGCGCCGGTGGACCTGTCGGGTGTCTACACCCAGATCGAGCAGATCGGTGCGGCCACCGGTCACGTGGGCGAAGCCGCCGAACTGGTCTCGACGATGACCACCGAGATCACCGCGGCGATCGCCAAGGCCTCCACCGCGGCTGGTGGCACCAGGTTCTTCCACGAGGTCGACAACACGCTGTACTCGACCACGTCGAAGAGCTTCATCGGTCAGGTGTACGCCCAGTTCGGGCTGGTCAACATCGCCGACGCGGCGGGCGGGGACAGCCCGTACCCGCAGCTGTCGGCGGAGACGATCATCAGCGCCGACCCGCAGCTGATCTTCCTGGCCGACGGCAACTTCGGCGAGTCCGCGGCGACGGTGGCCAAGCGCCCTGGTTGGGCGGCGATCACGGCAGTCAAGAACGGCAACATCGTCGTGCTCGACGCCGACATCGCCTCGCGCTGGGGGCCTCGCGTGGTCGACTTCGTCACGCTGATCGCCGACGCCGTTGCCAAGATCCCGGTAGGGGCCTGATCCGATGCGCGGCGGTCGCGGCTGGCAGGCGTGGTACGGCTGGTTCCTCGGCGCCTGCCTGCTGCTGGTCGTGGCCGTAGCCCTCGGTGTGATGATCGGCCCCGCCGGCACGATCTCACGGGCCAACTGGAACGTGGTCTCCACGGTCCGCCTGCCACGGGTGGCACTGGGCGGGCTGGTGGGCGGCACGCTGGCGCTGGCCGGGGCCAGCTATCAGGGCGTGTTCCGCAACCCGCTCGTCGACACCTACCAGCTGGGTGTCGGCGCCGGGGCCGGGTTGGGCGCCACCATCGCCATGACCATCGGGATCACCGGCTCGCGGATGGGCCTCAACGCCGGCAAGGCGTGGGGGCTGATCGACCCGCTGCCGCTCGCCGCGTTCCTCGGCGGCCTCGGGGCGGTGGTCCTGACCTACGTGGTGGGGGCCGGCTTCGGCGGGAACCGGGCGTCGCTGGTGCTGGCCGGCGTGGCCGTCACGGCGGTGGCCTCGGCGCTCCAGGCGCTCATCCTGCAGCGCAACAACGACGTGATCCGCCAGGTCTACAACTGGATCCTCGGCAGCCTGAGCTCCGCCAGATGGGCCGACGTCCGCCTGGCCCTGCCGTACACCGTGGTGGCCGGCGCGGTGCTGATGCTGCATCGCCGGCACCTCGACCTGCTGCGCGTGGGCGAGGAGGAGGCCCAGACCCTCGGCGCTCCGGTGCGGCGCATCCGGCTCACCGTGGTGATCGCCGCCACCATGGCCACGGCGGCGGTGATCAGCGTCAGCGGGCTGATCGGCTTCGTCGGTCTGGTGGTGCCGCACGTGGTGCGGATGCTCAGCGGGTCGTCGTACCGCTCGGTGCTGCCCATCAGCGTCGTGCTGGGGGCGGCGTTCCTGATCCTGGTCGACATCCCCGGGCGGGCGCTGATGAGCGGCGCGGAGATCCCCATCGGGGTCGTCACGGCGATGCTCGGCGGGCCGTTCTTCATCCTCCTGCTGCGCACCAGGAGGGCCGGGGTTTGAGCGCTCTGTCCTTCGAGTCGGTGGCGGTGCACTACGGCGAGCACGCGTCGCGGTCGCCGGGTTCACCGACACCATCCAGCCGGGGGAGTGGCTGTGCCTGATCGGCCCGAACGGCGCCGGCAAGTCCTCGTTGCTGCGCGCCGTCGCCGGGCTGGTGCCGACCACGGGCGTGGTCAACGTGGCCGGGATGCCGCTGTCGATCCGCGACGTCAAGCGCCGCGCCGCCCTCGTGGCCTACGTCCCGCAGATCCCCGAGCTCCCCGAGGAGATGACGGCGTTCGACTACGTGTTGCTGGGCCGCAACCCGTACATCGGCTACTTCGCCAGGGAGTCCCGGCATGACGTGGCGGTGGCCAGGGCGGTGCTGGAGCGCTTGGCGCTGACCGACTTCGCCGGCGCGCCGTCTCGGTGACCTCAGCGGCGGCGAGCGCCAACGTCTCGTGGTGGCCAGGGCGTTGGCCCAGGAGGCGCCGATCCTGCTGCTCGACGAGGCCACCAGCGCGTTGGACATCGGCCACCAGCAGCAGGCCCTCGAGCTCGTCGACCGGTTGCGCCGAGAGCAGGGCATCACCGTGGTGTCGGCGATGCACGACCTCACCCTCGCCGGGCTGTACGCCGACCGCCTGGCCCTGATGCATCAGGGGCACGTGGTGTCCAGCGGCCCGCCGGCGCACGTGCTGCGCGCCGAGACGCTCAGCGAGTTCTACGGCGCCAGCGTCACCGTGCACACCGACGAGCAGGGCACGGTGGTGGTGATCCCCAGACGATCGCGCCCGTGACCGCCGCCGGTCAGACGCTGGGTGGGTACCAGGTGTCCCCGGACATGATCCTGGCCGACTCGGCCGGCCCCCACGGAGCCGCGGAAGTACGGCAGCACCGGGCCGGGGTTGTCCAGCAGCGGCTGCACCACCCGCCATGTCTGCTCCACCACGTCCTCCCGGGCGAAGCGGCGCGGTAGGCCCTGCAGGGCGTCGTCCAGCAGCCGTTCGTAGGCCTGGCGGCGTTCGCCGAGGGCGGCGGCGAAGTCCACCGCGACGTCCACGTTCTCGCTGTCCATGTGCGGGTCCAGGCGTCTTGGCCTGGAGGGTGAAGGTCACACCGTCATTGGTGCCCAGCCGCAGGCGCACCAGGTTGCGGTCCGGGGTGGGCCCGCCGGCCTCGTCGAACAGCATCGCCGGCGGCTCGCGGAACTCGACCACCACCTCGGTGGCGCTGGCCCCCAGGGCCTTGCCGCAGCGCACGTACCACGGCACTCCGGCCCAGCGCCACGAGTCGATCTCCAGCTTGGCGGCCACGAACGTGTCGACCTGCGAATCCGGGGCCACGCCGGGCTCGTCGCGGTAGCCCGACGTACTGGCCGCGCACCGTGTCCTGCGGATCGATCGCCCGCATCGCCGCCAGGACCTTGGACTTCTCGTCCTGCAGGAACTTGGAGTCGGGCCCCACCGGGCGGCTCCATCGCCACCAGGGCGACCACCTGCAGGAGGTGGTTCTGGAGGATGTCACGGATCGAGCCGACGCCGTCGTAGAAGCTGCCGCGGCCCTCGACGCCGATGGTCTCGCTCATCGTGATCTGCACGCTGCGTACGTAGTTGCGGTTCCACACCGGCTCCATCAAGGTGTTGGAGAAGCGGAAGACCAGCAGGTCCTCCACGCTCTCCTTGCCGAGGTAGTGGTCGATGCGGAAGATGCGCTCCTCGGGGAACACCGAGTGCAGGGTGAGGTTCAGCTCGTGGGCACTGGCCAGATCCCGGCCGAAGGGCTTTTCGACGACGATCCGGCCGCGCCCGTTCAGGCCCACGGATGCCAGTTTCTCGGCGACGGTGGGGAACATCGACGGCGGGATGGCCATGTAGAACACGGCCTGGTGGGAGCCGCAGCGGTCCAGCTTCTTCTTCAGCGCGGTCCAGGTGGTGTTGCTGGCGTAGTCCCCCTGGACGAGATCCATGCGCTTCAGCAGCCGGTCGATGACCGCCTGGTCCGGCTTCTTGATGTTGGCGTGGATGCTCTCCGAGCAGTGGTCACGGAACGCCTGATCCGTCCAGTCGCTGCGGGCGACGCCGATGACCGGGACGTTCGAGCGCGCCGTGGAACTCCAGGCCGTACAGCGCCGGGAACAGCTTGCGCTTGGCCAGGTCGCCCGTGGCGCCGAACAGCACCAGGGCATCGGCCGGCGGCTGGTTGGTGGACATCGCCGGCGACGGTTCCGTCCGGTTCTGGGGGATCGGCTCCACCACGATCTTTCCCGGCCGGCGGCGGCGTTGTGCGGGCGCTGCCGGCGTGGTCGGTGACGCCGTGGGGGTGCGTTTCGTGGCCATCAGTGGGTGCCCTTCTGCTCGACGTGGCCGCCGAATCCGGCGCGGATCGCCGACAGCACTTGGTGGGCGACGTCGCCACGCTCGCGGGAGTAGAACCGGTCCCACAGCGCCGACGCCAGCGTGGGCACCGGGACGCCTTCGTCGATGGCCGCGTGCAGCGTCCAGCGTCCCTCGCCGGAGTCACTGACCCGCCCGGCGAAGGCGCTGAGCTGCGGGTCGTCGGGCCAGCGCCTCGGCGGTGAGGTCCAGCAACCAGCTGGTGACCACGCTGCCGCGCCGCCACAGCTCGGTGATCGCCGCCAGATCCAGGTCGTACCGGTAGTACTGCGGATGGCTGAGCGGGGCGGTCTCGGCGTCCTTGGTCTGCGTCCCGGCGCCGATGTTCGCCTTGGCCAGCACGTTCAGGCCCTCGGCGTAGGCGGCCATCATCCCGTACTCGATGCCGTTGTGGATCATCTTGACGAAGTGCCCGGCGCCCACCGGGCCGCAGTGCAACCAGCCCTCCTCGGCCGTGGATGGCTCACCCGCGCGTCCTGGTGTCCGCTGGCGCGGCGTCCACGCCGGGGGCCAGCGAGTCGAAGACCGGGCGCATCCGGGCCACGGCCTCGTCGTCGCCGCCCACCATCAGGCAGTAACCGCGCTCCAGGCCGAACACCCCGCCGCTGGTGCCCACGTCGAGGTAGTGGATGCCCTGCTCGGCCAGCGGGCCGGCCCGATCGACGTCGTCGTGGTACCAGCTGTTGCCGCCGTCGATCAGCGTGTCGCCAGGAGACAGCAGCGGGGCGAAGGTGGCGATGGTGCTGTCGACGTACGCCGCCGGGACCATCAGCCAGATGTTGCGCGGTGCGTCCAGCGCGGCGACCAGCTCGGCGGGCGACCGGGCGCCGCGGAATCCCTCGCCCTCCATGGCGGTGACGGTGTCGGCGTTGATGTCATAGGCCACGCAGTCGTGTCCGGCCCGCTGCAGCCGGCGGATCATGTTGGCGCCCATCCGGCCAAGGCCGACCATGCCGAGTTGCACTGCGGTGTTCGTCATGACGCCCAGGTTGCCACGTGCCGCACGGCTACCGTGAACGGCCGATGAGCAGCCTGGATCGAGACGTCGAGCGGGCCGCCCGCGCCCATCAGCATCTGCTGCAGTCGCTGGACGATCTGGGCGATGACCAAGCCCGCCAGGCGTCACTGCTGGAGGGGTGGTCCGTCGGCCACGTGCTGACCCACGTGGCGCGCAACGCCGACGCGCTTCGCAACGTCCTCGAAGCCGCCGGACGCGGTGAGCAGGGACAGATGTACCCCGGTGGCATGGAGCAGCGCAACGCCGACATCGAGGCGGGCGCCGGGCGTTCGGCGGCAGCGCTGGTGGCCGACGTGCGCACGGCCAGTTGGGCGTTGGAGCAGTGCTGGGCCGGCTTGCCCGGAGAGGCCTGGGCGATCATCGGCATGTCGCCTGCCGGGCCGCGCCCGGCCGTCGACGTCCCGTTCCTGCGCTGCCGGGAGGTGGAGGTCCATCGCCTCGACCTCGGCCTGGGCTACACGATCGAGGACTGGCCGGCCGATTACGTCGCCGAGGATCTGCGGCGGATGACGATGCTGTGGGCCAGCCGTCGGCAGATGGGCATGACGGTGATGCCCGACGCGGCGATGCGCGCCGGGGACCGGTTGCGGTTGGCCTGGCTGTTGGGGCGGGCCGAGATCGCCGGTGTGGGCCCAGCCGGGGTGTACGGATGACGAAGCGGTGGGCCAGTGCCGGCCTGGTGATCGTGACCGTAGTGGCGGTCGCGGGGGTCATCTTCGGGGTGCGCATCCCGGTTGCCTCAGCCCATGCCCGGTTGGTGGCCAGCGTGCCAACGGCAAACGCCGTGCTGGAGACCGCGCCCGTGCGGATCCTGCTGGACTTCGACGAGGACATCGAGACATCACTGGCGTCGATCCGGCTGTACGACCAGCGTGGCGCGGAGCACCCGGTCGGTGACGCCCGCCGGGCAGGCGACGCCAGCGTCATCGCCGCCGACGTCTCCGGCCTTGGCAGCGGCGCCTTCGTGGTGGTGTGGCGAGTCGCGTCCGTTGACGGCCACGTGGTCGATGGAGCGTTCGCCTTCCAGGTGGGCACGGCCCAGGGCGTGGACACCGCGGCGTTGATCGACAGGGTTCGCGCCGGGACGACCGTCGCGCCGGGGGTGAGCCGGGTCGCCGGGGTGATGCGCCTGGCCTCGATGCTGGGTGTCATCGCCGCTCTGGGCGGCGGGTGTTGGGTGGCGCTGTCCACCGGGCCGGGCGCCGGGGCGCCGAGGACCCGCCGGCTGCTCTGGGTCTCGGCCGTGGTAGCGCTGGTAGGTGGCGTCGGCGTGTTGGCGTGGTTCGGCGTTCGCCTGCGCGCCGGTTCCGTGACCGACGGGTTCACCGGGTTGGGGTTGGGTGACGCCCTGACCACGCGCACCGGCCAGCTATACCTGCTGCGCATCGGCGCGGCGGTGGTGTGGATGGTGCTGATCGGGGCGATCCGTGATCGGCAGGCCACGTGGTGGCGCAGCGTCGGGCTGGTCTCGGCGCTGGTCGCCCTGGTGTCGTTCTCGGCCACCGGTCACCCGAACGCCACCCGGCCCGCCTCGCTGTGGATCGGTCTAGACCTGGTGCACCTGGCGTCCGTCGCCGTGTGGGCCGGTGGCCTGATGCTGTTCGCCGTGGGTGGTGCGCCGTGGTTCTCCGATGCCGAGGAGCCGACGATGCGCCGGTTCTCCTCCGTTGCCGTGTGGGCCGTGCCGGCGATCGTGGTCACCGGCGTGTCGCAGACGCTGAAGCTGTCCGGTGGGCTGGATGATCTGACGGCTTCGGCCTGGGGCCGGTACCTGGTCAGCAAGCTCGTGGTCGTGGTGGTCGTCGTGGCGATCGGTGGGGTGAGCCGGTGGGCGCTGCACCATGCCGGGCCGTCGTCCATCCGCCGCACGGTGGGCGCCGAGGCCGTGCTGTCGGTGGCCGTCGTGGCGCTGGCCGCCGGGCTGGTCGCCGTGCCGCCCCATGCCGGGCCGCCCAGCAAGGCGTTCAGCGCCACGCTGAGCCAGGCCGACCTGATCGTGGACGTGAACGTGGGCCCCGGTCAGGTGGGCTCGAACGAGATCCATGTGGTCATCACCCCACCCGGCGGCAGCCTGAAACCGGTGGCAGGCGTGCGGGCCCGCGCCGCCCTGGCCGAGCGATCCATCCCCAACTCGCCGCTGACGCTGGAGCGCCTCGGCCCCAACCACTACTCCGGTGTGTGGGTGGTGCCGGCGCCGGGCTCGTGGAAGCTGCAACTGATCATCGAGACCACCCCGGGCTCGTCCTCACAGCTCACCGCCACCGTGGAGATCCCCGGCTGAGCCGTCCATAGCAGCCTGTGCCGTTGGCGTATCAGCGGTCGGGCGGCCAGCTCTCTGGGTGACCGAGTTCTCGTGACGAGCGATCCCGCCGTCACGAAGGCCGGCGGCGATCGGGAGGTCGGAGATGCGCGAGTTCGATCGGGGCTACCAGCGACAGCCGTACCGGGACCTGGTTGGCGAGTATCCGGACGAGTCCGTCTACCCGGTCGACTCGTTTCGGGTCGAGTGGGGGCCCGTGTTCCATCGCGGCCGGCTGGACGGCACCGCCAGGGTGCTGGTCATCGGCCAAGACCCTGCCGCTCACGAGGCCATCGCCCGGCGGATCTTGGTTGGCGAGGCGGGGCAGCGAGCACAAGGCCTGCTCGCCCGCCTGGGTATCAACCGCAGCTACGTCTTCGTCAATACCTTCTTGTACTCGGTGTTCGGCTCGCGCGCTGCCAAGCATGTCGATGACGCGGAGATCACCCGGTACCGCAACCGGTGGATCAACGGCATCGTCGGAGGATCGCAGATCGAGGCGATCATCACCCTTGGCCAGCTCGCCGATCAGGCCTACCGGTCGTGGAGGCTGACTCCCCGCGGCAAGGCCTGCACCAGCGCCTACGCGACGGTTCGTCACCCCACGTACCCGGAGTCGTCGAGCGCCAGCGGCTCGATCACCAAGGCCGAGGCCTTCAAGCGGCTGTGCGTGTCGTGGAACGCGGCGCTCGATGCGTTGCACGGCGTCGTCACCCAGGATGTCGCCACACCCCTGTCGCACTACGGCGTGACGCTCGTCCCGGCTGATCTCGCCCCGATCCCCGAGCGCGACCTTCCGCCGGGGTTGCCCCCGTGGATGCTCGCGCTCGACGCCTGGGCGGCGCGGACCGGGACGACCAAGCAGATGAAGCGGGCAACGATCACCGTCACCGTCCCGACCGTGGCCCGAACGTGGCCTGCGGTTCCGGCCTGAGGCAGCGGCCATGTCCGAGCTGGTGATCAAGGGGCGGATCGCCTCGATGGTCGATGGCGCCAACGCCGACCCGCTGCCCGGTCGGGTGTGGATCCGCGGCGACGCGATCGTCGAGGTCACCACAGGTGCCGAGCGCGTCGCCGGCTTCGAGCACGCCCCCGAGGTCGACGTCGGCGATGGGTTCGTGTTGCCGGGCTTCATCGACATGCACAACCACCTCGCCTACAACGCGCTGCCGCTGTGGTTCGAGCCCGGTCGCACGCAACCGTGGTTGCACAACAAGCACTGGACGAACGCAGGCACCTACACGGCGTCGATCACCGAGCCGGCCTGGGTCTACGCCAAGGCCTGCCCGGAGGCCCTCCTGGCCTACGTCCAGGTGCGCGCCATGGCCGGCGGGGCGACGGCCGTGCAGGGCTGGCCGACAGCCAATCGCGGCTACCGAACGGTGATGCGCAACGTCGACACCGAGGCCGCCGGCTCGGGCAGGGACGACCTGATCTACACGTCGGTGGTGACCAAGACGAGCGAAGCCCTGGCGACGTCGGTGCGGCGGATGATCGGCGGGTCCGGGTTCATCTATCACTGCGCCGAGGGTCGCCAGGACTCGCGCGTGCTGCGCGACTACACCGACCTGGCACGCGGCCGACGGGTTGCTACCGACGTTCATCGGGATCCACTGCTGCGCGGTCGATTCGGCGAACTGGGCCAAGTGGGGCCAGCACGACGCCGGCGGTGTCGTGTGGTCGCCGCTGTCGAACATCGTGCTGTACGCCCAGACCACGCTGATCGACGACGTGCGCTCCCGCGGCGTACGGGTCTGCCTCGGGTCCGACTGGGGACCGTCGGGAACGAAGAACCTGCTCGGCGAGATGAAGGTCGCCCGGCTGGCGGCCGACCTCTTCGGCTACACGCTGACCGATCGAGACATCGTCGAGATGGTCACCACGAACCCCGGCGTCCTGCTGCAGCGGTGCTGGAAGCGCCCCGTTGGGCAGCTGGTTCCGGGAGCGTTCGCCGATGTCACGGTCCTCGCAGGCAGGGGATCCGGCACGCCCTGGCAGCGCATCGTTGCCGCAACCGAGCGCGACGTCGCACTGGTCGTCTGCAACGGGGTCCCGACCTACGGGTACACCGCACTGATGAAGCAGGCCGGTGCGCCTGCAACGTGCCCGCTGACCGTCGGCGGTCGGGCTCGCCTGGTTGCGCTGCCTGATCCAGCCGACCACACCATCGCGTGGTCATGGACGGCTGTCATGAAGACCCTGACCGATGTCCAGGAGCATCCGCAGGCGGCGATCGCCAGCGCCAAGGCGCGCGCCGCTGCCGGACCGCGGTTCGCGCCCGATGCGGCGCTGGAGCTGTTCTTGGACATGCCCGACACGCGTCGACTCGGGCGGGCTGGACCACCGAAGAACCCGGCCAGCGTGAGGATCCCGCCCGTCCCGACGATCGCCCACGATGCAGCGTTCTTCGATCTCCTCGACAGTGCTCCGATCGCCGGCGGGGTGTTGGCGCCCTTGCGAGCGCGGTTCGGCCGATGAGTGCGCTGTCGGCTGACACCATCGACGCACGGCGCGGACGCCCGCTGTCCGACGTGGTGCGCCCGAGAACCGAACAAGCCTGGCAGCCCGTCGAGCTCAGCGTCGCCCAACGCCACGACCTCGTCGACATCTGGCTGACGATGTTCCGAGATGTCTACGTCCACTACGCCCAGAAACGAGCGCTGTACGGCTTCGACGCAGTGCGGGCGCTATATGCGCTTCGCCGGCAGATTCCTTACCTGTCCGCCGCCGGCTTCGTGGGCGAGCTGACGTTGCTGATCAACCGCCTCCGCGACCAGCACACCCAGCTGTACGTGCGCGCCGCCGACTCGGCGGTGACGCCGTATGTCGCCGCCCTGCCGTTCCTGGCCGAGTCCTACGGCGAGCACCTCTCGCCCACCTACGTGGTCACCAAGATCAGCGACGACGCCGGCGACCCGGATTTCGCCGTCGGCGCCGTGCTGACCACCTGGAACGGTGTGCCCTTTGCCAACGCCGTTGACCGATACGCCGAGACCTTGACGGGTGGGCGTCCGGACGCCCGACGCGCCCGGGCGCTCGAGACGCTGACGCAGCGACCGCTGGAGTTCCTGGCGCCGCCAGACGAGCTGTGGGTGGACATCGGTTACCGCCTCGACGGTGATGCCCCGGGCGACGCCGATCGCACGGTTCGGTTCGAGTGGCGAGCCATCGAGCCTGCCAAGGCGACCACAGCCACCGACCTCATCGAGATGCGCACCCGGCGGGCCATCGACGCGACCAGCGAAGCGGCTCGGCGGGCGCGCAAGCTGCTGTTCCAGCCGCTGCTCTGGCAGCACGACCGTGCCGGAAACCGGCGCACGGCCAAGGCAGCCGACTGGATCGAGACCAGCTTCGCCGACGCCATGTCCGCCCGACGACTGACCACCTCCCACGGGACGTTCGGATACCTCCGCCTGTGGACCTTCGACGTGGATCAGACCGATCGGTTCGTCGACGCCGTTGCCGACGTCCTAGGGCAGCTGCCGCGGCGGGGACTGATCATCGACCTGCGCTCGAATCCCGGCGGCGTCATCGACACCGCCGAGCAGCTGTTCCAGCTCTTTGCGGCGCGGCGCCCGATTGAACCGATGCGGTTCGCCGTGCGGGCTACCGAGGCGATGGCCACCATCGCCGAGGCGGACGGCAACGGCGCCGACTTCGGCGACTGGGCCGGCTCGACACGGTCCGCACTGGACCTCGGCGAGGAGTTCTCCCAGCATCTGCCGATCAGTGACGCCGACGCGTGCAACAGTCGCAGGCAGGTGTACCGGGGGCCCATCGTCGCCGTGGTCAACGCCAACACGTTCTCGTGTGGCGACCTCTTCGCCGCCGGCATCGTCGACCACGAGATCGGCAGCATCGTGTCCATCGGGGACGCAACGGGCGCCGGCGGCGCGAACGTGTGGACGAGCAGCGCCGTCGAGTACGCCTACCACGCAGCTCGGTTGAGCCTGCCGGCCCTCCCGCCGGGCATCTCCTTCTCCATCTCGGTCAGGCGCATGGCGCGAACCGGTCGCTCGACCGGCGTGGTCGTCGAGGACGTCGGCGTGCCCGGTGAGGACCGCTACGTGATGACCAGAACCGATCTCTTCCACGGCAACCAGGACCTTGCCGAATTCTGCACCGGACTGCTGGTGGCTGACTAGCTCGACTTGTCGTCGACGTGGTCGTCGCGATGCGCCGCAGCGCGCCCGTGAGGGAGGGAGGGAGGGAGGGAGGGAGGGCGTCGCGATCGGATTCAACCCGGACGACGTGCGTTCAGGGTCGCGGCGTATCGCCGGTGGTGTGGGCGAGCCAGTGGGTGGCGGTCTCGTAGCCGTGGTCGATGACCTCGCCGGCGTTGCCGATGGCGAAGGTGGTGACCGTCGAGGGCGGTGCCGGGATCTCGACGACGGCGAGGTCGGCGGGTGGCCGGGTGAGCACGCTGCGGCCGTGGGCTTCGACGCCGTAGGTGGAGGCCCGCAGCAGGATGTCGATGGCCCGCCGTGGCACGGTGCCGTCGCGGTGGAGCGCGGGGAGTTGGAGGACCACGACCGAACGGGCGCCGAGCTCGACGGCGATGTCGAGGGGGATGTCGGCGACGACGCCGCCGTCGACGTACACGTGGCCGTCGCGCTCGACGGGTGGGTAGGCGCCGGGGAACGCGGTGCTGGCGAGCACTGCCGTGGCGACGGAGCCGTCGGTGAGGGCGCGGGCCTGGCCGGTTGCCAGGTCGGTGACCACGATCGCCAGCGGCATGGGGGCGTCCTCGATACGCCGCTCGCCGAAGGTGGCATGCAGGAACTGGCGTCCGTGGCGGTTGTCGATGAACGACGGGCGCCGCCCGGTCACGGCAAGGGCGACATGGAGCGGGTGGATCCGCAGCAGATCACGGCGGCGGATGCGTCGCCAGATGGCGTCGACCCGCGTCCATCCGTCGGCACCGAGGTTCCAGGCGAACAGCGCAGCGTTGAGGCCGCCAGCGGACACCCCGATCAACTGGTCTGGAACGATGCGGTGGTCGATCAGCGCGTGCATCACGCCCACCTGGTACGCGCACAGCGCGCCGCCGCCGGGGAACACGAAGGCAACCGGATGCGGAAGCTCCGTGGCACCGATACGCATGGCCGCATTGTTGCAAACACCACCGGCGCCAGGCCCACGGGTTGTGACGCCGGGCTGCCTGCCGTCAACGGCAGGCGACGGTGACGGTGGGGTCGTTGAGCATCGCGTTGCGCACGGCCCACAACCGCTCCGCGGCCTGACCGGTGGCGTAGGTGTCGATGAACGTCGTCAGCCGGCGGCGGACCTCCTCGGCAGCGCAGCCGGGGCCGAGGTCGTGCAGATCGAGACCGGCCCTGGCGCGGCGGGGGAGCTCGCCGGCAGCGATCATCTGCTCGGCCACGGCGACGAACAGGATCACCTCGGCCTGCGTCGTGCGTGTCGACCACCGCCGGTCGGCGCGCGCCGCCGATTCGCGCTCGCCCGGGGGCAGCACGCCCCAGGTGCGCAGCAGATCCTCGAAGGCGTCGGTGGCCGCCTTGGCCGCCGTTCGAGCGCCCAGTTGCGCCGCCGGGCTGGCGACGCTGAGCAGGCGGGGCAGTTGATCGATCACCGCCAGGACCGGGGCGATCATTGCCCGGTCCCGGGCGTCGGCGGTGATCTCACCCTGGCGCAGGCGATCGTCGAGCAGGGCCAGGGTTCCGGTGAGGTCATCGATGACGTCACGGTTCAGTGACCCGTCCGGCTCGCGCAGCGCCGCCAGGAGCGGCGGCACCCAGGCGGCCTCGGCGTCGGCCAGAGCCTCGGCGCCACCTCGGTCGACGAGGACGTCCAGGCGCCTGCGCCCGTCGGCGGTGGTCCACCCTGCGTCCTCGGCCTGCGGTCCGAAGATGGGCAGCCACGGCGCCGCGGCCGCGGCCAGCACGGCCGGCCAGTCGACGAACTGGGCGCGCAGGTCCCAGTCAGCGGCGCGCGCGCCGTAGGCGTCGATCAACATCGCCAGGATCGTGGCGGCCTGGGTCAGCGTGGTGGTGGCCGGGTCGGTGGCGGCGCGCAGCAGGGCCACTGCGTCCTCGGTGCGGGTGACGGTGGCGGCCAGGGGGTCAGGTGACCGGCCCAGCTCCCCGAACAGCGCCCGGGCGGCCACCGGCGAGGCGGCCACGAACGGGATCAGGTACGCGCCGAGGGACTGGCCGGACTCGGCGTACACGTCCACGTCCAGATCACCCGACCACCGGCGGAGGAGTTCGGCGGCCAGCACCCCGAACTGCACCGGGTCGATGTGGACACGCACCAGTACCAAGGCCACGGCATACGGCTGGCCGTGCGCCGACAGCTCGCCCAGCAGCCGGCCACGCTGCGGGTGGGCATCGATCAGGGCGGCGACGCGGTCGATCAGGGCGTCGATCTCGCCGGTGGGCTCGTCACGGGCCAGCGCCAGCTGGCGGTGCTCGGCGAGCACGTCGAGCAGGGCCGGCCAGCGGTCGAACTCCGTGACGAACGCAGCGGTTGACTGAGGGTCGGCGAGGATCCGCTGGAGCAT
This sequence comes from Ilumatobacteraceae bacterium, assembly GCA_037045185.1. GTDB lineage: Bacteria > Actinomycetota > Acidimicrobiia > Acidimicrobiales > Ilumatobacteraceae > JAKOUY01. The sequence goes on from JBAOHQ010000007.1 coordinate 96,996, forward strand.
CTCCTGCAGTGCCGCTCGCTCACCGGCCGAAGCGAGCAACGCGCCGAGGTCGGCCCGACCGAGGCCCTCCACCAGGGCCTTGGTCTCGGTGATCGAGATGCCCGCCACCCCCGGCTCGTCTGCGGCCGACTGCACGGCGTAGCCCCCGGCCAGCAGGCCGCGGGCGACCATCCCCTCGACGCCGTGCCATGCCCCCGCCTCCAGCGCCCGGCAGGCGATCACCCGGTCCAGGACCACCAGCCAGCGGAACGCCAGCGCATCGTGGGCGGCGCGCGGCGGCGCGTAGCGCGTCGGCGGCCAGCGGGTCCTGGCTGCGCGGGCGGCTCAACGCCACGGCCACATCGGCGAGCCGCGCCACGCAGCCGGCGGATGCGTTGCGGGTCGAGGGCCAGGTAGGTCACGACGGCGCGGCGGCGAGGGCGCCGGCCGCGGCGCGCGTCGTCAAGCCACGAGGCGTCGCGGCGCAGCGTTCCGACAGCGCGGTGCAGGGCTTCGGCGGAGGCGGCCAGATCATGCCGGCACGCCTCCGCCGACGGCCCCAGCCAGGTGTCGGTACCGGCGAGGGGGAGGACGGTACCGAAGTGCACCCGCTCGATCGATGCAGCCAACCGGCGGAGCTCGGCGGCTCGACAGCGGAGGGTGTGGGGATCATCGATCATGCCCACCAGTGGACATCGGGCGCCGCGTTCCGGCAGTGGGTCAGCCGGGGACGCGCGCCAGCGCCGCGGTGCCGGCCGACGTGTACATCGCGTCCACCACCCGGTGAGCGGCGAGCGCCGTGGCGAAGTCGGGCTGCACGGCACGACCGTCGATCACGGCGCGCACGAACTCCACGTCGGCGTTCACCCCGTGCTCGGCCAGCAGCGGCGCGGCGTCGGCAACCAGCTGGGCCCCTTCGAGCCTGCCGGTCGTGCCGTCGCTGTCGGTCCAGGTGACCGGGCCGTACCAGTCGTCGCCGGTGACGACCACCTGCCGGGTGGCGCAGAAGACCTCGATGCGCCGCAGTGACGGGCGGGCCAGGTTGTCGTGCCACACGCTGGTCAGCGTGCCCAGCGCCCCACCGGTGAAGCGGATCGTCGCCGTGGCCACGTCCTCGACGCCGTCGTAGCCGTGGTGGTTGGCCGTGAAGGTGGCGACGGTGTCGACGTCGCCCACGAGGAAGCGCAACAGGTCGACGTCGTGGATGCTGTGCTCCAGCAGGGTGCCGGCGCCCGCCAGGGCGCGGTCGGCTCGCCAGGTGGAGCCGTAGTGACCCTGGATGGGGATGTACTGGTCGTCGCGGACGACCACGCTCATCACCGGTCCGGCTCGTTCGTCGGCGATCAGTGACTGGGCGAGGACGAAGGCCGGGGACCGCCGCAGCACCAGGCCCACCATGTTGACGATCCCGGCCCGCTCGACCGTCTCGGTCATCGAGGTGGCCGCGGCCAGCGAGGTGCCCAGCGGCTTCTCGCAGAACACGTGGATCCCCCGCTCGGCAGCCTTGGCCACCTGGCGCGGGTGCTCGCTGGTCCAGGTGCACACGTACACCGCGTCGCAGCCGTCGAGCACCTCGTCCTCGGTGGCACACACCGTGTGCCCGCTGGCCGCGGCGAACGCCTCGGCCCGGCCCCGATCAGGGTCGAACACACCGGCGCGCGCCGCACGGCGCCCGCCCCTCGCGCAGCCCGCGTGGAGTGGTAGGTGGCGATCAGGCCGGCGCCGAGCATGCCGATCCTGGGAGCGTCCATCAGCGGTGAACGCTAGTGGCCCGGGTCTGCGGGTTCGCCGCCGGGTCCTGCGCCGGTGGACCCGGCGAGGGTGGTCAGATCCAGGGTGCGGTCGGCGATCGTCGCCGCCTCCTGTGGGTCGTGGGTGACCAGCAGGGCGGTGGTCCCGTCGGCGCGCAGGATGCGCGCCAGCTCGCCGGCCAGACGATCGTGCAGGTCCCGGTCCAGACCGGTGAGTGGTTCGTCGAGGAGCAGCACGGCAGGGCGCGGGGCCATGGACCGGGCCAGGGCGACACGCTTGGCCTCGCCGCCACTGAGCCGGCCCACCCGCCGCCCACCGGTGCCGGGCATGCCCACCAGGTCCAGCAGCTCGTCCACCCGCGCCCGGCGGGTGGCGGCGTCCACACCATGCATGCGCAGCCCGAAGCCGATGTTGCCGGCGACGTCGAGGTGGGGAAGAGCTGCTCGTCCTGGAACACCAGACCCACGTTGCGCCGATGGGTGGGCAGGCTGGTGACGTCGTTCCCATCGATGCGCACGGTGCCGGCGTCGGGCGTGAGCAGCCCGGCGGCGACCCGGAGCAGCGTGGACTTGCCACTCCCCGATTCCCCGAGCAGGGCGACCACCTCACCGCGGCCGACGTCCGCCGAGACGCGGTCCAGCACCAGACGTTGGCCGAAGCGGACGGAGATCCCGGCGAGGTCGAGCATCAGCGGGCCTCGGGACCGCGGCGGGCGAGCACGGACGACACCATCACGATGGTGGCGCAGATCACGGCCAGGATGGTGGACAGGGCGAAGGACTGCAGCCGGGGGAGGTCTCCTGCTCGGCCGAGCAGGCGGCCGATGGCGATGGGCAGTGTCTCGGTGCGCCCCGAACGGGTCAGCACGGTGGTGGCCCCGAACTCGCCGAGGGAGATCGTCGCGGCGACGCCCGCCACCCCGATCAGCGGCCGCCGCAGGGCTCGCCCGTCCACCTCCCACAATGCCCGCATGGGTGACGAGCCCAGCGTTGCGGCCGCGGCGCGCTGGTCCTCCGGCGTGGCCCGCAGCGCGCCCAGCACGCTGCGCACGGCGAAGGGGGTCGCGATCATCGCGTGGCCCACAGGGATCAGCCATGGGGCGGCGCGCCAGTCGACCGGGGCGACGTCGAAGGTGATCAGCATGCCGAGCCCGACGGTGACCGCCGAGGTGGCCAGGGGGATGGCCAGCCCGGCGTCGAGCAGCCAACCCCAGCGGCGGGCCAGGTGGATCGACAGCGCCGCGAGGGTGGCGACGGCGCACGTGATCAGCGTGGCGGTGGCGGCGTACAGCAGCGAGACACGCACCGCGCCGCCCACGTCCACGGCGGTGCCCAGCCCGCCGCGCCGGCCGGTGTCGGAGAACCGCGTCCAGCCTCCCCACGTCCACCCCGACCGGCCGTGGAGACTCCGCCCGGCCATCACCGCCAGCGGGAGGACGAACAGCCCGGCAATCGCCGCGCCGGCCCGTGGCACGCCGTTGCGCCAGGTGGTGCGCCGCGGCCGGGCGTCGCCGTGCAACACCACCCGGGTGCGTCGCTGCACCCACGTGCTGGTTGCGATGGTGACCCCGAGAAGGACCAGTTGGGCGATGCTCAGGAAGGCCGCGCCGTCGACGTCTCCCAGCTGGGTGGCGCGGCGGACGATCTCCACCTCCAGGGTCGGGTGGGCGGCGCCGCCCAGCAACTTGGCAGCCCCGAAGGAGGTGAAGCAGAAGGCGAACACCACCGTGGCCGCGCTGACCAGTGCCGGGCGCATCACCGGGAGGACCACCGTGCGGGCAACGGCCAGCGGGCCGGCGCCGAGGGTCCGTGCGGCGGCGGTGAGATCGCCCGGCACCACCTCCCACATCGCCCCGACGATCTGCACCACGACGGCCACGTTGAGGAACACGTGGGCGGCGATCAGCGCCGCCGGGGAGTCGTGCATGCTGCTGGGCAGCAGCGCCAGGAAGGCCGCGGCGACCACGACCGTTGGCAGGAAGAACGGCACGATCAGCGCGGCGCGCAACGCGGTTCGCCCGCGGAACTCGAAGCGGTGGAGCAGGTAGGCAGGGACGACCCCCACCACCATCGTCAGCGCCGTGCTGGCCGCGGCCTGCCAGGTGGTGAACCACAGCACCCGGGCGAGCCCAGGAATCCGCAGCGTGTCGCCCACCGTGCGCCCGTCGATCACCGCGGTGGCAAGCGTCAGCACCGGCCACACGGTGAACACCACCAACGCCGCCACGGGAACGGCGGCGAGGGCGGTGCGGCGCCAGGGCGAGATGGCGTTCAGCGCAGCACGACCTCGGTCCACTGGTCCTGCCAGGTGGCCCGGTTGGCCTCGATCAGCGCCGGGTCGAGGGTGAACGGGTTCGCCGGCGTGACCCCGAAGCGGGTGAACACGTCGGGCAGTGGTACGGCGGGGTTGACCGGGGAGACGAACAACGTCAGCGGCAGCTCGCGTTGGAACCGTTCGCCGACCAGGAACTCGACCAGCCGGCGGGCCGCGTCGGGGTGAGTGGTGCCGCGCAGCACCCCGGCGTACTCCACCTGGTGGAAGCAGGTCTCGGCGGCGACACCGGTGGCGGCCTCGGCGCGCGGCGGGTCACTCAACACCACCTCGGCCGGCGGGCTCGATGCGTAACTGACCACCAACGGCCGATCCCCTCCGCCCGAGCCGCTGAATCGCTCGTAGTAGGCGATGTCCCAGGTGTCCACGACTGCCACGCCGTTGGCCCGCAACGCTCGCCAGTAGTCCTGCCATCCGCCCTCGCCGCGGTGGGCGATGGTGGCCAGAAGGAACGCCAGGCCCGGTGACGAGGTCCCCGGGTTCTCGACCACCAGCAGGTCGCGGTACTCCGGCTTGAGCAGGTCGTCGAGGGTTACCGGCGGAGCCAGCTGGTGGTCGGCGAAGTAGGCGAGGTCGTAGTTCACGCACACGTCGCCGGTGTCGACCGGGATGGGCTCGCCGTCGAAGACCCGCCCGTTGACCGCGGCCGACAGGAACGTGTTGTCCACGCCCCACATCACGTCACCCTCCGGGTTGCCGGCGGTCAGTGCCGCCTTGGTGACCATGGTGCCGGTGTCGCCGGCGTTGACGATGGCGACGGTGATGTTTGTCGCCGCGGTGAACTCGGCCAGCGCCTGGACGAGCGGTGAGTCGGGCTTGTTCGGGAAGCTGTCGTAGGCCACCAGGGTCACGGTCTGTGCCGGCGGTTGAGTGGTGGCGGTGATGGCGGCGGGGGCGAGCAGGCCGGCGAGGGCGGCGGCGGGGGCGAGCAGGGCGCAGTTCATGGGATCACCATCGTGAGGGTTCCACTGGCCACCGTGACGGTGACCAGTTGTGTCGAGAGGTTGCTGATGCCGTGGGTGGAGCCGGCCGCCAAGCAGGCGTCGTGCAGCGGCCAGCGGGCACCGCTGATCGAAACGCCGGTGCACGGTCCGTGCAGGGCGACGACGCTGAAGGTGGTGCCGGCGGCGAGATCGGCGGCGACGGGCTGGTGGGCACGGGCGACGTGGATCCGGGTGCCGCCCAGCCAGGCTGCCACCGTGGCGAAGCCCGCGGTGTGCTCGCCGCCAAGGGCCCCGAGGGTGCCGAGGAGGTGATCGAGGCGGTCACCGCCGCCGCCCAGCAGGGTGAGGTGCGTGGCGCCCGATCGGGCCGCTGCGGCCAACGCCAGTTCGGTGTCCGTGGCGTTCTTGTCCGTGGGGAAGGCCTCCACCGTGACGCCGTGGTCTGCGGCCCAGGCTCTGCCCGCCGCACTGATGCTGTCCAGATCACCCACCAGCGTGGTGGGGCGCAGGCCGGCGGCAACGGCCGCGTCCAGCCCGCTGTCGGCGGCGATCACGATCGCCCCGGCGGCCGGAGGAACACCGGCGACAGCGCGCCCGTCGAGGGGGCCTCCGCCGACGACGACGATGACGTGCATCTCGCTCCCTTCGCTGGCATTACCCAGAGCAGGTTCGTGGGTCGGAGGCCGCAGCCACCCTCTCAGCCCGCTGCGTGCGAGCTCCCCAGGTGTGTATGACGTTGGCAGGCTACCCGGCGGCAGCGGGCTTCGTGGAGCGGAGGATGTCCGGCTCGATGTACACGCTCTTGGCCGCCGGCACGGCAGCGCGCAGGCGCGCTTCGGCGTCGTCGATCGCCTGGGCGATCTGGGCGGCGTCGAAGGAGTGGTCGAAGTCGACCTTGACGGCCACGATCAGGTCGTCGGGCGACATGTGCATGGTCTTCAGGTGGATCACCTGGTTGACGGAGGGCGAGTCGGCGATGGAGCGGGAGATCGCGGCCTGCGTCTGGTCGCTGGCCGACTCTCCGATCAGCAGGCCCTTCATCTCGATGGCCAGGATGATGGCGATGACGACGAGCAGGACCCCGATGGCGATCGAGCCGGCGGCGTCCCAGCGGGGGTTGCCCGTGATCTCGCTGAGGGTCAGGCCGCCGAGGGCGAAGACCAGGCCGATCTCGGCGCCGATGTCTTCGAGGAGGACCACCGGCAGTTCCGGGATCTTCGCGGTGCGGATGAACTGCCACCAGCTCTGCCCGGCGGGTCGCACCGCGTTGGACTCCTTGACAGCGGTCCGCAACGAGAAGGTCTCCAGCCCGATGGCCACGATCAGGATCACGTAGGCGACGATGGCGTTGTCGACCACGTGGGGGTGCTGGAGCTTGGAGATGCCCTCGTAGAGGGCGAACAGGCCGCCCATGCTGAACAGCACCAGGGCGACGACGAAGGCCCAGAAGTACCGCTCCGGTCCGTATCCGAACGGGTGCGCAGCGTCGGCCGGGCGCTTGCCGCGTTTGGAGCCGAACATCAGCAGCGCCTGATTGCCGGTGTCGGCCAGCGAGTGGCCGGCCTCGGCCAGCAGGCCGGCGGATCTGGTGACGAGGAAGCCGACGAACTTGGCGATGGCGATGCCGAGGTTGGCGAAGAATGCGGCGATGATCGCTTTGCGGCTGCCGTCGTGCATGGCTACAGGTTGGCACACCCGCCAGGATCGGGCATCGCCGCTAGCCTGACCGGGTGAGTCCGAGCCCCCTGGCGTCCGCCGCCACCTCGCTGTCGTCGTCGCAGATCATCACCGTGACCCCCGAGGCGATCGCCGAGTTGACCCGGCTACGCGCCGAGGAGCCCGACGCCGATGCCCTCGGGTTGTCGCTGCAGATCCTCAGCGGGCGCGGCGAGGAGTTCCGCTACGACCTGGCCTTCGAGACCGTGACCAAGGCGGCGTTCACCGACGAGGTGCGCACCCACCGGCACGAGGACCTGGCGATCAAGGTGATCATCCCGGCCAAGGACCTCGATTCGCTGCAGGGCGCCACGCTGGACTTCAACGACCGTCAGGGTCTGGTGATCCGCAACCCGAACCGGCCGCTGCCGCCGGTGGTCGACGGGCTGGTGTCCGACGACGAGCTCAGCGCCGAGGTCCAGGGACTCATCACCGCCGAGGTCAACCCGGCGCTCGCTGCGCACGGCGGGTTCGTCACCTATGTGGGCCACGACAACGCCGGCACCGCGTACCTGACGATGGGCGGCGGGTGCCACGGCTGCTCGATGAGCAAGCAGACGATGCTCGACGGTGTGCAGACGATGCTGGTGGAGCAGATCCCGGCCATCGAGCGGGTCCGTGATCTGACCGATCACGCCACCGGGGAGAACCCCTACTACCACTGACCTCAGCGGGCCAGGGCCTGGGCCAGGTCGGCGCGCAGGTCGGAGCAGTCCTCCAGCCCGATGCTGATCCGCAGCAGGCCGTCGGTGACGCCGCACTGGGCGGCTTCGGTGGGGGTCAGGCTGGCGTGGGTGCTGGTCGCCGGGTGGCAGGCCAGCGTCTCCGGGCCGCCCAGCGACGTGGCCACCCTGACGATGCGCAGGCGTTCCAGGGCGGCGGCCGCGCCCTCGCGGCCGCCGGTGACCTCCACGGCCAGGAGCGTGCCGAAGTTGTCCATCTGGCGCACCGCCACGTCGTGCTGCGGGTGGGACGGCAGGCCGGGGTAGTGCACCGCCTCGACCTCGCGGTGGCCTGACAGGTACTGGGCGAGGTCCATCGCCGTGGCGGCCTGATGGGTGGTGCGCACCGCCAGGGTGCGCAGGCCGCGCAGCCCGTTCAGGGCGTCGAACGGTGACGGGGTGGCGCCGTGCATCACGCCGTACGCCCAGATCGAGTCGAGCAGATCGCGCTCGCCGGCCACCACCCCGAGAGTGGCGTCGTTGTGACCGGCGATGCCCTTGGTCGCCGAGTGCAGCGAGAGGTGGATCCCGTGGCGCAGCGGTTGCTGGCCCAGCGGTGTGGCGAAGGTGGAGTCGACGAGGGTGAACGGGCCGCGCAACCCGGCGAGCTCGGCGAAGTCGACCAGATCGAGCCGCGGGTTCGACGGTGTCTCGGCGACGACCAGCATCGTCCGGCCGGGGCGCACCGCCTGACGGAAGGCGCCGGGCTGGGTGCCGTCCACCAGCGTGGTCTCGATCCCCATTCGCCGGCACGGACCCTGCAGGAAGGCGAGGGTGCCGGCGTAGAGCTGGCGCTGGGCGACGATGTGGTCACCGGAGCTGCACAGGGCGAACACGACACTGGCGATGGCGCCCATCCCGCTGGCGAACGCCACGGCGTCGTCGGCGCCCTCGAGGTCGGCGACGGCCTGCTCGAAGGCCCGCACCGTGGGGTTGGCGTAGCGGCTGTAGAACTCACCGGCGCGCACGCCCGTGGCCCGGCGATGGGCGTCGTCCAGGCAGGTCGACTCCCACGTGCTGGAGGCCCACAGCGGCGTGGCCAGCGACGACCCGTTGGCCGAGCGCCCGGCCGTGATCGCTCGGGTCGAGGGGTGCTGGTCGGGGCTGGGCACGGCGGTCATGGTAACGGCGCGGCTGGGGATCAGCCGGCCAGCGCCCGAGCCAGCTCGGCGCGCAGCGCATCGTGATCCGATGGGGTGATCTGGTCACCGTCGCGCTGGACGTAGAACACGTCGACGATCTCGTGGCCGAGGGTGGCCACCTTGGCCGACTGGATGTCCAGGGCGTGGTCGCGCAGCACCACGGCCAGGCGGTACAGGACGGCCTCGGCGTCGGGGGAGCGGACGTCGATCATCGTCGCGGTCGTGGAGGCGTCGTTGCGGATCTGGATCTCGGTGACCGGCGCCGCGGCAGCGTCGGCCCGGCGGCGGAGGCGTGGTGCGGCGAGGCGAGAGCGGATCCGCCCGTCGAGGTCGACCTCGCCCGACATGGCCCGGCGGATGAGCTGCTCGACGCGCGGCCAGTTGACCTCGCTGCCGTCGAGGACCTGGAACTGGTCGACGGCGAGGCGGTCCGCCGTGGTCCACACGTCCGCCGACAGCACCGACACACCGTGCAGGGCGAAGGCCCCGGCAATCGTGGCGAACAGCCCGGCGCGGTCGGGTGTGGCGACGGCGACCACGCCGACGTCGCCGTCGGTGCCTGGCCAGTACTGCAGGTGCACGGCGCGGTCCGCCTCGGCCCGCCCGGCGAGGTCGTGGACGCCGTCGGCCAGCGGGGCGCGCTCGGCGCCGACGGTGTCGCCGCGGAAGGTGGCGGCGGTCGCGGCCACCAGGCAGTCCACCAGGCGTTGCTTCCACGGTGTCCACGAGGTCGGCCCGGTCGCCCGGCTGTCGGCCTCGGTGAGCGCGTGCAAGAGGCGCAGCGTCTCCACCGAGCCCACCTGGTGGGCGACCTGCTCGGCGGTGCGTGGGTCGTCCAGGTCGCGGCGGGTGGCCGTCTCGGCCAGCACCAGGTGGCAGCGCACCAGCGTGCACAGCACCTCGACGTCGGCCGCGGCGAAGCCCATCCGCCCGGCGATCTCACGGGTCAGGCGCACGCCGAGATCGGTGTGGTCCTCGGTCCGGCCCTTGCCGATGTCGTGCAGCAACGCCGCGGTCAGCAGCAGGTCGGGGCGGCTGACGGTGCGGACCAGGCGATCGGCCTCCACCACCGTCTGCAGCAGGTGACGGTCGACCGTGTACAGGTGGAACGCGTTGCGTTGCGGCCGGCTGTGGATCGCCCGCCACTCGGGCAGATGGCGGGAGAACAGGCCGTGGAACTCGAGCGTGTCCACCGCGGTGACCAGGCCCGGGCCGCACCCGAGCAGGCTGAGGAACGCCCGCCGGGTGGCCTCGTTCCAGGCGTCGCCGGCGGGGACGGCGCCGTTGGCCAGTTGCAGCAGCGTGCTGCGCGCCAGACGGTGCCCTCCGTGGGCGGCCGCGGCGGCGACGCGGAACGTCAACGACGCGTCGTCGAGGTCTGCGGCCGCGGTCAGCTCCACCTCACCGTCCCGCAGCACGGTCTCGGTGGTGAGCGGTGCGCTCCGGGCGCCGCCGCGGCGCTGCCCGCCGCTGCGCTGGATCAGTGTGTCGATCTCGGCCCAGAACCGGTCACCGGCCCATTCGATCTGCCGGGCGGCGGCGGACAGCCCGATCATCAACGCGTCGGCGCCGTCGGCTGCGCAGGCGTCGGCCACCGCGTCCTGGTCGTGGAGCAGCAGGAGGTTGGCCGCCCGGCCCGTAAGCCGGTGCACTTCGGCGCGGGCGTCGACCAGCGCCGCGGCGCCCAGCACGAGGTCGTCGGGCGGGAGGTCGAGGGCATCGGCGATGTCGTCGCGATTCATCGCCAGCGCCCAGCGCACCGCGTCGACGTCGCGCAGCCCGCCGCGGCCGTCCTTCAGGTTCGGCTCCAGCCGGGCCGAGACGTCACCGGCCTGGGCCCAGCGATCCTCGTTGGCCCGGCGCAGCGCGGCGAGCCACATCCACGGTCGCTTCTGCCACTGCTGGCGCGCCGCCTGACGGAGTTGGTGAGTGACGGAGCGGTCGCCGGCGAGGTGGCGGATGTCCAGCAGGGCGGTGGAGGTCACCAGGTCACCGCCGGCCAGCTGCAGCAGTGATCGTTCGGTGTGCACCGCCGGGGACAGCTTGACCCCGCCGTCCCACATCGGGTACCACAGCTGCCGGGCGGCGTCGGCAGAGGTCTCGGACGAGACCTGGCGCGGGTGGACCAGCACGACGTCGACATCGCTTCCGGGGAACAACTGGGCGCGCCCGTACCCACCGGTTGCCGCAAGGGCCCACCCCTGGTCCAGGCCGGCGCCGAGGCGGTGGAACCAGCCGTCCATCTGGTCGGCCAGGGCGCGTGTCAGCCGCCGTCCCCGCAGGGTTCGGTCGGCCAGCAGCGCGGCCCGGCCGGTGCGGACCCGGCCACCGAGGCCGGACCCGGCGTCGGCCGGCTCAGATGGCTGCGTCACCCGTCTCCCCGGTGCGGATGCGCACGACCGCGTCCACCGTGGTGACCCAGATCTTGCCATCGCCGATCTTGCCGGTGTTCGAGGCGTTGACGATGGCGTCGACGATCACCTCGACTGCGTCGTCGGCGCTGAGGACCTCCAGCTTCAGCTTGGGAACGAAGTCCACTTGGTACTCGGTGCCACGATACGTCTCGGTGTGCCCACCCTGGCGCCCGAAGCCGCGCACCTCGCTGACGGTCATCGCCTCGACCCCGGCGAGTTTCAGGGCGACGCGCACGTCGTCGAGCTTGAACGGCTTGATCACGGCGGTGATGAGCTTCATGGGCAACCTTCCTTAGACCAGTGATCCACTGTGGTACGCGGTTTCCTTGTGCAGGGCGAGGTCCAGGCCGACGGACTCCGTCTCGGCGTTGACCCGCACGCCCATCGTGCGCTTCAGCGCCAGCATGATCCCGACGGTGACGGTGAAGGACCAGACGATGGCGGCGCCATTGGCGAGGAGCTGCTCACCCAACAGGCCTAGGCCGCCGCCGTGGAACAGCCCGGCGCGGAACGTGCCGAGGTCGCCGAAGAATCCGGGGCGGGCGAAGAACCCGATCAGCAGTGAGCCGACGAGCCCGCCGACGAAGTGCACCCCGACCACGTCGAGGGCGTCGTCGTAGCCGAAGCGAGCCTTCAACCGGACGGCGTAGCAGCACACAGCGCCGGCGATCAGGCCGATGACGATGGGGGCCGACCCGGCCACGTACCCGGCCCCGGGGGTGATGGCCACCAGGCCGGCGACGATGCCCGATGCCACGCCGAGGTTGGTGGGGTGGCCGTCACGGCGCCACTCGACCAGCACCCAGGACAAGCCGGCAGCGGCGGCGGCCAGGAAGGTGTTGACGAAGGCCTGGGCGGCCTGGCCGTCGGCACCGAGCGCCGACCCGGCGTTGAAGCCGAACCACCCGAACCACAGGATCCCGGTGCCCAGCATCACCAGCGGCATGCTGTGCGGCAGATGCGGCTTCTCCGTGCGGTGCCCGAGGACCAGCACGGCGGCCAGCGCGGCGATCCCGGCGTTGACGTGGATGGCCGTGCCCCCGGCGAAGTCCAGCGACCCGCGGCTGCCCAGCCACCCGCCGTACACCCACTTGAACACCGGTACGTAGACGAGCAGCAACCACACGGGTACGAACACGGTCCAGGCGGAGAACTTCATCCGATCGGCGACCGCGCCCGAGATCAGCGCCGGGGTGATCGCCGCGAACATCGCCAGGAACACCATGTTGGCCAGCGCGCTGCCGTCCCCGCTGCCGAGGATGTCGCCCAGCATCACCGACGTGAACCCACCGATGAACGAGTTGTCGAACGGCGTCGTCGCCAACGAATAGCCGACGATCACCCACAGGATGGGCACGATCAGCAGGCAGTAGAAGTTCATCATCAGCATGTTCAGCACGTTGCGGGTGCGGACCATGCCGCCGTAGAAGAACGCCAATCCCGGGACCATGAACAGCACCAGTGCTGCAGAGATCAGCTTCCAAGCCAGGCTTCCGGAATCCATGGTCGACGTCCTCGGTAGTGGGTTGGGCGGGCGCAGGCAGCGTGTCGCCTCGATGTTTCGGCAGTGTTTCCACTCCGATGACGGGCGATGAACTCTGCCGGGTCCGGCGTCGTTCGGCACTGGCGTAACGTTCCTGCCCATGGGCATCGATCTCGGAGTCGTCTACCGCCAATCGCGTGAGCGCATCGGTGCGCTGGCCGAAGGCGCCGATCCGGACCGGGTGGTTCCGGCCACGCCGGAATGGTCCGTCCACGACGTCATCGCCCATCTGGCCGGAGTGGTCGAGGACGTGACGACCGGCAACCTCGAGGGCGCGGCGACGAACCCGTGGACGGCGGCCCAGGTCGCTCGTTCGCGGGACCTGCCGGTGGCCGACCTGCTGGCTCGCTGGGCCGAGCAGGCCCCGGTGCTGGAGGGCGTGCTGAGCAGCCCGCAGTCGGCGATGGCCGCGGCGGCCGCCTTCGACGTAGTGACCCACGAACTCGATCTCGCCAGCGCGCGCTGGGTGCGCAACCGGCGGTGCCCGACGAGGTGATCACCCACCTGGCCGGGTTCTTCCGTGACGGGTTCGCCGCACAGGTCGCCGAGGCCGGGTTGGCGCCCGTCACGGTGGTGGCGAGCGACCGGGAGGTCCTCCGCAGCCGGCTCGGTCGGCGAACCCGTGACGAGGCCAGGGCGCTGCAGTGGTCGGCCGATCCCGAGCCCTATCTCGACCTGTGGTTCCGCTTCGGTCCCGCCGAACGCTCGCTGAACGAGTAGCGCCGCGTTCATGTCGTCGGGCCGTCCGGGCCGCGGCCAGACTGCCGTCATGAGCTGCACCGTTGGATGCCTTCCGGCTGGACGGGCGCGTGGCCGTGGTCACCGGCGCGGCCGGAGGGTTGGGGCTGGGGATCTCGCAGATGTTCGCCGCCGCGGGGGCCACGGTGGTGCTGGCCGATCTCCACGCCAGGCTGGTCGCCGAGGTCGCCGCCGGGCTGGGGATGGCCGGCCTCGGACTGGACGTCACCGATCAGGCTGCCGTCGAGGCGCTGGCCGGTGACGTGCTCGCCCAGCACGGCCGGTTGGACGTGTGGGTCAACAACGCGGCGATCATCAGCGACGCCAGCCCGCTGTCGATGACCGCCGAGGATCTCGACCGGGTCATGGCGGTGAACTTCAAGGGGGTGGTGTTCGGCAGCCAGGCGGCGGCAATGCGGATGATCGCCGCCGGGCGGGGCAGCATCGTCAACCTGACCTCGGGCGCCGTGGACATGCCGATGGGCTGGGTCGGCTCGTACAGCACGTCGAAGGCCGCGGCTCATCAGTTCACTCGCTCACTCGCGGTCGAGGTGGCCCCGAAGGGGGTGCGCGTCAACGCCATCGCCCCGGGTTGGGTGCTGACCCCGATGAACGAGCGGCACATCCGCGGCACCGACGGAACGGTGGCCGACGAGGACCGGGCAGCACTGACCCGCCAGCGTGTCGCCGGGATCCCCCTGGGCCGGGCCGGTACCCCGCAGGACATTGCCTTCGCCGCGCTCTACCTGGCCAGCGACGCGTCATCGTTCGTGACCGGCAACACGATCCGCCCGAACGGAGGGATGACGATGCCATGGTGACCGACACCGCCGGCTCGGGCTCGGGCTCGGGTTCCGGCCTGCGCGGCCACAAGATCCTGGTGACCGGGCCGGCTGGCCAGATCGCCTTCGATCTCTGCGCGCATCTGGCGCAGCACAACGACGTGTGGGGTGTTGCACGCTTCTCGGTGCCCGCCAGCAGGCAGCAGTGTGAGGACATCGGCGTGCGCACCGTGGTCGCCGACCTGGGGGAGGACTCCCTCGACGCACTTCCCGTTCGACTTCGACTACGTGCTGCACTTGGCCGCGTACCAGGCGCCGGGACTGGACTACGACGCAGCGATCCGGTCCAATGCCGAGGCCACCGGGCTGTTGATGCAGCACTGCCGGCAGGCGCGGGCGATCCTGGTGATGAGCACCCACAGCGTGTACGCACCGCATGCCGACCCGCTGCACGTGTTCCATGAGACGGACCCACTCGGCGACGTCAAGCCGGCGCACGCCCCCACATACAGCGTGTCCAAGCTGATGCAGGAGGGTGTGGCGCGCGCCTGCGCCAGGACGTTCGGTGTGCCGACGGTGATCGCCCGGATGAACGCGTCCTACGGGCCGAGCGGCGGGCTGCCGGTGTTGCACCTGCAGGCGCTGGCTGCGGGCGGCACCGTCACCACCCGGTGGGATCCGTGCCCGTACATGCCCATCCACGCCGACGACATCGCCGCCCACACCGCCGGGCTGCTGGCGGTGGCCTCGTCTCCGGCCACCGTCGTCAACTGGGCTGGCGACGAAGTGGTCAGCCCGCAGGACTGGGTGCCGTACCTGGCCGGCCTGCTCGGCGTCGAGCCGCGGCTGCAGGTGGTGGAAACACCGGGAACGCTGCGCGGCTCGATCGCCGACAACTCCCGTCGGCTGGCTGCCGCGGGACCGTGCACCGTGCCGTGGCGTGACGGTCTGCGCCGCTGCGTCGAGCAGTTCCAAGCAGGGCGGGAATAGCGGATGACCGTTACCGGTTGCGGTGGGTCATGAATGTTGACGTATCAACTACCTCGCGTACAGTGCAGGGCGTCTACCGCGGTGACGGCTTCCACTGGGTGGGGGACGGGTTCCATGTCACGCAGGTGATCCCCGGTCCGGCCAACCTCACCCGCCTGGCCGACCCGTTCTTGATGATGGACTACCACGCCCCGTACCGGTATGCCCCCACCGACGTGCCCCGGGGTGTCGGCGCCCACCCGCATCGCGGCTTCGAGACAGTCACCATGGCGTTCGAGGGTTCGGTCGCCCATCACGACTCCACCGGCGCCGGTGGCGTCATCCACCCAGGGGACGTGCAATGGATGACGGCGGCGAGGGGAATCCTGCACAAGGAGTACCACGAGGCCGGCTGGGCCGCCCGCGGCGGCACCTTTCACATGATGCAGCTGTGGGTCAACCTGCCAGCGGCGCACAAGATGGACGACCCCGGCTACCAGGGGCTGACTGCGGGGGAGATGGGCAAGGTGACCCTGCCCGGTGGTGGCACGGTCACCGTGGTGGCCGGGTCGATCCATGGAGTCCAAGGTCCGGCGCGTACCTGCACCCCGATCAACCTGTGGGACGTTCGCCTTGGCGCAGGTGAGTCGGCAGAACTGGCGGTGCCGCGCCGTCACAACGTGATGGTGTTCGTGCTCGACGGCCTGGTGCGCACGGCCGGGCACGTGGTCGAGCCACAACGTCTGGCGGTCTTCGAGCACGACGGTGACGCCCTCCACCTGGCCGCCGATGTCGACGGCGCCCGGGTCGTGGTGCTCGGCGGAGAGCCGATCAACGAGCCCGTCGCCAGCTACGGGCCGTTCGTGATGAACAGCCGCGAGGAGTTGGTCCAGGCGATCGAGGATTTCAACGCCGGGACGTTCGGCCGGCTGGACTAGTTGATCTTCAGCTGCGAGCTGAAGACCCGCTTGGGCTTCATCGCCACGATGCGGCGGGCCATCTCGTGGAACGCCTTGCCGGCTTCGCTGTCGGGGTCGACGGCGGCGATCGGCTTGCCGGTGTCGCCACCCTCGCGCAGGGCGGGCACGAGCGGGAGTTGACCGAGCAGGGGAACGCCGAGTTCGTCGGCCAGTTCCTGGCCGCCCCCGGCGCCGAAGATCTCGTAGCGCGTTCCGTCGTCTCCCGTGAACCAGCTCATGTTCTCGATGATGCCGCGGACTGGCAGGTTGACCTTGGCGGCCATGGCCGCCGAGAGCTGGGCGACCTTTTGTGCGGCGGCCTGCGGGGTGGTCACGACAACGACCTCGCCGCGCGGCAGGTACTGGCTGAGGCTGAGGGCGATGTCCCCGGTACCGGGCGGCATGTCGATCAGCAAGAAGTCGGGATCGTCCCAGAACACGTCGGCCAGGAACTGCTCGAGGGCCTTGTGCAGCATCGGACCGCGCCAGATCACTGCCTGACCTTCGGGGACGAAGTAGCCGATGGAAATGCAGCGCACGCCGTAGCTCTCCGGTGGAACCAGCATCTGGTCGATGACGACGGGATCGCGGTCGGCGCCCAACATGCGCGGGATGCTGTAGCCGTAGATGTCGGCGTCGACGACACCGACGCTGTAGCCCTGGGCGGCAAGGGCCACGGCCAGGTTGACCGTGACGGAGGATTTGCCGACGCCGCCCTTGCCGCTGCTGATCAGCAGTGGGCGGGTCTTCGAGCCTGGCTCGTTGAACGGGACCGGACGGCCCTCGGCGTGACCGTGGCCGGGTCCGTGGCTGTGGCTGTGGCCGCTGCCGGCGGTGGCCTGGCCGCTCGAGCCGTGGAGCCGCTGTCGCAGTTGCTCGCGTTCCTGGTCGGTCATGACGGTGAAATCGAGGCGGACACCGGTGACTCCCGGGACGGCGGTCAGCGCTGCGGATACACGCTGGTTGATCTCGTTGCGCAGTGGGCAGCCGGCCACGGTGAGGGCGATCAGGACGTCCACCGTGCCGGTGCCGTCGGTCTCCGCTCGGCGGACCATGCCCAGCTCGACGATCGAACGGCGCAGCTCGGGGTCCTCGACGGGCCGCAGGGCCTCGATCAACTGCTCGGTGCTCGGGACAGACATGGTGGCCTTTCGGGCGGTGGGCGTCGGGAATTACCACTACGCGTATAGGTAGAATACCGGCGTGCCCACCAAGGCCCCCAGTCAGCACCTGGCCTCCGGCTCGTTCACGGCCACGGTCTCGGCGATCTCGGACGCGTTCGGTGATCCGACGCGCCGGGGGATCTATCTGCGCCTGCGCGAGTCCGGTGACGGGCTCACCGCGGCGCAGGTCGCCGAGTCATTCGGCGTGCACCCCAACGTCGCCCGCCACCACCTCGACAAGCTGGCTGCCGGCGGGTACGTGGAGGTCACGGTGGATCGCACGGCGGGGGCGGGAGCGGGCCGCCCGTCGAAGCGCTACCGATCCGTTGACAGCGCCGCTGTCGATGTGCCGGTGCGGGCCGACGACCTGGTCCTCGCCCTGCTGGGCAGGACGCTGGCCAAGCTGCCCGCCAGTGAGGTCGAAACCATGGCCGAGGAGATCGGCGCCGAGTACGGCACGGCGATGGCGGTGGGCATGGTCGGGCCCGATGTCAACGCCGGACAACGCAGCCTGCGCTCGGCGATGCAGGCCGTGGCCGACGCCCTGACCGCCCACGGGTTCGCCGCCCACACCGAGAATCGCAACAACCAGCTGCGCATCGTCAACAACCACTGCCCCTTCGGCGACGTCGCCATCGACCACCCCGTTGTTTGCGCCGTCGACCGAGGTCTGGTCAGGGGCATGCTGAGCGCCCTCTACGGCGCCACCGAGGTCAGCACCGAAGCGTCCGTCGCCCACGGCGACTCGTTCTGCGCCACCGCCGTCTGACGCGCCCCTGGTGGGGTTCGCTCTTCCCCCCTTCGCCGGTGCCCACCCACCCAAAGTGTCACGGCGCCCCTCGCCGAATCGTCCGTGACGAATGGCCGGTCGACTCCGTCCCACTCGGCGCATTGCGAATCGTCCGTGACGAATCACCGGTCGACTCCGTCCCACTCGGCGCATTGCGAATCGTCCGTGACGAATCACCGGGCGGCCGAGTCGTCTGCGATGCCTGGCGAATCGTCCGTGACGAATCCCGTGGCGCGCCCGGCGTGTCGGGGGGTTGCGTCACGGATGATTCGCCAGGGGGTGGGTTGGGGTGGGTGTCGGGGGGTTGCGTCACAGACGATTTGCCAGGTGGCTGACGATTGGGGTCAGCCGCCCGGGGCGCAGTCCCAGCGCGCGGCGGGATGGGCTTGGCGGATCGCACTCTGCGACACCCAGTTGGTTCAGTGTCCGCATGGACAGCGACAGCGACAGCGAACGCAGCGATGGCGGCACGGGCGGCGGGGTGACCATGTTGGAACACGCGGGTGGGCAGGAGGTCGCCGCGTCCTCGCTGCCACCACCGTCGTGGGGCGAGGCGTTCGTGCAGGGGCGGGAGTGCGCCTGGTGCGCCACTCCGTTCGTCGTGGTGCGCCGGCCCGGACGCCCCCGGCTCTACTCGCGCGCCTACCTGCCGGCAGCGCGCCTACGAACACCGCCACGGGCTTGAGCATCGGCGCACCGTGCGGGCCCTTCCGGGCCAGGCGGTGGGCGACGAGTGGCGCGGCTCCGGGTACGAGCGCGGCGGGTGGGGCCTGGTGGGCTCCAAGACCCACGCCTTGCGGCACAGCGTGCGTCCGGAGGGCCGGCGGCGCGAGACGCTGTGCGGGGCCCTCGCCGCCCCCATCTACGGCCAGCACTTCCATCCGTTCGCCGCCACCGCCTGCGCCGCCTGCGCGGCGATCGTCGCAGCGACGCCGCTGGAGGTGGGGATCAGCCCGTCGAACGAACTGAGCAGGCTGCGGGCCGTCATCGTCGAGGTTGCCGAGCAACGACTCCCGCCATCGGCCGCCTTCGCTTGGCTGGTCACCAGCCTGGCGCCGTTCACGCAGCGTGCCGCGTAACCCGGCCCCGTCCCTACCATGTGCGCCATGGACATCCGTATCGGCGTCACGCAATCTCCTCGTGAGGTCACCCTCGAACTGCCCGACGACCTTGACCGGGACGCGCTCAAGGCGCAGATCAGCGCCGCCCTCTCCGGTGCCGCGGACACGCTGTGGCTGACCGACCGCAAGGGCAAAGACGTCGGCATCGCCGCCTCGAAGATCGCCTACGTCGAGTTGAGCAACGCCGAGGGCGCACGGCGCATCGGCTTCGGTGGCTGACATCTCCAAGCGGCCACTGCTCGGGCGCCGCCTCGTCTTCGTCACCGGCAAGGGTGGTGTGGGCAAGACGACGGTCGCCGCGGCGCTCGCCGAGCTCGCCGCCAAGGCTGGGCAGCGCACCCTGATCTGCGAGATGGACGACAAGGGCGCCGTCGCCGACGCCTTCGACGCCGCACCGCTCGGCTTCCAGCCGCGGCTGCTCCAGCCCAATCTGTACGCGATGGCCATGAACACCGAGGACTCGCTGCGCGAATACCTCCGCCTGTTCGTGCGTATCCCTCTGCTCGGCACCCTCGCACCGCTGGCCAAGACCTTCGACTTCGTCGCCGATGCGGCCCCTGGCGTGAAGGAGATCCTCGCCGTCGGCAAGCTGGCCCACGAGGTCCGCGAACGCCACTACGACTTCGTGGTGGTCGACGCCGAGGCCAGCGGTCACATCGTCGCCCAGATCGGGGCGCCCTCCGCCATCCGTGAGCTGGTCAACGTGGGCATGGTCCGTGAACAGACCGACTGGATGATCGACCTGCTCGGCGACCCGGACGTGACCGGCGTGGTCGTGGTGACCACCCCGGAGGAGATGCCCGTGACCGAGAGCATCGAGCTGCTCGAACGGCTCCGCAGCGACGTGCGCGTGGACGTCGCCGCGGTCGTGGCCAACCGAGTCCTCGCCGATCGGCTGGACGCCGATCAGGAAGCATCGTTGGATCGTCTCGCGGACGACACGGCGCGCGAGGCCCTCGTTGCGCTCGTCGGTCCGGAGATCGACACGGTGATCCTCGCCGCTCGTCTCGCCCAGTCGCGCGCCGACCTCGGCGCCGGACACCTGACCCGCCTTCGGGCCGCGCTCCCGGCCGACACCCCGATGTTCCGCGTTCCTGAGCTGTTCGCCAGGGCGACTGGTCGGCGAGTGGTCGCCAAGGTGGCCGAGGCCCTGGCAACCCAGGTGAACGCCATAGACGCCGTAGACGAGGTGGACCGGTGACCGCCGCACAGCGCGCCCTCGCCGAGCTGGTCGGCGCCAAGGAGATGGTGGTCGTCTGCGGCAGCGGTGGGGTGGGCAAGACCACCACGGCCGCAGCACTGGGCGCGGCCGTCGCCGCCGCCGAAAAGTGCCGGGTCCTGGTGCTGACCGTCGACCCGGCGCGACGCCTGGCCACGGCGCTGGGGATGGACGCCATCGGCAATGCCGAGATCCGCGTGGGCGACGAGTCCTTCGCCGCCGCGGGAATCCAGCCGCGAGGCGAGCTGTGGGTGGCGATGCTCGACACCAAGGCCGGCTGGGATGAGCTGATCCGCCGCCACGCCCCGGACAGCCGCCTGCGTGACAGCGTCCTGGCCAACCCGCTGTACCGCAACCTCACCTCGCGTTTCGTGCACAGTCACGGCTACATCGCCATTGAACGGCTCCTCGAACTGCACGCCAGCGGTCGCTACGACCTGGTCGTCGTCGATACGCCGCCGTCGCGCAACGCCCTCGACCTGCTCGACTCGCCCGGCCGGATGCGGGAGTTCTTCGGCTCCCGGCTGCTCAAGTGGCTGACCGTCCCATACCGCTCCCGGCTGTTCAACCTGGCCTCCAAGCCGTTCAACCAGATCGCTGACCGGGTGCTCGGCTCCAGCTTCCTGCAGGACATCGCCCAGTTCTTCACCCTGTTCCAGAAGATGGAGCCCGGCTTCGTCCGCCGCGCCACCCAGGTGGAACAACTGCTCTCCGATCAGCGCACCACCTTCCTGGTCGTCTCCACGCTGGAGCCGGCGCCGGCGCACGAGGCCGGCTACCTGGCCTCGGAGATCTCCCGCCGGCGCCTGCCGCTGGGCGCGCTGGTGCTGAACCGCGTCCTCAGCCCCGCCATCCGCGCCCGGGCCACCTCGGCGGCGGCCACGAAGATGGCCGCGTTGGTCGGTGACGGCAAGTCGCTGAAGAAGCTGAGCACCGCCTCCGGGGTTCCGGTCCCGCTCCTGACCTCCACGCTCGACGGGTTGGCCGACAGCTTCAGCGACCTCGTGGCAGTCGCCAAGCGCGAAGCGGAGCGCCGCTCGGAGCTGTCAGCGCAGGCCAAACTGATCGCCGAGGTTCCGATGCTCGACGGCGACATCACCGATCTCGACGCCCTGCTGAGGATCGGCCGCCACCTGATCGGCGGGGAGACCCCGTAACGATCGTGTCGGTCTGGCACACTCGTAGGAGCTATGGCGACCCTCGGCGAACTCTCCCGGCAGCACACGTCCCTCCAACGAGACCAGGTAGCGCATCTCTACTCGCTGGTCGGCGAGTGGGGTCTGCTCGCCGACCTGTCCTTCGCCGACCTGCTGCTCTACATCCCGAGCAACGACGGCAAGTGGCGGATCCTCGCCCAGGTCCGCCCGGCCACCGGGCAGACCATCTACATCGACGACTACGTCGGCCTGCCACCCACCTACACCGACACCGACATGCTCCAGCGCACGCTGGACAGCGGGTCGATCATCGAGGGCGAGACCGAGGCGCCGAACACGCCCGAGCCGGCGCGCATCGAGGCCATCCCGGTCCGCTACCGGGGCGTGCCGATCGCCGTGCTCGGCCGGGAGTGGTCGGAACGCTCCGGCCGCCAGCCGGGTGGGTTGGAGCGCACCTACGTCAGCCTGTTCGAACGGTTCGCGGCGATGATCGCCGAGGGCTCGTTCCCCTACGCCGGCCAGATCGGCGACTCCAGCGCCGCCCCGCGGGTGGGCGACGGCGTGCTGGTGCTGGACCAGGACGCCCGCGTCCACTACGGGTCACCGAACGCCATCTCGGCCCTGCACCGGGTGGGCATCACCGCCAACGCAGTCGGTCTGCGGTTGGCCGAGCTGGGCTTCAACGACAGCCCGGTGCGCCAGGCCTACGAGCAGCGCGTCCCGATCATCGAGGAGTTCGAGCAGACCCCCGAGGTCACCTTCCTGGCCCGGTGCATGCCCATCATGGCCGGTGGTGAGGTGACCGGCGGCGTGCTTCTGCTGCGGGATGTCACCGAGGTGCGCAAGCGGGACAAGCTGCTGATCAGCAAGGACGCCACGATCCGGGAGATCCACCATCGGGTGAAGAACAACCTGCAGACGATCTCGTCGCTGCTGCGCCTGCAGGGCCGCCGCCTGCAGAACCCCGAGGCCAAGGCCGCCGTCGCCGAGTCGGTCCGGCGGATCCGCACCATCGCCCTGGTGCACGAGACGCTGTCGCGCGAACCCGGCGACGACGTTGCCTTCCTCGACATCGTCCGCCCGCTGCTGCGCCTGGCCGAAGAAGGCCTGCAGTCCCCGGATCGCCCGGTGCGCTTCACCGTCGTCGGCGACGGCGGCCGGCTGCCGTCCACCATCGCCACCCCGCTGTCCGTGGTGCTCACCGAACTGCTGCAGAACGCCGTGGACCATGGCTACCCGGAGGGTGACAGCCGGGGCGGCCAGGTCGTGGTCAAGCTGGACCATGCCGACGATCGCCTGCACATCCGGGTCATCAACAACGGCAGGCCGCTCGACCCAACCTTCGACATCAACAAGGCGACCGGGCTCGGGCTCTCCATCGTGCGCACGCTGGTCACGACCGAACTCGACGGGACGATCTCGATGCGCGCCGGGGAGCCCGACGACTTCGTCGACGCCGGGCTGGGCGATCAGCCGCGTGGCGCCGGCACGGTGGTGGACCTCACCGTCCCCGTGTGATCGTCAGACGGCGACGGCTGACTTCTGCCGGGCGGCGTATTGGCGTCGCAGCGCCCGGCGCTCGTCCTCGGAGGTCCCGCCCCAGATACCCGAATCCTGGTTGGTCTCCAGCGCGTAGTCCAGGCAGTCGACGCGCACCGGGCACTCCCCGCAGATCCCCTTGGCCTTGTCGATCTGAACCAGCGCGTAGCCCGTGGTGCCCACCGGGAAGAACACGTCAGGGTCGGTGTCGCGGCAGATGGCTTTGCGCCGCCACGTGTAGTCAGCATTCGCCAGGGCAAGACTCGACGCGAGGATGGTCACGACACGCTCCGTTTGTGAGAGTTTTCACGTGCGTGCGGCGCAGTTCTGCGAACTCCGTCCGAACGCCGGCGTAACGGTAGGAAACAAAAGTCGATTTGACAAGGGTCCGATGGCCCGGCGAGGGCATAGTTCCTTGCGATAGGGGGTATCTATGACGCGGATTGAAACCCAGGTGATCGCCCACCGTGGGGCGAGCCGGATGGCGCGGGAGAACACGGTCGAGGCGTTCCGCCTGGCAGCGGTGGTCGGCGCCCACGCCGTGGAGCTCGACGTCCGCCGGACCGCCGACGGGGTGCTGGTCGTGCACCACGACCCGATGCTGCCCGACGGCCGGCTGATCGCCGGGCTCGACGTGGCGGATCTCCCGGCGCACATCCCGTCACTGACCGCCGCGCTCGACGCCTGTACCGGGATGTGGGTGAACGTGGAGATCAAGAACGACCCCGGCGAGGGCGACTTCGACCCGACGGACTCGATCGCCGACCACACGGTGGCCCTGCTGCAGGCCCGCGCCGAGGACGATCGCTGGGTCATCTCCTCATTCCGTCTGGAGACGGTGGACCGGTGCCGGGCGCTGGCACCCGCGATCCGCACGGCCTGGCTGACCTACACGATCTCCGACGGGGTGGTGGGGACCATCGCCGAGCGAGGCCACGCCGCCTGGCATCCGTGGGTGGGCAACCTCACCAGGGCATTGATCGACGAGGCCCACGCCTCCGGCCTGCAGGTCAACACCTGGACCTGCGACGACCCGGAGCGAATGGGCGAGCTGGTGAGCTGGGGGATCGACGGGATCTGCACCAACCTTCCCGACGTGGCGTCTCTCGGTGCTCACGGCCGCCGCAGCCGGGGCGGTCAGGCCTGGGCAGGAAGGATGAGCCGTACGGCGTCGGGCACGTGCTCGAACTCCAGCCGCCTGGTCTCGCCGAGGTAGTCCCCGTCGAGTTGGTAGGGGAACGGGTCGCCGTGCTCCACCGTCAGGCTGGCGAGGTCGGTGCGCACGTCGAGGTGGCCGCTGGGCTTCACACCACCGCCGCGGAGCGCCCCGCCCAGTGACGCCAGAATCGCCCCCACGCGCATCGTCCGGAAGGTGATGGCGACCAGGCCGCGGTCCAGCGTGGCGGCCGGGCTGAGATCGAGCGGCCGGTTGCCGAGGTACGTGTACGGATTCGTGTTCAGCACGACGGTGAAGTACCCGTCGGTCACGTCGGGCAGCCCCGGGGCTCGCCACCGTGAAATGCGGGCGAGCGCGGTCGTAGCCCACCGCCCACGTCTTCGTGGCGGCGTAGATGAACAGCGGGTGGCCGAGCCAGCGCTTCAGCGAGGCCCGCTTCTCGACCTCGTTGACCACCGCCGCGTCGTAGCCGATCCCGGTGTGGAAGCAGAAGTGCCGGCCATTGACCTTGCCGAGCCCAATCGGGCGGATCGACCGGTTGGCGATCCCGGCGGCCAGCAGCCGGGACGCGGGGACCGGATCGTTGGGCATCCCGAGTGTTCGAGCGAACACGTTGGTGCTCCCACCTGGCAGCACGCCCAGCGCGGTGTCGGTCCCGGCCACGCCGGTGGCCACCTCGTTCAGTGTCCCGTCACCCCCGTAACCGATCACCACGTCCACCCCGCGGCGGGCGGCATCCTGGGCGAAGCGGGTGGCGTGACCGCGGCGATTGGTCTCACGGACCTCCACGTCGTTGCCGACGCTGAGTTCGCGATGCACGACGACGGTGTTACGCGTGGTCACCGACGAGGCGAAGGCGTTCACCACGAGCAGGATGCGCACGACGCGCACCCTACTGGTGGGCCACCGGGTTGGGTGGTGCCCTGACCCGTCGGTAACAATGGCCCTATGAATGTGATCGTGTGCGTCAAGCAGATCCCCGATCCGGCCCTGCCGGGGGCGTTGGACTCCGCCACCAAGACCCTCAAGCGGGACGGCAAGCTCATCCTTGACGAGTCCGACAGCTACGGCGTCGAGATGGCGTTGCAACTGGTCGACAAGGCCGGCGGCGGCGAGGTCAGCCTGGTCTCGATGGCGCCGAACGGTGAGGTCAGCGGGCTGCGGACCGCGCTGGCGATGGGCGCGGCCAAGGGCGTGCTGGTCAGCGATCCGGCCCTGCAGGGCAGCGACGCCTTGACCACGGCCAAGGTGCTGGCCGCCGCCGTCAACCGCCTCGGTGGCGCCGACCTGGTCATTGCCGCCACGGAGTCCTCCGACGGCTACACCGGCACCGTGCCCGAGCAGATGGCCGAGGTGCTCGGTCTCCCGTCGGTCACCTTCGCCAAGAGCGTCACCATCGACGGTGGCACGCTGAAGGCCGCCCGCCAGACCGAGGACGGCTACGACGAGGTCGAGTGCCCGCTCCCCGCGGTGATCAGCGTCACCGCCGGCGTGGTCGAGCCGCGGTACCCGAGCTTCAAGGGGATCATGGCCGCCAAGTCCAAGCCGGTCGACAACGTCACCGCCACCGATCTGGGCGTCACGGCCGTCGGCTGGGCCGGCGCCAACCAGCAGATCGTGGATGTCGCCGACGCCCCGGCCCGCGCCGCCGGCGAGATCATCGAAGACGACGGCGAGTCGTTCACCAAGATCGTCGCGTTCCTTGAGAACCTGAAAGTCATCTGAGGGAGAGTGTCATGAACATCTGGGTGTACGTCCAGGAATCGAAGGGCGCGCCCACCACGGCGTCGCTGGAACTGCTCACCAAGGCTCGCTCCCTGGGCGGCACGGTCAGCGCGTTCGTCGCCGGTGACGGCGCCACGATCGCCGCCGCAGTGGGCGAGTACGGAGCAACCAAGCTCTATGCCACCGGCCCGCTCGGTGGCAAGCTTCCGGGCGCCGCGGTCGCCTCGGCGATCAAGGCCGTCATCGACGGCGGCGATTCCCCGGACCTGATCATGCTGCCGCAGAGCTACGAGGCCCGTGACGTGGTGAGCCGGTTGTCGGTCAAGCTCGACCGCACCGTGCTGACGAACAACACCGACATCGCCGTGGACGGCGGTGCGGTCAAGGTGACCACGCCGGTCTTCGGCGGGAACACCCTCGTCACCACCACCTTCACCGGGGCCGGCCCGTTCCTGGCCGGCTTCCGCCCGAAGAGCTTCGCCGCCGAGCCCGCCGGTGGCGGCGCGGCCGAGGTGGTTGCCGCCCCGATCCCAGAGCTGGGGGCCACCGGCGGCGCAACGGTCACGGCCACCCACGTGGAGGAGACCAGCGGTCCGAAGCTCGACGAGGCCGCCGTCGTGGTGGCCGGTGGTCGAGGCCTCGGCGAGCAGGCCAAGTACGAGATGGTCGAGACCCTGGCCAAGCTGCTGAAGGGCGCGCCGGGCGCCTCGCGAGCCATTGTCGACGCCGGCTGGGTGCCCTACAGCTACCAGGTCGGGCAGACCGGCAAGGTGGTCAAGCCGGGCGTGTACATCGCCGTCGGCATCAGCGGCGCCACCCAGCACATGGTGGGCATGAAGGGCTCGAAGAACATCATTGCCATCAACAAGGACAAGGAAGCCCCGATCTTCGGCATCGCCGACCTCGGCATCGTCGGCGACGTGCACAAGGTCCTGCCGAAGCTGATCGAGGCGCTGCAGTCCCGCTGAGCCTCGGCGGCCCGGGTCAGGCCGCGTCGTGGGCGCTGAGCGCCCAGGCGTAGCCGTCTGCCAAATCCTCCACCGCCAGCTGCACGGTCCAGCCCAGCTGCGCCTCGCCGCCGTCCCACCAGTACCAGCGCAGCGCTGACCCGGCGCGGCCCAGTTCGGCGGCGTCCGGTGGCCACTCGTCGGCCAGATCGGTGAGCTGGGCCAGCAGCCACCAGGCGCCGAACCGGCCGATGGCCGTGCCCCGCCTCCGGCCGTGGGCGCCGCCGCCCGCCCCGGCCCAGGTCAACCAGGCCATGGACTGGGCCAGCGTGATCGGAGTGAGCCGCGACCGCCCGAGCCCCAGCGCGCCGACGGCCTCGGCCGCGGTTCCCTCCACGCAGCGGACCTCGACGTGGCCGTCGGACGCCGCCGTCCACCCGTCGAACAGCTGGCGAACGGCATCGGCCACTCCTGCGTCCTCGACGACCGCCGCCCGGGCGCCAGGGCCCGCCGCGGCGAAGGCCCCGGCCACGTCCGGCTCTGGGAGCGGCGGCGCCGGTGCGTCCAGTCCGTCGTCGGTGTAGGTGGCCAGCGGGTACGACGGCTCCCAGGCGGCGCGGCCGAAGGGGATGTCCAGCGGGTTCAGCGCGACGTCGACGGTCTCGCCGCGCCGGGCCCGCTCGTGGGCGATCAGCCCGAGGCGCACGGGATCGTCGACGTACCCGGTGAGCTCGGCCAGCGTGTGGTGCTGGGCGACCACCTCGGTGAGCGGGCCGATCGTGAATCGCCCGGAACCCTCGTCGAGCACCCGTGCCGCCCACGGCGCGGGTGCGTGGAGGGCCAGGCGATACTCGGCCAGCGTGGCCGCCGGCCACAACTGACGGCCACTCTCCAGCGCGGCGCGTGACGTGTCACGAACACGCAGCAACCCTGCCCACTCACCGGCGGCCGTCCACCCGTCGATCAACCGGACCAGCCCGTCCAGATCGGCGTGGCGCACCAGCGTGGTCAGCTCGTCGTCGTTCATACCAGCGGCCACGGGTAGCGCCGTCCGGAGTGGTCCACCGGAAAGGTCGCGCTCGTCGCCAGCCAGGCGGCTCGCTGGGCGATGGCTTCCACCTCGTCGTCGTCGAGCAGCGCGGCGACGTCCAGTGGCACGGCCTCGGCGACCCTTGCGGCCGCGGCGAGGAGGTGCTCAGGGACTGGCTCGCCACCGAACTCCCAGATCACCGTGCGCAGTTTGAACTCGGTGGCGAAGCACAGGCCGTGATCGATCCCCCACACGTGCCCGTCGTCGCCCACCAGAACGTGCCCGCTCTTGCGGTCGGTGTTGTTGGCCAGGACGTCGAAGAGGGCCACGGCGCGGAATGCGTCGTGGAGCTCCGGGCGTTCCTCGTACATCGTGAAGAAGTGCTGGCGGTGGTCGACGTCGACGAACCACTGCACCGAGCCCTCGCCGAGGGGTCCGTCGTGGATCACCGTCGGCGGTACCAGGCCGAGGCCGAGCGCTTCGCTGAGCCGGTACGCGGCCAGCTCGCGGCGGTGCAGGCCGGGGGCGAAGTCCCACAGCGGACGTTCACCACGCGTCGGCTTGTAGATCGCCCGTGTGGTGCGATCCCCACCGGTCACGGTGATCAGGAAGGTGGCGTTGCTGCTCCACGGCATCCGGCCCAGGACCTCCACCTCGCCGGTGGCCAGCAGATCCAGTTGGTCGGATGCGTCCATCGTCAATTCATGCGCGGGCAGACGTGACCACCGGCGTCGAGCGGACCGTCACACCACGGGCACGGCGGTCGCCCGGCCGTCACCACGGCCTCGGCCCGATTGCAGAACGCCAGCGCCTGGGCCCTGCTGAGGAACACCCGCAGGTGGCCGCGATCCAACGCGTCGGCCTCGGAGGACGCCTCGTCCTCGACGACGATCTCGTCGAACTGCAGCATCAGCCGGTCGTGCTCTCGGTTGTACCCGAGGCCCACCGGACCCAGCACGAACGCCGGGTTGAGCGGAGCGGTGATCCCGGCGTCGATCGACGCCGGATCGGGCGCCGGGAGGTCGTTGAGTACCTTGCGCAGGTACTCGGCGATGGCCGCGACCTGCTGCTTCTCGCACTTGATGTCGAGCTGCAGCGACCCAGCCTTGGCCCTGCAGGTAGAAGACCCGCTGCCCAGGCTCGCCGATGGCGCCGACCCCGAAACCGTCGACCTCGTCGAACTCGAAGAACACTCCCATGTCGTCGCCAAGGCTACGAGGGGACGAGCTCGCTCAGTGACTCTCCGGTGGAGTTCACGGTGAGCACGATCGGAGCGGTGTCGGCGCTGACGGCGAGCGCCGTGATGGAGCACGGGCTGATCACGATGCGCTGGAACAGGTCGAGGTGGGTGCCGACGGCGTGGGCGACGATCGCCTTGATCGGGTCGGCGTGCGACACGCACACGATCACGCCACCGCGGTGGGCGCTGGCCAGGCGGTTGACGGCGGCGACGCCGCGGGACTGCATCTCGACGAAGCTCTCCCCGCCGGGGAAGCGGAACACGCTGGGACTGCGCTGGACGGTGCGCCACTCGGCCAGCTTCATCAGCCGCTTCAGCTCGGCGCCGGTCCACTCGCCGAAGTCACACTCGAGCAGGCCGCGGTCGGTGACCACGGGGCGCCCGCGGGAGCGGGCGATGGGCGCGGCGGTCTCGCGGGTGCGCTCCAGGGGTGAGGCGTACACCGCGTCCACCCGGGCCAGCGCCGCAATGCGTGCCGCCGCGGCGTCGGCCTGAGCTCGGCCGTGGTCGGACAGGTGCAGGCCCTTGGCTCGGCCGGGCAGCACCGTGCCGGTGGACGGCGTGGTGCCGTGGCGGACCAGGAGCACCAGGGTGTGCGAGGGGGGAGCAGGCTTCGTTCGCGGCATGGCTGGCCGGAAACCTACTGTGCCGGGGATGACGGCACTCGACCGGCTGCGCACCGAGATCTGTGACTGCCGGCGCTGCCCGCGGCTGGTGGCCTGGCGGGAGCAGGTGGCCGAGGTGAAGCGGGCCTCGTTCGCCGACGAGGACTACTGGGGTCGCCCGGTGCCCGGGTTCGGTGACCCGTCGGCGTGGATCCTGGTGCTGGGCCTGGCCCCGGCGGCCCACGGCGCCAACCGCACCGGGCGGATGTTCACGGGTGATCGCTCGGGTGACTGGCTGTATCGGGCCCTGTGGCGCGCCGGGCTGGCCAACCAGCCCACGTCGGTGTCGGCCGACGACGGCTTGACAGTGCGCGGCGCGTGGGTGACCTCGGCGGTGAAGTGCGCGCCGCCGGACAACCGCCCGACGCCCGACGAGCGTGACGCCTGCCGCCCCTTCGTCGTCGCCGAGCTCGCCGCCCTCGTGGATGTTCGCGTGGTCGTGTGCCTCGGGTCGTTCGCCTACCAGGCGGCCTGTGCGCTCACCGGGGTCCGCCCGCGCCCGACGTTCGGCCATGGCGTGGAGGTGGCCGCGCCCAGCGGGCTGACGCTGGTGTGCTCGTTCCACCCCAGCCAGCAGAACACCTTCACCGGCCGGCTCACCGAGCCGATGCTCGACCACGTCGTCGCCCGCGCCGTGGCCCTCGCCTTCCCCATGGGCGCGATTCCCTCGGATACCTGAAGTCTTCGCGCCCATGCGGGCCGGCGCCGTGCTCAATGGGCGCGAGAACTACGGATTCACGAAGGTCTCGCGCCCATTCAGCGGGTGAGGGCGGCGGCGAGGGCGGCGGCGGCGAGGGCGTTGGCCGAGCGGCCGTCGTCGAGGAACTCGGCGAGGCTGAAGAACCCGTGGAACATCCCGCCGAAGCGCACGTGGCTGGTGGGCACCCCGGCCGTGGCGAGACGCTCGGCGTAGCGGTCACCCTCGTCACGCAGCGGGTCGAACTCGGCGGTGATCACCAGCGCCGGCGGAAGCCCGGCCAGCGAATGGTCGGCGGCGAACAGCGGTGAGACCCGCGGGTCGTCGGGCCGGGCGGTGGTCCCGTCGAGGTAGTGGCCGATGAACCAGCGCATTCCCTCGCTGGTCAAGAAGTAGCCGGCGCCGTTGGTGGCGTAGCTGGGCTGGGCCATGGTGCAGTCGGTCACCGGGTACACGAGGAGCTGGAATCGCAACGGCGCCACGCCCATCTGGGCGACCACGGCGGCCAGGTTGCCGCCCGCCGAGTCCCCGCCAACGGCCAGCCGCCCAGGATCACAGCCCAGCGCAGCGGCGTTGGCGTGCGCCCACCGGGTGGCCGTCACGGCGTCCTCCAGGGCTGCTGGGTACTTGTGCTCCGGGGCCAACCGGTAGTCGACGCTGAGGACGGCCTGGCCACTCCCGTTGGCCAGGGCTCGACAGACGTTGTCATGGCTGTCGAGATCACCGATCACCCACCCGCCGCCGTGGAAGAACACCAGCAGGCCGAGCTCCTCGCCGGCCGACGGCCGGTACAGGCGGGCCGGGACACCACCGGCGTCGAGGTCGCGGACCTCGTGGACGGCCTCGTCGGAGGGAAGTCGCCGGTCGGCGCGCAGCGAACGAGCCTGCTCGGGGGTGAGGTCCTCGAAAGGCGGATCGGCGAGGGCGGCCATCAACTCGAGCAGGGACACGGCTTGCGGGTGCAGCGGCATGCTCCAGCTTCCCACGTGGCGGTGACAAGCCCCCGAACCGAGCCGCGTGACCCGGGTAACCTCGGCCCATGCTTGCAGCAGGAGATCGGGCGCCCGACTTCGCCCTGACCGATCAGCACGGCTCGAAGGTCACCCTCCAGGGCCTCCGCGGTCGCCGTGTGCTGGTGTACTTCTACCCGAAGGCCGACACGCCCGGCTGCACCACGCAAGCCTGCGCGTGCTGCGTGACATCGCCGGCCAGATCGGCGACACCGTCGTGCTGGGCATCAGCCCCGACACCCCGGCGCGCCAGGCGAGGTTCGACACCAAGTACTCCCTCGGCTTCGGGCTGCTGTCCGACGCCGATCACGCCGTGGCCCTGGCCTACGACGTGTGGCGGGAGAAGAAGAACTACGGCAAGACCTACCTGGGGATCCTGCGCTCGGCGTTCCTGGTGGACCCGGAGGGCGTGATCAGCCACGCCTGGTACCAGGTGAGCCCGAAGGACACGCCCACCAACCTGCTGGCCGCGCTGGAGTCGTGATGGCCGGGCGGGAGGTTCGCTACGCGTTCGAGGGCACCGAGTTCGTCGGCTGGTT
This sequence comes from Ilumatobacteraceae bacterium, assembly GCA_037045185.1. Lineage (GTDB taxonomy): Bacteria > Actinomycetota > Acidimicrobiia > Acidimicrobiales > Ilumatobacteraceae > JAKOUY01. The sequence goes on from JBAOHQ010000007.1 coordinate 129,006, forward strand.
GGCCGAACCGCAGACCGACGCGCCGCGGCCCAGGGGTGCTGGTGTGCCACGAGGGGCCGGGCATGACCGATCACCCGCGCTGGCGTGCCGAGCGGCTGGCGGACGAGTTGGGCGTGGTCGCCTTCGCCCTCGACTACTGGGGCGGCGGCGTTCCGCTCCCGGCCGCCGAGGTGGGCGAGGCGCTGGGGCGGGTGATCGCCGACCCGCGCCTGGCCCGACCGTGGGCCGAGGCCGGGCTCGCCCAGTTGCTGGCCCACCCGCTGGTGGATCCCGCACGGGTGGCCGCGATGGGCTACTGCTTCGGCGGCACGATGGCCATCGATCTGGCCCGCGGCGGGGCGCCGCTGGTCGGCGCGGTTGGCTTCCACAGCGGGCTCAAGCACCCCGAGCCGGCCGACGTCCGGCTCACCGCCAGGGTGCTGGCGATGATCGGCGCCGACGACCCCATCGTCACAGCGGCCGACCGGCTGGCCTGGGAGGCCGAGATGACCGCCGCCGGAGTCGACTGGCAACTCCATGTGTACGGCGGCGTGGTTCACAGCTTCACCAACCGAAACTCGGACCGTGACGGCTTCCGCTACCACGAGGCTGCCGATCGCCGCTCGTGGGCCACGATGTGCCAGTTCTTCCACGAGTGCCTCGGCACCCCGAGGATCTGACGGCCCGGTTCCTCGCCGCCGCCGGCAGGCGTCAGTCGCGGCAATCGACGAAGGCCCACACGGCCTTGCCGTCTTTGATGTTCAGCCAGGTCTGCGCCGAGCGGTAGTACGGCAGCCCGTCGTCTCCGGTGTACTCCTTGGCGGCCGGGCCGGGGTCGATGCACCGGCCGTCCACCAGGCGGACGGCGTAGCGCAGGATGAAGCTCTCGTCGAGGTTCACGCCACGGGCCCGCTCGTTGTTGTTGACCACCAGGTAGGCCGGGTTGTCCAGGAGGATGGTCTGCTGGCCCGCCGCCAAGATCTTCGCCGCGGCGTCGCCCTGGTAGATGCACCACAGGTCGAACTGCAGGCCGGTGGCCGAGCCGATGTCGTCGGTGGCCGACCCGCCGTCGACGAAGCCGTCGATCTGTCCGGCCCACACCCCGTCAGGGATCGTTGCCGGAACCTCCTGGGCACCACCGCAACCCGAGCCGCGCACGGTCTCGTCGCCCAGTTGGGGCACCGTCTGGAAGTCGACGAATGGCCAGATGACCTGCGCCGGCGGCTCGGGGACGGGCTGGCTGCGGGCCGTGACGGTGGCCACCCCGGTGCCGATGGCACCCGTGACGGCGGCAGCAACCAACAGGCGGCGTGGGCTGAGCATCATGCGCGCAATGTAGACCGCAACGGCCGCGATGTCGGCGCGGCAGGCGCGACGGGCGCGACGGGCGGCTCAGGCGGCTCAGGCGGTGGGATCGGGCGCCGCGGCCGGGGCCGGCTCGGCCGCCGGCGCTGCGGCCTTCTTCTTCGGCGGTGGGACGCCGACGCTGGGCGCCCGGTCGGCCCACTCCGGCCAGCGGCGGCGGCTGACGATGGACAGCGTGCGCAGCAGCTTCATCGCCTTGTCGTCCTCCTGGGCCGGGCGGGCGATGATCCGGCCCTCGTTGATCATCCGGGTGATGACCTCCTCGCCCAGTTCGGTGCGCACGATGGTCAGGGTCCAGTCGTTGTCCTCGCCGATGCCCCCGGTGGAGATGTCGGCGTGCTCGGCGGCGAAGTCGGGGCAGTGCTTGCAGCCCTCGCGGGTCCAGGCGTGGCATTCCTTCAGGTCGATCTCGTGGTACGAGCCGTCCTTCATCCAGATCTGGAAGACGCCCTTGATGTTCATCTTCACCATGTCCTGCTTGTGCAGGCCGTACTTGGCCTCGAACAGCTCGGTGAAGATCGCGTCGTCGAAGGTCTTCGAGCACAGCAGGCCGATGTTGAACACGAACGGTTTGGACACCTTGCCGGCCTTGCGGTCCCACATCGTGGGGGGCGAGGAGGTCTGGCAGCCCATGCCCACCAGGGCCAGGCGGCTCAACCCTTCGGCCTTGGCGTCGCGCAGGGCCAAGGGGTTGGCGCAGTACGTGTACCGGCTGCCGGCCGTGGCCAGCACCTCGGCCGGGTTGTGGGCCAGCACGGGCTTGGCCTTCCAGGCGTCGTCGTCCTCCACGCCCGAGACCATCGCCGCCTCGATGTAGTCGTTCTCCAGCAGCCAGGTGAGCATGGCCGTGACGAACCCGCCGTCCTGGCCGCGCTGGTGCTGGGTGTCGTCGGCGGCCCGGGTGAGCAGCAGCTGCCGCCAGATGCCACCCATCTCGTCGGGCTCACGCACCCGGCCGAACAGGTGCATGTCGGCAGCAGGCTCCCACGCCCGAAAGCGCGGGCAGGCCCGGGTGCAGGTCGTGCAGCCCTTCTCCCCGTGGATGCAGTTGTCCGGACCCAACTCGTCTTCGAGGTGGAAGGGCCGGTACTTGCCCTCGGCGTGCTCGTAGCCGATCACGTCGTGCGGGCAGGTGACCACGCACCCGGCGCAACCGGTGCACAACCCGGTGGTGATGACCTCGGCGTACAGCTCCTTCCACTGCGCCGTCCAGCGTCCGGCCTGGGCGGGTGTTTGCAACGAGTCGGTCATGACCTCGACACTACGCGCCAGGCTCGCCGGGCCGACGGCCCTGGGCCGCGGCGCGGGCTGATTCGATCCGCTCGGTCGTCAGCTTCGGCACCGCCACCACGGCGAGGGCCAGGCTGATGGCCGCCGACACGAAGAACGGGGCGCGCAGGGCGTCGATGCGCCCCCACCGCGGTTCTGCCAGCCACACGACGATCCCGCCAAGGGCGGTGCCGAGGGGCATCATCCCCCAGCCGAAGAAGCGGTACACGCTGTTCACCCGACCGAGCAGGTGATCGGGGATGATCTGCTGGCGCAGCGAGACGGTGATGACGTTCCAGACCATCGACACGAGCATCCCGATGGCGAACACGACGAGTACGAGCGGCCACCACGAGGTCAGCCCGATGATCACGGGCATGGCGATGCCGGTGATCAGCGTCAGGGCCAGCGACGGACCGGTCCCCAGGCGGGTGGTGATCCGCGACGCGGCCCATGCGCCGGCCAGGCCACCGATGGCGCCGCCGGTGTTGAGGATGGCGAACTCCACCGGCGAGGTGCGCAGGACCTCCTGGGCGAACAGCACCAGGGTGGCGAACTGCATCGCGCCGACCAGGTTCAGCAGGCCGAGGGTGATCGCCAGGGTGCGCAGCAGGGGATGCTGCCACAGCCAGCGCACGCCCTCCTTGAGGTCGGTCATCCAGTGGGGGCGGGCCTCGGCGGTGGCCTGACCTTCGGCGGGCTTGGCCCGGAAGGTGCCAACGAGGAGGGCGACGAGCCCGGCGGCGACGAAGAACGACACGGCGTCCACAGCGAAGGGCAGGAAGAACGATGCTGCCAGCAACAAGCTGCCCAGCGGTGGTCCGACGAAGGTGTTGGCGATCATCTCGGCCGACCACATCCGCCCGTTGGCCCGCTCGAGGTGCTCAGGAGCGACGATGGCCGGCAGGATCGTCTGCGAGGAGTTGTCGCGCAGCACCTCGGCACACCCGAGCAGCAGGGCCGAGGCGACCAGCGCCAGGTACAGCCCCATCCTGGTGCCCACCACCTGGTCGAGGTGGTCCGGGTCGGGCAGGCCTGAGCCGAGGCCGAGCACCGCCACGGCCACCCCGGCGGTGATGAGGCCGCGCAGCACGTCCATGCGCACCATCAGGTTGCGCCGGTCGACCCGGTCGGTGATCACTCCGGCGGGCAGGGTGAACAGCAGCCACGGCAGGCGTTGGGCGACGGCGATGACGGCGATGAGCACCGGGTTGCGGGTGACCGCCGAGGCGATCCACGGGTAGCCAACGGCCGTCACGCCATCCCCCAGGTTGCTGATGACGGTGGCGGTGTACAGCCGGCGGTAGTTCGGGCCGAGCCCCGTGGACGGTGCCTCGGTGACGGCGGCGGTCTCGAGGTCGGGCGGTGTCATGACTGGTCCTTCAAGCTGCGCATCGACGAGTTCGTGAGCACCGGGACGCTGGCACCCGCCGAACGCTCACGAATCGGGTTGTTGCGTGAGCACCGGGACGCTGGCACCCGCCGAACGCTCACGAAGCTGCCAGGGTCAGCCGGGGTTGCGCTCGTTGTAGTCGGTGATCAAGGCGTTGGCCTGTGACTCCATCTCGGCCAACGTGGCGGTGACGTCCTCGCCGTTGAGGATCTTGGCGACGCCTTCGGCTACCGCAGTACGGATCTCCAGCAGTGGCCCGACCACCGGGCCGGTGGAGGTGGCGACGGCGGGGATGTCCTGGAGCTGTTTGCCGGCCACCGTGAAGCACGCGGATCGGCCAGCGCGGTCTTCAACGGCTCCAACTCGGTGGCGTCGGCGCGCAGGGCGACGTAGCCCGTGGTGGCAGCCCAGGTGGCCTGCTGCTGGGCGGCAGTCATGAACTCCAGGTACTTCCACGCCGCGGCGACTCGGGCCGGGTCGCCGCTGTCGTTGATCCACAGCGACGCGCCGCCCACCAACGTGCCCGGCGACCCAGGGCCGGGCATCGGCGCGACGGCCACGTCGTCCACCGTCAGATGCGGGAACTGGCCGCCTTTCAAGATGGTCAACACCGAGCCGATCGAGGCGCTGGTGGCGATGGTCATGGCGGCCGGGGCGTCCTTGTCGGCCATCGCCAGGAGGTTGTCCGCACCGCTCGGGTTGTCGCCCACGTCGAGGGCCGTGCCGTCCTTGACCATCGTCTGCAGCGTGGTCAGCACACCGGCGAGTTCCGGCGTGTTGAAGGTGACCTTGGTGGCCCGCGCCGAACGGCCGTTGTCGTTGTCGGTGTAGAACTGGCCGAGCTTGGCCAGCCACTGCTCCAGGAACCAGCCGCCGCCGTTGTCGAAGTTGCTGTCGATGGCGATGCCGTACTTGGCGGCGCCGCTGTCGACGAGGGTCTTCGACATCGCCGCCACGTCCTCGAGGGTGACCGGCGGCGTGTTCGGATCGAGGCCCGCTGCGGCAAAGAGCTTCTTGTTATACAGCAGGACCGGGTCACTGACGTTGAACGGCAGTGACCACTGCACGCCGCCGGCCGCGTACTGGGCCAGCGTGGAGGGGATGAACGGAGAGGTGTCGAAGCCGGCGCTCTTGATACAGGCGCCCACCGGTACCGCCGTCTTCAGGTCGATGACGCTCCGCACCATGTACTCGGGAAGTTGCACCACGTCGGGGCGGCTGCCCTGGTCGGCGTCGAGGAACTTGGGGATCGTATCCTCGTAGCCGCCCTGGTTGACGTAGTTCGCCTTGACCTGGGTCTGGCTGGCGTTGAACGCCTGGGTCAGCTCGTCCATGGTCTTGTTCAGCAGGTCCGCCTTCATGCTGGACCACACCGTGATCTCCACGGGTCCGTCGGCGCCGTCCAGCGCGGTCACGTCGCAGGCGGGCAAAGCCGCCAGCGGGTCGGTTCCGCCGGAGGTGCCCGGCGCGGCCGAGCCGGCGGGGGGCGTGGTGGCCGCAGCGGTGCCGGTGAGTCCGCACAGGGCGGCGGCGACGGCTCCGGTTGCGAGGACTCGAGTGATCCGGGACGTGGTCATCCTTTGACGGCTCCTGCGGTGAGGCCACGAACGAGGTGGCGTTGGAAGGCGATGAGCATGATGGCGATGGGCAGCGCGGCGACCACCGTACCGGCGGTAACCAGGTTGAGGTTGTCGACGCGGCCGTTGTTCAGCTTGTTGATACCGATCTGCAACGTCCGGTGCGCCTCGTCGTCGACGACGCTCTGGGGCCACAGGTACTGGTTCCAGGTGTTCAGGAACGTGAGCAGCCCGAGCGCCGCCAGCGTCGGCCTGCTGAGCGGCGCGGCCACCTCCCACAGGAATTTGCCGTGGCCGAGACCGTCCAGCGAGGCGGCCTCGCGCAGCTCGCCGGGGATCTGCATGAACACCTGGCGGAGCAGGAACGTGCCCAGGCCGGTGGCCAGCAGCGGCACGACCAGGCCCACCATCGAGTTCTTCCATCCCAGGGACTCGATGGTCCGCTTGTTCACCAGGATGGTCACCTCGGCGGGGACCAGCATCGTCGCCAGGAACAGGGCGAACAGGCCGCGGCGGAACGGGAAGTGGAGGAAGGAGAAGGCGAACGCGGCGAGCAACGACGTGATCAGCACCCCAACGGTGACCAGCACCGACATGACCAGGCTGTTCACGGTGAGCCGCCCGAGGTCGCCCTCGCTCCACGCCTGGCGCAGCGTGCCGAAGGTGAGATCCACGGGCAGCAGCGAGCGCGGGTGGCGGATCGAGTCCGGCCCCGACTTCAGGCTTTGCATCAGGATCGCCCACACCGGCGCCAACACGACGAAGGCGACGATGCCCAGCAGGACGTAGCGGCCGATGGTGCGCGGCCGTGAGCTGCGGTCGAGAGCGCCCTGCTCAGTCGCCATAGTGCACCCGCCTCTCCAGCACACGGAACTGCAAGAAGCTGACGACGAGCAGGAGCAGGAACAGCAGCACGGCGGATGCCGACTGGATGCCGATGTCGTTGCGGATCTTCGAGCTCTTGCCGTAGATCAGGTAGGCGATGGTCTCGGTGGGCCGGCCGGCGTTGTTCGGGCCGCCCTCGGTCAGCAGGTCGACTTCGCCGTAGGTCTGGAAGGCCCTGGCGATCATCACCACGGCGACGAACAGCAGGGTGGGGGACAGCAGCGGCAGGGTGACGTTGGTGAACCGCCGCCACGGTCCCGCACCGTCGACGAACGCGCTCTCGTACAGCTCGCGCGGGACGCTCTGCAGCGCCGCGGTGACGATGACGAAGGTGAACCCGAGCCCGGCCCAGATGCTGCTGACCGCCACACCCCACATGGCCGTGCCTCCGTCGCGAAGCACACCGGGCTTCTTGACGACGGGGAAGATGCCCTTCAAGAGATCGGACAGCAGGCCGATCTGCGGATTGAGCAGCACCAGCCAGATCAGTGAGGACACGGCCACGCTGCTGGCGATGGTGGACGAGAAGATCGTGCGAAAGACGCCGATGCCGCGCAGTTGCTTGTCGGCCAGCACCGCAAGACCCACCCCGAGGACGATGCCGATCGGCACCGTCATCAGCACGAATTCGATGGTGTTGCCGAGGGCGTTCTGGAACGGCTTGCTGCTCCACACGTCCACGTACTGGCGCCACCCGACGGTCCGGCAGCCCTTGCCGCTGACGTTGCACTTCTGGCGGCCGAGCCACACGGCGCGCCCCAATGGGTAGACGACGAAGATCCCGAGGAGGGCAGCGCTGGGCGCCAGCATCAGCGCCGCGGCGGGCACGTCACGCCAGCGCCGCCTCACGCCAGGCGCTCCCCGGTGGCGGCGTCGAATCGGTGCCGGACGCCGACGGGCACACCCACCACAACCGCTTCACCGATGTCGGGGACGAAGCGGCCAACGGGCTGACGCACCACGGCCCGCCCGCCGTCGATCTCGACGAAGACGAGCACCTCGTGGCCGAGTTGCTCGACGAGGCGCACCGTGCCGGGCAGCGAGCCGCCGCCCTCGTCTCCGACCTCACCCTGGCGCGTGATCACCGCGTCCTCCGGGCGGAAACCGACGCGTACCGCCGAGCCTTCCAGGGCGCCGGCGGGAAGCACGTTCATCGGCGGGGTGCCAATGAACTGGGCGACGAAGACCGTGGCCGGCGCGGCGTACACCTCGTGGGGCGTTCCCACCTGTTGCAGCCTGCCATCGTTCAGGACGGCCACACGGGTGCCCATCGTCATCGCCTCGACCTGATCGTGGGTCACGTAGATGAACGTGCTGTCCAGGCGGCGGTGCAGGTCGACCAGCTCGGCGCGGGTCTCGCTGCGCATCTTGGCGTCCAGGTTGGACAGCGGCTCGTCCATGCAGAACACCGCCGGCTGGCGGACGATGGCCCGGGCCAGGGCGACGCGCTGGCGCTGCCCGCCACTGAGCTGGCCCGGCTTGCGATCCAGCAGCCGGTCGAGGCCCAGCATCTCAGCCGCCTTGCGGGCCTCGGCGGCGCGTTCAGCCTTGGGCACGCCGCGAGCCTTCAGCGGGAACTCGATGTTCGCGGCCACCGACTTGTGCGGGTACAGGGCGTAGCTCTGGAACACCATCGCCACGTCCCGCTCCTTGGGCTGGACGTCGTTGACCAGCCGCTCGCCGATCCGCACGTCTCCGCTGGTGGGGTACTCCAGCCCGGCGATCATCCGCAGCAGCGTCGACTTCCCGCAGCCCGACGGCCCGAGCAGGATCATGAACTCGTGGTGGGGAACGTCGAGGCTGATGTCGTCGACGGCGTTGACCGCCGCGTCCCCGGTGCCGAACGTCTTGGTGATGTGCTCGAGCTGAACCCGCGACATTGCCCGGCACGCTAGTGCCGCTGGCTCAGCGGGCGATGATGCGCCGGGCCAGCAGCTCACCGATGATCGCGTCGGCCGCTTCTTCGGCGCTGAGCGCCGTGGTGTCCAGGCGCAACTCGGGATGCTCCGGCGGCTCGTACGCCGAGTCGACACCGGTGAAGTTGACCAACTCGCCGCGGCGGGCCTTGGCGTACAGGCCCTTGACGTCACGTTGCTCGGCCACGCCGAGGGGCGTATCCACGTACACCTCGATGAACTCGCCGTCGGCGAGGCGCTGGCGGGCGGCACGCCGTTCGGCGGCGAAGGGTGAGATGAACGAGACCAGAACGATGAGCCCGGCGTCGACCATCAGCGCTGCGACCTCGGTGACCCGGCGGATGTTCTCGACGCGGTCGGCGTCGGTGAAGCCGAGGTCCTTGTTCAGGCCGTGGCGGACGTTGTCGCCATCCAGCAGGTAGGTGTGCCGGCCGAGGGCGAACAGCTTGCGCTCGACGATGTTGGCGATGGTGGACTTGCCCGCTCCGGAGAGCCCGGTGAGCCAGATCACACACGACTGCTGGCCCTTGTTGGCGCCACGGGCGGTCTTGTCGATCTCCACGGCCTGCCAGTGCACGTTGTCGGCGCGGCGCAGGGCGAAGTGCACCATGCCGGCGGCGACGGTGGCGTTGGTGAGCCGGTCGACGACGACGAACCCGCCCATCTCCCGGTTCTCGCTGTACGGGTCGAAGGCAACCGGGCGGTCGAAGTTGAGGTTGCACACTCCGATCTCGTTGAGGTGCAGGGTCTTGGCGGCCGTGTGCTCGAGGGTGTTGACGTTCACCTTGTACTTCGGCTGGGCCATCGTGCCAGCGACGGTGCGAGTCCCCAGCTTGAACAGGTAGGAGCGGCCGGGCAGCATCTCGTCCTCGCCCATCCACACGATGTGGGCCTCGAACTGGTCGGCGCTGGCGGGCGGGTGGGCGGCGGCGGCCAGGACGTCGCCGCGGCTGATGTCGATCTCGTCGGCCAGCGTCAGCGTCACCGACTGGCCGGCGATGGCCTCGTCGAGATCGCCATCGAGGGTGACGATGCGGGCCACCGTGCTCTCCCGGCCGGACGGGACGGCGCGCACCCGGTCGCCGGGACGCACGGTGCCGCTGACGATGCGTCCGGAGAAGCCGCGGAAGTCCAGGTCCGGACGGTTCACCCACTGCACAGGGAGGCGCAGCGCCAGACCGGTGACGACGTCGTCGACGACGACCGTTTCGAGGTGGCCGACCAGTGTCGGGCCGTGGTACCAGGGCGTGCTCGGGCTGGGCGCGGTGATGTTGTCGCCGCGCAGCGCCGAGATGGGGATGCACACGATGTCGGTGAGCCCGATCTCGGCGGCGAAGGCCCGGTAGTCGGCCTCGATCTCGGCGAACACCTCGGCGGAGTAGTCGACGAGGTCGAGCTTGTTGACTGCCACGACGATGTGGCGGATGCCCAGCAGCGAGACAAGGTAACTGTGCCGGCGGGTCTGGGTCAGGACCCCCTTGCGGGCATCGATCAGGATCACCGCGAGGTCCGCCGTGGAGGCGCCGGTCACCATGTTGCGGGTGTACTGCTCGTGGCCCGGGGTGTCGGCGACGATGAACTTGCGACGCTCGGTGGAGAAGAAGCGGTAGGCGACGTCGATGGTGATGCCCTGCTCACGCTCGGCAGCCAGGCCGTCGACCAGCAGGGCGAAGTCCAGGTCGCCGCCTTGCGTGCCCACCTTCTTGGAATCGGCTTCCAGCGCGGCGAGGTGGTCCTCGAACACCAGCTTGGAGTCGTACAGCAGCCGGCCGATCAGCGTGCTCTTGCCGTCGTCGACGCTGCCGCAGGTGATGAACCGCAGCATCGACTTGCGCTCGTGCAGCGCCAGGTAGGCGTCGATGTCGGTGGCCAGCAGATCGTTCGTGGCGTGGGCCATCAGAAGTAGCCCTCCTGCTTCTTCTTCTCCATCGACGCGTTCGAGTCGTGGTCGATGACCCGGCCCTGGCGTTCGGACGAGGAGGTCAAGAGCATCTCCTGGATGATCTCCGGCAGGGTGGTGGCCTCACTCTCGATGGCGCCGGTGAGTGGGTAGCAGCCGAGCGTGCGGAAGCGCACCCGGCGCAGTTCGGGGGACTCGCCGGGCGCCAACGGCATCCGCTCGTCGTCGACCATGATCAGCGTGCCGCTGCGGCGCACGACCGGACGCGGGGCGGCGAAGTACAGCGGCACGATCGGGATCTGCTCCAGGTGGATGTACTGCCAGACGTCCAGTTCGGTCCAGTTGGAGAGCGGGAAGACGCGCACGCTCTCGCCCGGGTTGCGCCGGGCGTTGTACAGGCTCCACAGCTCGGGGCGCTGCTGCTTGGGGTCCCAGCGGTGCTGGGCCGAGCGGATCGAGAACACCCGCTCCTTGGCCCGCGACTTCTCCTCGTCACGCCGCGCCCCACCGAAGGCCAGGTCGAAGCCGTACTGATCGAGAGCCTGCTTGAGCCCCTCGGTCTTCCACAGGTCGGTATGCATCGCCGAGCCGTGGTCGAAGGGGTTGATGCCCAACCGGACGCACTCGGGGTTCTGGTACACGAGCAGGTCGAGGTTGCGCTCGGCCACGAAACGGTCACGGAACGAGTACATCTCCTGGAACTTCCAGGTGGTGTCGACGTGCAGCAACGGGAATGGCGGCCGCGACGGGAAGAAGGCCTTCATCGCCAGGTGCAGCATCACGGAGCTGTCCTTGCCCACCGAATACAGCATCACCGGGCGCTCGCTCTCGGAGACGGCCTCCCGGAAGATGTGGATGCTCTCGGCCTCCAGGCGCTGGAGGTGTGTCAACGATCCGATGGGCACGACCCCTGATCGTACTGGCCGTCATCCACCGGTCGAAGTGTCGGTGAGCCCGCCGTACAGCTCCGGACGGCGGTCACGGAAGTACGGGAGCACGTGCCGCCGCTGGCGGACCAAGGCTGCGTCCACGTCGGCGATGGCCCACCCGGGCTGGTCGTCGAGTGCGTCGAGGATCGAACCGTCAGGCCCGTACACCGCACTGAGGCCGTAGTACTCCTTCGAGCCTTCTCGGCCGATGCGGTTCGCGGCGGCGACGTACATGCTGTTGAAGGCCGCGTGGGCGCTGAGTTCGAGCTGGAACACGCCCTTGGTGGGAGCACTCGAGCAGGCCACCGGCACGAGCATCACGTCCGCTCCGCCGATTGCCACGAGCCGTCCGAGCTCGGGGAAGTGTCGTTCGTAGCAGATGATGGTCCCGACGCGCAGCCCAGCGGCGTCGACCACGGCCGGGGGATCAGAGCCGGGCTGGAAGTAGAACTTCTCGGGAAAGCCGTTGGAGAACGGCAAGTGTGCCTTCCGGTATACGTGCACGAGATCACCGCCGTCGTACAGGTACGTGGCGTTGTGATACACGCCGACGACGGGAGTTGCCTCGAAGATCGGGCACTGGATGGTGATGCCGAGCTCATGGGACAGGGCCGCCGCCATCGCCGTGGATGGTCCATCGGGGTGCTCGGCCCACTCGAAGTAGCCGAGGTCGGGTTCGGGTGCCACGAACGGGGCGGCGAAGATCTCCGGCAGGAGCACCAGTTGGGCGCCGTCGCGGACCGCTCCCCGGATCAGGTGCTCGGCCTGTGCGAGGTTGGCGTCTCGGTCCTGCGAGGCGGCCGTCTGGATGGCTGCGATGCGAGTCATGCGACCGCCTTTGCCAGCTTGGTGAGTGTCTGGAGCTTGTCACCGAGCGTGGAGATCACGGGGCACCGCACTCCGGCTTCGTGGTAGGCGGCAAGTGCCGACACCGCTTGCTCGGTCGTCCCGCAGGCGGCCACCCGCTGGACCAGTTCGTTGGGGACCAGCACCATCGCCCGGCGGACGTCGTCGGGTCTGGCGGGCCACCCGGCGATCTCCTTGAGACGCTGCACCAGTTCCGGCTCGACACCACAGTGCTCGGCAATGTGCGGCTGCTGCATGAGATACAGCGTGAGGAAGGCCTTGCAGGCGTCGATGGCCTCCTGGGGATCGTCGTCGTTGACGCTGCACGACACGATCTGGGTCACGTCGATCTTGGTGATCCCGTCGCCTCGACGAGCCAATCCACGATCGATGGCGGGAAGTGCCTCGCTCAGATAGGACGTGGGCAATAGGAAGTCGAGATGCACCCCGTCGCTGATCTCACCGGCTAGTTCAAGCATCCGGTGTCCAACGGCGCCGATGTAGATGGGCATCGTCACGGGGACGTTCGGGCGATACATCGAGTCGAACCGAGCACCGTGGACCTGCACGAAGGCACCGTCGAACTGGACGAGTTCGTTGGCGAAGAACGTCCGGAGCACGGTCACGTACTCGCGCATTGTTTCCACCGGCCGGCGCAGTGGCGTGCCGAGCATCGAAGCGAGCGGTTCCCACCACACGCCGATGCCAAGCAGAACGCGCCCGGGGGCGTACTCGTCCAATGTCTTGAAGGTCACGGCCATCAAGCCGACGTTGCGTGACTTGTTGTTGACCACGCCCGTTCCGATCTTGATCCGCCGCGTCGAGTTGGCCAGGACGGCTGCGGGCACGATCCCATCTCGCGCCAGCCGACCCTCGGCGACCCACACGGCGTCGAAGCCGTGCTGGTCGGCGTACTGCGCCTGAGCGAGTGTTTCGTCGAGACTCAACCGCTCACCGACGTGGATACCCACCGGGAACTTCATCCGCTCCTCCGATCGAGTTCGTCACTCAGGGTCGATCGACCGCGGTGCAGGTAGCGGCCACGTCCCGGCGCAATGTGCGCACCGTCCGGACCGACCAGCACGGTGCCCCGACCGATCACCCATCGGGGCCCGGCGGACACTTCCATACCCTCGTAGAGCGAGTAGTCGGCGCGGTGGTGGAGGTCCGCCGCGTAGATGGTGTGCCTCGCCGTCGGGTCCCACACGACGACATCGGCGTCGGCGCCGGGCAGCAGGGCGCCTTTCCGCGGGTGCAGCCCGAACAGCTTCGCCGGGCGGGTGGCGACGAGATCGACAAACCGGCAGATATCGAACCTCCCGCCCACCACCCCCGCCTCGTACATCACCCGCAACCGTTCCTCGATACCCGGCACGCCGTTGGGGATCTTGGTGAACTGCCCACGCCCATAGGGCTTCTGAGGGGGGAGGTCATCGGGTTGGCACATCGTGAACGCGGCGTGGTCGGTCCCGACGGTGGCGAGGTCGCCGGCGCGGATGGCGTCCCAGAGGTACTCCTGGTTCGCCCGTTCCCTAATGGGCGGGGAGCAGACGTACGCGGCCGCCTCGAAACCCTTGTCGCAGTAGTCCTCGAGGGCTGCCAGTAGGTATTGCGGGCAGGCTTCGCCGCACACCACGTGTCCATCGGCTCTCGCCCGACCGATCTCGCGTGCTGCAAACCGGCTCGACACATGGACGATGAACAATGGCGCCCCGACACTGGCGGCGATGGCCACGGCCCGGTGGACGGCTTCGCCCTCGGCGAGATGCGAATGAGCATCGTGATGGTAGTGCTCCGCCGAATGCCCACCTGCAAGCAACCGCTGGGTGGCATCCCCGACCAGGTGGCCGTTCTCGGCGTGGACCATCGGGAGCACGCCGAGATCGGCGCAGCGACGGAACCCATGGATGAGGGTCTCGTCGTCGACCATCAACAGGCCCGGGTAGGCCATGAAGAACTTCCAACTCGTGGCGCCGTGGTCGATGGCGAGGGATTCCAGATCGTCGAACGAGCCGTCCGCCAGTGCCGTCGCCGGCACGACAGGGTGCAGACCGAGGTCGACTCCAATCGCGGTCTCTGCCCGCTCGCGCCGGCGAAGGAAGGAGTCCAGCAGCGTCGCGCCCGATTCCTTCTTGACGAAGTCGATGATGGTGGTCGTTCCACCGTGCGCGGCCGCCACGGTGCCAGATCGGAAGTCGTCCGCCGATCGGGTGACGCCGAGCGAGGGGTTCTCCAGGTGCGTGTGCGTATCGATCCCGCCGGGGATCACGTAACAGCCCTCGGCATCGATCACCCGATCGGCTGAGCTGTCGATCCGGCCCACGGCGGCGATCACCTCGCCGTCGATCAGCACGTCGGCGCGGCACCGATCGCTGGCCGACACGACGATGCCGTTGCGGATCAGCAGCGAGGTGGTGCCCATTTCAGGCTGCGCGCCGGTCGGCGAGTTCGAGGATGGTGTCGAGGATCTCGACGCCCTGGCGGAGTTCGTCCGCAGAGATGATCAGCGGCGGTGTGATCCTGATCACGTTGGAGAACGACGACAGGTACAGCCCCCGTTCCATTCCGGCTTGGAGGATCTCCGCCATCGGGGCGTTCGCCGGCCCCTTGGCGTTGAACGGCGCCAGCGGTTCGCGAGTCTCCCGGTTCGTCACCAGTTCGACCCCGAAGAAGAGCCCGCGGCCGCGTACGTCACCGATGGACGGGTGTCGTGTCGCCAGCTCGTCGAGTTGTGAGCGAAGCTCGACACCTCGCTCTGCCGCGGTGAACGATGTCCTCGTCGCGGTAGATCTTCAAGGACTCGACACCCGATGCGCAGGCCAGCGGGTGGCCGGCGTAGGTCTGCCCGCCCGGGAAGGGATTCGTCTGCAGCCAATCGGCAATGGCGGATGACACGACCATTGCGCCGAGCGGCACGTATCCGGAGTTGAGACCTTTGGCGACACAGAGGATGTCGGGCACCACGTCCCACTGGTCACAGGCGAACATCGTTCCCGTGCGCCCGAAGCCGGCCATGACCTCGTCGAGGATCAACAGGATGCCGTACTTCGTACACACCTCCCTGATGGACGACAGGTATCCATCTGGCGGGTAGATCAGTCCGTTGGTGCCGGTCACCGTCTCCAGCAGCACCGCGGCCACCGTGTTCGGGTTCTCGTACATCAGCAGCTCTTCGAGGTGCGGCGCACCCGTGCACACCGGGCAAGGGTCCGGGTGGCCGCTCGGGCAGCGGTACGTGTAGGGGTCGAGCATCCGCACGATGCCCGGCATGCCCGGCTCCGTCGCCCAGCGGCGTGGGTCGCCGGTCAGGGCCATGGCCCCGGCCGTCGCCCCGTGATACGACCGGTACCGAGTGATGATCTTGTGGCGACCCGTGTACTGGCGGGCAAGGCGGATGGCGTTCTCGTTCGCCGCTGCGCCGCCGGTGGTGAAGAAGGACGTGCACAGATCACCCGGTGTGACCTCGGCGAGCATGGCGCCGAGTTCACTGCGTGCATCGTTGGCCATGGACGGGCCGATGTAGCACAGGCGATCGGCCTGGCGCTTGATCGCCTCGACCAGGCGCGGGTGCTGGAACCCGAGGTTCAGATTGACCAGCTGGGACTGGAAGTCGAGGTACCGCTTCCCGGACGAGTCCCAGAACCAGCTGCCGGATCCGCCCGCGATCGTGATCGGCTGGACCGATCCCTGAACGGACCAGGACGTGATGGTGAATCGTCGATGGGCCTTGGCGACCCAATCCGCATCCGTCGCGTCGACGTCGGCCCACAGCTCGGCCGTGAACCGATCGCTGGTCATCGCTGGACCTCAGCCCCGAAAGTGGCGAGCCGTGCCAGCGGTCGGCCCTGGTTCGCTGCGGCGCAGGCGATGACGATCTCGCGCGGGAGTGGTGCGTCTGGGATCTGGAACGTAACGGTCTGATGATGCGACCGGGTCTTGGCATCCAGTTTGTGCTTCAGCGCCATGTCGATGGACGTGCCGGCGAGTCCGACCTTTTCGGCCGCCGGCAGGAGTTCCGTGCCGCCGCAGGCATCGCGGAACTGATTGCCGAACTTCAGGTTGTGGATGATCGCCGACCCGTGTTCCACCTCGCCGCCGATACCGACCAGCGCGGCCTTGCCGAAGGCCTCGACCTCCTCGCCGAGCAAGCTCACGGTGGCCGGGCCGACGATCTTGCCGACCGCCTCTGCCGCCTCCTCGAGCCCGTCGAGCAGGTCGGCGACGTACCCGCACGGATACGGGTTGGCGATTACCGCAGCGACGACAGCCACACGGTGAACCCTGGGGACCTCTTGACCGTTCTCGCGGTACAACTCGGTGAGCTGACGAACGACCTTGCGCACGACGATCTCCATGGGAACTCCTTAGTTGGTGGGGTGGCCCACGAAACCGGGGCGGGCCTGCTGGTGCTGATAGATCGTGGGATCGACGTCGTAGGCCGATCCGAGGTTCTCGGCGAAGACGTCGGTGCGCCGGTCGCCGAGTGGCTGATTGAACGGGTTGCCGCGCCGGCTCTGTCGGCTTCCGATCGGATCGATGGTCGTCACGATCACCTCCTCGTGGTCGCCACTTGCCGGACCGTTGAGCGGCGCGCCGCTGTGATCGACGATGATCGACCGACCGATGAATGGCTGGCCTCGCTCGGTGCCCACTCGGCTGGCACCGACGACGTAGAGCAGGTTGGTATGGGCCGCCGTCATGCACAGCATGCTGGCGATCGCCGGCGTTGCTTGGCTCTGCGTGGGCACTGGCACCCAGTTCGCCGGGACGCACAGCACGTCGGCTCCTTGCAGGGCCACGAGGCGGGCGAGTTCTGGAAACCAGATGTCGTAGCAAATGGCCATCCCGATGCGCCCGATCGGTGTGTCGTAGACCGGGACGCCGAGGTTACCCGGCTGAAAGACTCGTCGCTCGGGTCCCCACGTATGCAGCTTGCGGTAGATTCCGATGATTCCCTCGGGCCCCACTAGTACCGAGGAGTTGAACAACTCGCCGGCTGATCGCTCGACGAGTCCGCCAACGAGGTGAACGTCGTGCCTCTTGCACGTGTCCAGCCACAGGGCCAGCGCCGGTCCAGGTGACTGCTCGTCGATCGGCTCGGCCACGGTGGCCGCCTCGTCGGCATCGGCAAAGCACCACCCGGTCGTTGAGCATTCCGGAAAGACGACGAGGTCAACTCCGTCCTCGGTCAACCGCTCGAGGGTTTCGGCTTGTCGGGCGACGTTGTCGCCCACCTCGCCCAGCTGCGGGTTGCTCTGGACGGCTGCGACTCGTACGGCGCTCATGCGGGGTACTCCTGTCGGGTTGTGCCGGTGAGCCGCCCTCCGGAGGCTGCAACGAGAGTTGCCACACGCGAGGCCGTGATCCTCACGTCCGCCGCCAGCTCGGGTAACGCTGCTCCGGGGTAATCCTGAACGTGGGGCCGCCGATCCACACCGCCGCCACGACCCGCCCGCCGACGATCACGGGAGCGGCGACGGCCGCCGCACCGACGGCCATTTCGTCCCGCGCCGTTGCGTAGCCGCGGGCGTGCACCATCTCGAGTTCGTCGAGGAAGGCGGCCGGAGTGCCCCAGGTGTCCGCAGCTGCGAGGACGGCGGTGTGGTGGTCCTTGATGACCTCGTCGGGCGCGAGCCCCGCCAGCAACACCTTGCCGGTCGAGGTGTTCCATGTCTGCAGTCGGCGGGGGACGAGGTTGGCGGTCTGGCTGATCACCTCTGGGCTGGCCACCTGTGCGATCACCAGCACTTCGCGGTCGACGAGGATGTCCAGACCCGATGTCTCCTGGGTCACGGTGGTCAGGTTGCGCAGTTCCTGCTGAATGAAGGAGAACAGGCTCGCCGGGTCGATGAGCCGTCCGATGACCGACAGCGCACCAAGGCCGAGCCCGTACCGCTTGGTCTCCTCATCGAGCTGGACGATGCCGTCGGCCCCGAGGTCGTTGAGGATCCGCAGGCAGGTCGCCTTAGGAATCCCCACCGCCCTCGACAGGTCGCTCAACCCGACTCCTTGGCTCGCCGAGGCGACTCGCTGGAGGACCACGACAGCTTTTCGGACCAGACTCAGCTCGCTCATCACTACTCCCGATCGGTGGGGCCCGAAGTGGGCCCCACCGATCTTGGTTCAGGTCACTCGCCGCCGGGGGTGACTTCGACGGTGCGTGGTTGGTAGTTCTCGCCCTTCATGTCCACGCCCGACTTCTCGGCAAGCGCCAACGCGAGCGTGGCAAGGTCGGTGCGGAACGCACCCTCCGTCGGTGGCGCCTTCAACACCTTGCCGTCGATGGCCACCTTGATGCTCTTGTCCCATTCGGCCTGGTCCATGGTGCCGATGCCGCTCGGAGACGGCCAGATCAACTTGTTGATCTCGTTGAGCATCCAGGTCATGTGACCTTTGCCGAGCGTGGTTCCGTGGTTGAGGACGGTGTCGACGCAGGCATCGAAGTTGTCCCGGCAGAACGCCCACCCCTCGTAGGACGCGGCAAGGAACCGCACCGCGATGTCCTGGTTCGCTGAGTCGGCGAGCCAGTCACCCCTGGCGTACACGCCGTCCTCCAAGCTGGCATATCCCAGCTCGTTGAAATCCAGGAAGGTGAAGTCCTCTGGCTTGTACAACTCCCCCGTCGCGGGATTGGTCGCCTCGAGAAGTTGGGCGTACTCGTTGTAGGTCTTCGCCTGGGCCGCGTCGATCTCCCGTCGCAGCAGCAGGCTCATGTCGAAGGGCTGCTGCACGATCGTCGAGTCCTTCTCCGGCTCCAGCCCGGCGTCTCGCATGGCTCCGTACAGGATGAGCTCGTCGCCGAACCCCCAGCTGCCGACCTTCTTACCCTTGAGGTCCTGGATCGTCTTGATGCCCGAGTCAGCCCAGGACACCTGCAGGTACCCGCCGCGCTGGAAGACCTGGGAGATGTTGACAATGTCGGCGCCCTCTTCCCTGGACACCATCGACTTCACGACGTGGGTGACCGCGAAATTCCGAGTTGCCCGAGGCCAGCACGGTCTGCGGCACGATGTTGACGCCACCCTCTTGGATCTCGACTTCGAGGCAGTGCTTGGCGTACAGGCCCTGGTCGTTGGCGGCGTAATAGCCGGCGAACTGTGACTGGGCGACCCACTGGAGCACCACTCTCACCTTGTCCACCTTGGCGCACGCCGGTGCCGGGGTCGTTGCCGACGCGGTGCTCGGTGCAGCACCGATGCCCACTGTGCTTGCCATCACCAGACCTGCGGTCACCAGTGCAAGGCGACGACGTGGTCGGCTCGGCAGATTCCTTGTCGGTGGCATTGGCCACTCCTTTCGTTGTTGGTTGCTCCTCGTTGAGGCTGTGTTGACGATCATCTGTTGCCGCCGCTCACCGATGCGTGCCACGGCATCACGAGCCGTTCGAGCAGCACCACGAGCCCGAACAGCACCAGGCCGATGGTGCTGGCGACGACGACGCCGGCCCACGCCGCGGGAAACCGTGGGAGGGCGGCCTTGTTGGCGATGTACACACCGAGGGCGCTGGTCGGCCCGCCGAAGTACTCGGTGACGATGGCGCCGATGACCGCGAGGGTCGAGCCCAGCCGCAGGGCGCTGAAGAGATACGGGAGGGCGTTGGGCATGTTGACATAGCGAACGGTCTGCAGCGGCCCGGCCGCGTACGAATACATCAACTCCACGTTGGTCTGCGGGACCGCGCTGAGGCCCGTGGGTGACTCCCATCAGCACGGGGAAGAACACCATCACGCCAGCAACGGCAGCCTTGGAGATGAGCGAACTGATCCCCAGCCAGTTGTTGGCGATCGGGGCAAGCGCCACAATCGGCGCGCAATTGACAGCTGCGGCGAAGGCAAGGACCGGCGCCGACAGCCGTTTGATCCTGCTGAGCACGACGGCGACCGCGGTGCCCCAGATGGTCCCGAGCGCCAGTCCGAGGAGTACTTCCTGAATGGTCCGAACCGAGGCCGCGCGAATGATCGACCAGTCGTCACGGAGCGCGGTCCAGGATGGCGGACGGCGCCGGGAGGATGAAGGACTTGACGTCCGCCAGGCTGACGAACAGTTGCCATGCCGTCACGATCACGACAGCGGCGACCAGC
Organism: Ilumatobacteraceae bacterium; assembly: GCA_037045185.1. Lineage (GTDB taxonomy): Bacteria > Actinomycetota > Acidimicrobiia > Acidimicrobiales > Ilumatobacteraceae > JAKOUY01. The sequence goes on from JBAOHQ010000007.1 coordinate 149,146, forward strand.
GGTGGGGTGCTGCGGCGCAACAGCCCACGAACAGCGTCGCCGGCCGCGTTCACGTCAGTCTCCCCGTCCGAAGGTGGTGGTGTCGTCGGCGAGCAAGGACGCTTCCAGATCGGCGTCTGGGTCGGCCGTGCGCATGACCCCGTGCAATGCGGCGCGGACGCGAGTGACGAGATCGAAGAAGGCAGGGTCTGCCCGGGTCGATTCGTCACGTTGGTCCCCGAGTTCGACCGGGATGACGTGGGCAACGCGACCAGGACGAGGCGACATCACGATCACTCGATCGGACAGAAACACCGCCTCAGTCACGCTGTGGGTCACGAACACGATGGTCGTGCGGGTGGCTGCCTGAATTCGGCGCAACTCACCCTGGAGGTATTCGCGGTTCATCTCGTCGAGTGCCCCGAGCGGCTCGTCCATGAGCAGGAGTGCCGGTTCGAAGGCCAGCGCCCGAGCGATGGCGACCCGTTGTTGCATTCCGCCGGACAGTTGCCACGGGTGGTGATCGGCGAAGTCCGACAGGCGGACGAGGTCGAGCATCTCGGCGACGCGCTGCGCCCTGGCGGGGCGGGCGTGTCCCATGACCTTCAACGGCAGCTCGATGTTGCCCGCCACGGTGCGCCAGTCGAGCAGCCCGGCCTGTTGAAAGACCATGCCGTAGTCGTGTGCCCGACGAGCCTGGCTGGGTGACTTGCCGTTGACCACGATCGTTCCTGATGTCGCCGACTCGAGGTCGGCGATCAGCCGGAGTAGCGTCGACTTGCCGCACCCGGACGGGCCGAGCAGGGTGACGAACTCGCCCGCTGCAACCGACAGGGTGATGTCCTCAAGGGCCACGACCCGTTGCCTGGCGCTCCTGAAGGTCTTGTCCAACGAGGCGATGGCGATGACGGATGGCGGTTCTGCCATCAGGACCTCCTCCCCGGGTTCCAGCGGTTCCTGGTCACCAGGCGCTCCACGGCGATGACGACGAAGACGAAGGCCATCCCCACGAGCGAGGCGACGAGTACGGCGGCGTACAGCTTCTCGGGTCCGTTGGAGTAGAAGTAGCTGAAGTTCAGGATCGCCCGACCCAGCCCGCTCCCGGTGCCTGCGGAGAGCTCGCCGACGAGCGTCCCGATCACGCTTGCGGTGGCGGCCAGACGTAGGCCCGTGAACAGGTGGGGGACGGCGCCTGGGACGCGGAGGTACCTCGTGGTCTGTCGTTCGGAGGCCCCCCATGACTTGAGGAGGTCATGGTGGAGCGTGCTCGACGAGGTGAGGCCGCGTAAGGCGTTGATGGTGACGGGGAAGAAGGCCAGGTACACCGCGATCATGGCGACCGCGCCCCAGACCGGAAGTCCGATCTTGCCGCCCCAGATGACGACCATCGGGGCGATCGCCACCAGTGGCACGGTCTGACTGGCAACCAACCACGGCATCATGCCGCGCGAGACAGGGCGCAGCCTGGTGAAGATCAGGGCAATGAGAATCCCCGCCAGCGCGCCACCGAGGAATCCGAGTGTGGCCGTCCGCAGGGTGGTGCCCGTCTCCCGAAGCAGCGTCTCGAGCAGCGTTGTCTTCGATCCCCGCCGTGTCGGCCGGAAGAGCGAGCCGACGATGTCGGACACGTGCGGCAGCGACAGATCATCGGTGGCAACGGGGAATTGCCAGCCGATACCCGGGACTCGATCGTGCCACCGCTGGCCGAGGAACTTGTACAGCTCCCAGCAGCCGGAGAGGACGACACCGACCGCGAGAAACGAGGCGATCGAACCGGCGACGCGCCCAAGGCGCGCCAGCCCCCGATGCGTACGTGCCAGCGTTGCCGACCGACTCACCCCCACCCCCCGGTGGTTCACTGAGCGAACCATCGGTTCAGAAAGTACACCCGTTGTCAAGAGCCGCTCCATGGGTGGCTCACCGTGTGAGTGCTTCTATGCGGTGAGGCGAACGGGGAGCTTCTTGATGCCGTGAACGAACGAGCTGCGCAGCTTGGGTACGTCGCCCAACAGCTCGATGGTCGACACCTGGGCGACGAGCTGCTCGAACAGGACGCGCATCTCCATCTTGGCCAGGTTGAACCCGAGGCAGAAGTGCGGGCCGCCACCTCCGAAGGTGACGTGCGGGTTCGGGTTGCGGTGGATGTCGAAGGTGAACGGGTCGGTGAAGACGTCCTCGTCGCGGTTGGCGCTGGCGTACAGCATGCACACCGCGTCGCCCTCCTTGATCTGCACGCCGTGGAGCTCGACGTCGCACGTGGCGGTGCGCACGAAGTTGTTGACCGGCGTGGCCCAGCGGAGCATCTCCTCCACCGCGCTCGGGGATCAACGAGGGGTCGGCGCGCAGCTCGGCGTAGGCGTGGGGATGGTCGATCAGGGCCAGCACGCCGTGGCTGATCCCGTTGCGCGTGGTCTCGTTGCCGGCCACTGACAGCAGCAGCACGAACAGGTCGAACTCGTGCTCGCTCAGCTGGTCGTTGCCCTCGGCGCTGACCAGCATGCTGATCAGGTCGTTGCGCGGCTCGGCCCGGCGCTGGGCGCCCAGCTCGTTGGCGTACATGTACAGCTCGATCGACGCGGCCGCGGCGTCGTCCAGGCCACCGCTCATGTCGGGATCCGTTGCCCCGATCATCCGGTTCGACCACTCGAAGACCTTGCGGCGGTCCTCGTGGGGGACACCCAACAGTTCGGCGATGGCGATCAGCGGTAGTTCGGCGGACACCTTGTCGACGAAGTCGACCTCGCCCTCGGCGACGGCCTCACGGATCAGCCGCTCGGCGACGTCACGGAAGTGGTCCTCCAGCATGCGCACGGCCTTGGGGGTGAACCCACGGTTGACGAGGTTGCGCAGGCGGGTGTGCTCGGGCGGGTCCTGGTCGATCATCATCCGGGCCACTTCCAGATCGGGGCGATCCTGGTTCATCAGGGCGCCCTTCTTGGCCGAGGAGTAGATCTGGAACTGCCTGCTCACCTCGACCACGTCGGTGTGGCGGGTGAGCGCCCAGAACCACGCTGGTGAGCCGGGGTCGATCCCGCGGTGCTTGAGGACGGGCGCCTCACGGCGCATCAGCGTGTACAGCTCGTGCGGCGGTCCGTTGCGGTACGCCTCGTTGCTGATGATGTCGAGGGTGTCATACGCCAGGCGCGGATCCATGCGGCCATTGTGCCGCGGTTGCGCCGGCCGGGTGCTACCGGCCCTCTGTCGCCCCGACGACGCGGTCGCCTGGCGCCCTGGCCTCCTGGCGCTCGGTCAGGCCGGGGCGCTGAGGATCAGGCCGCTGGTGGGGACACCGGTGCCGGCGGTGACCAGGACGTTGGTGACGTCGCCGACCTGGTTCACGCTGGTGCCGCGGATCTGGCGGACCGCCTCGGCGATGCCGTTCATCCCGTGGATGTAGGCCTCGCCGAGCTGGCCGCCGTGGGTGTTGGTCGGCAGCGCCCCGCCCACCTCGAGGCGTCCATCGGTGACGAAGTCCTTGGCCTCGCCACGCCCGCAGAAGCCGAACTCCTCGAGCTGCATCAGCACGTACGGAGTGAAGTGGTCGTACAGGATCGCGGTCTGGATGTCGGACGGGGTCAGCCCCGACGAACCCCACAGCTCGTCGGCGACGATCTTCATCTCCGGCAGCTGGGCGATGTCGTCACGGTAGAAGCTGGTCATCGTCCACTGCTCGACGCCCGCGCCCTGGGCGCAGGCGGTCACCACCGCAGCGCGGTTGGGCAGGTCCTTGGCCCGCTCCGCCGAGACCACCACCAGCGCCTGGGCGCCGTCGGTCTCCTGGCAGCAGTCCAAGAGGTGCAGCGGCTCGACGATCCACCGGCTGTTCTGGTGGTCCTCCATGGTGATCGGCTGCTCGTAGAACCAGGCCGCCGGGTTGGTGGCGGCGTGGCGCCGCCCGGCGACGGCCACGTGGCCGAAGGACTCACTGGTGGCGCCGTAGTCGTGCATGTAGCGCTGGGCGACCATCGCCACCCAGCTGGCCGGCGTGAGCTGACCGAACGGCGTGGTGTAGGCGAACTGGGCCCGCTCGGCGGTCGCCGCGTTGGGGATGTCCTGCACCCCGGCGCCGAAGCGCCGCCCGCTGCGCTCGTTGAACGCCCGGTAGCAGACCACCGCATCGGCAGCGCCGCTGGCGATGGCCATGGCCGCCAAGGCCACCGTCCCACACGCCGCCCCACCGCCGTAGTGGACCCGGCTGAAGTGGCGCAGGGCCCCGATGCCCACGTGGCGGGCGATCTCCACCTCGGGGTTGTTCTCCGGGGTGTAGGTGACCATGCCGTCGATGTCACTGGGCGCCAGGCCGGCGTCACGGATGGCGGCCAGCGTGGCCTCGCAGGCCAGCGACATCTCGCTGCGACCGCTGTCCTTGCTGAACTCGGTGGCGCCGATGCCCACGATGGCCACCTTGCCGCCGAGGTCGTTGCCACGGTTGGTTGCGGGCTTCATGGCAGCACCACCTCGACCGTGGCGTTGACGTGATCGCCCAACCCGTTGGCCCCGCGGACCTGGACCGTGACCGCCTTGGTGTCAGGGTCGAGAGCCGTGACGGAACCCGTCAGCGTCATCGTGTCGCCGGGGTAGTTCGGGGCGCCGAGGCGGACCTTGACGTTGCGGATCAGGGCGTTCGGCCCGGCCCAGTCGGTGATGTACCGGCCGACGAAGCCGTTGGTCGTGAGGATGTTCATGATCACGTCCTTGGAGCCCCGCTCCCGGGCGACGTCGGGATCGTGGTGCACCTCCTGGTAGTCCCGGGTGGCGATCGTGGTCGCCATGATCAGGGTGCGGGTCAACGGGATGGGCAGGGCGGCCAACTCGTCGCCGACGGCGACGTCGGCGAAGGCCCTCGTGGGGGGCAGTGTGGAGGAGGTGGGCGTAGTCATGCGGGTGCTCCGGAAGCGATGAGGGCGCCGAGCTCGGCGAGGTGCGAGCTGACGGTGCCGAGCGAGTTGGCCAGCTGCGTGGCCCACAGGAACCGGCGGTGGATGGGGTAGTCGATGTCGGCGCCGATCCCGCCGTGGAGGTGCTGGGTGGCCAGGGTGACCCGCTGCCCACCCTCGCTGGCCCAGTAGGCCGCGATCAACACGTCGGCGGCGGCATCGTCGCCGTTGTCGAGCTGCCAGGCGGCGCTGAGCGCGGCGACGCGCAGCGCTTCGGTGGTGATGTAGGCGTCAGCGGCGCGATGGCCTGCGGCCTGGAAGGTGGCCAGGGGCCGGCCGAACTGCTGGCGACCACGGATGTACTCGGCGGTCATCGCCAGCGCCCCCTCGCACACGCCGAGCACCGTTGCGGCTTGGCCGGTCAGCCACAGCTGGCGGAGCTTGGTGAGGGCGGCCTCGTCACCGAAGCGGCAGGCCGCCGGCACGAGCACGTCGAGCGTCAGGTGGGCGGCGGGCTGGCGGTCGGTGGTGGAGATCGGCTCGGCGGTGACGCCACTTCCGCCGGTGAGCACGGCGAACAGGGCGACGTCACCCCTGACCCGGGCGGGCACGACGACGACCCCGGCGTGCTGACCGTAGGGGACTGACAGCCGCTCGCCGCGCAACCGGTAGCCGTCACCCTCGGCAACTGCGATCAGGCTCGGCAGGTCGGTGAGGTTGGCCCCCGGCTCGCTGAGGGCCGCGGTCATCACGACGGACCCGGCGATCACGCCCGAGACGTCCTGGCCGTGCTCGCTGGCCACCATGGCCGTTGCCAGGGTGGCCAGCAGCGGCGCGGGGATCACGTGGCGACCCTGGGCGCGGCACAGCAACGCCAGCTCCACCGCGCCCATCCCGCTTCCGCCGGCGGACTCCGCCAGGCACAGCCCAAGCAGGTCGGCGCCGGCCAGCTCGGACCACAGCCGGCGGTCGAAGTCCTGGGCGGCCTCGGCCGCCTTGATGCGCTCGACCGTGGTCTGCCCACCGATGATCTGCTCGGCCAGCTCGGCAACGGCCTGCTGCTGCTCGTCGAGGTCGAAGTTCACGCGCCGGCCTCGGCAATCACGGCGAAGGGCAGCTTCATCGTCTCGTCGGCCTGGCGGATCTCGATGGTCACGTCCTGGCCGATGCGGATCTGGTCATGGGCCACCCCGGCGGTGTTCATGATCATCCGGATGCCGTCCTCGCCCGGCCCGGTGAGGTCCACCAGGGCGACGGGCAGCGGGTACTCGAAGCTGGGCACCTGCGGGTAGTGGACGACGACGAAACTGTGGATCCGCCCGGTGCCGGTCGCGTCCACGGTGTCCCAGCGCAGCGAGTTGCATCGTGGGCACATCGGCCCGGGCGGGTTGCGCAAGGTCGAACACTCGGCGCAGCGCTGGATCACCAGGCGGCCGTCCTCGATGGCCTCGAACCAGAACGCGTTGTCTCGGGTCAGCGCCGGGCCTGGGCGCGGCGGGCGCTTCGCCGGTGCCGGCTGCTTCGCTGCGGGCTTGAAGCGAATGATGCGGAAGAGCATCTGACCGACCAGTTCGCCGTCCGCGTCGTAGTAGTCCTGGCGGGTCGTGACGAAGTGGCCTGTGCCGAGCCCGGTGTGCTTCTGCGGGCTGATCGAGTCGATGACCACCTTCATCGTGATCCGGTCGCCAGGGCGCAGGTAGCGGAGGTAGGTCTGCTCGCTGTTGGTGGCCACCACGCTGGTGAACCCGCGGCTGAACAGCAGTTCGTTCATCCGTTCGTAGGGGCCGTCGCCGCCTCGCGAGGGGACCCTCGATCCCGGTCATCACCCACGCCTGGAGCATCGTGGGTGGGGCCACCAGGTGGCCGTGGATCGACGCCGCCCCGGCCGCCTCGTCGACGTAGATCGGGTTGGTGTCGCCGAGGGTCTCCACCAGGTGACGGATCATCGGGGCGTTGACCTCGTCCGGTCCGGGCTTGGGCGGCCCGACCTCGAGGCCGACGAAGGTCTGTAGTTGTTCGTAGAACTGCTCGTCGGTGAGTTCAGCGGCATCGGTCATCGGGCTAGGTTCTCCCTGCATCCGGCGTTTCTGAAAGTGTGTCAGATCCGCACGACGACGTTGCAAGCGCAACCACGACCACCCCGGAGGCAGCACATGGGCGCACTGCTCGACACCGATCCCACCGTGTACCTGCTGGCCTGCGAGCAGATCCGCCAGCTCGCCAGCCGCTACGCCGTGTTCATGAACCACCGCGACCTCGACTCCCTCGTCGGGCTGTTCGTGGACGACGTGCGCGTCGGGCGCCAGTCCAGCGGCCGGGAGGCATTGCGCGCCGACTTCGTCCGCCAGCTCCGCCCGTTGGGCCGCAGCATCCTGCAGGTCACCAACCACGTGATCGACGTGAGCGACGCCGACCACGCCACCGGGGTCGTCGGGACCCGCGGTGAGATCGAACTCGACGGGCAGTGGGTCATCCAGGTGATCGAGTACCACGACACCTACGAACGCCGCGACGGGCGCTGGCTGTTCGTGCGCCGCCGCCATCGGCTGTGGTACGGCGCTCCGCTCGGGGTCGCCCCGATCGGGCTCCCCGCGGCAAACTGGCCGGCCAGCGCCACCGGCACGGGCGATCTGCCCGAGGCGATGGCCAGCTGGAGCGAATGGATGAGGGGACCGTCATGAAGTTCTGGTGCGCATCGGCGTTCATGGAGACACCGGAGCTGTTGGACCTGGCACGCCTGCTCGACGAGCACGGCTACCACGGGCTGATGGTCAGCGACCACCTGATGTATCCGAAGCAGCTGCAGTCGAAGTACCCGTACTCACCACACCCCGACGGCCGCCCGATCTGGGCGCCGGAGGCCTCGTGGCCGGAGGCCTGGGTGATGATCGGGGCGATGGCCGCGGTGACCCAGCGCTTGCACTTCGCGACGAACGTGTACATCACGCCGATGCGCCCACTGCTGACGATGGCCAAGGAGATCGCCACCGCCTCGATCATCTCCGGCGGGCGGGTCGCCCTCGGGGCCGGCGCCGGATGGATGCGTGAGGAGTTCGAGATCCAGGGCCAGGAGTTCACCAACCGCGGCAAGCGCCTCGCCGAGCAGGTGCAGGCGTTGCGCGCCCTGTGGCAGCCCGGCTGGGTTTCGTTCCACGGCCAGTACTACGACGTGCCCGAGTGCATGATCGGCCCGTCCCCGCAGCATCCGATTCCCGTCTGGCTGGGCGGGCAGAGCGAGGCAGCGCTGCGCCGCGTGGCACGCATCGGCGACGGCTGGATCGGCACCCAGTACACCTGGGACCAGGCCGTCGAGGTCGTCGCCACGCTGCGCAGGATGCTGGCCGAGGAGGGCCGTGCGTCCGACGACTTCGAGATCATCCTGGCGCTGTACGAGCTCCCCGGCGTCGACGTCTTCCGCCGCGCCCAGGAGGAACTGGGCATCACCGGGCTGACCTGCATGCCCTGGGCGATGCGACAGTTCGCCGGCGAGGCGCGCACCCCGCAGATGATCCGCGAGGAGGTCGCCCGCTTCGCCGAGGAGATCGTCCACCCGTTGCTGTGACGGGTGGGGCGGCGCCTCACGAACCGGCCGGCGGGTGTCCGCTCCGCTACGCCCCACCGCCGACACTGCCTGATACGGTCCGCTCGCGTGGTGACGAGCGCCGCACGACTGGGGGTTGAGATGCGTGGAATCCGACGTGCCGGTGGCCTGGCCGCCGCTGTGGGGCTGACGTTGACGCTGGGTGCAACGGCTACCGCCACCACCCCGCCCACCGGCTCCGATGCCGGCGCCGCGCCGTCGGCCGAGGCGGGCCCCGGGGACTTCGGCGACCTGAAGGTCGTGTGTGGGCCGGGTGACGCCAAGGGTTCCACCGACCAGGGCGTGTCGGACACCGAGATCGTGGTGGGTACCGCCTCCGATCCCGGCAACGCCATCCTGCCCGGGCTCAACCAGGAGATCTTCGACGCCGCCGACGCCTTCGTCGGCTGGTGCAACGAGGCGGGAGGCATCCTCGGGCGGAAGCTGAAGCTGAACAAGCACGACGCCAAGTTGTTCGAGGCCGGGCCGCGGATGGTGGAGGCCTGCCAGACCGACTTCATGCTGGTGGGCGCCGGGATGGTGTTCGACGACCAGGCCAACGAGCCTCGGCTCGAGTGCGGGTTGTCGGAGATCGCCGGCTACGCGGTCTCGGAGACCGCCGGACAGTCGGACAACCTGCTGATCGGGATGGCGACGTCGATCAAGACGTCGGCGATGGAGCCGCTCTACAAGCAGGTCGCCGCCGCGGACGCCGCGGTGAAGCCGTACCTGGGGATGTGGAACCTGGCGACACCGTCGGTGATCCCGGTCGGCAAGCGTGACCTGGCGGGCGCCATCCGCCAGGGGTACACCCCGGTGCTGTACGAGGAGGTCCCCACGGCGGTGGACAACTGGCGGCCGTACGTGGAAGGCCTGAAGGACAAGAACGTGCAGGTCCTGCAGGTGCTCGGATCGCCGGAGAACCTGGTCGCGGCGATGCGCACGATGAACGACGTCGGGTTCTTCCCGAAGTACATCCTCGTCTCGACGAACTACTACAACACCAAGCTCACCCAGGAAGGCGGCGACCTGCTGGACAAGTCCTACGTCGTCGTGTTCGGCGGGTTCCCGCCCTTCGAGCAGGCCGACCAGTTCCCGGCCATCGCCAGGTACATCGAGAACCTGAAGACCTACGCCGGCGGCGCCGAGCCGCGTGGGTTGGGTGTCAACGCCACGTCTGCCTGGCTGGCCTTCGCCGTCGCCGCCAAGGAGTGCGGCAGCGACCTGACCCGCGCCTGCGTGATGGAGAAGGCTGCGGCGATCACCGACTGGACGGCGGGGGGCATGCACCCGCCGCGCCCGCTGTCCAACCTGAACGGCGCCGGCCCGACGTGCTACTTCACCTACCGGGCGACCTCGAAGGGATTCGAAATCGATCCGATGACCCCGGCGAACGACGGCATCTACAGCTGCGCCGCCGACAACTTCCCGGTCCTGCCGGGAAGCTGACGGTTCCCGGTTGAACATCTGACGGATTGTCAGATACTGTCGGCAGCGGGGATGTGTCCGATGACACAGGCGTTCTCCGGTGCCGTCTCGGCATCTCGATCACTACTTCCTGGGGAGGAAACCGAGTGAGAACACGTACAACTCGCCGCTGGATCGCGGCGGCCTGCGCCATCGGTCTGGGCGTCAGCACCTCGGCGTCGGCGACGACGCCCCCGGCCGGTTCGGCCGCCGCAGCAGCACCGGCCTCCGGGCCGGGCGTGTTCGGGGACCTCGGCACCGTCTGCGGTCCTGGTGACGCCAAGGGCTCCACGGACCAGGGCGTGTCGGACACCGAGATCGTCGTCGGCACCGCCGCTGACCCGGCGAACACGATCGTTCCCGGCCTCGGCCAGGAGCACTTCGACGCAGCCGACGCCTTCGTCAACTGGTGCAACGAGGCGGGTGGCATCCTCGGTCGCAAGTTGAAGCTGAACAAGCACGACACCAAGCTCACCGATCCAGGTGCTGCCATCGTCGAGGCGTGCCAGACCGACTTCATGCTGGTGGGCAACGGCGTCGCCCTCGACAGCGCCACGGTGGAGCCCCGAACCGGTTGCGGCCTGCCGCAGATCGCCGCCTACACGGTGTCGGAGGAAGCCGGTCGAGCCAAGGACTCCATCGAGTCGATCACCAACAACGACCGCACCTCGCACCTGGCCAACATCATCCGCACCCTGCAGCAAAGGACCCCGAGGCGGTCAAGACCATCGCCCTGTGGAACAACTCGCTGCCCTCGGTGATCCCCACGGGGAACCGGACGAAGAAGGCCACGGAGAACCTCGGGCTCAGCGTCGGCGTGTACGAGGAGATCCCCCAGGGCGTGGACAACTGGCGCCCGTACGTGGAGAAGCTCAAGGAGCAGAACGTCCAGGTGCTCATCCAGTACATCCAGGCCACCCCGCTGGTGGCGGCGATGAAGGCGATGAACGACGTGGGCTACTTCCCCAAGTACATCATCGGTGAAGGAAACTTCTACGACGCCACGCTGATCAAGGAGGGCGGTGACCTGCTCACCAAGACCACCTGGCTGATCAACCTGATGATGTGGCCGTTCGAGGACGCCGCCAACAACCCGGCCACCCAGCAGTTCCTGGACATCCTCAAGCAGTACGGCAACGGCGCCGAGGCCAAGTCGCTCAGCGTCAACAGCTTCTCGGCGTGGCTGCTGTTCGCCAAGGCTGCGGCTGCCTGCGGATCCGAGCTGACCCGGGCCTGCGTGATGTTCAACGCCTCGCAGACCAAGGAGTGGTCGGGCGGCGGGCTGCACGTGACCGTCCAGCCGGGGCCGACGACCTCGAAGAACAGTGACTGCTACTCGGTCCTGACCGCCACGCCGCAGGGGTTCGTCCTGGCCAAGGATTGGGTGGACGCCAACGACAAGATCTACAACTGCGATCCCAAGAACAGCGAGCAAGTCGCGGGGCTCGACTCCTGATCTGACCCGTGATCGGCGTGGGGCAGGGTGACCCGCCCCACGCCGATCGTTCGTTCAACCCACCTCACCCAGGAGCGAAGAGCCGCGCACCATGCAGCTGTTGTGGACCTACATCGTCAGCGGTCTGACCACCGCGGCCATCTACGCCATTGCCGCCACCGGCCTGGTCTTGACGTACACCACGACTGGTGTGTTCAACTTCGCCCACGGCGGCGTGGGCATGATGGCCGCCTTCACCTACTGGCAGCTGCGCTTCGGATGGAACTGGCCGGCGCCGGTTGCGCTGATCGTCGTGCTGTTCATTCTCGCCCCGCTGACCGGGATGCTGCTGGAGTGGTTGATGATGCGCCGCCTGGACGGCACGTCGGACACCACCAAGTTGGTGGTCACGCTGGCGCTGATGCTGGCGACCATCGGCGGGGCAACCTGGATCTGGGATCCCACCAAGGCCCGACCGATCCGCAAGTTCTGGGACGGTTCGGTGGTCACGGTGCTGGGGGTGCGCCTGCCGTGGCATCAACTGACGGCGCTGATCCTGGCCGGTGTGGTGGCCCTCGGGCTACGGGTCCTGCTCACCAGGACCCGTCTCGGCGTGGCCATGCGCGCCTGCGTGGACGACCGTGCCCTGGCATCGCTGAACGGGGCCCGCCAGGGCCGCGTGGCGATGGCATCGTGGGCCATCGGCACTTCCCTGGCCGCGCTGGCGGGCATCCTCATCTCGCCCACCCTGAACCTGTCCCAGCTCCCGCTGACGCTGCTGATCATCAACGCCTACGCGGCGGCGATGATCGGCCGCCTGCGCAGCCTGCCGATGACCTTCCTCGGCGCCCTGATCCTGGGCATCACCACCGACTTGCTGCTGGGCTACTCCGACCGCATCAGCACGTGGACGTCGATCGACCGCAAGTTCCTGACCGGCTTCTACGCCTCGGTCCCCATCGTCATCCTGTTCATCGTGCTGCTCGTGCTGCCGCAGAATCGGTTGCGCAGCCACACGGCAGTGCGCACCCGTGAGGTCATCCCCAAACCCACCTGGTCGGGGACCGCGCTGTTCGCCGCCATCGTGGTGGGCGGCGGGGCGATGCTCAGCTACGCGCTCCCCAAGTCGGACCTGTTCAACCTGAACCGGATGTGGGGGATCGGCATCATCGGGCTGTCGATGATCCCGCTGATCGGGTATTCCGGGCACATCTCGCTGTGCCAGCTCAGCTTCGCCGGCATCGGGATGGTGGTGATCCACCACATGGGACGCGACGGCAACCCCATCGCCCTGGTGTGGGCCGCCGTCGTCGCCGGCATCGTCGGTTTCATCGTCGCCCTGCCGTCCCTGCGCCTGTCGGGCATCTACCTGGCGCTGTCCACCGCCGCGTTCGCCGTGGTGATGGATCGCTGGTTCTTCAACTTCCCGAAATTCACGCTGTTCGGATACACCTTCGACATGTTCAACAGCGGGGGGTTGAACATCAAGAAGACCAAGCTGTTCGGTCTTGCGCTGAAGGGCCACCGGTCGTTCTTCATCTTCGGGGCCATCGCCTTCGCGCTGGTCGTCGCGCTCATCGTCGCCATCCGCCGCAGTACCTACGGCCAACGGCTGATCGCCCTGAAGGACAGCCCGGCGGCGTGCGCCACCCTGTGCATGAACCCGAAGATCACCCGGCTCAGCGTGTTCACGATCTCGGCGGCCATCGCCGGGTTCGGTGGCGCCATCTACGGCCAGGCCCTGCAGTCGGTCACCGGGCAGTCGCTGGACTTCGTCGCCGGACTGTCGATCCTGATGGTGATGGTGATCGGCGGGCTGAACTCTCCCGGCGCGGCCCTCTTCGCCGGCATGTTTCTCGGGTCCCCCTTCGTGGCCAACGTGGCCGGCAAGGTCATCCCCTCGTTCAGCCAGTTGCAGACGGTACTCGTGGGTCTGGTGGGGATCGGCCTTGGCAAGAACCCCAACGGGTTCATCCCCACCGACATCCGCCCGAACTGGAACCTGTTCCTCAAGTACCGCGCCGCGCTGGGCATCCTGCTCGCCGGTTTCGTCGGTCTGTGGCTGGCCCACCGCGCCGACCTGTACAGCAACTGGACCTTCGCCTGGTTGTGCGTCGGCGTGCTGGCGCTTGCCCCGGTGGTGTTGCGGCTGATCACCAAGGAGCCGTTCCCGCCACGCCGGGAGCCCGGCGTGGAGGCGCCGAAGCTGACCGTTCCCGTCGACGAGCTCGCCCTCGGCGGCCCGATGTCCACCCATGACCTCGACATCGTCGACCGCGCCCTCGCCCTCCCTTCGGTGCGCCACTGATGGCCCTGCTCGACATCCACGGGGTCAGCGTTCGCTTCGGCGGGCTGATGGCGGTCGACACCGTGTCACTGGCAGCCGAGGCCGGGCGGGTCACGGGCCTGATCGGGCCGAACGGCGCCGGGAAGACCACCACGTTCAACGTCATCACCGGCCTGCAGGCGCCCACCAAGGGCCGGGTGTTGATCGACGGCGAGGAGATCGGCCACCTGGCACCGCACAAGCGCGCCCGGCGGGGGATGGCCCGGACCTTTCAGCGTCTCGAACTGTTCGGTGTGCTGACCGCGCGGGAGAACGTGATGGCGGCGGCCAGCATGTCCGCCAGGTACCGCAAGGGCAAGGAGACCCCTGCGGCCATCGCCGCGCGGTTGCTCGCGCGCGTCGGGCTGACCGGCGTCGCCGACGTCCCCGCCGGTCGGCTGCCCACCGGGCAAGGGCGGCTGGTGGAGCTGGCCCGGGCCCTGGCCACCCAACCACGGCTGCTGTTGCTCGACGAGCCGGCGTCCGGGCAGGACGACCAGGAGACCCATCACTTCGCCGGGCTGCTGCGTGAGCTGGCCGCCGAGGGGTTGGCCGTGCTGCTGGTGGAACACGACATGGGCCTGGTCATGTCGGTCTGCGATTACCTCTACGTGCTCGACTTCGGAAGCCTGCTGGCCGACGGAACGCCCGACGAGGTCCGCCGCCACCCCGACGTGCTGGCCGCCTACCTCGGTCGGGAGTACCAGCAGTGAGCGAGCCGCTGCTGGAGCTGCGCTGCGTCAAGGCCGCCTACGGCGCCATCGAGGTGCTGCACGGTGTCGACCTCCAGGTGCAGCGCGGCCAGGTGTTCGGGATCCTCGGGCCCAACGGCGCCGGCAAGACGACCCTGTTGAAGGTGGCCGCGGCCCTGCACCCGGCATCGTCGGGCGATGTCATCGTCGCCGGCCGGCGGGTCAACGGGGCATCGCCGGACCAGCTGGCCCGGGTCGGGTTGTGCCTGATCCCCGAGGGCCGGGGCGTCTTCCCCAACCTGACGGTGCGCGAGAACCTGTGGATGAACACCTACGCCGGGACCAGCCTGACCGACGTCGAGGCGGCGGCCTACGAGACGTTCCCGCGGTTGAAGGAGCGGCGCGGCCAGACGGCCGGGACGCTGTCGGGTGGTGAGCAGCAGATGCTCGCCCTCGCCCGAGCGGTGGCCACCCACCCAGCGGTGCTGCTGCTCGACGAACTGTCGATGGGGTTGGCCCCGCAGCTGGTGGAGCAGCTGTACGACGCCGTGGTGCAGATCGCCCGGCGTGGCGTCTCCATCCTGGTGGTCGAGCAATTCGCCAAGACCGTGCTGGGCGCAGCCGACATCGCCGCCATCATGGTGGGTGGGCGCATCGTCAACGTCGGCAAGCCAGAGGACCTGGAGGACGAGCTGCAGTGCGGCCTACCTCGGCGGACCCAAGAACTGACAAGGAGCACCGATGAACGACCGTGTCGACCAATTCAAGACCGAGGTCGCCGAGATGAAGATCAAGGACTCGTCGGCCAGCCACGACCTCCTGCTGCTGCGCATGGGCGGGTCGTTGATGTTGATCGGTCTGGTCCTGTCCTTCGCTGCCTACCTCACCAGCCGCAACGACACCGACACCATCGCCCAGGGCGAACATCAGACGCTGGGGACGTTCGGTCTGGCGGTTGCCGTCGTGGGCGGCGTGCTGTTCCTGCGCTACTCGCTGGCCGGGTTCTTCAAGCTGTGGCTGGCCCGGTACCTCCACGCTCAGCAGGCCAAGCGCGACTGAGGCGCCCCTCGTCGCTAGCGCATCCCGCCTGACACCAGGTGGGACTCGCCGGTGACGAAGCTGGAGGCGTCACTGGCCAGGTACACCACCGGCCCGATGATCTCGTCGGTCTCGGCGGTGCGGTTCTGCAACGTCGCCGCCCCGGCCCGTTCGTAGAAGCCCGGGGCGCTGCGCTCGGCGCCGTCGGTCATGTCGCTCTTCATCGGGCCGGGGCAGATGACGTTGACCCGCACCCGGTCCTTGGCGAACTCCTGGGCCATCACCCGGGTGAGGTTCACCAGCGCGGCCTTCGAGGCCCCGTACGCGGCCTGCCCGAACCCGGCGTTGTAGGCAGCCATCGAGGAGATGTTGACGATGCTGCCGCCACCTCCAGCGGCCATCACCGGGTACACGCACTGCGACATGCGCAGCGGGCCGTCGAGGTTGACCGACAGCACCTTGTGCCAGTAGCCCTGGTCCACCTCGGCCACCGGGATGAAGGCCGGGCTGATGCCGGCGTTGTTCACCAGCACGTCGATTCGGCCGAATCGCTGGCGCACCCGATCGACGAAGGGCGCGATGGCGTCCCAGTCGCCGACGTGGCAGGCCAGCCCCACAGCGGTTCTCCCGGTGGAGGCGGTGATCTCGGCGGCGACCTGCTCGCACGGCGCCTGCTTGCGGCTGCTGACCACGACGTCGGCGCCGGCGTCGGCCAAACCCTGGGCGATGGCCCGACCGAGCCCGCGGGTCCCCCCGGTGACGATGGCCACCTTGCCGGAGAGGTCGAAGCGAGCCAGATGCGCGGGAGAGGTGGTCACACCCGAACGGTACCCAACGCGCCCGGTCCTCTCGAAGTGGGGGCCACCCCGACCGCTCAACGGCGCGGGTCAGGCGGCTCGGCGGCGGCACGCAGGATGCGCTCCGCCTCGTCGTGACCGGCCGGGTCGGCGGCATGGACCCGACCGGCGCGGCACAGCTCGCTGGGTGAGCGACCGTGGCGGTCCCGACGCGCCGGGTCCGCCCCGGCGGCGAGCAGGGCGCGGACGCTCGCGGGCCGCCCATTGGCCGCGGCCAGGCGCAGCGGGTGGCGGCCGAACAGGCGGTCCTCGGCATCGACCGGAGTCCCGGCGCCGATCAGCGCAGCCATCACCGCGAGCCGCTCGTGGTCCGCCGCCATGATCAGGGCGCGCAGCCGGTCCTGCTCCGGCGTGGCGCTCGTCAGCCATGCCGAGACGTCGCCGACCGCGGCAGCCTCCTCGATCGAGTGCACGGTCGCTCCGGCGACGGCGAGCACGTCCACCACCGACGTCATGCCGAACACGGCCGCGTGAAGGAGCGTGGTACCGCCCGGAACTCCACCGGCGTCGTCCGCCGCTCGGGCGTCCACGTCTGCTCCGGCGGCGATCAGCACCGCGGCGACATCGGCATCGCCATAGCTCGCCGCCGTGATCAGCGGTGTCTCCGGTTCGCCCGGATCACCGTCGACCGGGGCGCCCGCCGACAGGAGCGCCAGTGCCACATCGGCTGCGCCGGGGACGTCGCGCCAGCGCCCGCCGGCAGTGTCGTAGCGAGCCATGGCCACGTAGCCGAGCGGGTAGGCGCCGCGGGGGTGGTCACACCACTGGCGCATGGGCGACGTGGCGAGGTCCGGGTACCTGGTGAGGAGCGCAGCGAGCTCGCCAGCGTTGTGCAGGTCGAGTACCAGCCGCCGGGCGATCTCCAGGTGCATCGCCGGCCAGCTGTCGAAGCCGTGCTCGCGTGCCAGGCGGAGCTGTGCCGCGCCGAGCGTGATGCCGCCGCCGACCTGGTTGATCCACTCGGTCGCGGCGGGGTCGCCGCGCCTGGCGGCCTGAAGGCGGTCCTTGGCCTGCCTGCGCAGCTGGGCGATATCGGGGCTGGGTGGGAGCGGTGGCATGGGAATCCTTTCGCTCCAGCGGTTCGCGAGCTGGTGGAGAGAAGGCGAGGGCATGCTGCGAAGGTGGACTCGGTCCTGCCGGGAACCCGGGGAGCCCTCCGGCGCGCCGTCAAAGAGCCGTGCGCGCCCGGGACGGGGATCACCGGGCCAGGCGGCGGCAGGCGTGGCGGACGGCGTCGATCGCTTCGTCGTCGGTGGCGCCGAGCTGGCGGGCGACGATGGCGACGGCGTCGGCGGCGGCGCGGAGAGCCTCGATCCGGTCACGCTTGGGCGTGACGGTCATCGGCTGGACGAAGGTGCCCAGCCGGCCGCGAGTCTGCACCACTGCATCGGACTCGAGCAGTTCGTAGGCGCGCTCGATGGTGCCCTTGGCCAGGCCGAGGTCGTTGGACAGCTGACGGATCGTCGGCAGGCGGGTGCCCGAACGCAGCGTCCCGGCGGCCACCATCCTGGTGATCTGCTCGCGGATCTGCTCGTAGACCGGCAGGGCCCGCGTCGGGTCGACCGTCAGGATCACGCCAGGACGGGGGTGTGTGGTTCGCCGAGCAGGTGATCGAGACCGAGGCGGCGGTTCCACCACCACAGGTAGTAGGCCCAGATCCAGACCGCCAGCCCGAACATCGAGGCCCACCACTGGTCCCTGCCGTCGCCGACGGAGAACCAGGCGTGGGCGATGAGGGCCAGCGCCGAGTACACCGCCGGGCGGGCCAATCCGCGCTCGATGGCCAGCTGGCGAGCGAGGTCGTCGGCGCGGGTGAGCTCGGCCGACGTGGCCGGCCGGGGCCGGCTGGCCACCCGCGACTGGACGATCCAGGCCAAGCCCAGCACGGCGAGAGCGCAAAGCGCCCACCATGGCGCCCACGTCCGCCTGGCGATCGCCAGCGAGATCACCGCACTCACCCCAGCTGCGGCCGCGGTGGCGATCATCCGGTCACGGTCGTAGCGCGACAGGTACGCACCGACGCTGCGGACCTCCAGGCTTGCGGTGCGCGGACCGGGCTGGCGGCGGATGTGGTGCAACTCGGCCGCGGCGGCGCCGGCCATGATGCCGAGCGTGCCGCACACCAGCAGGTCTCCGCGGGTCTCGGTGCCGAGCACCCAGAACACGAACCCGGCAGTACCGCCGACGAAGCGGGCCCATCGGGCTCGGTCGAGCCAGCGGGTCAGCAGCCGCTGCTGGGCGCGGCTCCCGCCGAGGCGCTGGGCGATGCGCTCGGCGTCGCTGTCGTGTCGCCACAGCGGCCCGAAGACGAACGCCAGGGTGACGACGATACTGATCCCGAGAGCCGCCAGCGTGATGGCCAGCCCGGTGCGATCACCACCGCCGCGGATCCGCACGACCACGATCGCCACGATGACCAGCAGGGCCAGGCCGCCGACGAGCAGGAATGGTTGACGGCGAGCGCTTGACTGTCTCATTGTCCTAGGACAATATGACAATGATGAGCGACACGCAAGCCCCGCCCGATCTTGAGCCGTCCGACGCCGACCTCGACCAGTTGATCCCGCCGCGGCTGCCGCGGTGGTCTCGAATCGTGATGTCGATCGTCGTGCTCGGGTTGACCGGCACGGCCGGGTACCTGTGGAGCAACGGCTACATCGCCCCGGTGGTGCGATGCTGCGGCGCGGGGCCGACTGCCGGGTTCATCAGCAACGGTCGTGTGGTGGCCCACTCCGGGCAACGAAGCGATGCGGTGACCCTGAGCGTCGCCGTGGAGAACGCCGGCGACCAGCCGGTGCTCCTTCGCCGGGCAACGGTCGAGCTCCCGGGCGCCACCGTGCTGGGCGTCGGCATCGACCCGCGCCACGACCAGTACCCGATCCAGCGGGTCGAGCCGCTGCCCATCCGGCTGACGGACCGCTGGATCTCGCTGGTGGTCACCTTCGTGCCCACCGACTGTGCGGCGCCCGTGGTCGACGTCGGTCGTGGATCCGTCCGGCTCACCCTCGACGTCGACAACGGCCCGCTGCCGTCCATCACCCGTACCCTGTCGTACGCCATGCCGTCGGTGGTGGAGGTGCTGGGCGCCGGGGCTGGACCCGATCCCTCCGGGCTGGGGCCCATCGCCGCAGCCTGTGCGCTGGTCACCGGTTCGTAGGAGGTGTCGCTACTCCGGGATCCAGGTGCCGTGGAAGCCGTAGGGCACTCGCTGGGGGAGGCGGACACGGGCCACCGGCCCGGCCGCCACGTCGGTGGCGTCGAGCACCGCGAAATCCGTCGACAGCGGTGGTGGCGTCGTGGACGAAACCGAGCAGGAATCCCTCGTCCTCGCCGGGATCGGTGGGAACGAACAGCCACTCGCCCGTGTGCGAGGACGGCCCCGGGTCCCACACGGTGCGCCTCCCGGTGGCGAAGTCGTACTTGATCACCCCGCCGAGATCGACCGTCGTGACGCTGGGCCGGTTCTCCACCAGATACCCGTAGCGATGCTTGCGGCCCACCAGGCGCGGGTCGCGGGTGGGCAGCTCGCCCGGGCGGTCCTCGTCGAGCACCTCGTCGGTGACAGTGGAAGTGGCCGGGTCTACGGTCCAGCGGCGAAGGCTGAGCTGCCCGCCGAGGATTTGCGGTCCGTCGAACATCGAGCTCAGCCGGCACACGTCGACTACCACGCGCCCGCCGTCCTCGTAGGCGTTGACCCCGTGGAAGACGTAGCACGGGTCGATGTCGAACCAGCGGGCCTGGCCACCGCCGAGCGGCACCAAACCCAGGCGTGCGCCGGCATCGGGCCGCCACTGGTAGGGAAACGCGCCGACCGACGGGTCGTTGATGAATGCTGTCGCGGCCGCCAGGTCGAACACGACCGGGAGGTCCCAGAACACCGCGTACTGCTCGGTGATGGCGAAATCGTGGATCATCGTGCTGGCCGGGATGGGCACCTCCTGGAGGTGTGACAGGGCACCGTCGGACTCGACGACGTAGTACGTGAGGTACGGCGGGACGAAGCCGTAGCCGAAGACGTGCATCCGCCCGGTGGCCGGATCGATCTTCGGGTGGGCGGTGAACGACGTGGTCAGCCTGCCGCCGAAGTCGAGCGGGCCGATCGTGTCCAGCGTGGCCGGATCGAGGTGATAGGGCAGGCCCACTTCGCCGCTGGTGAGCAGCCGGCCACCGTGCCAGACGGCCGACACGTTGGACTGATTGCTGGCCCCTCCGGGTGGTCCCTGGCCGAAGTCGGCGCCGGCGTCGAACATGGCCGTGCGCACGTAGCGGTTGCGGTACCAGCGGGCCCGCCCGGCTTCCAGGCGTAGCCCGTGAACCATGCCGTCTCCGAAGAACCAGTGCTGCGAGTTGGCCCGCACCGGGTTCGACCCGTTGCGCACGTAGGTGCCGGTGAGTTCGGGCGGCAGGGCCCCGATCACGGGAAGGTCAAGCACTTCGACCTCGTCGGTGACCGGGGCGAAGTTGTCGCGCAGCCACCACGGCGCCTGTGCGGGTACCACCGGCGCCGGGACGGTCCGCGCCCCAGACCGGCCGGCCCGAAGCAGCGGTGCCGCACCGGCGCCGAGAGCCGCCCACCTGGCGAGATCACGACGGCTGATCCGGGACGATTCGTGCCCGTTCACAGTTCGACTCTGCTCCCCACCTCGATCACCCGGTTCGGTGGGAGTTCGAACCAACTGCCCACGTCGGCCGTGTTGCGGTGCAGCAGGGTGAACAGTGACTCGCGCCAGCGGGCCATCCCCGGCAGGCTGGTGGCTCGCACCGATTCCCGCCCGAGGAAGTACGTGGCCGAGGTGGGATCGACGGCGCAGTGCATTCGTAGATCATCGGCCACTGGAGTGGGCTCCATGAACCCGTAGCGCAGCACGACCTCGCGGAACCCACCGGGATGGTCCACCGCCGACTCGCGCTGGGCAGCGGGCACCGTCGGCGTGTGCGCAGTCTCGACGCAGACCACGTAGACCTTGCGGGGCAACGCGCCGGTGGCTTTCACCGTGTCGATCAGGCTGGTGGGTACCAGGTGGCGGCGCGAGTACAGGAAGACGGCAGTGCCCTCGGTGCGTACGACGCCCGTGGATCCGTCGATGGACCGGGCGTACTGGGCGACGGTGACGCGCCCGGCGCTGGACCGCTCGTACACCAGGCGCTTGCCCGTCTTCCAGGTGGTGAAGACGGCGAAGACCACGGCCCCGACCACCAGCGGGAACCAGCCGCCCTCGGGGATCTTGAACAGGTTGGCCCCGAGGAAGGCGCCCTCGATGGCCAGCAGGACACCGGTCATGCTGAACACCAGAGCCTTGGGCCAGTGCCACCGGCGGCTGACGAAGACGGCGAACAGCAGCGTGGTGGCGAACATGGTGCCGGTGACCGACAGCCCGTATGCGGCGGCCAACGCCGAGGATGATCGGAACGCCAGGACCAGCCCGACGCACGCTGCCATGAGCAGCCAGTTGACGACCGGGATGTAGATCTGCCCGGCCGCGGCGTGCGAGGTGTTGATGGTCCGGCTGCGTGGCAGGTACCCCAGCTTGGTGCCCTGCAGGACGATGGAGAACACCCCGGAGATCAGCGCCTGGGAGGCGATGATCGTGGCCAGCGTGGCCAGGATGATGACCGGGACACGCACGGCCGAGGGCGACATCAGGAAGAACGGACTGTGCACTGCTTCCTGATCGCGCAGCAGCAGCGCCCCGATGCCCAAGTAGCACAGCAACAGCGCCGGCATCACCACGCCGAACCAACTGAACCGGATCGGCCGTCGCCCGAAGTGACCCATGTCGGCGTACAGCGCCTCACCGCCGGTGACGACGAGGAACAGCGCACCCATCGACAGGAACCCCTTGAACCCGTTGTTCACGAAGTACTGCACGGCGTGGTGCGGGCTGATCGCCTGGAGGATCTCCGGGTTGCGGGCCAGGCTGGCCGAGCCGAACACCGCCATCACACCGAACCACACCAGCATCACCGGCCCGAAGATCTTGCCGACCCGTTCCGTGCCCCAGCGCTGCATGGCGAACAGCCCGACCAGGATGGCGACCGAGATCGGCACCACCCAGTCGGCGAATCCAGGGTTGATCAGTTCGGTTCCCTCGATGGCGCTGAGCACGCTGATCGACGGCGTGATCATCCCGTCACCCACCAGCAAAGCGGTGCCGAACAGGCCGAGGAGCACCAGCCCTGGAGTCCGCCGGGCACCGGCCGGTTCGTCGGAGATCAGCGCGGTGAGCGCCAGGATGCCGCCTTCGCCCTCGTTGTCGGCGCGCATCACGAGCACGACGTACTTGATGGCGACGATGAGCACGAGCGTCCACACCACGATGGAGATCGCCCCCAGCACGTTCTCCTTCGTGGGCGCCAGGTTGTGGTGCTTGTTGACGAAGGTCTCGTGGATGGAATACAGCGGGCTGGTGCCGATGTCGCCGTACACCACGCCGAGCGCGCCCAGCGACGTGGCCAGCAACGGCCCGCGGCGGTGGACGTGGCCATGGCTGCTTGGCGGGCGGGTGGTCATGGGCGGCCAACGTAGCAAGGGCGATCGGGCCTGTGGGCCGGGCAGCGAGATCACTTAATCTGGTACGTTAAATCCATGGCTGGCACAGAGTTGTTTGCCCCCGCACGCCTCGGTCCCATCGAGTTGCGCAACCGCCTGGTGAAGGCGGCAACGTTCGAGGGGATGAGCCCGAAGAACGTGGTGTCCAAGCGGCTCATCGAGTTTCACCGGCGCATGGCCGCCGGCGGTGTGTCGATGACGACGGTGTCCTACATCGCCGTGTCCCGCGAGGGCATGGGCGCTCCCGCCGAGATCTACATCCACGACGCCGCGGCGGAGGGGTTGGCCACCATCGCCTCGGCGGTTCACGCCGAGGGCGCCCGGATCTCCGCCCAACTCGGCCACGCCGGCGCGGTGGGCGAGGTGGAAGGCAAGCGGGTGCTCGGGCCGTCGGCGCGCCGGACCCGGATGGGCTTCAAGGTGGGCGAGATCACCCCGACCGAGATCGATCAGGTGGTCGCCGACTTCGCCGCCGGTGGGCGGATGCTGCGCGACGCCGGCTTCGACTGCGTGGAGTTGCACTTCGGCCATCACTACCTGCTCTCGTCGTTCCTCAGCCCGAAGTGGAACCGGCGCACCGATCAGTACGGGGGCTCGCTGGAGAACCGGGCCAGGTTGCTGATCCGGGTGCTCGAGGCGGTTCGGGAGGCCGTCGGACCGGACATGGCCGTGACCGCCAAGATGAACATGCGTGACGCGGTCCGCGGCGGGCTGGAGGTCGACGAGTCGGTGCGCTTCGCCCAGCTGTTCGAGGCCTCGGGAACGCTCGATGCCATCGAGCTCACCGGTGGTGGATCGCAGCAGAACCAGATGTACATGTTCCGCGGCGACGTGCCGCGCAAGGAGTTCCAGCAGATCCTGCCCACCAAGGCGATGAAGCTCGGGTTCAAGCTCTTCGGCCGCTGGCTGCTCCCCGGCTACCCGTACGAGGAGGCCTACTTCCTGCCGATGGCCAAGCAGTTCCGTGCCGCGCTGACCATGCCGCTGATCTACCTCGGCGGGGTCAACCGCGTCGACACCGCCCAGCGGGCGCTCGACGCCGGGTTCGACTTCGTGGCGATGGGCCGGGCCCTGGTGCGCGAACCTGATCTGATCAACCGCATGCGCGACGGCGCGGCCAAGGAGGGAACGTGCATCCATTGCAACAAGTGCATGCTGTCGATCTACACCGGCACCCGCTGCACCATCGATCACCCGGAGCCGCTCAGGCTCGGAGCGTGATCCGGTGAAGCTGGCTCTGACCTTCGGCTACTGGGGTGCCCAACCACCGGCCAACGTCGTCCAGGTCGCCCAGGAGGCCGAGCGTGTCGGGTTCGACAGCATCTGGGTGGCCGAATCGTGGGGCAACGACGCCTTCACCTACCTGGCCTGGGTCGCCGCGCACACGCACCGGGTGCGCCTCGGCACCGGTGTGGTGCAGATCGCCGCACGCACGCCGTCGGCCACGGCGATGGCGGCGATGACCCTCGACCACCTGTCGGGCGGGCGGTTGATCCTCGGCCTCGGCGTGTCCGGTCCGCAGGTGGTGGAGGGCTGGTACGGCCGGCCGTCTGACAAGCCGCTGGCGCGCACTCGTGAGTACGTCGAGATCATCCGCCGGGCGCTGCGCCGGGAGGGTCCGCTGACCAACGACGGCCCGCTGTACCCGCTGCCGTACCGTGGCGAGGGCAGCGTCGGGTTGGGCAAGCCGTTGAAGATCATGACCCATCCACTGCGCAGCGAGATCCCGATCTTCCTCGGCGCCGAGGGCCCCAAGAACGTCACCCAGACCGCGGAGATCGCCGACGGGTGGTTGCCGCTGTACTACAGCCCGTACCGCCAGGAGGTGTACGCCGATCAACTCGCCGGGGCCAAGCCCGGCTTCGAGATCACCGCGCTGGCGATGATGTCCATCACCGACGACGTGGCCGCGGGGCTGTGGCCGGTGCGGGCGATGCTCGGGTTCTACATCGGCGGGATGGGCGCCAAGGGCCAGAACTACCACACCAAGCTGATGGCCAGGATGGGCTACGAGGAGGAGGCACACCGGGTCCAGGACCTGTTCTTCGCCGGTCGGCGAGACGAAGCCATCGCCGCCGTACCCGAAGCCTTCGCCGACGAGATCTCCCTCGTCGGCCCGCCGGCGCGAATTCGCGAGAAGCTCGAGGTGTGGCGGTCGAGCCCGGTGACGAGCCTGATGGTGTCCGCCCAGAACCCTGCCGATCTCGGTCCGATCGCCGATCTGGTGCTCCGGTAGCGTTCGGCCATGAGCCAGCAGCCATCCGATCAGTACGTCGAGCAGCAGTGGGAGACCCCGTCGCACGAGGAGATCCCGGTCATCACCAAGATGCACGTGGCCGGGATGGAGGCCACCTCCGCCGACGAGGCCTGGGTGGTTGCCGGCATGCACCACGTGGTGATCCACACGATCGGGCGCAAGAGCGGCAACGAGCACAAGGTGTCGCTGCCCATCTGGCGTGACGCCGATGGGCACCGCATCGTGGTGGCCTCCTTCGCCGGGCACGAGAACCACCCCAGCTGGTTCGTCAACCTGCGTGACACGTCGGTCAACCCGGAGGTCAAGGTGCGCTCGCAGCACGGGCTGTACTGGTCGAAGCCGGAGATCCTCGAGGGTGACGACTACACCACCACCTGGGCCGGCCTCACCGCCGACCGGGCCTGGTACGACGACTACCAGGCCCGCACGGACCGCCGGATCCCCCTCGTCCGCCTCCCCGAAACCCGCCCCGCCTGACCTTTGTTCACCTGATCTCCAGTGGGGCTGGAGTGTGAGTGAACAAAGGGCGCCGCGGGGTGGCCGTCCCCGTCCGGGCCGCACCGTGCCCTCCGGCCTGGGCGAACCCGTTTGTTCACGTGATCTCCAGTGGGGCTGGAGTGTGAGTGAACAAAGGGTGCCGTGGCGGGTGGGTGGCGCCCGGCCATACTTCGAGGATGGTGCGATTTGCCTCGTTCATTGCCGCGCTCGCCGTGACGACGGTGCCCCCGCCCGGGTCGGCGCCCGAGGTGCCCGAAGCGTCCGTGACCGTGCCGGCCGGCCAGGCGGCGGCGATCGTCCGGTTCCTCGGTGAGCAGGCGGCGTCCGCGGCGACGAGCTCAGCCGGGACACCGACGGTGGTGCAGCACTACCTCGCCCAGCAGTTGGGCGCCGCGGCGGGTCCGCCGTTCCTGTTCGCCGAGGGTGACGATCGGTTCTTCTTCCGCTTCGACGGTGGCATCAACGTGGTGGGCATCGTCCCCGGCACGGATCTGCAGGACCAGTGGGTGGTCGTCGGGGCGCGCTACGACCGGCTCGGGGCGTGCCGGCCGGCACGGGATGCGGCCCGGGTGTGCAACAGCGCCGCCGACAACGCCGCCGTGGCCGCGGTGCTGCAGGTCGCCAGGGCGGTTGCGGCCGAGCCGAACCGCCGGCGAAGCCTGCTGATCGCCCTGTGGGACACCGCCGGCGACGGGAACCTCGGCTTCGACAGCTACATGGCGAACCGGCTGTTCCGGCTCGACGCCACGGCCGCGTATGTCAACCTCGACGTGCTGGGCTCGGCGATGTCGCCCGCACTGGCCACCTTGACGATGATGGTGGGGGCCGAGACGGGCGGGAAGCGGCTGGTCGAGGCCGCCACCGCCGCGGTGTCGTCCACGACACTGGACGTCCGCTCGTTGAGCCTGCGGGCCGGGCTCGGCCCGGCGGTGCCCCGCCAGTACCTGAATGCCGGAGTGCCCACCGTGACCCTGACCGACGGTCGCTCGGGGTGCTACCACTCGGTGAACGACACGGCGGCTGGGATCGACTCGGCGAAGCTCGATGAGCAGAGCGCCATCGCCGCTCGGCTCACGCTGGAGTTGCTGAACGCCGACAAGAAGCCGGTCCTCAATCCCGGCGCACCGCAGGCCACCTTCGCTGACGCCTCGGCGATCCACGACATGCTCACTGCGGCCACGCCCGACCTGACCGTCACCCCGGAGCTGCAGGCCTACGATGACGCGCTGGCAGGCAGCATCGCGGCCGGGGCCGACCGGTTCGACGCCGCCGCGTCGGACTCAGTGTTGGCCGGGGTGCCCCTCGTCGTCGAAGCCGTGCGGTCGACGGGCTGCCCGATCGGCGGCTCCACGGTGGGTTGACGGCGCTGGCGTACCACGAGTTCAGTCGGCGAAGCGGCCGCCCAACGCCAGGCGGACTTGGTGATCCAACTGTCTGCCCAACTCGGCCAGGCGTTGTGCATTCGTGTCAAGAACGTCGTTCTGGACCCTTGTGAACACGTGCTGGTACCTGGCCGGGTATCCAACAGCTGCCCGGCAGTCGAAGTCGGCGAGCGCTGTCCTGATCTCGTCGGCCCCCACCTCGGGTCCGGGAAAGGAAACCTCCTTCAGGTCGAACCGGCGCTCGTACGAATACCCAGCCCGACCCATGCACAGCGACCAGTCACGATCGAGCGATCGGTACTCGTCGTCGCTCTCGAGGCGACTCAGCACCGCAGAGTCGAGATCCGTCAACGCTCCGACGGCGGGCGAAACGAGATCGCCTCGCCCATACACCGTCTCAACGGTGACCTGTGCGCACCCACCTCGCCCAGCGTCGTCACCTCCGAGCGCTGTCAAGAACCCGGGGTCCTGCAGCGAACGTTCATTGGGGTCGGTGGGCGCGGGTCCTCCTGGCGCCGCTGATCGAAGGCCGGTGGACTGGAGCTCCGATCGTGTCCGCTGCTCGAAGGGCTCGTCGTCGAAAATCTCGTCGGGCAGCGCGACGGCCTGGTAGTTGGGAAACCCGCGAGCGGCCATGCATGTGGCAACGGCCGCCTGCCACAGGTCGTTCAGGCGCCGGATTTCGGTGTCGCTGAGGCCGTACAACTCGGAGAACGTGGGCACGTGGATGAGCTGGCCGGCGTGCTCGCGATCGGTGCTCGTCGGCGACGACCATTCGACGGTCTGAGGGCTGGGTTCCTTCCTCCCGCCGTCCTGTGGGCGTGCGCACGCCGCGAGCACGGCCGGGATACAGGAGATGGACGCCAGACATGCCCGGCTCGGCCAGCGCGATGCGCGGCGGCTCACCCTGTGCAGCTCTGACCTATCGCCCGCGGCCTGAGCGGGCGACCCGAGGTCGCCCACGTGTGACGTCCCGGTCATGGTTGCTGGAAGTGAGTTCCTTCCGCATGACCGGAGTCTCCGTCGGTCAGCCGAGCGGGCGGGGGGCGGAGTGCGGTTGGACGGCGGCTTCGGTGCCGCCGTCGACGAACCAGGTCTGACCCACCACATAGCTCGACTGGCTACTGAGCAGGAACGTGATCACGTTGGCCAGCTCCTCGGCGGTGCCCTGGCGGCCCGCCGGCATGGGGATCGCGGCGAGCTGATCGTCCATCCCGGGGATGTCGGATAGCGAGCGGGTCATGTTCGTGTCGATCACGCCGGGGGCGACGGCGTTGACCCGGATGCCCTGGCCGATCCAGCGTTGGGTGACGGCGTTGCGGCGCACCCAGTGGGCCAGCGCCAGCTTGCCGGCCGGGTAGGCCAGCCATCCGGAGTCCGTCATCTCGTCCACCGCGGCCTGCTCGTCACCGGCCAGGAACAGCTCGGCGTGGGCCATCGTCAGGCCCGGGGTGATCCCGGCGGCGATGCTGGAGATCAGCACCACCGAGGCCGCGCCCGTTGCGGCCAGCGCATCGTGGAGACCCTCCGCCATCGCCAGTGCCCCGAAGTAGTTGATGCGCACCGTCGGTTCCGGCCCGATCATCCCGTTGATGCCGGCGATGGAACCGAGCCCGTCGAGCCGCCCACCGCAGCGGCTGATGGTCTCGGCAACCGCGATCCGCCGGCCCTCCTCGGTGCCCAGGTCGGCGTCGATGTCCGAACCGCGCAGGTCGACACCGATCACCCGGTGGCCGGTGGCTTCCAGCAGTCGGCGGGTGGCAGCGCCCATTCCATTGGCCGCACCGGTCACGCAGAACGTTCCCATGAGTGGATCCTCTCGTTACTCGCCCTGCAGATGCAGGGGGAAGGCCAGCTGGTCGCAATCGAGCGTATCCCGGCCCACCCAGGTCATTCTGGCCTGGAACTGCGGGTCGTCGGGCAGCGTCGCCGGTGTGTTGACCGGGGCGATGGTGGTGTTGTGCGTGTTGGCGAACTCGAGCCACTGGGCCGAGGACCGGCTGCGGAAGATGTCACGCAGTTCGCCCTGGAGCTCGCGGTTGCCGCGGGCGTGATCGGCGTACTTGCTGCCGGGCCACCTGTCGAACAGATCCATCCGCCCGATGCCCTCGCAGAAGTTCTTCCAGAACGCCTGCTCGCTGGCCATGAACAGGACGTGCCCGTCGGCCGACTCGTAGAGCTGGTAGCGCACGCCTTCGCGCATTCCCTTCAGCCCGGCGGGGCGGCGCTCGAAGTTGTCGCTCGGATTCCCGGTGACCTCGCTCTGCGGGCGGGTGTAGGCCCGTTCGCTCTCGATCCGGTACCAGTCGAAGTACGCCGAGGCGTCGGACTGGGCGATCTCGAAGCACGCCGGCTGGCCCGTGCTGCGGGCCCGCACCAGCGCGGCGCAGATCGCCAGGGCGGCGAATGCCGGGCCGGCGGTGATGCCGATGTTGGGGAAGTCGGGCGTGGTGCAGAACCCCAGCTCGTCGATCTCCGGCTTCACCGATCCAGACCAGGTGTCGTAGGCAACCCCGTGCGAGGGCAGGTTGCGGTAGGGACCGGTGGCGCCATAGCCGCTGATCGAGCAGACCACGATCTTCGAGTTGAGCTCCTTGAGGCGATCGAAGCCGAAGCCGATCTTGTCCAGGAAGCCCGGCCGCATCCCCTCGATGACCACGTCGGCGCCGGCCACCAGGTCGGCGAAGGCGTCCTTGCCCTCGTCGGTCTTCAGGTCCAGCGTCAGGAACGTCTTGCCGCGGTTGAGATGCAGGTGCATCAGCGACAGCGGGCCCTCGTCACGGGTGTTGATGATCGGCCAGGTCATCTGGCGCACGTAGTCGCCGGCCGGGCTCTCGATCTTGGTCACGTCGGCGCCGAGGTCGACCAGGAACCCGGCAACGGCGCCCGGCCCGAGGATCGACAGATCCAGCACCTTGACCCCCTCGAGCAGGCGGACGGGGGAGCGGAAGTCGGTGACCGCCATCAGCCGGGCCACACGATCGACTGCATCTCGGTGTAGCAGTGCAGGCCGAAGTCCCCGCCGTCACGGCCGACACCGGACATCTTGAACCCGCCGAACGGCGTCTCGTGGTTGCGCTGGGCGGTGTTGATGCCCACGTTGCCGCTGCGCATCTGCCGGGCCGCCCGGTAGGCCCGGTCGGTGTCCTCGCTGAACACGTAGTCGTACAGGCCGAAGTCGGTGCCGTTGGCGATGGCGATGCCTTCGTCGTCGTCGTCGAAGGGCATGGCCACGATGACCGGCCCGAAGATCTCCTCCTGCACCGGCGTCATCCCCGGGCGGCAGTCGGCCAGCAGGGTGGGACCCACGTAGTACCCGCAGTCCATGTGGCTGGGGCGCCGGCCGTCGACGAGCACGGTGGCGCCCTCGTCGCTGCCGGTCTGGATGTACCCCTCGATGCGGGCGCGCTGGGCGTCGCTGATCACCGGGCCGACGATGGTGTCCATCGACGTCGGGTCTCCCACCTTCAGCGTCGGGGCCGCGCCGGCCAGGGCCGACACGAGTTGGTCGTACTTGCTGCGGTGGACGATGGCCCGGGTGGGCGCCGTGCAGATCTGGCCGCTGTGGAAGCCCCACACGCTGGCCAGCGCCGACACCGCCTTGCCCACGTCGGCGTCCTCCAGCACCAGCGCCGCGCCCTTGCCGCCCAGTTCCAGCAGCAGGCGCTTCATCGTCGCCCCAGCGGCCTGGTAGATCTTCGTGCCCACCAGGGTGGAACCGGTGAAGCTCACCATGTCCACGGAGCGGCTGGTGGTCAGCGCCGCGGCCGGGTCCGGCGACTGGCTGGTGATCAGGTTGACCACGCCGTCGGGGAAGCCGGCCTCCTGCATGATCTCGGCCAGGACGATGACGGCCAGCGGGTCCTGGGCGGCCGGCTTCATCACCACGGTGCAGCCCGCGGCCAACGCCGGGGCGATCTTGCCGGCCATGTTGACCACGGGGAAGTTGTACGGCGAGATGGCCGCCACGACCCCGACCGGCTGGCGGTGGACCACGCCGCCGATCAAGCCACCGGCGGCCAGCGGGGTGGCGGCCGTGGCATACGGGGGCAGGCTGATCAGGAAGTCCTTGTCGAGTGCCCTGGCGTAGCGCTCGAAGCGATCGATGGCGACGGGGACCTGCATGCGCGAGCCCACCATCGCGGTAGCCCCGGTCTCGCTGATGATCAGCGGGACCAGGTCGGCCTGGCGCTCGGCGAGCAGCCGGCCGGCGGTGCGCAGCATCTCGGCCCGGCGGGCGACGGGGGTGCGGCTCCACGCAGGGAAGGCCTCCGCCGCGGCGTGCGCGGCGGATTCGGCCTGGGCGACGGAGGCCTCCGGGGCCTCGCCGACGGGCTGCTCGGTGGCGGGGTTGGTGATCGTGTAGGTGCCGTTGTCCCCGTCGACCCACTCGCCGCCGATCAGCATCCGATAACTGCGTGACATGGTTTGTAGAGTACATCTGACGCCCCGTCAGATTTTCAGTGAGCGCCGTATGGCGAGGAGGAGGGTGCGCAGATGCTCGACGAACTGATCACCGGTGGAGCAGTCATCGACGGCACGGGATCGCCGGCGCGCCCGGCGGACGTGGCCGTGAGGGACGGCCGGATCGTTGCCATCGCTGAGCCCGGCTCGATCACCGAGCCCGCCGCCATCACCACCGACGCCACCGGGTGTTACGTGACGCCCGGGTTCGTCGACCCGCACACCCACTACGACGCCCAACTGCTATGGGACCCGTTCGCCACACCGTCCAGCAACCACGGTGTCACCACGGTGATCGCCGGCAACTGCGGGTTCACCCTGGCCCCGTTGACCCCCGGCGACGCCGACTACCTACGGCGGATGATGGCCAAGGTGGAGGGGATGCCCCTGCCGGCGCTGGAGAACGGCACCGACTGGGCGTGGGAGAGCGTCGACGACTACTTCGACCGGCTGCGCGGCAGCATCGCCGTGAATGCCGGGTTCCTGGTGGGGCATTGCGCCATCCGTCGCTACGTCATGGGCGGTGAGGCCATCGGCAACGCCGCCGACGCCGACACCGTCTCGGCGATGCGTGCCGAGCTGGCCAAGGCCATCGGCGCCGGCGCGCTGGGGTTCAGCTTCACGAACTCCACCTCGCACAGCGACGGTGACGGCGAACCGGTGGCCAGCCGATGGGCAACCCCCGATGAGTTGATCGCCCTGGCCGAGGAGGTCGGCCTGCACGAGGGCACCACGCTGGAGGGCATCGTCCCGGGGTGCCTCGACCGCTTCGCCGACGACGAGATCGAGTTGCTGGCGCAGATGAGCGCCGCGGCCAACCGGCCGATGAACTGGAACGTGCTCACCGTGGACTCCCGCGAACCGGATCGAGTTCCCCGCCAGCTGCAGGCCTTCGACCGGGCGGCCGAGGTGGGCGGCAAGGTCATCGCCCTGACGTTGCCGGTCCAGGCGCCGATGAACATGAGCCTGCTGAACTTCTGCGGGCTGTGGCTGCTCCCGGAGTGGGGCCAGATCCTCGGCGTGCCGGTGCCCGAGCGCATCGAGCGCCTCCGCGATCCCGAGACCCGCCTGCGCCTGCTGGAGAACAGCAAGTCCCAGGCCGCCGGCGTGTTCCGTCGCCTGGCGGACTGGGGTGACTACCGCGTCGGGGACACGTACTCGGCCGCCAACGCCGGGCTCAGCGGGCGGTTCGTCAAGGACATCGCCGCGGAGCGGGGGATGAGTCAGTTCGGCACCTTCCTGGAGATCTCCATCGCTGATGACCTGCGCACCATCTGGTGGCCGACACCGCAGGACGAGGACACCGAGTCGTGGCGGATGCGCGCCGAGCTGTGGAACGACCCGCGGGCGATGCTCGGCGGCTCCGACGCCGGGGCGCACCTCGACCGGATGTGCGGTGCGCCGTATCCCACCCGGTTCCTGGCCGACTGCCTCCGTGGCCGCAAGCTGGTCACCGTGGAGCAGGCGGTGCGGATGATGACCACCGTCCCGGCGTCGCTGTTCGGGCTGCGGGATCGTGGCGAACTCCGCGAGGGTGCCTTCGCCGACGTCGTCGTGTTCGACCCGGACACCGTGGACAGCCAGCCTGCGGCGCTCGTGGCCGACTTGCCTGGCGGTTCGGCGCGCCTGACCGCCGGATCGATCGGTGTGCGCCGGGTGCTGGTCAACGGTCAGCCGATCATCGTCGACGGCCAGGCAACCGGCCGCACGCCCGGCACCCTGCTGAAATCGGGGACCGACACCTTCACCGTCACCGCCCGCTGACCCGCACCCCCGCGTGGGCGGCCGCCTCACTGCGCTGGCACGTCCATCGCTAGCCTCGGCGGATGCCATTGCAGCGCCTGTTCGATCTCACCGGTCGCGTCGCCTTCGTGACCGGCGCCGGGCAGGGCATGGGTGCCGGGGTGTCCGAGGCGTTGGCCGCCCACGGCGCGTTCGTCGGTGTCAACGACCTGTTCGCTGATCGCGCCGAGCGGGTGGCCGGATCCATCGTCGACCAGGGTGGGCGAGCGGTTCCCGCCCAGGGTGACGTCCGCGACCGGGCCTCGATCGCCGCAGCCCTGGCGCGCACGGCCGAGGCTGCCGGTGGGCCGGTGGACATCCTCGTGCACAACGCCGGGATCCCGGCGGACGGGTTCCCCGTCGCCACGTTCCGTGATCACGACGAGTCGGTCTGGAACACGTGGATGGACATCAACTACACGGGGTTGTTGAACTGCGCCAAGGAGGTCCTCGAACCGATGGTCGAGCGTGGCCATGGGCGGATCATCTTCGTGTCCTCCGAGGCCGGTCGCCAGGGGTTGGGGATGGGTGTGTCGCTGTACGGCGCGTCGAAGGCGGCCGGGGTGATGTTCTGCCGGCACCTGTCCCAGGAGGTCGCCCGCAACGGGATCACGGTGAATGCGTTGGCGTTGGGGCGGATGAGCGCGCAGATCATCACCGACCAGAAGTTGGTCATGCCGGTGGGTCGCCTAGGCTTGCCGTCCGACGTCGCGGCAGCGTGCGTCTATCTGGCCAGTGACGAGGCGAGCTTCGTCACCGGGCAGACGTTGGGCGTGAACGGCGGGGGCTACACGTCCTAACCGAAAGGGCATCGGATGAAACGTCGACACACCGCAGGTCTGGCAGGTGCGCTGTTGACGGTCGCCGCGGTCTCCCCGCCGCTGTCCAGTGCAGGTGCCAGCGCCAGCGCCGCGGTGGCACCGGCGCTGGTGAAGAAGTGCGTCCCCCGCTCGAAGACGGCCGCGGCGCTCGGTGACTTCTTCGTCGCCAACAACGCCGCCGGGTTGTCCGGCGAGGACTACCCACGGGCCTACGACCTGCCCGGGAGCAACACGCTGTGGACGTTCCAGGACGCCTACCGCGGGTCGGACGCCAACCTGCGGAACGACGGCTTCGGCCACAACCTCGGGCTCATCCAGCGCGGTGACTGCTTCTCCGGGCCGCTGAAGGCGCCCAGCGTGAACCGTTCGTGGATCGGTGCCAGCACCGAACTGGTGCAGACCCGCTGGCTGTGGCCGCTCGACGGGGCCATGGGGGTGGACGGGAACTTCCACCTCTTCCTGGCACGGATGTACAACCCGAATCACACCGGCGCCGCCGAGGGCGCGCTGCCACGCGAGACGTGGGAGGCCGTCATCCGGCCCTCCGATCTGCGGATCCTGTCGCTGGGCCGGGCCAAGATCTTCGGCACCCGCCTGTACGGGTACTCGATCGTCGAAGACGACGACTTCTCCTACCTGTACGGCTACTGCCATCGGCAGTTCGATCCCGAGTACCTGCTAGGCGCCAACCCGTGCGAGAACAACGTGTACGTCGCCAGGGTCGCCCGTGGCAGGTTCCGCGGCTCGTACCAGTTCTGGGACGGTGACTCGTGGAACAGCGACGGGTCGAAGGCCCGCCCGGTGATGAACGGCGGCCCGGCCAGGCACATCAACCCGCCGTCGGTCCGGCGTTTCGGCGACGTGTACGTCAACGCCTCCAAGGAGGGTGACTGGTGGGGGTCCCACCTGTACATCGACGTCGCCCGCCGCCCGCAGGGGCCCTGGACCGAGGTCCGGGCGATCCCGTTGCCAGCCGATCACGGCTCGGAGACCACCTATGGCGCGTGGATCATGCCGTGGCTCGACCCGTCCAACGGCAAGATGGTGATCGGTCACTCGAACTTCGTGTGGACGCCGTCCCGGGCGTTGCGTGACGGCAGGCTCTACCGGGTGTCGTTCCTCAACGTGGCGATCCCTGACGCTCCCTGACCGCCCGTGGCACAGGGCTCAGCGTGCGGGCTGGTGAAGCCGACGAGTGACGTCGGCCACCGGAACGTCAACCGTGTAGCACCCACGGCGTAGCGTCCGAATCGCCGGCTTCCCCCAGCGAATCGTCCGAACTCGTCGCACGAGGGTGAGGAGAGAACTGTGTCGAATCAACCTGAACTGCCGTTCAACGCGGCCCCAACGGAGTCCCCCGGCGCCATGCCCTTCCCCACTACTCTCAATGCGATGCCCGGTCGCTCCAGCTCACCGCTTCGCGCAGCGGAGTTCTTCGCCGGAATCGGCCTCGTTCGGATGGCGCTCCAACGTGTGGGGATCGGTGTCGTTTGGGCCAACGACATCGAGCCGATCAAGGAGCGCATCTACTCGGAGAACTTCGGAGGCGCCGACTTTCGGCTCGGAGACGTCCGGCAGGTGGGAGGGCCGGATCTCCCGGACGTTGACGTCGCAACGGCTTCGTTCCCCTGCACCGATCTTTCTCTCGCCGGATGGCGGCGAGGGCTTGCCGGCTCTGGATCGGGGATGTTCTGGGAGTTCGCTCGAATTCTCCGGGAGATGGGCGCCCGCCGCCCGCAGGCCATCCTTCTCGAGACAACCGAGCGGCTCAAGACGAGCGGCTGGACTGTCATCCGCGTCTGGGAGCATGAGGATCCGGAGTTGGCGGCACGGAGGATCCAAGAAGCGATCAGCAGGGCGAGATCTGAGAAACCCTGACGTCCGGCGGCGACGGTGGCCGGGGGTCTGCCGGACCGGCCGTCACAGCGGGCGGAGTGAGCCGGCGGATGCCGCTTCGGCGGCCAGCGTCTCCCGGTCGGCGTCGGTCAACGGCCGGTAGGTCAGCTCGCGGCCTGGTCGCCACCACACCGGGTCGTCGCAGCGCCATGCCTGTGAGCGCAGCGGTTGCTTGTTCACCTTGTTGTTCGCCGTCAGCGGGATGTCGGCGGTGATCCGCACGTAGCGCGGCGCCCACTTGGTGCCGAGGTCCGGTTGGTCGGCGAGGAACCGGCCGAAGGCGACCGGATCGAAGTCCTCACCGGGGCGCAGCTCCAGGGCGGCCATCACCTGGTCACCGGTGCGTGTGTCGGGCACCGGGTACACGGCCACCATCACGGCGCCGGCGAAGCGGTGCAGGATGGTCTCCACCGGCGCGGCGGCGAAGTTCTCGCTGTCGACGCGCAACCAGTCGGCACTGCGGCCGGCGAAGTAGAAGAACCCGGCCTCGTCGCGGTAGGCCAGATCACCACTCCAGTACCAGCCGTTGCGCAGCCGGGCGGCCGTGGCCTCGGGGTTGTCGTAGTAGCCCTCGAACGTGCCGAGCCCGGCCCGGTTGACCAGCTCACCGATGGACTCGGGGTTCTCGATCGCCCCATGACGATCGAAGCGCACGGGCGGGCACTCCTCGCCCGAGTCGGGGCTGGCGACGATGACGTCGCTGTGCGCCGACACCTCGGGCCTGCCCAGCGCGGCGGGTGGGGTGTCGGGTGTGCGGGTGATGACGATGACCGACTCGCTGGATCCGTAGTTCTCCAGCAGCTCGCAGCCGAACCGGTCACGGAACAGCTCGCGATCGTGCAGCGATGCCTCGGTGCCGAACCCCAGCACGAGGCGGTTGTCACGATCGTGCTCGGTGGGCGGCTGCGCCAGGACGTAGGCGATGCTCCGCCCGACATAGGTGAAGAAGGTGCACCCGTGCCGGCGGACATCGTCCAGGAACCCGCTGGCCGAGAACTTCCGTCGCAGCACGACGGTTCCGCCGGCGGCCAGCGTCGGTGACCAGCAGGCCATCAACGCGTTGCCGTGGAACAGCGGCATCGGGCAATACGACACGGTGTCGCGGGTCAGGCCCCACATCGCCACGCAGCGCAACCCGGCGCCAGCCAGGCGGGCCGTGGAGCACACCACCGCCTTCGGCGCGCTGGTCGAGCCGGAGGTGAACAGCAACAGCAGCGGGTGCGCCGGTCCAGGCAGGGCGCTGGGGACCCCGGCGGTCCGGTAGTCGGCCAACTCGTCGCCGTAGCCGGCCTCGTCGACGAGCAGCGTGTCGACGTCGTCAGCGAGCAGCGCGGCATCGGCGGTGGTGGTGACGACGAACTGACACTTGGTGTGGGCGATATCCCTGGCCAGTTCCGCGCCGCGGCGGGTGGGGTTGACCCCCACCACAGTGGCCCCGGCGATGGCCGCCGCGCCGATCCAGTACAGGAAGTCAGGGACGTTCTCCAGCAGCACACCGACGTTCGGATCGGCACCGGGGTCCAGGCGGTCGCCGAGGTACGCAGCACGGGTCAGGCATTCCCCGGCGAACTGCCGGTAGGTGATCACGTCGTCCTCGAAGCGGACGGCCGCGCCGTCGTCGTCGGCCCACCGCAGGACGAGATCGGCGAAGGTCGGGCGGGTCACCCGGGGTCGATGAAGTTCGGGGCGTGCACGTACGAGCCGTTGGCGATCGAGTGGTCGTGAAGGATGCGCACCACCGCTTCCCCGATGGGCGCCGGCGGGATGCCACGGGAGGCGACGAACGCCAGCGCCTCGGTAGCCAGGACGCGCTCGGTGGCCACGAACCCCGGGTTGATGTTGACGGCCACGATGCCCTCGTCGCCGTACTCGACGGCCAGCATGTCGGCGATGCGGTGAAACCCGGCCTTGGTTGCGGCGTAGGTCAGCGCCCAGCCGCCGTGGCCGGCCGGCGCGGTCGGTGTGGCCTGACCGGCATGGCTGGTGATGTTCAGGAACGTGCCGCGGCGACCGTGACGGGGCTCGCTGCCCAGCATGTGGCGCACCGCCACCCTGGTGAGCAGCAGTTGGGCGGTCAGGTTGCCGGTGACCCGCTTCACCACGTCCGCGGGGTCCACGTCACCGAAGCGGCACTCGTTGCCCGGACCGGCGTAGATGGCGTTGTTGACCACCACGTCCACCCTCCCTCCGAGCCCGGCGACGGCCTGCTCCCAGGCGTCGGGGATGGTCTCCAGCCTGAGCAGATCCAGCACCACCGGCACGGCGCGGCCGCCGTGGTCGGCGATCAGCGCCGCGGTGGTGTCGAGGCTGCCCTCGATGGCCTGGCCCGTGTTCGGGTTGACCCCGGTGCCCTCGTGGACGGTGCGGGCGGTGATGGCGACGTCGAACCCGTCACGTGCCAGGGCGACGGCGACTGCCTTGCCGATGCCCCGGCTGGCGCCGGTGACCAGGGCCGTCGGGCGGCTCATGGCGGGCAGGGTCAGGGCTTCCAGCGACCCGTCGCCGGGTCGAGGCGCAGCATGCGGATGGCGTTGCCGCGGGCGATCTTGTCGATCAGCACGGGATCCATCCCCTCCACCTGCTCGGCGAAGATCTTCTGGGTGTCGGGCCACGTCGAGTCGGTGTGCGGGTAGTCGGTCTCGAACGTCACGTTGTCCTCACCGATGGTGTCCAGACTGGCCAGGCCGTGCTTGTCACGGTAGAAGCAGCCGTAGATCTGGCGGTGCCAGTACGTGCTGGGCGGCTCGGGCACCAGGTCACGCACGCCGCCCCACGCCCGGTGCTGCTCCCACACGTCGTCGGCGCGTTCGAGGATGTATGGCACCCAGCCGATCTGACCCTCGCTGTAGGCCAGGGTCAGCGTGGGGTAGCGGACCAGGACGCCGCTGAACAGGAAGTCGCTGAGCGAGCTCATCGCGTTGCCGAAGCTCAGCGTGGCGGCGACGGCCGGCGGGGCGTCGGGCGACGTCGCCGGCATCTGGCTGGACGAGCCGATGTGCATGCACACCGTGGTGCCCAACTCGGCGCAGGTCTGGAAGAACGGCTCCCATGCGCCGCTGTGCAGCGTGGGCAGGCCGAGCTTGGCGGGGATCTCGCTGAACGCCACGGCGGTGACACCGCGGGCCGCGTTGCGGCGCAATTCGGCGACGGCCAGGTCCATGTCCCACAGCGGGATGATCTGCAACGGGATCAGCCGCCCGTCGCCCTGCCCGGCCCACTCCTCGACCATCCAGTCGTTGTAGGCCCGGACGCAGGCCAACCCGAGGTCCTTGTCCTTGGCCTCGGCGAAGGTCTGCCCGCAGAACCTGGGGAAGGTGGGGAAGGCCAGCGAACCCTCGACTCCGTCGATGTCCATGTCCGCCAGCCGCTCGATCGGGTCGTAGCAGCCCGGGCGCATCTCGTCGTAGGTGATGGGCGAGGCCGTCATCTCGTCACGATCGAAGCCCACCGAGGCCACGTGGCGCTTGTGCGGGACGATCAGATCGCCGTAGATCCAGCAGTCCGCCTTGGGAGCGTCGTCGTCCCAGTCGAACTCGTACGTCGTGCCACCGCGATAGCTCATCCCGGCCAGGCCGCGACGCTCGACGTAGGGCTTGTCGGGGTGGTCCTGGAACTTCTTCGGCAGCCACCGATCGAACAGATGAGGAGGTTCGACGACGTGGTCGTCGACACTGATGATCTTCGGCAAGTCCTTGATCTCGCTCATATCTGAAAAGGTATCAGATTTGTTTCGTTGCTCGACGGGCCGGAGACTGGGGTGCATCTCTAGGATCTGGGTCCACGGCTGAAGGGAGCACGATGGGAATGTTGGACGGCAGGGTCGCCATTGTCACCGGCGGCGGCAGGGGGGTCGGGCGGTGCCACGCCGAGGCTCTCGCCGCAGCAGGCGCTGCCGTCGTGGTCAGCGACCTCGGCGAGGGAGCACCCGACACCGTCGCCGACATCGCCGCCCGTGGCGGGAAGGCCTCGCCGTTCGTCGGCAGCGTGACCTCGTGGGAGGCGGCCGAAGCCCTCGTCCGGACGGCCATCGACACCTACGGCGACATCGACATCGTCGTCAACAACGCCGGGTTCATCCGTGACGCACCGATGTTTGCCATGGAGGAGGGAACCTTCGACGCCGTCACCGAGGTGCACCTGAAGGGCCACTTCGCCGTGTCCCGGTTCGCCTGCGCCCACTGGCGGGCCGTTGCCAAGGCGGCGGGTGACGGCGCCGCGCTCCGGCCGCGGCGAATCGTCAACACCACCAGCGAGTCCGGTCTATTCGGAGGGCCGGCGCAGATCAACTACGGCGCGGCCAAGGGCGGCATCGTCTCGATGACACTGATCGAGGCCAGGGAGATGGGTCGCTACAACGTGACCGCCAACTGCATCGCGCCGCGCGCCAGGACCCCGATGACCGAGTTCATCCCGAAATTCGCCAAGCCGGCCGAGGGATTCGACCGGTACGACCCGGCCAACGTCAGCCCCACGGTCGTGTGGCTGGCCAGTGACCTGGCATCGGGCGTGAACGGCCAGGTGTTCATCGTCCTCGGTGACCAGATCCACCGCGTGCAGCCGGCCACCATCGCCAACTCGATCGCCAACGGCGGCCATCCGTGGACGGCGGAGCAGATCGCCGAGCGGATGGCCGACCTGTTCGGCCCCGAGGGTCCTGGCGTCCCCGCCTGGGCCGGGCCACCGATGTGAGCACCCGCCGATGACACGGGGTGACTGGGAGCCGCTGCTGGACGATCTCGCCGCCCGCCGCCGGGCGGCGCTGGAGATGGGCGGGCCGGACAAGCTGGCCAAGCACCGCGCCTCGGGCAAGCTCACCGCCAGGGAGCGCATCGCCGTGCTGTGCGATCGGGGCACGTTCGTGGAGATCGGCGCGCTGGCGGGGTCACTACCGGCCGACGCCTTCGTCGCCGGATCGGGGCTGGTCGAGGGCCGGCCGGTCCTGGTGGGCGCCGAGGATTTCACCGTCGCCGGGGGATCCATCGGCGCGGCCAACACCGCCAAGCGCAACCGTGTGGCCGCGCTGGCCGCGGCGCAACGATGCCCGCTGGTGATGATGCTGGAGGGCGCCGGGCACCGCCCGCCGATGCCGGACGACCCGCCGTCGACCGCACGCCCCACCGACCTGCAACCGCTCGCCGAACTGCGCGGCATCGTCCCCCAGGCAACGGCCGTGCTCGGCCCGTCAGCAGGTCACGGGGCCCTCGCCGCCCCGATGGCCGACTTCTCGGTGATGACCGAGCGGGCCGCCATCTTCGCCGCCGGACCCCCGCTGGTGAAGGCCTCGCTGGGCGAGGACGTCGACGCCGCCACCCTCGGCGGTCCTGCGGTGGCCCTGGCCAGCGGGTTGATCCACAACGTGGCGCCCGACGACGCCACGGCGCTGGCGATGATCCGCCAGTGGTTGTCGTACCTCCCGCCGGCGGCGGGTGATCCGCTGCCGCTCGGGCCCGCAGAGGGGCGCCGCGTCATCGACGACCTCATCGACCTGGTGCCGCGAAACCCGCGCCAGGCCTACGACATGGTCGACGTCATCACCCGGGTGGTCGACCACGACACCTGGTTCGAGATCCAACCGCGCTTCGGCCCGTCGCTGCTCACCGGCTTGGCCCGCCTCGGCGGACGCACCGTGGCGATCATCGCCAATCAACCCAGGAGCCACGCCGGCGCGATCACGGCCGACGCGGCCATGAAGGCCGCTGACTTCATCACCAACCTGGAGCCCTTCGCCGTCCCGCTGGTGTTCCTCACCGACAACCCGGGAGTCCTCGCTGGGACGGCCAGCGAGCAGGCAGGCATCCTGCCGCGCCGCGGCGCGGATGTACGCCGCCCAGCACCGCTCACGGTCGGCCAAGCTGCAGGTCACGTTGCGCAAGGCCTACGGCTTCGGCAGCTCGGTGATGGCGATGAACCCGTTCGACGGCCAGACCCTGAGCGTGGCGTTCCCCGGCGTCACCTTCGGCGGGATGCCGGCGCGTGGCGCCGACGCGGCGATGCGCGCCACCGCGGAGGATGCGGCGGCGATGGTGCAGGCCGAACTGGCCTCGGGGTACCGCTCGGCGCA
Organism: Ilumatobacteraceae bacterium; assembly: GCA_037045185.1. GTDB lineage: Bacteria > Actinomycetota > Acidimicrobiia > Acidimicrobiales > Ilumatobacteraceae > JAKOUY01. The sequence continues at coordinate 191,108 of JBAOHQ010000007.1, forward strand.
CGGGTTGTCGATCGACGACCTGATCGACCCGCGCCACACCCGCAACGTGCTGCTCGACGCCCTGCGCCTCGTGCGCTGACGGCGCCGGTTCGTTCAGTCTGGCGTGCTGGCGGGTGCTGGCGGCGGTGGGGGTGGGGCCAGCTCCCGGCGGGCCGGGGGATCGCCCAGCTTGACGCGGGCAACACGGTGGGTGGCCCGCTTGGGCCCGGGAAAGACCATCGCCGAACTGATCGCCCGCCGGCTGCGGCGCTCGGCCGCCCGGTCCTCCCAGTCGGCGCCCACCTGGTTGAGCTGCCAGTCGACCGAGTTCAACATCCGCACCCTGCTGATCAGCGCCAGCCCGGCCTCGACCTCGTCGTAGGGGCGGACCCGGCGCAGGCTGAGGACGGCCTTGGCCAGGATGGGCATCAAGTCGAACAGCAAGAAGAAGTACCGCCAGGCGGCGATCTGCGGGCCGAGCGGCGTGCTGGGGATCAGCCATGTCCGCAGGCTGCACCACGCCGTGTCCAGCCACCCGCCGGTGCACACCGTGCCCGACGAGATACTCAGCTCACCGGTGCTCGAACCCTGCGCCGCGGCACCGCGCAGGACGTCGTTCTCCTCGCGCACGGCCGGGGTGGGGTCGACGGCGAGCTCCTCGAGCGCCTGGATCTGCAACAGGACCGAGGGCTTGACGTCGGCGGCGATCTCGTCGAGGCGGTCTCGCTGCGACGCCTGCAGGGACTCGATCGCCTTGTGCAGGGCGTCGATGGCCGGCTGGTTGGCGGCCTGCGCCGCGGCGGCCTGCGCCTGGAACCCCTTCAGCAGGTTCTGGTCGTCGATCACCCGGGCGTTGACCGCGTCGAGTTGCACCTGCAACTTGGCCTGGGCGTCCTTGTACGAGCGGCACCGCTCCAGGCACTTGTTCTGCCCGGACGTGGTGAACGACGTCCCGTCGGACAGTTCGCGAGTGATCTGCCGCCCGTTCTTTTCGGCCTGCCACAGTTCCTCGTAGGCGTTGATGTCCGACTGGATCGCAGCCTGGGTCTTCAGTTCGCCGGCCAGACGGTCGGTGACCTTCTGGGCCTCTCCGCTGGAGCCGCCGGACTCGAGCGCGTCGATCTCGGCCTGCTTGCGCTCGATCTCACCCTTGTAGAAGGCGTTGAGCGCCGTCTGTGACGAGGACCTGGTCACGTCGAGGATCGCTCGGGCGCGACGATCGATGTCGTCCTTGAAGCGCACCAGCAGGACACCCTCGGCGATGATGAAGCTGAGGCACAGGGCAATGGCCACGCGGGGGATCAGCCGGAAGGCGACACCGAGGATGGTGCGGATCCGGCCGCGCTTGCGCTGATCGACGATCTCGGCGAAGCGCTTGGCCATGTCGCCGCCTCCCGCCGCCGGGTCCCACAGCGACTGGCCGATGACGTCGGGCAGCCGTACCGGGTTGAGCGGCAGGGCCACCAGCGCCCGGTCCACCACCAGCACGGCGAGGCCGAGGATCAGCCCGATGCCCAGCGCTGCGCTGGCGCCGATGGTGCCCTCCAGCGCCCAGGTGGTGGCGGCGAAGGCCAGCACCCCGGTAGCCAGCACCAGCGAGCCGAGCAGTTGGTACTTCTTCTCCTCGGTGGGCATCCCGTCGAGGATGCGCGGGTCGGCGCCGCTGAGCTTGACGAGGAACGAGGCGAACGGGCCACGCTGGCGCGGGGCGACCAGGGGCTCGATGTCCAGCCGGTCGCGCAGCAGCCCGTCGAGGTCTGCCTCGGGATCCAGGTCCCAGAACGGATCGCGTCGCTCACGGGTCATAGCGAGTGCCGCGCAACCTACAGCAGCAGGAGGCCGATGTCCCGGCGCGCCCCGGGCATTTCTGGCTCTCCGACCCGTCGGAGCCGTTCGGCGGCGGCGGGGGCCCCGGGTACATTGCCCGGATGCAGCGGATGGTCGGCCGTGTGGGCGAGCGCGAGCTACTGCACCGGTCACTGGAGGCGGCCCGCGGCGGAGCCGGATCACTTGTCCACGTGTCCGGCGTCGCCGGGATGGGCAAGAGCGCCTTGCTGGCCGAACTGCGCGCCAGCGGTCTGGAGCGCGGCCTCGAGGTACGCGGTGTGGCCGCCGAGGAGACCGACCGGCTGCGGCCGTGGGCCGTCGCATGTCGCTTGCTGGGCACTGAGGTGACCACCGCCGACCCGTTCGGCCAGCTACTCGCGGCGGCCGAGGGTCTCGCTCCGCTGGTCCTGACCGTCGACGATCTGCACCTGGCCGACGACGATTCGGTCGACGCGCTGATGTTCCTGGCCCGGCGGGCGGCCGACCTCCCCGTGCTGGTGGTCACGGCCTCCCGGCCGTCGAGGGCTGACGGGAGTGCCGATCGGATGGCGATCCTCAGCCAGCGCATCGGTGCCCACGTGGAACTCGGCCCGCTGTCTGACGAGGAGGTCCACGCGCTGGCCGCGGCCGAGTGGGGCGGCGAACCGGGGCCCGCCCTGCGGGCGATGTTGGATGGCGTCGCCGGGAACCCGTTTCTTGCTGTCGAGCTGATCGCCGACCTGAACGGCGCGCAGTCGATCCGGGTGACCGACGCCGTCGTGGAACTCGACGGCCCCAGCCCGCTCGGCATCGGGTTGGCAGAGCGTCTGTTCCGGCGGGTGTTGGGCGACGTGGCTGGCCCCGGAGGCCAGCTTCCCGTGCGCGCCGCGGCTGTCCTGCCAGCAGGCTTTCGGTGCGAGGACCTGGCCGCCGTGTGCCAACGACCGGTGACCGAGATCTTCGACGTCGTCCTGGGCCTGACGGGCGCGGGGATCCTGGTGGACGAGGGCGGCGGGTTGCGGTTCCGCCATGCCCTGCTGCGCGAGGCGGTCAACCTGGTCACGCCGGCGGCCGTCCGCGACGCCCTGCGCCGCCGCGCCCTGGATGTGCTGTGCGCCGACGACACCGCCGTGCTGCGCGCCGCGGCCTGCCTGATCGACGGCTTCGACCCGGCGAACCCGGCTGAGGTGCGCTGGGCGCTGGACCTCGGAGACCGGCTGTGGCCGGGTGAGCCCGCCGCCGCCGCTGCGGTGCTGCGTGCCGGGTTGCGCGGTGTGCGCCACGATGACCCGCAAGCCGAACCCGCGGCGCGACGCCTGGCCTGGGCGTCGATCGCCGCCGGTCACCCAGACGAGGCCGTCGCCCTGGCCGGCGTGTTCGCCCCGGCGAGCCGCCATCGCGCCGAGTGGCTGCACGCAGAGGGGTTCGGTCGCTCGCTGTCCGGGGAGAACGCGCCGGTGGTGGGGCGATACGCGGGCGTGTCTCCCGCCGAGATCGTCGCCGAGCTGCGCGCCGACGATCCGTATCTCGTGGACGCCATCGCCGAGCTGGCCAACGGCCGGGTCAGTGCCGCCGATCTCGCCGGAGGGGCGGCCTTGATCGAATGGGTCGAAGCCAACGCACCGCAGCGCTCGCCGTCCAGCGAGGCCACGATCCTGGCGGCGCGCGCCAGGCTCGCCGGCCTGGGAGGTCGCTTCACCGAGTCCATCGGACTGGCGACGCGTTCGCTGGCGACGATCGCCCACGCTCCCACGCTGACCGCGACCGCTGGATCGCCGGCGCTGTCCATCGCCCTGGCCAAGGATCTCAGCGGCGACAGCGACGGGGCGCTGGCCATTCTGCGGGCGACCGATCTGCCCGGCGTCGTCGCTCGCTGGACGGCGCCGCTGCTGCAGTTCGCCACGTCGATCGTGCTCTACCGCCGGGGTGACTGGGACGATGCCCTGGCCGAGGTCGATGCCGGGCTTCTCGCCGGCGAGGAGATCGGTTTGCGACTCGGTGTGTTCTGGCCGTACGCGGTGGCCAGCCTGGTCCACCTCGGCCGTGGCGACACCGTCGCTGCCCAGGAATGGATCGATCGCGTCGCGGCAACCGGTGTCGAGCACGGCATCGGCGGCGAGTGGCTGGCCTACGCCGGCGCCATGGTGCAGGCGGTGCGCGGCGACACCGTCGGGGCGGCGGCGACGCTGGCAGTCGTCTGCGAGGGGGCCGTGGCGCTCGGCGCTCCAGCGCTGCTGCTCGGGTTCGGTCCGGACGCGGTGACCATGGCCCTCGCCACCGGCCAGACCGGCACAGCCCGACGCTGCCGCGACAGCCTGGCGGGCCTGCTCGGCGCCAGTGGGTCGCCGGTGGCCGCAGCCGCGCTCGGCTGGGTGGACGGTCTGCTGGGCGAGGACCCGCGGCACGTCGCCGAGTCGGCAGCGGCCTACAGCGACCTCGGGCGCTGGCCGGAGGCGGGCAGCTGCGCCCACTCCGGCGCACGCCTGGCACTCAGGGTGGGTGACGACGCTCTGTGCCGCCAGCTGGCCAGCTCGGCGTTTGCGGCCTACGACCGACTCGGCGCGGCCGGCCACCACGCCAGATTGCGGGCCGAGCTGCGTGACCGCGGGATGCGCCTCCAGCCGCGCCGCAGCCCCTCCCGGCCGTCGTTCGGCTGGGACAGCCTGACCCCGTCGGAGCGGGCCATCGTCGAGCTGGTCGGCGACGGATGCTCCAACGGCGAGATCGCGGCGCGGATGTTCGTCGGCCGGCGGACTGTCGAGTCCCATCTGGCCAGGGTGTACGCCAAGCTCGACGTGCGCGGTCGAGCACACCTGATCGCCGCGTGCCTGGCGCGCCGTGACCACGATGGCGGGCGTCAGCCCGGCGCATAGGAGCGCCGGTGGCCGGCGGCGCCGGCGGGCGTTCTTGCGTAACCCTACGCAAGACGGCCATCTCCCGATCTGCGTACCGTTTCGTCATGACTCGCCGGCCAGTGGTCCGCCATGGCTGACGCCTGCCGCCCGGTGGAGACCTGGCCGGTCGTGCTGCTCGGCCCGATGGTGCGCAGGGTCACGCCCGACGCCGTCTCGGTGTTCATCGCCACGTCCGTGGCCGCCACGGCGCAGCTGGCGGTCCGCCCTGGGCGCCTGCTGGCCACCCAGCTCGGCGACGGCGACTTCGCCCCAAACCCGGTGGTCACTCTCGACCGCCTGGGCGACCGGCTGTGGGTGGGGCTGGTCCAGGCCCGGCTGCCCGGTGACTCGGCCCGCGGCCAGGTGTACAGCTACGACGTCCGAATCACCGAGGGCGCAACCCGCCGCGGGCTTCGCGAGCTCGGTGAGCTGGGCGACGGGTTCAGCGCCGACGACATCCAGGACAGCATCCCGCTCGGCTACACCGCCGGGTTCCTGCCGTCGTTCGTGGTCGTCCCCGGCGACATCACCGATCTGCGCCTGGCGCAGGCGTCGTGCCGCAAACCGCACGGCGGCGTGGAGGACGAGCCGGACGCGCTGACGATCCTCGACGAGGTCATCGCCCTGTCGCTCGGGGTGTCCCCGACCATGCCCGCCGAAGAGCTCGTCGTTGGGCAGGAGAGCGTCACCCTGCCCGAGGCGCCGCCGCCGTCGAACCGCCAGCGCCCCCACCAGCTGCTTCTGACCGGCGACCAGATCTACGCCGACGACGTGGCCACCGCGCTGGGTGTGGCCATCACCGAGGCCGCTGGGTTGCTGCTCGGCTGGGAGGAGCACACCCCCGGGGTCAACCTGGCGACCAGCTTCATGACCGCCCCCGGCTGGCGCTCGCGGTTCCTCGACCAGGCCGGGTTCGTCGAGGCCCCCGACGTCGGGTCGGTCGACTACGCCGCCAACCACCTGCTGACCTTCGCCGAGTGGTGCGCGATGTACGTGTTCGCCTGGTCGGACGCCCTGTGGAAGCGCACCGCGGACGGTCTCGGGGTGGAGCTTCCCGAGCCCGGCGAGCGGCTGTTCGTCAGCGAGGGGGTCAAGCTGCTGGACTACCTCGCATTGCTCGGCCAGAACGTCGTCCCGCCGACGATGACCAGGTGGGTCGAGTTGGCCGGAAAACTCGACGAGTTCCCCAAATACGTCAGCGACACGTGGTGGGAGACGCGTGATCCGGCGATGGCCTTCGGCGCGACCGTCCGGCGGGTTCGCCGGTTGCTGGCCAACGTCAGCACGCTGACGATGTTCGACGACCATGACGTCACCGACGACTGGTACCTCAACGGCGACACCGCCGAGGCGATGCTGGCCCAGGACAAGGACGTGGCGACCGACGGGGAGATCTCCGTCGTCGGGCCGCGGCTCATCCGCAACGCACTGTCGGCCTACGCCATCTTCCAGCACTGGGGCAACGTGCCCGACGACTTCGGGATGGGCGAGGTGGGCGAACCGCGCGACGGCGACCGCCTCGGCGCCCGGCTGCTGGCCGCCTGGGTGACCGGCGACATCGACCCGGACACCGGCCATGTCGACGTCCCGACGCTGGGGTTCGAGGGCGGTTTCGACGGGGCCCTCGACCTGACCCACGAGGCCGACGTGTTGCTCGGGTTGACGCCGTTCCCGTCACCGGTGCCACCGCTTGGCACGGCGCGCCACGAGTTCGAGCGGATGCGCTGGGATTACTCGATCGACTTCGGGTGCTACCGGCTGGTGGCCCTGGACACGAGGACCTGGCGGGACTACCCGAGCGCGCCGACGCCGTTCGAGTGGGCCGGCGCGCCGGGGGTGGAGCCCTCGCCACTCGACACCGCCAGCCGGGACTACGTCGAGCAACTGGCCGCCGCGTGGGATGCCGCCGCGGCACTGGGCTCGGCGGACAACGTCGAGACCTTCGCTACCCTGCTGCGCGCCGTCCAGGCAGCAGCGGCGGAGACCGTGACCACCGACCTGACCGGGTATCTGGCCGACGTGGCCGATCTCACTGAAGCGCTGATCTCGGCAACCTGGCCGCCCAGCAGCGTCGACGCGGCCGCTACCGAGTTGGCTCGCTACCGCGCCGGTGGCGGTCTCTCCGCCGGGCGGGCCACGCAGTTGTGGCAGGCGTCGGTCCTGCTTGACAACCTCAGCCAGATCCCGGTCTCCGTGGACCTCGAACCACTCTCTCACGCCCTCGACCATCTCGGTCGGTACCTGCAGACCGAGGCCAGTGGAACCTCGGCACAGATGGCGCCCGTGGTCGCCGGATTGTCGGCGACGCTGAACGACGACCTGATCCACGTGCTGTCGGGCACCCCGCAGATGGAGGCGATCGTCCGCCAGGCGGTGAACGAGGTCGGTCCCCCGCTGGCCGAGGCGATCGTCGCCCTGGTCCCCGACGAATGGCAGCGCAAGTTCTTCCGTGACGGCACCGGGCAGCTGGGTGCCGGGCTGATCAGCCGCGACGCCCTGGCGTTCCAGCTCACCGACGCGGTGGTGGCCGACGACCCGAACCTGGCACCGGGCGCCCAGCCGCCGACCGTGATCGTCTCCCCGGCGCCGGTCTTCGGCAACACGCTCGTCGAGATCGTCCAGCGCCTGCAGGTCGTCAAGGTCACCCTCCAGGGCGGGGCGGGCGCGGTGGAGTGGGAGTACGAGGCCTGGGCGGCGAACGCACCCGCGCTGGCCGAGCTGTTCGGCGCGGCCCAGGCCCTGTCCCGCTGCGTGGTCCTGTCCGGCGACGTGCACTACGCCAACTCGTCGGTCAACGACGTGACGATGCTGCTCGACGGCGTCAGCACCCGCTACGTCCAACTGACCTCGTCGGCGGCGCGCAACGCCGACTGGAAGACGACCAAGTTCGGGTTGCTCGACGACATGCTGTGGGAGGACAGCGGGGCGTTCCACCTCAGCCAGATGGCTCTCCGGGCGGTGGAGGGCAACCCGCAGCCCGACGGGCCGAGCCTGATCGGCTGGGCCGAGGAGATCGGCGCCGAGTGGGCCGAGGAGACCTTCTCGGTCGAGCACTTCGCCGAGTGGCTGGACGGAAAGCTGGAACGCCTACCGCTGACCCCGCTGGAACTCGCCCGCTGGCAGGTGATGGCGCCGCTGAACACGGCCAAGTCCTACCTGGCCGAGTCCGTGTACAGCGCCTTCGAGCTGGTCAAGCTGGCCAGGGAGTTGAGTGACGACCCCAAGGAGGTGATCTTCGGCGACTACCTGACGGCGCGCGACGTGATCCGTCAACAGTTGATCGATCTGTACAAGGACATCGGCGTCGACCATGCCTACGGCTTCGCCGTCAAGCGGACCATGCTGCGCGACCTGCGGCCCGACCGTGTCGACCAGTACCCGGCCAGGCGGCGCTTTGCCAAGTACGACCGGCAGACGTCGAACATCCGCGCCTACGCCGACATCCAGGAGGTCCAGACCGTCGGCCACAACAACGTCGGCCTGGTCAGCTTCACCGGGAGCGGCGGCGTGGTCGACGGCGTCCGTCACGAGCTGCTGTGGTTCATCGTCCCCGAACCGGAGGCCAAGCTCTCCTCGCCCGGGCTGGTCGTCGGTGCGCCCGTGCGTGACGACTGGATGGGCACGGTGCACGAGTGCGGCTGGACCAGCGCCGCGCACCGGTACTACCCCCCGCCCACGACCGGACTGGGGAACAGCTGATGGCCGATCTCGGACGCTCGATCGCCGCCGAGGTCCAGCGGTTCCTCCGGCCGCTCACCGACCTGGCCTATGCCCGTGACCCGGCCGCCGCTACCCGGCGGCTGCTGCGCCGGGCCGGATGGACGGTGCCGGTGACGCTTGACCCGGTGCCGCTGCTCGACGCCGTCGCCGAGCTGCAGTCCGCCGTCACGGCGCTGCTCGACGATCCCGTTCCTGACTCGCTGGGCGAGGTGGCCACCTGGCTGCAGACGGTTCTGGACCTGGTCGAGCAGGCGCGAACGATCGGCGAGACCATCGGCCAGGCCGTGGGTCCGCCAGGGGCCAGCGCCGCCCCGCTTGGCGAACTGGCCGCCGATGTGACGGGCCTGCTCCTGGTGCAGTGGGCCGGGAACCGTCGCCCGCTGCTCGATCTTGCGGCGCTGACCGGCGTGTACCAGATCGTCGACTCGCCCGCGGTCAGCGAGGGCGGGTGGGCACGTCCGAGCGGGCGAAGGGCGGTGTTCCACCCGGAGGCGGTGTTGACCTTCGCCGGTGATCCCCTCGGATCGCTCACCGCTCGGTTCGCCCCGGACGGATGGGCAACCTCGGAGGGCGCGGCGTTGAGCGGCGTGCTGGTCCAGGGTGCGCTCGGCCCGTTCGTGACCCGCCACGGCGGACGGTGGGCCGTGGACCCGGCGATGCTCCGCCAGTCCGGCGGGCCCGGCCAGGCGGGTTGGACCGCGGCGATCGCCCTGCCGGCGCCGGTCAACCCGCCGGGCGGCGATGCGGTGGTGACCGCCGAGGTCACCTTCGTGTCCGCCGCCGACACCGACTCCACCGGGATCAGCGGGCCGGCGGTCGAGATCCGCCCGAGCGGCTCGTTCGGCGGAACGATCGCCGGGAGTCCATGGACGGTGACGACGACGTTCGACGTGCAGACGGCATCCGGCCCGGCGAGCCCGACCGACTCGATCGTCGTGACCCCCGACGGTGTCCGCGGTCCTGGCGGGTTGGCGGCCCTGGCGGACGTGACCGTGGGCCGGACCGCCGACCTGGTGATCGGCTCCGCGGCCACCGGGCTGACGCTCGGTGACGTCAGCCTGCGGCTGTTCGCCTCGATCGACGGCGACGGGGCCGACGCCGGGTTCGCCGTCCTGGCCAGCAGGAGCCGGCTGGGGATCAGCACCGCCGACTTCGGCAGCGTGGTCTCCTCGATCGTGTCGTTCGACCTGGCCGCCGACTTCGATGCCGGCGTGGAGTGGTCCCGCCGCGGCGGCCTGCGTCTCAGCGGGTCGGCCGATCTGTCGATGCCGCTCGTGTCCCAGTTGGTGCTCGGTCCGCTCACGGTCAGCAACGTGGTCCTCGAAGCTCACGATCGCCGACACCCTCGGTGTGCTCGTCGCCGGTGACGTGGCGCTGACCATCGGACCCGTCGCCCTCGTCCTCCAGCACGTCGGCGTCGGGGTCGACGCGGAACCGCGGCGGACGGCGAACGCCCCGTTCGCCATCGGCCTCGCCGCCCAACCACCCACCGGCGCCGGCCTCGCCGTCGACGCCGGTGTCGTCAGCGGCGGGGGGTTCCTGGAGATCATCAGCGCAACCGGCAGCTACGAGGGGGTCGTCGACCTCCAGGCGTTGGGGGTGGGGATCTCGGCGGTGGTCATCGTCGACACGGAGGTGCCGGGCAGCGACGGATGGTCGATGTTCCTGGCGCTGTTCCTCAGCCTGCCGTCGATCCAGCTCGGCTTCGGCTTCACCCTCACGGGCGTCGGCGGAGTGGCCGGGGTCAACCGCACGCTCGACCCCGAAGCGCTCGGCGCAGCCGTGCGCACCGGGGCCTTGGACGCCGCCCTGTTCCCTGACGACCCGATTGCCGAAGCCCCCGCCATCATCGACACGTTCGCGCAGATCTTCCCGCCGGCGCCGGGTCAGGTGGTGTTCGGGCCGGTGGTCCGCATCGGCTGGGGCACCCCGTCGCTGGTCGAGGCCGTGCTCGGGATCGTCATCGCCCTCCCCGATCCCGTGCTGCTTGCCGTCGTCGGATCGGTCACCGCCGTCCTGCCCACGGCCGACCTCGACCTGGTGTCGATCCACCTCGACGTGGGCGGGGTCATCGACGTGACTGCTGGGACGCTCTCGGTCAGCGCCGCGCTGCACGACTCGAGCATCGTCGGATTCGCACTGTCCGGCGGGATGGAGCTGCGCGCCGACTTCGGCGCCAAGCCCAGCTTCCTTTTGGCCCTCGGCGGGTTCCACCCGGGGTTCAAGGACGTCCCCCCGGGTTCCCCGACGTCGCCCGGTTGCAGCTGGCGCTGACCTCCAACCCGCTGTTCAACGTCAGCTGCCGCTCGTACCTGGCCATCGTCGCCAACACCGTCCAGTTCGGGGCGGCCCTCGACGTCAGCGCCGAGATCAGCGGCTTCCGGATCGCCGGCGGGGCGTCGTTCGACGCCCTCGTCGAGTTCGGTCCGTTCCACCTGACCACCCAGGTCGGCATGTACATCTCGGTGTCCGCGGTCGGCATCGATCTTGCCGGGGTGTGGCTCGACCTGGAGGTACGCGGGCCGAACCGCTGGGTGTTCGACGGCCTGGCGCGGTTCACCGTGCTGGGTTTCGAGGAACAGATCGAGGTTCACGAAGAGATCGGCTCGGCTCGCCAGGAGCCCCCGGTACCCGCTGTCGACCCCCGGCCGGCGATCCTCGCCGCACTGGAGCTGGCCGAGGCGTGGACCGTCGTGGGGGCGCTTGGCGGTTCGGGCGTCACGGTGGCGGCGAGCGGCTCGGCGATCGCCGCAGCACCCGACGCCGGTCTGGCGGTCGGCCAGCGGGTGGCGCCGCTTGGCATCGAGCTGACCCACATCGGGGAGTCACCGATCGGGGACTACCGCACCTTCACGATCGAAGCCCGGCCGGCCTCGCTGCCGGTCACCGGCGAGACGACCGACTGGTTCGCCCCCGCCCAGTTCCTCGACATCGATGCCACTGCCGCCCTCGGCGGGCCGTCGTTCGAACGGTTGGCCAACGGGGTGACGCTCGGCGGTGCCGTCCCGACCGCCGGTGCCGCGCTGGCGTCGACGCTGGCCTACGAGCAGATCCTGCGTGACCCGTCGATGGGGATCGACAGCCTGACGCTCGACGACACCCACGACCCGACCGGCGACGACCGGCTGTTGATCGGGATGTCGTTCGGTGGATCCCTGGCCGGTGGCCCCTACACGATGGCATCGGGCGACGTACCGGCGATGACGGACATCCAGTACGCCGTGGTCGACGCCACGACCGGCGCCACCCTGGCCACCGCGACGAGCTGGAGCGCGGCGCACGCGACGCGCCGCGCCCTCCGAGGCGATCGTGCCGACGTGGGAGCTGGCCAGATGAGCAGCGCACCGATCGTTGCCCCGCTGTTCATCCCATGGCTGCGAACCGGGCTGGCCAGCAGCATCACCGTCGAGGCCGTCGACGGCCTGGCGCCCGGGGAGACGGCGACGGTCACCGCCTCGGTGCGGTTGCGCAGCAGCGGACCCACCGCCGACGAGGTCGACGTGGTCCACGGGCCGCCGATCGAGCTGCTCGGTCCGGCGGCGGTCGTCGCGCTGGACGCTGCGCAGGTGGTGCGCGTCGACCCGGCGCCCGGTTCGTCGGACATGGAGACGAACCTGTTCGCCGCCGTGGAACTGGCCGGAGCCGATCTCCCGTGGCGGTTCACCCCGGCCGCGGTGGCAGCGGGGGACGACCGGCTGCAGCCGTGGCTGGTGCTGGTGGTGGTTCCCGCCCGGCCCGGCGTGGTGCTGGGCGGCGGTGACTCCGGCCGCCAGACCCTGACCGTCGACTCGCCGGACACCGAACTGGCCAACCTGGCCGACTCGTGGGCCTGGGCCCACGTGCAGGGCGACATCGATCTCGCCGATCCGTCACCGGCGGGTGTCGCCGCGGCGTACGCCGCCACGCCTGAGCGCTTCCGTGCCCGGCTGTTGTGCCCGCGCCGGCTGACACCGAACACGTCGTGGATCGCCGCCCTGGTTCCCAGCTTCGAGGCCGGCCGCGCCGCTGGGCTGGGAGTCCCACCGCGCCCCGGCCGCACCCTGGCCTGGCTGGCAGGGGACCGGGACCTGACGTTGCCCGTGTACTACTCGTGGCGCTTCAGCACCTCGGCGGCCGGGGACTTCGAGTCGCTCGTCCGGCGGTTGACCCCGCGGGAACTCCCCCGCGGAGGTCGGCCGCCGGACCATCGACCTGTCGAGCTCCCGGAGGGGGCCTTCCCGCCGACCCGGCTGCGGCCACCACCTTCGTGGGTGCGCTGGTCTCCCCGCAGCGTCCACCCCGGGAGCCACCCAACGCTGGTCTGCGCCGGATCGAGGCCGAGCTTCCCGGGGTTGCTCAACGCCACGATCACCGCCGGCGTGACGACCGTGCCCTACGAGTGGAGCACCGCTGATCCCGTGGTCGGACCGCACCGCTACGTGGCCACTCAGGCGGCCGAGTCGGTCGTGCCGGCGGTGGGAGACGAGCCGGTGTGGTTCGGTGAGCTCAACGTCCGAGCCGCACCACCGTGCCGGCGCCGGGTTGGGGGCGCGGCATCGTCCGCCAGGACCAGGAGGCCCTGCTCGCCGCTGCGTGGACGCAGTGCCAGTCACTGCGGCCGGTCAACGACCTGCTGCGCACGGCCCGCGTGGCCTGGGGAGGCCGCCGCGCCGCTGGCCACCCGGGTGAGCGCGCGCTGGCCGACGAGGACCTGGTGCAGCTGGCGGCACCCGCTGCCGACCGGCTGCGCCTGGCCGGGGGGACCCTGCGCCAGACCAGTGGCTTGCTGGGCGTGCCGGGTGGGCTGCTGTCGGGCGCGTTCCGGCGGATCTGCGCCAGCACCCCCAGCCTGGTGGCCAGGAGAGCGACGGGGGAGAGGCGAGTCCTGACAGCGTCGGTCACCGCGCAGTGCCTGGCCGACCCGCCGGCGTTCGTCTCCTGGACCACCTCCCTGGACGTCTCCGGCGCCGACGTCTACCAGCCGGCCACCACCCAGGCGCCGGACCTGGCGGTCGGTGGCGTTCATCGGCCGACGACCGGCGTCCGCCGCCAGGTGGCGCGCCCGACCCGGCCCGAGGTCGCCGCCCGGGTTTCGACCAGCGGTCCGATCGGCGGCGGTCCCATCGGCGGCGGCCCCGTGGTGGTCGGGATCCCGACGTCGACGGTTCCGCTGGCCACCCAGGTTCGTGCGGCGCTGGATCCGCAGGCCACCGTCGTCGCCATGGTGGAGACGCGCATCACCGGCCTGGATCCGGCACGGGCACATCCCGTACCGCAGCGGCTGACGGCCGCGCCACGGTTCTCCACACCGATGTACGCCCGCCTGGCGCGCCTCGACCCCGAGTACGTCCTCCCCGGCGTCAGCGACATCCCGGCGGACACGGTGGGGGTTCTGGCGATCAACGACGCGTTCGTCGAGGCGTACCTGGCCGGGCTGAACGACGAGATCGGCCGCGAGTTCCTGTGGCGTGAGTACCCGACGCCGCTCGACGCCACGTGGTTCGACCGCTTCTGGGACACCGTGGACGGTTCGGCCGACATCACCGAGATCGCCTCGTGGACGCGTGGTTCGCGCCTCGGCCGTCACCGACCGCACGGCGCCCCGGCAACCGGCCTGGTCCTGCTGGTCACCGGGACCCTGCTGCGCCGCTACCCCGACACCAAGATCACCCTGGTGGAGGCGACCTGGACCGCGGAGGGCCGGCGTGAGGATCGCACGGCCGGCGCCGATGTCCGCCTGCCCACGTTCACCGGCGCCTTGGGCGCCGGGGTCCGCTTCTTCGGCTTCGACATCGAGATCGACCGTGCTCGTCGGCTCGGCGGAACGCAGCGAACACCCCGGGTACTTCTTCGCCTTCGAGGAGCAGCCCGATGAACCGCGGTTCGGCCTCGACCAGCCGGCCAGGCCCCAGCGTGGAACGATCCCGGGCTCGTGGAGCGAGCTGTCCTGGGCCCACCTGGTCCCGACGCGCACCGGCGAGGTCCCGACGTTCGTCGACCTGGCCGCGGCGACCACCCTGACCGGTGTCAGCCGCAGCGGGCACGGGGGACGCGATCGGTGGGCCGACAACGCAGCGGCGATGGCCAGGATCACCCTGCAGACCCCGGTGCGGATGCTGGTCCACGCCGACTCGATGCTGGCGGAGGGTTGACATGACCAGGACCGGACCCCGCCCCCCTGACCGCCCGGACCGGCGCGGTGAGCGCCCCGACCGCCCTGACCGCCCTGATCGCCGGCCTGATCGTCCGGACCGGCCGGACCGTCCGGACCGGCCAGACCGGCCGGCGATCCCGCCGGTGACCGGCGGCGAGTTGCCGACGGTCGACGTCGCCCTGCTGGGCACGCCCTTCGCCGATCTCGTCGACGACTCGCCGCTGTTGCTGATGCCGGTGCGGGTCGAGACCCGCTACCGGCTCGACCGCGATCCGGCGCAGTTGCTGGTGCGCATCTACCCCGACCAGATCCACATCCGTCACGGCATCGCCCCGCCGACCGACGCTGAGCGAGTCGCCGTCCACGAGTTCTGGAACGACGTCCACGCCGGCGGTGAGGCGGCACGCGCCCGCGGCGTGGCAGCGGTTGTCGGCGCGCACCGGCCACCGGCGCGCGGCCCAGCTGGCCCAGCGCCACCGCCCGACGCGCCTCGTCGACGGTGGGTTGGAGTTTCCGCCCCCGCAGGCGCCACCAGCAGGTGACGCCGAGACCCACGCCGCGCTGCTCCCCGGGCAATGGGTCGTGACCGGCTACGACGACGACGGGACTCGACTGTTCCGGGTCGGTAGCCGCCCGGTGAGCCGGGCCTTGCGCACCGGCCCGTCGGCCAGCGCCCCCACCTGGGACGTCGGCGGAACCGGCGTGGTGGTCGACGAGGCGCTGGCCTGGATGGTCGACTTCGATCGGGCCGTCAGCGAGGGGATGGCGGTGGCCATCACGCTCACCGGCGCCGCGGCGGGCGCGGCGACGGGCGTCGCCACGCTCGTGGTGGTCGGTGTCGACGCCACGCTGTCGCCGGACGAGGGGGCTGCGCAGTTGACCGACCTGCTGGCCGCCCACCGGGACACCGACGGTCTGGCCTTCGTTCCCCAGGGGACCCCGACCAACAGCACCGACGTCGCGGTGACCACCTGGTCGTCCACCCCCGCGGTGGCGGTGCCCGGGCTGCGTCTGGTCCCACCGGAGCTGCCCGGCCCGGTCGGCGGTCCCGGCATCCCGGGTGGTGTGCCCCCGCTGCCTGTCGTGGACAACGCCACCCGCCTGGCGCGCCTGCTCGGCCTTGGCTCGGGCACCCCGTGGCGAAGCCTGAGCGGCGGCGCCGTCGACGAGTTCGGCGACGCCCAAGCGATGCGCATCGCGCTGTTCGAGACCACCATGGGCGTGTGGGCCAGGCGCCTGCTGGAACTCGACGGGCAACCGGGCATCGAGGCCGCGGCGGTGGACGAGCTGCGCCGGTGGTTCGTCGATCACGTCGTCGGTGGGGCCCCGGTGCCCACCATCCGCGTGGCCGACCAGCCGTATGGGATCCTTCCGGTCCGCCCACCGGTCGACGACCCCGACGAGAGCACCACGCCGGGGCGCGTCGAGCACCTCGTCCGCCTCCTGCAGCCGTGGTGGGAGGCGGCAGCCGGTCGGGTGCCGTCGATCGATCACGGCGACACGGACAGCTCCACCGACGCACCGGTCGAGACCGCCCTGGCCACGATCCTGGCCACCCAGCCGCATCCGGCGAGGTGGCTGTCCCGCCGGTTGGAGGACTTCGACGACCTCGACGGCGTCGAACGCCTGCTGACCCCGCAGTCGTTCTACGAGGTGGCTCTGCAGGCGCTCAGTTCGGCGACGAACCCGGCGTTCGGGCCGCCGATCTCGTATGTCGCCGACCTCTACGCCTCGCTGAACGGCGACGGCCAGAACTACGAGATCGAGGACCAGGTGGCGCTGTGGAGCCAGATGCACCGTGAGTTCCCGGACTGGCTGGCCGACCGCGGTCTCACGGATGAGGATGGCGCGGGCCTGGGATTCATCAGCGGGGTCCGCGGCGTGGTCGAGGCCTACGAGAGCCGCCAATACCCGCTGCCGCTGCTCGACATGGCACGGCGCGGGGTCGCCCTCGGCCGGCGAGTGGTCGGCCCGGACGGTCCCACGGTGGAGACGCCACCGAACAACGAACTGATCCAGGCGATGATGTACGGGTCCGTCGTCGAGTGGGGAGCGGCCGGGCTGGTCGAGGGTGCCGGGGCGTCGGCGGCCGAGTACCTGGCGGACCTCCGCGACGCCTTCGCCCAGCGCGACGCCGCCCGCACGCCCAGGTCACGGCTGGCCGCGGAGTTCCTGGCCGCCCCGCCGCTGCTGTACCAACTCCTCTCCGCCACCGCGGCGACGGTCCCCGCCGATGCGGCCATCGAGGGCGAGTACACCGGCGCCCTCGAGCGGCTGGCGGCACTGCACCCCGACCAGCTGGCCTGGCAGCTGGGCGAGACGCTCGGTCTCGGTACGCACCGGCTGGACGCCTGGAACACCTCGCTGGCCGCCCACCGCCTCGACCACCTGCGCGACACCGGCGACGGCGGCGTGCAGATCGGGGGATACGCCGTCCTCACCGACCTGGTGCCTGCCGCAGGTGGCTCGCCGAGCCAGGGGTACGTCCACGCACCGTCGATGGCTCAGGCGGCGACCGCGGCGATGCTGCGCGCCGGGTTCCTGGCCCACGGCGACGCCGAGTCCAGCTCGGCCTACGCCATCGACCTGTCGTCGCGGCGGGTCCGTGACGCCCGCTGGCTGCTCGACGGGATCTCGTCCCGCCAGCCACTGGGCGAGCTGCTCGGCTGCCGCTTCGAACGTGAGCTGCACGACGCCGGGCAGGACCTCTTGATCCGCCCGGTGCGCCAGGCGGTGCTGGCGGCACAGGGCAGGTCACGGGCGTCGCTCGACCGGCCCGTCGACGGCGTGGAGCTGCTCGACCTGACCCGCTCCGGCGCGGTGGTCCTCGAGCCCGGTGCCGCCGCCGCGCTCGCCGCGGTGGAGGCATCGTTCGACGCGGCGAACGACCTGGCGATCGCCGAAGGTGTCCACCAGGTGGCGGCAGGCAACTACGCCAGGGCCTCGGCGATCCTGGACACCGTTGCCACCGGTACGGCTCGGCCGCCGCGGCCCGAGGTGGTGGAGACACGGCGCTCCGGTTCGTCGATCGAGCACCGCCTCGTCGTCCTCCTGGCCGCCGACGCCCCGGCGGATGGGCGGTGGCCGAGCGCTCCGCGGATCGGGTGACGCCACACGTGGCGCGATGGGCCGCCGGTCTGCTGCCCGACCCGCAGGACGTCGGGTTCACCGTGGTCGACGGCGGGAAGCGCACCGGCCGGCGATTGGTCGAGCTCGGCCTCGGCGTGCTCGACGCGGTGTTCCTGGTGAGCGACGACCCGGGACAGGCCGGCGGGGCGCTGGCGACGCTGATCCGCTGCATCAGCGGCGTCCCGGTAGCGGCCACCATCGACCTCACCGACCGGGGCTCGGCGCCGTACTCGCTGGCCGAGTTCGCCGTGGCTTGTGTCGAACTGCGCCGCATCCTGGACACCTCCCGCCCCGCCGACGCTCGTGACCTGCGCCACGCCCACGACAGCGGGTGAGCCCGACACCGATGCCGCGGCGATCACCACGGCGGTCGACTTGGCAGTCGGGGCGTTCGGCGCGGCGACCGACACGCTGGCCGCAGCGCTCATCACCGGCGACCGGACCGCGCTCGTGGCGGCAGCGGCAGGCCTTGCCCGCTACGGGCTGGGGTGCTCCGGCGACCCCGGCGACGTGGCGGTGGCTCGGGCGCTGCTCGACCGGTCCACGGCGACCCAGCAGCGGATCATCGAGACCACCACCGATGCCGAGCGGGTCACGGTGCTGTTCTCCCACGCGGTGCCGTTGACGCCCAGCTTCACCCTCGATGCCGTCGTTGCCGACGCCGTCGCCGTTCCCGATCAAGCCCTGGCGGACGCGGACACCGTGGAGCGATGGTTGGACGAGATGGGCCGGGTCCGCCCGGCGGTGGGCAGGCTGACCCACGTCGGCCTGCTGGCTGACACGTTCGGGTGTACCGGGTGGCGGGCCGTCGCCGGTCAGACGCC
The DNA here is from genome assembly GCA_037045185.1 of Ilumatobacteraceae bacterium. Classification (GTDB taxonomy): domain Bacteria; phylum Actinomycetota; class Acidimicrobiia; order Acidimicrobiales; family Ilumatobacteraceae; genus JAKOUY01. The sequence goes on from JBAOHQ010000007.1 coordinate 209,593, forward strand.
CCGCCTCGATGGTGAGGGGTGGGCTGCGGTAGCGCGACCGGCCGACCCTGGAACCAGGTTGTCGTGCACCTACCTGGTGGCCGACACGATCCCCGGGCGCGGCAGCAGGGCGTGTGGGCTGGTCGTCGACCGCTGGGTCGAGGCGATCCCCGACCCGCTGCAGACCACCGGTGTCGCCGTGCACTTCGACGCTCCCAGCAACCAGGCGCCCCAGACGTGCCTGCTGGCGGTGCTGCCGGCGAAGGCCTCGTGGGACATCGACGTCGTCCACGACCTGGTGCTGGACACGATGGCCTGGGCGAGACGACGCGCGGTGGTGGCCGAGGATCTGGTGGTGCCAGGCCGGTCGATCCCGAGCACCTTCGTGCCCGGATCGATCGTCGCCTGGCCGGACGAGGCGGTCGCCGCGGAAGGTGGTGGCTGATGGCCTGGTGGACTCGCCTCGAGGGCATGGGCCGCAGCGACGCGCTCACGCCCGGGTTGGAGGCCCGCGTCGCCGACCCGTTGTGGATGCTTGCTCGCCAATGGCAGATCGGCGAGCTTCGTGGTGACGACGCCGCCCGACCTGTCGGCATGACGGTCTCGACTCGGTCGGCGTCGATCAGCGAGGTCAGCGGACCGGCCGGGTCGCTGGCCGCCGACGCCGCCGTGCCGATGGAGTACGTGGTCGAGCGCCGACCGCGCCCCTCGTCGGGTCACGCCGCGACGCACGACGCAGTGCGCCTCGGCCACCGCTTGGTGCGGATGCTGGCCAACGCCGGCTTCGCCGGGGCGCGCCCGGCGCTGGCCGAGGCGTTCCCCAGCGCGCCTCCCGACGACGGCATGACCCTCACCGGGCTCGCCGCGGCGACGGAGGCGCTGCTCGTCAGGCTGGGCATCGACGGCGCAGCAGTGCTCGATGCGCCGGACACGGCGGTGCGCGCCGTCCTGGCCGCCGCGGTGGCGCGGGCGGATCTGCCCGCGGCGATGACGGTGGTGGGCGAATGGCGGGCGTGGTGCCTGTCGATCGGCGCCGGGCGGACCCTGGAGGCGTGGGACGACGAGCAGCTGGCGTACCGGTTCAGCGCCTCCACGGAGCCGCGCCGTGAGGGCATCACCCTGCGTGCGCCATCCCACGACGGTGGGCTGCTCGACTGGTTCAGCTTCGACCTGCGCGGCGCGGCCGGTCAGCGGGAGCCCTCCGGTCCCGTCACCACGGTGTCGATGCTGCCCACCCCGGTGCGCTTCCGCGGGCAACCCGCCGAGCGATGGTGGGAGTTCGAGGACGCGGCAACCAACCTCGCCGACATCGACGCCGGCCCGGCGGATCTGGCCAGGATGCTCGTGGCCGAGTACGCCGTCGCCTACTCGGCGGACTGGTTCGTGCTCCCGGTGCGCGTCCCCGTCGGCACGCTGACCGAGGTGGTCGAGATGCGCGTCGTCGACAACTTCGGTGACGTGACAGAGGTTCGCTCGGTTGCCGACGTCGATCGCCGAGCCGGCGGGGAGCGGGTATGGCGGATGTTCGAGCTCACTGGCGATGAGGTCTCCGGCGCCCACCGGTCGCCGTGGTTGTTCGTGCCGTCGACGGTGCACGGCGACCTCACGGGCGACGCGCTGGAGCAGGTGGGCCTGGTGCGCGACGAGGGCGCCAATCTGGTCTGGGCGGTCGAGCGCCTCGTGGAAGGCCCGGCCGGGCGGGCCCTCAACCGCCGGCTGCTGGCCGGCGCGCCGTCCCCGGCGACCGTGGAGCTGGGCCACGTGGAGCAGTCCTCGGCGTGGACGTATCACCTGGAGTCCGGGGTGCCACCCGCGTTCTGGATCCCGTTCGTGCCCGAACGGATCAGCGAGGGCAGCGCCGAGGTCCGCCTTCGCCGGGCGCGCCTGTCACAGTGGTCCCTCGTGGCCGATGCCGGGCCGCGCAGCGAGCTGCTCGACCCGAGCGGGCCACGCTGGATCCGTGAGGAGCAGGTGCCGGCCAGCGGTGTGCAGGTCGAGCGGCGCTGGCGTTATGCGCGTGGTCACGATGGCACCGGCCACCTGTGGCAGCAGTTCAGCGTCACCCCGGCCAGCGGCCAGCGCTCCAGCGGCCTGCGCTGGGACCTGCTGGACGGCTGAGGGTCAGCCTGTCAGCGCCGCGACGATCTGGTCGAAGACCTGATCGGCGTAGGCGCGCATCTCCTCGTCGGTGCGGTCCTGCACCGGATGCGCGGTGAACACCCTGGCCACACCCGGCATGCCGAGGGACGCGGCCTGGGCCTCGGCCCCGTCGACGAAGGGCGCCGAGGCGACGCACACCGTCGGCACGCCGCGGGACTCCAGATCAACGGTGTCGTGCACACTGCACGACGTGCAACTGCCTCAATCGGCGAGCGCCTCGATCACCATCGTGCAGGTCGTGGCGATCTCATGGCGAAGATCGACCGGGGCCGGCTTGGTGAAGGTGGGCTTGCGGAACCGGCGGGTGGTGACGCCCAGCTGCCCGAGCCGTTCCTCGATCCGGTCGAGGAAGACGTCACCACGCAGCTTGGAGATGTCCAGCAGGCCGACGACCTGGCCGTCCAGCGTGGCCGGGCGGGGCGTGATCGAACGCTCGGCGGGGCGGCGCTCGCCGGTGGGATCCAAGACGATGCGGCTCATGGCAACTCCTTCGCGTCGGGTCTCATGATGTCACGACCGTGGTGACGGGTTCGGATCCCATCGCGCCGCCGGCCCAGCCGCCGATGATGGCCGAGAACAGCCCGGCGTCGCCCCCGGCATGGACGATGAGCAGCCCGTCGGGCCGGAACTTCGGCAGCGACGGGGCCTCGGCGAGGAACTCGGGCATGCCGTCGGCGATGCCGTCGACGCCGGGCATCCACGCCGCGCCCGGCTTGGCGCAACGGGCGATCAGTTCGCCGTGCGCACGCGCCCGGTCCCAACCAGCATCGGCGAAGATCCTGGCGTGCTCGGGCCCGACCACGAGCATGGCGTCGAACGCCATCGCCATCTTCGGTGTGTGCACATGCAACAGCTCGCTGGCGAAGACGGCGATCAGCTGCTCGGGCGTGCGCGCCTTCTGATCCACGACGCAGCGCGGTCCCTCGCCGGCGAACACCGTCACTGCGTTGGCGCCCGGGTCGACGCCGCGGCTGACCGCCAGCGAGCTGAACGGTGAGTCGTGCTCCCGCTCGGCGAAGCACAAGCCGATCTTGCCGGGGTTGCCGTGGGTGGCCCGGTCGATGCCGCCGACGCCCGGCCGCCCGCCACCCACGTTGCGGACCACCAGCTGCACGGCCCGCCCGATGGTCATGTTCGCCCGGGTCCCCTGGCCCAGCGCGTTCGACGCGCCGTTCAGACCGATGGCCGCAGTGCCCGGCCCGTTGCACACCACGACCGGACCGACCGGCATGGTGGTGCACAGGACGCCGTGCATGTTGAACTGCTCGTTGCAGACGGCCTCCACGGCGGCCAGCACCCACGGGAAGTACTCGGGCAGGCAGCCGGCCATCACCGCGTTGATCGCCACCTTCTCCACCGTCACCGCCACGAGGTCGGGGGCCACGACGGCCACCACCTCGCCCGGGTCACGGGTGGTGCCGGTGAGCATCCGCAGCACCCGCTCGGGTGTGGGCGGGACCACGGGCAGGCCGTCGCTGATCCCGCGGGCGAACATCGCCTCGAACTCGTCCTCGGCGTCGGCGATCTCGATCCGCCGGGAGCGCAGCACGTCGCCGCTGAACCTGGCGCGCAACTCGTCGGCCAGATCGGGGTCCACGCTGAGCGACCCGCACCCGGGCCGCATCACCGGCAGGTCTCCGCCGAGGTCGGCGATCCCGGTGATCCGCTGCCAGTCGGCGCGCAGCCAGCCCTCGGTGCGCTCCACCTCGGCGCCGTCGACGACGCGCAGCAACGTGGGGACCGTCTCGATGTCGTAGTGCCAGCTCACCGCGAGATCCTCGTCGTGGATCGCCGTCACCGTGGCCGGGAACGCCGGATCGTCCTGGGTGTAGACCGTCGCGGCGAACCGGGCCAGCAGCGGCTCGACCATCTGGCAGGTGGCGCACTCCCGCTTGACGACGACGACCAGCCCGTCGGCCAGCGCCGGCCGGCCGCTCATCGGAGATGCTCGAGGACGAGGGCGTTCACGGCCGCCGGCTGTTCGACCTGCAGGAAGTGACCGGCGCGGTCGACGACTTCCCAGCGCACGTTGGGCGGCGAACTGGCCCGGGCGGCATCGACGATCTCGACGCCCATGCACCCGTCGGTGCGCCCGTGGATGTACAGCATCGGTTGGGTGGGGATGGCGAAGCAGGCTGCCTGCACGTCGGCCAGGCCGGGGTCCACGTAGCCGGCGCCCAGCGTGGCCCGGTAGTAGCCGAGCGCGGCGGCCAGGTGGGCCGGGTCGCCCAGCGCGTCCTTGACCCGGGCCGCGTCGGCGGCGCCGTCGTAGCCGGGTGACCAGTCCGACCACAGCATGTCGATGAACGCCAGGTCGTTGGCCGGCACGATCATGTCGGCCAGCGGGCTCTGGAAGAAGAACATGTACCAGCTGCGCTTGAGCTGGCCGAGGTCCCCGAGCAGTGCTGCCCCGGCTGCCGGGCCAGGTGGCACCGCCATGGTCACGATGCGGCGCCAGCGGTCCGGGGCGTGCACCGCCGCCCCGGTGGCGGCCATCGCCCCCCAGTCGTGACCGATGACGACCGCGTCGTCGCCACCACCGAGGGCCTCGTGCAGGGCGATGGCGTCCATCGCCAGGACGCCGGTCTGGTAGCGCCCGTCGGCCGGCACCGCACTGGGTGCGTAGCCACGCTGGAAGGGCGCCACCGCCCGGAATCCGCCGTCCGCAAGGTCGTCGAGCAGGAAGCGCCACGAATGGGCGGTGTCGGGAAAGCCGTGCAGGCACAGGGCCAGCGGGCCGCTGCCCTGCTCCAGGTAGGCCAGCTCGGTGTCGTTGACGACGACGGATCGCAGCGTTGGCGCGGACATGGTGCCGAACGTAGCGGGCGGCCGTCCTCGCCGAGGTACCGGGTGCGACGAACGTCACGCCGGCGGCACTGCGACTCGCCAGCCGGATCGTCCTAACGTGATCGGGGAGGGGGACCCGTGATCGGACTCACGTTCTACGGCGTTCGTGGCTCGACACCGTGCCACGGCGAGCACACGGCGCGCTATGGCGGCAACACGTCGTGCATCCACGTCGACATTCCCGGAGAACCGCCCCTGCTGTTCGACCTCGGCACGGGCCTGCGATACTTCGGGCTGCGCCAACCCAATGACGGCTCGTTCCGCGGCAACTGCCTGCTGACCCACCTCCACTGGGACCACACACAGGGGCTGCCGTTCTTCACCCCGCTGCTCCGCCTCGGCGCCGAACTCGACGTGTACGGGCCGGTGCAGGAGGACGGTCGCTCGGTCGAGGACGTGTTCAGCGAGACCGTCACCCCGCCCATGTTCCCCATCCCGATCACCGCGCTGCCCGGCACCGTGCGCTTTCACGACACCGAGGACGCCGACTTCTTCCTCGGCCAGGTTCGCGTCCGCAGCCGGATCGTCCCCCACGTCGGCCCCACCCTCGGCTACCGGATCTCGTGGCAGGGACGCACGATTGCCTACCTGCCCGATCACCAGCAGCCCTACGACGGATCGCTGGGCATCACCCCGGGAGCGTTGGAGCTGGCCTCCGGCGCGGACCTGTTGATCCACGACTCGCAGTACACACCCGAGGAGTTCGCCGTGAAGAACACCTGGGGGCACTGCACGGTGGAGTTCGCCCTGGAGGTGGCCATCCGGGCCAAGGTGTCCAACCTGGTGCTCTTCCATCACGACCCCACCCGCCACGACGAGGCGATGGACGCCCAGCATCACGCAACCGTCCGTGAGGCGGCCCGCCACGGAATCACCGTGATCACGGCCTCAGAAGGCCTGCACCTGACGATTCCTTGAAACCGGGCGGCGGTACGCTCGGGCCTCGTGGTCGCCCGGATCGCCTCGTTTGTGCTCGGTGCCGTGTTCCTGCTGTCGGCCGCTACCAAGCTGGCTGACCTGCGTCGGTGGAACACCCAGTCGGCCGCCCTGGGGGTTCCGGTGCACCTGGCGATGCCGGTGCCCTTCGTGGAGATCACGCTGGCGGCCCTGCTGGTCGCCCGGGTGGCGCCGCGGGTCGTGCCGTGGCTGGCCATCGTGGTGCTGGTCGGCTTCACCGCCTTCCTCGTCCGCAGGATCCGTCAGGGGCAGCGCCCACCGTGCGCCTGCTTCGGGGCGTTCAGCAGCAAGCCGATCGGCTGGGGTCACGTGGCGCGCAACGCGCTGTTCATCGCCGTCGGCGTGGTGGCCGCGCTGGCCTGAGGACCGCTACGCCAGCGTGGTCAGCAGGAACGTGAGCACCCGGGCCTCGTCACGCCAGGCGTCGTAGCGCCCGCTCGGGCCGCCGTGCCCTGCCCCCATCTCGCAGCGGAACAGCAGCGGCGGGTGGTTCGTGCGGATGGCTCGCAGCTTGGCCACCCATTTGGCCGGCTCGTGGTAACCCACCCGCGGATCGTTGAGCCCGGCGGTCACGTACATCGCCGGGTAGTCGTGGCCGGTGGTGTTGTCGTAGGGCGAGTAGCCGGCGATGTAGCTGGCGAAGGGCTCGTGGCGCGGGTCGCCCCATTCCTCCCACTCCGTGACGGTCAGCGGCAGGCTCGGATCGCTCATCGTCGTCACCACGTCGACGAAGGGGACCTCGGCCACCGCCGCAGCCCACAGATCCGGCCGCATCGTGACGCAGGCGCCGACGAGCAGGCCGCCCGCCGACCCACCGCGCACCGCCAGCTTGCCGGGCCGCGCCGTGCCCCGCTGGACGAGGTGCTCGGTGGCGGCAAGGGTGTCGGTGAAGGTGTTGCGCTTGTTCAGCAGCTTGCCGTCGAGGTACCACTGGCGGCCCAGCTCCCCGCCACCGCGCGGGTGGACGATGGCGAACACCATGCCCCGATCCAGCAGTGACAGCCGGGCCACGCTGTACCACGGGGCCAGGCTGGACTCGTAGCTGCCGTACCCGTACAGCACGGTGGGCGCCGGCAGCGAGGTGCGTACGTGGCGGACGAGGTCCACCGGGACCCGGACCCCGTCAGAGGTCGTCGCCCACGTGCGCTCGGCCACGTACGCCGAGCGGTCGACCCCCGGGACCGGGGTCTGCTTCAGCAGCGTTCGTTCGTCGGTGCGCAGATCGTGTTCGTACACCGACGCCGGCGTGGTCATCGACTGGTAGCTGTAGCGCAGCACGTGGGTGTCGTACTCGGGGTTCACGTCCACCTCGACGTCGTGCGGTTCTCCGCCGAGGTCGAGCACCCGGTCGGTCCCATCACGGCCGACGATCCGCAACTGCGGTTGAGCGTGGCGCCACTCGTGGATGACGAGGTGATCGGCGAAGGGCTCGGCTGCGGCGATGCGCCGCCCGGGCTCACCGGGGACCAGCGGCGTCCACGCGCCCGGATCGTCGAGCGGAGCGCTCATCACGGCGAAGTCCGGTTCGTCGGCATTGGTCAACACGACGAAGCGATCGCCCCAATGGTCCACCGAGTACTCCACGCCGTCCTGGCGGGCGCGCACCAGCGTCGGTTGCGTCGTTGGCTCGCCGGCGTGGAGCACGTGGCACTCGCTGGAGGTCTTGCTGTGACTGTCGATCAGGATCCAGTCACCACTGCGGGACAGGTCAAGGCCGAGGAAGAACCGCTCGTCGGGTTCCTCCAGGACCAGCTCGTCGTCCGACTGCGGGGTGCCCAGGCGATGGCGCCACACGCGGTACGGGCGCTGCTGCTCGTCGTCGGTCACGTAGAACAGCCAGCGGTCGTCACTGGACCATGCCGTGCCGGCCCAGGTGGTGCCGCGCAACTCGTCGGCGAGGTCGGCGCCGGTGGTCAGGTCACGGACGCGCAACGTGTAGTGCTCACTGCCGTCGGTGTCGCTGCTCCAGGCCAGCAGGTCCTGGGCGTGGCTCGGGTCGAACGCGGCGACGGCGAAGTAGTCGTGGCCCGCGGCCTCGACGTTCTCGTCCAGCAGGACGGACTCGTCGGCGCTGTCCCGTGACCGGCCGCGGCAGTGGATCGCGTAGCTGGCCCCCTCCTCGGTCCTGGTGAGGTACCACCACCCGTCACGCCGGGCGGGTGGGGACTGGTCGGTCTCCTGGACGCGGGAGCGGATCTCCTCGAAGACCTCGGTCACCAGGTTGCCGTGGGTGTCGAGCCAGGCATCGGCGTAGCGGTTCTCGGCCTCCAGGTAGGCAATGGTGTCGGGGTCGTCGCGGTCACGGAGCCAGGCCCACGGGTCATCCACCTCGCCGTCCGGGCGATGCCAGACGTGGGGGACTTGCTTGACGGTTGGCTCGAGCATCGTGTCAGGGTACGACGGTAGGGTGCCCCCCGATGCGCGTATGGATCGACCAGGACCTGTGCACCGGCGACGGGTTGTGCATCGACCATGCTCCCGACGTGTTCGTCCAACTGGAGGACGGGATCGCCTACGTCGCCCAGGACGGCGTGGCGCTGAACGACCCGGGCGGGTCACGGTCGCTGGCCACGGTGGCGGCGCGCAGGTACCAGGCGGTCGTCGATGCGGCGATGGCCTGCCCCGGCGAGTGCATCTTCATCGAGATGGACCTCCCTGCCGCCGTGCCCCGCTCACCAGCAGCCTGAGCCGTCCCTGTCGCGTTGGCGCAGCGAATTGTTACTATGGCGGTAGTGGAAATTCGGGAGGCTGCGTGAGCTTTGATCTGGACCTCAGCAAGTACAACCTCGGCTGGAGCGACACCGATGTCGAGTACGCGTTCGCGCCGGCCAAGGGCCTGAACAACGGCGTCGTCGACCAGATCAGCTGGTGGAAGGGCGAGCCGGCGTGGATGAGCAAGTTCCGCCAGCGGTCGCTGCAGCTGTTCGAGCGCAAGCCGATGGCGCCGTGGTTCGCCGTGAACATGCCCGACATCGACTTCCAGGACATCTACTACTACCTGAAGCCGGCCACCGAGCAGGTCGACGAGTGGGACGATCTGCCCGAGCAGATGAAGGCCACCTACGAAAAGCTCGGCATCCCCGAGGCGGAGCGCAAGTACCTGGCCGGCGTCACCGCGCAGTACGAGTCCGAGGTGGTCTTCCACCGCAACCGTGAGGACCTCGAGCAGCAGGGGATCCTGTTCTGCGACATGGACACCGCCCTGCGTGAGTACCCCGACGTCGTCAAGCAGTACTTCGGCACCGTCATCCCGCCGGGCGACAACAAGTTCGCCGCGCTGAACTCGGCGGTGTGGTCCGGTGGCTCGTTCATCTACGTGCCGCCGGGTGTGGAGTGCGAGATGCCCCTGCAGGCCTACTTCCGGATCAACTCGGAGAACGCCGGGCAGTTCGAGCGAACCCTGATCATCGCCGACGAGGGCGCCAAGGTGCACTACATCGAGGGCTGCTCGGCCCCGGTGTACACCAACGACTCACTCCACTCGGCCGTGGTCGAGATCGTCGTCAAGCCTCACGCCCGGGTCACCTACACCACCATCCAGAACTGGTCGCCGAACGTGTACAACCTGGTCACCAAACGGGCCAGGGTGGAAGAGGCCGGCCACATGGAATGGATCGACGGCAACATCGGCTGCCTGGCCGAGGGCGCCACGGTCACCACACCCAGCGGGGTGAAGCCCATCGAGCTGGTGCTCCCGGGCGACGAGGTCCTCTCCTTCGACGAGGGGTCGGGCGAGCTGGTGTTCCGACGGGTCACCGCCAAGCGGTTCTCCGGCGTCCAGCCGGTGCGCACCGTCACGGTGGGCTGGCGGTCGTTGACCGTGACCGACAACCATCCCTTCCTGTCCTACGTCGACGACGCCCAGGCGCAGGCGGCCCGCCGCCTCGGCTACGTGCGCGCCGATCACCTCGAGGTGGCGCTGGTGCCGCGCACCAGCATCGACTACGGCCACCCGTTCAAGTTGGAGTACCCGCTCGACACCACCGAGGTCACCACCGACGATCTGATGCGGCTGTTCGGGCGGTACCTCGGTGACGGCTCGCCGGAGGACGATCGAGTCATCGGGCTGCACCTCGGCGCGCTGACCACGCGCATCCCCGACTGGGTCTACGACACCCCCGAGTCGCAGCGGCTGGAGTTCGTCGCCGGGCTGCTCGACCGTGCCGGGACCGCGTTGACCGGCTGCCCTGGGCTGTCGTTCACGTCGGCGAGCACCGAACTGGTCGCCGATCTCGCTCGCCTGCTGGACACCCTGGGAGTGCTCGGCCAGCGTGCCGACGCGCAGCGCATCGAGTTCCCGGCCGATCCGCGCCTGGTCGCCCGCCTGTCCCCGGCGCTGCAGGGCCGCGTCGCCGAGCCGCCGCCCGGGCGCTCCAGCCAGACGCGCCCCGACACGCTCGAGGCCCGGCCGGTCAGCGTCAGCGATCACATCGGCCACCGGCGCACGTGGGACATCGAGGTCGAGGGGACGGCGAACTTCGTGTCCCAGGGCTTCGTCGTGCACAACTCCAAGCTGACGATGAAGTACCCGTCGGTCTATCTGGTTGGCCCCAAGGCAACCGGCGAGGTGCTGTCGGTGGCCTACGCCGGGCCCGGGCAGCACCAAGACGCCGGGGCCAAGATGGTGCACGCCGCGCCGGAGACCACCTCGAAGATCGTGTCCAAGTCGATCAGCAAGGACGGCGGGATCACCACCTACCGCGGCCTCGTCCGCGTCGACGAGGGCGCGACGGGGTGCAAGAGCCACGTCCAGTGCGATGCGCTGATCCTCGACGAGCACAGCGAGAGCCGCACCCTGCCGTACATGGAGGTGGGTGAGCGCGACGCCCAGATCGGCCACGAGGCCACCGTGTCCAAGATCGCCGACGAGCAGCTCTTCTACCTGATGAGCCGCGGCCTGTCCCAGGAGCAGGCCATGGGCATGGTGGTCAACGGGTTCATCGAGCCGATCACCCGCACGCTGCCGATGGAGTACGCGGTGGAGTGGAGCCGGCTGATCGAGCTGCAGATGGAAGGCTCAGTCGGCTGACGGTGGGCTCGGCACCGCTGTCCCGAACGGCGGCCCAGGGTGGTGCTCCCGGCTGGCGGTATCTGGTCGGTCGCCTGCACCTGTCCGTGCGCTTCGCCGGGTTTGCCGAGGCGCTGGCCTTCGTCGCCCGTGTCGGCGCGCTGGCCGACGAGCACGATCACCACCCCGAGATCGACGTCCGCTTCAGCAGGGTCCACCTGGCCATGTCGAGCCACGATGTCGGTGGGATCACGAGCCGGGATCTGCGCCTGGCCGAGGCCGTGAGCGCAGTGGTCGACGAGACCGGCGGGGTGGTCGACCACGGGCGGTTGACCGCGGCGGAGATCGCCATCGACACCCTCGACTTCCGTCGGATCAAGCCGTTCTGGAGGGCCATCCTCGGCTACGTCGACGACGGCGAGGAGGCGATCCGTGACCCCGACCTGATCGGGCCCGCCGTGTGGTTCCAGCAGCTCGATCGGCCGAACCCGATCCGCAACCGCCTGCACCTCGACGTGATCGTCGCCCACGACGAGGCCGCACACCGGATCGACGCTGCGTTGGCCGCCGGCGGCAGGCTGGTCTCCGACGCCAGTGCGCCGCGGTTCTGGATCCTGGCCGACGCCGACGGCAACGAGGCGTGCGTGTGCACCTGGCTGGGCCGCGACGAGCTCGACGCCGCACGGGCCAGCGAGCCCACGACCTAGCCTGGCGCGGTGTCCGGGTCGGTGATCGTCGCTGATGACCGCACCGGTGCGCTGGAGACCGCCGGGGCCCTCGCCCAGCGTGACGGGTCGATCGTGCCCGTCCGGTTCCGGACGCTTCCCGACCCTGTCGACGCCCAGGTGGTCGTGGATCTGGGCAGTCGCCACCTGCCGCCGACCTCGGCCGCCGAGGCCGTCGCCGGGCTCGGCCTGGGACGCCACGCCGGGTGGGTGGGGCACAAGGTGGACTCGCTGTTGCGGGGCAACGTCGCCGCGGAGATCTCGGGCTTGCGCGCCTCGACCGGGCGACGCGTGCTGCTGGTCCCGGCATCGCCCGGATTGGGTCGTACCTGCGTCGGTGGTGTTGTCCGCGCCGATGGCATCCCCGTCGCCGACCTGGCCGACGCTCGCTCGCCGGCAACCACCAGCCGCCCGTCCGAGTTGCTCGGCGCCGCCGAGGTCGACGCGCCGCGGTTGAGCAGGTGGCTCGGCGGCAGCGATCCGGTTGCCGTCTGTGACGCCGAGACCGAGGACGACCTGATCGGGATCGCCGCGGTGATGGCCGGCCACCCCCACGTGATCATCGCCGGCCCCGCCGCCGTCATCGCCGCCACCTGCCCCCCGTGGTCACCGAACATCTCGCCCACCGAGAGATTCGGTGACCACGTGATGGGTGGGAGGGTGGTCGTGGTGGTGGGGAGCGTGCATCCCAGCGCGCTGGCCCAGGCCGACGCGCTGGAGCGAGCCACGACCGCTCGGGTGTTCCGCACCGATCTGGGTGCCGGGTCCACCCCCGACGAGGTGCTGGCCGACCTGGCTGCCCGGGCGGCGACGGCCCTGGCCGAGGCCCGGACCATCGTGATCGTCGGTGGGGACACCGCGGCGGCGGTGCTGGGTGACGCAACGGTGGAGGTGTGTGGTCTCGTGGCGACGGGCATGCCCTGGTTCCGCGCCTCCCGGTTCCACGGGGCGACGGTGATCACCAAACCAGGCAGCTTCGGCGGTCCGAACCTGCTGGTGGACGTCCTCTCGGGCAGGATTGGGCGATGACGCCGATGGCCATCACGATGGGCGATGCGGCCGGGGTGGGACCCGAGATCGTGCTGCGCTGCGCGGCCGCCGGTGAGTTGGGCGACGATGTGGTCATCTACGGCGACGAGGCCATCCTGCGCCGCGGCGCGGATCACCTCGGAATCCAGCTGGACTGGGCCCGCCTGGCGGTTCACGACGCCGGCCTGTTGACCGCCGGTGACTTTGCCCCGGGCGTCTTGTCGGGGCGTGCCGGGGCCGCGGCACGTACCTACGTGGAGCGGGCGACACGTGATGCCCTGGCCGGCCGTGTGGCTGGGGTGGTGACCATGCCGATGAACAAGGAGGCGACACAGCTGTCCGATCCGAGCTTCGTCGGCCACACCGAGTTCATCGCCGCGCTGTGCGGCGCCGAGCGGGTGACGATGATGCTGGTGGCCGGGGACCTCGCCGTCACCCACGTCAGCACGCACTGCTCGCTGCGTCAGGCCATCGAGCGGGTCACCACCGAGCGGGTGCTGGAGGTCATCCGCCTCACCGACCAGACGTTGCGGCGGTTCCTCGATCGGCCGCGAGTGGCCGTGTGCGGGCTCAACCCGCATGCGGGGGAGCACGGCCTGTTCGGCACGGAGGACGCCGAGTTCATCGCGCCGGCCATTGCCGCGGCCCGTGCGGAGGGGATCGACGCCAGCGGACCCCACCCGGCCGACACCGTGTTCTTCCAGGCGGTGCACCGTCACCGCCATGACGCCATCGTGTGCATGTATCACGACCAGGGCCACGGGCCAACCAAGCTGCTGGCCTTCGACACCGGCGTGAATGTCAGCGTCGGCCTGCCGATCATCCGGACCTCGGTCGACCACGGGACGGCGTTCGACATCGCCTGGCAGGGGGTGGCCTTCACCGACTCGTTGCACCACGCCCTGTCGTACGCCTGGCGCCTCGCCGGGCGGAGGTGATGGCACACTTGACCGATGGCGATGCGTGAAGGGTGCCGTCACTACGAGAGCCGCACGTACGGCAACGGCGAGACGGTCCGCAAGTGCAACCTGGACCTGGCCCCTGACGCCCCGTGGCGCTGCCCGGAGCACTGCCCGCGCTTCGAGGTCCGCCTCGACGCCGGGTGGACCTACGGATCCATGGTCAACCAGGCGGCGCCGCCCGAACCGCCCGGTCTCGACGATGGATCGGCGGCCGCCGTGTTGGACGAGGCCGAGGACATCATCAACGCCATCGGGGCGACGGTGCTGGCCGACGTGCACGCCGAGCAGAGGAACCAGCAATCCCGGCAGAAGGGCTGGCGCCGGCTGTTCCGACGGTCGTGAAGCGGCCGCGGACCAGGGCATTTCTCCTATCCGCGTAGTAGAATTCGGTACCGTGCTCACCCCGACCGATGAGGCCAGAACGCTGCCCACGGCTGACGAAGAGGTGTGGCGATACAGCCGCATCGCCGAACTCGACCTGGCCCGGTTCACCCCGCTGGCCGCATCCACCCTGGTCACGGCCCCCTCGCCAACCGTCAGTGACGCAACGAGCGGTCCCGGAGTTCCGTCACTGACGATTCACCATGGAGGGTCCCGAATCGTCGGTGACGAAACCGGTGGCGCCGAGGTTCCGTCACTGACGGTTCACGATGTGTTCGACGAGCTGAACGAGGCCCATGCCGATCCCGTCGTGATCGCCGTGCGCGCCGGGCGGACCGTCGCCGAGCCGATCACCGTCGCCCACCGGATCACCGCCCCAGGCAGCTCGGCCTTCCCCCGCCTGGTGATCCACGCCGGGCCCGACAGCGACGTGACCGTCATCGAGACCTTCGAGTCCGCCGACGACATCGAGGCCCTCGTGGTTCCCCGGGTGCAGATCCGCGCCGCCCAGTCGGCGCGCGTCCAATACCTGGCGGTCAACCTGCTCGGCCGGCGAACCTGGCAGATCGGCCATCAGGAGGCCGTGGGGGAGCGGGACTCCACCATCCAACTGGCCACCGTCGCCCTGGGCGGCGACTACGCCCGGGTACGCACCGACGCCAGGTCGGTGGGCCAAGGCGCCACCACCAAGCAGGTCGCCGTGTACTACGCCGACGGCACGCAGATGCATGACTTCCGCACCCTGCAGGACCACGTGGCGCCGAAGACCAACAGCGACCTGCTGTTCAAGGGCGCCGTCCAGGACACCGCCAAGAGCGTGTACACCGGGCTGATCCGCATCGGCCAGGACGCCAAGGGCACGGTGGCGTTCCAGACCAATCGCAACCTGACGCTCAGCGAGGGTGCCTGGGCCGAGAGCGTCCCGAACCTGGACATCGCCACCAACGACGTGAAGTGCAGCCACGCCTCCTCGGTCGGTCCGATCGACGACGAGCAGCGCTACTACCTGGAGAGCCGCGGGATCCCGCCCGAAGTGGCCGAGCGTCTCGTGGTGCTCGGCTTCTTCGACGAGGTGCTCGCCCAACTGCCTGTCAGCGCCGAGTTCCGCGCCGCGCTGCACCGGCGCGTGGCCGACAAGCTGGATCGGAGGCAGCCGTGAGCACCCTGGCCATCCGCCACCTCACCGCATCGGTGGCCGATCGGCAGATCCTCAACGGCATCGACCTCACGGTCAACTCCGGCGAGGTCCACGCCGTGATGGGCCCGAACGGCGCCGGCAAGAGCACGCTCTCTGCGGTGCTGATGGGCAAATCCGGGTACACGGTGCTGGGTGGTGAGGTGACCCTCGACGGGGCCGACCTGCTGGCCTTGCCCACCTGGCAACGCGCCCAGGCCGGCCTGCACCTCGTGATGCAGTACCCCACCGAGGTTCCCGGCGTCAGCATCGAGGCCGCCTTGCGCGAAGCCGGCGCTGGCCCGTGGCATCACCACCTCGACCCGCCTTCGTCGTCGCCTGGAGGACGAGGCGGAGCGGATCGGCTATGGCGTCGACCTGTTGGACCGCTCGTTGAACGTCGACCTGTCCGGCGGTGAGAAGAAGCGCAACGAGACCCTGCAGCTTGCGGTGATGCAGCCGAAGTTCGCCATCCTCGACGAACTGGACTCCGGCCTGGACATCGATGCCCTGCGTGACTGCAGCCGCCGGGTGGAGGACCTGACCAACGAGACCGGGCTCGGCGTGGTCGCCATCACCCACTACAACCGCCTGCTGGAAGAGCTCCGACCGGACTACGTCCACATCCTCATCAAGGGGCGCATCGTGGCCAGTGGCGGTCCCGAGCTGGCCGACCAACTGGAACGCGACGGCTATGGCGCCTTCACCGACGACGCCGACATCGAACCGGCCGTGGCGCCGAAGGCGGTGCAGCGGCCGTCGAGCCTGGACGAGTTCTTCGGCGGGATGGTCTGACGTTCAGCGCACGCCAGCGGGCGTCGAGCTGTACGACAGCAGGCGCTCGATGCGCTCCTCGGTGGAGGGGTGCGTGCTGAACATCCTGGCCATGCCGGCGCCGCTGCCGCGACGCAGTTCGTTCAGCGGGTTGTGGATGTACGCCTGAGCCTGGGCCGGGGCGACGGCCATCGGTCGCTGCGCAGCAAGTCCCTCGATCCGCTGCAGGGCGTTGGCCAGCGGACGGCCGGTGCCGAGCAGCTCGGCTGCGCCTCGGTCGGCCTCGAACTCACGGGACCGGGAGATCGCCATCTGCATCAACCCGGCGGCGATCGGCGCCACCATCGCCGCCAGCATCACCACCAGCGGGTTCGGTCGATCCTCGTCCTCCCGACCGCCGCCGAACATCCCGGCGAACATCGCCATGTTGGCGATGGCCGAGATCGCAGTGGCCACAGCCGCGGCGACCGAGCCGATCAGGATGTCGCGGTGCTTGACGTGCATCAGTTCGTGGGCCATCACCGCTTCCACCTCGTCGGCCGGCATCGAGCGCAACAGACCCTGGGTGGCGCACACCACGGCGTTGTTCGGGTTGCGCCCGGTGGCGAAGGCGTTGGGCTGGTCGGCCGGTGAGATCGCCACGGTGGGCATCGGCAGATCGGCGCGCTGGGCGAGCCGGCGGATCATGGCGTAGAACTCGGGCGCCTGGGCTTCGGTGACGACCTGGGCCCCTGCCGAGCGCAGTGCCAGCTTGTCGCTGAACCAGTAGGAGGCGCCGACGGTGACCAGCGCCAGGACGAGGCCGATCATCAGGTAGGTCGGGTTGCCGCCGCCGATCAAGGCGGACAGGCCGACGATCAGCCCGCCGAGCCCGGCGAGCAGGACAGCGGTCTTGAAGGTGTTCTTGAACATCGTGCGACCTGCAACCCCGGTCACCGCGGCGTTGTTCCCCCTGTGCCACCCGCCACGGTTCGCGTCCTCAGGACGGCAGCACGCCCCCTGCGCCGACCCACGCGCCGATGGCCCGCTCGGCCTCGGCCGGGTTGTACACGTCCTCCTCGTAGCTCCACCGCCCGCCGCCGGCGTAGTGCAGGATGACGTTGACGTCGAAGCCGTAGTAGCCGTCGACCCCGTCCGGCGCCGGCAACACGTTGGGGATCACCGCGCAGACCCGGTTGCCGTCGATCATCACCGACTTGCAGCGGGAACTCCATCGTCGGGAACGGCTTCATCACGCCGGTGATCCACGCTCGGATCTCGTCCTGGCCGGTGAACGTCCCGAAGTGGTGCTCGCGGTACCGGGCGTCGGTGGTGAACTGGTCGGCCCACTCGTTCCAGTCCCCGGTGGCGACGGCGCGGTTGGCGCGTTCACGGTAGGCGTGGAACTCGGACTCGACCTCGTCACGGGAGTGAGCTGGGGTGGGAGGGTCCGGCGCCCAGCCGTCGATCCCGCCGAGGCCGTGCTGGACCGGCAGGTGGCGGCGTCCTCCGTCGGTGATCCACTCACCCATCACACGCTCGGCGTCGGCCGGGTTGTAGAAGTCGGCCTGGGCGCTGAACAGCCCGTCGCCGCCGTAGGTGAGGATGGACGTGTTGACGAAGCCGTAGCGCTTCCCGGTGCCCGGGTCGGGCAGGTTGTTCCACACGTACATCGCCACCCGGTCGCCGTCGATCAGCGTCCACTCGGTGTCGAAGGACATGGTCGGGAACTGGCCCATCGTCGAGCGGATCCACTGGCGGATCTCGTCGCGCCCGTGGAACACGCCGAGGTGGTGTTCCTCGTAGACGGCGTCCTCGGTGAACATCTCCACCCAGCTGTCCCAGTCCAGACCGTACGCGCCGCGACGGAGGTACTCGGCCAGTGCGGCGTCGATCTCGCTCATGATGGCGGACCCTACCCCGCTACCGTTGGCCGGCGATGAGTGAGCTGCACCGGAATGTCCAACGCGTCGTCGAGGCCGGCCGGGCCATCGGTGTGGAGGTGGCCCCGGTCCATTTCCCCGAGGGCGCCAAGACCGCGGCGGATGCGGCGGCGGCCATCGGGGTCCAGGTCGGCCAGATCGTCAAGAGCTTGATCTTCGGCGTCGACGGCGACATCGTGCTGGCCTACGTCAGCGGCGCCAACCAGCTCAGCGAGCCCAAGCTGGCCGCCGCGGCCGGCGGGCGCCGCTGCGAGCGAGTCGACGCCGATACGGTCCGGGCCGCCACCGGCTACCCGATCGGCGGCGTGCCACCGTTCGGGCACTCGACCCATCTGCGGGTGTTCATCGATCCCGACCTGCTGCAGTACGACGAGGTGTGGGCCGCCGCGGGCACGTGGCACGACGTGTTCGGTATCGAGCCGCACCGTCTCGTCGAGGCCAGCGGCGGCCTGGTCACCGACCTCAAGCGGGCCTGACCCACAGAACGGCTCAGGTTTGGCGGAGGGCGTCGAGGAGGGTGTTCCACGACAGCGTTGCGCACTTGATGCGCACCGGGAACTTGGCGACGCCTTCCAGCGCGGCGAGGTCGCCGAGGCTGATGTCGGCGTCGGTGGGCTGCGCCGGGTTCTGCGGGTCGTCGTCCACCGACATCATCCCCTTGAACCGGCGGGTGATGGCCTTCACCTGATCCACCGGCTTGCCCTTCACGGCCTGGGTCATCATCGACGCCGAGCTCTGCGAGATGCTGCACCCCTGGCCGCCGACCTTGACGTCGGTGACGATCCCGTCGTCCACCTGCAGGTACACCTCGATCTCGTCGCCGCACAGCGGGTTGTGGCCCACCGCATGGGCGGCCGGCGGGGGCAGCTCGCCGCGGTTGCGCGGGGAGCGGTAGTGGTCGAGGATGATCTCGCGGTACAGGTCGTCGAGGCCGGGCATTCGTGCTCCTTCAGCAGGCAAAGATATCGCTGACGCTGGCCAGGGCATCGGCCAGCGCGTCGACGTCGGACTCGTCGTTGTACAGGTAGCAGCTGGCCCGGGCCGTGGCGGCCACGCCCATCAGGCGCATCAGCGGCTTGGCGCAGTGGTGCCCGGCGCGGACGCACACGTTGTGCTGGTCGAGGACCTGCGACAGGTCGTGGGGGTGCACGTCACGGAAGGCGAAGCTGAACGTGGCGCCGCGCACCTCCACGTTCGTGGGCCCGTGGATGGTGATGTCGTCGCCGAAGCGCTCGGTCAGCGTGTCCAGCGTGTAGCGGGTCATCGCCGCCTCATGGGCGCGGACGTTGTCCATGCCGATGCCCTCGAGGAACTCGATCGCCGCGGTCAGCCCGGCGGCTTCGATGATCGGCGGCGTCCCTGCTTCGAACTTGGCCGGCGGTGGCGCGCAGGTGAACCCGTCGAGGCGGACGTCGGCGATCATGTTCCCGCCGCCCAGGAACGGCGGCATGGCCTCCAGCAGTTCCTGGCGGCCCCACAGCACGCCGATCCCGGACGGCCCACACATCTTGTGGCTGCTGAACGCGGCGAAGTCGGCGTCCCAGGCGCGCACGTCGGTCACGTTGTGCGGCACGTACTGGCAGGCGTCGACCACGGCGATCGCACCGGCCTGGTGGGCGCGCCGGCACAGCTCGGCCACCGGGGTGATGGCGCCCAGCACGTTGCTCATCGCCGTGAAGCCGAACATCGCCACCCCGTCGAGCAGGGCGTCGAGGTTGGTGAGGTCAAGCTGGCCGTCGCTGGTCAGCGGCACCCAGCGGATCGTGATGCCCCGCTCGGCGGCCAGCATGTGCCACGGCACGACGTTGGCATGGTGCTCCATGTGGGTCAGCAGGATCACGTCGCCGTCGTGCAGGTTGGCGCGCCCCCAGCTGTGGGCGACGAGGTTCAGCGCCTCGGTGGCGTTCTTGGTGAACACCACCTCGCTGGCCAGCGGGGCGTTGATGAACCGGCGGGTCGCCTCGCGGGCGCCCTCGTAGGCATCGGTGGCCTCGACGGCGAGTTCGTAGGCGCTGCGGTTGATCGGGGCGTAGGAGGTGGAGGCGAAGCGGGTCATCGCCTCGAGGACCGACCGCGGCTTCTGCGACGTGTTCGCCGAGTCGAGGTAGACGATGGGGCGGTCGTTGATCGTGCGCTGGAGGATGGGGAACTGGGCCCGGATCGCGGCGACGTCGAGGGTCACCGGAACGCCTCGTACCCGGCGCGCTCCAGCTGGGTGGCCAGTTCCATGCCGCCGCTGGCCACGATCCGGCCGTCCACCAGGATGTGCACCCTGTCCGGCTGAACCTCGTCGAGCAGCCGCTGGTAGTGGGTGATCAGCACCACGCCCATCTGCGGGCGGTCGGCGCGGATCTCGCGGATGCCCTGGGCGACCACCCGCAGGGCGTCGATGTCCAGCCCGGAGTCGGTCTCGTCGAGGATCGCCACGTCGGGCTCGAGGATGGCCATCTGCATGATCTCGTTGCGCTTCTTCTCCCCGCCGCTGAATCCTTCGTTGAGGTAGCGATCGACGAAGGAGGAGTCCATGCCCAGGCGCTTCATCCACTCCATCGTCGCCAGTCGAAGCTCGAGCACGCTGAGGTCGATCCCCTTGCGGGCGCTGAGCGCCTGGCGCAGGAACTGGATCACCGAGACCCCGGGGATCTCCTGGGGGTACTGGAAGGCCAGGAACATGCCGGCCTTGGCGCGCAGGTCCGTCGGCCACCCGGTGATGTCGTCGCCGTGCAGGAAGATCTGCCCGCTGGTCACCTCGTACTCCGGCGAGGCCAGCAGCGTGGAGGCCAGCGTGCTCTTGCCCGAACCGTTCGGTCCCATGATGGCGTGGACCTCGCCAGCGTTCACCGTGAGCGACAGCCCACGGAGGATCTCGGCGCTGCGCTCACTGTCGTCGGCCGCCGGCTTGGCGTGCAGGTCGTCGATGCGGAACAGCGGCTCACTCACGCCGGCCAGTCTATTTCCGTCGATCAATTTCTCCTATCGGCGTAGTGCAAACCCGGCCGGGACCCGGTCAGCCGACGGCCTCCGCCACCAGCGGGTCGAGGTCGACGCCCTCGCCGTGGTGGATCAGCGTGGTGAGATCGTCCAGCATCGCCGGCTCCCAGAACCGGCGCAGGTGGGCGCCGACGGTATCCACCGCCAGCGAGTGCGGCAGGTGGTGGTGCTGGCGGGCGATCTGGTTGGCCATCCGCGTGAGCGAGCGCTGGTGTGGGGACCCGTGGGTCACCCCGTCGCGGCCGTCCTCGGCCACCGCGGCCGACGAACCGGGGGACACCTGCACCGCGGTCACCTTGTACTCGGGGCAATTGGTGGCCCAGTCGCTGTGCTCGGTGGTGACCACGTTGGCGCCGCTGATCGGGTAGTGGAACGTCGTGTAGACCACGCCCTGGGGCATCCGCTCGCTGATGGCGGCGCGCAGCATCGTCGCCCCCACCCGGCTGGTGACGGTGACCAGTTCGCCGTCGACGACGCCCCGCTCGGCGGCGTCGGCCGGGTGGATCTCGAGGATGTCCTCGGGGTGCCAGGTGGTGTTCGGCGTGCGCCGGGTCTGCGCGCCCACGTTGTACTGGCTGAGGATCCGCCCCGTGGTGAGCAACAGCGGGAACCGCCGCGTTGCCCGCTCCTCGCTGGCCACGTACGGGGTCTCGACGAACCGCCCGAGGCCTCTGGCGAACGAGACCGTGTGCATGATCGGGCTGCCAGTGGGGAAGGTCTCGTTGCACGGCCACTGCACACTGCCCTCACGGTCGAGGCGCTCGAAGCTGACACCGGCGAAGGTGGGTGTCAGCGCGGCGATCTCGTCCATGATCTCGGCCGCGGACTCGTACGACATCGGCGAACCCAGCGCGGTGGCCACGTCGCACACGACCTGCCACTCGTCCTTGCCGGGGACCGCGCTCATCACCGGTCGGACGCGGTTGATGCGCCGCTCGGCGTTGGTGAACGTGCCGTCCTTCTCCAGGAACGAGGTCCCCGGCAGGAAGATGTGGGCATATCGCGCCGTCTCGTTGAGGAACAGATCCTGGACGATCAGCACGTCCAGCGAGCTGAGCGCGGCGACGACGTGCTGGGTGTTGGGGTCGCTCTGGGCGATGTCCTCGCCCTGGACGAACAGCCCCTTGAACCGGCCCTCGATGGCGAAGTCGAACATGTTCGGGATGCGCAGACCCGGCTCGGCTGGCAGGCTGACGCCCCAGGCAGCTTCGAACAGCGCGCGGGTGGCGGGATCGCTCACGTGGCGGTAGCCGCTGAACTCATGGGGGAACGAGCCCATGTCGCACGAGCCCTGCACGTTGTTCTGGCCGCGCAGCGGGTTGACGCCCACACCGTCACGGCCGATGTTGCCCGTGGCCATCGCCAGGTTGGCCATGCCGATGACCATCGTGGAGCCCTGGCTGTGTTCGGTGACACCCAGGCCGTAGTAGATCGCCGCGTTGCCGCCCGTGGCGTACAGCCGCGCCGCGGCGCGGACCTCGCCGGCCGGGACACCGCTGAACTGCTCGGTGGCTTCGGGGCTGTTCTCCGGCCTGGCGACGAAGTCGGCCCAGGCCTGGAACGTGTCGGCCTCGCAGCGGCGGTCGACGAACTCGTCGTTGACCAAGCCTTCCGTGACGATGACGTGGGCCAGGGCGTTGATCACGGCCACGTTGGTGCCCGGCGCCAACTGCAGGTGGTGGTCTGCTTCGACGCGTGTGCTGCGCACCAGGTCGATGCGCCGTGGGTCGATGACGATCACGTGGGCGCCGTCGCGGATGCGCCGCTTCATGCGTGAGGCGAACACCGGGTGGGCGTCGGTGGGGTTGGCGCCGATGATCACGATCACGTCGGCGGCCTCGACGGACTTGAAGTCCTGGGTGCCGGCCGAGGTACCGAACGTGGCGTTGAGCCCGTACCCCGTCGGGCTGTGGCAGACCCGGGCGCAGGTGTCGACGTTGTTGTTGCCGAACGCGGTGCGCACCATCTTCTGCATGGCGAACACCTCCTCGTTGGTGCAGCGGGACGAGGTGATGCCGCCGATGGCCCCCTGCCCGGAGGTGGCCTGCACCTGCTTCAGGCGCCGGGCAGCCTCGGCGATGGCCTCGTCCCACGACACGACTCGCCAGTCGTCGTGGATCGAGTCACGCACCATCGGCGTGGTCACCCGGTCCGGGTGGCTGGCGTAGCCCCAGGCGAAGCGGCCCTTGACGCAGGAGTGGCCCTCGTTGGCCCCGCCCTGCTTGGACGGCACCATGCGCACGACCGTGTCGCCCTGCAGCTCGGCGCGGAACGAGCAGCCAACGCCGCAGTACGCGCACGTCGTCTCCACGACACGGCGTGGCTGGCCCATCTCCACGACGGTGCTCTCGATGAGCGTGGAGGTCGGGCAGACCTGCACGCAGGCCCCGCACGACACGCAGTCGCTGTCGAGGAACGAGCCTCCTTCGCCGGCGGCCACCCGCGCCCCGAAGCCACGCCCGGCGATGGTGAGCGCGAAGGTGCCCTGGATCTCGGCGCAGGCTCGCACGCAGCGTGAGCAGACGATGCACTTGGACGTCTCGAACTGGAAGTACGGGTTGCTGGTGTCGATGGGGAGGCCGAGGTGGTGCTCCCCGGCATACCCGTAGCGCACCTCTCGCAGCCCCACCGCGCCGGCCATGTCCTGCAGCTCGCAGTTGCCATTGGCCGGGCAGGTCAGGCAGTCGAGCGGGTGGTCGCTGATGTACAGCTCCATCACGTTGCGCCGCAGGGCGGCCAGGCGATCGGACTGGGTGGTGACCGACATCCCCTCGGCGCACGGTGTGGTGCACGAAGCCGGTGTGCCCGGGCGGCCGTCGATCTGCACGATGCACATCCGGCACGACCCGAACGCGTCGAGGGTGTCGGTGGCGCACAGCTTGGGGACGTCCACCCCGGCCAGCGCCGCGGCACGCATCACGCTGGTGCCGTGCGGCACGGTGACGGCGATGCCGTCGATGGTCACATCCACTGCGGCGGTGTCCGGCTGGCGGCGGCGATCCGCCGGGGGCGTGCCGAGGTCTCGTTCGCTGGTCAGGGTCATGACCGTCCTCCGTGGAAGTGGTCGGGCCAGTTGGCGACGGCGCTGCGCACGGGGAGCGGGGTCAACCCGCCCATGGCGCACAGCGAGGCACTGGCCATCGTGTCGCACAGATCGTCCAGCAGCGCCAGGTTGGCGGCGCGGTCGGTCCCGGCGATGATCCGGTCGATCACCTCGACGCCGCGGGTGCTGCCGATCCGGCAGGGCGTGCACTTGCCGCATGATTCGGCGGCGCAGAACTGCATGGCGAATCGGGCCTGGGCGGCCATGTCGACGGTGTCGTCGAAGACCACTACGCCGCCGTGGCCCAGCAGCGCCTGGTTCGCGGTCATCGTCTCGTAGTCGAGGGAGAGATCGAGTTGGCCAGGCGTGAGGTACGCGCCGAGCGGGCCGCCCACCTGCACCGCGCCCACCGGTCGGCCGCTGGCGGTGCCGCCGCCGAAGCCGTGGACCAGCTCACCCAACGTGATCCCGAAGGGCACCTCGACGATGCCGCCGCGGGCGACGTTGCCGGCCAGCTGGAAGACCTGGGTGCCCGCGCTGCGCCCAACGCCCAGCGCGGCGTAGGCCTCGGGGCCGTCGGTCAGAATCGCGGGCACGGTGGCCAACGTGAGCACGTTGTTGATCACCGTCGGCTGGCCGAACAGGCCGTGATGGGCGGGCAGCGGTGGCTTGGCGCGAACCTCGCCCCGGCGCCCCTCGAGGCTTTCCAGCATCGCCGTCTCCTCGCCGCAGATGTAGGCGCCGGCGCCGACACGCACGTGAACGTCGAAGGCGAATCCACTGTTCAGCACGTTGCCGCCGAGCCAGCCCTCCGTGGTTGCCGCAGCAATGGCGGCGCGCAGCGCCCGTATGGCGGCCGGGTACTCCGAGCGAACGTAGATGTATCCGGTGCCGGCGCCCACCGCGTACCCGGCAATGGCCATCCCTTCGAGGAGCGAGTACGGGTCGCCCTCCATCAGCATCCGGTCGGCGAACGTGCCGCTGTCGCCCTCGTCGGCGTTGGCGCAGACGAACTTGACCGGGCTCTGCGCATCGGCCACCGTCTTCCACTTGATGCCGGCCGGAAACGCGGCCCCGCCGCGCCCACGCAGCCCCGAGCGGGTCACGGCATCGACGACCTCGGCGGGTGTCATCGCCAGCGCGGCGCGCAGCCCGCGGGTGCCACCGTTGGCTGCGTAGTCGTGGCGGGAGATGGGGTCGATGACGCCCACTCTGGCGAAGGTCAGTCGTTGCTGGCGGGCGAGCCACGGGAGGTCGTCGGCGCGCCCGAGCGCCAGCGGGTGGTCACGGCCGCCGTCGTCGGCCTCGACGATGCTGTCGACGTCGCCTACCGTGACCGGTCCGTAGGCGACTCGCCCTGCCGCAGTGACCACCTCGATCATCGGCTCCAGCCACAGCGCACCACGTGACCCGCTGCGGATCACGTTGCGATGGGCGGCGAACGCCGCGGCCACCTCGTCCGCCCCGACGGACGCCGCGGCGCTGTCACCGGGTACGTAGACGGTGCCGAGGGCCGGAGGC
This sequence comes from Ilumatobacteraceae bacterium, assembly GCA_037045185.1. Taxonomy (GTDB): domain Bacteria; phylum Actinomycetota; class Acidimicrobiia; order Acidimicrobiales; family Ilumatobacteraceae; genus JAKOUY01. Next base: position 235,066 of record JBAOHQ010000007.1, read on the forward strand.
GCGCCACTCGGGGTGACCGCAACGGTGGCGCCGGCCTCGTCGATCAGGCGGCGCACGGTGAGTGCGTCCACGCTGGCGTGGACCCGGCCGTCGACGGCCACCGACGGGCCGAGCGCGCAGTTGCCGAGGCAGAACACCTCGTTCACGTCCGCCCTGCCGGCAGCGTGGGCCCGGGCCGCGTCCAGCAGGCCGCGGGCGCCGCGGGCCTGGCAGGCCTCGGCCTGGCAGACCTGCACCACTGGACCGACCGGCGGCGCGGTGCGGAAGTCCTGGTAGAAGCTGATGACCCCGTGGACCTCGGCGGTGCCGAGGTTGAAGAGCCCGGCGAGCGTCCTGGCGGTGGTCTCGGGGAGGTACCCGACGTGGTGTTGGACGGCGTGCAGGGCCGGCAACAGGCCGCCTGGCATCTCGACGTACGGGCCGGCGATGGCCTCCAGATCTGGCACTGACATGGGCGCCCATCCTCCCACACGGACCCGTGGCCGACCACCAGAGGCGGCACGACGCGGCGAGTACCATGCCGCGGGTGACGACTGACAGCGACCTCCCGCTGCGCCGCTCGTCACTGGCCGTGTCCACCTGGGCGCTCTTCGTCGGCCTGGCTCTGGTGCTGTGTGGCGTCGGCCTGTTCGGCACGGTCGTCGGCATCCGCTCCGAGCTGAACGGGTTCTCCGACGTGGTGATCGGCCTGATCGGGGCTGCCTACTACGGCGGGTTCCTGATCGGCAGCACACTGACCCTCGGTTGGCTGGTCACCGTCGGCCACATCCGGGTGTTCGCGGCGATGTCGTCGTTGCTCGCCACGGTGATGATCGTCGCCGGTCTCAGCGCCACTCCGGTGACCTGGCTGATCGCCCGCTTCCTGTCAGGTGTGCTGGCCGCCGGCCTCTACGTGGTGGCCGAGTCGTGGCTCAACGGGCTGGCCTCGAACGAGACCCGCGGCCGCCTGCTCGGCATCTATCTGGTGGTCACCGGCGCCGCCTACGGGCTCGGCCAGGTGTTGGCCGGGTACGTGCGGCCCGCCACGCTCACCGCCTTCGCCGTTGGCGCGATGCTCACCGGCGCGGCGGTGGCGCCCGTGGCCCTGTCGGAGGCGGCGACGGCGCCGTCGGTCGACGACGACGAACGCGTCTCGCTGCGCGCCCTGGCCCAGATGGTCCCCACCGGGGTGGGGACGGTCCTGCTCGTCGGTCTCACCCACGGCGCGTTCGTCGCCCTGGCGGTGGTGTACGCCACGCGTGACGGGGTCAGCCCGGCGGCGGCCGGGTGGTTCGCCGCGGTCGCCGGTGTCGGAGGTGTGGTGTTCCAGTGGCCGCTGTCGGCGGCGTCCGATCAGATGGATCGGCGCTTCGTCGGCACGTTCATCGCCATCGCCGCCGCGGCCGCGTGCCTCTGGCTGATCCTCGGCGGTCCGCAGGGGTGGTCCGGCCACGGCGCGATGTTCGTCATCGGCGGCTTCAGCTTCCCGCTGTACTCGATCGGGGCGGCGTACACCAATGACTGGGTCGAGCCACACCAGCAGAGCGCGGCCTCGTCACAGGTGGTGCTCCTGTACGGCGTTGGCGCCCTGCTCGGTCCGCCCATCGCCTCGGCCTCGATGGCGGTGCTCGGCGCTGACGGCTACCCGTGGGCGATGCTGCTCATGCACCTGCTCATCGCCACGTTCCTCGTCTACCGGATGCTGGCCTGGCGAGCGCCGATCGCCAAGACCACCTGGGCCGACGCCTCCCTGTCGGCCCGGGTGTTCTTCGTCCCGGCGAACGTGGTGTGGGCCGGGCGCCGGCTTCGCGCCGGCCGTCACCGCCGGTGAGTGCCGGGAACTCCGCGACGCCCACCGACGTAGAGCATTCGTGACAGGATCGCGGACGGAGGTCGGGATGAAGATGGGCTGGCGCGTCAGAGTGGGAATCATTGGGCTCGTGGCCTCGGCCGCTGCGAGCGGGCTGGTGTCGGCCGCCGCCGCGGTGGCGCCGTCGGCGTCGGACACGGCTCGCGCCGCCGAGGCGCTGGCCGCCGCCATCGACGCCGCCGGGCGGTCGAACGACTCGCTGGTCTCGTGCCCCGTCAGCAACCTGCCAGCCCTGGTGGCCAAGGCGCCAGCGGCGCTGGGGATCTCCACCGCGGTGAACGATCCGAAGCAGACCTCGTTCACCCAACTCGGGTCCACCACCATCACCTGCAGCCTCTTCGACGGAGAGACGTTCGCCACGATCTTCATGGGCGAGCCCTTCCGCGGGGACCTGAAGGAGTCGGTGAGCTCGGTCCTGGCCGACGGGTTCACGACAGCGTTCGGTCCGGTCGTCACCGTCGGCGGCGGTGACCTGCTGGTCTACTGCGCCACACCGTTGTCCGGCGCCGACGGCTCGTTCTGCGAGGCCGACTGGATGGACGACAACGTCATCTACGGCACTGCCGCCTTCTCGCCCACGGTCAATGCCCAGTTGGTGGGGACCTGGCTGGCATCGATCCTCGACGACCTCAACGGAGCGCTCATCGGCGGGGCATCGGGATCGGATGGCGTGCTGGACACGGCATTCGCTGCCGGCAACTTCGCCGAGATGCTGGACGACGCCCGGGCCGAGGCCAGCTCCGACGGGCGCCTCTCGCTCGATACGTGCCCCTACTTCGCCACGGTGGACGGCGTGCTGGCCAAGGCGCCGAGCGGGGTGAGCACCGCCGCGCTCGGTGGGCCACTCACGGCGCAGTTCTTCCCGCTGGGCGACCAGACCGCGATCGCCTGCCTGACCGAGGCCGACCCGGTACCAACCATCGTGTTCGGTACGGCGACGCGTTCGCAGCGAGATCACCACGACGTCGTCACCTCGCTGGCGGCCGGTCCGCTGACCTTCGCTGCTGACCAGGAGGTGCGCGGCGGGACGCAGGTGACCTACTGCGAGACCAACAAGGTCACCCAGCGGCAGAACTACTGCGAGTCCGACTGGCTCGGTGACGGCGTCCAGTACGTGCTGTGGGTGGGAACGCCGACCGTGACGGCCGAGCAGACGTCGGCGTGGTTGCAGGCGATGCTCGACGATCTCAACGCGGCGACGGCCACGGCGACGATCGGACCGCAGCCCCCCAAGCGGTCCGCCACCCCACCAGCGCCCTCGGGTGATGCGCCGGCCACGTCGGCCGCGCTGGCCAACCTGCGGGTGCTGACGTCGGACGCCAAGGCCGGGAACAGCACGTTCCTCCCGGCGTGCCCATGGGGCCCGCATTCGCAGTTCATGGCAACGGCGCCGCAAGGCGTCCCGCCGAACCTCGCCTCCGGCGCGACGACAACGGCGATCATCTCCGACACCTCGTCGTTCTGCGTCACGGCGACCGACGGCGTGGGGATGAACGTGTCCGCGGCCCCCGCACCCACGGGCGACCTGCGCCAGGCCGTCGCCGGCGGGGAGGCCGCAGCCGTGTTCGACGCCGACCGCCAAGCCCGCGGCGGCACGGTGGTCACGTACTGCGTGTCGGCGCCGGTGGCGTCGTGCCAGGCGAGCTGGACGGACGGCACGATGCTCTACGGCCTGCGGGCCACCTTTGCCGGCGTCACCGGACCGCTCGTGGCCCAGTGGCTGCTGGCAGCGCTCGACGGGTTCAACGCCTCCGTCACGGCAGCGCGGCTGCCGTCGGGCTGATCAGCTCCCCGGCGGGGTGTGACCGTCGAGGTACTCCACCAGCTCCACCAGGTATCCGTCGGGGTCGACGACGAAGCCGACCTTGACCGGCCAGCGCTCCAGGCGCTCCGGCTTCATCGTGCTCTCGTAGCCGGCGGCCACCACGGCGTCATGCACGGCATCGGCGTCGTCGACGATCATGTAAATCTTCCACAGCGCGTTGCCGTGGTCGACGGGCTTGATGTCGTCGTGGCGGTAGGCCAGCTGCAGGCGACCACCGCCGTGGTCGGCGGCCACGACGCACTCGTTGACGCCGGGGATGTCGGTGCGGCTCTGCTCCTTCAGACCGATCAGGGCCGTGTAGAACTCGACCGAACGCTCCAGATCGCTGACGTAGATGCAGTACTGACCGACTCGTGATGCCATGCCCGGAGACTACGCATGCCGAGCGCACCCGCGATCAGTGGGGGAACGCCCCCAGCAGGCGCGCCGCGGCCAGGGTGTTCTCCATCAGGCAAGCGATGGTCATCGGCCCGGTGCCGCCGGGCATCGGGGTGAGCGCGCCGGCCACCGTGGAGACCCCCTCGAAGTCCACGTCGCCGACGATGCCCGCCTCGGTCCGCGAGATGCCCACGTCGAGCACCGCCGCACCGGGCTTGACGTGGTCCGCGGTGATCATCTTGGCCTGGCCGGCGGCCGCCACGATGATGTCCGCCTCACGGCACACGCCGACCAGGTCCGCCGTGCGTGAGTGGGCCAGCGTCACCGTGGCGTCCACGCCCTTGCGGCCGAGGAGCAGCACCTGGGGGAGCCCCACCAGGGTGGAACGGCCCACCACCACGGCACGCTTGCCGGAGGTGGGGATCTCGTAGCGCTCCAGGAGGCGCATGACCCCCAGCGGCGTGCAGCCCACGTGGCCGGGCAGGCCGCGCACCAGGCGGCCCATCGACACCTCCGTCAGCCCGTCGACGTCCTTCTGGTACGGGATCAGCGCCAGCACGGGTTCGGGGTCCAGCCCACCGGGCAGCGGCAACTGGCAGAGGATCCCGTGGACGCCGGGATCGGCGACCAGCTCGCCCACCGCGTCCTCCACCTGGGCCTGGCTGGCGGTGGCGGGCAGTTCCACCTGGCGGGAGATCATCCCGGCGTTGTGGGCCATCTTGTGCTTGTTGCGCACGTAGATTTGGCTCGGCTTGTCGTCGCCCACCAGCACGGTGGCCAGGCACACCTGCGGCGATCCGGCGGACTCGATGGTCTGGCGCAGCTCGGCGACGATCTGGTCGCGCAGGGCGACACCATCCAGCAGAATCACGACACGCTCCTCATGACAGGCCGACGATCTCGCCGCCGGCATCGAGGTCGATGCGCTCGGCCGCCGGGTGGGCGCCGAGCCCGGGCATCGTCGTCATCTCCCCGGCGATGGGGTAGACGAACCCGGCACCCACGCTGGCGCGCACCTCGCGCACGTTCACCGTGTGCCCGGTGGGCGCGCCCTTCAGCGTGGGGTCGGCGCTGATCGACAGGTGGGTCTTGGCGATGCACACCGGGAGCTTGCCAAATCCGTTGCGTTCGTAGCGGTCCAGCTGGGTGTTGGCGGTGGCCGTGTAGGTGACGTTGGCCGCGCCGTACACCTTGGTGGCCACCGCCTCGATCTTCTGCTTCAGCGTTGCCTCGTCGGGGTAGGCGAAGGCGAACGAGGTGGGCTCGTCGCAGGCCTCGGCAACGGCCCGGCACAGCTCCACGGCGCCGGCCCCACCGTCGGTGAAGTGGGTCGAGACGGCGACCCGGGCGCCGACCGACTCGGCGATCTCGCGGATGGCCCGGTGTTCGGACTCGAAGTCACCGGGGAAGGCGTTGATGGCCACCACGGGGGAGACACCGTGCAGTTTGACGTTCTCGATCTGCTTGACGAGATTGGCCACGCCGGCGCGGACGTCGTCGGGGTTCTCGGCCAGCAGCGCCTCGGGGAGCGCCTTGCCGGCGGTGATCTTGAACTTCCCGCTGTGGGCCTTCAACGCCCGCACGGTGGCCACCAGCACGGCGGCGTCGGGTACCAGGCCGGAGTTGCGACACTTGATGTTGAAGAACCGCTCGGCGCCCATATCCGCGCCGAACCCAGCCTCGGTGACGAGGAAGTCGCCGCAGCGGATACCGATCAGGTCGCCGACGATGGACGAGTTGCCATGGGCGATGTTGCCGAACGGGCCGGCATGGACGATGACCGGCGTGTGCTCCAGAGTCTGCAGCAGGTTCGGTTTCAGCGCCTCGCGCATGATGACGGCCATCGACCCGGCGACGTTGAGCTGCTCGGCGGTGACCGGTGCGTCGTCCTTGGTGTAGCCGACGACGATTCGGCCGAGCCGGGCGCGCAGGTCCTGCACGCTGGTGGCGAGCGCCAGGACCGCCATCACCTCCGAGGCGGCCGTGATGTCGAATCCGGTCTGGCGGGGGACGCCGTCCATCTTGCCGCCGAGGCCGACGATGATGTTGCGCAGGGCCCGGTCGTTGACGTCCATCACCCGGCGCCACGTGATGTTGTTCAGGTCGAGACCCAGCTCGTTGCCGTGATGCAGATGGTTGTCCACCATCGCCGACAGCAGGTTGTGCGCCGCGGTGACGGCGTGGAAGTCACCCGTCAGGTGCAGGTTCAGCAGCTCCATCGGGATGACCTGGCTGTAGCCGCCACCCGCCGCCCCGCCCTTGATCCCGAAGGTCGGGCCCATGCTGGGCTGGCGCAGGCTGAGCACGGCCTGCTTGCCGAGGTGCTTCATCCCCTGGCCGATCCCCGCCGTCGTGGTGGTCTTGCCCTCGCCCAGCGGCGTGGGGGTGATGGCCGTGACCACCACGTACTTGCCGGCTGGGCGGCCGGCGAGCTCGTCGATGGCCTCCAGGCGGATCTTGGCAACGTCGTCGCCGTGCAGCTCGAGGAGGTGGCGGCCGATACCCATGGCGTCGGCGATCTCACCGATGGGACGCGGGGTGACAGAACGGGCGATGTCGAGATCAGATGGGAAGGACACGGCCACGAATCATGGCAGCTCGCGCAACCCTCGCGGAACAGTCGTACCAGGAATCGCCTACTTCTGCGGCGGGAACGCCACCAGCACTACCACGGTGGCGCCGACCGGCACGCTGGACTTTGCGGGCGCCAGATCCTTGTCGAAGGCCTTCGGGCCGAGGGCGACCACGATGAACCGCGATCCGTCGGTGTGGTCGAAGGCGATGGCTGCGCTGTCGGCGATGTCGAGGTTCGGGGTGCCGACGGCCGTCAGATTGTTGGCTGCGGCGGTGGCCTCGAAGGCGTCGACGATCTGCTTGGGGGCCAGCGTGGCAGTGCGGACCTCGGAGAACGCCTGGGTGTCACCCAGGCCGAGGATGGACTGCACCGCGGGGATGGGCGTGACCGACCCGATGCCGGCGGGAATGGTCAGCGCGTCCCCACCACGCAGGCTTGGGTACCACCGGGTCGGGGTCGCACACCGCGCCTGGTTCGGGGAGCGTGCCCTCGGACAGCACGGCCGCCTCGATCTCGGTGACGCATGTCGAGGTGGCGAACTGCCCGTGGCCCTCGCCGGTGAAGGTGACCATCCGCGCGCTGGGCCCCATCGCCTTGGTCATCTCCTCGGCCCAGCGGATGGGTGTGGCCGGGTCGTTCTTGCCGCCGACGATCACGATCGGCGCCTTGCCGTCGTAGGCGATGGGGGCGATCGGCGCGGCGCCGGGTGTGAGGGCAGGGCAGTCGGGCTGGACCGACTGTTGCAGCTCGTCAAGGGTGAGCTCGCCGGCGAGCAGCGGCGCCTTGGCCTTGATCGCGGCCAGCAGGCTGGGCAGGTCTGCCGGCGGTGGTGACTCGAACCCGCTGGCGCAGGAGATCACCAGGAACGACTGGACCAGCGAGTCGTAGGTGCCATCGGCATTGCGGTAGTTGTGCTGGTCCGCCAAGTCGAGCAGGCCGCTGCCGTCCCCGGCGGCGGCCTTGGCGAGGGCCTGGCCGAACACGGGCCAATCGGAGCGGGAGTACAGCGACCCCTTGGTCGCCTCGTCGAGGACCACCTGGTTGACGGCACGTTGGCCGACCATCAACGGCGTGTCGTCCAACGACGCCTTCAGCTGCTTCCAGCGCGCCGCCACGTCGGGCGCCGTGAACGCGCACTCGGTCTCCTGCTCGCACCAGGCGATCCAGTCGCGAAACGCACCCTCGAACCCCACCAGCTGGGTGAGGAACTGCTGCTCCGGCGTCTCTCCGTTGGGTTCGTAGGCGCTGTCCAGCACCATCGCCCTGACCCGGTTCGGGAACATCGTCGCGTACACGGCGCCCAGGTACGTGCCGTAGCTGATGCCCAGGAAGCTGATCGTCTCGTCGCCAAGCGCAGCGCGGATGGCATCCATGTCCCGGGCCGCGTTCGCCGTGGAGTAGAAGCGCAACGTGTCGTGGTACTTCGCCGTGCAGGCCTCGGCGAACTTGGCGTCACTGGTGGCCAGGGCCTCCTTCTCGGCGGGCGTGTCGGGGGTGTCGTCGAGGTACATCTGCTCGTCCAGGAACGTCCCGTCGACGCAGGCGATGCCACCGCTGCGGTCCACCCCGCGCGGGTCGAAACCGATGATGTCGTGGTCATCGAGGCGCAGCGTCGACTGGAAGAACGAACCGTTGGCGGCGACCGGGGAGAACCCCGATCCGCCGGGCCCGCCTGGGTTGAAGAGCATCGCCCCGACGCGTGGTTCGGTTGCTCTGACACGCGAGAGCGCCAGGGTGACGGTGGCGCCTTCGGGATGGTCGTAGTCCAGCGGGACCTTCAGGGTGGCGCACTCGGCGCGCGGGTCGCGGGCGTCCTCGTCGGTGCACGGCGCCCACTGGAGCCCGCCCGCAGCCTGGACGGAGGGTTCCGGCGCCGCGCTGGGTGGCACGGCGCTGGGTGGCACGGTGCCCGGCGGCACGCTGCCCGGCGGCACAGTGCCCGGAGGCACGCTGGCGCCCACCGGCGCGGCCAGGCAGAGCGTGACGGCCAGGCAGGTGACAACGGGGAGGCGCAACGAGCCGAGGCGAGTGGGCATCGCCTCACCGTACTCAGCGAGAACACGGTGGTCCGTTCAATCCTCGGCCATGTGCTCGAGCAGGTCGACCAGCCGGTCAAGCCGGGTCCGCGGGTCGATCGCGCGGACGCGCATGCAGGTCTCGCCGCGCCACGAGGTGGGCACGATCAGCACGGTGCCGGCGCGTGCCTGGGTGGCGCTCCATTCGGCGTACTGACGGTCCTCCCAGCCGCGGCGGCGGAACAGCACGACGGACAGGGTCGGTTCGATCAGCAGGTCGAACGCCGGGTGGTCGTCCACCGCCCTGGCGAAGGCGTGGGCGGTGGCCAGTGACTGCTCCACCGCGTTCGCGGTAGGCGTCGGTGCCATAGGTGGCCAGGCTGAACCACAGCGGTAGGCCGCGCACCCGCCGGGACAGGTGATAGGCGTAGTCCGCCGGGTTCCACTGCTGGTGGTCCACCGCGTCGAGGTAGTCGCCGTGCTGGGTGTGGGCCTCGGCGGCCAGGCGCGGGTCGCGGTACACCAGTGCGGCGCAGTCGTACGGGGCGTACAACCACTTGTGCGGGTCGACCCCGAAGCTGTCGGCGCGCTCGATTCCGTCGAACGCCGGGCGCACCGACGGCGCGCACAGCGCGGCCAGGCCGTAGGCCCCGTCGACGTGCAGCCACAGGTCGCACTCGTCGCACACACCGGCGATCTCGTCGAGGGGGTCCACCATGCCGGCGTTGGTGGTGCCGCCCGTGGCCACGACCGCGAACACGACGTGGTCGTTGGCCCGGTCGATGGCGGCACGCAGAGCGGAGGCATGCATCCGGCCGTTGCTGTCCGTGTCCACGTCGACCACGTCGATGTCCATCACTCGTGCCGCGGCGCGGGCCGAGGCGTGGACCTCGCTGGTGGCGGTCACGGCCAGGCGCTTCGTCCGGCCGTACTTGGCCAGGTGGGCCTGGCGGGCCGTCACCAGCGCCGACAGGTTGGCCGCAGAGCCTCCACTGACGAACACCCCGCCTGCCTCCGGCGGGAACCCGGCCAGATCTGCCAACCAACGCAGCGCCTGGTTCTCGGCGGCGATCGCCCCGGCACCGGCCTCCCAGGTCCCGCCGAAGATGGACGAGGCGCTGACCACCAGGTCGAAGGCAACCGCTGCCACACTCGGCGCGGCCGGCACGTAGGCCAGATTCATCGGATCGTCCTGGGGGCGGCATGCCGGCAGCAGGACGTCACGGAACAGGCGCAGCGCCTGATGCCCGCCGATCCCGTCGGGGCAGATCACCCCGTCCAGGGCCTCGGTCAGCCGGTGCGCCGGTACCGCGCCCCACGTCGTGTCCTTGCGCAGGTGCATCCGCTCGATGGCGTAGCCGATGACGGAGTGGGCGAACATGTCGGCGCGCTCGTCCCAGCGGTGCAGGGCGTCGCTCATCGCCGCAGCGCCCGCCAGATCGCCGGGTAGGAGCGGTGTTCGACGGTGTCGTCCACGTACCCGGCCTGCCGCAGGGCGCAATGCAGGGTGGGCAGGTGGCGGAACGGGACGCCGGAGTCCACGTGGTGCGCCAGGTGGAAGCCGATGTTGAACGGCACGATCATGAACTGTGCCAGACGGTGCTGGGCGACGGAGTGGGTGCTCTCACGGCGATCCTTGGAGCGCTGCATGCCGCCGTGCTCGGCGATCGAGCGCAACCGGTTGATGACCCGCCAGACGGTGAGGTATGGCAGCAGCCAGCACAGTGGGTACACCCACCACACGCCGCCGGCAATCGCCGCGCCCAGCAGGACGGCCTGCACGCCGAGGATCTTCCACACGGTGTGGCGGACCCGTGGGTCGGGTGAGCGCAGCCCGTTCAGCAGGGCGCGCATCAGCTTCAGCCCGGTTCGCCCGGTGGCGTCGCGGACGAGCTTGCGGCGCATGCTGGCCCGGGCGATGGGGTACCCGGCGTACAGCGGGATGTCCGGCTCGTCGGGCCCGAACTCGTCGCGGTGGTGAGCCATGTGCACCCGCCGGTAGGCGTCGGTCGAGGTGAACGTGGGGAAGCCCAGCAGCCAGCGCCCGACGAGGTCGTTGGCCCGCCGGTTGGCGAACAGCAGGCGGTGGGCGGCCTCGTGCATCAGGCTGGCCAGTTGGGCGTGGGCCCGGCCCATCATCACCACCACGGGCAGCCAACTCCACGGCCGCCACATCACCGCCGCGGCCACCAGCGCGGCGACCTGCGCCCAGGTGCTGGCGACCGAGGCGGCGTTGCGCCACGAGGGGATCCGCCGCAGTTGCTCCCGGAAGGCCGGAGCCGGCCGCCCATCGGCGCGGATCAGGTCCGTGGGGTGCAGCGCTGGCAACGAGCGGGGGACCATGCCGCCGGTCGCCACCGCAGCCGTGAGCACCGGCTCACCAGCCACGGGCGACCCATTCGGCCAGATGCGGCCGCTCGGCGCCGACGGTGGTGCTGACCCCGTGGCCCGGCATGACGATGGTGTCGGCGGGAAACGTGAACAGCTTGTTGTCGATGGAGTCGATGATCGCGGCGAAGTCGCCGCCCGGGAACTTCGTCGCCCCTGGCCCGCCCGGAAACAGCGTGTCGCCGGTGAACAGCAGCGGGGCACCCTCCACCTTGAAGCTCACCGAGCCCTCGGTGTGCCCGGGGTTGTGGATCGCCTGGAGGCGGAGCGCGCCCACCTCGATCACCTCGGCGTCATCGATGAAGACGTCGTAGCCCACGTCGGCCAGTCGTGGGGCGTCGGCGCTGGTGACCGCCACCTCGTAGCCGGCCTCACGCAGCTGAGCGACGGCGCCGATGTGATCCCCGTGCCCGTGGGTTTCCAGGACTCGGCGAACGCCGAGCGACCGACACAGCTCCAGCAGGCGCTCGTGCTCGTTGGCCGCGTCGATCAGCACGGCCTCGCCCGTCTCCCGGCACCGCAGGATGAAGACGTTGTTGTCGAACGAGCCCACCACGACCCGATGGATCTCGAGACGATGGTCGGCCCAATGAAGACTCGCCATGTGGCGAACGCTACCGGTTCACCGCATGGCGAGTCAGGCGACGGCCGATCAGCTGAAGGCGATCGAGGTCACCGAGTGCGGGTGGCGCAGCATGGCGTCGAAGTTCGACACCCGAACCAACAGGCGGTGGCCGCGGCCGTCGCGGTAGGAGACGAACATCGAGCCGGCGGCGCCGTCGCAGCGGGTCCGGACCCATGTTGGCCCGGCGAGGCCGTAGTGCCCGATGGCCGTGCTTGCTGCGGTCGTGGTGCCCAGAAGGCGGACGATGTCGGTGTTCTTGGCGCCGAAGGCGCGAACGAAGGCATCGGCGTAGTCACAGCTGTTGGCGGGGATGCGGAACCGGCTGAACACGACCGACGTGACGGAATGGGCCCGGCCCAGCATGGCGTCGAAGTTCGACACGTTGACCAGCATGAACCGGCCGAGCCCGTTGCCGTACTTGCAGTGCAACGACCCTGCGGTCCCGTCGCACCACAGCCGGACCCAGGTGGGCCCGGCGATCGAGTAGTGGGCGATGGCGTTGTTCGCCGCGGTGGTGGTGCCGAGCAGGCGCACCCGGCCGGTGTTCTTGGCCCCGAAGGCGCGCACGAAGCTGTCGGCGTACTGGACCGTGTCATGGGGGATGGTGAAGGCCGGGGCCCGAACTGCGGGCGCCGGGGCCGCGGATGCCTGGGTGGCGGCGAGGCTCGAGCCTCCGAGGAGGGCGACGGCAAGGCCGGCGCAGCGGAGGAGGCGGTGCGTGATGGTGGTGGAGGTGGAACGGATCATGGTGCTGATACGTCTGCCCGCGGTGCCCGGTTCCCGGACCGACGCACGGTTCGTGGGATCGCTTGGTACGGTCGGGCCATGGCGAGCTTCGAGGTCACCCGAGTCGAGGATCGGCCGTCCTGGCGCGGCTGGATCCACGCGGCGGCCTTCCTTGCCGCCATCCCGGCCGGGGTCATGCTCATCCTGCACGCCCATCGGGCCAGCGCCCGGGTTGCCGCGTCGATCTACGCCGCCAGCCTGCTGCTCGGCTTTGGCACCTCGGCGGCCTACCACCGCATGGCGCGCAGCCCCAGGACGCAGCGGATCATGCAGCGCCTCGACCACTCGATGATCTTCGTCCTCATCGCCGGGACGTACACGCCCGTGGCCCTGTTGGGGATGTCGGCGGGGTGGGGCATCCCCGTGCTGTGTGTCGTGTGGACCGGCGCCGTGGCGGGTGTGCTGATCAAGCAGTTCGCCTTCGACCGCCTGCAGATCCTCGAATACGCCCTGTATCCCATCCTCGGCTGGGTGGCCATCGTCGCCCTGCCCACCATGTTGGTGGTGATGAGCGGATGGGAGCTCGGCCTGGTGCTGGCCGGCGGCCTGCTGTACACCGTGGGGATCCCGGTGCTGGTGCGTGAGCGCCCGGACCCGTGGCCGCGCACCTTCGGGTACCACGAGATCTGGCACGCCTTCACGCTGGCCGCCGGAGTGTGCCATTTCGCCGCCGTCGGCATGCTCGTGCGCTGACGGCGCTAGCCGCTGCACACCTCGAAGCCCAGGCCCAGCGCCACCGGGATCTGCCCGGGGTCGAAGGTGACGAAGCGCACCGGCCGCGGCAGGCGCTGCGCGGCGGCAAGGTGGATGGCGTCGGACAGGCGCAGTGGTTGAGCGCGGCATCAGGTCCGCGGCGCGGTCCAGGCATCGTTGGTCCACCGGCACCACCGCCACACGATCCCAGGTGAGCCGGACGAGGTCTTCGAGGTCGGCGCGGTTCGGGCCGTCGGCAACTCGGTCCACCAGCGCAAGGGCCTCCAGCATGGTCAGCGCCGAACTGGCCCACTGGGCGTCGGTGTCCAGGGTGGCGCGCGCCACCCGGGCCTGGGGTGTCTCCGTGTGCAGCGCCACCAGCGCGCTGGCGTCCACGTACACCGTCACCCGCGGACCTCACCGAGCAGACGGTCGAAGCGGACGTTGCTCCACACCGGCACCGTGCCACCGGCCACCCGCCCGTCGGTTCGTCGTGGCGGGATGACGGCGCCGCTGGCCACCAACGTCGCCAGGTCGACCTCGGTGGGCGCCGCCTCGACCGGGCCGAGCAGCGCCGTCGGCCGCCCGGCAACGGTGATCACCACCCGTTCACCGGCGGCGGCGCGGCGCACGAACGAGGCCAGCTCGGAGCGGAGGTGTCTCGCGGCAACCATGTGTACGCAAGTGTACGCACACCGGGTGGCGCGGCGCGGCCCCGGCGAGCGACAATGACCCCATGAACTTTGCCTTCACCGAAGAACAGGACGAACTGCGCAAGACCGTCCGCCAGTTCCTGGAGTCCAAGAGCCCGGAGACCGCGGTGCGCGAGCAGATGGAGACCGAGGCCGGGTTCGACCCGGCGGTGTGGTCGCAGATGGGCGAGCAGATGGGTCTGCAGGGCCTGGCCATCCCCGAGGAGTTCGGCGGGTCGGGCTACGGCTACATCGAACTGGGCATCGTCTTGGAGGAGATGGGTCGGGCACTGCTGTGCGCCCCGTTCTTCAGCACCGTCGTGCTGGCAGCCAACACCCTGCTGCACAGCGGCGACGACGCGGCCAAGGCTGCCCACCTGCCGGGCATCGCCAGCGGCGAGACCATCGCCGCCCTGGCCTTCACCGAGCCCAGCGGCAAGTGGGACGAGAGCGGCATCACCATGCAGGCGACCCCGGCCGGCGACGGCTGGACACTGACCGGGACGAAGATGTACGTGATCGACGGGCACACGGCGACGCTCATCATCGTGGCCGCCCGCACCGCCAAGGGCGTCAGCCTGTTCGCCGTCGACGGCGACGCCTCCGGCCTGACCCGCACCGCGCTGTCCACCATGGACCAGACGCGCAAGCAGGCCCGGCTCGAGTTCGACGGCACCCCGGCCACGCTGGTCGGCGCCGACGGCGAGGGCTGGACCACGTTGTCCACCGTGCTCGACCTCGCCGCGGTCGGCCTCGCCGCCGAGCAGGTCGGTGGCGCCCAGAAGGTGCTGGAGATGGCCGTCGAGTACGCCAAGGTCCGCGTCCAGTTCGGCCGCCCGATCGGCTCGTTCCAGGCCATCAAGCACAAGTGCGCCGACATGCTGCTGGAGGTCGAGTCCGCCAAGTCGGCGGCCTACTACGGGATGTGGTGCGCCAGCGAGATGAACGACGAACTGCCCTCGGTGGCCTCCCTGGCCAAGGCGTACTGCAGCGAGGCGTACTTCCACGCCACCGCCGAGAACATCCAGATCCACGGCGGGATCGGCTTCACCTGGGAGCACCCTGCGCACCTCTACTTCAAGCGGGCCAAGTCGTCCGAGCTGCTCTTTGGCGACCCGACGTACCACCGCGAACTGCTGGCCCAGCGCATCGGCATCTGACCTGCGAGGTGGGGACCGGCCAGGGCGCCAGAGCCCGGCTCTGTCTCCACCTCGGTGTTCGGGCCTAACCTGACCAGCGCATGCCGGCCATCACCTGGGTCTTCGTCGTCGCCGCGGCGGTGGCGGTGTTCGTGATCGCCGCCGTGGTGGTGGGCCGGGAGGCGCACCGACTCGACGCTGTCGCCCCGCGCAGCGTGTACATCCCCGAGGAAGCCCTCGAGTTCGTCGCCGAGTACCTGCCGGCCGAGTCCCAGGCGAGGCTGCGTCCTGACGAACTGGAACAACTGCTGACGATGCACATGCGCTGGCTGCACGCCAAGGGTCTGCAGCCGACGAACGTGATCGATCGCCGCCAGGACATCTCGACACCCGTGGTCGTCAGCGAGGACGACGTGGTTGCCTACCTGCTGGGCCAGGCGGACCAGGCAGCGGATCGAGATCATCGACGACGTCGACATCGTCAACGTCGTCGATGCCCACCTGGCCTACTTCGAGGCCATCGGCGCCGTGGGACCGCCCGCCGCCGACCCCGACGTCGCCGTCTGAGGCTTCGTCCGACGGCAGCGCCTGGCGCCGCGGCGATCAGGCGATCAGCTGATCAGCTGATCAGTTGATCAGTTGATCAGCGGGTCACGGGGCAGCCCGAGGATCCGTTCGCCGATCTGGTTGCGCTTGATCTCCGAGGTGCCACCGGCGATGGAGATGCCGCGATGCATCAGGATCATCGACGACGAGATGGCGTGCAGGCCGTCGGTGAAGGCCACGTCCGGACCGGACAGCAGCGCCAGCATCTCCGCCGCATCATGGCCGTTCTCGCTGAGGACCAGCTTGGTGATCGCGCCTTCCGGTCCGGGCTCACCGCCGCCGACGGCGCGGTAGACGCTGCGCAGGTTCATCATCGCCATCCCGTGCTGGGTGGCCACGAACGCGCCGATGCGCTCGGCGCCGCCGGGCATGCGGTCACGGTTCGCGTCCCAGGCGCCCAGCAGCGCCTCGGCCGGGAACTGCAGGCCGCCCTGCCCGCCCCCGATGCTGACGCTCTCGTTGCCCAGCGTCGCCCGGGCAACGGTCCACCCGCCGTCGACCGGGCCGACCACGTCGTCGTCGGGGACGAACACGTCGTTGAAGAACACCTCGTTGAACTCCGAACCGCCGTTGGTCATCTTCAGCGGGCGAACCTCCACTCCGCTGGCGTGCATGTCGACGACCATCGTGGTGATGCCCTGGTGCTTGGGCTTGGACGGATCCGTGCGGACCGTGGCGAAGCCCATGCCGGCCACGTGGGCCCCGCTGGTCCACACCTTCTGACCGTTGACGATCCAGCCACCGTCGGTGCGTGTCGCCCGGGTGGTGATGCCGGCGGCGTCCGAGCCGGCGTCGGGCTCGCTGAACAGCTGGCACCAGATCACCCGCTGGCGCAGCGCGTCAGGGACCCAGCGCGACACCTGGTCGGGTGTGCCGTGCTGGATCAACGTCAGGATGACCCATCCGGTGATGCCGAGGGCGGGTCGCTGGATCCCGGCCGCGGCGAACTCCTGCTCGATGACCAGTTGCTCGACGGCGCCCGCTGCCCGGCCGTACGGCGCCGGCCAGTGCGGCATCAGGTAACCCGCGGCGAGCAGGGCCTCGTTGCGTTCCTCGCCGCTCAAGCCGCTGACACCGTCCACCACCGCGCGCACGTCGGCGCGGATCGACTCGGCCTCCGCCGGGAGGTCGACGGTGCGGTCGCGGCGCACACCATCACGCACCAAGTCGGTGACCTGGGCGGCGGCCAGATGGCTCTGCAACAGGGAGCGCAACACCGTGGCGCGGCGCAGGTAGAGGTGGGCGTCGTCCTCCCAGGTGATGGCGATCCCGCCGTGCACCTGGGTGGACAGGTTGGCGCAGAGGTCCACCGCCGGTCCGGCCAGGGCGGCTGCCGCGGCGGCGGCCAGGGCGAACTGCGAGCCCCCACCGGCCAGCGGCGCGGGCCGCGTCCCACGCCGCCGAGACGGTCATCTCGGTGGCGACGGCCATGTTGGCGCAGTGGTGCTTGACGGCCTGGTAGGTGGCGATGGGCCGGCCGAACTGGATGCGCACCTTGGCATACTCGGCGGCGCGGCGGGTGCACTCACCCGCCACCCCGGCCGCCTCGGCGGCCAGGACGGTGCGGCTGATCGAGATCATCGTCCCGGCTGCGCCGGGCACCACCGTCACCGGGGTGTTGTCCAAGGTCACCCGGCTCGACGGCCGGCCCGGGTCCAGCGCCGACGGTGTCTCCACCACCAGGCCGTCGGCGTCACGATCGACAACGAGCACGTCGTCACCGCTGACGATCACCAGCACGCCGGCGACGTCTGCGCTGACGACCACGGCCGACCCGGACGCCGTCGCGCCGGAGACCACCAGAGCGGATTCGAGGGCCACGCCCGCTGCGGCGCCCGACGCCAGGCGGGGCAGCCAGGTCTGGGCCACGGTCCCGCTGCCCGCAGCGGCGCCCAGGGTGGCGCTGGCGATGACGGTGGGGGCGAAGGGACCGGGAGCGCAGGCCCTGCCCAGCTCCTCCAGCACCACGGCGGACTCCTCGAGCCCGTAGCCCGAGCCACCGAGGTCCTCGGCGATGTGCAGCCCCAACCAGCCGAGTTCGGCCAGTGCAGTCCAGAACGAGGGCAGCGCGGACTCCGGGGCGTTCAGCAGCTGGCGCGTCTCGGCAAGCGCGCCGTGCTTGCGGAGGAAGTCGGCAGCGGTCTCGGCGAGGGCGCGGTGGTCGTCGGTCAATGCAATGGCCATGGCCGGATGGTATTCGCCGCCGTCCCGGCGGTCCTGGTCGAGGTGTCGCGCCGATGTTGATCTGATCAACATTCGGCCGACTAGGGTATGGCGACGATCGGGTTCGAGGAGGCTGTGATGAAGGTTGGTGCGTTCTTCTTCGGGGGCGTGGAGATGTCCGACGCAGGCGCCGGGTTGCCCCATCCGATGGACCGCCGTTACGACAACGCGGCATGTTGGGACGCCACGCTGAAGTACATCGACGCCGCGGTCACCGCCGACCGGCTGGGCTACGACAGCTTCTGGACCACCGAGCACCACTTCCAGTACGAGGGCTACGAGGTCATCCCCAACGGCATCCTCGTGTCCGCCTGGATCGCCGCCCGCACCCAGCGGATCCGCCTCGGGGCGATGTTCAACGTCGTGCCGCAGTGGCACCCGCTGCGCCTGGCCGAGGACTTCGCCACGATGCACAACCTGTCCGGCGGGCGGGGCATCCTGGGCGTCGGCCGCGGTACCGTGCCCGCGCGAGATCCTGCACCTCAACCACGACCACATCTCGATCGGCTCGCTCGACAACCCCGAGCAGGCCGCCGACGACGTGCGCAACCGCGAGTTCTTCGAGGAGGCCATGGACGTCGTGCGGATGTCGCTGTCCCAGGAGCGGTTCTCCTACTCCGGAACGTACTTCCAGTTCCCGGCCCCCGGCATCCCCGACCGCGGCGCCACGGTCACCGAACTGACGCTGATCCCACGGCCGGTGTACCCGTACGAGATCTGGCAGGCGGTGACCAGCCCGCCCACGGTGGAGTACGTGCCGGTCGTGGATCACGGGGCGGTCTTCTGGAACCAGCACCCGACGTTCATCAAGCGGATGTGGGACCGCTACGGCGAGCTGCACGCCCAGCACCACCAGTCGTCGCTGGCGCCGGGGGACAAGCGGATGCTGGTGATCGCCGTGCGCATCGAGGACACCCACGAGGCTGCCATCGCCAGCGTCACGCGACGGTCACGACGAGTTCTGGAAGTTCCTCGGTCCGTACGGGTGGAGCCGCGGGTACATGGGTGACGACGGCAAGCCGGTCGAAGCCCGGCCTGATCCCCACCCTCGACCAGTCCATCGAGAACAAGACGCTGCTCGTCGGCAGCCCCGAGGAGGTGGCAGAAGGCGTGCAGTTCTTCCGTGACCTGCTGGGCGTGGAGTACGTGACGATCTTCCCGCACATGCTGGGCGACACCTATGCCAAGGCCGAAGAGCAGATGGAGCGGTTCATGAACGAGGTCATGCCGCTGGTCCGGTGAACCCGGCCAACGCGATCCGCGGCCGCCGGCGGGCGCTGGGTCTGACCTTGGTGGAACTGGCCGAGGGCTGCGGGCTCAGCCATCCGTTCCTGTCCCAGGTGGAGAACGGCCGGGCGCAGCCGTCGATGGACTCGTTGCGGCGCATCGCCGAGGCCCTCGGCACCACACCACAGGCGTTGTTCGGGTCATCCGACGGGCGCCGCGAGCCGGTGGTGGTCCGCCGCGCCGAGGCCCCGACGCTCGACGCCCCGGGGGCTGCGGCCGGATCGGTCGTCCGGCTTCTGCTGGGCGGCGCCGTCCCGTTCCACCTGGTCGAGCTGGACGGGTTGCCGCGCCGGTTCCAGGACCACTGGTCCCACGACGGCCACGAGGCGATCTACGTCATCCGCGGCCGCGTCGAGATCGATCTCGGCGGTGCGATCACGCCACTGGGTCTGGGTGATTCGATCTCCTACGCGGCCACCACCCCACACCGGCTGCGCGAGACCGGACGCGGCCGCGCTCGCGGTCCTGCTGGTCGAGTCACCACCGAACGACGGAGGGTCGGCTCATGGCGCGCCCTGAGCATCGGCGCGCGCCGCGCCTGCCGCAACGACTCCCGGAGGTGGTCCGCGCCAAGCGCTCCGTCGTCGCCGACAGCTTCATCGTCTTGCGCAGTCTGGTGCGCCAACTGTCCGAGCGACGCACGCTGGCCCGCCTGGTCGCCACCGGGGTGGTGACGATCGTCGGTCTGGTCATGCTGTGGAGACTGCTCGGTCACCGCGGCACGGGCCCCGTGCTGGGCAACCGCTGGCCGATCATGGCGGTGCGTCAACTCATCGTGCTGGCCTGCCAGTTCTCCGCGGCGTGGTGGCTGACTCGGCGGTGGACGTCGCCGTCGGGCGCGCCGGCGCTGGCCGGCGTCAGGCGCCCGCTGCTGCGCCGCCTCCCGGATCTCGCTGCGGCTTCGGCGCTCGCGGCGTGGCTGGACACCGTGGCCTCGGGTGCCGCCTCGGAACGGGTGACCCGCGGCGTGGCCAGCTTCGTCCTCGGCTACGCCCTGTCCTACGCCGTGCCCGCCACAGCCGTGTACGGCGCCAACATGGCGGTGGCTCTGGGCCGCTCGTACCGGGCGTGGCGTCAGACGTTTCGCGCCGACCTGATGGCGTGGTCGGCGCTGTGGGTGCTGAGCGGAGTCGTTGCCTTGATCGGCGCCATCCCCGACGCCTTCGATCTCTACGCGTCCGGGCCCCAGGGCCAGCACCTCACCTCCGCCGGGCGGTTGATCACCATCCTTCTGGTCACCCCGGCGACGCTTGCCTCGGAGGCCATCGGTGGGGCGTTCGTCGCGGTCATCCTGTTCGCCCTGGTGCACGCCAGCGCGCCGCCCGGGGTGCCCACCGCGGCGACGGAGACGGTGAGTGGGCTGGTGCTCGGGCCCGCGCCGGGTGCGAGCGACGGATGATGAACTGGCACAATCGTCGGCCATGACCATCCTGACGATCCGCTTCGATCTGCGCAACCCGGCCGCCTCTGGTGTCGCCACGGCCGATCGGTTCGCCGCCTGTCTGGAGATGTGCGAGTGGGCCGAGCGCAGCGGGTTCGTCGCCGTCGTGCTGTCCGAGCATCACGGGGTGGAGGACGGATACCTCCCGTCGATCTTCACGATGGCCGCGGCGATCGCGGCGCGGACGGAACGGATGCTGATCAATCTCGCCGCGGTGATCGCCCCCCTGCACGACCCGATCCGTTTGGCAGAGGACGCCGCCGTGGTGGATCAGCTCAGCCGCGGCCGGCTGCACCTGGTGCTGGCCAACGGCTACGTCCCCGCCGAGTTCGAGACCTTCGGGGTGGCGCTGAGTGACCGCCCGAAGCTGGTCACCGAGGCCGTCGCCACCCTGCGCCAGGCATGGTCGGGTGAGCCGTTCACCTTCCGCGGTCGCACGGCTCGGGTGACGCCGCGCCCGTTCCAGCCGGCTGGCCCGCCGATCAGCCTCGGGGGTTCGTCCGACGCCGCGGCGCGCCGGGCAGCCCGGCTCGGTACCGGGTTCATGCCGTCGCTGCCCCAGTACTGGCAGACCTACCGGGACGAGTGCCTGCGGTTGGGCCATGCCGACCCCGGTCCCGGCGTTCCGTTCCAGCCGATGTTCCTCTACGTGGCCCACGACGTGGAGGCGGCGTGGGGCGAGGTGGGCGAGGCCTGCCTGTACGAGATGAACGCCTACGGCGCGTGGGCCGCCGAGGGCCAGAGCGACACCGGCTACCAGCCCCTCGCCGACGTGGCCGCGCTGCGCTCGATGGGGATGCACCTCGTCGTCACGCCCGAGGAGTGCGTCGAGCTGGCCCGCTCCAGCGGGATGCTGATGTTCCACCCGATGATCGGCGGGCTGGCCCCCGAGGTTGCCTGGCGCAGCCTGCGCCTGTTCGAGTCCGACGTCCTGCCCCACCTGCCCTCCTGACACCCCCGCCACCCCGCCTGCCCCACCCCGCCCCGGCACCGCGCCGTGGTCACCGGATGTCTCGGTGGGTGAGATGTTCGGTGACCACGGTGGGGTGCGGGCGTAGGGTGAGTGTGACCTTGGCGGGACGAGCGCAGCCCGAGGAGAGCACTGGACCCATGAAGAGCACTGGACCCATGACCGATCCTGACGAGTGCCCCGAGGCGCTCATCGACGCCACGATTGCCGACCTGGCCGACTGGCGGGGCGCGCTGCTGGGCGAGCTTCGCCGGCTGATCCACGAGGCCGATCCGGACATCCGCGAAGAGGTGAAGTGGCGCAAGCCGTCGAACTCGATGCGCGGCGTTCCCGTGTGGTCCCACAGCGGCATCGTCTGCACCGGCGAGACCTACCGGGACAAGGTGAAGCTGACCTTTGCCCGCGGGGCGGCGCTGGCGGATCCGGCGGGTCTGTTCAACGCCAGCCTCGACGGTGGGACCAGGCGGGCGATCGACCTGCGCGAAGGGGACCGAGTGGACGCCGAAGCATTCACGCGGCTCATCCACGCGGCGATTGCCGCCAACGAGCGGCGCTAGCCCACCCGCCTGGGTCGGCGCCCGCCACTAGGGTTGGCCCGTGAGCCGGAACCTGCGCATCTACACCAGGGCCATGTACGGGTTTGATCACGTGGCCAAGCTGATCACCGAGTGGGATGCGCCGTCGCCGTGCGCCGGGTGGACGGCGCGCCACGTGATCGGGCACGTGACCGGCATCCAGCAGGTGCAGCGGGCGACGATCGTGGGCACACCGCTGGCCATCAACCCGATGGTGGACCCTCACCTCATCGCCGGCGAGGACCCGTTCGGGACCTGGGCCACGGCGCGGGACGCGATCCTCGAGACCCTGGACCACGAAGGAGTGCTCGGCCGGACCGTCAGCACGTGGCGGGGCGAGCGCACGGTCGACGAGATGATCGGCTTCAACGTGGGGGACATCACCATCCACACCTGGGACCTGGCCCGTGCTGGGGGTGTGGACGACCGGCTCGACGCGGAGGTGTGCCGGATGCTCTACGACCGGCTGGCGCCGATGGCGGACGGGATGCGCAACCCGATGGTGTTCGGTCCGGCGGTCGACCCGGTTGGTGACGATCCGCAGAGCCTGCTGCTGGCGCTGGTGGGCCGCAGCGTGACGCCGTCGAGCTAGCCGAGTTGGCCGACGTGGGCCAGGGCGAGCTGCAGCAGCCGGTCCTGCCCGCCGGTCATCTCCCGGCGGGTGGCGGCCGAACTGGCCTCGGCCGGGGTCAGCCAGGTCAGCTCCAGGGCCTCCTGGGTGGGCTGGCAGTCACCGGCCACCGGGACCACGAAGGCCAGGCTCACGGCATGGTGTCGTGGGTCGTGGAACCCAGACCGCTCGGGGTCGGGGAAGTACTCGACCACGGTGAACGGCGCCACCTCCGGCGGGATGCGCGGCAGGGCCATCGGGCCGAGATCCTTCTCCAGATGCCTGAGCACGGCGTCGCGGACGCGCTCGCCGAACTGGACGCGCCCACTGACGACCATCCGGCTGATCGAGCCGTCGGCGGCCATCCGCAGCAGGAGACCGAGGTGGGTCACCCGGCCGGTGTCGTCCACCCGGACCGGGATCGCGTCCACGTAGACCAGCGGCACGCTGGCCCGGATCAGCTCGAGCTGCTCGGGGGAGAGCCAGCCGGTGCCGGTCTGGGTGGTGCCGGTCTGGGTGGTGCCGTTGGTCGTGGTGGTGGTGCCGTCGTTCATCGTTCGTCCGAAGCTGTCGCGTCGATGATGACATGCCCGAGGGTCCACCCTCCAGCATTCCCGGGTTGCCTACACTGCGGGCGTGCCGGAAGGGGACGCACTGCGCCGAGCGACCGCAGCATTGCGTACTGCGCTGGTGGGCCGCGTCGCCCATCGCTTCGATGCGCCCGGCATGCACGGACCACGCCCTGGTCGGGGCCGGGTCATCGAGTCGGTTGACTGCCATCGCCGGGAGGTGGACATCACCTGGGACGATGGGCTGGTGCTGCGCACCGAGCTACGCCGCGGTGGCGAGTGGCACCTGTACCGGGCCACCGAACGGTGGCGGCGCGGCTGGGACTCGCTGAGCGTGGGCATCGAGGTCCACGGCTGGACCGCCGCCTGCTTCCGGGCAGCCACCGTGGAGACGTTCCGCCAGTTCGACCCTGTGCGCCATCCCAGCTATGGCCCGCCCGGCGCCGACATCGGCGCCGCGGTCGTCGATCTCGGTCAGGTCACCCGCGGCCTGGTCAGCGCGATCAGTGACGACGTCACCGTGGCCGATGCGCTGATGGACCCGCGCGTGGTCCGTGGTGTCGGATCGGTCTTCCGCAGCGAGATCCTGTGGGGGGCCAGCATCCACCCGGGCGCCCCGATGTCGCGGATCACCCCGGAGGATTGCGCCGATCTCGCGGGTCGCGTGGTGGAGGCGCTGCGGGCCAGCATCCGCGGCGGCGAGATGGGCCTGCCCACCAAGGTGTACGGGCGTTGCGGCAGGGCCTGCGAGCGCTGCGGTGACACCATCGGGGTCCGCAAGGACGAGACCGGCAGCGTGGTGTACTACTGCCCCGGCTGCCAGGTTCGTCACGATCCCGCCGAGCTCACGCCCATCGCCCCGGCCCGGCCGATGGATTCGCACCCTGCAGCGGTGAAGTTCCTCAGCGGCACCCGGTGGCGGCGGGACACGCTGGCCGGTTGACCGTCACCCTCGCCGCACCTCGCGCCGACCGATGCGCCGCAGACCGTCGAGGATCAGGTCAAGCACGAGGACGAAGTCGTCACGGTCGTCGTCGCTGAGCCGGTGATACTCGAAGTGGGCCAGCAGATGAGGAAAGCGGGACGCGTGCTCGCTGGCCAGGAACTGCGCGGCCGCCGCCGACATGGCCTGCTGGCCCTGTCGGAAGGCGAGCGCCTGCTGGACGTAGCCCTCGATGTGCATCGACACCGCATGGAACCCGAGATCCACCACGCCGCTGGGAAGGCGGCTGCGGCCGAGCGCCGCCAGGAGAGAGTCCATGTGGCGCATCCGCACGGGTCCGGGGAAGCGGCCGGCCCACAGTGGGCCCGACCAGGGGTGGCGGACCATGGACTCCTTGGCGGAGACGGCGATCACCCGGGCGGCCTCGTCCCACCGCAGCCCTGGCGGCCCCTCGGCGATCTCGGCTGCGGCGAGTTCCACCATCTCGTCGATCAGGTCGTCCTTGTTGGCCACGTGGTTGTACAGCGACATCACCTCGCAGCCGAGGTCCGTTGCGAGTTTGCGCATGCTCAGCTCGTCGACCCCGTGGCGGTCGGCGAGGGCCATCGCCGCGGCGACGATCCGCTGGCGGCTCAGCGGGGTCGTTGTCCGTGGGCGCCTCGGCGTGGTTGGCATACGTACAGTGTAGGTATAACGTACGGCGTACGTACGAACTGTTCGACACCGGAGGATCATTGATGAAGGCAATCGTGGCTGCGACATACGGAGGCCCAGAGGCGATGGTCGTCAGTGACGTGCCGACCCCCTCGCCCGGAGCCGGGCAGGTGCTCGTGCGCGTCCACGCCGCCGGTGTGAATCCCGCCGACTGGCACCTCATGACGGGCACGCCGCGTCTCGTTCGCCTGCAGACAGGGTTTCGGCGGCCCAAGCAGCCCATTCCGGGCGTGGACCTGGCCGGCGTCGTCGAGGCCGTTGGCGACGGGGTGGCGGACCTGGCCGTGGGCGACGAGGTGTTCGGCGGCGGGAACGGTTCCTATGCCGAGGCGGCGGTGGCCAAGGCCACCAGTCTGGCCCGCAAGCCGGCGTCGGTGAGCTGGGTGCAGGCCGCAGCGCTGCCGATCGGGGCATTGACGGCCCTGCAGGGGCTGCGCAAGGTCGGCCCACTCGATGGCCGCCATGTGCTGGTGAACGGGGCCGCCGGTGGCGTGGGAACCTTCGCCGTGCAACTCGCCGTGTCGATGGGCGCGCGGGTGACGGGCGTGTGCAGTACGGCGAACCTCGAGCTCGTCAAGAGCCTCGGCGCCGAGCGCGTCGTCGACTACACGGTGATGAGCGCGTCTGTCCGGCGAGCATCGGTACGACGTGATCCTGGACATGATCGGCAACCACAGCCTCGGCGCCTGCCGTCGGGCGCTGACTCCGGGTGGTCGGTACGTGCTGGTCGGGGAAGCCTCGACCGGGGGTCTGCTCGGGCCGATGCGGCGCCTGCTCGCCGCCAAGCTGCGGTTCCTGTTCGGCAGTCGCAAGGCCGTGGCCCTGCTGGCGACGACGAAGGCCGCCGACCTGGCCGAGGTGGCAGCGCTGGTGGAAGCCGGCGCCATCGCACCGGTCGTCGAGCGGACCTACCGATTGGAGGAGTCATCCGCGGCGATGGCTCACCTGCACAGCCATCACGTCCGCGGCAAGCTGGTCATCGAGATCGCCTGACACCCGCCGGCGTGACCGCCAGCGCGTTCAGCATCGGGATCCACCCGCTGGCGGGCGTGTCGGCCTGCTCGTCGAGCGACTCGCCGTCCAGCCGCCGAGCAATCAGCAGGAACAGGTCGGTGGCGATCACGTCACCCACCTGGCGGACCCGCTCCCGTGCTTGGTGGGCGCAGCTCACGGCCTCGGCATGGTGGCCGGTCTGGGCCAGCGCCGAGACCGCGGCAAGTTCGGCGAGGGCACGGTCGAAGTAGCTGGAGCGGGGGTCGGCGCGCACCGTGTCAGCCGCGGCGAGGGCCCGATCGGCGTGGCCCAGCCCGACATCGACGACCGCCCCGACGGCCCGCGCCATCGGCGTGGCACTACCCCGTGGGCCAAGCGCCGCCAGCACCCGGGCTGCGTCGTCGAAGTCGGCGAGTTGGGCGGTGGCCAGCGCTCGGATCAGAGCCGGTTCGTCGTTGCTGATCTGCGACACCACCATGGCGTCCTCGGCGGTGATCACGCGGCGCAACGCATGGTGGGCCAGGCCACGATGCATCGCCGCCCCGGCGACGGCGATGACCGGGATCGATCCGAGCGGTGACGTCTCGGCGACTGACATGATCTCGTTCCCGCTGCGCCGGGCGTCGTCGAACTGGCCGAGGGCCACCTGGACACGCACCAGCACCGACAGCGCCTGGGTGAGCCCAAGCGGGTCACCGATCCTGCGGAAGGCGGTGCGCGCCGCCTTGGCGCCCTCCAGTGCCTCGGTCAGGTTGCCGCGCCACCGGCTGACGTGGGCTCGCAGGGTGCGCATCATGGCCATCGCCCACTCATCGCCACGCTCGGCGGCCCGCTCGGCCGCGGTGCTGGGTGGGCTGTCGATCCTGTTCAGCGTCACCACCCACATCAAGGACGGGCCGCGCCCTGGTGTGGCGTCCATCGGGCGGAACGGGCGATGGTCACGATCGAGGAGACGGGGCGTCAGGCGATGACCGAGATGCGCCGGATCCTCGGCGTGCTGCGCGACAACGTCGCCGACCCCTCGACCGCCCCGCAGCCGCATCTGGACGAACTCGACGCTCTGGTGGCCGGCAGCGGCCTTCCGGCAGCGTTGACCGTCGACGGCGACGTGGGCAGCATCCCGCCGGGCGTGGAGCTCAGCGCCTACCGCATCGTTCAGGAGGCCATCACCAACGTGCGTCGCCACGCCGGGCTGGTCCACCAGGTGGAAGTCCGCGTTCAGCGCGTCAACGGCTCGCTCACGGTCGAGGTGCTCGACGACGGGCGCGGTGCTGCGGCCGAGATCGGCCACACCAGGGCCGGCCACGGGTTGATCGGAATGCGGGAACGGGTGACCATGCTGGACGGCACCTTGGCCGCCGGGCCGCGACCAGGTGGCGGATGGAGGGTGGCAGCCGTGCTCCCGGTGACGGGCGCATGATCCGGGTGGTGATCGTCGACGATCAGCACCTGGTCAGGGCCGGGCTGCGGATGATCCTGGAGAGCGATCCGGACATGACGGTCGTCGGCGAGGCCGGTGATGGTCGTTCCGGCGTCGAGGTGGTGAGCCGGGCCGCGCCACACGTGGTGCTGATGGATGTGCGCATGCCGGTGTTGGACGGGATCGAGGCCACGCGGCTGATCAACGCTTCGGGTTCTGGCACCGCCCGGGTGCTGATGCTGACCACCTTCGACCTTGACGAGTACGTTCATGCCGCGTTGCGTGCCGGGGCCAGCGGGTTCCTGCTCAAGGACGCTCCGCCCGAACAGCTGCTCGCCGCCGTCAAGGTGATCGCCGGGGGTGACGCACTGCTGGATCCCGCCGTGACCCGCCGGCTGATCGAGCAGGTGGTGCGCCGCGACGTGCAGTCGGACCCGGCGCTGCGCCTTGCGCTCACGGAACTGACCGACCGGGAGACCGACGTACTGCGCCTGATCGCCCGAGGGCTGTCGAATGCGGAGATCGCGACCGATCTGTTCCTCGGCGAGGCCACGGTGAAGACGCATGTTGGCCGGGTCCTGGCCAAGTTGGGGGTCAGGGACCGGGTCCAGGCGGTGGTGGCCGCCTACGAGTCGGGGCTGGTCACACCCGGCGCTGACGACGCCCATCCTCCGCTCGGCTGACCGAAAATCGCCGAATGGCGGACCATCGTTGTCACACCGCCGCGATACAACGGATGCATGAATCTCACCGAGACGACGGCCGCCACCCCCCCTCCGCCCGGTGCGCCGGGCGGTGTCGCGGCTGCGGCGACGCAGGCCACGAAGGTGTACGGCAAGGGCGACGCGGAAGTTCGCGCTCTCGACGGCGTGACCGTCGAGTTCGAGCGTGGCAAGTTCTCCGCCATCATGGGCCCGTCAGGGTCCGGCAAGAGCACGCTGATGCACTGCCTGGCCGGGCTGGACTCGCTCACCAGTGGCGAGGTGCGCATCGGCGACACGCTGCTGGCGTCGCTGAACGACAAGCAACTCACCGAGCTGCGCCGGACCGCGATCGGCTTCATCTTCCAGGCCTACAACCTGGTTCCCACGCTGAACGCCCAGGAGAACATCACCCTGCCACTGCTGCTCGGCGGCACCAGCGGTGACCAGGCCTGGATCCAGCGGGTCATCTCCACGGTGGGCCTGTCCGACCGCCTCAAGCACCGGCCCAGTGAGCTCTCCGGCGGCCAGCAGCAGCGTGTCGCTGTGGCCAGAGCACTGGCCAGCCGGCCCACCATCATCTTCGCCGACGAGCCCACCGGCAACCTCGACAGCCGTGCCGGCGCCGAGATCCTGTCGTTCATGCGCATGGCCGTCACCGAACTGGGCCAGACCATCGTCATGGTGACCCATGATCCGGTGGCCGCCAGCTACGCCGATCGGGTCATCTTCTTGAACGACGGGCGGATCGTCGACGAAATGTTGCAGCCAACCGCCGAGCGGGTGCTCGACCGGATGAAGCGCTTCGGCGAGTGATCGGAGCATTCCCATGTGGCGCTTGAGCCTGAAAAACGTCTGGTCGCGCAAGGGTCGGCTGCTGCTGACCGCGCTGGCCGTGATCGCCGGGACGGCGTTCCTCAGCGGCGTGTTCGTGTTCACCGACACGATGCAGTCCAGCTTCGATTCGATGTTCGCCGACGCGTTCAAGGACACCGATGCCTACGTGCGCTCGTCGAAGGTGATCGAGGGTGAGTTCGGCGAGGACCAGCGTGACCGCATCGACGAGTCCCTCGTCGACGTCGTCAAGGCCGTGCCCGGCGTCACCCAGGTGGACCCGCTGGTACAGGCCCTGGCGGCCATCACCGTGAAGGGCAAGGTGCTCGGGTCCGACGGACCGCCGAAGTTCGGGATGAGCTGGAGCACGTCGACGGCCTCACCGTTCACCCTCGCCGAAGGCACGGCGCCGTCGGCCGGCTCGGTGGTCATCGATCGCGGATCGGCCAAGGACGGCGACGTGAAGGTGGGTGATTCGGTCACCGTCGTCACCGTTCGGGGGGTGCGCAACTTCACCGTCAGCGGGATCGCCACCTTCGCCGGCAACGACTCCTCGCTCGGTGCCACGTGGGCGCTGTTCGATCTGGCCACCGCGCAGGAGTTCCTGTCCGGGCAGCCCGGGAAGGTCGACGGCATCACCGTGCGCGGTGACGGGTCGGCGAGCCAGGCGGAGTTGTCAGCGTGGATCACCACCGCGCTTGCCAACCCGGCGCTGGAGGTCAAGACCGGGGCGCAGATCACCAAGGAGAACCAGGACAGCGTGGCCCAGGTGCTGAACATCATCACCATCGCCTTCTCGGTCTTCGCCCTGATCTCGCTGTTCGTCGGCAGTTTCATCATCTACAACGTGTTCAGCATCAGCGCCGCCCAGCGCACCCAGGAGAACGCGCTGCTGCGGGCCATCGGCGCCAGCCGGCGCCAGGTGACCCGGTCGATGTTCACCGAGGCGCTCGTGGTGGGCATCGGCGGATCCCTCCTCGGGTGTCTCGGCGGGCTCGGTCTGGCGGCGCTGATCCTGTCGATCCTGCAACGGATCGGCTGGCTGGCCAACGAGACCTCGCTGTCCATCCAGCCCACCGGGTTCCTCATCACCGTGGTGGTCGGCGTGCTGGTGACGGTGGTCTGCGCCATCGCCCCGGCGTTGCGTGCCGGGCGGGTCCCGCCGCTGGCGGCGATGCGTGACGTGTCGACGGACCGCTCCGACATCTCCCGGACGCGCCTGATCGGTGGTATCGCCACCGTGGTCGCTGCCGTCGTCGCCGTGATCCTCGGGCTGGGCGGCAGCACCACCTGGCTGGGGCTGGGTGCGGGCCTGATGTTTCTGTCGATCATCGTCGTCGGCCCGCTGATGGCCGGACCATCGGCTCGGGCGGTCACCCCACTGCTCACCAAGTTGCGCCCGGTCGCCGGCACCATCGCCGGGCGAAACGCGGCGCGCAGCCCGAAGCGGACCGCGCTCACCGCCGGGGCCCTGGCCATCGTCGTCGCCTTGTTCGTGGGCGTCGCCACGCTCGGATCGTCGGCCAAGGCAACCACCCGAGATCTGGTGGGCAAGACCTTCGCCAGCGACTACACCATCAGCGGCGTGCAGCAGGGCTTGCCCCTGCCCGCCGACCTCACCGCCGAGTTGAACGACTCCGGCCGCTTCGTGGCCATGGGCTTCGCCGGGTTCCCGGTGGAGGTGGACGGCAAGCGTCGCTCGGTCACGGTGGTCGAGGGCGGGCCTGCCACACAGATCATGCGTGTCCCCTTCGTCGCCGGGAGCTTCGAGGCGCTGGACAAGAACTCGATGATCATCACCACCGACGAGGCCGCCGACCGCGGCCTCGCCGTCGGCAGCACCGTGACGGTGGTGTTGAAGGACGGGTCGTCGCACCCGCTGAAGATCGTCGGGGTGATGGACTCCAAGCTGATGGGCCGGCGAGTGGTCGACCGCACCCTGTTCGACGGCACCGGCACCGAGATCGTCACCGGCGGGATCATGATCAAGACCGTCGGCGAGCAGCCGCGCTCGGCGTTGGAGGCCATCGTCGACAAGTACCCCACGGCCAAGCTGGAGAGCCGGCAGGAGTTCATCAACACCCAGAGCAAGCAGATCGACGGGTTCCTTAACCTGATCTACGGACTGCTGGGCATGTCACTGTTCATCGCCGTCATCGGCATCGTCATCACGCTGCTCCTGGCGGTGTACGAGCGCCGCCGTGAGCTGGGTCTGGTGCGCGCCGTCGGGATGACTCGCCGTCAGGTCCGCAGCAGCGTGCTGTGGGAGTCGATGATCACGGCGTTGATCGGCACGGTCCTCGGTGTGGTGCTTGGCATCTTCCTCGGCTGGATCATCGTCCAGGCGCTGAAGGACAGCGGGCTGAACGTGTTCGCCCTGCCGGTGAGCACCATCGTCGGGACGGTCGTCGGGGCCTTGGTGCTGGCAGCGGTGGCCTCGTTCCTGCCCGCCCGGCGTGCCGCCAAGGCCGACATCCTGCAGGCAATCGCCACGACCTGACGGAGGATCCCACCGCTACTGCTGCCAGGATGGCGGGCGCATGTGGCGCGTGGCCCTTCGGAGCATCCTCGGGCGGTGGCCCAGGCTGGTGATGACCGCCTTGGCCATCGTCGCCAGCACGGCGTTCCTGTCGGGGACGTTCATCTACCGGGACACCGTGCAGCGCAGCTTCGACGCGCTCTTCGCCCAGCTGTTCGAGCGTGTGGACAGCTACGTCCAGTCGCCGAACACGGTGGAGGTGGCCCTGGGCTTCGAGCGCCGGGATCGCCTCCCCGTCACCGAGGTCGCCAAGGTCGCCGCAGTGCCCGGGGTGGCCGATGCCCAGCCCTTCGTGCAGGGCGATGCGGCGGTGATCGGCAAGAACGGCGAGCCCGTCGAGCGGGCGGCCAGCCCCACCTTCGGCGGCACCATCAACCGCGGAACGCTGTCGGTGTGGCGGGTGCAGGAGGGGCGTGCCCCCACCGGCCCTACCGAGGTCGCCCTGGAGGCGCAGACGGCTGCCGACGCCGGCTACGCGCTGGGCGACCGTGTCAAGGTCAACGCCGACGGGGGGTCACGGACCTTCACGCTCGTCGGCATCGTCCGCTACAACAACATCGCCTCGCCCGGCAACGCCACGTGGGCTCTGTTCGACGACGACACGGCGCAGCAGTTCATCGCCAAGCCGGGCTTCGTCGACGCCGTGCTGGTCCGTGGCGACGGCACCGTGTCCGGTGAGGAGCTGACACGGCGGATCAACGCTGCGGTCGGAACGCCCACGTCCGACGGTGTGGTCGAGGCCCAAGCGTTGACCCGCCAGGGGATCGTCGCCCAGAGCCAGAACGAGATCCAGAAGGCGCTGGGCTTCATTGGCCTGTTCCTGACGATCTTCTCGGTCATCGCCTTGGCGGTTGGCGCCTTCGTGATCTACAACATCTTCTCGATCACCGCCGCCCAGCGCCAACGAGAGACGGCGCTGCTGCGTGCCGTGGGCGCCAGCCGCCGCCAGGTGACCTGGGCCATGCTGACCGAGGCGGGTGTGGTCGGGTTGGTGGGGTCGTTGCTCGGCCTGCTCGGCGGCGTCGGTCTGGCGATGGGGATCAGGGCGCTGCTCAACGCCTTGGACTTCTCCCTGCCGGCACGCGGCCTGGAGGTCACCGGAAGCACCGCCGTGATCACGGTGATCGCCGGCCTGGCCACGGCCCTGCTCGCCGGCCTGGCCCCTGCGCTGGCGGCCGGGCGGATCCCGCCCGTTGCCGCGCTGGTCGACGTTGCCTTCGAACGGGTCAGCCGGTTCCGCAGCCGCCTGGTGCTGGCCGCGGTGGTCGCCGGCGCCGGCCTGGCCATGATCGGGGCCGTGTTGGCCGGCGCAGACGGGCGGCTCCTCGGCATCGCGCTCGCCGCGGTGTTCGCCGGGCTGCTGGTGGCCGGGCCGCTGCTCGCCAGGCCCATCGCCAGGCTGATCGGCGCCCCGGTTCAGCGGGCGACAGGCGTGACGGGGACGATGGCCCGCGGCAACGTACAGCGCAACCCGAAGCGAACGGCGCGCACGGCCGCCCCGGTGCTGATCGGCGTCGCCCTGGTCACGGCGGCCAGTGTGTTCGCCGCCTCGATTGCCGCGGAGATCAAGCGCACGGTCGGCGAGACCTTTCTCGGCGACTACGTCGTGAACTCCACCAAGGGCTCGGCGGTCAGCTTCAACCCGACGTTCGTCGACGAACTGAACCAACTGCCCGAGGTCGGCATCGCCACCGGGCTCGGGTTTGCCAGCGTGGAGTTCGCCGACGGCAAGCCGGCGTTCGGCCAGTTGTTGGATCCCCGGACTGCCGGGCCGCTGCTGAACTACGACTTCGTCGCCGGATCGTTCGCCGCGCTGGACCGGGCCGGGATCCTGGTCAGCGAGGGCGAGGCGACGCGCAAGCGTCTGGTGCTGGGTTCGACCGTTCCGGTGCGGGTCCAGACCAAGGTGGTCCAACTCACCGTCCGCGGCGTCTACCGCACCTCGCGCATCGGCCAGGCGCGGGTCTACCACCGCGATCTGCTGCGCGGCACGGGCGTGCAGGACACCCGCGGCGTGGTGGTGTTGACCAGGGCGCCCGGGGTGAGCGATGCCCGGTTCCGTGAGGTGGTCGGCGCCGCGGCGCGCCAGTACGGCATCGGCGAGCTACAGGACCGGGACGAGTTCATCGCCAGCCGCGCCGACATCGTCGATCAGAGCCTGACCTTCATCTACGGCCTCCTGGCGCTCAGCGTAGTGATCGCGGTCTTTGGCATCGTGCTGACCTTGCTGCTGGCGGTGTACGAGCGCCGTCGGGAGATCGGCTTGCTGCGTGCGGTGGGGATGACTCGCCGTCAGGTACGTGCCACGGTTCGCTGGGAGAGCGTGATCACCAGCTTGTACGGGGCCGCGGTCGGCGTGGTGATGGGGCTGCTGCTCGGCTGGGTGGTCATCCTGGCGCTGCGGGACCAGGGCTTGACGACCTACAGCGTGCCCGCCGGGCGGATCGTGCTGATCCTCGCGCTGTCGTTCGCCATCGGTGTGGCAGCGGCCATCATCCCCGCCCGGCGGGCGACGAAGCTGGACGTGCTCGCCGCCATCGCCAGCGAGTGACGGCGATACTGGTGGGATGACCGACGCCTCACCCGCTGGATACTCGGGCACGCCGCTGCCCAAGAAGCTGGGGATCACCGGTGATGTGGTGTTCACCGTGATCGACGCGCCGTCGGGGTTTGCCGACACGCTGGGCGACACGGGTGAGGGCGTGTGGCAGCGCTCGCTCATGGCGCCGCTCGATGTCGTGATCGCGTTCTTCACCCAGCGGCAACGCCTGGTCGCCGCGTGGCCCAAGCTCACCGCCGCGGCCGAACCCAACGGCGGGGTGTGGGTCTGCTGGCCGAAGAGGACCTCCGGGGTGGCGACGGACCTCACCGAGGATGTGTTGCGCGAGGAACTGCTCCCCAGCGGCTGGGTGGACAACAAGGTGTGCGCCATCGACACCACGTGGAGCGCGCTGCGCTTCGTCCTTCGCAAGGAGCGCCGGCCGGGCCGGTCCCGCTGAACGCGGCCGTGCCCGGACCGTCCGGCCCGGGCACGTCGCCAACGTGACAGCGGTGCTAGTTGACGACCCGGCACTCGCTCGGGTTGTACGTCTTGTTGGCGTAGAAGCCGCCCGAGAAGTAGAAGCCGTCGGAGGTGCAGTAGTCGCCCGACCATTCGTCGTGGCGAACGTAGGCCCAGTGCCGGGCAGAGAACCCTGGCTTGTACTTGATGCACGACATCCGCGTGTTCCACGCCGTGCGAGCCTCTGCAAACTCGCTGACGTCGTTGCACGAGGTGCCGACCACTCGCAGCGGGAGGGCTGCCCAGGTCGTGCCTTGATCGTTGCGCCACTTGTGGTCGGATGCGGCAGCGTTGGCTGGTGATGCGAAGGCGCCGGCGCCGATGCTGATGGTCAGCGCCGCGAGCGCGGCGTTGATGGTCTTGCGTGTCATGGAATGCCCCTTCATCGATGATCTGTGGTGCTCCACAGATGCCCGTCAGTTGCTGATGATACGCACGCCCCGTGTTCGCGGTTCCACGCCACCCGAGACCACCCGACCGCCGACGGTCAGTGCAACCGTGGCACCCTCGTTCTGTTGCTCGACTCGACACTCCGGTGGGACTGGAGATCAGGTGAACAAATCGTCTGGGCCGTCGGTGGGGGGCAGGCGGGCTTGACGGCGCCGGCTCGGCCGATCGCGACGGCGCGTCGCGTCGCAGACGACCGGGGGATCCACGTCGGAGCGTGGGAGGCGGGTACCGTCACTCCGGTGAATGCGCCGACACTGACCGGGTTGACCGCTGCCGAGGTGGCCGAGCGCGTCGCCAGGGGGCAGACCAACGAGGTCCCCGATGCCCCGAGCCGATCCACGTGGGGCATCATCCGGGCCAACGTCCTGACACCGGTCAACCTGATCGTGGCGATCCTTGCCTCCCTGGTACTGCTGGCCGGCTCGCCGAAGGACGCGCTGTTCGGCGCGCTCATCGTCGTCAACAGCATCATCGGGATCATCCAGGAACTGCGTGCCAAGTGGTCGTTGGACGCCCTGCGGGTGGTCAGCGCGCCGCGGGCTCACGTGCTCCGAGACGGTGAACGCCTGGAGATCGCTGTCGAGCAGTTGGTCCTGGACGACCTGGTCGAGCTGCGTGCCGGGATGCAGGTGGTTGCCGATGGCGAGGTTCTGGTCACCGACAACTTGGAGATCGACGAGTCACTCCTGACCGGCGAGGCCGACCCGATCGACAAGCAGGTGGGCGATCGGGTCATGTCCGGCAGCGCGGTGGTGGCCGGCACCGGCGTCGTCCGCCTGACCGGGGTCGGGGCCGAGAACTACGCTGTCAAGCTGGCCGAGGAAGCCCGCAAGTTCACGCTGGTCAACTCCCCGCTGCGCAACGACGTCAACAAGATCGTCAAGCTCGTCGGTTGGGCGATCATCCCGGTCGGCATCCTCCTGGCGAGCAGCCAGTTCCTGCGCCTCGACCAAGGATGGCGTACCGCCGTGGTCAAGACGGTCGGCGGGCTCATTGGCATGGTGCCCGAGGGCTTGGTGCTGATGACCAGCGTGGCCTTCGCCGTTGGCGTGGTCCGCCTGGCCAAGAAGCGCTGTCTCGTGCAGGAGCTCCCGGCCATCGAGGTGCTCGCCCGTGTGGACGTGCTGTGCGCCGACAAGACGGGCACCATCACCGAAGGGGCGCTCGCTCTGTCGGGCGCCGAACCGGTGGGTGAGACCGCACAGTCGACCATCGACGACGTGCTGCGGGCGATGGCCACGCTGGACCCGGACCCCAACGCCACGCTCCAAGCGGTCCGCCAGGCGTATGGAACCACCTCGGCGTGGTCGCTCACCGGGCGCGTGCCGTTCTCGTCGGCGCGCAAGTGGAGCTCGATGGCCTTCGCCGACCACGGCACCTGGGTGTTCGGGGCGCCGGAGAACGTCCTCGGCGCGGCCTACGCCGGTGACCTGCGCCAGCGCATCATCGGTCACGCCACCGACGGAAAGCGGGTGCTGGTGCTGGCCAGCTCGACCGCTACACCGTCGGAGGGCGCAGAGCTGGGCGAGATCCAGCCCGCGGCGATCGTGCTCTTCGAGGACATCGTCCGCCACGACGCCCCGGACACGCTGCGCTACTTCGCCGACCAGGGCGTGACGCTGAAGGTGATCTCCGGCGACAACCCGGTCACCGTCGCCGCGGTGGCCAGGCGCGCCGGGCTGGTCGGCTGGGACTCCAACCGGGACGCCCGTGACCTGCCCGCTGACATGGACGGGGCCGAGTTCGCCAACGACGTGCTGGCGACCAGCGTGTTCGGCCGCGTCACCCCCCAGCAGAAGCGGGCCATGGTTCGCGCCCTGCAGGCCAACGGGCACACCGTGGCGATGACCGGGGACGGCGTCAACGACGTGCTCGCCCTGAAGGACGCCGACTGCGGGGTGGCGATGGCGTCGGGCAGCGAGGCGTCCCGCGGGGTGGCCCAGTTGGTGCTGATGGACAGCAACTTCGCCGCCCTACCTCCGGTGGTGGCCGAGGGCCGCCGGGTGATCAACAACATCGAGCGTGTGGCCAGCCTGTTCCTGGCCAAGACCACCTACTCGCTGATCCTGTCGCTCTTGGCCGGCGTGTTCGCCTTCACCTACCCGCTGCGGCCCATCCATCTCACCCTGCTGAGTTGGTTCACCATCGGCATCCCGGCCTTCTTCCTGGCCCTGGAACCCAATGCCGAACGGGTCCGGGTCGGCTTCCTCTCACGTGTCCTGCATCGCGCCGTGCCCACCGGGATCGTCGTTGCCGGCATGGCGCTGGCGGTGTTCCAGCTCACCCAGCTGGACTCCTCGATCGACGAGGCCCAGGCCAGCTCGATGGCGGTGCTGGCAGCCGGGTCGATCGGGGTGCTCTACCTCACCCGCGTCGCTCGGCCGTGGAACCCGCTGCGCATCGCCCTGGTCTCGGCGATGGCAGCGGGTCTCGCAGTGGCGTTCATGGTCCCCTTCGGGCGGGAGATCTTCGAGCTTCCCGCTGACTCGCCCGTGGGCCTACGCCCTGAGTGGCGGGTGCGGTGGCCCTGGCCTACCCGCTGCTGCTGCTGGGCGAGCGGATCAAGCTGCACCGCTACGCCAGGTGACGGGCCCGGCGGGCGCCGGCTACTGCTTGTTGGGCTGGGGGAGGGTGCGCAGGTACGGCTTGACCGTGGTCCACCCGCCGGGGAACAGGCCCTTGGCCTCCTCGTCGGAGACGGAGGCGCCGATGATGACGTCCTCGCCGTCCTTCCAGTTCACCGGTGTGGCGACCTTGTAGGTGGCGGTGAGCTGCAGGCTGTCGATGACCCGCAGGATCTCGTCGAAGTTGCGCCCCGTGGAGGCCGGGTAGGTGATGATCAGCTTGACCTTCTTGTCCGGGCCGATCACGAACACCGAACGGACGGTGAGGGTGTCGTTGGCGTTCGGGTGGATCATGTCGTACAGGTCGCTGACGCGGCGGTCGGCGTCGCCGATCATCGGGAAGTTGACCTCGGCGCCCTGTGTCTCGCCGATGTCGCTCTCCCACTTGTTGTGCGAGTCCACGTCGTCCACCGACAGGCCGAGGACCTTGACGTTGCGCTTGTCGAACTCGGGCTTCAGCTTGGCGACGTAGCCCAGCTCGGTGGTGCACACCGGGGTGAAGTCCTTGGGGTGGCTGAACAGGACTGCCCCACGAGTCGCCGAGCCACTCGTGGAAGTTGATGGCGCCCTGGGTGGTGGGGGCGGTGAAGTCCGGGGCGGTGTCGCCGAGGCGGATGGCCATGGTGGGTGTACTCCTTCGCGAAGCATCGGGGTGGGTGGCACACCCTAGCGTCAAATCCGACTAGATGGGTCAACAATTCAGATGAGGTTGCAATAGGTGACTAAAAAGTCACATACTGCTGGTCATGGACGACGACGGGGTCTTCAAGGCACTGGCCGACAGTGGTCGGCGGGCGCTGCTCGATGCCCTGTTCGTCCGTGACGGGCAGTCGGTGCAGTCGCTGTGTGCGGTGCTGCCGAGCATGACCCGCTTCGGCGTGATGAAGCACATCGGGGTGCTGGAGGCCGCCAACCTGGTGACCGCCCAGCGACGCGGCCGCACGAAGTTGCACTTCCTCAACCCGATCCCCATCGGTCGGATCGCCGACCGGTGGATCAGCAAGTACGCCCAGCCATACACCAGAGCCCTGCTCGACCTCGCCGACGACCTCGAACGACCGTCGGCCTGACCGCCAAGGAGAACCCATGGCCGCCACCGCCCACCTCTACCAGATCTTCATCCGAGCCACTCCCGACGAGGTGTGGCAGGCCATCACCGACCCGACGTGGACGGCTCGCTACTTCCACGGGACGGCGTTCCACTCCAGCCTCCAACCGGGTAGCCCGATGGGCTACACCCTGGACGACCGAACGGTCGTGACGGGAACCGTGGAGGTGGCCGAACCACCGCACCGGCTGGTGACCACCTGGCAGTTCGTCGACAACCCGGCCCTGGCGGAGGAGCCGCCCAGCCGGGTGGAGTGGCTGATCGAGCCGGCCGGCGACGGGCTGACCCGGGTGCGCGTCCGCCCATCGTGACCTGGCCCGCAGCCCGCAGACCTGGGCGATGGTGAAGGACGGCTGGGCGTGGATCCTCGACGCCATGAAGTCGCTGATCGAGACGGGTGAGCCGCTGCCCGACTGGGCCGAGCGTTCCGCGGCCAGCGCCGGTGACGATGACGTGGAGGGCGAGTGGCACCGGGCTCAGGCGATCACCGCCAACAACTCCACCTGGGACATGATCACGGCCGAGCGCACACCGGACAACGACGAGGAGATGCTGCGCCGGGCCTACGCCGCGGCGTATCACTGGGCGCGTGCTGCTGGGAGGGCGCCGGCCAACGAGGTCAGGGCTCGGTACCTGCTGGCCAAGGCCCACCTGCTGGCCGGCGATGCCCACGCTGCGGCGCGCTGACGCCGACTCGTGCCACGACGGGTGCGTGGAGCACGGTCTCGCCGACTTCGACCTGGCCTACGCCCTGGAGATGCAGGCGCGCAGCGTGCTGGCGCTGGGGGAGACCGCCCGCGGTCACGCCCTGTGGGCCCAGGCCAAGGCGGTGCCGATCGCCGACCCGGAGGATCAGGCCATCGTCGACGGTGATTTCGCCGACGCCCCGGCCGGTTAGTTCACGGGGCACCCGGAGCGCTGCCCCTGCTGACTAACTCTGCCCGGCGGGCATCGTTCCCACCAGCGGCTGGGTGGCGGGCGGCGCGGTGTCCGGTGAGGTCGGGACGGGCGCCGGCAGTTCGCTGATGGCCACGAAGCCGGTGTTGAACGCTGCGACGTCGTCGGCCGGCGCCGGGGTGGTGGAGGCGCAGTCGGCGGGCGCCAGAACCTGGCGGCCGTCGTCCACGGTCCCGCCGGGCACCTCGACCACGCCGCGCACCGTCGTGCCGGTGGCGCAGCTGGGGATGTTCATGTTGGTGAACGGGATCGGGGTGTCCGGGTCACCGGCGTCGAGCTCGGCGCGGTGGGCGGTGATCCAGTCGACCACCTGGGCAGCACCGGTGGCGAAGTCGAAGTCCTGACCCTCGGCCGGCAGGCCCTGGCTGGCGGCGATGGCCGGCACGCCGCGCACGGCTGCCGCCCTGGCTGCGCCGACGGTGCCGCTGAGCTCGTTGGCCACCCAACCGATGTTCTGGCCGGCGTTGATGCCCGATACCACCACATCGGGGCGGCCGTCGTAGCCACCCTGGTCCAGGGCCCAGACGATGGTGTCGGCCGGGAACCCGCCGACGGCCTTGCCCGGGTAGCCGCTCAACGTGGTGGAGTCGACGACCAGGAGCGGGCCGGGGGTGGTGCGATTGCCGGTGCCGCTCTGGTTGTTCGCCGGGGCGATCACCGTGACCTCCACGTCGGGCAGGGCGCGCAGGGCTTCCACGAGGACGTCGAGGCCGACGCCCTTGAGCCCGTCGTCGTTGGTCACCAGGATGCGCAACGGTCCGGCCGCGATTGCCGGCGGCGTGGTCGGCGGCGGGGCGGGCGGCGGGGCGGGCGGCATCGTGGCCGCGGCCACTCCGGCGAACGACAAGGTGCTGAACATCGCCACACCGGCGAGGTGCAGGCGGTGCAGGCGGTGCGGCCGGCGGGTCGTCGGTGATCGGCTCATCGGGCGAGTCTTGCCGATGAGCCGCTACCCGGAGGACGTGGGAATCGGCTCGAACGGGTCGAACCAGACCGACTGCGGGTCGCAGGCGATCGACAGG
The DNA here is from genome assembly GCA_037045185.1 of Ilumatobacteraceae bacterium. GTDB lineage: Bacteria > Actinomycetota > Acidimicrobiia > Acidimicrobiales > Ilumatobacteraceae > JAKOUY01. The sequence goes on from JBAOHQ010000007.1 coordinate 275,678, forward strand.
CTCTGCACCTTGTCGGCGTTGGTCAGGATCACGTCGAGCAGCAGCAGGCCTTGGCGGCGCATGTGCTGGGACAGGGCTTCGAACTTGGACCGGTCGTCGGCCCCCGCCGGGCCCTCGACGATCTCGGCGCGCACGACCACGTCGATCACCTGGCAGTAGGGCGCCACGCCGACGAACTCGACCGTGCCGGCCAGCAGGCCAAGCTCACCGGGGACGTCGCACAGCACCGCCACCATCCGCCGCCGCTCGTCCAGCAGGATCAGCCCTTCGGAGGTGATCAGCCCGGATTCGACCAGATCCACGGCGAGGCGGGCCGCGTGGCCGAAGCTGGGCAGGCTGAGGTCGTCACCGCCGTCGAGCGGATCGGGGATGAAGATCCAACCGGCGGACTCGGTGTCGTAGCGGTGGACGGGGAGGCGGAGGCGGTGGCGGCGCTGGCCGCGGGATCGGAACGTACTCATGGGTTGCTCCTGTCGGGGTGTGATGAGGGGTCACGGCGGGTGCGCGCACCGATGTCTGCCAGAAAGGTGGACATCGAACACCGCCGCGCGGCAGGAACATGCCGAGTTCGGCGCGGGGCCCGCGGGTACCGTGGGCGGTGGATGTCGAGCCGCCGCACCCCCCAGATGCCGCCGCGGCGACCCCACCCCGCGCCGCCTCCGCGCCGTGGGCTGGGGTCCAGCGTGGTGGCGGCCGCCGCCCTGCTCGGGTCGATCGGTGGTGGGTGGTGGCTGATCACCCGCGATTCGTCGACGGTCGCCGGCCCGTCGGATGCCCCGGCAGGCATCACGGTGGACAGCCGCCCGGAGACCGCTGACGATCCGCTGGCGTCGATCGACACGACCGCTGCTGTCGACGCCGAGGCCCTACCCGCCACGGACCCGCCACTCGAAACGGATCCGCCCGCTGTCACGGAGACCGTCCCGGCGGCAGCTTCTGATTCGGTTGCCACCGACGCCGCGGCGGCCGGGTCGGGCGCTGCGAGGACGGCCAGCTTCGAGGTGGAGCCGCTCCGCCGGCCCAAGCAGGACCTGCAACCCGGCGTACCTGCGGTGGACGCCGCCGCCTATCTCGTCTACGACGCGGCGACGAACCGGATCATCGCCGCCAAGGAGGCCTCCACGCCGCGCGCCGTCGGCAGCGTGATCAAGCTGCTGACCACGTTGGTGGTGCTGCAGGCCGGCCCGCTGGAGGACCCGGTCACGGTGCCGAAGATGACCATCGACGCCAAGGAGTCCCAGATCGGGTTGCGCGCCGGGGAGCAGCTCACCCGGGCCATCCTGATGCGGGCCATGCTGATCGTCAGCGCCAACGACGCGGCGCGGGCTCTGGCCATCGACACCGCGGGCAGCGAGGAGAAGTTCGTCGAGCAGATGAACGCCATGGCCGAGGCGCTCGGGCTGCAGGACACGGTGGCCAAGAGCCCGGTGGGCCTGGACGCGCCGGGTGCGCACTCCACGGCCGAGGACGTGTTGACGCTGGCCCGCCACGTGCTGCGCAACGACGACGTCCGCGCCGCGGTGGCCCGGCGCACCGCCAAGCTGCACGGCACCACGTACGCGGCCACGAACAAGCTGATCGGCTCGCTGGCCGGCGCTGACGGGATCAAGACCGGGCGGACCACGCAGGCCGGCTACTGCATCGCCGCCTCGGCAACACGCAACGGGCGCCAGATCATCGTCGTGGTGCTCGGCGCCCCGTCGGACGCGGCCCGCACCAGGGCGGCCAAGGCCTTGGTCAACTGGGGATTCACGACGTAGCCGTCTCGGGTCAACAGCCGGCAGTGGTCAGGCTGAGGGCCGGCCGGCCGATCCTCAGCCGCCCAGCCCGGACAGGTCGATGCCGAGGCGGGCGCACTCGTAGGCCACCTCGGTCATGGCGTTGTCGGGGACGTAGACGTCGGTGCTGTCCATCGCCTCGCCGAAACCGTTGAGGACGTCGTCGACCGAGTCGAAACCCACCAGCCCGGGCACGGTGCCCAGGATCACCCGGGCGGCGCGGCCGCCGCCCACCACGAATGTCTCACCCGTGCACGGGGCGTCGGCGCAGGCCAGGGCGGCGACGACGGGAGACACCTTCGCCGGCGGGAACGCCGCGTGCATCAGCGCGGCGAAGTCCGGGCTCTGGGCGGTGAGCCGGGAGAAGGCGGCGGGCATGATGGCGTTGACCTTGATCCCGATGGTGGCGCCGTCGAGGGCGGTTGCCCGGGTGAGGCCGAAGATCGCCGCCTTGGCGGTGATGTAGGCGCTGGTGCCGGCCATCCCGTAGACGGAGGCCGACGAGGTGTTGACGATCCGCCCGTAGCCCTGCTGGCGGAAGACCGGCCACGCCGCCCGGCTGACGGCCAGGGTGCCGCCGAGGTGGATGGCGAGAAGCCGGTCGTAGTCGGCCACCGGGATGGTCTCCAGCGTGCCCCCGTTGGCGGTGCCGGCGTTGTTGACCAGCGCGTGCAACCCGCCGAAGGCCTCGATGGCGTGGGCCACGACCGATTCGCCGTCGGTGGCCACGTCGGCGTCGTCGGCCTCGGCCACACCGCCGGCGGCCCGGATCTCGGCCACCACCGCGTCGGCCATCGCGCTGTCGCCGCGGTTGCCGTGCTGGTCGCCGCCGTAGTCGTTGACCAACACCTTGGCACCCTCGGCGGCCAGGAGCAGGGCGTGGGCGCGTCCCAGCCCACCACCGGCGCCGGTGACCACTACGACCTGCCCATCGAAACGCCCCATGCTCGATCTCCCTTCGGCCCCTCGTCGACGTTAGGTTCCTAGCATGCGCACGCCGATCTGTGACCAGCTGGGGATCGAGTTCCCCATCTTCGCCTTCAGCCACTGCCGTGACGTCGTCGCCGCGGTGACCAACGCCGGTGGGTTCGGGGTGCTGGGCGCCTTGGCCTACGAGCCCGAACGGCTGGAGGTCGAGCTGAACTGGATCGACGAACACGTCGGGGGCCGGCCGTACGGCGTGGACTTCGCCATGCCGGCGAACTACGTGGGCAAGGGGGGCGGCAATGAGTCCACGGTGGAGGCGCTGACGGCGATGATCCCCGCCGAGCACCGCCAGTTCATCCACCGGCTGCTCGACGAGGCCGGCGTGCCGCCGATGCCCGAGGGCGTGGAGCGGGTGGTGAAGGCTGCCGGCCTCGGCGTGGATGCCGAGGGACCCGGGCAGATGGAGGTCGCCCTCGCCCATCCGGGGGTTCGGATGATCGTCAACGCCCTGGGGCCGCCGCCGGCGTACGTGGTGCAGATGGCCCACGAGCGTGGGTTGCTGGTGGGCGCCCTGGCCGGGTCACGCCAGCATGCCGAGCGCAACGTGAACATCGGCGTGGACCTGATCGTCGCCCAGGGCACCGAGGCGGGCGGGCACTGCGGGGAGATCTCCACCATGGTGCTGGTGCCCCAGATCGTGGACGCGGTGGGGGACCGGGTGCCGGTGCTCGCCGCTGGCGGCATCGGCGACGGCCGGCAGATGGCGGCGGCGATGGCGCTCGGCGCGCAGGGTGTGTGGTGCGGGTCGGTGTGGTTGCTGACCAGTGAGGCCTCCGAGACCCCCGAGGTGGTGGCGAACCTGCTGGCCGCGTCGTCCGCCGACGCGATCCGCTCGCGGGTGATGACGGGCAAGCCTGCCAGGCAGTTGCGCACCAAGTGGACGGCGGCGTGGGAGCAGCCCGACGCGCCCGACGCCGCTGCCGATGCCGCTGCAGGGGCTGCTGTACGCCGAGGCCGCCGGGCGGTTCTCCCGGGTCCACACCAAGGACTTCGCCGGGAGCCCGGTGGGGCAGATCGTCGGCAGCATCGACACCGTTCGCCCGGCGCGCCAGGTGGTGGGCGAGATGGTCGAGCAGTGGATCGAGACGATGGAGCGGATGAACGCGCTGATGGAACATTGATCGGACCGTGCTGCGGCGGTGCCACGGATTAGCGTCAGTGGGGTGATGACAGGACTGACGTCTCGGATCGTGTGGGCGGCCGCGGGCGGGGTGGCGCTGCTCCCGCTGGCCCTACCGGCCGCGGCAACGACCCCGCCGCCGAGCGCGGCCACTGCCCCAGCGGTGCTGCAGCGGATCCCGGCGTCGGTGCTGACCAACGGCTCGACGCTGACCTACACGAACCTGGCGGAGATCCTCCGGCGCGCCGGGGCCGACTCGGGTACCGACGATGAGCGGGTCACGGCGTTGGCGGCGCGCATCGTCGAGATGGACATCAACGTGCCCCTGCTGTTCGGCAATCAACAGTTCCAGCTCGCCGAGGCCCGCCAGGAGGTGGGGTTCACCATCTTCGACGAGGCCGAGGAGGCGTCCGCCGGGCAGATGCCTGGCACGGTGATCGTGGCATCGGTGACCGGGATCGACCCGGCGGTGATCGAGGCCGCGCTGAAGGCCGACCCGAAGTGGTCCGCCACGTTGACCACCGCGACCGCGAACGGCGCGAGCTTCTTCGATTGGGGCGACGAACTCAACGTCACGGGCCGAACACCGATGCGCCCGGTCGGTATCGGCGGCCAGATGCAGGTGGCGCCGGGCGCCGGCGGGTCGGGCAGCCTGGTGGTGCGCACCACCAGGCGTACGGTGATGGACAGCGTTGCCACCGCCGACCCAGCGGCGTCGGTGTGGGCTGCGGGGCCGCTGGCCGAGGCCTTCGCCCGGCTCGGTGACGGCGTGCTGCTCCAGGCCTTCGGCGTTGCCGGACAGGTCCGCTCCGCCGCTGGCACGTTCACCTCCGTGGTGCCCACGCCGTCGGCCACGATCGCCGGGTACTCAGGGATGCTGGCCGTCCAGGTGGCCGACGCCGACGCTGTTCACGCCGAGTTGCTGATCCCGTTCGAGACGGCCGATGTCGCTGCGGCGGCCGGCCCGGTAGTGGAGCAGTGGCTCGCTAGCGGGACCTCACTGGTCAGGCGCACGCCGATCGCCGAGATCCTTCCCGGCGCCAGCGTCACTGTGGACGGCACGGTGGTCCGCGTGTCCGTGTCGGCCGAGCGCGCCTACGGCCACCTGATCCAAATGCTCGTCACCGGCGACCTCCCCGTCGCCTGACAACGGGCTCGCCCCTCGTCGTCCCCAGTAACCTGTCGCCTCGGCTCCCGTAGCTCAGCGGATAGAGCAACGGTTTCCTAAACCGCAGGTCGGAGGTTCGATCCCTGCCGGGGGCGCCAAGAACGACCAGGTAGATGGCCATCTGACGGTCGGCGGAAGCGGCCGACAGCCCGAGTTGTCCATCCACTTGTCCATCTTGTCCATCCGACGCCCGGTTATCGTGTCCGTCGGCGCTGTGGTTTGGCGCAGCGATCGAGTGCCGGCTTGGCGCTCCTCGAAGTCCCCTGGACTCAGGAGCGTTGTGACATGTCGGAAACTCGAGATGCGTGGCTACGCCGTTCTGCTCGAACGAGTGGAGCGGAACACGCGGTGGAACTGCAATCGAGCGACTGGTCGGTTGTGCAACGACCCGTTGCACGACCCGCGGCGACGCGACGTCCTCCCAGTACGTGAGACAGGGCAGTAGACCATGGCCGGTTCATTCCGCCAGCGAGGGAAGACCTCAGTGGCGACTCCCGCGTGCTCGCTGGACGCGATGAGGTCATCGAGGCCGGTGTGACCGTTGAGGGCGGTGTGGGCGCAGCTCGGCCGAAAGCCAGGTGCTGGGCGTGGTGCGGTTCGCTCGTGACCCCGACGAGTTCACGACCAAGCCTCGGAGGTCGGCATGAGCCCGCAACTCACCGTCACCTCGGACCTTGAAGGCGCTCGCCGCGCCAGGAGTCAAGCTCGGCCGTTGCCTGGAACACGCTCCCCGAACGGCTCACGCTCGCCCATCACCAGAACTGACCCATCACGAGTTCCTCGTGATGCTCCTCGCCGAACGAGGTCACAGGCCGCGACACCCAATCCGCGGACGCCGGACGGATGATCGTCCTCGGGCCGTCGGGGGGACTCCGACATGGCGCACGGGTCTCGGGGGTCAGCGCCGGCGCGTGCGATCGCCCTGCCGGGTCAATGGCCGCCGACGACCCCGCTGTTATCCGAGTGCTCGACCGGTCCTGGGACGGGCGCTGCCCACCCGTGAGAGGCTCGACGGGTGGATCTGTCTGCGAGGTTGCTGAAACGTATTGGAGCTGCCGCCGTCCGGGAGGTCGGGGAGGGGCATCAAGTTACGCGGGCGTTCGAAGGTGACACTGGTCGACGGGGCAGCGGCCGGAACTGGCCAAGGTGCTCGATGCTTCGATTGCGGCCGTTGATGTGGTGGTCGCAACGTGCCGACGCCGTCGCCGAACTCGCTGATCTTGATCCGCCGCGCGCGTCGCCCGGCTCCGATCGACGGCGGTCTCGTGAACGTGATCGACGATGACGCCGGCCGATCGGCAGCGCTGTTGTGCTCGGAGTTCGCCGAGGGCGCATCCCTCGACGTGGGAAGTCCGAGCGATGCCGAACTGATGGGGAGGACGCTCGCTGGTCTTCACCGCTCGCTGGCAGCGATGTTCACGACGCCAGGCATTCCTCAGAACCGCTACCCGTGCGGATGGCGACGCCGGGTGGCGCGATCTCGTTGGTGATGTTCCTGATCTGTCGGGGTTGGTGCGAGCCGGGATGGGACTGGCTCGTGCGACGGAAGCTGTCGAGCTTCTGGCGGGAGATCATCGGGACCCGCCTCGAGACCGACATGACCCGCTTCGTCGACACCGCCGTCGAGGTTGGGTTCACCCCGATTCAGGCGAGACGGGCGGCGTCGCAATCGGTCGGGCGGCTGTTGATCCAGACCGGCCGGCCGCTCGACCAGCTCACCATCGCCGATCTGCACGCGCTTGCCGACGCCTGTCGCGACCGTGAGACGGAGACGGGGCAGGGGTGGCGGCACTTCGACTCGGCGCTCGCGTGTGCTCACACGGTGCTGTTCCACCTCGGGGTCGTCCCGGCACCGCCACCACCGCAACGATCACCAGACAGCCTCGATGACCGCTTCGCCGAGGTCCGCCCGGAGCTCGCCGCGTTGTTCGTCGCCTATCTGGACCGCAAGACCGGGACCTGTCGCCCCAAGACCGTGTCGAGCCTCGCGACCCGCCTCGCCCACTTCGGCCGACATCTGACGACCACCGACCCGGCGCTGGTGTCGTTCAACCAGCTCGACCGGCGACGCCATATCGAGCCCTACCTGAACCACGTCGCCGCCGCCACCTCCACCATCACTGGCGAACCAGTCACGGTCGCTGACCAAGACCGCCGCGTCCGCGCCGTCGAGCACATGTTCAGCGAGATCACCGAATGGGGCTGGGACGACGCCCCACCACGACGCCTCATCTTCCGTTCCGACCACCCACGACTCCCACGACCCTTGCCGCGCTACGTCCCCGTCGATGCCGACCGGCGCCTGGCAATCACGCTGGAGGACTCCGACCACCGCCTCGCCGCCGACGCCCTGCTACTCGCCCGCGCCGTCGGACTGCGCATCGGTGAACTCCTCGACCTGGAACTCGACTGCGTCCACGAAATCACCGGAAACGGCTCCTGGCTGAAAGTCCCACTCGGGAAACTCGACACCGAACGGATGGTCCCCCTCGACGACGAAACCGTCACCCTGCTCGACCGCATCGCCCGCACCCGCACCCCCGGGCGGGCGTTGCCACACCCCCGCACCCGGCGACCCACACAGTTCCTGTTCACCCACCACGGCCGGCGCCTCTCCCAAACCGCGGTCCGCAAAGAACTCGCCCGGGCCGCCGAGATCGCCGGGATCGGACACGTGACTCCACACCAACTCCGCCACACCTACGCCACCGCGCTCGTCAACGCCGGCGTCTCCCTCCAAGCCCTGATGCGGCTCCTCGGGCACGTCTCAGCGGAGATGAGCCTGCGCTACGCCCACCTGTTCGATCACACCGTCCGAGCCGAATACGAACGAGCGCTCGAACTCGCCAAAACCCGCATCGGCCCGATGGCGCCACCCGACAGAAACAAGATCCCCGTCGCCGGAACCCGCTGCTCACACCACGACGAGGACTGGCGTGACGCACCAGCGATCAAAGCCCGCCTCGCCGGCGGGTCACTGCCTCCGAGCACCCGCCCAAGGCGCCTGCGTCTACGCCAACATCTGCGAGCACTGCCCGAACTTCCGCACCGAACCCAGCAACCTCGGCGTGCTCGCCGCCCAACGCGTCGACACCGAAGCCCTCATCATCGACGCCGAACAACGAGGATGGATCGGCGAAGCCGACCGCCACCGCCGACTCCTCACCCGCCTCGACACCCTCATCGAACAAGCCGGATGACCACCCCACACGACATCGAAACCATCTGCCAACAACTCACCAACGACGGCCGACCGATCACCTTCCCCGCTGTCGCCACCGCCGCCGGGATCAGCCGAACCACCCTCTACCGCAACCCCGAACTGCGTGCCGTCATCGAAGAACACCGCCACCGCAGCCACGACCCCCGCACCCTCAGCAGCGTCACCGCCGAGATCGACCACCTCCGCACCGCACTCAACGCGATCGCCGACCGAGTCCGACACCAAGAACAACGCCTCCGACGACTCGAACAACCAGCACGACGCCGCACCGGCTGAGCGCCGCTCCGCGGCCCGCGATTGGCCGGATAAGCGTTCGACAACGCCGTCGCTGAGTCGCTTCTGGGCCAGCCTGAGAGGCGTGAGTGCCTCCTCGGGTGGAGCTTCGCTACACCGGGCCGAGGCCCGCCGGGCGATCTTCCGGTGGATCAACTGGTACAACACCTCGAGACTCGCACACGCAGCCTCGACCACGTCCCACCCATCGAGTGGGAACAGCAGTACCGTCAAGCGTCATAACCACCCGTCCGGCCAGACGGGGAGATGCCCAGTCCCAGCTACCCCGGACCAGCTCGCCGAACACGAACACCTCCGACAGCTGCTCGCCCACACACCGGAATTGCCGGTCGTCCGTGCCGACACGAGAGCCAGCAGGGGACTGGATCTGCAGTAAGCGGGGGGTCAGCTCCGCGTCTCCTAGTGTGACTTTGATGGAGTTCGCGGGACACAACAATGGCTGACGAGCTGGACGTATTGCTCGAGAAGGTCGCTGATCCCGGACTCCGCGCAGAGCTGCGCGCCGCAGTGGACAAGGTGCGAGCCAAGCGCAGCTTCGGGCTGGTGTTCGAGTCGCACCTGCCCGAGCGTGTGCGCCTGCCCGAGTACCCCGTGCGCCGGCGGGACCAAGGTGGTCCGCCGTGCGACAAGAGCAGCCGAGCCGACTGACGGTGGAGGCGCGTCCGGCGCGGCCAAGCAACCGTGGTGACCGACGGACGGGCACCCGTCGAGACGGTGCCGGTGGACGACACTCGTCGGTCGTAGCCGAGTTCGGCGAGCCGATCTATCCCGGGCCTCACAAGCGTGGGCAGCATCCGAGCGCGGAGGCGACAAGCCCGCCCACGTCGTCATCAACGGCGAGAACCACCACGCGCTCGAGGCGCTGCAGTTCACCCACGCCGGCAAGGTCGACTGCATCTACATCGACCCGCCCTACAACACCGGCGCCCGGGACTGGAAGTACGACAACGACTACGTCGACGGCGACGACGCCTACCGCCACAGCAAGTGGCTGGCCTTCATGGAGCGGCGCCTGCTGCTGGCCAAGGCAGCTGCTGAACCCCGACGACTCCGTGCTCATCGTCACCATCGACGAGAAGGAGTACCTGCGACTCGGGCTGCTGCTGGAGCAGGTGTTTCCGAGGCGCAAGCATGCAGATGGTCACGATCGTCATCAATCCCGCGGGCACGCGTCGGCCAGAACGAGTTCTCGCGGGTCGACGAGTACGTCTTCTTCGTGCTCTCGGATGGGCAGTGCCGCGGTCAGCCGACGTCGGACGACCATGCTGGATCGAGCGGTGCGAGTCGGAGCAATCCCGGTCGAGCTGGCTGGGATCTCGCTTCGCGAGCGGGACGAACGCGCGACAGTCCGACGGCCGAGCGCTGTTCTATCCCGATCTTCGTCGACCGTCGACGGGACGCAATTCGTCGGCGTTGGCGACCCACTGCCGCACGGACGCAGTCCGGCGACATCGGCACTCGACCGCCACCGGGAGCGCATGCGGTGTGCCCGGTGCGACAGCGACGGCACCGAGAGGCAACTGGGCACTGTCACCGCGACGAGTTCCTGCGCCGACTCGAGCAAGGGTTTCGTCCGGGTCGGTGCGGTCACCGGCCCGAACGGGCCGCAGGATACGCTGATCTCAGCTACGCGGCACGGTCAAGGCGATCGAGCAGGGCGAGGTCATCGGTCGTCGGACGGGACGCACCGACGGCGGCGTCGATCGCCCGCTTCGCCGACTGGCGAAGACGACGGCATGCCGAAGACGCAGTGTGGAACCGACCAGTCGCATAACGCCCGATGGCACGGAACCGCACTCGTGCCGAGTCGCTGATTCCCGGGTCGGCAGCTTCCCGTTCCCGAAGTCGCTCTACGCGGTGGAGGACGCGCTCCGGATCGCTGTCGGCGACAAGCCCGACGCCGTCGTCCTCGACTTCTTCGCCGGGTCGGGCACCACGGCGCACGCCGTCGATGCGGCTCAACCGGCAGGACGGCGGGCGCCGGCAGGCGATCGTGGTGACCAACAACGAGGTGTCGGCCGACGAGGCGAAGTCGCTCCGCGAGCGGGGGCTACCGACCGGGTGACCCCGAGTGGGAGGCGCTGGGCATCTTCGAGCACATCACCCGTCCGCGGATCACCGCCGCCGATCGACTGGGCTGACGCCCGACGGCGACGCCGATCAAGGGCGACTACAAGTTCACCGACGAGTTCCCGATGGCCGACGGGTTCGAGGAGAACGTCGAGTTCTTCGAAGCTCACCTACCTCGACCCCGACGACGTCGAGCTGGATCGGGCCTTCGCAGGCGGTAGCGCCGCTGCTGTGGCTGCGGGCCGGCGGGCAGGGGTCGATGGTGGCCGAGCGCGCCGACGCGGCCGGCGACCGCTGCCGTTCGCTGTGGACCGACCGCTACGGGGTGCTTGTTCGACCCGGACCGCTGGCGCGACGTTCGTCGACAGCGCTGCCCGATGACGGCGACGACCGTGTTCGTGGTGACGGACTCGGCAGGCGGTGTTCGCCGGCGATGGCCGCGGAGCTGCCCGGCGGATCTGGACAGTCGTGCGCCTGTACGAGAACTACCTGACGACGTTCGCGATCAACCGAGGGGCGGGCGTCGATGAAGTACGAGCTGTTCGACTACCAGCGTGACGCGGCGCTCGAGGTGCCTCGAAGCAGCTCGCGCCGTGGCCGGCCGCGACTGGCAGGAGGACCGCGGCCGGTCGAGCTTCGCCCTGTCGGCGATCACCGGCGTCCGGCAAGACGGTCATCGCCGACGGCGGTGATCGAGGCGCTCGCTCCACGGCTCCAGCCGATCTCGGCGGTCGAAGCCGACCCGCGGGCGACGTTCCTGTGGGTCACCGACGACCCGGCGCTGAACCGCCAGACCCGCAACAAGATGCTCGACGCGTCGGACCTGCTGCACCCAGCACGGCTCGTCGAGCTGGACAACGACTTCCTGGACTCGACGCTGTCGGCCGGGCGGGTCTACTTCCTGAACATCCAGAAGCTGTCGAAGAACGAGCCGGCCTCGCTCAGGGCGGCACGCAACCTGCGCCAGTACTCGTTCTGGGACGTCCTCGCCAACACCGATCCGCGGCGACGCCACCGACCTCGTACCTGGTGCTCGACGAGGCGCACCGGGGCATGAAGCCGGCGACCGACCGCAAGACGATCGTGCAACGCCTCATCCCCGGCGCAGCCCGGGTCGAACCCGCCGGTGCCGATCGTGTGGGGCATCTCGGCGACCATCGACCGGTTCACGCAGGCGATGGACGGCGTCGACGGACCGCACCGCCTACCCGCACGTCGAGGTCGACATCGACCGGGTCCGGGCGTCGGGTCTGATCAAGGACGAGATCGGCCTCGACGAGCCCGACGAGAAGGGCGCGTTCGGCACGACCCTGCTCCGCGAGGCCGTCAAGGCCAGCCCTCGACTACGACCGCCGCTGGGCGACGTACTCGGCCGCCGAGCACGAACCGACTGGTGCTGCCGGTGCTGGTGGTGCAGGTGGCCGACAAGGCCAGCGACGCGCACCTCGCCGAGCTGGTGCAGCGTGATCGAGTCGGAGTGGCCCGGTCTCGGCCCCGACGCCATCGCTCACGTGTTCGGCGAGCACGAACGGCTGCACGCTCGGCGGCCGCACCGTCGACTGGGTGCCACCCGAATCGATCGAGAACGACACGACAGTTCGGGTCGTGCTGGCCAAGGACGGCCATCTCCACCGGCTGGGACTGCCCCCGAGCCGAGGTGCTCTACAGCGAACGGCCGGCCACGGACGCCACCCACATCGCGCAGATCATCGGGCGCATGGTGCGCTCCCCGCTCGCCCACCGCGTCGCCACCGACGACGCGCTCGAACTCGGTCGTCTGCTACCTACCGCAAGTTCGACCGCGACGCGCTGCACGCGATCAAGGACGAGCTGGAAGGCAACGGCAAGACCGGCGCCGAGGGCCGCGTCGGCCGCGACAGTCGTACGAGCACCCGAAGGTGTTCGACCGCAACCCGCGCATCGCCGCCGGACGTGTTCGACACCGATCGCAGCGCTGCCGTCGCTGCCCGCACCCTGACGTGCTGGCCAACCCGCTGCGACGCGCCAAGGAGCTCGCCCGGCTGCTCACCGACAACGCAGCACCGGCAGCGCGCTGCTGCCCGACGCTGGCAAGCGAGCTCACCAAGCGTGCTCAACGCCAAACTCGACGGACTGGCCGCTGCAGCACGCTGACCGCGGTCGCAGCCAACGTCGAGAACATCGAGCACGCCGACCTCGCCCGCGGCCGCTACACCTTCGACGGCAACGGCTTCCGTTACGAGACCTACCAGTGTCGCCACCCACCCCACCGACCTCGAACGCGAAACCCGCAAGATCATCCGCGCCGTCCGTGAGGGCGTCGGCATCGGACTACTGGCAACACCGGGTCCGCGCTCGCCGGCGCCGACGCCGACCCGATCGACGTGGCCGTCGACGTCGCCGCGCTGCTGATGGTGCCGGGCGTCATCGCCGAACTCGAGGCCGAGGCCACCAAGTGGGTGCAGCATGCGCCTGGCCGACTTCGCGGTCGAGATCAAGCAACACCACCGGCGCCACCCGCGACGCGCTACCGCCGGGTGCAGGAACAGACCGTCTCGACCCGAGGCCGTCGACCGTCGACCTGCGCGACAACCTGACCGCCGCCACCCGCAAGGCAGGCGGCGAGCCTGTCCCCACCTACACCGGCCACCTCTACGCCGACACCGACGGCCAGTTCCCAGCCGAGCTCAACGACGTGGGAGAGCCACGGTGCTCGACCGACCGAGACCGGCCGGCCCAGCTTCGTCGCCTGGTACCGCAACCCGTCACGGCCCACACCCGCATCGCTGCGCATCGCCTACCAAGACGACGCCGGCAGGTGGGGCTCGCTGCAGGTCGACTTCCTCGTCGTCTCGCGCCGCGACGACGGCACGCCTCGGCGTGTCGATCATCGACCCCCACGGCGACTACCTCGCCGACACCCGCCCCAAGCTGCAAGCCCTCGCCCGCTACGCCGAGCTCCACGGCGACCAGTACGTGCGCATCGAATCGATCGTGAAAGTCGGCGACACGCTGCGCGTGCTCGACCTCCACGACCCAGGCGTGCGCGCCGCAGTCATGGAGTTCGACGGCGCCCAGGTGGCCGCCCTGTACGAGGGGGCTCGTTTGGCACGCGACGACAGGTAGAGCACCGCGGACGTGGCGCATTGGGCTGATGGTGGCGGCCCTGGGGCCCAGGATTGATTTCACGTCACCGCTCAGGCGAGGACCTTCAACTCCTGCCACGCTTCGTCCGTACAGATTGTTGGTCCTTCTAGCATCTCGTAGACACGCGTGGGTCGAGCGGCGAGCAGGCACCCAGATTCGCTGCCTGCCCGAGTGCGTCTTGATGGCGAGACCGAATCGCTCGAGGATCTGGAGTGCTTCCTCGACCACACGTTGGTCGGTTCTACTGAGCCCTCGGTACAGCGCCTCTTCCTTGCGGCCACTGCCCCTTTGCAGGTAGAGCTTCCGCAGAATCGACAGGCCCAACGCGCTGACCGAGCGGAAGCGAAGAAGCCAGCACTTGTGAAGTCGTCGAAGCGGACTCCGAAAAGGAATCGAATGTGCAGGAGTCGAAACGGCTCACCGGGAGGTCTCGGCTCGAAGTGCGACCGACGATGTTGCCGAAGTGGCAGCGCACGAACATCGGCAGGCGAGGTTCATCGACTCCGTCGCGCTGGCAGGTTGGTCTGCTCGAACACGCAGTCTCTGAACGTGAGGCCGCCTGCTTCGATCGATGGATCGTCAAGCTCAAGGTGCGCGAGCCAGACTCCGTCGATGACGACCTGGTTCTCCGGAGCAAGCGCCGCGCCGAGCGCGAGCGCTGCGCGCACCAGGTCCAAGGTGAGATACGGCCGTGTACCACGGTCACTCGCAAGCCGCGGTCGCGGCCACGACACTCGCCGTGGGAACCAACAGCTCACTGAGTCTGAACGCCGCAACGTCCACACCGATATCGCCCAAGGCGACGCTCCAGCTATCCAGGTCCTCGAGGGAGGCGTCGTATGGGTTCTGCGCGAATCGGACGACGTCACCAGCCCGCGCCGTATCGGCAAGGTCAGCATCTATGAACCGACGGCTACCAGTTTCCGCGTCGAGGGGGCCGAGACCCGGTAAGCGTTGCAGGAGCACCATTGCCCGATCGTCCGGCACGTAGCCGGATGAGCTTCGAAACGCCTCTTCGATGTCCCGAAAGTCGATCGGGCCAAGGCCATCTCCCCGGGCTCGTGCGACCGAGGCCAGGCGCTCGACCACGGACCGGAGCAGGCTGCCATCGACGTTTGCCTCGATCTCCGCCTCGCGATCGCAAATCAATCCGAGAAGGTTGTGCCACGCCATAGCGGGCGACGACCCAGCTGGGACGATGAACGCCTCGCGTAGCAGCTCGCGGTGAGCGAGGTACGCAAGAAGCAGGGGCCGAGCAGGCAGCCAGTCCGGCAAGCCCTGATCCCACCCGTGCGTCCTGAGGTACTGCTCGATCTGATCTTCATCGAACTCGCTCAGGGAGCAGTTGACGAACGTCGAGCCGATGCCCAGCGCCGTTGCGAGGCCTCCAGCGCTATCGAAGTAGTGCTGGCGGCCAGCCAAGGCGACCCCGGCACCGACAGGGGTTTCCCGAATGAACCGACGGACAAGCTCGACAGACCTTCGACGTAGATCGCGCATGTGCGAACTTGGCCCGGTCCACCCCGGCGTCGCCATCTCGTCGAAGCCGTCGAGCAGCACCGTTGAGTAGCCCGCCCTCCACGCTCGGACGGCCAGTTCCAGCGGTCATTGCACGGTGAGGGCAGTGTAGAGCGCTGTTGGGCTTTGGTTGTTGAGTGAGCGTCGGCGTTGTCCGTTGACGATGGTGGCGGCGTGAGCGGCGTCGGCAGGCGAGACCGTGGCGAGGTTGGCGCCGCGTGGGAACCACCAGCGGAACTGGCGGTTGAGGTTCTCGATCTGGCCGCGTTGCCACGGCGAGTGTGGCTCGCAGAACCAGCAGTCGATGCCGTAGGTGACGGCGACCGCTTCCCATTCGGCCCACTCGGATCCTTGGTCGAACGACAGCGAGCGCAGCATGTGAGCGGGGATCTGTTCGCAGGCTTCGACGAGGCCGGCGAGGACATCGTCCGCGGCGTAGCCACACGGCATCGTGATCGGGATCGAGTAGCGGCTAACGCGTTCGGTGAGCCAGATCATCGACGACCGGTTGTGGGCGCCGATGATCTGATCGACTTCCCAATGGCCGGGCTCGAACCTGTCGTTGACAGCGGCGGGCCGGTCGCGGATGTTCGGCAGAGCCGGACGGTTACTGGGGTCGCGGACGGTCCGCGAGCGTTGTCGCGGCCGCGCATCCGCAGACACTCACGGGCCTTGACGTCGAGTGTGCCGTCATACACGGCACGGTAGATCGTCTCGGCGCACGGCCGCCCTACAACACCATCAGCGTCGAGGTCCAACATGATCGCGACCGGGGATCGGCCGAGCTGCAACTCGGCGCGGATCCGGTCACGCAACAGCCCAGGCGCCGCCAGCAGCGACAACGTGCCCGGCGGCGACACTGCCCAGCGCGCCGATCCGCGGCTGCGGGCCGGTACTTCTGGCGGCCGCCGCCGGCGCCGACTTCAACATGATCGTTGTCGGGTGACGGCCAAGCCTGCGACCCAACACCGCCCACGGCACCTCGACATCGGCGATCAACGTGGCATGAATCTCGTCACGTTCGCGTGACGACAACGGTGTACCTGGCATCCTGTGATTCTCCAACGGTCCGGGACGGTGACAGCCCCGGCATCATGCCGGGAACCGTGCACGCACCGTTAGAACTGGCCGTGCCTCAGGCCCCGGCGACAGGGCCT
>JBAOHQ010000008.1:0-847478 GCA_037045185.1 Ilumatobacteraceae bacterium
GAGTGGGATGCGCTGAGCCGCGGCCTGGGGGCGCCCGCCGAGGTGTTGTCCACCACCGGGCTGGCGTTCAAGAACAAGGCCGGGCGGATGCAGGACCAGTTCCGCAACCGGGTGCTGTTCCCCATCTTTTCCGACACCGGTGAGGCCGTGGCGTTCGGCGGGCGGATCCTGCCCGGTTCAAGCGACCCGGCGAAGTACAAGAACAGCCAGGAGACGCCGATCTACAGCAAGTCGAAGACCCTGTACGGGCTGAACTGGGCCAAGGCGGAGATCGTCGCATCCGACGAGGTGGTGATCTGCGAGGGCTACACCGACGTCATCGGCTTCCATCGCGCCGGCGTCAAGCGGGCCGTGGCGACGTGCGGGACGGCGCTGACCGAGGAGCACGTGCGGATCCTCAAGCGCTTCGCCAGCCGGGTGGTGCTGGCCTTCGATGCCGACGCCGCCGGCCAGGGCGCTGCGGAGAAGTTCTACGAGTGGGAGCAGCGCTACGAGGTCGAGGTCAAGGTTGCCCGCTTCCCGCAGGGCAAGGATCCCGGGGATCTCAGCGTCGCGGACCCCGAGGCCCTGCCGGCCGCGGTGTCCGGGGCGCTGCCGTTCCTCGGTTTCCGGCTGCAGCGGGCGCTGGCCAGCCGCCCGGCGCGCTCGCCCGAGGACCGCGCCCGGGCGGCGGAGGCGGCGATGACGGTGATCAACGAGCATCCCTCCCGCCTGGTGCGCGATCAGTACGCCAGCCAGGTCGCCGTGCAGCTGGAGCTGCCGCCGGCGCAGCTGGTGCAACTCGCCGAGCGGCGCGCCACGCGCCCGCAGGTGCGCATCTCGCCCACCCGCCGGGTGGGCGCCGCGGAGAACGCCGAGTTCGTCGCCGTCGCCCTGCTCATGCAGCGCTGGGAGGTGATGGCCGACTGGTTGATCGAGGAGATGTTCGCCGACGACGTCTGCCGCCGGGCGTTCCTGGCCGTGGCCGCGTCGGAGGGACACGTCGAGGCGGCCTTGGCTGCCGCCGACCCCGAGGCCCGTGAGCTGCTCGAACGGGCGTCGGTGGCCGACCTGGACGCCGATCCGCGGCTGGAGGCGCTCAACCTGTTGGCCGCTGCGGCGCGCCGCCTACTGAGCCGGCGCATCCGCGTCACCAACGCCGAGGAGATTCGCGACGACGCCGCGGCACGCCGGGATCTGGAGGCGGTGGACGACCCCGCCACCGCGGAGGCAGCCATCGACCGCTTGCTAACTTGGCTGGTGCTGCGCAGTGCGCCGCCCAACGAGGAGCTCCAGTGACCGACGGGGTGTTCGACCGAACAATCGAATCTCCGCATGACGCGATCGATCAGGGCGAGTGGTCGGCGCTGCTGATCCGCGGCCGCATCGTCGGCAGCGTCCACGCCGACGAGGTCACCCACGTCTTGCGTGCGGTGGAGCTCAGCGCCGAGCTGCTGGAGGACGTCGAGGCCCGCCTGTCGGCGATCGGGATCACCATTCAGGCGGCGACGGAGGTGGCCGACACCACCGGTGAGCTACCGGTGATCGTGGATCCGGCCCCCGACGCCGACGCGGGTCAGCGCCCGGCGGCGCGCCGCGCCCCGCGCCGGCCGCGGCCGCCTGAGCGCGGCGACGGCTCGGGGAACACGGTGCAGATGTACCTGAAGGAGATCGGCAGGGTCGAGTTGCTGACGGCCGAGGACGAGCGCCGTCTCGCCCAGGCGATCGAGGACGGCAGCCGCGCCGCCGAGCGGCTGGCCCAGCTGCCCGCCGACGCACCTGATGTGCTGGAGCGGCGGCGGCTCAACCGTGTGGTGCGCGGTGGCCAGGATGCCAAGAGCCAGCTCATCCAGGCCAACCTGCGCCTGGTGGTCAGCATCGCCAAGCGCTACAGCGGCAGGGGGATGCAACTGCTCGATCTCATCCAGGAGGGCAACCTCGGGTTGATGCGCGCCGTCGACAAGTTCGACCACACCAAGGGCTTCAAGTTCTCCACGTACGCCACGTGGTGGATCCGCCAGGCGATCACTCGCTCGATCGCCGATCAGGCCAGGACCATCCGCATCCCGGTGCACATGGTGGAGCACATGAACCGGGTCCTGCGGACTCAGCGCCAGATGCACCAGGAACTAGAGCGCGAGCCCACCATCGACGAGGTCGCGGCCCGCTGTGCGATGCCCGTCGACCGTGTTCGTGACATCCTGCGGATCTCGATGGACCCGCTGTCGCTGGACTCGCCGGTGGGTGAGGAGGAGAATTCCAGCCTTGGCGACTTCATCGAGGACCTCACGGTGGATGCTCCGGCCGACATCGCCACCAAGCGGATGCTGGCCGAGGCGGTGGAGCGGGCCCTCGACGATCTCAGCGACCGTGAGCGGGAGATCGTGCGGATGCGCTTCGGGCTCGACGACGGCAAGCCGGCCACGCTCGAGGACGTCGGCCGGGCCTTCGGTGTGACCCGTGAGCGGGTCCGCCAGATCGAGGCCAAGACGCTGGCCAAGTTGCGCCACCCGTTGCGCGCCCAGCGGCTCAAGGAGTTCCTCGAAGCCGAGTGACGGCGCGGTCCACCGCCAGGGAATTCCTTGGTCGAGGTTGCGAACGTGTGTTCGATTCGGTAGGGTGATGGTCAGCTTCCCCGAGCGAATCGTCAACCGTGGCCAGCGCCCGGGCGACCTGGCGGTGACCAGTTCAGGGAGGTGATTGTGCAGACCACGCAGACGTCCCAGAGTGCGCAGACGGCGCCGACGTCGCAGAGTGCTCAGACGGCGCACTGGTTGGCCGACGCGCTCGCGGTCCGTGCCGGTTGCGTCGATCGGTCGGTCATCGATGCGGCCTTGGTGGGGATCTCCCGGCTCATCGCCGTGCTCGAGTCGCAGCGACTGGTGTGCGCCTCGGCGTTGCGTCAGCTGTCGCCGGTCCCACAGCGGGACCTGGCGGCCGGTCCCTGGCTCGACGGCCGGGACGCCTCCGGCGTGCTCGACCGCGCTGGTGTGGCCCAGCGCGTGCCCGCCTTTGGCGCGGCACTCGCCCTGGGGGAGCTGTCGGCGGCGCACCTCGATCGGCTCGGCGGGGCGATCCGCCGCCTCGACCATGCCCAGCGGGAGCGATTCGTACAGCGCGCCGACGAACTGGTCGACGTTGCCCGGGACACCACACCGGCCGAGTTCGCCACACACCTCCGCCAGGTCGAGCGGGAGCTCGATGCCGACGATGGCATGGCGATGCTGGCTCGACAGCAGGCAGGCGTCCGGCTGCGCACGTGGGTCGGGCCCGACGACGGGATGCACTACTGGCAGCTCGCCATGGACCCGGAGACCGCGGTGTCGGCCACCAGCCGGCTGAGCACGGCGGCAGACGCGTTGTTCCACGCCGGTGGGATGCCGGCGGGGGCGCCCATCGATCTCCGTGAGCGTGAGTCGTTCCTGCGCGGCCACGCCCTGATCGGCCTGATCACCGGCCCCGGCGGCCGCCACGGCGGCGGCCGCCCCGAGTACATCATCGTCGAGGATCGTCGCTACCGCGACGGCCCGCGCATCGATCCCGGGATCCCGGTGGAGCTCCCCGGCTCGGTGGTGGCGGCGATGCGCGCTCGGGCCCGCCAGGTCACCGTCGTGCTGGACGGGGGGTCGGTCGTCGGCGCACCAGGAGTGCTGAACCTCGGCCGGACGGCGCGGCTGGCCAACCCGGCGCAACGCCGTGTCCTGCGGGCGTGCTACGCCACGTGTGCGGTCCCTGGCTGCACCGTTCCCGTCGGTGACTGCACGATTCTCCACGTCACGTGGTGGCGCTGGGGTGGGCTCACCAACCTCGACAACCTCGTGCCGGTGTGCTGGTCCCATCACGCCCAGATGCACCGCGGGCAGTGGCGGGTCACGTTGGCAGCGGACCGAGCGATCACCATTCACCTCCCGGACGGAACGACCCTGCGCGGGATGGCGAATCGGCAGAGGAGCGCCGAGGTCAGCGAGCCGATCGGCCGGGCCCACGGTTCGCACGGGCCAGCGCCGTGAGGCGGACGGCGTGAAGCGGACGGCGTGAGGCGGGGTGCCGGGCGTCGTGCCGCCGTCGCATTGGTTGCGTACCCGGGCGCGGGAATACCGTGGGGTCAGAACGAGCAAGGAGGGTCCCGTGTCCGAGGAGCGTCAGCGAGCGGTGTTCATCACCGGGGCGGCGGGTGGTCTGGGCCGTTCGTCCACCCAGCTGCTGGTGAAGAAGGGGTGGCAGGTGTTCGCCGCCGACTACGACCAGGCCGCGCTGAAGCGGTTACGCCAGGACGTCGACGTCGTGCCGGTCGCCCTCGACGTGACCGACACCGCCAGCGTGAAGAAGGCGGTCACCCAGGTGTCACGCAAGGTCGACGGTCTGGACGGCCTGGTGAACTTCGCCGGCATCCTGGCCGTCGGGTCGATGATCGAGATGCCCGAGGAGACCCTCCGCCGGCTGTTCGAGGTCAATGTGTTCGGCACCTACCGCGTCAACCAGGCCTTCTTCCCCCTGCTGCGCACGCGTGCTGGGCGGATCGTCAACATCAGTTCCGAGACCGGCTGGCAGAGTGGGGCGCCGTTCAACGGGGCCTATGCCATGACCAAGCACGCGATCGAGGCGTACTCCGATTCGTTGCGCCGTGAGTTGGCCCTGCTGAACATGCACGTGATCAAGATCCAGCCGGGCCCGTTCAAGACGGAGATGACCGCGGCGATCGGACCGAACTTCGACCGTGCCGCAGAGGCGTCGACGCTGTTCGGACCATACCTGCGCGGGATGCGAGGCGCCGCCGTCGGCGAGGGCGAGCACGCGAGCGATCCGAAGATCCTGGCCGAGGCCGTTCTCAAGGCACTCACTGCCAAGCGGCCGGGCCCGGCGTACTCGGTGAAGGCAGCCCAGGGTCGTTCGTTGCTGGAGAAGCTGCCAACACCGGTGACCGATGTACTGCTGAAAGAGGTCATCAGGCGCGGCTCGAAACCGTAGCCCGGCGGCCCGGGAAGGCGTCCTACACTCCCGACCATGCCCCGTGCCCAGCGACCTCACATGGACGGCTACGGCGTCCCTGCCGACCCCGCAGGAGTGCTGCCGTGGTCGTGGGCCGAGCAACGGTTGATGGCCAACCGCAACTATTGGGTGGTCACGGCATCGGCTACCGGTCGCCCGCACGCCATGCCGGTGTGGGGTGTGTGGCTGGCGTCGCCGGACCGGTTCTGGTTCTCGTGCGCTCCCGGTGCCCGCAAGGTGCGCAACCTGCGAGCCAACCCGCAGTGCGTGATCGCCGTCGCCGACACGGTGGAGTGCGTCTCGGTGGAGGGGTCCGCCTCCGTGACCACGAATGACGTCGAGCCCTCACGGATCGACGCCGTCGTTGCCGCATATCTCGTCAAGTACTGGCCGGAGTCCGACTCGACGAACGAGATGGAGGCCTTCCTGCGGGCGAACGCCCTCGTCGAGGTCGTCCCCGATCGAGCCTTCGGGATCATCGAGCGGGAGGCGGAGTTCGCCGAGCGGGCGACCCGCTGGGTCTGGTAGCGCGCCACGTCAGCATCAGGCGGCGCGTTCATCGGGTTGGCGCCGCAGAGAAGTCGCCGGTGCGGTCCATCCGCTGCCAGCGCAGCCGTGAGCCGACGAGCGCCGACACCACCGACTGGATTACCACCAGGTACATGAGCTGGCGGTACACCACCTGCTGCAGCGGCAGCGTCCACAGCGGTCGGAGGGACTCCCGATCGAGGCGGAAGGCGTAGATCGCAACGGCGAGCTGCAGGAGGCTGAATCCCAGCCAGTACGCCACAACTGGCCCGCGATCCAAGAACAGCAGCCCGTACACGGCGAAGACGTCGATCAGCGGTGCCAGCACCGGGAATAGGATCTGGAACACGAGCATGTACGGGATCGCCCGGCGGCCGAGTGCTGACCGCTCGCTCGGCCGCATGGCGGCGCGGTGCTTCCACATCGACTGCATCGTGCCGTACGACCAGCGGTACCGCTGGCGCCACAACTGGCGAAGGGTGGAGGGCACCTCCGTCCATGCTCTGGCGCGTTCTTCGTAGACGATGTGCCACCCGGCACGGGAGATGGCCATGGTCAGGTCGGTGTCCTCGGCAAGCGTGTCGTCCGAGACGCCGCCAGCGTCGGCGAGGGCCTGGCGGCGGAAGGCGCCGATGGCACCGGGGACGGTGGGCATGCACCTGGCCAGCTCGTACATCCGCCGGTCGAGGTTGAACCCCATGACATACTCGATGTGCTGCCAGCGGCCGAGGATCCCCCGGCGATTGGCCACCTTGGTGTTCCCCGAAACGGCGCCGACTCCGGGGTCGGCGAACGGCTGGACCAGCCAGCGCACGGTGTCGGGCTCGAAGACCGTGTCCCCGTCGACGGTGATGATCAGGTCGGTGACGGCGTGGCGAACCCCGGTGCTGAGAGCACCGGGCTTGCCCTGATTGGGCCCGCTCAAGACCGTCACATTTGCCAGGCCGAGGTTGCCGACGATCTGCGCGGTGCCGTCGGTGGACCCGTCGTCGACGACGATGACGAGGAGGTCTGGGTAGTCGCCGGTCGCCAGCGACGTGACCGCTTCGGCAATGCCCGCAGCCTCGTTGTAGGCGGGCACGACGATGGTCACCCGCGGCGTAAAGGCGGGGTCGAAGCGATCCCGCTCCGGCCGGCGGCGGTGGGACCAGGCGAAGGCGACGAGGATGATCGTGCGCAGCACGAGCAGAATGCCGAGCAACGGCAGCAGCACGGACCCGGCGGCCGCCAGGACCGAACCGGCGCTGATGGCGACGCGGAGGGCGTGACCTTGGAAGCGCTGCGCGGACGGCGCCGCTGGGGCGACGTCGCCACGCGACAGACCGGCGAGTTCGGACACCGTGGTGAACCGGTAGCCGCGGGCCGTCATCGTGGTCAGGTACTGGTCGACGGCCTGAACGGTTTGGGCCCGGTCGCCTCCGCTGTCATGGAACAGGACGATGCCGCCTCGGTCACCCGGCGGAGTGGCGTTGCGCACGATCGAGGCAACGCCCGGGCGCCGCCAGTCCTCGCTGTCGTAGTCGCTCAGGGCGATGAGGTAGCCGAGGCGGCCGATCGTGCGGTAGATCCCATACTCGTTGGTGGTCACGGCTGCCGGGGTGGAGGAGTACGGCGGCCGAAACAGCACCGGGCGGATCCCGATGATGCCGGCGATGGCCGTCTGGGTGAGCGACATCTGCAGATGGCGCTGCCACGCCGGCAGGCCGAGGAGGTCGGCATGGGAGAAGGTGTGTACCCCAATCTCGTGCCCGGCAGCGGCCACCTGCCGAGTGATCTCGGGGTGCTCGAGAACGTGGGCGCCGACGACGAAGAACGTAGCCGTGACGTGGTGCTTGGCCAGCACGGCGAGCACCTGCGGGGTCCACGTCAGGTCCGGACCGTCGTCGAACGTGAGCGCAATCGTGTTCGACGGTGTGGTGTTCGACGTGGGTGTCTCCCGGCTGAGGTCGAGCACCGCGCCGCTGGTGCGGATGTCCGCCGACGGAGATCGGACGGTGGCCCGCGTGCCGGTCACACCGATGTCGCGCGCCAGGAGACCGTGCGCCAGCAAGGACAGCAGGGCAACAGTGACGACGAGGCCGGTGAGCCACCAGTGCCCCCGCGGCCCCTGGCGGGCCCGTGACCGGGTCCGTGTCCCCGCTCTGGGCGGGCGACGCCCCATCAGCCCCCCGGCTTGGACGGGTGTGTCGGCTTGGTCGGGGTCGTCGGCTTCGGCGGGCGGCTTGGCTTGGTCGGGTGCGTCGGATGAGTGCGCACCGTCGGCCGGGTGGGCCAGGTGGGTCGGGTGGGTGGCGTCGTGGGTGCGGTGGAGGGTGGGGTCTTCGGTGGGGTCGTACGTGGGGTGGTCGACGGCGGGCCCGCCGGCAAGCCCACCGATGTCCCAGGCTGCGGGGGTGTCGTCGAGGAGACGATGGGCGGCTGGCCTGTCAGCGGCCCATCGGCCGTGGGGACGTCCACCGGTGCTGGAAGCGCGGGCGCCGGGACGGGCGACGGTCCGAACGGCAGATGGGCGGCGGGAACCCACGACACGCCGGCGAAACCAAGAACGAGCAACCCGAGATAGGCGATGGTCAGGCCCGCGGCGGTGCGTCCCAGCCAGGTCAGCGTTCGCCAGCGAGCGCGCCCAGAGCTGACGAACACCGGCGCTGCCGCCGGGTTCGCCATCGGTCTGGTTGTTCCCTCCGCTGTCACGTTGTCCACCGCCGTCGTCCAGATGGGATTCCAACCACCGCCCGCAGCACGGAATCCTCGACCGTGGCAGTCTACGCACCGGGCGCCCGGTCGCGGGCTGCGGCGGCGGACCATGCCACCGCTCGGGCGCCGTGCAACAGTGGGGACATGGGCACCACGACCAAGGGGACCCTCGCCGGGACCGGCGCTGCCGCGGGGCCGTTGACGACCACACTGACACTCCTCGGTGCGGCACGGACGGTGACCGGCTCGAAGATCCTGCTACGCGTCGGTGATCGCCGGGTGTTGATCGATGCCGGGCTGTTCCAGGGCGAAAAGCGGTACCGGCTGATGAACTGGGCGCCGTTCCCGATCGACCCGGCATCGATGTCCGACGTCGTGCTGACCCACGCCCACCTTGACCACGTGGGCTACCTCCCGGCGCTGGTCCGCCATGGTTTCAGCGGACCCATCTGGTGTTCCGAGGGGACCCGCCAGCTGGCCGAGATCGTGTTGCGTGACGCGGCCAAGCTGCAAGAGGAGGAGGCGGCCGACGCCAACCGGCACGGGTTCAGCAAGCACACGCCCGCGTTGGCCCTGTACAGCCTGGCCGACGTGGAGCGCCTGCTCCCGCAGATGGTCGGGCTGGAGTTCGACGTCGATGTCGAGCTGACCGGCAACCAGCGCCCACCGTTTCGTGCCGTGCCGCACGAGGTGGTGACGATCCGGCTCACCCGCGCCGCGCACATCCTCGGGTCGGCCTCGGTCAACGTGTGGACGGGGACCGCGTCGGTGCTGTTCTCCGGCGATCTCGGCCGCCACGACCATCCGGTGCTCAAACCGCGCCAGACCCCACCGGGCGCCTCGACCGTGGTCATCGAGACCACCTACGGCGATCGTGAACACCCCGAGCCGGCGAACCTGCCCCACGAGGGACTCGCCGACGTGATCCGCCGGACCATCGGCCGCGGCGGAACCGTTCTGGTCCCGGCGTTCGCCATCGACCGCACCGAAGTCGTCCTCAAGGCCATCTCGGACATGGAGCGTGCCGGACGCATCCCGAACGTGCCGGTCTACGTCAACTCGCCGATGGGGGTGCGCGCCCTGCGTGTGTACCAGACCCTGACCGACGAGCTGCGCTCCGACCTGCGCCCCGAGGACTTCGTCGACGTCCCCGATCTCACCGCGGTGGAGACGACCGAGGACTCCAAGGCGCTGACCGCGCCCGGCGGCCACGGTCCCTGTGTGATCATCTCGTCCAGCGGTATGGCAACGGGCGGGCGGGTCCTCCATCACCTCGAACAGCTCCTGCCCGAGGCGCGCAACGCGGTGGTGCTGACCGGCTATCAGGGCGTGGGGACCCGCGGCCGCCGACTCGCCGAGGGGGAGGCGCAGATCAAGATCCGTGGCACGTACGTGCCGGTGCGGGCCGAGATCTACCACGACCAGGAGTTCTCGGTGCACGGCGACTGCTCGGACCTGCTCGACTGGCTCACCGACCTGTGGCCTGCGCCGTCACAAGTGCTCTGCGTGCACGGCGAGGAGGACGCGGCGAACGCCTTCGCCACCAGGGTCCGCCATGAGGTAGGGCTCAACGTGGCCGTGCCGGCGCTGGGCGAAGTGGTAGTGGCCGACGACCGCGCCCGGTCCACGCATCCCGCCGCGGCGGTCAAGCCACCGGTGGCGCTGCCTTCCGCCGAGGCGCGACGGCCCGCTCCTTCGGCGGTCACCACCTCGGGGTATCGCCTCGTGACGGCATCGGACGAGGCCGAGCTCGGCCGCCTGGTGGGGGAGGCGCTCAGCCTCGGCTGGCAGCTGTATGGGAACCCGACGGTCGCGCTCGACGGTGAGCGCCGGGTCGTCGCCCAGGCCGTCATCCAGCCGGGCGTCACCAGCGCGGCAGGTGCTCGCCGCTGAACTCCTACGCTTTCGTCATGACTGACGGGCGGATGAGCATTTCGGAGCTGGCCGATCGATCGGGGCTGACGATCCCGACGATCAAGTTCTACATCCGTCAGGGTCTCCTGGCGCCCGGGACCAAGATGAACCGGACCCGGTCGTGGTACGGGCTGGACTACCGGGTTCGTCCCCGCCCGCACGCCGGGAGGACCCCGTTCGACGGGACCGAGGTGATCGACATCGACCTGGTGTTGGGGCTGTGCCAGCGCGTCGACGTGCTCGACGTCGGGCGGATCATCGCCTCGGGCTCGCCGGAGCAGATCCGGGCAGATCCGGCCGCGTCGAGGCGTATCTCGGGAACCTGCCGGTGGACCAGCGACCGCACCGGCGATCGAGCTCGTCGGTCTCGCGGCCGGCTACGCTGGCACGGCCGTGGTGCGCGATCTGGACGTGCGAGTTGGGCGCCGCGAGGTGATCGCTCTGCTGGGCCAGAACGGGGCGGGCAAGACGACGACGCTGCGAGCGATTGCCGGGCTGCTGGCGCCGATCGGCGGGCGGCCCGGCAGCGTGCGTGGTGGAGATGCTCCCGGCGTCTGGAGCCCTTGCTGCAACGCCGGGCCAGGTCGCTGTCGGGAGGGGAGCAGCAGATGCTTGCCCTCGCCAGGGCACTGGCGTCCCGGCCGTGGTGCCTGCTGGTGGACGAGATGAGCCTCGGGCTGGCCCCGTTGGTCATCGACCGCCTGTTCCCGATCCTGCGTCGCATCGCCGACGAGGACGGGGTCGGCGTGCTCCTGGTGGAGCAGCACGTTCGCATGGCCCTGGCGGTCGCCGATCGGGCCTACGTGCTGGCTCACGGGCGGCTCACCCTCGAGGGCCCCGCCGCCGAGCTGGCAAACCAACCGGACCGCCTTCGTACTGCATACTTCGGCCAAGGTCCGGGCGACGACCGGACCTGACCCGGCCATCCGCCGTCAGGTCCGCCGAATCCGGCGCATGATGAGCGGCGCCAGCAGCGTGGCGAGGCCGCCAACGAGAGCGAACCACACGCCGAGGCCGAGACCGTCGGAGAGACCGGCTCTGATCCGCGGTTCGTCGACCACCGTGCGGACGGTGTTGATGTGAAGTACTGCCACGGCGACGGCGAGGACACCGCCGATGGTGCGCAGCCAGTCGAGCGGCGGGCGGAAGGTGGCGACGACGACCAGCAGCGCCGCGGCCAACAACGGGTACAGGTAGCTGAACCCACCGAACTGCGCAGGAGTGGTGTCCCACAGGAACTGCACGGGAAGGTCGCTGGCCTTCATCGTCTCCTCGAACAGCGTGTCGTTCGCCCACGCCACCAGACATGACACGAGCACGAGCAGCGCGCCGATCAAGGCAACGACGTTGATGGACGACGCCGTTCGAGCGACCGGCGCCGGTTGACCGGGGACCGTCGGGGGAGGAAGCGGAGCACTCATGGTCACCTCTCGATGCTGGACTGCCCGACACAATACGGGCGCGGTCGCGGCCGACCGCGGATCCGTGCTTGGCGCTGGTGCGGCACCACGCGGCTCAAGTACCTGCCGATCCGAAGCCGTCCGCGCCATGTCAACTCACCGCAGCCCGCCGAGTCCGTACGACGGCTGGGCGGTCTTGGCCTCGATCCACTGCGGCTGCGACGTGTACGCAGATGACGCGTACGACCGGGTGGTCATTCGAGGGTCCGAGGCGGGCATTGCGTGCGGCTGACGTGGCGTCCCACCTGCATCTGTCGTCCTCACGGACGCGACCCACCATGGGCCAACGAGCCCGCCACCCGCGAGATCCGACGCCAACGGGAACTAGCCTGCCGAGCGTGGACGAGACAACCGTGGCGCCCGGTCGGTCCGCGCTCACGACAGTCGTCGTATCGACGATCCTTGTCTGCGTATTCACGCTGCCGATGGCGCTGTCCGGGGTGGTTATAGCGAACGACGACGACGCCTCCGCGCCGAATGCTCAGGCGGTACCCCGCCCGGAGGGGTGGACTCGTCGTGAACTGGAAGCGTGGGGCTGTTCTGGTAGCGGCGGCGAGTTCTGCATCTACGTCGTCGTGAGCCCAACACCCGCCACCAGCCGAGCGGAGGCCGAAGCCGACTACAGCTACTTCCTGCGTCGGATAGGTTGGACGCCTGTCGCCGGTGTCGCGGGTCTGTCCACCTTCCAGTGGGGCAACCCCGGTGAGGAGATCGTCCTTGGGGTCGGCGCAGAGGATCCCTACAGATACTCAATGAGCACGTACGGCGAACCAGCACGCGACACCGACGTCATTGTTGAGGTGTCATTTGCGGACCTCGGAGCGTCGAGCAGACGTGCCGTCGGTGTGAAGCTCATCTCGACTGCTGCGGCGCTCACGGTCGCTCCAACGGTGATCTTCGTGTTCCGAAGGACCCATGCGAGGCGACGACGCACCGGAGCCGCATCCCGGGCGCAAACTCAGCCAAGTAGTGTGGAGCGACATCAATCTCGGCTGCTGGGCCTCCACGCGGCACGACGGCCACGACCTCGAGCCTCGTTCTTGTCGGGTAATTCGACGACGCACGACTGAACGAGTAGGTGACAATCAACGCCTACTAGCACGGCGGTTCGGCGGCCCATCGGCGTGACGTCGGCCACACCGTCCCGATCGGCGAGCCGTGCACTGGACACCCAATCGTCGCTCATCCGTCTAGCGGCCACGGTGCGCGCGATCGGTGTGTTCTGTTCAGGACCGCGCCGTCATCGTCGACAACGACCGGCGTGCTTGCATGCGGCCAGCGGCCGGTTCGCTTCGGAGCGTCCTCGGACGCTGCCGTCAACCGATCGCCGAGCCCGCGCCGCTGCCGCTCGTACCACGCCGCGGCCTCGACAAGTATCCGCAGCTGCCTACGGGTGGTACCGAACCGTGCGCGACTCTCCGCGAGCTGCGTCGTGCGGCGACCTGCTGGAGGACTCCGCCGTGTGCGGTCCGCAAGGGGGCGTACCCGGCCCCGGATGATTGCACCCAGGCACTGGCCTGTGACCGCCTGCTCGCTCAGCTAAGCAGGGCGAGCCCGGGCTCGAAAGAGAACAAACCGTCGGCGGAAACCAACGGTGCTCCGATGTGGATTGCCGCTCGCAGCGACCCAGATATCGGTGGCGTCTAGGCGATCAGCGAGCGGGTGGCCAACGTCACGGCTGTGCGAGGGATTGACCACGATGGGGAGGTCATCCACGTCGTGATAACCCGCCCAGACCTAGCCCGGCGGAGTCACCTGAAGCGCCTGGACGTGTCGCCGCTGCAGAACGTTTCACGGATCGCCCGGTCTCGTCGACGATCAGGGCCTTGTGTGCGGCGGCGTCGTATCGGTCGCGTCGGGATTGGCAGTCGACGTGGCGACCAGCAGATCGTCGTCGAAGCTGGCGCTGACGAAGGTGTTCGACATGACGTACTCCGTGTGCCGGGTGGCTACTCGGACGGCCCGTCACTGCGTATCTTCACCCACCGACAGCGTCGAGGTCGAGCCCATCGACTGGGATCTCGACGTCGGCTACATCGACGGCAGGCGACCGCTGTAGTCGGGCATCCTCGGCAACGTCGGTTTCCTCGATCGCTTCACCGTGACGATCAGCAGATTCGCTCATGCCACCGCCGTCGAGCAGGTCGACGTGTTCGACGAGCGATTCGGAACCGCATGACCGCCCGTGACGGCCTGGCGAAGCTGCGATGACCGCGGCCCAACGGCCTCCCGTCGGACGGCTGCTGCGACGGCGAGGCTGGAGCGTTGTACTGCCGAATCACGTCAGCAGTGCGGATGCGTCCCACCCCGTCGGGGACCGTCGCGAGGCGGATCCGCTGCCGGGCGCGGTAGGCGCGGATTCGCTCAGCCGTCGACATTCACTTCTTCAAGGGATCAGCGCAGGTGCGGAAACTGAGCGTGCATGCTCGCGGCGGTGGGCAAGGATGGAGTGGTGGGGCGCTTGCTGATCGTCACGGGACCGCCGGGGGCGGGGAAGTCGACGGTGGCGCAGTTGGTGGCGAGGCGAGCCGAACCCAGCGTTCTGGTGGAGGGTGACGCCTTCTTCGGCTTCCTCGCCACCGGGGCGATCGCACCGTGGCTGCCCGAGTCGGCGACACAGAACGAGACGGTCACTCGTGCCGCGGGGGCCGCCACCGGCGAGCTGGTGCGTGGCGGGTTCACGGTCGTCTATGACGGCGTGCTCGGGCCGTGGCACGTCGACGAGTTCCTGCGCGCCGCGCACCTTCGACAAGCCGACTACGCCGTGCTGCTGCCGCCCGTCGACGTCTGTGTGCAGCGGGTGGCGGAACGAAGGGGGCACGGATTCACGGACGAGAGCGCGACGCGTCACATGCACGACCAGTTCAACACCCGATCCAGCGACGGCCGGTACCTGCTCCGCGACCCTCCCGACGCGCCTGAGGCTGTCTCCGACCTCATCGACGAACGCCGTGCGAGCGGCCAACTCGCCTATCAAGCGAGCGGAGCGTTCGGGCGTACGTCGTGACGTGATCCGTGACGTCACCGATGGCGAGACGGTCTGGACCTGCTACTACAGCGACTTCCCAATCTGTCGTGTCGGCGCGGATGGCGCGACGACCGGTTGGCCCAACGACCCAGCGGGTGCCGCCGCATCGCCGTCCACGAGGACAGGGTTGCCCTCCTCGGCGGCGACAGCGGACTCTTCGATCGCCTCGTGCTCTGCGAGCTTGGCGGCTCGATCGTCGAACGGCCATCGACATGGCAGCCCGTGTTGCCCGGCGGCGACGTCTTGCCCGCCGGGATCCTGGATGGAAGCCCGCGTCCGCTACGTCCACGTCTTGTCCTCAAACACCTGGTTCCGACTGGACATGGCAGCACTCGAGCTCTGAGGGCCTGAGAGTGTCGTCCTGGACACTCGTGCCTTGCGTCTGTCAGTTCGTCGATGCGAGATCGCTCAGCGAAGCGAGAAAGAGCGCGTGGGCGGCGTCATGTCACCCGGCCAGCGAGAGAACGAGCAGCGACTCCTCCTCCGCAGCCCCCGAACTCCTCAAGTTCGACACTCCGCCGCAGCAGGGCCTCGATCAACCCAGTCGACACGTTGCCGACTCGGAGCCACACGACGTGTGGCGGCGTGCCGAAGAGCAGGGCGAGCTGACGAAGTCGCTGTCCTTGGAGACGATGACGTAGCTGCCGCTGCGATCCCGGATCTCCCGGTCCGTAGCCGGGTCAGGCCGATCTCGGCAACATGGACGCTCTCGGGATACTCATCGGCGAGCTTGCGAACGAGCACGCGGTGAGGTTCCATCGAGGAGCAGCTTCACGCCTGCGTGGCGAGACGGTGCTCACGCATCGCAGCGAACGCGAGAGCCTGCCCGAACATGGTCCGTCGTCAACTCGGGGAAGTCAGCGACGATCTCATCAGCGGTCATCCCCGACGCCAAGTACTCCAACACGTCGTAGACCGTGATGCGCGTCCCGACGAAGCACGGCTTGCCGCCGCGAACATCAGGTCGCCCATCGATGCAGCGAGATCAGGTCCACGACGCGACTCCAATCCGATTCTGGCGTCATCGGCTGTGGACGGCACGCAGCAGTGATCGGCAACAGCAATCAGCGCCAGCGCTGCAGTTTCGAGATTGAGATCGGCTCTCGACCTTGCTAGCGCACCACACGACGGGCTCGACGTTCGGAATCGACGGCGGCTCGGCCCACTGCGCCGGGTTCGAGTCGCGCCAGCCCCACCGGCATGCCTGAGTGAACATCGAGGAGAGGCAGGCGTGGATCTGGTACACGCTGCGCGCCGACAGCCCGCGGCGCTGGTGCGCGCCGTACAGATCGGTGAGCATCTTCATCGTCACCTTGGTGACCTGCTTGGTGCCGAGCGTCGGCTGGATGTTGCGCCGGTACACCATCTCGTAGCCGTCGCATCGGTGTTCGGCGAGCGGCCCTTGCGCTGCGAGCTCGACGATCCAATCGGCGAACAGATCGTCGACCGTCGCCCGCGATCCGGTGTGCCGGCCCTTCGGTCACCTCGACGATCAGCTCGGCCCGCGCCTTCTTCGCATCGCGCAGGTTGCCGCGGAACGTGCGGCTGATCTGGCGGTGCTTCCCGGTCACCGGATCGCGGCCGGCTTGCACCACGAGCTCCCACACATCGGGTGGTCGCTCCCGCATCCCCGGCGCACTCCGCAGCCTCGCCATGGCGACAGCCCTACGCCGCGGACCGTGGATTCGTCGTGGATTTCTTGGATTCTGGACTCGCCGCCTGCGAAGGCTCAGACTGACCATCATCAGACCAGCTCGATGCGTGTGGGGCGGGTGGGTATCGAACCCACGACCCAGGGATTATGAGTCCCCTGCTCTGACCACTGAGCTACCGCCCCCGGAGTGGTCACGCTATCCGGCTGCGCTCGGCGGAATCCTGGTGGCGTGGGCGGTCGCCGCCTCAGACGTCGAGTTCGTCGCGGTGGCGGACCAGTTCGGTGAGCCGGTCGAGTGCGGGTGCGGTGCCGAGCACGACCAGCACGTCGCCGCTGCGTAGAGCATCTCCGGATTCGTGCCAGCGGACCAGGTCACCCTGTCGGCGCAGACCGAGCAGATGGACGTGCTCGCACTGAGCTGCCACCTCGTGCAACGCCAGGCCCTCGGCAGTCGAGCCGGCGCCTACCTCGACCTCCTCGACGCGCATGTCCGTGCCGGCGATCGGCAGGACGCCGATGACCTCGGCATCGAGGGCCGTCGCCGCCAGGCTGGCGCCGACGCTTTCGTACACGGGGACCACATGGGATGCCCCAGCGCGTGTCAACCGGTCACGCCACCCGGTGTCGGTGACTCGCGTGACGATGCGGATCGACGGCGCCAACGATCGGGCGGTGAGCGCGACGACCGCGTTCGAGGGGTCATCCAGGCTGGTGATCAAGGCGACGGCGCGGTGGATGCCGGCGCGGCGCAGCATCGTGCCATCGCGGGCGTCTCCCGGTAGGAACACCGCCCCACTCGCCGCCACCGCCTCGGCCTTGGACGGATCGGTGTCCACCACAACGCAGGCTCGCCCGCCCCGCCGCGACGCCTCGACGGCCGCCCGTCCGACTCGGCCGAAGCCAGCCACCACGACATGGTCGTGCATCTGTTTGCGCATCCGGGCTCTCCTCGCCTCGCGTACGGCCGTTGACAACTCACGGGACAGGAACAGCGCGGTGATGCTCGCCGCGCTGTAGGCGAACACCGCAAACCCGCCGGCGATCACGCCGATCGTCCAGACTTTGGTGCCGGTGGTGAGTGGACGGGTCTCGCTGTAGCCCACCTGGCCCACCGTGATGACGGCCATGTAGACCGCGTCGAGCCAACCCCAGCCGTCGATGATCACGTATCCGGCGGCGGCGATCGAGACGATCGCGATTGCTGCCACGATCGGCCCGCGCAACTGCCGGGCGACCACGGCCAGCGGACCGCGGAGAGGCGACGTCGGCTCGAACACGTCGAATTCCGCGGCAGTTGACGACCCCGTCATTGGGCGCCGATGGTACATCGCGCCGACCGCGCTACCGCTGGACGTTGACAGGTCCTGATCTCGGTGTCGCCGAACCGGTGACGTGACACCTACAACACGTTCCGGTGACGCCGCATGATACCCCCACCGGTATAATGACGAGTGTGTTGCGCCGGGTGCCTGGGCCGATTGCCGGCAGACGAGTCACGTCAGCCGGCGTAGCGATGCTGACGTTCACCGTTGTTGCGGCGGCGGGCCTGGTTGCCGGGTGTGGCGGTGGTTCCGGCGGGTCGAGCGGGGCACAACAGGCTGCGCCGGTGGTGGCCGGTCCACCCGGCAAGACGGTGTTCGCCCAGTCGTGCGCGCGTTGCCATGGGTACCGCGGCGAGCCGCTGCGCAGCGGGACGCCGGCGCTGACGCCGGCCAAGATCGCCGGTCAAGGTGACCAGGTGCTGGCCCTGCTGGTCCGCTCCGGCAAGGGCGACATGCCGGCCTTCGGCGCCCTCACCGATCAGCAGGTCGCCGATCTGATCGCCTACCTGAGGAGCATCACGTGAACCTGCTCGCTGCGATTCCGTCCCACCCGTTGTTCGTGCACGTCCCCGTGGTGCTCGTGCCCTTGGCGGCGATCGGCGCCATCGCCATCGCCGTGCGCCCGAGATGGATGGCGGCCTATGGATATCCGGTCGCCGGGCTGGCCGGCGTGGGCTTCGTCGGCGCGCTCATCGCCGCCCACACTGGTGAGGAGCTCGAGGAGTCGTACCAGGCGGCCGGACAGACCATCTCCCGACTCCTGCACGACCATGGCGAGCTCGGCGAGACCGCAGAGTCGCTCGCACTCGTCTTCTTCGTGCTGGCTGCTGCGTGGGTGGCCAGCGCCTGGTGGATCCGGCGGGGCAGTGCGGTGACCAACGGGCGCGCCGTGGGGTGGGTCGGGTTGGCGCTGCGGATCCTGGCGCCGTTGGCCGGCATCGCCACGACAGCGGTGATGATCGCCGCCGGCCACAACGGGGCGCGGGCCGTGTGGGACCAGGCGATCCGCTGAACGCGCAACAGCCCGCTCCAGGGCGGGCTGTTGGGTGGCTCCGAGAGCAGGGCTCGAACCTGCGACCCGCTGATTAACAGTCAGCTGCTCTGCCAACTGAGCTATCTCGGAAGGCGGGCGTCAGGATAGCAACGCCCCCGCGAAAACTCATGCCGAATCGTGGGCCGGTGCGAAGGCTCAGCCCTCGTCGGCGAGGGCGACAACCTCGGCGAACCCGCTGTGCAGGCACTCCATCATCAGGTCCGGGTCGGTGACCGCGGCCGTGTCCAGGTGCACCCCGATGCAGCAGATCCCGTCGTAGCTCATCAGTGTCACGTTCATCGACGAGCCGCTGGTGGGGCCGAAGGGGAAGATCCGCTCGATCTTGCTGCCTGCCAGATAGGCCGTCACTGGCGAGCCCGGCACGTTGCTGGCCAGGAAGTCGATCTTCTTCAGCATCGACCCGAGAACACCGCGAGGCATCAGGTTCAGCACGCCGGCGATGGACTCGGTGTGCGCCAGTGAGCGCTCGTGACGCATCTGCTGGCCGACCTCGTGGAGGGCCTGGACTCGCTCAGCCGGCTCGGTGATGCCGGCGGGGACGGCGAACCGTAGAACGGTGATGTGGTTGCCGCCCTCGTCGTCGGCGTCGGAGCGCAGGCTCACGGGCATGGCCACGCGCAACTCGTCGACGGGCGTGCCATGGGCCTCGTGGTAGCGGCGCAGCCCGCCGGTGATCCCGCCGAGGAAGGCGTCGTTCAGCGTCCCGCCCGCAGCGGCGCCGGCGCCGTGGAGCGCCTCGAGGGAGATTTCGATCGTGTCGTAGAAGGTGTCCATGCTGCGCTCGGTCATCACCGTGGACTTCGTGCTGAGCACCGGCATGACAACCCGGCCCACCGATTTGGCGGTCTCCACCGCGCCGCCCAGCGCCGTGGCGGGATCTCGAATGGCCTGCGTCAGCGATGGGATCAGCGTAGGAGCGGTGCGGGTGACGACGTTGCGGGCGGTCCGCAGGTCGTGATCGAGGATGTCCCCGACGGCGGAACGCAGCATGGACCACGCGCCGGTGGCTGCCCGGGCGCGGGCCGGGGTCTCGGTTGCCGCGGGGTCGCCGACCTTCGGGCTGTTCGGGGCGAAGTCGAACAGGTGCATGGCCAACTGCACGGCCCCGATGCCGTCGGTAACCACGTGGTGGGTCTTCATCAGCAACGCCGCGCCACCGCCATCGAGCCCGTCCACCAGGGTGAACTCCCACAGCGGCCTGGCCCGGTCGAAGGGGACGGCGGCGAGGGACCTGGCCAGATCGAGCAGGTCGCGGGTGGTGCCCTTGCCGGGCGCGCCGGCACGCGCCGCAGGTGGTAGTCGAGGTCGACGTGGTCGACGTCCTCCCAGCGCAGCGAGTTCGGTCGCATGGGCACGGGGACGACGCGCTGGCGGAGTGATTCGACTCGATCGATGAGGTGGCGCACTCGCTGCTGGGTGGCTTTCCAGCGTGGGGCTCTGGCCAGCATGGCCACGCCCATGATGGTGGAGCGCAGCATGGGGTCGGCCTCGACGGTCCACATGATGGTGTCGGTCTGGCTCAGGTAGCGGCGGGTCATGTCAGCCCTTCAAGGCTTCGATGAGCGCGACGAGTTGAGCGACCTTCTCGGCGGACAGTGAGTTGGCCGGCATCTTTAACTGAAAGCCGTCCACCTGCTGCGACTGCGGATCGGTGATCGCCCTGGTCAGGTAGTCGGCGTCGGCCGTGACCGTGGTGCCGTCGTTGAGTTTCACCGTGGAGCCGGCGAGGCCGATCAACCTCGGTCCAGTGCCGCCCTGAAACGCGGTGCCGTGGCACGCGCCACAGCCGTTGGACCGATAGACACCTTCGCCGTCACCGGCCGGGCCGGTGAACCTAGTCGGGGTGGAGTCGCTGTCGGCGCCGCAGGCCGCCACTGCGCCGAGGGAGCCGAGCAGCAGCGGGAGGCAGACCAGCCAGCCTGTTCGTCTGTGGATCATCGCGCTCGATCAGTGATCGTGCTGGTGGTCCGACTCGTCCTCACCCTGCTCGATGGCGTCGAGGAAGGCGTCGACGTCGTCGTCTTCGCCGCCGACCAACCAGATGACCAGACCGTCGGCTTCGCCCTCGCCGCCCTCGCCGTCGTCGCTGTCATCGTCCTGCCACGGCAGGATGCCCTCGACGCTGTACCGATCGACGGTGATGTCGTCGTCGTCGGTCTCGTTCACCGGGGCGACGATGGCCATCTCGACCTCGGCGTCCTGCGGCTGGTCCTTGAGCATGTCAATCAGTTCGCTGACTCGCATGGTGCTGCCTTTCTGGTCGTACCCGTACCGTAGCGCTCGCTAGCTCTCGTCGAGCCACCGTTCGGCGTGTTCCAGGAGAAACAGGCTGACGTCACGGCACAGGTCGAGCGTGTCGCAGAACCGCTTCTCGTTGGGGATGTAGACGTCGGCCAGATCGACGCTGAGCCGGCTGACGAGCGACAGGCTGCGCTCCGGGGCGTCGGTGACGCTGTGGAAGCTGTCGATCGCCGACACCTCGACGGGCAGCTCCATTCCGCCGATGCCGGCGAGGTCGGTGGCCAGCACGAGCAGGTCCGGCGGGTGGGGCAGCGGCGGCAACGTCCAGGTGAACAGCAGCGGGAAGGAGTAGTCAGACGGCGGATCGGCGTCGGGGTCGTCCTGCTTCATCACCTCGTCCTCGAACGACAGCATCGTCCGCGGGTCGACCTCCAATGAGAGGTGCAGGTCGATGGGGCCGCTACAGGCCTCTTCGGGGTGCAGATCCACTTCCCACAGCTGGCGCAGCGAGTAGGTCTCGACGAAGTGCCGTTCGTCGTGGACGTGGAAGCCGTGGTCTTCGGCGTGGCCCTTCAGGTCGGCGACGAACCCTGCAACATCGATGACGGCCACGGAGCCCGACACTACCGTGTGCCCGGTGAATCACGACGGGTGGTTGCCGCTGCTGCACGAGACCGCCGATGCGGTGGCCGCAGCGATGCGTGGGGTCACCGACTTCGGCCCGTCAGGCCAACGGTCGGGGCAGTACGCGCTGGATCTGGTGGCCGACGAGGCGGCGCTGTCCACGCTGCGCCGGGCGGGTGTCAGCATCATGAGCGAGGAAAGCGGCTTCGAGCGCGGCCGCCTCGATGCGGTGGTCGTGGTGGATCCCATCGACGGCAGCACCAACGCCAGCCGTGGCATCCCGTACTTCGCCACCTCGCTGGCCGTCGTGGAGGATGGCTCGGTCACCGCCGCGCTGGTGGTCAACCAGGCGACGGGGGAGACGTACACCGCCTCGCTCGGAGGGGGAGCGTGGTGCGATGGCCGGCGCCTGGCGGCATCGGGCTGCGAGCTCCCCTGGGCGGTCGCTGGTCGCGCTCAACGGGGTGCCGTCGCGACACCTCGAGTGGGCGCAGTGCCGGATGTTCGGTGCGGCGGCGCTCGACCTGTGTCGGGTGGCGGCGGGCCTCATCGACGCCTATGTCGACTGCGACACCGAGGCCCACGGCCCCTGGGACTACCTCGGCGGATACCTCATCTGCCGTGAAGCCGGCGCCGACGTGGTCGACGCCTTCGACCGTGATCTGATCACCGTGGACCACACCCATCGCCGCACCCCCGTGGCCGCCGCCACCCCAGAACTACTGGCCTGGTTCGCCGCCGCCCGCCGCCCACCCACCCCACCCACCCCACGCACCGCCACTCCGTGAGCCCCCGGCGGCTGGCAGCGGCCCCACGCTCACGGAAATTCCATTTCGTGAGCCCTCGGCGGCTGGGAGCGGCTCGGCGCTCACGGATGTGGGTCGGGGTGGGCGGGTAGGCTGTCGGCCCCGCACTGCGGGCGTATAGCTCAGTTGGTAGAGCACCGCCCTTACAAGGCGATGGTCGGGGGTTCGAGTCCCTCTGCGCCCACCAACAACGTCATGTTCGAACCCCCGACGACCGCAAGGTTGTCGGGGGTTCTTGCGTCCTGGGTCTTTCGACCGTCCCATGCCGCTGCCCTGTGAAGGCGCGCCGCCTCCTCGATGGCCCATTGTGCGGAGAGGCGCGCCCACGACCTATCGATGGCCTCCGACTGTTCGGCGGTGAGCTCTGTTGCATCGACTCGTTCGACGACGGTGCTGACCATCGGCTCGCTCAGCAGCAGGTCGAAGGGCTCGGCGTATTCGTGCACGACTTCACCCAGGTCGTCGATGTAGAGCTTTTCGAAGATCGATTGGTTGAGCAGGCGGCGCTCTGTGGCGGTGGCACGCATGTAGGCACCGTGCCAGTTGCTGGCCAGGGTGACGGCCTGCTCAAGGTTGGCCTCTACCAGATCAAATTCGGCTGACATCGCACCCATCCGCTCGTGAGCCACGTGCAGTTCGCTACTGATGCGTGTCTGCTCGCGCTTCATCAGGTCCAGTGGAATCGCGCCGGCGTAGTACCCATCGAGGAGCTTGTTGCGTTCGTCCTCCAGCCTGCGGATGCGCCGGGCCTGCGCTTCACGTTCCTTCGTCGGCGAATGCACGACCCTCGGTAAGTTCGGCGAGAAGCACCGATCGGATGTGCTGAAGCAACTCGGCGGAGGGCTGCACCTCTCTGTAGTGATCCTCAACCTTCGACTCGACTAGGCCGATGAGCACAGCCTTCTGGAGGCAGGCGTTCGTCTTCTTCTGTCGACCGAGGCACACGAAGTATTCGTAGACCTTTCCGCGCCGACCCTTGTTCTTCGAGACGATTAGGCGTGAACCACATGTGCCGCAGTAGACGAGGTTGTCCCGGGTTCTGTTGAAGTGAGGTGGTGATCCCTCCCCGGGCCTTGCCGTTGCTGGCATGGTTCGGGGGTCCTGCAAGACACCTGAACAAGGAGAGGGATCACCGTGAAGAAGAAGGTACCTGTCGTGAAGTTCACGACCCCGCACGCGGCCGCGGAGCTGGCCGAGTTGCCGTTGGAAGCAACTGTCGCGATGGCTGATGTCGCCGCGGCGATGAGAGAAGGGCTGCTGGCGTTCTCGACGGCGGCCGGGTTGGTGGTGATGCGTCAGATGCTCGACGCCGAGCTCGCTGGGATCGTCGGCGCGAAACACGCCAAGCTCAGCGAGCGGGTCGGGAACTGGCATGGCACGACGAAGGGTCAGGTCGTGCTCGGCGCCCGCAAGATCAGCGTGGAACGACCGCGTGGCCGCTACGTCGATGGCGGCGAAGTCGAGCTCGACACGTGGTCGACGTTCGCCTCGGAGGATCTCCTGCGCCAGGTTGTTGTCGAGCGGATGCTCGCCGGTGTCGCCACCAGACGTCATGTCGAAGTCGCCGAACCGGTCGGCCAGACAGGGACGGCGGTGTCGAAGTCGGCGGTGTCACGCCGGTTCGTCGCCGCGACGACCGCTGCGGTCGCGGAGCTGCTCGAAGCGGACCTGTCGACGTTGCAGACGGCGGTGTTGATGATCGACGGGCTCAACGTGGCCGGCGAGATGATCGTCGTCGCGCTGATCATC
This sequence comes from Ilumatobacteraceae bacterium, assembly GCA_037045185.1. Lineage (GTDB taxonomy): Bacteria > Actinomycetota > Acidimicrobiia > Acidimicrobiales > Ilumatobacteraceae > JAKOUY01. Next base: position 24,043 of record JBAOHQ010000008.1, read on the forward strand.
ACCGCCGACGGCACGAAGGTGCCCGTCGGGTTGCGGTTGGGTGACACCGAGAACACCGTCGTCGTCAAGGACTTGCTCGCCGATCTTGTCGCTCGCGGGTTGCGCTACGAGCACGGGATCCTTGCGGTGCTCGACGGCTCGAAAGCGTTGCGGTCCACGATCGCCAAGGTGTTCGGCGCCAAGGCCCTGGTCCAGCGCTGCACCTTGCACAAGAGACGCAACGTCACCGACTACTTGCCTGAACGTGACCCGGTTTCTTGGACACCTGATTACGCGGGAGACCGTGTAGGAAGGAGGCCCTGATGGGTCGTCCAAGCAAGTATCCGGACATGTTTCGTCGGGACGCGCTCGAGTTGGTGAAGAACTCGGGGCGCCCGATCGCGGAGGTGGCGCGCTCGTTGGGGATCAGCGAGGGGACGTTGTGGAACTGGGTCAAGCAGGCCCGTGACGCGACGCAGCGGGCGGCTGATCCGGACGAGTTGACGGAGTCCGAGCGTGACGAGTTGCGCCGGTTGCGTCGGCAGGTGATCGAGTTGGAGACCGACACCGAGATCCTGCGTCGGGCGGCCGCATATTTTGCCCGAGAGACGATGAGGTGATCCGCTTCCGCTTCGTCCAGGACAACATGACCGAGCTGCCGGTCAAGCGGATGTGTGAACTCGCCGAGATCCCACGCTCGTCGTTCTACGTGTGGCTGACCCGCAAGCCGTCAGCTCGCGACATCGCCGACGAGGCGCTGCTCGTGACGATCCGTGACATCTATGCCCGGTCACGCAAGACCTATGGGGTGCCGCGGATGCTCGGGCAGTTGCAACGCCGCGGGCATCGGGTCGCCCGGTCCCATGTCGCCCGGTTGATGCGCGGCAAACGGCCTGGTCGGCGCACACGCCAGCAAGAAGTGGCGGCGTGGGCGCCCTGATGCCGGTGGTGTCCCGGACCTGTTGAGCCGCGACTTCCGTGCGGTCGCCCCGAACCAGCGGTGGGTCGCGGACATCACCGAGTTCCCGACCGGTGAGGGCAAGCTGTATCTCGCTGGGATCCGGGATCTGTTCCATCGTGGGATCGTCGGCTGGGACACCGCCGGCCGCCAGGACGCCGCTCTCGTGGTGTCGGCGTTGACGATGGCGTTGGCCCGCACCGGCCACCCGGGCGACGTGATCCATCACTCGGACAAGGGGTCGCAGTACACGTCGCTCGACTTCGCGTTCGCTGCCGGGAACGCCGACATGCAGCTCTCGTTCGGGTCGACCGGCGACGCGTTACGACAACGCCGCGATGGAGACCGCCTGGGCCAGGCTCAAGGTCGAGATCGCCTGGATCCGCGGCAGCATCTGGTTCCCCACCCGCGCCGAGTGTCACGCCTACTTGTTCGAGTTCATCGAGGTGTTCTACAACCGGCAACGCCACCAGACCGGCCTCGGCCACCTCACCCCAGCCGAGTACGCTGACCAATGGCGCCACGACCACGGACAACCGAATCTGGCATAACCCCGTGTCCAGGATTCCGGGTCACGTTCACCGAGACGATCTACCGTGCCGTGTATGACGGCACACTCGACGTCAAGGCCCGTGAGTGTCTGCGGATGCGCCGGCCGCGACGACGCTCGCGGACCGTCCGCAACCCCAGTAACCGTCCGGCTCTGCCGAACATCCGCGACCGGCCCGCCGCTGTCAACGACAGGCTCGAGCCCGGCCATTGGGAAGTCGATCAGATCATCGGCGCCCACAACCGGTCGTCGATGATCTGGCTCACCGAACGCGTCCACCCGCTACTCGATCCCGATCACGATGCCGTGTGGCTACGCCGCGGACGATGTCCTCGCCGGCCTCGTCGAAGCCTGCGAACAGATCCCCGCTCACATGCTGCGCTCGCTGTCGTTCGACCAAGGATCCGAGTGGGCCGAATGGGAAGCGGTCGCCGTCACCTACGGCATCGACTGCTGGTTCTGCGAGCCACACTCGCCGTGGCAACGCGGCCCAGATCGAGAACCTCAACCGCCAGTTCCGCTGGTGGTTCCCACGTGGCGCCAACCTCGCCACGGTCTCGCCTGCCGACGCCGCTCACGCCGCCACCATCGTCAACGGACAACGCCGACGCTCACTCAACAACCAAAGCCCAACAGCGCTCTACACTGCCCTCACCGTGCAATGACCGCTGGAACTGGCCGACTTCGGTGGCGAACTTGCCGACACAGCGGACCGCATCCAGCTCGGTGCGACGTTGCTGAGAGACCCAATCGCTGCGGGGCTCTAGCGCCGATGACCACTGCGTGGCGGCCAGATCGTCAGCGCGTCGATCGCGACTGCAGATGAGCCGCCACAGCAAGTGTCGACGCGCCGCTTAACCCGGACAGGCCAACGTTGTGACACCCATCACGTACCGTATGGGTGAGATCGAAACGAGCAGGGATCGCCAGCGGCGGGGGTAAGCGCAATGAAGCCATTCGACCAGGTTCGGACGGGCGACGGTCGCCATGGCGTCGTGAAGTCCGTCGATGGAAGGCACGTCACGGTGCTCATGGCGACGGGCGACGAAGAGTATTTCGACGTCGACGATCTCGTTGGGGGCTCCCAGGGGCCTGCGGATTGTCTTGGTCGTGGCGAGCTCGCCGAGCGTGCTGCCGTTTTCCTTGCGGCTTCAGGCGCTTTACCTGCGCCACGCCTATCGATTCGACCTGAGGTCGGGCCTGTCAAACGCCAGGGTTGAACCGAAGCTGCACCAGGTCTTCATTGCCCACCGAGTGACAAACAAGCTCCAGCCGAGAATGATCCTGGCGGACGAGGTCGGGCTCGGCAAGACGATCGAGGCGGGCCTCATCCTCAAGGAGCTCCGTGCTCGAGGTCTCGTCGATCGTGTGCTGATCGTGTGCCCCGCGAGTCTTCAGTATCAATGGCAGAACGAACTGCGCTCAAAGTTCAACGAGGACTTCGAGATCATGAACAGCGCTGCGGCCAAGTATCTGGGCCAAGGAAAGGGAAACCCCTTCTCGCGGCGGGACAACCTCATCACCTCGATCAGCTTCGCCCAGAACGAAGCGCGAGCATCACAAATCATCGAGACGCCCTGGGACCTCGTGATCTTCGACGAAGCTCATCGGGTACGACGTTCGTACCTGTCGGCGAACAAGGTGCAGGTCACGCTGGCGTACGCGCTTGCGGACGAGCTGAAGGAGCTTGTCAGCGGGCTCCTGCTGTTGACGGCGACCCCGATGCAGCTGCACCCTTTCGAGCTCTACAGCCTCGTCGAGCTCGTAGAGCCGGGCTTGTTCCGAGACTTTCAGGACTACGAGCGCCGGCGGCGGGACCTACCTCGTCTCAACGCCCTGACGAAGAGCCTCATGGAATGGACGACTCTTGCACCCCAAGATCTCACCAAGCAGGTGGCTGCTGCGGCTGACCTCCTCCATTCCGTTGGAGTCACGCCGGAAGCGGTCATGGAACTGGAGCAAGCCGACCGAACGATCCTGATCGACGCCTTGGCGACGAGACACCCGCTCGCAGACACGATGGTGCGCAATCGCAAGTCCGAGATCGGTGGCTTCGCTGGGCGAAAGGCGCAGAGCGTGATGGTCGACCTGACCGATCAGGAGCTGCAGCTGTTCGAGGAGATCGCGGACTATCTGCGACACGAGTTCGACATGGCCATGGCGAACAAGCAGAACGCGATCGGCTTCCTGATGGTTACCTACCAGAAGATGCTCGCGAGTAGCCCCTACGCCGTGCTCGAGAGTTTTCGGAAGCGAGTCGTCAAGCTCACGAAACGCCTCAGCGTCCACGGTGCCAAGAAGTTGAAGTCCAGTGAGCCACTCGACGATCTTCTTGACGACCTCGAGGACACTGAGGCGCTCGAGGCAGTCGCAGATACGGAGTTGTCCCTCACGGACGACCTCCTGCTCGTCGAGATACACCGACTCCAGGAGCTGATCCTGAAGATCGAGCAACTCGATGGCGATTCGAAGGCTGCGCAGCTTCTCGACGCGTTGGAAGACATCTGGTCGACGATGGGTGACGAAAAGGTCGTCATCTTTACTGCCTTTCGATCGACCCAGACGTACTTGAAGCGACTCATCGAACGTGACCTGACTGCGAACGGTCAGCCTGTCAAGGTCGCGGTCTTTAACGGCTCCATGTCTGTCGACCAGAAGGAAGACGCAGTCCGCAGCTTCCGCGACAAGCACCAAGTGCTCATCGCAACGGAAGCTGGTGGTGAGGGGCGCAACCTGCAGTTCGCCCATTTGATCGTTAACTACGACCTGCCCTGGAACCCCATGAAGGTTGAGCAACGAATCGGCCGCCTCGACCGAATCGGTCAGAAGAAGACCGTCTACATCTACAACCTCGCGTGTCGGAACACGGTTGAGGAGCGTGTGTTGACTGTTCTTACAACCCGAATTCGGTTGTTCGAGGAGTCAGTCGGCTCTCTCGACCCAATCCTCGGAACGGTCGAGGATCAGCTCTCGAGGCTTGTCATGATCGACAAGAAACTCTTCGACGAGGAATTCCGTGCCCTGGAGGAGGACGTCGAGCGCAGAACGACTAAGGCGCAGGAGAACGAACGCTTGCTTGCCGACTTCGCACTCGATCGCGCCAGCTTTCGACGTGATGAAGCAAATCGGGTGCTTGGCCAGGCACCGCTGGCGACTGCTCGTGATCTGGAGTCGTTCTCGCAGGGTGTCCTCGAGCATCACGGTGGCACGCTCATGCCGCACGCCGAAGGTGGACAGATGATCTCGCTTTCGCCGCGCTTGGCGACAAGGCTCGCCGCAAAGGGTTCCCAACACCGCGGGGCGTTCCAGCCAGACGAGGCACTCGTCCGGGATGATCTCGACTTCTTCGCGCTGGGACATCCGCTGGTCGAGAAGCTCATCGACCTCGCTCTCAGCGATGACCGCGCACTGGCGTGCGTGCGCGCAATCCCTGACCTGATCGGGGGCCCAAAGGTCGAGGTGATCTACGAACTGCAGGCCGACACCAAACCTCCACGTGGTCGTCTGCTCCGACATCTTGTTGGTGCGGACTGTGTCGTGCAGTCCGAATATCTCACGACCATGCCAGACCCTGGGCGAGACGCAACGCTCGAAGTTCCGGGTTGGGTGCAATCTGGGCTGGCTGAGAGTCAGAAGACATTTCGCCACGAAATCGATGCGATGCGCTCCGAAGTGCTCGCCGCTCACGCTGAGCAAAAGCTTGAGGAGGAGGCCCGGGCCGCCCGCATCTTCCGCTACCGGCAAACACGACTCACTCACCTCATCGGCCAGCAAGAGGCGTGGATTGTCGAGGCGCGAGCCTCGGGAAGCACACGCAGCGCGAAAATTCTCCCCGCCCGAGAGGGCAAGCTCCGCAAGGACCGCGACCGCCTCTCGGCGCTCGAGAGCGAGCATCAAGCCGACGTTGCGCGCATCACGGCGCAGAAGGTATCGGTGAGCGGCAAGATCTGGTCCGCCGCTGTGGTGGTGCCCGCGTGAAGACTCCACTGGCGTACGGCATCGACTTCGGAACGTCGAACAGCTCGATCTCCGTCGCGTACCAAGACGAAGCGGTCCTGGTGCCGCTCGGCGCCGACGGAGACGACGTCATGCCGTCCATCATTTATCTCGACAGCACAAAGCAACAGCTCGCCGGCCATGCCGCCGTTCGACAATTCCTCGTTTCCGGCTCAGGTACGGGCCTTCGGCTCATGTCCGCAGTGAAGTCGTTTCTCGCCGACGACACTTGGCATGGGACGCGGGCACCTTGGGGGAGCGAGCTGCGACCGGCCGACATCGTCGCTGTCCTGTTCCGAGAGCTGAAGCGACAGGCTGACGCATACTGCGGAGCAGATGTAAAGCGTGCTGTCCTCGGGCACCCGGTGTTCTTCGTCGGAGCCGAGGGAAAGCACTGGGAACGACTGAACGACCTAGCCAAGGAGAGGCTGAAGGAAGCGGCGAAGCTCGCAGGATTCAACGAGGTCAGTCTCGTCGAGGAGTCGACCGCCGCCCTCGCCAGCGAGGACTACGTACCCGGAATCATCATGGCCCTCGACTTCGGCGGAGGAACGTTCGATGTATCGATCGTGTCTACCGACAACGCAGAGCAGCGACGCGTCCTCGCGTCACGAGGCGTAGCGGTAGGCGGAGAACGATTCAACGAGCTCCTGTTCGACGGTTTCGTCGCAGAGTCGCTCGGACTGACCCGCGAGTACGCCAACAAGTTCGGTAAGCCGCTTGCCGTGCCGGAGAGTCTTCGCAAATTTCGGTCACTCGACGGTGCTCTTCGGATGGTCAGTGAGCAAGCAACGCATGATGCTCTCCAGTTTGTGATTCACCTCAAGGGGGGCCACGCGATCAAGGTCGTCGATGAGATCATCTACGGCGGGCACACATACGCCTTCCACAAGGAAGTCGAATCGGCGAAGATCGCGCTCTCCACGTCCGCACGGTCGACCGTGGACTTCCATCGCCGCCACATCGACGTCAATGCCTCGGTCGACCGCAAGAGCTTCGAGCTGCTCATCGCACCAGACCTTGACCGGGTCGAGTCAGCAGTCGACGCAGCTCTTACCGCGGCGGGGATCTCGGCCGGAGATGTGGACCTTGTGGTTCGGACTGGCGGCTCATCGCAGGTGCCAGCTTTCGTGTCCAGGATGAGTAACAAGTTCGGTGCTCCGAAACTCGAGCAGCGCGACGCTCTAGCGACCGTCGCTCTCGGCCTCGGGCTCGAGGCGATTGGGGTCTGGGGATGAGCGAGAAGAGGCGGCGAAAGCTCGGCAAGCTCGGAGATATCGCAGATGCGATTGAGCAGGCCGAGGAGTCAACGTTCGTCGAACATGTGGGCAAGACGGTCATCGTCCCGACCGAGGTCGGGGAGAAGCGTCAGACGACGTCCGCCGCGGGCGCACACGAGCCGTGGGCCCGGCTTGAAGGCGAACGCTCGGTTCCACCCGCAACGTGATCGCAACCGCTTGCCTTGCCGTCCTCGATACCGGTCAGCGCGACGGCGGGATGAGGACGAATCGGGAACGTAACGAGATGTAACGACTACCTCGTTACATTCGCCCATCTGAGAGGGACCCTGAGAGGGACCCGATAGGTGGTCCGGGTGTTATGCGGCGTGGGGTTGGTTGTTGGTGGTCCACTTGTCGGCGAACTCGCTGGGGGTGAGGTCGCCGTGGGCGGTGTGGGGTCGCTTCCAGTTGCCAACAACGTGTTCGGCCGGCCACGCGCAGCCACCAGCTCCAAGTACGCATCCAGCAACGGATGCCCGAGCCGGATCAGGCCACGGCCATCGCCCTCGGAGCGGACCAGACACGGCGAGAAGGCCACGTCACCCATCCTGACCCGCCCACACGAACCACCCAGGGATCACCCGCATATCGTGACTCGATGCGCCAGTCCTCGATGATCACTCTGGCTTCGAGCAGGCTGTCGAACTGCCAGCCGTTGAGCAGCTCGTCGCGGAACTTGCCGTTGAACGACTTGATCCAGGCGTTCTGCCACGGTGAGCCGGGGTCGATGAACACGCTGTTGGTGCCGGTGAACCGGCACCAGTCAGCGACGGTGTGAGCGACGAACTCGGGACCATTGTCGAACCGGACGTAGACCGGCGCGGTGCCGCGTTGGGCGGCGAGGAGTTCGAGCACGGCGACGACGTGATCGGCGTCGATGGAGCGGTCGACCTCGATCGCCAGGGCCTCGCGGGTGAACTCGTCGATCACGTTGAGCATCTTGATCGTGCGTCCGTCGGCGAGGGTGTCGAACTGGAAATCGAGCGCCCACAGCACGTTCGGGCGGATCGGGCACATCGCCCGACATGCACGCCCACGCCTGACAGGCGCTTCTTGCGCCGCTTGTGCGGGACGCGGAGCCCCTCGTCACGCCACAGCCTGCGGACACGTTTGTCGTTCACCTGACGGCCCTGGCGGCGGGCTTCCTTGGCGGCGCGCCGCCAGCCCCACCTGGGCCGCTCCTTGGAGAACTGGCGCAAGAACGCACGCAACTCAGCCTCCTCATCGGTGATCGGTGGCGGGGCAAGCCGCTGGGTGGAGCGGTTCAACCCGACGACCTTGCAGGCTCGGCGTTCAGAGACCCCGAACCGTTCGCGCAGCGTCATGACGGCCCTGCGCTTGCGGTTCGGGGTCAGAAGTTTCCCGCGGCGAGCTCCTTGAGCATCGACTTGTCGAGCTCGGCCTCGGCGAGCAACTTCTTTCAGCCGGGCGTTCTCGACCTCGAGTTCCTTCAACCGTTTCGCATCGGAGGCCTTCATCCCGCCGTACTGGGCGAGCCACCGATGCCACGTCGACTCGGCGACCTCGAGATGACGGCACACCTCGTCAAGACCCTTGCCCGCAGCGAGCTGCTTGTGCCCCTCGGCGAGCTTGCGGATGATCTGATCCGGCGTATGCCGCCGGCGCTTCCTGGATGTCATGGTGCTGTACTTCCTTCTGCCCTCACGAGCATCAGAGTCGCACAACACCTGGACCACTACGAGGGTCTCAGCTCACATCTCGTCCGACCGAATCGGCTGGCCCCGCTCAGCCTCAGCCAGTACACCGACTCGCGCGCCGGGCTCAATCGAGGGTGAGCAACGGTTTATCAGTCCCACGGTCACTAGCGGTCCGAGCCTCTCAACGAGGCCCTAGTTCGGCGAACGGCGGATAGCGCAAGTTGTCCATCCACTTGTCCATCTACTGCGCGCTGCTGGTTTGCGTCTGACTTTGCCGCGGAGATCTCGGGTGGAAATACCCCAGGGCTGACAGGCTTCTCGGATCATGCGAGAGGAGCTGTTGATGTCGGAGAAGCCGACCCGCAAGCACAAGGGAGGTTGTCCCGGGGTCTGTTGAAGTGAGGTGGTGATCCCTCCCCGGGCCGTGCCGTGCTGGCAGGGTTCGGGAGTCCACCAAGACACCTGAACAAGGAGAGGGATCACCGTGAAGAAGAGGGTACCTGTCGTGCAGGTCACGACACCGGAAGTGGCTCAGGAGTTGGCCGGTCTGCCGTTGGAGGCGACCGTCGTGATGGCTGATGTCGCGGCCGCGATGCGCGATGGTTTGTTGGCGTTCGCGACCTCGGCGGGGCTGGTCGTGATGCGCCAGATGTTGACCGCTGAGCTGACCGCGAAGATCGGTCCGAAGCACGCCAAGCTGCCCGCTTCTGAGCGGGTCGGGAACTGGCATGGCACCACCTCGGGGCAGGTGGTGTTGGGGTCGCAGAAGATCACCGTGGAACGCCCCAGGGGTCGGTTCGTGGATGGTGGCGAGATCGGGTTGGACACGTGGGACGTGTTCGCGTCGGAGGACTTGCTGGGCCAGGTGGTGGTGGAGCGGATGCTTGCCGGTGTCGCCACCCGACGGCATGTCGATGTCGCCGAACCCGTCGGCCAGGTTGATGGGAAGGCCCGGTCGAAGTCGGCGGTGTCGCGCCGGTTCAAGACCGCGACCGAGACCGCGTTGCGGGACCTGATGGCCCGCGATCTGAGCTCGCTGGAGGTGGCGGTGGTGATGATCGACGGGTTGAACATCGCCGATCAGATGATCACCGTCGCGCTCGTGATCACCGCTGACGGCACGAAGGTCCCCGTCGGGTTGCGGCTCGGCGACACCGAGAACACGATCGTCGTCACCGATCTGCTCGCCGACCTGGTCGCCCGCGGCCTGCGCTACGAACACGGCGTCCTGTGCGTGCTCGACGGCGCCAAGGCCCTTCACGCCGCGGTGGTGAAGGTGTTCGGCGACAAGGCGCTGATCCAGCGCTGCACCCTGCACAAGCGCCGCAACGTCACCGGCTACCTGGGTGTCGACGAACGCGACCCGATCGACGCCCGCCTCGCCCGCGCGTTCGCCGACCCCGACCCGACCAAGGGCTACGCCGCCTGCGAGACACTCGCGAAGCAACTCGAACGCGATCATCCCGACGCCGCCGCATCACTGCGCGAGGGGCTCGATGAGATGTTCACCGTCGCCCGGCTCGGCATCGGTGGCCGGCTCCGCCAGTCGTTGACGAACACGAACTGCATCGAGTCGATGATCTCGATCTGCCGCACGAACCATGGCCGCGTCAAGCGTTGGCGCGACGGCGAGATGAAGAAGCGATGGATCGCCGCCGGCATGCTCGAAGCCGAACGCTCCTTCCGACGACTCAAAGGCCACACCGATATGCCCACCCTCGTCACCGCCATCACCAACGCCACCACGAACGGCACCGCCACACCCGCCAACTACGATCAGGCCGCCGCCTGAACAAGACCGGGATCACCACCGAACTTCAACAACAAGCGGGTGGGCATCTCCCCGTCGAGCGGACGGGTGGTTATGACGCTTGTTGGTACTGCTTTTCCCACTCTACGGGTGGGGTGTGGTTGAGGCTGGAGTGCAGCCGTTTCGAGTTGTACCAGTTGATCCAGCGAAAGATCGCCCGGCGGGCCTCGGCGCGGGTGGCGAACACTCGACCCTGGATGCATTCACGCTTCAGTGATGCCCAGAAGGACTCGGCGACGGCGTTGTCGAAACATGTTGCGACGCGGCCTACCGATGGTCGGAGTTGGTGGGCTTGGCAGTAGTCGAGGTAGTCGTTCGACGTGTACTGCGATCCGCGGTCGGCGTGAGCGATGACGCCGGCGACGTCACCGTGACGGGCGGCCACGGCCATGGCCAGTGCGTCGAGGACGAGTTCGGTGCGCATGTGGTCGGCCATCGAGTAGCCGAGCATCCGGCGCGAACCGAGGTCGAGCACCGACGCGAGGTACAACCAGCCTTCACCGGTCGCGATGTAGGTGATGTCCTGGCACCAGGCGACATCAGGCTTGCCGGGAGTGAACGCCCGGCCGACCAGATCGGGGATCGTGTAGCCGTCGGGGCCGGGGAATGTGGTGCGTACCCGGCGACGGATGCACCGGCCGGCCATGGCGTGCAGGCGCATCAGGCGCCGCACACGCTTGACGTTCACCACGACGCCGCCCTGGCGGAGTTCGCGATGCATCCGTGGCACGCCGTAGTTGCCGTCGGAGGCGTCGAAGATCTCGCGCATCAACGCGACCAGATCGGCTTCGGCGACCTCACGCTCGGTCGGCTCGGCGGCCTCGCGGGCGCACCAGTCGTAGAATCCCGACGTCGACACGTCGGCAACCTCGCACGCCTTGGTGACCGGGAACCCGTGGGGAACCCGGCAGCCTTCTGGTCGGCGACACACGCGTAGCGGCTCACGATGTCGACTCCTTCACCCAGAAGGCCAGCGATCGTTTGAGTAGATCGCGCTCCATCCGCAGCTGCGTGTTCTCCGCACGCAATACGGCGTTCTCGGCTCGCTCATCCGCGGTGACGCCCGAGCCAGCGGAGCGTTCCCGACGGGCCTTGCCGACCCAGTTCCCCAGCGTGCCCTCGATCACTCCGATCGACCGAGCAACATCAGCGATCGAGCGGCCTTCGTCAAGGACCATCGCGACCGCATCACGCTGGAACTCCGAGCGGATACTTCGACGGCCGCCCTGCTTCGTTTCTTGTTGGACATGGACTTCCTCCTATACGAGGTGTCCGCCCAACGGGGGGATGCTCAGGGAGTGTGCCCAGAACCAGTTGGGCCGAGGGAGGTGATGCCGTTGGCCTGATGTGCAAGCTTGCTGTCGCCAGCCGGTGTGAGTCCGGTCCAGGTAGTCGTCAGGGAGCCTGGTAGCTGGTCCCCGGCGTCGGTTGAGAGGCCGGCGTCGAAGCGGGATGACGAGCGGCCTTTGGGGTCGTGCGACTCGCCGGTCCGCAGCATGAAGCGAAGCCTGCCGCGTCGTGAATGTATGGAGAGGGAGCCGAGCCCGGTCCCATTGGGTGAAGGCCACGGAAGACGTGAAGATCCTGAACGTGCAGCGTCGAGGAACCCTCCGGCGTAGGGGGCGTGGAACGGTGAGAAGGTGACAGCAGGAACTGGGGAGGCCCTACCCGGCCCGAGGACTGCGAAGGTTCCTTGGAGTGTGCTGGTCCTATAACCGGTGATGTCGCCGGGAAGTGGGCTGGTGTCGGGAGGGAGTCGGAGGGGGTCGTAGTAGCGCTCGAGGGCACGAGACAACAGAACTTGGCCCGATGCGAAGGACCCCTGCGTCGTCGATGCAAGCAGTTGGAGGGACCGACCGGTGAGTGCCGTCATGACGGCTATGGCCACCCAAGACAAGGTCGCTGAGCTTCAACGCGCGCTCTACCGGGCAGCCAAGGACTCGCCCGACCGAAGGTTCCATGCGCTCTACGACAAGGTCCATCGCAGGGACGTGTTGTGGAGAGTGAGGTTCACCCCGTTCGGCGGACGGGTGGGTTATGCGGCGATGCCGTCACCGCGACGGTAGTACAGGTTCTCCCAGTCGATGGGGCTGTTGTAGTTGTTCGATGAGTGCAGGCGTCGCGAGTTGAACCAGCCCTCGATCCAGCGGAACAGATCGCGGCGGGCGTCGGCTCGGGTGGCCCACCGGCGGCGGTGAGCGAGCTCTCGTTTCATCGTGCCGAACCAGCTCTCACCGACCGAGTTGTCCCAGCACACCCCGGTCGCTCCCATCGACTGCACGACACCATGGAGATCGCACAGCTCACCGAACGTTCGCGACGTTTAGACCGACCCGCGGTCGCTGTGGAAGATCACACCGGCCACGTGTCCGCCCCTGGTGGCGACGGCCATGGTGAGCGCGTCGGCGACGAGCTCGGCGCGCATGTGATCCGCCGCGGCCCAGCCGATCACCCGACGGCTGAACAAGTCGATCACGGTCGCCAGGTAGAGCCAGCCTTCGCCGGTGTGCAGGTAGGTGATGTCGCCGCACCAGGTCACGTCCGGGCCGGGCGGGTTGAAGTCCCGGCGCACATGATCGTCGGCTGCGGTGGCGCCCTTGTCGACGATCGTGGTGCGGACCCGCCGCCGGCCGGTCTCGCCCTCGATGCCCAGCTCACCCATGATCAGCCCGACACGCTTGTGGTTGACATCGAAGCCTTGCTGACGCAGCCAGTGCGTCATCCTCGGCACGCCGTAGGTCTCGCCCGACGCGATCCAGATCAGTTCGATCTCGCGGGCCAGCACCCGGTCTTCCAACTCGCGCGCTGACGGGCCGCGGGTCTGCCAGTCGTAGAACCCCGACCGGGACACCTCCAAGACCCGGCACATCTCACAGACGGACCAATCGCACGCAGGATCAGCCTGCTCCTCGGCGACGAACGTGTACACCGCGGTCACACGTTCCTCGGGTGCGACGCCGAGAAGTAGGCGACTGCTTTTCCCAGAATGTCACGCTCCCGCCTGACCCGCTCCAACTCGGCTTTCAGCTCGCGGATCTCAGCACGCTCCGCCGCCGTTGGGCCGTTGCCGGCCTTGGCCTCGCGGGCTTCGCGGACCCAGTTCCCGACCGACGAGTCATGCAGCCGCATCTCACGGGCGACCTGGGCGACCCTGCCGCCCGACGCCTCGACCATCGCCACAACCTCGGCCTTGAACTCAGGGGTGAACATCCGGCGCGACCGGCCGGAACCCTCACTCGTTGACATGAACACTCCAATCCGGGCTCATCAGCCCTCAAGATAGATGTCCGTCAAACGGGGAAAACCTCAGCGAGCGCCGAAGCCAAGCTTCCGTCGCGATCGCTTACGATCAAAGTGGAACGAAGCGCGCCAGCCGTCGTCGGCATCGCGCCCAGCCGAGGCGGAGTGAACGTGACCCGGTTTCTTGGACACCTGATTACGCGGGAGACCGTGTAGGAAGGAGGCCCTGATGGGTCGTCCAAGCAGGTATCCGGACATGTTTCGTCGGGACGCGCTCGAGTTGGTGAAGAACTCGGGGCGCCCGATCGCGGAGGTGGCGCGCTCGTTGGGGATCAGCGAGGGGACGTTGTGGAACTGGGTCAAGCAGGCCCGTGACGCGACGCAGCGGGCGGCTGATCCGGACGAGTTGACGGAGTCCGAGCGTGACGAGTTGCGCCGGTTGCGTCGGCAGGTGATCGAGTTGGAGACCGACACCGAGATCCTGCGTCGGGCGGCCGCATATTTTGCCCGAGAGACGATGAGGTGATCCGCTTCCGCTTCGTCCAGGACAACATGACCGAGCTGCCGGTCAAGCGGATGTGTGAACTCGCCGAGATCCCACGCTCGTCGTTCTACGCGTGGCTGACCCGCAAGCCGTCAGCTCGCGACATCGCCGACGAGGCGCTGCTCGTGACGATCCGTGACATCTATGCCCGGTCACGCAAGACCTATGGGGTGCCGCGGATGCTCGGGCAGTTGCAACGCCGCGGGCATCGGGTCGCCCGGTCCCATGTCGCCCGGTTGATGCGCGCAAACGGCCTGGTCGGCGCACACGCCAGCAAGAAGTGGCGGCGTGGGCGCCCTGATGCCGGTGGTGTCCCGGACCTGTTGAGCCGCGACTTCCGTGCGGTCGCCCCGAACCAGCGGTGGGTCGCGGACATCACCGAGTTCCCGACCGGTGAGGGCAAGCTGTATCTCGCTGGGATCCGGGATCTGTTCCATCGTGGGATCGTCGGCTGGGACACCGCCGGCCGCCAGGACGCCGCTCTCGTGGTGTCGGCGTTGACGATGGCGTTGGCCCGCACCGGCCACCCGGGCGACGTGATCCATCACTCGGACAAGGGGTCGCAGTACACGTCGCTCGACTTCGCGTTCGCTGCCGGGAACGCCGACATGCAGCTCTCGTTCGGGTCGACCGGCGACGCGTTCGACAACGCCGCGATGGAGACCGCCTGGGCCAGGCTCAAGGTCGAGATCGCCTGGATCCGCGGCAGCATCTGGTTCCCCACCCGCGCCGAGTGTCACGCCTACTTGTTCGAGTTCATCGAGGTGTTCTACAACCGGCAACGCCACCAGACCGGCCTCGGCCACCTCACCCCAGCCGAGTACGCTGACCAATGGCGCCACGACCACGGACAACCGAATCTGGCATAACCCCGTGTCCAGGATTCCGGGTCACGTTCACACGACTCCGGGCCTTCAACGTGACTGGGCCCGACATCAGGGTGTCGACGCTCGATAGCTGGGCGAAGGCTCTAGTCGAGGCATTTCCCAGCCTCGCGGGCTATGAGACCTGTGACGAGGTGAACTGGGACCACATCCGCATGTCAGCTCTCCAGCTTCTTGCGAACAGTCATGTCCAACGAATCCTTTGTGCATCGTACGGCCGGGTGGTTGTCGATGAGTACCAAGACTGCAACCTCGCGCAGCACGCGTTGGTGATGGCGCTGAGCGATCTCTGCCCGGCGGTCATCCTTGGTGATCCCTTGCAGGCCATCTTCACCTTCGGCGGATCGCTTGTGGACTGGCAGGCCGATCTCGCCAACTTTCCACAGGTCCAGGTGCCGGTGTTTCCTTGGCGTTGGCACCAGCGGAATGAGCTGCTGGGTGAGTTCCTGACTGATGTACGACTTCGTCTCGAGAACGGTCAGCCGATCAACCTCGCCGGATCTCCGGTCGGCTGGCGAGCGAATAGTCCGACCGAAACCTACGGTGCCTGTATGAACGCCGCTGGTCTCCCGGGTGACGTCGTCGTTCTGCGGAAGTGGCCTCACGAGGTCCCTGGTCTGGCGCGCCGCCTCGGCGGTGCGTTCGGCGTAATGGAGGAGCTCGAGGCCAAGCTGCTGAGCGACCTAGCCGATGCTCTGCAACACCCGACGAAGACTGGCCTACAGAAGGCTGTTGCCCTCCTTCAGTTCGTGCGCGACTGCTTCAGCAATCTTCCGGCCGGGGTCGCTGCAAAGCAAGCGACGATGGAGGGCGGCTCCTTCCCCGGTTTCCAGGTGACCTCCGCGCTCGGCCCACTTCTGGTCGCGCTCCGGAACTGCGCAGAGGAGCCGGAATCCGCCCAACGTGTGGCAATCGTGTTCGACGCAGCCGACGCTCTCGAGGCGACGATCATCCGACGAGAGGCGTGGCACGAGATGAGGCGAGCAGTCAAGCGCTGGCGTGATGGCAGCTCGGCCGATGTTGCGGCAGCCGTTCGCGAAGTGAGAGACCATACGAGGATTGTTGGCCGTCGCGCTGAGCGCCGAGTGGTGTCGCGCGTGGTACTTGTGAAAGGGCAGCAGTTCCAGAACTGCGTCGTCGTCGGCGCTGACGACTTGACGCGATGCGAGTTGTACGTTGCGATGACGCGACCGACACACCGACTTGTCGTCGTTAGCAACTCGCCGACCCTTAACCCTGTCGTCTAGCTCTCCGGACACCTTGCCACAGGTCGCCAGCCACGCGGCCTGCCGGGAGGACGGAGTGTCACCCCGGCAGCCTGTAGCTCGCGGCGCATGGTGGTTGCGTTGATTGCAAAGGCCTCGCATAGAACAGTCACAGCCTCGCCCTGCTCGTAGCGCCGTCGAAGATTCGCGACATCGTCGTCTCGCAGCTTGCGGGGGTTGACGCGGCGACGAACCCCACGCCGTTCGAGATGAAGCATTGCAGTCTCCCGGTTGATTTCGAACGCCGTAGCCAGGGCCTCAAGCGTTGAGCCGTCGAGGTACGTCTGCACAAGATCGTCCACCTCTGCGGGAGAAAGGCGGTGCTGCAGCTGAGTTGTCGCCGGGCGATTCCGACGACTGGCTGTGCGCGCCAGCATTCGAGGCAGGTACTTCACTGCCCGACCGAAGTGGCACGGAGGGTTCGAAAGCCGTCCCTGAAGGTCCACGTTGTCGTCGGTTCCTCGACATCGAGACTGAGGGTGGCCGCCTCCGCTGCGGCGGGATGTGGGAACATCTGCGGTGGAGGGTCGATGGGGGTTGATCGAGATCAGTATTCGGGTGGAGCCACTTCGCCAAGCCGGGGCGGGAACGCGGTGATCGAGCCTGACGGTGTTCCGCTCACGTTGAGATCCGCCCGCTGGTACGAGGGCACGAGTCGTGACAACTTCATCCACCGCAGCTGGATGAAGCGGGGCGTGCCCGACGATGTGTTCTCCGGTCGGCCGATGATCGGGATCTGCAACTCCACGTCGGAGCTGACGCCGTGCAACCAGCATCTGGACACGATCGCCGAGCACGTCAAGCGTGGGATCTGGGAGTCCGGCGGGGTGCCGTTGGAGTTTCCGGTCATGTCCCTCGGAGAGACGCTCGTTCAACCGACCACGATGCTGCTGCGCAACCTGATGGCGATGGACGTCGAGGAGTCGCTTCGGGCGAACCCGTTGGACGGGGTCGTGTTGCTCAGCGGTTGCGACAAGACGACACCGGCAATGGTGATGGGCGCGGCATCGGTTGACATCCCGGCGATCATGCTGACGGGCGGACCGATGCTCACCGGCAGGAGGAACGGGGTGCCGCTCGGCTCGGCCACCGACATGTGGCGGATGAGCGAGGATGTTCGTGCCGTCCGGATGGAGGTCGAGGAGTTCATCGGCGCCGAGTCGATCATGACCCGCAGTGCCGGGCACTGCAACCCGATGGGGACCGCGTCCACCATGGCCGCCATGGTCGAGGCACTGGGGCTGACGTTGCCGGACAGCGCGTCGATCCCGGCGCCCGATACGCGCCGGCTCCGTCTCGCTCACCTCACGGGCCGGCGAATCGTCCAGATGGTCCGCGAGGATCTCCGACCTTCTGCGGTGCTCACCCGGGCCGCCTTCGAGAACGCGATCAGGGTCCTTGCTGCCATCGGTGGATCGAGCAACGCCGTCATCCACCTGCTCGCCATGGCCGGCCGCGTCGGTGTCGACTTGGAACTGGACGACTTCGACCGGCTCGGGTCCCACCTCCCGCTGCTGGCGAACCTGATGCCCGCCGGACAGTACTTGATGGAGGACTTCTTCGAGGCCGGCGGCGTGCCGGCGGTGATGGCCGAACTCGATCGGTTGCTCGATGGCGACGCCCGGGCCGTGACCGGGAAGCCGATTCGGGACCACTGGGCCGGGCGGCGGTCCTGGAACCGAGACGTGATCAGCACCGTCGACGAGCCCTTCGCCAACGACGCAGGGCTTGCGGTCCTGCGCGGCAATCTGTGCCCGAGTGGCGCCGTCGTCAAGCCCAGCGCGGCGTCACCGAACCTGCTCGTTCATCGAGGGCCCGCCGTGGTCTTCGACGACATCGAGTCGTTCAAGGCCCAGATCGACGATCCCGACCTGGAGGTCACCGCCGAGAGCGTGCTGGTGCTGCGCGGCTGCGGGCCACGGGGATACCCCGGCATGCCCGAGGTGGGCAACATGCCCCTGCCGGTCAAGTTGCTCGAAGCTGGTGTGACCGACATGGTCCGCATCAGCGACGCACGGATGAGCGGGACCGCGTTTGGCACGACGGTGCTGCACACCGCCCCGGAGTCGTCGGTGGGAGGCCCGCTGGCGCTCGTCCGCACTGGGGACATCATCGAGCTCGACGTGCCGCGGCGGACCCTGAACGTGTTGCTCGACGATGACGAACTCGCCCGCCGCCGCGCCGACTGGCAGGAGTCACCGCCGGCGTTCGACCGAGGCTGGTACCGGCTCTACATCGATCACGTCCTGCAGGCTGACCGTGGCTGTGACATGGACTTCCTGTCGGGGCCAGCGGGTCCGTGGTGACCCGCGAGAGCCACTGACTCACAACGCGCCAAGCGCCTCGTCGAGACGGCCCACCGTCTCCGCGACGTCGGCGTCGCTGTGGGCGGTGGAGACGAACCACAGGCCGCGGCTGGTGGGTCTGACGCCGCGGTCCTGCAGCAGTTGCACCAGGCGGCTGAGCCGGTCACGGTCGGAGTTGGCCGCGAAGTCCGCGCGTGAGCGCATCGGGCGGTGCTCACCGAAGCGAGTCTGGATCATCGATCCACCCACATAGTCCGCCACCAGATCGACGCCACGGCGCTGGCCAACCTGGTTGATCCCGTCGGCCAGCAGGCCCGAGACCCGCTCGAGATCGGGGTAGGGGTTGGTGTCCACCAGGTGGCGCAGCGTGGCCACGCCCGCCGCCAGCGAGCTGACGCCGGCGTTGTAGGTGCCGGAGTGGTTGACCTCACCGCGCCCCACCGCGGCCAGTACGTCGGCGCTGGCGCCCAGGACGGCGAGCGGGAACCCCGAGGCGATCGCCTTGGCGTACACGGTGAGGTCGCCGTGCACGCCGTACGTGCCCTGAGCGCCGGTCAGACCGAAGCGGAACCCGGTGATCACCTCGTCGATGATCAGCAGCGCGCCAGAGCGGGTGCACAGTTCCCGGGCGGCCTGCAGGTACCCGTCAGCAGGGGCGATCAGGCCGGTGTTGCACATGATCGGCTCCATGAGCACGCAGGCCACGTCGCCGCCGCCGAGCGCTGCGTCCAGCGCCGCCACGTCGTTCCACTCGCACATGATCACGTCGGCAGCGGCAGCGACCGACTGGCCGGGGGTCAGGGGTGGCTGGCCGCCAGCGGGCACCGGGCTGGTCGTGATCAGCGACACCGGTGACTCCGTGCTGGGCGGGGCCGGGGGGGACAGCACGGTTCTTCTGGACGCACTCATGGCAGGTGGAGCGCGGCGGGCGCTGGTTCCCGTCGTCGACCCGACGATCGCCAAGCTCGTCGGCGGCGCGCCGGTCGGCGCCGTGGTCACCGTCGAGATCGGCGGCCGCGTGGCCGGGATGCACGAATCCGTGACCGTGACCGGAACGTTGCAGTCCTTCGGGCCGTACGTGCTCACGCTCGACGACGGGTTGGTCGGTCAGCACGTCGACCTTGGTGCCACGGCGGTCATCGCCGCCCCGGTGGGCGTCGTCGTCGTGACCCAGCGTCCGGGCGTCGGCGGCGTATATCCGGAGTTCTACCGGCAGTTGGGGATCGACCCGTCGACGTTCGCCATGGTGGTGGTCAAGACGGCGTCCAACTTCCAGCACTTCGCCCCGATTGCAACCGACGTGGTCCGTGCCGACACGCCGGGTCCCACGCAGTCCGACATCGCCGGATTAAGATGGACGCGCATCCCGCGCCCGATGTTCCCACTCGACGCACTCGACGTATGGCGCGCCGCTCGCTGAGCCGCTGGGCAAGCACCCACCGGCGAGCCCGTGGCGGGGACCCTTCACGCTGGCGGCGAGGTTCGACGGTGCCCGTGTCTGGCGGTCAGCTGGTCAGGTGACCGTGATGTCGATGCCGGTGACGTTCCGGGCGCGGGGAATGAGGACGTTGCGAGCGCCGTGGATCGTGGGAGAGTCCGGCCAGTAGCGGAGAATCAGGATGTCGGTCTCTTCGTCGTAGTAGGTGACGTACACGACGTACGAGCCGTGCGGGAGGCCGGTGATCTCGTAGGTGCCGTCCTCATTCACCCATCCCGCCTCGCTCGCTCCCGTGTGGGCGTCATAGGCCACCGGTGTGAACTGGGACGGGGGGATGCTGCCGGTCACCGTCAAGGTGCCCGAGATCGTGCTGGCACGATCGAGGCGGGCGCTCACCCGGGTCGTGGTGTCGGCCCGGAAGTTGATCTCCCTGGCGGCTGTCGGGTCGTGGGTATTGGGGTAGTACTCGTCGAAGTAGGTGCCCAGCGGATGCAGCCCGACGGGAGTGAACCACACGATGTAGCGACCTGGAACCACGGACAGCTCGTACCAGCCGTCGTCGTTGGCGTGCTCGAAGGCCACCATCGCCAACTGCCCGCCAGGCATTCGCAGATACAGCACCGCCTCGGCGAAGCCCAGCGGCTCGCCGTCCTCACCGACAATTCGACCGTGAACGTGGGCGAGACCGTCGGTGGGCGTGCCGGCAGCTGTCGCCGGCGTCGTGGTGAGCGAGCCGAGCGCGGCGAGCATCACCACGGCCAGCATGGTCAAGGGTCGCTTGAGCATGAACCCTCCTGCGTTGTGGGGACATGGCAACCCTACTGCTGTCCCAGCGGCGGGCCGTTCAGCCGATGGCGTTGCGGCGCCCGAGCGGTAGCGCGCCCCGTGTCGCTGGCAACATCATGTTGCTGTCGCTGCACTCAAGTCAGCCGCCCATGGGGAGCAGCATGGAGAGTCAACGGGGAGTGGGACGTCGTCAGTTACCTCGGGGCGATGGCGCCGGGGACACCGTGACCGGCTTCCTGGATGGCGGCCGGAGATGGTTCGCTTCCTGGCGGACCACACGACGGTGCGCCGGCGGCTGTTCAGCGGCTTCCCCGACGACCAGCCGAACCCGCTCGGCGCCGAGCCGCACGGCGGCCGGCCACTGGACTCCGAGGCCTGCCCCCTTGACGAGCTGGGCGCGGCGGCAAGCCGGTCCGCCGTGGACCACGGTGGCTGACTCACTCGCCGAGCTGGGCCAGTGCATCGGTGTCGACGGCGAGGCCATGGTCGCCACCGTCGCCCGGTTCAACGCTGAAATCGAGCGTGGCCACGACGACGAGTTCGGCCGCGGTGACTCGACGTACGACAACTTCAGGGGTGACCGGTCGAGTACCGCACCGTGGCGCACCCTCCGGGCCGTCGACCAGCCGGCCCATCGGTCCCGGGATGACGTTCGGCTACCTCGCCGGGCGGCGCGCGGCGCTGACAGGATGAGCCGATGACCACGGGAACCCCTCATCTGACCGGCACCGGTGTGTGGAGCGGTGAGCTGCGCTACGGCGACCCCGCCCACGCCGCCGATTCGGCCGCCGAACTGGAGGCCCTGGGCTTCGAGCGCGCTATGGGTTCCCGACGTCGGCGGTGACGTGTTCGGCGCAGTCGGCAATCTGCTTGCGGCGACATCGACCGTCACGGTGGCCACCGGCATCCTGAACATCTGGATGCACCCGGCCGGCGACACCGCTGCGGCGCACGCGGCATTGATCGGCGAGCACGGTGACCGGTTCCTCGTCGGTCTCGGTGTCAGCCACGCCCCGCTGATCGACCGGGTCTTCGACGCCGGCCGCTACCAGCGCCCGCTGGCGGTGATGGCCGGCTACCTCGACGGTCTGGATCAGGCCCCGACCCCGCTCGCCGCGGCGCACCGGGTGATCGCCGCCCTCGGGCCGAAGATGCTCGACCTGGCCCGGCGTCGCTCCGGCGGCGTGCACCCCTACCTGGTGACGCCGGAGCACACGGCGGCGGCGCGGGCCGCCGTGGGCCCGCAGTCGTGGGTGGGGCCCGAACAGGCCGTGGTCCTCAGCACCGACGCCGGTGCGGCACGCACGGCGGCCCGGCGCCACCTGGCCACCTACGTCGGGCTGCCGAACTACGTGAACAACTGGCTGCGCCTGGGCTTCACCGCCGCCGACGTCGCCGATGGCGGCAGCGACCGGCTGGTCGACGCCCTGGTGGCCTGGGGAACCGACGAGGCGATCGCCGCTCGGCTCCAGGCCCACCGCGACGCCGGTGCCGATCACGTCTGTGTCCAGGTCCTCACCACGGCGGCCGCCGACGCCGCCGAGCTTCGTGCCGGCTGGCGTCGCCTGGCCGACCTCGCCCGCTGACCCGGGCCCCGTGACCCCTCGTGGTCACCGAATCCCTCGCCCGGCGAGATGTTCGGTGACCACGTGGCGGGGCGGGGCTCGGTCCGGAGGGGCTCGGGCTCGGGCTCGGGCTAGGGCGAGGGCTAGGGCGAGGGGGTGCGCACCAGGGTGGCGAGGGACGCGTCGGCGGCGCCCAGCAGGGTGGCGGGGTCGGCCCCGATCCATCCGGCGCACACGGTGAGCAGCGCGGCGGTGGGCACCATCGGTGGAACGTCGCCGTCCAGCAGGGTGGCGAAGTCCACGCCGCCGTAGACGCCGCCGTGGACCATCGGGCCGAAGGCCATGGCCAACCCGCCGGCGCCGTGATCGGTGCCCCCGCTGGCGTTCTCGGCGACACGCCGGCCGAACTCGCTGATCGCCACCGTCAGGACGCGTGACGCGTTGTCGGTGGCGGCCAGATCGGTGAGCAGGCGATCGACGCCGGCGGCGAAGTCGGCGAGCAGCTCCCTGTGGTCGGCCAGCTGGTTGGCGTGGGTGTCGAAGCCGCCGGCGTTGACCACGATCAGGCGCGTCGACGGTGACCCGGCGACGATCTTGGCCGCCACGGCTAGCGACGACGTGATCCCTCCGGCGGCATCCGACGGCGGGTCGTCCCCGGCGTCGCCGGCGTCGCCCGACTCGCCCGACACGATGGCGGCAAAGGCGTCCACCGTGCCGATCGCAGCGAGGTACGAGCCCTGCACTGCGGCGAACAAGTCGTCGTCGTCGTCGGCTGGCGTCGCCATCGATCGCAGGACGTCGGCGGGCACCGTGGGCGGCAGGGAGAACCCTTCTGGCGTCAAGATCACCGCCGGTTGATGGCGCTCGCCCACCAGCACGGGTGCGCCGCCGGACAACGCCACGGTGTCGAGCGGGCCGAGCGACGCGGCCAGCGGGTCGGCCCACCGCCCGAGCCACCCGAGGGGCTCGCTCATCCGGTCGGCTCGGGCCCAGCGGTCCATCGCCACGAAGTGCGAGCGGTTGGGCTCGGCGAAGCCGATGCCGTGGACCGCGGCCATCTCACCGGCGCGGCATCCGTGCCACGAGGGGCGACAGCGCCGGGTGAAAGGCGTAGTCGGACATGCCGGCGTCGACGACGTCGCTGTCGGTGAGACCCAGTGTCGGGCGGGCGTCGTGGTACGCGCCAGCCGAGGGCACCACCGTGTTGAGCCCGTCGTTGCCGCCATTGAGCTGGACGAGGATGAGCACCCGGTCGGCGGTGGTGGCCGCCGGAACCGAGCGTGGGTGGAGCGAACGAGCCGGTGACGGGACGGTGAGACCGGCCCCCCAGGCCTGGCTCGGCCGGGTGAGGCCGGTGGCGAGCACGCCCCCGGACAGGGACAGGAAATGGCGGCGGGAGAGTGGGGTGTTCATGACAGCAGGAACTCCGGGGAGACGAGGGCGGTGGCCAGGCGCCGATCGGCGGGCATGGCCGATCCCAGCGCCGCTGCGGTGGAGGGACCGAACGGCTCGGGCAGGCCGAGCAGGGTGGCGATCTCGGCGACCGACCCGCCGGCGCACGCCTGCATCAGCGGTCAGATCGGGTGAGGTGGCCTTGGCGATGATCGCGGCCATCTGGATGCGGGCCACCATCGAACTGGTGGCCAGCCACGCTCGGCCACCCGGCCATCCGGCGACGTTCGGTGGTCGCAGCGGGATCTGCCCACCGGCGGCGAACGTACGCCGCCCGAGCTTCGGCGCGGCGCCGGTGACCCGGCGAGCCATCAGCAGCCAGTGCATCGGCGCAGTGACGATGGACGAGCCGTGACCGGCGAGGCCCAACTCCAACGCGACCCGGATCGCCGGGACCAGGCGGTTCCCACCCGCCCGGTAGGCGGCCGCGACGGCGCCGAGATCCTCCGCCGTCGCCGAGCCGAGGAACTCGCTTGGCGACGCGCCGGGCGACGAAGTCGGCATGTGCCGGTTGGGCGGTCACGGTGGCGACCACCGAGGCGACGTCGTTCACGCCGCCCGGCCCCGAGCAGGGACTGCCCGGCGGGATCGTGCCGCCTGGGCTCGAACCGCACCACGCCTCGACCGCGTGGACGCCTTCAGCGTCCAGCCGGTGAGGGCCTTGGCGGCGGCCTTGACGTCGGCCTCGGAGTAGTTGCCCTCGCCGAGGGCGAACAGCTCCATCAGCTCCCTGGCGTAGTTCTCGTTGGGTTCGTCGCCCGTCGAGTCACGCCCGTCGAGGTACCACAGCATCGCCCCATCGGTGGTCACGGCCGCCAGCAGCTCGGGATAGGACGCCCCGGCCATGTCCTGGTACAGCCGGATCTGGCGGGCCATCAGCCCGACGTTGCGCACCTTCTCCACCGAGCTGACCAGCAGCCCGTGGAGCATGAACACGATGCGCTGCTCCAGCGGACGGGGTGACGCGAGCTGATGGTCCAGCCAGGCCGTGACGATCCGCGGCACGGCCTGCTGCTGCTTGTCGATGGCGGCGAAGTCCTCGGTGGCCCACGGGATCGGTGTCGCAGGGATTCCGTGGCCGTCGGGCTCGGTGAGCCGATCGAGCTCGGCCGCCAGGCCGCGCGCCGTCGCCGCCTGCAGGTCGGCTGGGGCCAGGCTGAAGCCGGCACGCCGGTGCAGCCAGGCGATCCGGCCGGTCTCGGCGGCGCTAGGCGGTGGGGTGGTCAGGGGGTGGAGTGTCGTCGCAGTGTTGCCCATCGGCCCATCTTCGAACAGGAAGTTAAGAGGCCGACGTGGAGAACTTGTGCCCAGGGTGTGACGAGCGCGGCTAGCTTGTAGCGGACCGCGAAATCTGCGGCCACGAAATTGGGAGATCACATCCATGGAAACCGGCACCGTCAAGTTCTTCAACGCTCAGAAGGGCTACGGATTCATTTCGCGAGAAGGCGGCGCCGACGTGTTCGTGCACTTCTCCAACATCGACATGAAGGGCTTCAAGACCCTCGAGGAAGGCCAGGCCGTCGAGTTCGAGGTCGGTCAGGGCAAGAAGGGCGACGAAGCCCTCAACGTCCGCGCCGTCTGAGTTCTACTCAGCTCGCCACAGCTGCAACGGCGTGAGATCGCGCCGCCCCTCGAACGGGAGTGGCACGTCCGTGCCGCCCCCACCAGCCGACCGGTAGGCGGCGCACACCACATCGAGCACCTCGCGTCCGAACGCCGCGCTCATCGACGGTGTGCGCCCCGCACTGGCGTCGTCGACCAGCGCCGCCATCTGCTGGCGGTACCCGAAGGCCTCGATCTGGGGCACGTCACCGCGGCCCTGCGCAAGATGCACCGGTGTCCCGTCGCGCTCCAACGAGGGCAGCGGCTGCAGCTCGGCGCGCAGCACGCCGCGTTCGCCGGCCACCTGCACATCCCAGATCGGCTCACCGACGTGCTGCCAGCTGCTGACGACCCGCCCGGTGAGACCGGAGGCGAAGCGGATGGTCAGCTCGGCGTGCTCGTCGGTCAGGTGCCCCGCCCCGCCGCGCAGCGTGCAGCGGACCGCCACGGGCCCGCCGAGCCCGCCGGCGCGCCCGGCCAGCAGGACGATGGCCAGCGGGTGCACGCCGAGGTCGAACAACGCCCCGCCGCCCCACTCCTGCGTGGTGAACCCGCCCCAGTGCGGCAGCGGCTGCAACGTGCGCGCCTCGAGGTGGCCAAGCGGCCCGAGCCCGCCGACCTGAGAAAGCAGTGTGGTGATGCACGGTGAGTACGCCAAGTTCTCGGCGTACAGGAGCCGCTGGCCGTGGCGCGCCGCGGCGTCCACCACCCGGTCGGCATCGGCGAGGGTGGTGCACAGCGGCTTCTCCAGCAGCACCAAGCAACCGGCGTCCAGCAGGCGGATGGCGTCGTCGGCGTGTCGCTGCGGCGGCGTCGCCACCACCACCAGGTCGGCGCCCGCGGGGAGATCGGCGTAGCCCACCGCGGCGGCCGACCAGTCTCCGGCGACGCGGCGCGCCCGTTCACGGTGGCGAGACGCCACGGCGGTGAGGGGGAAGCCGTTGAGCCGGGCGGCGGCGGCGTGGGCGTGGGCGATCATTCCGGCGCCGCACAGCGCCACGCGGGTCATGTCAGCGCCCGGCGAGTTCGGCCACGACGGGGGCGAAGCCGTCCACGTCCTCCTCGCCGACGATGACGTAGCTGAACCCCCAGCGCTCCCGGCGGGCCAGCAGGTCCTCGACGATGCTGGCAGGGCTGCCGATCAGGGCGAACGGCGTGTCGGAGACCATCGCGCCGTCGACCCCGAGCATCCCGGCGATCCCGGCAATGGCGCCCGCCCGATCGTCGGTGACGTTGACGATGAAGGCCCGCACGTTCAACTCGATGCCCGCCAGCCGCTCGCCGGCGGCGGCGCGCACGACGGCCACCTTGGCGTCGACGGCCTGTGCGGTCATCGACTCGAACGCCTCCATCCCCACCCGGCCGGTGTGCATGGTGGCGTTGATGCCCACGATGTCGGCCTGGCGGGCGGCGATGCCGAGCACCCGCTTGCCGCCGCCGCCGATCAGGATCGGCGGGCACGGCTGCTGCGCCGGCAGGGGCGTGGCCCGGTAGCCGGTGACGGTGTAGTGCGTGCCGTGGTGCGTGACCGGCTCGCCGGTCATCGCCCCCTTGATGATCGCCAGACCCTCCTCGAAGCGGTCGATGCGCACCGGCGCCGGGTCGTAGGGGATGCCGCTCTGCTCGTAGTCGGTGACCATCCACCCCGCGCCGAGGCCGATCTCCAGCCGCCCGTCGCTGAGCAGATCGAGCGTGGCCAGTTCCTTGGCCAGCACCACCGGGTGCTTGTAGTCGTTGTCCCACACCAGGGCCCCGACGCGCAGGATCGAGGTGTGGCACGCCGCGGCCGTCAACGCCGGCATCGGGGCCAGCGAATCGTCGAAGTGGTCGGGCATGGTGAGGACCGAATAGCCACGGTCCTCGCAGCGCATCGCCAGGTCACGCCACGACGACGCCGACTGCGGCTGGCGGGCCTGGACGCCGAAGCGGAACGGTCGAGGGTTCGTCGGGGGCATGTGCCGCACGGTACACGGGGGTGCCGCCCCCTGGCGGCATCGCCCAACTAGCCTCGACCCGATGCGCCCGGTGGCCTGGATCTCTCGATCGGTGCTGTCGGTGTTCGCCGCAGCGGTGCTGATCGCTGCCACCATCGTCGGCGTCATGCCCCGCGTCTGGCGGATGGCCAACGCCCACGATCAGGTCCCGGTGGAGCTTCCCGACTTCGCCCCGCTGTCGCAACGCTCGATCGCCTACGACGTGTCCGGCAAGACGGTCATCGCCATCTTCGAACGGGAGAACAGCCAGCCGGTCAAGCTCTCCCAGGTCCCCGAGGACGTGATCGCCGCGTTCTTGGCCGTGGAGGACGCGGAGTTCTACCACCACAACGGGTTCAACCTGCGCGGCTTCGTGCGTGCCGTGCTGTCCAACGTGTCCAGCGAGGCGCCCGTCCAGGGCGCCAGCACCATCACCCAGCAGGTGGCCAAGAACGAGTACCTCGCCGGCCTGCCGCGAGACGGCCGGTACAAGCTGATCCAGGCCAAGTACGCCATGTCGCTGGAGAACAAGCTGACCAAGAGCGCCATCCTCGAGCGCTACCTCAGCACCGTGTTCTTCGGTAACAACGCCTACGGGCTTGCCGCCGCGGCGGAGACCTACTTCAACAAGGACGTCTCCAAGCTCACCCTGGTGGAGGGCGCCTTCCTCGCCGGGCTGGTCCGTTCGCCGAGCGGCTATGACCCGATCCGCCGCCTGGAGCGTTCGCGAGCCCGCTTCCGCCAGGTGATGGACCGGCTGATCGCCGAGAACCTGGTGACCGAGACGCAGGGTAAGGACCTGGCAGAGACCTGGGCCCTGCCGGAGGTGACCTACGCCCCGGCCAGCCTGACGGGCGTCAAGCCCACCTACTTCAGCGAGGCGATGAAGCAGTACCTGCTGGAACGTTCGAACATCCTCGGCGACACCGAGCAGGAGCGCGCCAATCAGCTGTTCCGTGGTGGCCTGCGCATCCAGACCACGTTGAACCCGGCGCTGCAGGCGGCGGCCGAGGAGGCTCGCAACGTTCTGCCGGCCACCAGGCAGGGCTTCGATGCGGCGATCCTGTCGCTCGACGTCAAGACCGGGGCGATCCGGGCGATGGTGGGCGGCGCCGGGTTCGTCCGTGGCGAGAACGAGGTCAACATGACGCTCAAGCCGCGCCAGACCGGGTCCAGCATCAAGCTGTTCATCCTCGCCGCCGCGTTGCAAGCCGGCGCCACGCCGAGGGACATCATCGACGGCGCCAAGCCATGCACCCTTCCCAGCGAGGAGGGTAAGCCGTTCGTCATCGAAGAGGGCGTGGCCGGATTCGTCGGTCCGCTGGAGCAGCAGACGTGGAAGTCGATCAACTGCGCCTTCAGTCGCCTGGCGCAGATCGTCGGGCTCAACCGGGTGGTCGACACCACCTACCGGATGGCCGATTCGGCGTACCTCAACCGCAGCCTGGCCAAGTCGGTCAGGACCCCGATCATGCCGTACGCCTCGTTCGCCACCGGGGCCAACGAGATGGCCCCCATCGACATGGCTGCCGGGATGCAGACGCTGGCCAACGAGGGCCTGCACCACCAGCCGTACTACGTCGAGGTCATCAAGCGGGTCGACGGATCCACGTTGTACCAGCACAGTGATCCCGGGGTGCAGGTGCTCGACCCCGGCGTGGCCCTGACCACGATCGACATCCTCAAGGGGGTGCTCACCAAGGGCACGGCTCGGTCGATCGCCTCCTTCGCCCGCAACCGGCCCGCCGCCGGCAAGACCGGGACCCAGGAGAACAACACCAACTCGTGGTTCGTCGGCGCCACCCCGCAGCTGGCCACCGCCGTCTGGGTGGGTGACCCGGACAAGTACACCAAGATGGTCGGGGTGCCCGAGTTCGTCAAGGCCGGAGTGCCCAAGGTGCAGGGCGGCACGTTCCCGGCCAAGATCTGGGCGGCGTACTACACCGCCGGGCTGGGTGATGCCCCGGCGCCGGATTGGCCGGCGCCGCCGGCCCCGGCGCGCAGCCCGCGCCGGCTGTACCTACCGGGCAACGAATGCCTGGCGCGCCCGGTGGGCGGTGGCGCCGCCGGCGACAAGACCACCTCGTCCAGTGTCAAGCCGAAGAACGGTTTCGTCGCCCAGGTCAAGCCGAAGACGACGCCCACCACCGAGCCGCCAACCGGCTCCACGACGAAGCCACGACGGCCAAGGTCCAGCACCACCGTGCCGCGGACCCGCTACAAGCAGGTCAACGGCGGCACCACCATCCCGCCCGACGTCCTCGACCCCGCTGCGCCCTTGCCGTCGGTGGGCCTGGATCTGCTGGTGTACACCTGCGGCCGGGCCCCGTAGCGCGAGGCGCCCCGGCGTGCACGAGGCGGACGGGAGAGCGAAGCGATAGAACGGAGCCGTGAACGGACCCGCACTGCTGGCGCTGCAGCTCATCGACAGCGACACCGACCACGTCGAGCACCGCCGCAGGCGCCTGCCCGAAGCCGCCCGCCACGCCGAGGCCAGTGCCGCCGTCAAGGCGTTGCAGCAGCGCCTGGCCGAAGCCCGCCAGCGCGGCGCCGAGGCCGAGGCGGCCATCGCCTCCGCCGAGCAGGAGTCGGCGGCGCTCACCACCAAGCGGACCCGCTTGGAAGGCCAGCTGAAGACGGTCATCTCGCCGCGCGAGGCCGAGGCCCTGATGCACGAGATCGAGTTGCTCACTGCCAAGCGTGGTGAGCAGGACGACCTGGAGCTGGCTGCCCTCGACGATGCCGCCGCGGCCGACGGCGAGGCAACGGCGCTGGAGGCCGAACTGGCCAGCGCGGTGGCCGAGGCCCAGGTCACGGCGGCGGAGCTGGCCACCGCGCAGCGCGGCCTCGACGGCGAACGCCAGACCCTGTTGGCATCGCGCCCGGCCGCCGTGGCGGCGTTGCCGGCCGACGAGTTGGCGACCTACGAACGGATGCGGGCGCAGTTCGGTGGGGTGGCCGTGGCCAAGCTCGATGGCACTCGCTGCCAGGGATGCCACCTGGACCTCTCCCGGGGCGAGGTGGACGCCATTCGCGCCCTGCCCGCCGACGAGGCGGGCGAGTGCCCGCAGTGCAACCGGCTCCTGGTGCGGTAGGCCATCCGTGCTCCTGTGGTTCATCGGCTGGGCGGTCGCTGCGGTGTGGTACGTGTTCCAGGACGTCCGCTTCGACTACCGCCTGTTGGTGGTCGGGGCGGTGCTGCCCGGGGTGATCGACATGATCGGCGGGCAGGCACGCTGGGCCCACAGTCTCACCGTCGCCGTGGCCCTGCTGGTGGTGGTCATGCTGACCACCGGCCGGCGGCCGATCCGCAGGCTGTTCCTCGGCCTGCCCATCGGGATGATGCTGCACCTGGTCTTCGACGGGGCGTTCTCGGCGACCAGGGTGTTCTGGTGGCCGTTCTCCGGTGACTGGGGCGACGTGCGCACCCCAGAGCTGGCCCGCGGCTGGTGGAACGTGCCGATGGAGGTGGCCGGGGCGGTGCTGATCGCCTGGGCCGTTCGTCACTTCGGCCTACGCGACCCGGATCGCCGCCGGCAGTTCGCCGCGACGGGACAGCTCACCCCGGTGGGGCGGCGCCGATGACCCGGCTGTACCTCCTGCGTCATGGGCAGACTGCCGTGAACGCCGCGGGTCGGATGCAGGGGCGGATCGACGAGCCGCTGGACCTCACCGGCCGGGACCAGGTGGTCCGTGCCGCGGCGGCGATCGGGATCCCCGACCTGCTGGTCTCCAGCCCGCTGCTGCGGGCCCGGGAGACCGCCGACGCCTTCGGCATCCCCTACGACGTCGACGAGCGGTGGTCCGAGATGGACTACGGCGATCTCGACGGCCGGCGCCTGGCCGACATCGAACCGGGGGTGTGGGCCTCGTGGCGGGCCGACCCGAACTTCCGCCCGCCCGGCGGCGAGACCCTCCCCGAGCTGGACCGGCGGGTGGCCGAGGCCTGCCAGTCGCTGGCCCTGCGCCTCCCGCAGGGGCGGGTGGTGGTCACCACCCACGTGACCCCGATCAAGTCGGCCGTCGTGTGGGCCCTCGGCGCCGAGGCGTCGCTGCACTGGCGGCTGCGCCTCGACCAGGCGACGCTGACGCGCATCGAGATCGGCCCGATGGGCCCGGTGCTGGTGGGCTTCAACGAAGCCCTGTGACGGCCGGCCAGTGACTGGCGACGGTGAGCCGGTCTGTAAGCGGGATCCTGTGGCGCCCGCAGGCGCCGGTGACCATCCATCTGTGCGGCCTACCCGAGGGTGCCCTGGCGAACCGGGGCGGACGAGCAGCCCATGCCCTCTGCTTGGCCTTGCTTCGCGTGGGACCGGCCGAGCCATGCCGGTCGCCCGGCATGCTGGTGCGCTCTTACCGCACCGTTTCACCCTTGCCTGTGCTCACCCGGAGGCGGGCCATCGGCGGTGTGCTTTCTGTTGCACGTCCGTCAGGTCACCCCGACCTGGCTCTCGCCAGCACGCTGCTCTGTGAAGTCCCGACTTTCCTCGGCGTGGTCGAGCCACGCCGCGGTCACCCGACCGACTCACCGTCGTCGGGCAGTCTAGGCCGGACTGGCTCAGCAGCTGGCGGCCATGCCCTCGTAGATCAAGCTGTTGTCGTGCGGGGTCTCCAGGTTGGCCTTGAAGCGCACGCCGTTCTCGTCACCGTTGCCGACGACGAGGAACACCGGGCCGAGCTGGCCGAACTGCGACGGGATGGCGCTGACCGCAGGGATCTCGGTCAGCGGGGGACCGGCGGAGGCGACAGTGGTGGTGGTCACCGCCGGCAGCTCGACCCCCGCGTTGGTGGCGTCGGCCGCGGAGACGTACGCGCCCGGTCGTTGCGGGTTGGCGGCGAGGGCCAGGGCTGCCGCCCGCCGAGCCGCGGCGATGCCCACGGCGAACACCTCGCCGCGCAGCGCTGGGGTGTTGAGCGTGCCCACCATCTCCTGGCAGGTCTCCGAGGACAGGGATTCGAGGGCGTTCAGCAGGTTGAGGACGTCGCGCTTGGGGTCCTCGCTGGCAGGGATCTTGGCCGCCTCGTCTCCGGTCGTGATGCGCGCCATCGCCGGGTCGATCACGGTGGACTGCAGGCGCGGGTTGGGGCACGCCCACACCTCGCCGCCCGCCGCGGTGGTGAGCGCCGCTAGGGCGGCCACATGGGTGGCGTGATCGTCACGGAGCCGCGTGGCGAGGTCGTCATGCGCCGGGTCGAGGAGGTCGGCGTGGCCGATCACCTGGTCGTACACGCCGATGAGGGTGTGCTCCATCGACGAGGCAGTGCGCAGGCGGACTACGTCGGTGATCGTGACCGGGGGCAGTTCGGTGGCCACCGGGGCCTGACCGACGCGGGTGGGCGTGCCGCTCAGATCGTCGCCGCAGGCAGCGAGCAGGGCCGCAGCCCCGACGCCGGCGCCGCCGAGCACCAGCAGCCGCCGGCGATCCAGTGTGGGAGCGACCTCGTGGCCGCTGGGCATGGGCAGACGTTCGGACACGGGTCTCATCCCTTCGTCGCCAGCGGCGTGGCCGCGCTGGACACGAGCAGTTCGTCGAGCGAGGTCGACCCGGACAGGTCGGCGAGGACCACGCTGTGGCGGGCCTCGCTGACGGCGATGGACGCCACCAGGGTGCCGGCGTCGGTGGATGCCAGCGTGGCGATCGCCGCGTGGTGGGTGGCAACCAGTTGGGCCTCGATACCGTAGGCCGCCTTGGCGATGGCCGCACCGTCACCGCTGAACGCCTGGCCGGCCAGGGCGGTGCTGGGGGTCTGGTTGGCCCCGCGGCCGAGCATGCCGGTCATCGCCTGGGCGTAGGCGTCGTGGGCGTCGCGCAGCACGGAGAACACGGTGCGGTGCGAGTCGTCGAGCCCGTCGGTGGCCAGGGCTGCCGTGTAGAGGTCACGAACCGCGAGTTCCAGCGATTGCAGGGACGCCAGTGTCGCCACGTCGCCGGCGGTGGGTCGCTGAGGTGGCGTCGTGGTCGTGGTGGGACCGGTGTCCGGTGTGGTCGCCCGGACGAGGTCCGCGCCGGCGACGATGGCCGCCAGGGCGCCGCCCAACCCGGCAGTCAGGGCGCGTCGACGGCCCAGGCTGGCACCGGCGCTGGGTGCCTGCGTCGCTTCGTGTTCCACTCGGTCGGTTCCTTTCGAGATGAACGTCTCTCGACCCATCAGCCTGCTCGGTGAGGGGCGAGCAGAGCAACTCTAGAAGTCAAGCGCTGATAGGTCGGGGATCCAGCGCCGGGCGCGGGCCACCGCGGCCGACCACTGCTCCCGGTCGAGCGAGCGGGCCGGCGCCACGACACGCGAGGGCGACCAAGCGGCGGCGATGTCGTCCATCCCGGCCCAGTCACCCACCGCCAGGCCGGCCAGGAACCCGGCGCCGAGGGTGGTGCTGTCGCTGTAGCGGGCGACTTCCACCACGCAGCCGCTGGCGTCGGCGACGGCCTGCAGGAAGGTCGGATTGGCCGTCATCCCGCCGTCCACCCGTACGGTGTGAATGGGCGAGCCGAGATCGGCGCGGGCCGCGTCGATCAGATCGGCGCCGCGGTGGGCCACCCCTTCGAGGACGGCGCGGACGATCTCCGGGCGGGCGGTGCCACGGGTCAGGCCGAACAGCGAGCCACGGGCGCCGAAGTCCCAGTGCGGCGTGCCGAGACCCATCAGCGCCGGGACGTACACCACCCCGCCGGTGTGGTCGCACGCCGCGGCAACGGCGTGGCTGTCGGCCGGTGCGGCGAGGATGTTCAGGTCGTCGACCAGCCACTCGACGTTGGTGCCGGCCGAGAGCATGATCGCCTCGATGCCCCACACCAGGTCACCACGGCGGCTCCAGGCGACGATGGGGAACGTCCCGTCGGCGCTGCGTGCCGCGGCATGTGGCGCCGGGGCGCCGGTGCACGTGTCGAGCATCCCGCCGGTGCCGAAGGTGATCTTGGTAGCGCCGGGGGACACGCAGCTCTGCCCGATCAGGCTGGCCTGCTGATCACCGACCATGGCCGCGATGGGCGGCGCACCCGGCAGCGCGGTGGCCGAGCCGATCAGCCCGGAGGAGTTCACCAGCGCCGGCAGCATCGTCTCGGGCACGCCGAGCGTGGCGCAGGCGCGAGACGACCACCCCGTTGCGTCCGGGGTGAGCAGGCCGGTGACGGCGGCGTTGGTGTGATCCGTGACGTGCAGCGCGCCGCCCGACAGGTGCCAGGCCAGCCAGGTGTCCACGGTGCCGAAGCACAGGTCACGGGTCCGCCCGACGTCGTGCTGTTCGAGCAGCCAGCGCAGCTTCGTCGCCGACTGGTTGGGGGCCAGCGCCAGCCCCTGGTCGGCCTTCAGGGTGATGCAGTCGAACACCGTGCGCAGGTCCTGCCACCCGATCGCCGGGCCGACCGGCTCACCCGTGGCTCGGTCCCAGACCACCGTGGAGGCCCGCTGGGCGCTGATGCCCACGGCGGTCACCGGTTGGCCGAACTCGTCGAGGGCCGCCCGGGCGGCCTCCATCGCGGCCGCCGCGAGCGCGGTGGCGTCGAACTCGACCATGCCGGGGAACGGTGACTCGGGCGGGCGCCTGCGGGCGTGGAGGTGGTGGATGGTGGCGTCGGGGTGGACGATTGCGGCGCGCAGGCCCGAGGTCCCGACGTCGATGACCAGCACGCTCATCGTGCACTCCGTTCGGTACTGGGCACGAAGCCACGGCGGCGCAGCAGGGCGCCGAGGCCGCCGCCGAACAGGCCGGCGCCGGCCACCAGGGTCAGCTTGAGGATCAGCCCCAGCCAGTTCACCGACTTGCCGCGGGCCAGCTTGATGATGACGAACACCGCGTCGGTCAGCACGTAGGTGGCCACGGCGGTGACGATGCCGTGACTCAGCGGGAGTTGCTTGCGCTGGGCCCACGACGCCAGCGCGGCGCCGAGCACGAACCCGCCGATGGCGACGGCGACCAGCAGCGAACGCACGGGCGAGTCCGTGTCGAGGAACTGGGCGATCCCGGTGGCCGCCAGGCCGAGCGTCAGCGCGACCGCCCCGCCGCTGATCAGTGCCGGGACGTCCCAGCGGGACACGTCCGGCGGTGTGGATCGGTCTACGGCCACAAGGTCCCCTCGTCGATGCTGGAGGCAAGACCCAACTTGCCGGGGTTCATGATGCCCTGTGGATCCAGCGCGTCCTTCACCCGCTGCAGCACCGCCAGCCCGGCGCCGAGGTGCTCGGCCATGAACCGGCCGCGGTTGATGCCCACCCCGTGATGGTGTGACAGGTTCGCCCCGGCGGCCAGCGCGGCGCGCTGGCCGGCGTCCCACAGGGCCACGTAGGTGGCGTCGATCGCCTCGGGCGGGGGAGTGGCCGCGAAGGTGAAGTACAGGCAGGCGCCGTCGAGGTAGCTGTGCGACAGGTGGCACGAGGCCAGGCGGGCGTGCCGGCAGGCCAGCAGGGCTGCGGTGGTGGTCTCGACCACCTGGTCGAGGCGGGACCAGGGCGCGGCGACCTCCAGCGTGTCCACCACGAAGCCCTTGCGGGTCAGCACGCCGAGGGCGGTGGCGTCGTTGCGGTGCTGAAGCCAGCGCTCGACAGGCGCCGCGCCGAGCGCCTGGAAGCCGGCACACTCCTCGGCCACGACGGCCATCGCCGCCCCGACGATCGCCTGGTCACCCTCGTCGAGGACCACCAGGGCGCACCACGTCCCGTCACCGGAGAAGTTCCGCTGGGTCTCGGCGCCGTCGTACAGGCGCAGCACCGCCGGGGTGGCGCCACGGCGCAGGATCCGCCGGCAGGCCTCGATCCCGGCGGAGAACGACGGCAGCGAATAGGCGGCCGTGGCCTGGGTGGCCGGGAGCGGATGGGCGCGCATGGTGACCGAGGTGATCACCCCGAGGGTCCCCTCCGAGCCGATGAACAACTGCGTCAGGTCGGGCCCGGTGGCTGCTGCCGGCGCGCCACCGGTGCGCACCACCGACCCGTCCGCCAGCACCACCTCCAGGCCGATGACGATGTCTTCGATCTTGCCGTAGCGGGTGCTGTACTGGCCGGCCCCGCGGCATGCCGCCCAGCCACCCACGGTGGCCAGGTCGAAGCTCTGCGGCAGATGGCCCACCGTGAGGCCGTGCTGTCCAGCCAGTGTGGCGGCGAGGTCGGGGCCGAAGGTGCCGGCCAGTGCCTCGACGACGCCGGAGGTGGCGTCGACTCGGACGATCCCGGCCAGCGCGGTGAGGTCCAACACGACACCGCCGTGCAACGGGACCGATCCGCCGGACACGCCGCTGCGCCCTCCGGCCGGAGTGATCGGCGTTCCGTGGGCGGCGCAGGCCAGCACCACCGCACGAACGTGGTCGACCGTCTGCGGGCGGCACACGACGCCGGCCCTGACGGGGACCTGGCCGGCCAGGGCCCAGTGCAGGGCCAGCGGCCACCAGTCACGGCTGGCCTCGGCGGTGATCGCCTCGCCGTCGTCGGTGGGGCAGATCGCCGCCAGCTCGGCGATCAGCGCCGCGGCCACCGCCGCCGCCGGGCGAAGCCGCTGACCGGTACCGGCGAGGTCGATGGGCGGGGTGGGTGTGGTCACTGCCGTTCAGGCCGAGTGGGCGAGCGCGGCGTCGTCCTCGCGGGCGCAGGCGCTGGTGAAGTCCTCGAGGTTGCGGGTCAGGTCGTCGTGGCTCCAGTGCAGCTCCCTGGCCAGCAGTTCCGCGGCCGCCGGCGCGGCCAGCACGGCGCCGCGGCGGTCGAACAAACGGGCCCGGGTCCGCCGGGACAGCACGTCGTCCAGCGTGGTGGCCTGCTCGTGGCGCACGGCGTAGATGGCCTCGGCGCGGCAGGTACGGCAGGCCGTCCACCAGTGGTTGGCCGAGCGCCGGCTCGGCGCGGATGAGGGCGCGGACCTCCTCGGCCATGCTGCCGTAGCGCCTGGCCAGGTGGGCGTCGGGTGACCCGGGCGGCGGGTCGACGTAGCCCTGACCACCCGCCAGGGTGAGACGCTTGGTCGACGAGCGCCGGGTCCAGGTGACCAGCCGTTGATCGGGGTACAGGTACCGCAGCACGGCATCGACGGTGTCCTCGGCCATCTCCCGGTAGGTCGTCAGCTTGCCGCCGGTGATGGTGACCAGACCGCTGGCGGTGACCGACACCCGGTGACGGCGGGACAGATCGGCGGTGCGCCCGTGGGGGTTGGCGGCGGCGGCCACCAGCGGGCGCAGCCCGGCCCACGCACCGGTGACGTCCGCGGTGGTGACCGTCGTGGTGATGGCCGCGTTGAGCGCCCCGAGGATGTAGTCGATGTCCTCGGCGGTGCACTGCGGATCGTCCAGCGACCCCTGGTAGTCGGTGTCGGTGGTGCCGACGTAGGTGTGCTGGAACGTGCCGTCCCCGTTGTCGCCGATGGGCACGACGAACAGGCTGCGCTTGTCCCCGGGCACCGGGATGACCACGGCGATGTCGTTGCGCACCTTGTCCCACGGCACCGAGATGTGCACGCCCTTGGCCGGACGGATCGTGGTGGCCGGCGGCTCGGTGGCGGCCCGATCGAGGTCACGGACGTGATCGGACCACACCCCGGCGGCGTTGACGACGGCGGCGGTCCGCACGGTGATCCTGGTCCCGTCGGCCTCGACGACCGCGGCGTTGACCCGTCCGCGCTCATCGTGCGCCAGCCCGACCAGCGCCGCACGGTTGACCACGACGGCGCCGCGCTGGGAGGCGGTGCGGGCGACGGTGAGCGCCAGCCGGGCGTCGTCGACGGTGGCGTCGTAGTACAGGTACGCCGACGCCAGGTTGTCGCGCGGCATCGTCGGCAGGTGCGCCATCGCCTGTTCGGCCGACAGGCGCTTGTGGAACTTGCCGATGCGCCACCCGCCGGTGAGGTCGTACATCCACAGCGCCGAGCCGAACGCCCTGGCGATCTTGCGCGAGACGACCCCGTGCTTGGTGAGCACCGGGATCATGAACGGCAGCAGGCGCACCAGGTGGGGGGCGTTGCGGCGCAGTCGTTGGCGTTCGTGGAGGGCCTCGTAGACCAGGCCGATCTCGCCCTGCTGGAGGTAGCGCAACCCGCCGTGCACCAGCTTGGAGCTCTTCGACGAGGTGCCCGAGGCGTAGTCGTCACGCTCGACGAGCGCGACACGCGCAGGCCGCGGGCGGCGGCGTCGAGGGCGACACCGACGCCGGTGATCCCTCCACCCACGACCAGCAGATCGAAGCTGTCGTCGGCCAGGCGGCGGAGTGCATCGCTGCGTTGGAAGGTGGAGGTCATGGCGGTCCCAGTCTAGGAATGGGGGAGCGGCTGTCGCCCACGTCCTAATCTGCAAGATTTGCGAACTTGCAGCGTGTGCGGCTACGGTGGTGCCCGCCATGCGCACACCGACCGAGCTCACCGAGGCCTTTCGGGCCAAAGGGTGGAAGGTCACGCCGCAGCGCCAGCTCCTGTTCCGCCTGCTGCACGACACCGCCGAACACCCCACGGCAGAAGCCGTGTTCGTCGAGGCCAGCGCGTTGATGCCCGGCATCAGCCTGCGCACCGTGTACCAGACGCTCAGCGACCTGGTGGCGATGAACGAACTGCACGTCGTGAACGTCGGCGGGTCTTCTCGATTCGACCCGAACGTCGACGACCACCAGCACGTGGTCTGCTCGTCGTGCGGGCTGATCCGTGACGTCTACCTCAGCGGCGCCGAGCGGATCGGCGTCGAGGAGGTCGACGACTTCCACCCCGAACGCACCCGCGTGGTGGTCACCGGCCTGTGTGGGCCGTGCGCCCGTCGTCCCTCAACCAACCGGCCCTCGCGGCCACCCACCAAGGAGAACCATCCATGAGCCTGCACGGCACCAAGACCCACGAGAACCTCAAGGAAGCCTTCGCCGGCGAGAGCCAGGCGAACCGCCGCTACCTGTGGTTCGCCCAGAAGGCCGACGTCGAGGGCTACCCCGACGCCGCGGCCCTGTTCCGCAGCGTTGCCGAGGGCGAGACCGGCCACGCCCACGGGCACCTCGAGTACCTGGCCGAGGTGGGCGACCCGGCCACCGGCGAGAAGATCGGTGACACCGAGGACAACTTCCGCTCGGCCGTCGCCGGCGAGACCT
Source organism: Ilumatobacteraceae bacterium (assembly GCA_037045185.1). Lineage (GTDB taxonomy): Bacteria > Actinomycetota > Acidimicrobiia > Acidimicrobiales > Ilumatobacteraceae > JAKOUY01. The sequence continues at coordinate 63,365 of JBAOHQ010000008.1, forward strand.
ACGAGTACACGCAGATGTACCCGGGCTTCGCCAAGACCGCTCGGGAGGAGAACCTCAACGAGATCGCCGACTGGTTCGAGACCTTGGCCCGCGCCGAGAAGAGCCACGCCGGTCGCTTCCAGCAGGGTCTCGAAGCGCTCTGATGCGTTGACCTGACCGCTGCCCCCGCCGCCGTGGGCCGGACCCGCCACGGTCCGCTCCCGCCGGCGGCGGGGGACCATCCCCCGACCCCACTGCGAATCTGGAAGTCTGACGTGAGCACGATCTACGACCCCAAGCACCCCCTGTACACCGACGAGGCCGATGTCCGTGCCGAACTGACCCGGGTCTACGACCTGTGCCATGGGTGCCGGTTGTGCTTCAAGTTCTGCACGTCGTTCCCCACGCTGTTCGAGATGATCGACCGCCACGAGGACCAGGACGCCGGACGGTTGACGCCGGCTCAGCAGGACCAGGTGGTCGACGAGTGTTTCCAGTGCAAGCTGTGTTACATCAACTGCCCCTACATCCCCGAGCTACACGAGTGGGCGCTGGACTTCCCGCGGTTGATGCTGCGTGCCGACGCGATGCGTCACGCCACCAAACAGGTCTCGGTACGTGACCGGTTGACCGACGCGATGATGGGCCGTACCGACCTGATGGGCACGGTGGCCACCACGGCGGCGCCGCTGGCCAACAAGGTGGTGGGGGCCAAGCCCGGCTCGCTGCTGCGCAAGGTGATCGAGAAGACCGCCGGGATCTCCAGCGTCCGCCTGCTGCCTCCCTACGCCAAGCAGCGCTTCTCCACCTGGTTTGCGAAGCGACCGAGGGTTCGCCTCGAACGCCGCCAGGGCCAGGTGGCCGTGTTCCCCACGTGCCTGGTCGAGTACCAGCGCCCGGCCGTCGGCCAGGACCTGGTGAAGGTCTACGAGCGCAACGGCATCGAGTGCTCGGTGGTCACCGACGCCGGGTGCTGCGGCGCGCCGTGGCTGCACAGCGGCGATGTCAAGCACTTCACCAAGGTGGCCGCCGACAACGTCGCCGCGCTGGCCGCCGAGGTGCGCGCCGGGCGGGACATCGTCGTGCCCCAGCCCACCTGTGGCTACGTGCTGAAGCAGGACTACCTGGCCTACGTGGGCGGTGACGACGCCAGGCTCGTCGCCGAGCACACCTACGACGCCTGCGAGTACCTGATGAAGGTGCACAAGGGTGAGGGCACGTCGCTGGACACCGAGTTCCACGGTGAGGTGCCCGCCTCGATCGCCTACCACACCCCCTGTCACCTGAAGGCCCAGAACATCGGGCTGAAGAGCCGTGACCTGATGAAGCTCACCGGTGCCACGATCAAGGTGGTCCAGCAGTGCAGCGGGATCGACGGCATGTGGGGGCTGCGCGCCGAGAACGCCGAGATCAGCGTCCCGATCGCCAAGAAGCTGGCGGCCGAGATCGCCAAGACCGGCTGCGCCACCATCGCCGGTGACTGCCACCTGGCCAACAACGCCATCACCGAGCAGACCGGGGCCGAGCCGCTGCACCCGCTGCAGGTGGTGGCCAGGGCCTACGGCATCGCCCCGGAGGGCACGCCATGACCAGCGCCTCGGGCCGGGCGCTCACCCTTGCCGACATCGCCGACGCCCGGGCCTACGAACGGGAGCGCGCCCAGCACCGGCCGCGGATGATCGAGCTGCGCGCCCGCCGCCGGGTGGCGGTCGGCACGATCATCTCGCTGGCCTTCGAGAACCGGGACACCATCCGCTTCCAGATCCAGGAGATGGCCCGCGCCGAGCGCATCGTCACCGACGAGGGCATCGAGGAGGAGTTGGCCGCGTACAACCCGCTGATCCCCGAGCCGGGGCAGCTGAAGGCGACGCTGTTCATCGAGTTGACTTCCGACGAGCAGATGCGCGAGTGGCTCCCGAAGCTGGTGGGTATCGAGTCCCACGTGCTGTTCGTCCTGCCGGGCGGCGGCGAGGTCCGCTGCACGGTCGACGCCGGCCACGCCACCCACCTGACCCGTGAGCACACCACGGCGGCGGTGCACTACATCGGCTTCGACTTCACCGCCGAGGAGGTGGCCGGCTTCGTCGACGGCACCGTGCTGGCCATCGATCATCCGGCCTACCGGGAGCAGACCGTGCTCGGTCCGGCGGTCCACGCCGACCTGGCCGCCGACCTGGCCGCCGACCTGGCCGCCGACCTGGCCGGGAGAGAATTCCCGACAAACCCCTAGTCAAGCCGCCGAACGCGTGGCTAGATTCCCCTCCGCGGCCAGCCAAGGGGGTGTGGTCAGCGGAATCACGGGGGCGTTTGTTCGTGTCTGCCAAGCAGATCCAATGGCGAGAACTCGGTGCCTGTCGCGGCCTGGAGCCCGACATCTTCTATCCCGATGACGACGACGACGCCGTGGAGGCCAAGTCGGTGTGTGCCCAGTGCGGGGTGCGCGTCGCCTGCCTCGAATACGCGTTGGTGAGCCGGGAGAAGTCCGGCGTCTGGGGTGGGGCCACCGAACGTGAGCGCCGCCGGCTGATCCGCCAACGCCGCCGCACCGCCTGAACCCGGCCGGAACCGGCCCCTGCACGTTGTTGGGGGGTGGACCGAGCCGCGCCGTAGTCTGTCGGCCATGTCATCGTTGGACGAACTCGGTGGATGGCCCGCGCTGCTGACCGCGCTGCTGAGCCGGGAGGACCTCCCGGCGGCCCAGGCCCGCACGGCGATGTCCACCATCCTGGCGGGCGAGGCCACCCCGGCCCAGTTGATCGGTTTCGTCGTGGCCCTGAGGGCCAAGGGGGAGACGCCCGAGGAGATCTCCGCACTGCTCGACGCCGTGCTGGAGGTGGCAACGATCGTTCCCCTGGACGACGACCTGCGCAACCGCGCCGTCGACATCGTCGGCACTGGTGGTGACCGCAGCCACTCGATCAACGTCAGCACGATGGCCGCCCTCGTCGTCGCCGGGGCCGGGGTGCCGGTGTGCAAGCACGGCGCCCGGGCCGCGTCGTCGCAGTGCGGAACGGCCGACGTCCTCGAAGCGCTCGGCGTGGCCATCGAGCTCTCGCCCCAGGGCGTGCTGCGCTGCGTGCGTGAGGCCGGGTTCGGGTTCTGCCTGGCGCCGCGGTATCACCCAGCCTTCCGCTACGCCGCGCCCAGCCGCAAGGAGATCGGGATCCCCACGGTCTTCAACATCCTCGGGCCGATGGCCAACCCCGGTCGGGTCCGCCGCCACCTCATCGGCACGGCGAACCCGGCAATGGCCGAGCGGATGCTGGCCTCGCTGCGCCTGCACGGCTCGACGCGGGCCTGGGTGGTGCACGGCAACGGGCTCGACGAGCTGACCACCACCGGCGCCTCCTCGGTGCTGGAGCTCGACGACGATCGGGTGCGCTCCTTCACGGTCGACCCCATCGCGTTGGGACTGGCGCCTGCCGTCCCCGAGGAACTGATGGGAGGGCGTCCGGCCGACAACGCCGAGTACGTCCGCCGGGTGCTCGACGGCCAGCACGGCGCGCACCGCAACATCGTCCTGCTCAACGCCGCAGCCGGCCTGGTCGCCGGTGGCCGCTGCCGTGACCTGGCCGAGGGCCTGGTGCTGGCCGCCGAGTCGGTCGACTCCGGCGCCGCCCAGGCGGTGCTGGCCAAGGTCGTGGCGGTGTCCCAGGAGGCCGCCGCCACCCTCGGCACGTGATCGGCGGTCCCGTGCCATGACCGTGATCTCGGTCCCGGCGTCCACCGCCAACCTCGGCGCCGGGTTCGACGCCCTGGGGATGGCCCTCGATCTGCGCGCCCGTGTCGGGTTGCCAGGCACGGCCGCCGATCCAGGCGCCAGGGAGGCGGACGCCCAACACCCGCTGGCGGTGGCGTTCGCCGCGGCGGGAGGCGACGGGCAGCTATGGGTCCGCTCACCGATCCCCGCCGGGCGTGGCCTGGGCTTCAGCGGGGCGATGCGCGTCGCCGGCGTGGTCGCCGCCCACGTCCAGCGTCACGGACCCGATGCGGTGCTGCCCCGCGAGGACCTGCTGGAGACGGCGGCGCGCCTGGAGGGCCACGCCGACAACGCCGCGGCGTCGATGTTCGGCGGCGTGGTGGTGGCCGCGGCCGGCCGGGTGGTCCGCATTCCCAGCGCGCTGGCGCCATCGGTGGTGGTGTGGGTACCCACGGCGTCGCAGACCTCGACCGAGCACAGCCGCCGTTCGCTGGCGGACACGGTGAGCCTGGCCGACGCGGCGTTCAACATCGGCCGGGCCAGCTTGCTGGTCGCCGCGCTGGCCGCGGGTGACGTGGCCTCATTGCGCGCGGCCACCGAGGACCGGCTCCACCAGCAGACCCGTCTGGCCAGGGTCCCGGCCACTGCCGAGGCGCTGGACGCGGCGCTGGCCGGACCGGCGTGGGCGGCGTGGCTGAGTGGCAGCGGGCCCAGCGTGGCGGCGATGTGCGACCCCGCCGACGCCCACCGCGTGGCCGCGGCGATGCCCGCCGGCGGACGGTGTCTCGTGCTGGCGGTGGCCACCGAGGGCGTCATGGTGGCGCCTGGCGTGAACCCGGACTGAGGACACGCCGGGACAGCGGGCCGGGACAGCGGGCCGGGTTCAGCGGGCCGGGTTCACGAGGCCAGGTCCAGGCGCTCGGGCAGGCGCACCGGGCGCAGCGGGCTGGCCAGCATGCCGGTGCACTCGATCACCGTGGCGCTGCGGCGGCGATCCAGCACCCTGGCGACGACGAGCATCTCGTCCACCGCCTCTTTGTGGGCGGGGCGGTCCGCCGCGGCCCGCGGTGGTGGGGACACCGCCAGCTCCTCGGGGAGGCGCGCCCCGGACTGGAACGAGACCAGCAGCCCCTCGTCGAGATGCAAGGTGGTGTCGCCGACGGCCACCGTCAGCAACCCTGCCCGGCGCAGGCGGGTGAGCGTGGACTGGCGCTGGACGAGCTGGGCGAACGCCGCCGCCCGGTCACGGACCGCCGCCGCCTCCTCGAAGCGGCGCTGCCCGGCCAGGGTGGTCATCCGCTCGGTGAGCCGGTCGATCACGACCTGGGCAGCGTTGTCCAGCGTGTCGACCACCTCGGCCACCAGCCGGCCGTAGGCCACGGGGTCGGCGGCCCCCGAGCACGGGCAGTGCGCCCGGCCGAGCTGGTGGGCGGTGCACGCGCCGCGTCCCGGCGTGGGGGTGAACCGCGGCCCGAGCCGGGCCGTGCAGCGCCGCAGCGGGAACACGCTGTGGATGGCCTCGATCGCCAGCACGGCCGACGAGCGCGAGGGCAGCGGCCCGAAGAACATCCCCGGGCCGGAGGCCGAGGCCGCCACCGTGAGCCGTGGCCACGGTTCGTTGGTGGAGAGCCTGACGTAGGCGTACCGGTGCCAGGTCGTGCCGGCCCGGTTGTCAGCGCGGCCGGAGGGTCCGCAGCAGCCGGGCCTCGAGGATCTCGGCGACGGCGACGTCCGGGGTGACCTGGATGTCGAGCCTCGCCGTCTCGCGCAGCATCGCCCCGATCTTGCGGCGATCCTCGCTGCCGAAGTAGCTGCGGACCCGGCTGCGAAGGTTGGAGGCCTTGCCGACGTACAGAACCTCGCCCCGGGCGTCGGTGAACTGGTACACGCCGGGCTGGCGCGGTACGCCCGTGGTGAGCCGCAGCTTGGCGGCCTGCGGGTGACCGCCCAGGCGCGGCAGGGCCAGCAGGTCGTCGAGGCCGAGCACGCCCCAGGTGGCGGCGCGCTCCAGCAGCAGGTGGAGCAGTTCTGCGGTGGCCAGGGCGTCGTCGAGGGCGCGGTGCGTGGGCCGGTGGGTGAGCCGGAAGCGGTTGGCCAGGGTGCCGAGGCGGCAATCGGGAACCTCGTCACGCACCAGCCGCCTGGCCAGCGGCAGCGTGTCGATCGAGCGATGGGGGAGCGGTGGATCACCCCGCCGGGCCCGCGCCACGTTGAGGAACCCGAGGTCGAACCCGACGTTGTGGCCGACGATCACCGTGCCGTGGGCGAACTCGTCCAGGCTGGGCAGCACCTGCTCGATCCGTGGCGCGGTGGCCACCATTGCGTCGGTGATGCCGGTCAGCACGGTGATGTGCGGGGGGATGCGCACGCCGGGATGGACGAGCGTCTGCAGCGTGCCGAGGTGCTGACCGCCGCGCATCTTGACCGCGCCGACCTCGGTGATCACGTCGACGCCGCGGTCCCCGCCGGTGGTCTCCAGGTCGAGCACGCAGAAGGTGACGTCGCACAGCGGGACGCCCAGATCGTCCAGCGAGCGCTGCACGAACAGGTCACGGTGGGGGCGCGGTGTCATACAGGTGTTCGATTGAACTGCGAACAGGCGTTCGTGTCAAGTCGCCACAGGTCGCCGGGTACCGTGAGCCCGTGGACGACCCGGCCAGCATCCCCACGGCGGCGCTGCGCTCGGCCCTGCACTTCGCCGTGGGCGTCGCCGCGCTGCGCGCCGCCCGCCGCCCGCCAGAGCCATACCCCGCCGCGCTGCGACCGCTGCTCCGCCGTACGGTGCTCCCGGCGGCGGCGCTGGAGACCGCGCGCCAGGTGGTCGAGGGCGACGACGAGTTCCGTTCGGCCGTGGCCGCGCAGTCGTCGCCCGATCTGGTGGACGAGATCGGGTTGCTGTGGCTGGCCCGCCCGGCAGGGTGGCAGGCGACCATCGACGTCCTGGTGCGGTCCAGCGGCGTGGCGTCCACCACCGACCGGCGTCGCCGGGAGGCCGCCGAGCACGCCCGGATGCGTGACCGCCAGCAGCGCGATCGGGCCGAGCGCGAGCTGCTCGTCAGCCGGGCACGGGTGACCGAGCTCGAAGCGGCCCTGGCGGCGGCGCAGGCGGAGGTGTCCGTGCTGGCGGCAGGGCGCCAGTCGATCGCCGAGGAGCTGGCCACGGTTCGCCACGGGGCCGAGCGCGATCACCGGCGCCACGAGCGCGAGGTTGGCGAGCTGGCCGATCGGCTGGCAGCCATCCAGGCCGATCTGGAGTCGATGCGCCGCCAGGTGGCCGAGGCCGAGCGGGTGCGTGACATCGCCCTGGCCGGACGGGCGGAGGGCGAGCTGCCGGCAATGGCCTCGGTGGGGCCGGAGGTGGTACGCCGGCGCTTGCCGGCGCGCCGGCGCCCGATCGGGGTCCCCGGCGGCATGCTCGGCTCGTCGGAGCGCGCCGCCGTCCACCTGCTGGCCCACCCCGATGTCACGGTTCTCGTCGACGGATACAACGTGGCCAAGGCGACGTGGCCGCTGCTCGACCTGGCCTCCCAGCGTGACGCCTGCGTGGCCGCCTGCGAGCGGGTGGCCCGGCGCTGGGGGACCGATCTCGCGGTGGTGTTCGACGGCGCCGACGTCGTCGGCTCGCCGGCGGCGGCACGCCCCGTGGTCGCCGTGCGCTTCTCACCGGCGGGCGTCAGCGCCGACGACGTGATCCGCCGGCTGGTCGCCGAGCTTCCGCACGCCCGCCATGTCATCGTCGTCACCAACGACCGGGCGATCGTCGACGACGTTCGCCGGGCGGGGTGCAACGTCATCGCCAGCGAGCAGTTCGCGTCGGTGGCCAACTCCTCAGCGCGAGGCCACGAACTCACTGGCTGTGCGTCCTGGCTGTGCGTCCTGGCTGTGCGTCCTGGCTGTGGGTCCGGTGCCCTATCCTGGCCGCCGTGACGGAGGACGAGCTGTTCGAGTCGGTCGCATCGCGCCGTTCCTGTCTGGCGGACCAGCTCGAGGCGCTGACCGACGAGCAGTGGGATGCGCCGAGCCTGTGTGCAGGCTGGAAGGTTCGCCACGTCGTCGGCCATCTGGTATCGCTCCAGGTGGTGCCGACCTGGCGGTTCCTCGTCGGGACGGTCGGGCTGTCTGGCTTCCATCGCAAGGTGGATCGCTTCGCTCGCGAGTTCGGTGAGCGTGATCGCGCCGAGCTGCTGACACGCTATCGCGACCTCGTCGGCAGCCGCAAGGCGCCGCCCCGGCTCGGGCCGATGGCGCCGTTGATCGATGTCGTCATCCACTCCCGGGATATCGGAAAGCCGCTCGGGCTGCCCTCCATCCTCGAGGGCCCGGTCGCACCGGCGGTGCTGACGGCGATGGCCCGGGGCTTTGCGGTGATGGCGCCGAAGTCACGGTCGACGGGGTTACGACTGGAGACGAGCGACATCGACTGGGCGTTCGGGTCGGGAGCACTGGTGCGCGGCTCAGCGGGGGACGTCGCGCTCGCGCTCGGAGGTCGCCGCGGCGCGCTGGACGATCTCGATGGCCCCGGCGTCGACCTACTGAGGTCGCGCCTCGCGCGCTAGTAGCCGAGGCCCGGCGCCTCGCGGCGTCAACGTTGCGACACCCCTTCGTCATCCTGGTGCCATGCGACACCTCCCGGTTCGAGCCGAACCCACCGCCCCGTCCCACTCCACCCACGTGGTCATCAGCTGTGACTCGTGTGCCCTGCAGGCGTCCACGGCCTGCGCCGACTGCCTGGTCACCTTCGTGCTGGATCAGTCGGCCGATGCCACGGCGCCCCCGTCGATGGACTTCACCGACGTCGAGCTGCACGCTGTGGCGCTGCTCGCTGCTGCAGGGCTGGTGCCTAGCCTTCGGCATCGTGAGGCCGCCTGATCCGCCACCGCCGCCCGCCGACCAGGCGTACGCGCAGCGGCTCGGCGCCATTGCCCGGGAACACGGTGTCACCCACTGGGGCGTCGCTCGTGCCGACGTCCTCGACCGTGCCCATCGGGCGCTCGTCGACCGCCGGGCCGCGGGGCTGGCCGACTCGATGCAGTTCACCTACAAGAACCCGCAGCGCTCCACCGATCCCCGGGCCGCGGTCCGTGGCGCCCGCTCCGTGTTCGTCTGCGCCCTGCCCTACGCCGTGGACCGCGATGGCGGCGACGGGGACCCGGCCCATCAACCGGCCGGCGGGCTGACTGGCGAGATCGCCCGCTACGCCCAGGCCGACTACTACGGAGCGCTGCGCGGCACGCTGGATGCCGTGGTGGCCACACTCCGCGTGGACGGTTGGAAGGCGGTGGCCTTCGCCGACGACAACAGCTTGGTGGACCGCGAAGTCGCCTACCGCGCCGGGCTCGGCTGGTTCGGCAAGAACGCCAACCTGCTGATCAGCGGTGCGGGGAGCTGGTTCGTCCTGGGCAGCGTGGTGACCACTGCCGACCTGCCTGCGTCGGGCGGGCCGGTCAGCGACGGGTGCGGGTCGTGTGAGCGCTGCGTGATCGCCTGCCCCACTGCGGCCATCGTCGCCCCGGGTGTGATCGACGCCCGGCGGTGCCTGTCGTGGATCCTGCAGCGACCCGGCCAGATCCCCGAGGACTACCGGGTGGCCGTCGGGCGCCGGCTGTACGGCTGCGACGACTGCCAGACGTCGTGCCCGCCCACGGTGGTCCTCGGCCGGCGCGTGGCCACCGAGCCAGCGGACCGCCGTTCCCACCTCGACCTGGTGGAGCTGCTGGAGACCGACGACGAGGCCCTGGTCGTGGCGTGGGGGAGGTGGTACCTGGCCGACCGCGATCCACGCTGGATCCGGCGCAACGCGCTGGTGGCATTGGGCAACGCGCTGGCCGAGGGGCCCGCGCCGTCGGTGGCGGAGCAGGCCCACGCCGAGGCAGTGCTCGACCGCTACGTTGGCGGGATCGACGCGCTGCTCGCCGACCATGCCCGCTGGGCGCGAACACGGGCCCGGCGCCGCGCCGGTGGCGGCGGCGCGCGGTGAAGCACCTGCTGGTGACCAACGACTTCCCACCCAAGATCGGGGGGATCCAGTCCTTGCTGTGGGAGTGGTGGCGACGCCTCCCACCCGACCGCTTCGCCGTGCTCACGAGCCCGTACGCCGGCGCGGCGGAGTGGGACGCCGCCCAGCCCTTCCACGTCGAGCGGATTCCCGAGCCGGTGCTGCTGCCGCACCCACTCATGGTGAACCGGGTCAACTCGATGGCGGCGCGTGTGGGCGCCGACCTCGTCGTGCTGGACCCTGCGGTGCCCCTCGGGATCATCGGTCCCTCGCTGCGCCTGCCGTACGACGTGGTCCTGCACGGCGCCGAGGTCACTGTTCCGGGCCGCCTGCCCGGCTCCCGCCAGGTGCTCGGCCGGGTGCTGCGCCACGCCCGCCACGTCGTGGCCGCCGGCGGGTACCCGGCCGCCGAGGCCGTGCATGCCGCCGGGCGGGACCTGCCCATCACGGTGGTGCCACCTGGCGTGGATACCGAGCGCTTCGTCCCGCTCGACGACCGCCAGCGCCGCGCCGCCCGGGACCGCTTCGGGATCCCCGGTGATGCCGAGTTGATCGTCGGGATCAGCCGCCTCGTGCCGCGCAAGGGGTTCGACACGGCCATCCGGGCCGTCGCCAAGCTGGCGCCGCGCCGGCCGAAGCTGATGCTGGCCATCGCCGGCGCCGGGCGCGACCGGCCACGGCTGGAGCGCCTGGCCGGTGAGCTGCGGGCGCCCGTCCGGTTCCTCGGCCGCGTCGCCCACGACGACCTGCCGACGCTGTACGGCTGCGCCGACATCTACACGATGCTGTGCCGCAACCGCTGGGGCGGGCTCGAACAGGAGGGCTTCGGCATCGTGTTCCTGGAGGCCGCGGCCTGCGGCGTGGCCCAGGTGGCCGGTGACTCCGGTGGCGCGGCGGAGGCCGTCGTTGACGGGATCACCGGCATCGTCGTGCGCCAGCCCACCGACGTGGCCGAGGTGGCCGTGGCCTACGAGCGGCTGCTCGACGATCCCGCCGTGGCCCGCGCCATGGGCGCAGCGGCACGCTCGCGGGCGGTGGACGAGTTCGGCTACGACCTGCTGGCGCACCGGCTTGGCGTCTCCCTCGGCGCGTTGGAAGGATGATCCGGTGAGCGAACCTGGCGAACTGGCCGAGCCTGACGGCTGGTCCATCGTCCGTGGCGACGTCTACGGGACGGTCGTGTTCACGCTGGCTGGCGTCGCCGGGGTGATCTGGCGCGATGCCACTCCGGCCAAGGTCGTCGCCGTCGTCGTCTCGCTCGTGCTGTTCGTGCTCGGGATCGGCTTCGCCATCTGGTCCTACACGATGGCCGTGGAACGGTCGCGCACCGAGGACATTGCCGTCACGTCGCTGTACCTGTTGATGGGAGGCGTCGCCCCGCGCCGGGTGGCGACGCGCCTGTGGATGTGCTGGGGCGTGCAGATCGTCGTCGCCCTGACCGTCGGGATCATTGGCGCCACCGGGTTGCGCAAGGGAGAGAACAACGCGTTGGCCTTCGGCGCGCTGGTTCCCATGTTCGGCGTCGGCTGCAACGGTCTGTGGGCCGCCCGGCATGGTCGCTACGCGGCCCGGGCGGTTGCGCAGAACCGGTCGCGACGTTGAAAAATCGGCTAGAACACATCTATGGCTGAAACGGCTACGCAGACCATCTCGATTGCCGCCCCGCCGGACAAGGTCTGGGCCATCGCCGCCGACGTGGAGCGATACCCGGAATGGGCCAAAGACGTCAAGGACGTCACGGTACGCAGCCGGGACGACGCCGGCCGGCCCATCGACGTCGAGTTCCGTGCGTCGGCGCTCGGGCGCAGCACGCACTACACGCTGCGCTACGACTACACCGCGGCCCCGGGTTCGCTGGCCTGGAACATCGTCCGTGGCGACATCACCCGGCGGATCGACGGCGCCTACACGTTCAGCCAGTCCGATGCCGGCGGCACCGACGTGCGCTACGACCTGATCATCGAGCTGGCGGTGCCCTTGCCCGGCTTCGTCAAGCGGCGCGCCGAGGTCCGCATCCTGAACACGATCGCGCGAGCTCAAAGAACGCGCCGAATCGTGAGCCTGCCCCGGCTGGGCATCGACGTCGGGGGGACCAAGTGCCTGGGTGTGGTGCTGGACGACGCCGGTCAGCGCGTTGGCGAGGGTCGGCGGGCCACGCCGCGCGGCGCCGAGGCCATCGTCGACACGCTGGCCGAGCTGGCCGAGTCACTGGCGGCCGATGTCGGTGGCGTGCGATCGGTGGGCATCGGCATGCCCGGCCTGGTGACCCACGACGGGGTGATCAAGGCCTCCCCGAACCTGCGTGACGTGGCCGACTTCCCCGTCGGGGCGATGCTGGCCGCCCGCCTCGGGCGACCCGTGGAGGTGGACAACGACGCCACCTGTGCCATCGCTGCCGAGTGGAAGGTGGGCGCGGCCATCGGGCGGACAGACGTGGTCATGGTCACCCTCGGTACGGGGATCGGCGGGGGGATCGTGGCCAACAACCGCCTGGTCCGCGGGGCCAACGGCTTCACCGGCGAGATCGGTCACGTGGTGATCGACCCCGACGGGCCACCGTGCCCGTGCGGGCGCCGCGGGTGCTGGGAGCGCTACGCCTCGGGCTCCGGGCTGGCCCGCCTGGCCCGCGAGGCCGCGGTGGGCAAGCGGCTGAACCGCATCGTCGAACTGGCCGGCGGTGACCCCGAGGACGTCCGCGGCGAGAACGTCCAGCACGCCGCCCGCGAGGGCGACTCCGACGCGCTGGCCGTGATCGATCTGTTCGGCAAGTGGGTCGCCCTCGGCCTGGCCAACCTCACCAACGTGCTGGACCCGGAGGCGTTCGTCCTGGGCGGTGGATTGGCCGCGTCGGCCGACTTGTACCTCGGGCCGATCCAGCGGTGGTTCACCCGGCTGTTGTACGCCCCGGACCTGCGCCCCCATCCCGACCTGACCTTTGCCACGCTGGGCGAGTACGCCGGCGCCGTCGGGGCCGCGTTGCTGGCCGACGTCCACCAGTGACGTGAGCGGTCAGGGCGCCGACCGCGTCGACGTACGCCGCCACAACCTGTCGTTGGTGCTGCGCCTGCTGGCCTCCGGCGGGCCGCGCAGCCGGGCGGGGATCGCCGCCGTCACCGGGCTCACCAAGGCCACCGTGTCCAGCCTGGTGGGCGAGCTGATCGGTCGGCGGCTGGTGCGCGAGCGGGGCCCGGAGTCCGCCCAACGACTCGGGCGCCCGGCCACGCTGGTCGAGCTCGACGGCAGCCACGTCGTCACCCTTGGCGTGGAGATCAACGTCGGCCACGTGGGTGTGCTGGGCGCGGACCTGCGCGGCAATGCGGTGTACGAGCGTCGCCGCCCGCTGGCCATCGAGGCCAGCGACGTGGGCCGGGTGGTCGCCCTCGTCGTCGAGGAGATCAACCGGGCCGCCGGCTTCCTCCACGACCGGCACTGCATGGTGGCCGGGGTGACGCTGGCGATTCCCGGGGTGGTGGACGACGATCGTGGTGTGGTCACCTTCGCCCCGAACCTGGCGTGGCGTGGCGTCCACCTGCGCCAGCTGCTGGCCGGGCGACTCCACGTGACCGGGGAACCGGCCATGTTCAACGAGGCCAACCTCGGCGCGCTGGCCGAACACCGCGTCGGCGGCCACGGCGCGGTGCAGGATCTCGTCTACATCCTCGCCGGCGACGGCGTGGGGGCCGGGGTCATCGTCGGCGGCAACCTGCTGCTCGGCGTGGGTGGCGGCGCCGGCGAGATCGGCCACACCACCGTCCAGGCTCGCGGGCGGCTGTGCACGTGCGGGGGGCGCGGTTGCTGGGAGACGCTGATCGCGGCGCGTGGGCTGTTGCACGACACGCTGCCCGACGAGGCCGAGGCGATGCTGGCCGACAGCAAGCTGACCGCCGAGTCACGCGTCGCCAAGGTGACGGCCAGGGCACACGCCAAGGACCGCGCCGTGATCGACGGGCTGACGGCCTACGGCCGCTGGCTGGGCATCGGCTTGGCCAACGTGGTCAACACGTTCAACCCCAGCGTCATCGTGCTGGGCGGGTTCCTGCCCGACATCGCCCCGTGGGTCCTCCCCGAGGCGCTGGAGACGTTGGTGCGCAACGCCCTCGCCGAATCGGCACGCACCTGCCGGATCGAGCTGACCCGCCTCGGCTTCTCTCCGTCGGCCCGCGGCGCCACCATCCACGCCGCCGAGCGGGTGTTCGCCGACCCGATGGTGGTGGCGCCCACCGGGCTGAGCGCGCCCGGTGGTGGTGGCGGTGGCGGTCGCGCGGCGGGCCGATGTGATCCTTGACACACCCACATAGTTTGGATTATGAACTATCTCTCATGAGCTCGGTGGGGACCCTCAGCCAGCGCATCGCTGCCGCACCCATCTCCTGGGGCGTGTGCGAAGTGCCCGGGTGGGGCGCCCAGCTCGAACCACGGCGGGTCCTGGGGGAGATGCGCGACCTCGGGATCCGCGCCACCGAACTGGGTGCCATCGGCTGGCTGCCCTCCGACGGCGCGGCCACCAAGACCCTGCTCGACGAGTTCGGGTTGTCGCTCGTCGGCGGGTTCGTTCCGCTGGTCCTGCACGACGCGACCCGGCGTGACGCGGCGATCGACGCGGCCACCACGGCGGCGCGCCACCTGGGCCGCGGCAGGAGGGACCTACTTCGTCACGGCGGCCATCTCCAGCCACGCGGCCTGGGAGCGCCCGGAGCTGGGCACGGCGGAGTGGGCCCACCTGTTCGCCATGCTGACGGAACTGGACCAGATCACCGCGGACCACGGTCTGGTCCAGGCGGTGCACCCGCACGTCAACACCCTGATCGAGACCGCCAGCGAGGTCGACCGGTTCATCGACAACTGCGCATCGCCGTTCACCCTCGACACCGGTCACCTGTATCTCGGCGGCGCCGACCCGGTGATGATCGCCCGCCGCCACCACGAGCGCGTCGCCCTGGTCCACATCAAGGACATCGACGCCCGTGTCGCCCAGATGTTCCTCAGCGGGACGGCCTCGCTGATGGACAGCGTGGCCACCGGGCTGTTCCCCAATGCCGGCGACGGTGTGGCCCCCATCGCCGCCACCGTCGATGCCCTCCACGAGGTGGGCTACTGCGGGTGGTACGTCCTCGAACAAGACATAACCCTCACTGGTGACCTTCCGGCGCCGGGGGAGGGACCCGTGCTCGGTGTGCGTTCCAGCATCGAGTACCTTCGGTCTCTGGATGCGTAAGGCGCGCCAGTGAATCGCCGGCACGCCGGCACAAACCACACATTCCACAGAGGGGGAAGTATGAAGAAGAGCCGGTTCCTGCTGGCTTCAGTAGCAACGATGGCCGTGGCCGGTGCCACGGTCAGCACGGCATCGGCCACCACGCCGCCTGCCGACAACGGCGAGGGTGCCATCACCATCGCCATGGTGACCCACAGCGACGACGGTGTGTTCTGGAGCGTCGTCAAGAAGGGTGCCGAGGCCGCTGCCAAGGACCTGGGGATCGACCTGAAGTGGGAGGCCTCGAACAACGACAGCGCCAAGCAGGCCCAGATGATCGAGGCAGACGTTGCCGCCAAGGTCAGCGGCCTGGCCGTGTCGCTGCCCGACCCGGCAGCGCTCAGCGCTCCGGTGCAGGCTGCGGTCGCCGCCGGCATCCCGGTGGTCACGCTGAACTCCGGTTCGGACAAGTTCAAGGAGCTCGGCGCCATCACCCACGTCGGCCAGGACGAGTTCGTCGCCGGCCAGGGCGCTGGTGAGAAGTTCAAGGCCGCCGGCGCCAAGAAGGTCCTGTGCGTCATGCAGGAGCAGGGCAACGTCGGTCTGCAGGCTCGTTGCGATGGCGCCAAGGACACCTTCGGCGGTGAGTTCACCTCGATCAACACCGCTGGTGACGCCGACCAGACGACCTCGCAGAGCGAGATCAAGGCTGCCCTCGAGGGCGACTCGGCCATCGACGCCATCTTCGCCACCGGCCCGATCGGCGCCGTCCTGGCGCAGAAGGCCGCCGAGGAGGCTGGCCGCACCGTCACCATCGGCGCCGTCGACCTGTCCGAGGAACTGCTCGCCGGGATCGAGGGCGGCAAGATCGCCTTCACCATCGACCAGCAGCAGTACCTCCAGGGCTACCTGTCGGTGCTCTTCCTGTACCTGAACATCACCAACGCCAACACCGTTGGTGGCGGTCTCCCGGTGTACACGGGCCCCGGCTTCGTGACCAAGGACAACGTCGCTCAGGTCAAAGAGCTCGTGGCAGCGGGCACCCGCTGATCCACGGCTGTGACGGTTCGGGTTCGCTCGAACCGGTTGTCTGACGGGTCGGGGATCATCACGATCCCCGACCCGTCGTCGGTTCTGTAGGAGGGGGAGCGCAGGAATGAGCAGCACGGAGGCAGCGGCGACCGCCGAGCCCGATCACAAGGACGAGCGCATCGCCTTTCGCGGCCCGATGCAGCGCCTGCTGATCTCGCCAGAGATCGGCGCCATCGTCGGGGCCACCGTCGTGTGGGCCCTGTTCTGGGCCACCGGTCAGAAGTTCGGGGAAGCATCGGCGACGATGAGCTGGCTGGACGCCGCGGCGCCATTCGGCATCATGTCCGTCGCCGTGGCGCTGCTGATGATCGGAGGTGAGTTCGACCTCTCCTCGGGTGTCATCGTCGGCTCCACCGGCATCTTCGTCGGGATTTTCGCCCAGAAGTTCATGGGTGACGGCACCCAGTTGTGGCTGGCGGTCCTCTTGGCGTTCCTGGCGGCCGGTTGCATCGGTTGGATCAACGGGTGGCTGGTCAACCGGACGGGTCTGCCGAGCTTCATCGTCACCCTGGCCACCTTCTTCGTCCTGCGCGGCGTGAACCTGGTCTTCAGCAAGCGGTTGATGAACAAGGTGATCGTCGAGAACATCAACGAGACCCGCATCAAGGGGTTCAGGGCGTTCAAGTGGTGGTTCGCCGAGAAGTCGAACCTCAAGGAGTTCGCCTTCCGCGACAAGCTGTTCCTGATCATGGTGATCGGCGGGCTCGTCGTGCTGGTCGCCGGGGTGCTCGAGCAGTCGCTGCAGCGGCGGTCGGATCGACCCCCGGCCTGGGCCCCGCTTGCCGCCGTGGTGGGCCTGGCAGGCGCTGTGGCGGGCCTGGTGCTGGCCCACACCACCGATGGCACGGGCGTCAACACGCTTGCCGCCGTCGTCGGGTTCGGCGGCGCAGTGCTGCTTGCCGTGGGGTATGCCGCCATGCGCTACGCCACCCGCCCGGCCACCGGGGCCTTCGCCCTGTCGGGCAGACCGCTCACCTACACCATCGTCGGCGTCGTGTCGGTGCTTGCCGCGTGGCTGGGGACGCGCAGCCTCGACCTGGCCGACCGCCGGCAACTGCTGTCGATCCCGGCTCACCCGGTGAAGGTGCTGCTCGGCCTTGCTGCCGCGGTGGTGACCGGCGGGTTGGCCGCCCGCTGGGGCGTGCGCCGCCTGCACGCCCAGCGCGCCGGCGGGCAGAAGGTGGGGACGATGGCCGTACCGAAGCTGGTGATGTCGGTCCTCGTGGCCGCCGGCATCGGGCTGGTCGGGATCATCGTCTTCCTGCAGATCGCCACGGTCCAAGGGTTCCGCAGCATCGTGCTGATCGGGCTCGGCGTGTTCGGCATCGTGATCATCCTGTTGGCCAAGGGTCTCGCCCGGCGGGACTCCAGCCGGGCCCAGTTGCTGGTGGCGCTGGTCGCCGTCGCCGCGATCCTGGTGTACGCCTTCGTGCTGCGCGGCGACGCCCATGCGGAACGCTTCCGTAGTGGGCTGTTCACGCTGCTGTTGCTGGTGGCCGCCACGGTGCTGGCCAACGGGCTGATCGAGTACCACCACATCAAGCGCACCGCGTTCGACGCCCCCCGTGATCGCCTCGGGCGAATGCTGGCCGGGTTGGGCGTCGCCCTCGCCGTCGGCGGGCTGGGGATGCGCCTGCTGTACAGCGGGCAGAGCGTGTACCGCTGGATCTGGTGGTGGATCGCCATCACCGCCATCGCCGGGTTCGTGCTGGCCCGTACGAAGTGGGGCAACTGGATCTTCGCCGTCGGCGGCAACAAGGACGCCGCCCGCGCCGTGGGTGTGCCCGCCGATCAGGTCAAGGTGGGTCTGTTCATGGTGGTCAGCCTGCTGGGCTGCCTGGTGGGGATGATGACGGCACTGCGGTTCAACAGCGTTCCCGCCGCAGCCGGTGTGGGCAAGGAGTTCGAGTACATCATCGGCGCCGTCGTGGGCGGCTGCCTGATGACCGGTGGCTACGGCTCGGTCATCGGTGCGTCCGTCGGGGCGATGATCGCTCCGATCACCTTGAACGGCATCCCGCTGTCCCGATGGAACTCGGACAACCGGTTCATCTTCCTCGGCGTCGTGCTGCTGGCCGCCGTGCTCGTCAACCAGAAGATCCGCAAGAAGGCTCAGGAGGCCCGCTGATGGCTGCGCTCTTGGAACTCGAGAACATCTCCAAGTACTTCGGGAACGTCACCGCCCTGGAGGGCATCTCCACCCAGGTGGAAGCGGGCTCGGTGACGTGCGTGCTCGGCGACAACGGAGCCGGCAAGTCCACGTTCATCAAGATCCTGTCCGGGCTGCACGCCCCGAGCACCGGCCAGTACCGCATCGACGGAACGCCGGTGCACTTCGCCTCACCCCGTGATGCCCGCGCCGCGGGGATCGCCACCGTCTATCAGGACCTGGCGATGGCCCCGCTGATGAGCGTGTGGCGCAACTTCTTCCTCGGCTCGGAACCTGGCAAGGGCGGTTGGTTCGACACTGCCTGGGCCAAGACCACGGCCAAGGAGGAGATGGCCAAGATGGGCATCGACGTGCGAGACATCGACCAGCCGGTGGGCACGCTGTCGGGTGGCGAGCGCCAGTCGGTGGCCATCGCCCGTGCCGTGTACTTCGGGGCCAGGGTGCTGATCCTCGACGAGCCCACCTCGGCGCTGGGCGTGCGCCAGTCCGGGGTGGTGCTCAAGTACATCCGGGCGGCCGCCGAGCGTGGCCTGGGGGTCATCTTCATCACTCACAACCCACACCACGCCTACCCGGTGGGTGACCGGTTCCTGCTGCTCAAGCGGGGCCGCTCGCTCGGTGACTTCTCCAAGACCGAGATCAGCATCGACGAGCTCACGCGGTTGATGGCCGGCGGGGCCGAGCTGGAGGCGCTGCAGCACGAGTTGCAGCGGAGGTAGCCCGTGGCGGGCCTGGATCTGCTGACCGTCGGGCGGATCTCCACCGACCTGTACGCAGAGCAGCTCGGGGTTCCCTTGGCGGAGGTTCGCTCGTTCCGCAAGTCGGTGGGCGGGACGGCGACGAACGTTGCGGTGGCCGCTGCCCGGCTCGGCCATGCCGCCGCCGTGTTCACCAAGGTGGGCGACGACCCGTTCGGTCACTACGTGCGCGATGCGCTGTCCACCACCTTTGGGGTCGACACCCGCTTCGTCGGGACGCATCCCACGCTGCGCACGCCGCTGGCCTTCGCCGAGCTGCGCGACCCGGGCGAGCCGGTCCTCGACTTCTACCGTGACCCACGCGCCCCCGACATGACCATCGCGGTGGACGAGGTGGATCTCGGCCTCGTGTGCGAGGTCCCGATCCTGTGGATCCCGGCGGGCACACTGGCCGAGGAGCCGAGCCGATCGACGGTGCTGGCGCTGCTGCGCCACCGCGGCCGGCGAGCGCACACGATCGTCGACCTCGATTGGCGGCCGGTGCTGTGGCATGGCGAGATCGAGCGGGCGTCGGCAGAGGTGGCCGCGGCGCTGCCGTTCGCCACGATGGCCATCGGCAACCGTGCCGAGTGCCAGATGGCCGTCGGCACGACCGATCCCGACGAGGCCGCCGAACGCCTGCTGGCGTTGGGGCTGACGGCGGCCATCGTCAAGATGGGCGGAGACGGCGTCCTGGCCGCGACGGCCTCCGGGGTGCGCCAGCGGGTGCCGCCGCGGCCGGTGGAGGTGGTGTGCGGGCTGGGCGCCGGCGATGCCTTCGGCGGGGCGCTGTGTCACGGCCTGCTGTCGGGGTGGGATCTCGTTCGCTGCGTGCACGCCGGCAACGCGGCCGGCGCCATCGTCGCCTCCCGGCTGATGTGTGCCGACGACATGCCCACCGCCGCCGAGATCGTCGAGGTCCTGTCCCATGCCTGAACGACCCCCGTTGGCCCCTCCGGCGGCGCCGCCCGGCGCCTCGCCGCGGTGGGGGAGACTGCACCACCCGGCTGGGTCGCTGGCGGCGGCGGGGCGCAGCGTGTCGCTGACCGCCGAGGCGGCCGGGTGGACGTCGTGCGGCATCGAGGTGGTGGAGTTGGCCCCTGGTGAGCGCCAGCGCCTGGTGCTCGACGGTGTGGAGGCGGCGATCCTGCCGCTGTCGGCCGAGGACGTGAGCGTGACCATCGGCGGCGAGGCGATGCACCTGGACGGTCGGGCATCGGTGTTCGCCCGGGTGACGGACTTCGCCTACGCCCCGCTGGGCGCCACGGTGACCCTCTCCAGCCCGGGCGGGGGCGCGGTAGCCGTGCCGACGGCGCGTTGCTCGACACGGCTGGTCCCGCGCTACGGGCCGGCCGACGGTGTGGCGATCGAGATCCGCGGCGCCGGGCCCGCCACCCGGCAGGTCACCAACTTCATGAGCCCGGAGAGCTGGCCGCACGCCGACAAGCTGATGTGCGTCGAGTTGCTGACGCCCGACGGCAACTGGTCGTCGTACCCGCCGCACCGCCACGACGACTCGCCGGAATGCCCGGTGAACAACGAGGAGATCTACTACTTCCGCATCGGCACTGCCGGGACCACTCGCTACAGCACCGACGGGTTCGGCCTGCACCGCACGTACACGCCGCCCAACCCCGACGGCACGGTGGACATCGACGAGCACGTGACCGTGCGCGACGGCGACGTGTTCTGCATTCCGCGCGGTTACCACGGCCCGTGCGTCGCTGCGCCCGGGTACACGATGTACTACCTCAACGTGCTGGCCGGTCCGGGCGGGGAGCGCAGCATGGCCTTCTGCGACGACCCGACCCACCACTGGGTGCGCGACGCCTGGGCCGGGATGGCCGCCGACCCACGCTGCCCGATGACCACCAAGGATGGAGTCGTGTGATGTCCACTGTCCGCCTCACCACTGCCGGCGCCATCGTCCGATGGCTGCTGGGGCAGCGCACCGTGGACCACGACGGCACGGAGGTCCCGGTGTTCCCCGGCGTGTTCGGGATCTTCGGGCACGGCAACGTCACCAGCCTGGCGGTGGAACTGCACGCCGTCCAGGACCGCCTGCCCACCTGGCGCGGGCAGAACGAGCAGGGCATGGCCCTCGCCGCCGTTGGGTTCGCCAAGGCCACTCGCCGCCGCCAGATCATGGTGGCGACGTCGTCGATCGGGCCCGGCGCGCTGAACATGGTGACCGCCGCGGGCGTGGCCCACGCCAACCGTCTGCCGCTGCTGCTGCTCGCCGGGGACACCTTCGCCAGCCGCATCCCCGATCCCGTGCTGCAGCAGACCGAGCACTTCCACGACCCGACGATCACCGTCAACGACGCGTTCCGCGCCGTGACCCGTTACTGGGACCGGATCACCCGGCCCGAGCAGGTGGTGGCCTCGTTGCCCCAGGCACTGTCGGTGATGCTCGACCCGGCCACGTGCGGGCCGGCGTTGATCGCCCTGCCCCAGGACGTCCAGGCAGAGGCCTTCGACTTCCCCGTGGAGTGCTTCGAGACCACCATGCACGTACCCCGCCGGCCGCGCCCGGACACTCATCAACTGCGCGCCGCCGCCGACGTGCTGCGCCGGGCCAAGCGGCCGCTGATCATCAGCGGTGGAGGAGTGCGCTACAGCGGCGCGGAGTGCGCCGTGCAGACCTTCGCCGAGGCCCACGGCATTCCGCTGGTGGAGACCGTGGCGGGCAAGGCCGCGCTGGTGGCCGAGCATCCGCTGAACTGCGGACCGGTGGGCGTCACCGGGTGCGAGGCGGCCAACAACCTGGCGGCGCAGGCCGACGTGGTGCTGGCCATCGGCACGCGCCTGCAGGACTTCACCACCGGGTCGTGGACCGTCTTCGCCAACCCGGCCACCCGGTTCGTGGGGATCAACGCCGCGCCGTTCGACGCCGTCAAGCACCGCTCGCTGCCGGTGATCGGCGATGCCAAGGTGACCGTCGAGGAACTCGACGCGCTGGTCGGTGACTACCGCAGCGCCGCGTCGTGGACGAGGGAGGCTGCCCGCCAGCGGCGTGGCTACCACGCCTACATCGACTCGATCGCCGCCCCGTCGTCGCCGCCCGGCGGGCTGCCCACCTACGCCCAGGTGGTGGGCGTGGTCGATCGGGCCGCACGGCCCTCGGACTACGCGCTCACCGCCGCCGGTGGGTTCCCGGGGGAGCTGAACAACGGCTGGCGAGCCACCGCGCGGCACAGCTTCGATTGCGAGTACGGCTTCAGCTGCATGGGGTATGAGCTGAGCGGGGCGTGGGGCGCGAAGATCGCCCTTCCTGATCACGAGGTGATCTCGTTCTGCGGTGACGGCTCCTACCTGATGATGAACAGCGACCTGTACAGCAGCGTGCTGGCCGGCCACAAGCTGATCGTCATCGTCTGCGACAACGGCGGGTACGCGGTGATCAACCGCCTGCAGGTGAACCAGGGCGGTGAACCGTTCAACAACCTGCTGGCCCACACCCGCCACTCCGGGTCTGCTCCGGCGCGCGTGGACTTCGCCGCCCACGCCGCGGCGATGGGCTGCGCCTCCGAACACGTCGCCTCGCTCGACGATCTGCCAGCGGCCCTCGAACGGGCCCGGCGCAGCGAGCGCACCGCGGTGATCGTGATCGACACCGACCCCTACCGCTGGACCGAGGGCGGGGCGTTCTGGGAGGTGGGCGTGCCCGAGGTCAGCGAGCGGCGCGCGGTGCGCGCCGCCAAGCGGGCGATGGTGGCGGGCAAGCGCGCCCAGCGCGTCGGACACTAGGCGGGACACGAGGAGCGGAGGGCACAGGATGAACGGAACCACCACCGCTGAGGAGGGACGGCGATCGAGCAACCTGGAGCTGTTCCTCGACCTCGTCTTCGTGTTCGCCGTCACCCAGGTGACCAGGGTGATCGAGGCCGGCGCCGACTGGCCGTCGTTCATCCACGGTGTGCTGCTGGCGTGGCTGGTGTGGTGGATGTGGTCGCAGCTGGTGTGGCTCGGCACAGCGGTTGATCTGGAGCACAACACCTGGGGGCAGCTCGTCGTCATCGCCGCCGTGGTGCCCACCCTGCTGATGGCGGTCGCCGTGCCCACGGCTCAGCAGGGCGGCGGCCCGGCGTTCGGTGTGTCCTACCTGATCGCCCAGGGTGTGGCGCTGGTGGCGATGGGCTCGCTGATGCGTCACGTCGACAGCGCCCGGCAGGCCTTCGTTCGCTATGCCGGGTTGGCCGTTGGCGGACCGGTGCTGGTGTTCGTCGCCGGGTTCGTCGGCACGCCGGGACGCCAGTGGCTGTGGCTGCTCGGCGCGCTGTTCGGCACCGGCGGCGCGCTGCTGACGGGCCGGGTCGACCGAACCCAGATGGGGTGGTCGATCGATCCGACGCACTTCGCCGAGCGTCACAGCCTGTTCGTCATCATCGCCCTCGGGGAGGTGCTCGTGGGCATCGGCGCCGTGGCGACCGAGCGTGGCGTGACGGCCGAGGTCGTCGTTGGCCTGGCCGCAACCGTTGCGGTGGCGTGTGCCCTGTGGTGGATCTACTTCGCCTACCTGCCACGGCTGACCGAGGAGCGCCTGCGCCGGGTCCAATTCGGTGACCGTGCCAGCGTGGCCCGCAACCTGTTCACCTTCGGGCACTTCCCAGTGGTGCTCGGGGTGATCCTGTACGCCATCGTCGCCGAGCACGTGACCGCTCACCCCACCGAGCACCTGCACAGCCGGGAGGTTGCCCTGCTCGGCGCCGCGGTCGTGCTGTTCGTCGGGTCGTTGATGGCCTTCCACTGGACATACAACCGCGGCGTCGCGCCGGAGCGAGTGGTAGCGATCGCCGGGATCGCGGTCCTGCTGCTGGTTGCCGGGGAACGGCTCGACCCACGCGTCCTGGTGGCATCAGTGGCCGCCGTGCTCGCGGTCATGCACCTGGTCACCGTCGCTCGCCTGGCCACGCGCCTCGCAGCGCATGAGCCATCCCGGTCGGACTAGGAACGCCCGAGCGTGACGGTGATCGAGAACCGGAGCTGTCTCACTCCATTGCGCTCGACCCAGTCTCGCCGGCGTGGTTGGCGTGGGCCTCGGCGATCTCTTGCCACGCGGCCTCGCGCCCGGCGATCCCCGCAGTGGACGATCGCTTTCCGGGTTCGAGTGCCTTGTAGACCTCGAAGAAGTGCTGAATCTCGGCGACCAGTTGCGGGGTGAGGTCGGCGAGGTCGTGGACGTGGTCCCAGCGCGGCTCGCGTGGCGGAACGCAGATGATCTTGGCGTCCTCGCCCGCCTCGTCCTCCATGTACAGCACGCCCACCGGGCGGGCCGCCACGTACACGCCGGGGTACACCGAGTCCTCCAGCAGCACCAGGGCGTCCAGCGGGTCGCCGTCGCCACCCAGGGTGTCGGGGATGAACCCGTAGTCGGCCGGATAGGTCGTCGCGGTGAACAACCGCCGGTCGAGGAACACCCGCCCGGTGTGATGATCGATCTCGTACTTGTTGCGGCTGCCGCGGGGGATCTCGATCACGACGTGGATGCAGTCTTCGGGCAGGGAGTCCATCACGCCATGGTGGCAGACGGGGCCCGCCGGCCGGGCGACCGGCAGGGCGAAGATTGCTGAAGAAAAGAGTTGCGAACGTGTGTTCGATGCATGTATCATGGTCGGAGCTTCCCCAAGCGAATCGGCGTCATCGGCGCCCAGGACAAGACCGTGTCGTGGATGTGTCGTCGTGGATGTGTCGTCGTGCATGTGGGAGGTGAGCGGACGTGAGTGAGCGTCGAGATGTGCTGATCGGCTGGCTGGATCTCGTGCTGGCCGTGGACGGCGACGGCCCTCTGCAGACCGCGGCGGTCGACGCCGCGCTCGACGCCATCGGGCGGCTGTCCGGGGTGATCGAGGCCTGCCGGGTGCGCTGCGCCGAGTTCCTTCGTGCATCATCCACCCGACCGGAGGAGGACCTGACGTTCGGGTTACGCGGCTCGCGTCGTGACGTCTCGGGGACGTTGCGGCGCCTGGCGGTGATCGAGCAGGCACCTGCCATCGGTCAGGCGCTCGCCGGGGGAGAGGTGGGCGCCGGCCACGTCGACAGCCTGGGCGGGATCTTGCGGCGCCTCGACACCGGCGCCCGAGAGCGACTGCTGGACGAGTTGCCGGCCGTGGTCCAGACCGCCACGACATCGACGGTGGACGAGTTCGACGACTACTTGCGTGGCGTCGAGCGTCAACTGCGCCGAGACGACGGAGAGTCTGCCCTGGCCCGGCAGCGAGCCGCGGTGAGGCTGCGGACCTGGGTCGGCCGTGACGACGGCATGTACCACCTCAAGCTCATCGCAGATCCACGCACCGGGGTCGACCTCGACGGCCAGCTCCGGGTGGCGACCGAGACCATGTTCCACGGTGGGCAGATTCCCGAACATGCTCCACAGGATTGGACGGAGCGCCAGGCGTTCTTGCGGGCTCACGCGCTGTTGCGCCTGCTGCGCGGCGAGCGCGTCGCCGGGGGCCGGCCGGAGATCGTCGTGGTCGAGGACCGGCGGGTTCCGCACGGCTGTGACCCGGTCATCGACTGGGGCGTCGGGGTCGATCTGCCGCGGGCCGAGCTCGAACGGCTCCGCCTCGCCGCCCGGGAGGTCCGCGTCCTGCTCGACGGCGATGAGGTGGTCGAGGCCCCCGGACGGATGGAGCTCGGCCGCTCGACCCGGCTGGCCAGCGCCGATCAGCGACGGACGATGCGGGCGCTGTATGCCACCTGTGCCATGCCGGGGTGTGACGCTCGGTTCGATCACACCACGGCGCACCACGTCGTGTGGTGGCGGCCCCCGCACGACGGCCGGACCGATCTGGACAACCTGGTTCCGCTGTGCTCGGTGCACCACCATGCGGTCCACGAGGGCGGGTGGGTGGCCACACTCGGGGCCGACCGGACGTTCACGGTCCGACAACCCGACGGGCGCATCCTCGTGGGGCGCCCAAACCGGCTCGATCAGACGCGCCCGTCGCGGGTACCGGCGGGTGACGCCGCTGATGACCGCTCCGGAGCGGGCGGGGCCGGAACCGTGAGCGGGACCGGGGCGGGGGCCGTCAGCGGGGGCTGGGGCGGGGGCCGTGACTGGGGGCGGGGAAGTGGCCGCGCATGCGCTCGCAATGGGGCCGGGTTCGCGGAGGCGCGCGGCGTTAGCCTGGGATCCCTATGGAGTTCCGCCGCATCAGCAACCTGCCGCCGTACGTGTTCACGATCATCAACAACCTGAAGATCGAGGCACGGCGAGCAGGTGTCGACGTGGTGGACCTCGGGTTCGGCAACCCGGACATTCCCTCGCCGGACATCGCCGTGGAGAAGCTGGCCGAGGCCGCGGACATCGCCCGCAATCACCGCTACTCGCTGAGCCGCGGGTTGCCGAAACTGCGCGAGGCGTTCGTCGCCATGTACCGGCGCAACTGGAACGTCGAGCTCGATCCGGAGCTGGAGGTGACCAACACGATCGGCTCCAAGGAGGGCTTCAGCCACCTGATGTGGGTACTGCTCGACCGCGGTGACGCGGCCATCGTGCCCAGCCCCAGCTACCCGATCCACATCTACGGGCCGTTGTTCGCCGGCGCCGACCTGCGCCAGGTGCCCATGCGCCACCTCGCCGACCCGCGGGTTCAGGACTTCACCAGTGACTTCTTCGACAGCCTGACCACGGCCTACGACGTCGGCTGGCCCAAGCCGCGGGTCCTCGTGATCAGCTTCCCGCATAATCCCACGGGCGCCGTCGTCGATCTCGACTTCATGCAGAAGGTGGTCGACTTCTGCCGGGAGCGGGGGATGATCGTCGTCCATGACTTCGCCTACGCCGACGTCGGTTTCGACGGCTACATGCCGCCCAGCATCCTGCAGGCCGAGGGGGCCAAGGAGTGCGCAGTCGAGCTGTACAGCATGACCAAGAGCTTCTCCATGGCCGGCTGGCGGTGCGCCTTCCTAGCGGGCAACCGGGACGTCGTCCAGGCGCTGGTCAAGTTGAAGAGCTACCTCGACTACGGCAGCTTCCAACCCATCCAGATCGCCGCCACGGTGACCATGAACGAGGCTGCCGACTACCCGAAGGAAGTGTGCTCGATCTACAAGGGCCGCCGCGACGCGCTGATCGACGGGCTCGGGCGGATCGGGTGGGACATCCCCAAGCCGAAGGGCTCGATGTTCGTGTGGGCGCCCATCCCCGAGCCCTACCAGGAGATGGACTCCGTCGAGTTCTGCAGCCACGTCATCAAGGAGTGCGAGGTCGCTCTGTCGCCTGGCGTCGGCTTCGGGCCCGGTGGTGAGGGGTTCGCCCGGTTCGCCCTGATCGAGAACGAGCAGCGCATCGCCCAGGGCATTCGCAACCTGAAGAAGGGGCTCACCAAGCTTGGCTGATCGCCCGGCCACCATCACGTACGAGATCCGCGTCTGGCTTCCTGACCGCCCCGGAGCGCTGGGTGAGGTGGCCGGTCGGATCGGATCGGTCGGCGCCGACGTGGTGGGGATCGAGATCCTCGAGACCGGCGGTGGGAGCGCCATCGACGATCTGCTCGTCGCCTTGCCGGACACGGTGCCGCTCGAGCGGTTGATCGAGGCCATCGCCAGCGCTGACGGCGTGGCCGTCGAGGAGGTGGCCCGGCTGGAACGGCCGCGGCCCGACCCCGCCCTCGGCGCGTTGGAGATCGTCCGAGCCGTGGCGGCCGAATCACCGGGGGATCGACTGACCCGGTTCTGCCGGGAGCTGCGCTCGTTCATCGACGGGGAGTGGGCTGCCGCAGTGCGCCTGTCGGACGACTCGGCCGTGGCGATGTCCGGACGGGTTCCCGATCTGCCGTGGCTGTCGGCGTTCCTGCACGGCAGCAAGCACCTCACTGCCGAGGCCGACACCACGCCGGGCGACATCGTCTGGTGCGCGCTGCCCTCCACCGGGATCCGGGTCGCCAGCGGCCGTGACGGGCGGGTTTTTCACGCTCGGGAGCGAGAGATGGTTCGCCTGCTCGGTGACGTCGTCGACCTTCTGGTGCTCGGCGCGCTCGGGTAGGTCGCGATCAGCAGTCGCTACGAGCTGGTAGACGTGGCTACAGGTCGGCGGCGGTGACGAAGCCCAGCCGGCGGGCCTCGGCCAGAAGGGGTTCGCGGTGGTCCGGGTGGGCGATGCCGATCAACGCCAGGGCCCGCTCGCTGACCGTCCTGCCGCGCAGCTCGGCGACGCCGAACTCGGTGACCACCTTGTCGACGGTGTTCTTCGACGTCGTCACGGCGTCACCTGGCGCCAGTTGCGGAACGATGCGGCTCACCGCGCCGCCCTTGGCCGTGGAGTGCAGGACCATGAATCCCTGGCCGCCGTCGCTGTACATCGCCCCGCGGGCGAAATCGACCTGACCGCCCGACGACGAGTAGTACCGCCCGCCGATGGTCTCCGACGCGCACTGCCCGAGGAAGTCGACCGCCAGCGTGGCGTTGACCGAGACGAAGTTGTTCTCCCTGGCGATGACCAGCGGGGAGTTCACGTAGCTGACGCTCCACAGTTCGATGGCCGCGTTCTCGTGCAGGAAGTCGTACAGCCAGTGCGTGCCGAGGGCGAAGGTCCCCACCACCTTGGTGCGGTTGTGGACCTTGCGGACACCGTTGACCACCCCGAGCTCGACCAGATCGACCATGCCGTCGCTGAGCAACTCGGTGTGCACACCGATGTCCTTGTGACCGCGCAGCGCCGTCATGATCGCGTTGGGAATGGCCCCGATGCCGGTCTGCAGGCAGGCCCCGTTGGGGATCCGCTCGGCGACGAAGGCGGCAATGGCGTGGTCGGCGTCGTCCATCGCCGCCGGCGGGACCTCGACCAAGGGGCGGTCCACGGTGGTCCAGCCCTCGATCTGGCTGATGTGCAGCTGGTTGCGCCCGAAGGTGCGCGGCATCTGGGCGTTGGCCTCCAGGAAGAACCGGCCGCGGCCGATGAAGCTGGACGTGTAGTCCGAGCTGACCCCGAGGCTGAAGTAGCCGTGGCGGTCAGGGAGCGATGACGCGGCCAGCACCACCGGGTCACTGGTTCGGGCGCGAATCAGCGAGTACACCTCGCTGAAGTGGTTGGGGATCAGCTCGACGTGACCTGCCTCGTAGCACGGCCGGGTGACCTGGGAGAGGAAGTACGACAGGTGGCGCATGCTCTTGCCGAACTCGCCGTGCAGGTACGGCCGGTCGTGCAGGGCGTGCATCTGGTGGACGTCGATGGTCCCCGGCCGCCCGCTGGCGACCGCGGCCTCGATGACGTCGAGCAGGCCCACCGGCTCACCGTTGGCCAGGGGGATGACGATGTCGGTGTGCTCGCCCAGCAGGTCGAGCACCGCTTCGGGTGGCAGGGGTCGCAGCGACGCGGATCTCATGACACGGGGCTCATGACTCGGGGCTCGAGGGCTCGGTCCAGTGCTGTGATCGCAGCACCGCCTGTCGCCACTGCTGGTGGGCCAGGTCGGCGAGCAGCCGATCGGGGTTCGGCGAGAAGGAGCGGTCCTCGGCCCACTCGGCGGCGATGGCGTCCAGATCCGGCCAGACGCCCTCGGCCAGCCCTGCCAGGTAGGCGGCGCCGCGTGACGTGGTCTCCTGATCCACCGGGCGGCGGACCACGGCGCCGAGCTGGTCGGCTTGGGTCTGGAGCATGTCATCCATCGCCGAGGCCCCACCGTCGACGCGCAGGTCGGAGATGGTTGTCCCCGAGGCGGTGGCCATGGCCTCGACCACGTCGCGGGTCTGGTACGTCATCGCCTCGACGGCGGCCTTGGCGAGGTGCGCGGCCGTCGTGCCGCGGGTGATGCCGATGATCGTGCCGCGGGCGTGCGGGTCCCACCACGGCGCACCCAGTCCGGTGAACGCCGGCACCAGGTAGACGCCTCCGTTGTCGGCCACCGTGGCGGCCAGTGGGCCGATATCTGCGGCGCGCTCGATGATCTGCAGCCCGTCGCGCAGCCATTGCACTGCCGCCCCGGTCACGAAGATGGCGCCCTCGAGGGCATAGGCGGTGGTGCCGTCGGCCAGCGTCCAGGCCACGGTGGTGAGCATCCCTTCGGTGGGAGATGGGCACGTGTCGCCCACGTTGAGCAGCACGAAGCTGCCGGTGCCGTAGGTGTTCTTGGCCATGCCCTTGGCGAAGCAGGCCTGGCCGAACAGGGCCGCCTGCTGGTCGCCGGCGATGCCGGAGATGGGGATGCCTCCTGGCACGCCGCAGCGCTCGGAGGTGACGCCGATCCGCCCGCTGGAGGGATGGACGCGCGGAAGCGATGCCGGATCCACGCCGAACACGTCGCACAGCTCCGCCGACCAGGCCAACGCCGTGATGTCGAACAGCATGGTCCGGCTGGCGTTGGTGGCGTCGGTGGCATGGACCTCGCCGCCGGTCAGGTTCCAGATCAGCCAGCTGTCGATCGTGCCCAGGGCCAGTGAGCCGTCGGCCGGCAGGTCCCGGTGGCGCAGCATCCACTCGAACTTGCTGGCGGTGAAGTAGGGGTCGAGGACCAGACCGGTCTTGGCGCGCACCAGTGGGAGCAGTCCGCCGGCCTCCAACTCGGCGCAGCGGTCGGCGGTGCGCCGGTCCTGCCAGACGATGGCGCGCCCGAACGGGGCGCCGGTGGTGCGATCCCAGGCCACGGCCGTCTCGCGCTGGTTGGTGATGCCGATCGCGGCCACCAGGCCCCGGCCGTCACGATCGCCGAGTGTCTCGCCGAGCTTGGCGATGACCTCGTTCAACGTCACGACCACGGCGCCCCAGATCTCGGCAGCGTCGTGCTCGACCCACCCCGGTTGCGGGTAGTGCTGGGTGAACTCCCGGTAGCTGATCGCCAGATCCCCGTGCCCGGGGGCCAGGGCCCGGGAGCGAACCCCCGTCGTTCCCGCGTCGATGGCGATGACGACGTTCGGTGAGTCACTCACGGGGACCACGCTACTTGCGTGGGCGCGTCCGGCGGCTGCCCGCGTTCGTCCTGCTGGTGGGCGCCGGGCGGGCCGACGTTCGCCCGGCCGAGGTGATCCCGGTTCGCGCCCTGGACTGCGCTGCCTGGCGGGCGACTCGTGTCTGTTCCGCCTCGGCGCGGAGCTGGCGGAGCGTCTTGCGCTGGTAGCCGAACTTGGCCAGCACGGCGGCCACCAACACGTAGATCCCGCCGCCGATGACCACGCTGACACCGTTGAGGATCCGGTGTTCCTTGGACACCGCGGCGAACACGGCGCCGGCGATCACGCTGAGCACTGCCCACTCGATGAGCAGTCGCCGCCACGGCACCGGCCGGCGGCTGTCCCACGCCATGGCGGTCAGCGGACCCGGGTGCCGGCGGGCTGGCCGATCGTTGCCAGCATCTCGGCGAACCACGGCTCGTCGACGTCGAAGGTCTTGCCGCCGGCGATGCGCTCGAACTCGATGGCCCGCAGCTCGCCCCCACGCTCGACGTCGTGGCCGATGACCCCGGACACCCCGGCCAGGGCCGAGTCCACCGCCAGGCGGGTCATCGAGGCGATCAGCTCCTGGTCGAACTGGTTGGCGGCCGCCGAGCGGCTGAAGTAGCCGGACTTCTGGACCATGTTCTTCTCGGCGCCGATGGCCTTGCCGAAGCGCTTGGCGAACCATTGGCCGGGGTTGACGGTGTCGAGCTTGACGTGCCCGAACGGGTCCTTCTCCACCGGCGTGCCGTCGGCTTCGAGCTGGGCGACGATGTCCGACACGCCGGCCCCTTCGGACAGGAAGATGTTGACGCAGCCGATCTCGTCCATGATCGAGCGCAGCCGGGTGGCCTCGGCATCGAGGTCGATGCGCAGCTCGGGGACGTACACGGCGTGGATCGCCCAGCGGTCTGGCGTCAGCCCGAGCGAGGGCACCCACTCCTGGCGGGCGTGCCAGTCGAGGTACTTGCGGGCGGCGTTGGCCGTGAGCCACCCACAGCCGCGGCCCATGACCTCATGAACGATGAGCATCCGCGGGTTGGCGCCGTGCTCGGCCAGGATGTTGCGGGCGAACAGCGCGGTCTGCTCGGCGGCGGTGTCGGCGCCGAGGGTCTGGCGGATCGGGACGACGTCGTTGTCGATGGTCTTGGGCAGGCCCACCACGGTGAGCCCGTAGTCGTTGGTCGCCAGGTAGGCGGCGAGGTCGGCGGCCGTGGTGTTGGTGTCGTCACCGCCGATGGTGTGCAGCACGTCGATGCCGTCGGCGCGCAACTGCGTGGCGGCCACATGCAGCGGATCGTCGCCCTCGCGGACCAGGCCGCGCTTGATCAGGTCGGCACGGTTGGTCAGCTTCACCCTGCTGTTGCCGATCGGGCTACCACCGAAGTGGTGCAGGCGGTCGATGGTCCGCCTGGCCTCGTCGTCGACCACGATCGCGGATCCGGTGAGCAGCCCGTGGTACCCGTGGGTGTACCCGATCAGCTCGACGTCGGGCGCCAGCTCGCTGTAGCGCGTGACCAATCCGGCAATGGCGCTGGACAGGCACGGCGCATACCCGCCCCCGGTCAGCATGGCGACTCTCCGTACGGACATGGCCAGACATGCTAGGCCCGGCGCGCTGCGGCCTGGCGCGTTTCGAGCGCTGGGGACCCAGCTCAGGTCACCGGGGCGACGACGGCGGGGAAGTCCGGTTGGCTGCTCTCCACCAGGCCGGGGAAGTCGTAGCGGGTCAGCGGCGCGGCTTGCAGTTGGCCGGCGCCGTCGGGCCACTCGGAGGGCACGCCGTCGATCAGCAGGCGCACCGAACGGATCGAGGGGATCTCCGTCGCCGTCAGCACGATCTGGGCCACGGCTTCGATCAGCGTCTCGCCGGTGAGTTGGTCGATCGCCCCGGCGAGATCGACGTTCAGCGCCCCGTTGAGGACTCGGGCCGAGTTCAGCCGCGTCCCGGCAGGAACCGCGGTGGTCAACTGGGCCCGCTGCTCGCCTTGGTTCGGCCCGGCCAGCAGGGCCGTCAGCAGTTCGGCCGGCGTGCTGTCCACGTCACGCGGCACGGCGCGCAGCGAGCCGCTGCCACCCGGGCGCCCAGGAACCACGAGGAAGATGCGTGCCGCCCCCGTCGCGGCCCCGGCGGCGCTGGCGTTGGCCAGCAGGTCACGTCGCGCCGCGCCGGTGATGTCCCGCGGGGAGTCGTCGGGCGGGATGCCGCACCCGGCCACGAGGACCGCGGCGATCACGGTGCCAAGCACGGCGCCGCGCACCCTGCCAAGCACGGCGCCCAGCACGGCGGCGTGCACGGCGCGCGCGGCGCCACGGGGTGAGGCCGGCATCCGGCGGCGCCCGGTCATCCCTCGGCTCCATGGTCGGCGCCCGCCGCCGGTGACGAGGCGTGGGCCAGCGGGCCCGGCCCGGCGTCGTCCAGCTCGATCATCTCGGCGGGCAGCTCGATGACGAAGCGGGCGCCCGCCTCGCCGTCGGCGCGGTCGTCCACCCACACCCGCCCGCCATGCATCCGGACGTGCTCGTCCACCAGCGCCAGACCGAGCCCGGCGCCCTCGCTGGTGGCCCGCCGCCCGGCCATCGCCCCGCGGGCGAACCGTTCGAACACCAGGGTGCGTTCCTCGGGTGGCACGCCGGGGCCGTGGTCCTCGACGGCGATGCGAACATGGTCGGACCCATCGGGGTCGTGCCCCACCGAGACCGTGGCGCCACCGCCGCCGTGGTTGCGGGCGTTGTCGATGAGGTTGGCCACGACACGCGCCAGGCGGCGACGGTCCCCGTGGATCACCATCCGGTTGGCCGGCTCGGTGACGCTGACCGGCGTCGCCGGGGCGCTGGACACGGCAACCGCCTGGCGGACGAACTCGGCCACGCCCAACTCCTCGAGGTTCAGCCGGATCGCCCCGGCGTCGAACCGGCTGATCTCCAGCAGGTCCTCCACCAGGCCCTGAAAGCGAGTGACGTCGGCGACCAGCAGGTCCAGCGCGGCCTGGGCTCGCTCGGGCATCTCCTCCCGCCGGGCTTGCATGACCTCCACGCTGGCGGCCAAGGTCATCAGCGGGGAGCGCAGCTCGTGGCTGACGTCACTGGCGAAGCGGCCCTCGCGCTCGACCTTGGTCTGCAGCGTGGCGGCCATCTCGTTGAACGCGGTCGCCAAGGCGTGGAGGTCCTGGTCGTCGGTGGGTTCCAGGCGGGTGTCCAACCGGCCGTCGGCGAAGGCCCTGGCGGCCCGGGCGGCGTCGGCCAGCGGGCGCACCGAGCGGCCGGCGGCGAGGGCGCCGAGGAACCCGCCGATCATCGTGGCGATCACCGCGCCGAACAGCAGGCTGAGCCGCACCGTGTTCAGCGTGTCGGCGCTGTCACCGAGGTCGAGGAACTCGAAGTAGGCGTTGCGTGACCCACTCAGCGGGATGCCGATCACCAGCACTGGCGTGCCGTCGACCTGGGCGATCATCCGAGCCGGGACACCGTCGCTGATCACCCGCTCGCGCAACGACACGGGGATGGCGTCCTGGCCGAAGCGGCTCGAGCCACGGGCCCACTCGCCGCGCACGTAGGCGACGCCCCGGTTGATCCCCAGCGAGCGCAGCCGGCCGATCACCGACGCGGCGTTGCTGGCGGTCGCGGCCAGCTCGTTCTGGGCGACTTGGGCATTGCGGTAGGCCTGGTCGATGCCCGACCGATCACGCTGGGTCAGCAGGCTGCTACGGCTGAACGAGTAGGCGGTGGTCGCCAAGAACGCCGAGAGCAGCAGCGAGCCGAACGCCAGCACCACGACCATTCGGGCCCGCAGGCTGAGATGCCGCGGGCGCAGCGCGGCGAGACGGGCTCGCCAGGTCGTGATCACGACTGGAGGCGGTACCCGAGGCCGCGCACGGTGACCACGTGGCGCGGATTGGCCGGATCGGTCTCCACCTTCGTGCGCAGGCGGCGAACGTGGACGTCCACCAGCCGGCCGTCACCGAAGTAGTCATAGCCCCACACCTTGTCGAGCAGGCTTTCGCGCGAGAACACCCGCCCCGGGTTCTGGGCCAACTCGCACAGCAATCGGAACTCGGTCTTGGTGAGATGCAACTCGGCGCCGCCGCGGGAGACCTTGCCCTCGTCGGGGATGATCTCCAGCTCGCCGAACACCAGCCGGGTGTGCGCCGGGCTCATCGGGCGGATGCGCCGGAGCAGGGCGCGGATGCGCGCCGACAGCTCCTTGGGGGCGAACGGCTTGGTCAGGTAGTCGTCGGCACCCGCCTCCAGCCCAGCGACGACGTCGTGTGTGTCGTTGCGGGCAGTGACCATGACGATGGGGACGTCGCTGTGGCGGCGCAGGGTCCGGCACAGCTCGAAGCCGTCCATCCCCGGCAGCATGATGTCGATCAGCACCACGTCGGGAGCGCCACGGTGGAAGACGTCGATGGCCTCCTCGCCACTGGCGGCGACGTCCACCGTCCAGCCCTCGTCCTCCAGGGCCAGCTTGACGGCCGCGCGAATGCGCTCGTCGTCTTCGACGGAGAGGATGCGAGTTCCCACGACCTCACATGATGCCAGTTCGGCGCCCGGATGCACCGTACAGCCGGGGAATACCGCCGGGGAATACCGCCGGGGAATACCGCCGGGGAATCCGTGTGGCGAGCCGCCACCACCCGGGCGGCGGCTCAGCGGTCGGCCAGCGCGGTCCGTAGCCAGTCGAACAGGCCGGGCGCGGCGGCCAGGACGCTGTCGGGGCGGGCCGGGCCGTGGTCGATCGCCCCCACCGTGGCGCCCGCCTCGATGGCGATCAGCCACCCGGCGGCGAGATCCCACGGCATCAGGCCCTCCTCGTAGTAGGCGTCGACCCGGCCCATCGCTGCGTAGCACAGGTCGACGCTGGCGGCCCCGAGGCGGCGGATGTCACGAACCTCGGCCAGCAGCCGGGCGGCGCGCTGGGCCTGCCGGCGCCGGTGTTCCACGAGGTAGCTGAATCCGGTGGCCACCAGGGCCTTGGCCGGGTCGGTCTCGGTGGAGCAGGTGATCGGCTCGCCGTTGCGCCGCGCCCCGGTACCGCGCCCGGCGGTGAACAGCTCGTCGGTGACCGGCAGGTATACCGCGGCGGCCAGCGGCCCGTCGGCGTCGGTGGCGGCCACGCTGACGGCGTATCCGGGAAGGTCGTAGACGAAGTTCGTCGTCCCGTCGATCGGGTCGAGCAGCCAGGTGAGCCCGGACGATCCGCTGGCTGTCGAGCCCTCCTCGGCGATCACCGCGTCGTCGGGGCGGCGCCGTGCCAGTTCCCCGACGAGGAAGGCCTCGCTGGCCCGGTCCCACTCGGTGGCCACGTCCGTCGCCGAGGACTTGGTGCGGGCGTCGGTGACGCCGGCTCGGCGCCCGTCGAGCACCATCCGCCCGGCCGCCGAGGCCAACTCGGCGGCGAGCGCCGTGAGGTCCTGGATCATCGCTGGCGCTCGTGCTGGTCGATCTGGCGCCACTCACCGACGGCGCGCAGGACGAGCACGGCGACCACGCTCATACCCAGCGCCGCGGTGACGGACCCGGCGAAGGCGCCGATACCTCGTTGCACGGCGCACGTTCCGCTGCACTGCAGGCGCACGAGCGTGTAGCCGATCAGCCCGCCGGCCAGCCCGGCGACCAGGATGGCGGCGAACGCGGCGACCCGGATGGCCGACGACGGCAGTGCCGACAGCGGGCGTTGAGACATGGCCGGGAGCGTACCGGGCGCCCGCCACCGCCGGTCCGGACCGAGCCCAGAACCCAGAGCCCAGAGCCCAGAGCCCGGAGCCCAGAGCCCAGAGCCCAGTGGCGACGTCTCGGTAGGCTGCAGGCGATGCGCGCCACCGTGGTGATCCCCACCTTCAATGAGGCGGAAAACCTGCCACGGCTGGTCAAGGAGATCCGCACGGCCGTGCCCGGCATCGGAATCCTCGTGGTCGACGACGCCAGTCCCGACGGCACCGCCGACCTGGCGGACGCGCTCGGTCGGGATCTGGGCGGGATCGATGTCCTGCGCCGGCGAACCAAGGACGGCCTGGGCGCCGCCTATCGCGCCGGGTTGCGCCGGGCGATCGACGACGGCGCCGAGATCTGCATCCAGATGGACGCCGACCTGTCCCACCCGCCCGAGGTTCTCCCGGCGCTGATCGCCATCGTCGAGCACGGCGCCGATCTGGCCATCGGCAGTCGATACGTCCCCGGCGGGCGGACCGTCGATTGGCCGTGGCAGCGCCGGGCGCTGTCCCGGTGGGGGAACCGCTACTCGTCGGGCGTGCTCGGTCTGGCCATCAACGACGCCACCGCCGGGTACCGGGCCTACAGCGCCGCGGCGCTGGAGCGCATGGACTTCGAGTCCGTCCACGCCAGCGGGTACGGCTTCCAGGTGGAGATGACCTACCGGCTGGTGAACGCCGGGGGCAAGATCGTCGAGTTCCCGATCACGTTCCACGACCGCCAGGCGGGCGAGTCGAAGATGTCCGGGGGGATCATCAAGGAGGCGCTCGGGCTGGTGCTGAAGCTGCGCGCCGACTACTGGCGTCAGCGCCACGAGCGCCGCAAGTCGGGCGGCTGAGCACGCCCGTGAGCACGCCAGCGGGTGGGCCGGGCGACGGGGGCGACCCACGGCTCACCCCCGATCGAGCGGTCCAGCGCGTCATCCTCCACGTGGACATGGACGCGTTCTTCGCCAACGTCGAACTGGTCCGCCATCCCGAGCTCGCCGGTGAACCGGTGGCCGTCGGTGGCACGGGCCGCCGCGGCGTCATCGCCGCAGCGTCGTACGAGGCTCGCCGGTTCGGGGTCCGCTCGGCGATGCCAACGGCCACCGCCCTGCGGGCCTGCCCGCACCTCGTGGTCCTGGCCGGGGACCACCGGCACTACGCCGAGGTCAGCGGGCGGGTGTTCGAGATCTTCGCCGCGGTGACCCCGCTGGTGGAGGGGCTGTCGCTGGACGAGGCCTTCCTCGACGTGACCGGTGCCCAGCGCCTGCTTGGCGAGCCCACCGACATCGCCGCCGGGATCCGCCGGCGCACCGAGACCGAGCTCGGGTTGACCTGCTCGGTGGGGGTGGCGGCGAACAAGTTTCTGGCGAAGCTGGCGTCTGAGGCCGCCAAGCCGCGAACCACCTCCTCAGGAATCGCGCCAGGCCGCGGCGTGGTCGAGGTCCGCCCCGGCGAGGAACTGAACTTCCTGCACCCGTTGCCGGTCAGTGCCCTGTGGGGCGTCGGCCCGGCGACGCTGGCCAAGCTGACCCGCCTGGGGGTGCGCACGGTGGGTGACCTGGCGGCGCTCGATCGGCGAACGGTCGTCACGTCCCTCGGGCGCGCCGCCGGCGAGCACCTGCATGAGCTGTCGTGGGCCCGTGACCACCGTGCCGTGGAGCCGGACCGGGCGGTCAAGTCGGTCGGTCACGAGGAGACGTATGCCACCGACCGCTTCACCATCGACGAGCTGCACCGGGAGCTCGTCCGCCTGGCCGACGGCGTGGCCGGCAGGCTGCGCGCCGCGTCCGTCGGTGCTCGAACACTGACCCTCAAGGTCCGCTTCGCCGGATTCGACACCATCACCCGCAGCGTCACCGTCGGCGCGCCGGTGATCACCGCGCGGGCCATCGTCACGGCGGTGGCGCCGCTCCTCGCGGCCATCGACCCGAGCCCGGGGGTGCGCCTGCTCGGGGTCAGCGCCTCGAACTTCACCGCCCCGGCCGAGCAGCTCAGCTTCGACGAGCTGCTGGCCGGCGGCGGCGCGGGCGACGGCGCTGGACCGGCGGGAAGCGCCGACTGGACGGAGGCCGAGGCCACGATGGACCGCATCCGCCGCCGGTACGGCGATGCGTCCATCGGGCCGGCGGCGGCGATGTCGCGTGGCGAACTCCGCGTCGTGCGCCGCGGCGCCCAGCAGTGGGGCCCGGACGCCTAGCCGGACGCCTCGCCGGACGCGCCGGCGCCCGCGTTGTCCGGTCGGCGTATTCGTGCCAAGATGAGGCCCTGGCCGGGCTTGCCGGGCTTGCCGGGCTTGCCGCGTTGGAGGAACCATGCCGCTCTCTGAGGACGAACAGCGCATACTTCGTCAAATCGAGGAGCAGTTGCAGCGCGACCACACCTTCGCCCGTGACCTGCGTCCGGGGCGGCCGGTGGTCAAGCGCCGCCTGGCCGGATGGGTGATCGGCACCGTGGCCTTCTTCGTCGGCGCCGTGCTGGGCATGACGCTGCACCCCCTCTTGGGATTCGCCCTGTTCGTCGGGGCCGTGGCCACCGCGTTGATGGTCGAGGCCCACGTCCGTGACCTCGCCGAGCATCGTGTCGCCGGTCTGGGCGAGGCCGCCAGGGCCAGGGTGCGCGGCGCGCGGCCAACGCCTCGCGAACGCGCCGACTGACCCGCCGACTGACCCGCCGCCTGAGCCGCAGACTGAGCCGAGCTACCAGACGCGCCGCGGGTTGACCAGAGCCGCCAGGCGTCGGCGCCACGGCTGGGCCCGCTGGCAGTCGTGGCGGATCTCGGCCGCCAGGCGCTCACTGGTGGACACGTCCTCGGCCGACGGTGGCGCCCCGCTGTACATCGCCCGGGTGACCTGGTCGGCCAGCTGACCGAGGGCCCGGCGGTCCACCGGCGCCGTGGTGGCAGCGGCCACGGCCGGGGCGGGCAGCCCTGGGTCGTGCCCCGACCCACTCTGGGCCAGGGCCCGTTCGGCCTCGTGCCAGGCGCTGCGGACCCGCTCCGTCGGGGTGTCGCCGAAGCGGGCTCGTCGCCGGCGGCGGACGAACTCGGGCATGGCCACCAGCCAGGCGCCGAGCAGGGCGACCAGCGCGCCGAGCCACCACCACAGCCCGCTGCTGGCGTCGGCCGGCTGGACCTCGGGGGCGAGGGTGGGCGGCGTGGCCGGCGGGCTTTGCTGACCGGCGGGGGGTGGCGGCGTCGACTCCTGGGACACCGAGGTGTCGGCCGGCGAGGTGCCAGCCGTGGTGTCGGGTGGCGGCGGGGTGGCCTCGCCGTCCTGCTGGGCGGGGAGGCCGGTGACCGCTTCGCTGCCAGGAGCGCCACGCCCGGGCGTGGGCTCGAAGGGGACCCAGCCGATGTCGTCGAACCACACCTCCGGCCAGGCGTGGGCGTAGCGCCCGGCCACGTGGAACAGGCCATCGTCTCGCAGATCACCCGGGGTGAAGCCCACCGCGACCCGGGCGGGGATCCCCATCAGCCGGGCGATGGCGGCGAACGTGGCGGAGAACTGCTCGCAGTACCCGGTGCGGATCTCCAGGAACTGGCGCATCGCGTCGTTGCCGTGGCCCCGCGGCACGTCGAGGCTGTAGGTGAACGTGTCAGCGGAAGAAGGATTGCAGGGCCAGGGCCCTGGCATAGGTGGTGGTGGCGCCGGCCATGATCCGCCTGGCGATGTCGACGGCCTCGCCGGGCAACCCAGCGGGCAGTTCCAGGTAGATGGGACCCGGTGGCCGAGTGCTCGTCGCCGCCGCAAGGCGCGTGGGGTCGGTCTCGGGGATCGCCGACTCGATCGAGAACGTGTCACCGCTCTGCAGCGGCTCGTCGTTGAGGGTCAAGATGGCCTGCGACTCGCCCGCCCACTGCACGTTGACCTGGGTGTCGAGGCGCGTCGGGGCGTAGGCGGCGGGCACGATCTTGCCGCGCAGCCCGCGGATGCGGATCTTCTGGAACAGCGCCTCACCACTTCCGTCACCACTTCCCTCACCACTTCCCTCACCAGACGACGACAGCCGGCCACCGGCATCGTCGAGCGGTTCGGAGATCGGGCTCCAGGCGTTGCCGTCGAAGGAGGCCAGCCCCATCAGCCGCCAGTACGCCGGCCGATCGGCCTCCACGGTGAACATCTCGGTGTTGGACCGGTTGACCAGCTGGCTGCGGATCTCGACGAGGGGACTGACGATCTCGGTGGTCTCGGTCTCCCGCCGGCGGGTGTCCAGCAGGCTGCGCTCCTTGGCGCCGGGAAGGTGCGGCGCGGCGGCGCCGGCGGCGCTGGCGCACAACGCGGCCAGGATCAACGCCGCGGGCGCCAGGCGCACCAGCCGCGGCGGCCGGCCGCCGATCCAGGCCTCCTGGTCCTGGCGGTGCTCGGACCGCAGGATCACCACGGTGAGCAGGGCGACGCCGATCCATACCGCCGCCACGGCGATGCGGTTGCGGTCGGCGCCCAGGGCGCTGGCGAAGACGAAGACCACGAGTGAGGGCACGACCGCCTCGCCCCGACCGTAGGCGCGAAAGGCGAACGAGTCGGCGAGCGGCGCGCACAACCCAACCAACGCCGACGCAGCCATGGCGAACGCCCCGCGGCTGGGCACCGGCGCCACCGTCACGGAGAACTGGTCGAGGACGAGCCGCAGGTCACTGCGCAGGACGTCGATGGTGTCGCCGGTGGGAATCACACCGCCCAGTGCCGTGCCGCGGTGGAACACGACCCCGGCGGCGGCCAGGGTGCCGGCCATCGCCAGTGGCAGGGCGATCAGCACATGCAGTCGGGCGGCGCGCAGGGCGACGGCGAGCACATGGCCGACGGCGACCACCACCAGCATCGGCGCCAGGTAGTCCCACCCGGTGAACAGCCGGGACATCGACACCGCCGTCGCCACGGTGAGGCAGGCGACGGCGCAGGTGGCCCACAGGTGCAGCGGACGGGTCTCGGTGATCATCCGCCCACCCCGAGGCGGGTGTCGCCGACGAGGCGGTTCCACGACGACTCCAACTGGTGCAGCGACGGCGCGGCGACCACCAGGTGGCCGTCCATCATCCCTTCCGCGGGGGCCGCGGTGGTGATGGTGACCACGGTCTGGTTGCGGCCCAGCTGGGCGCGGGCCGCGGCGACGAAGTCGCTGGTCGCCCGATCGGTGACCAGCACGACCACCCCCAGGCCCTCGGGCGTCGACGGCCCGGGAGGCACCGGCGCCGGTCCGCTGGCCCGCTCGATGACGGCCAAGCCGCGGCTGGCGACGCGCACGACGTCAGGTCCGCGCCAGTCTGCCTCCTGGCTGACCACGCGCACGTCGAGCTCGGTTGCCGCGCAGGCGAGCACGACGCTGGCCGCCGCCGATACGGCCCGCTCGAAGGCCCGCTCGTCGTCGATGAGCGCGTCGAGGGCCACGGTCACCCGGCGCAACTCGTCGTCGGCGTGCTCACGGACGAGCAGCTCGGTGGAGCGGGCGCTGGCCTTCCAGCTGATCCGCCGGGGATCGTCACCCGGTACGTACTCACGCAACCCGTGGAAGTCGAGCCCACCCTGGGCGACGGCCTTGGCCTTCAGGGTCTGGCCGAGCACGCCGGGGGAGCCGATGCGTGGCGGCGCCAGGGGCACCGTCAGCGGCAACACGACGATCTCATCGATACCGGCCACGTCACGGGTACGGCACGCCAGGCCCAACGGATCACTGCGGCGGACCTGCAACGGCCCGCAGACGAGGATGCCCCGGCGGGTGGCCGGGATGGCGTAGGTGGCCCCGGCCGACGAGCGCGGGGAGAGCGGTGCGAGACTCATCGTCGCCCCGCCGACGTTGCCGACCCGCTCCCACAAGGTGAGCTCCGGCGTGGACCGCCGCCCGCGTTGGGTCAGGCGCATCAGCACGGTGATCGGCGAACCGGCCACCGGGGACTCCGGGTCGGTGGACCGTTCGACGGACAGCTGCGGTGCCCGGGTGTTGGCCACGACGACGCCGACGAGGACGGCGACCACCAGGGAGGCGCCGAGCACGTAGAGCTCGATCAGGGCAAAGACGCGCCCGGTGGCGAACGCCGCCGCGGCGGCGAGCAGCATCGCCCAGCCGTGGCGGGTGAGCACTAGCGGGCCTCCGGCACCGGAACCCTGGCGAGGATCTCCGAGATCGCCGTGGTCCCGGTGAACCCGCGGCCAGCGGCGTCACCGCGGATGATCAGGCGGTGGGCCAGGACCGGCTGGGCTACGTCGTGCACGTCGGCCGGGATGACGAAG
Source organism: Ilumatobacteraceae bacterium (assembly GCA_037045185.1). Classification (GTDB taxonomy): domain Bacteria; phylum Actinomycetota; class Acidimicrobiia; order Acidimicrobiales; family Ilumatobacteraceae; genus JAKOUY01. Next base: position 106,029 of record JBAOHQ010000008.1, read on the forward strand.
TCCCTGCCGCGGGTGGCCGCGCAGGCCTGGGCGGCGCGGGCCAACTGCAGCGTGCCGCGCGGCGACACGCCGAGCAGCAGCGCCGGGTGGCGGCGGCTGGCCTCGGACAGGTCGACCAGATAGCCCTTCAGGCTGTCGGCCAGGCGCACCTTGCGGACGGCGCCGATCATCGCCCGGATCTCCGCCGCGCTGACCACCGGGCGGACATCGACGGCCGCGGTGGAGGTGTTGCCGAGGATGTTCATCTCCGCGCCGCGGTCCGGGTAGCCGAGCGAGAGCCGCATCAGGAACCGGTCGAGCTGGCTCTCGGGGAGGCGGAACGTGCCCTCGTGCTCGACGGGATTCTGCGTCGCCACCACCATGAACGGCCTGGTCAGCTGATGGGAGGTGCCGTCGGCGGACACCTGGCGCTCCTCCATGGCCTCCAGGAGCGCCGACTGGGTCTTCGGTGAGGCCCGGTTGATCTCGTCGGCGAGGACGATGTTGGCGAAGATCGGTCCGGGCTGGAAGACGAAGGAGTCGGTGGAGCGCTGCAGGATGCTGACCCCGATGAGGTCACCGGGGAGCATGTCCGGGGTGAACTGGACGCGTTTCCAGGTGCACTCGATCGATCCGGCCAGTGCCTTGGCCAGGCTGGTCTTGCCCACGCCGGGGACGTCCTCGATCAGCAGGTGGCCATCGGCGAGCAGGCAGATCACCGCCAGTTCGATGGCTTGCTTCTTGCCGATCAGCACCGCGGCGACGTTCGAGGTGATGGCGTCGAACAGCGAGGAGAACGTGCGGGGAGGCGCGGCGGTCTGGACAGTCATTGCGCTGAAGGGTAGACGGCTCCTCCCTCGAATCGTGCGCAGCCGGTACGGTGGGGCGGGTGAGCCGCTGCTACCTCGCCGTCATCATCGGCGGGACGCGGTTGTCCGCTGGGGTCGTCGACGAGCACGGCCAGGTCGTGGTGCGCGACCGCATCGGGACGCCACCGCGCGACGTCTGGGCGCAACTGCGCAAACTGGTGCTGCGGGTGATCGCCGCGGCGCCCGAACGACCGGTTGCCTGCGGCATCGGCTGCGGTGGCCCGATGAACCCGATCGACCGCACGGTCTCCCCGCTGCACATCCCGTCGTGGGTCGACTTCCCCTTGGCCGACCAGATCGAGGCGGCTACACAACTGCCCGCGGTTCTGGAGAACGACGCCAAGGCGATGGCCCTGGGTGAGTCGTGGTGCGGTGCGGCGGTCGACGTGGCCGACTTCGTCGGCGTGGTCGTCGGCGCAGGTGTGGGCGGCGGCATCGTCAGCGGGGGGCGGCTGATGCGCGGCCGGCTCGGCAACGCCGGGCACATCGGCCATGTCATCGTCGAGCCCGACGGGCGGCCCTGCCCGTGTGGTGGCCGGGGGTGCCTGGAGGCGTACTGCAGCGGGTCGGCCATCGAGCAGGAGACCGGGAGGTCCCCGCTGCGCGCCCCGGCGGCCATCATCGAGCGCAGTGGGCTGCTCCTCGGCAGGGCCCTGGCCAGCGCGGCGGCCGTCGTCGATCTGCGCCTTGCGGTGGTCGGGGGGACCATCGCCCTGTCCTACGGCGAGCCGTTCTTCGCCGCGGCGAACACCGAGTTGGCGGCGCGCGCCAAGCTGGCGTTCCTGGCCGGCCTGCACGTCGTACCGTCGCAGCTGGGCACGGCGGCGCCGCTGATCGGGGCGGCGTCACTCGCCAGGCAGGTGGACACTGCGCCGGCGCACGACGGGTCGGCATGAATCCGCAATTCGTCACGAATGCCTCGCCGGTGGACGCGTAGTCTTCGCTGCGTGTGGCTGCGGATCGTGCTCTCCCTGGTCCGCCGCCCGGTGTTGTGGCCAACGGCGCTGCGCCAGGCGCGGCGCCTGGCGCCCACCCGGTGGTGGGAGAAGCGACCGTTCGTGCCGGTGCCACCGGATGACTACCTGCGGTTCCGGGCCGTGACCCAGCACGGTGGGAACCCGCTCGACGGGACGGCCGGGACGATGACCGCCGACGACGTGGTGGATTACCTGCGCTGGTGCCGGGAGGCGCGCCGATGAGCTGCGCCCTGGTGCTCAACGCCACGTTCGAGCCGTTGTCGGTGGTGCCCACCCGGCGCGCCGCCTGCTTGGTGCTGGCGGACAAGGCCGACATCGTCGCCGACGACGGCACGCGGATGCACTCGGCGCGCCTCGCCGTGCCGACGCCGTCGGTCGTCCGGCTGCGGTACATCGTGCGCATCCCGTTCCAGCGGGCCATGCCGATGTCCAGGCGGGCGGTGTTCACCCGCGATGATCACGCCTGCCAGTACTGCGGTGGCCCAGCGGATTCCATCGACCACATCGTGCCACGCTCGCGCGGTGGTGAGCACCGCTGGGACAACGTCGCCGCGGCATGCCGGGACTGCAACCTGCGCAAGCGTGACCGCACGCCGCGCGAGGCAGGGATGCCGCTGGCCCGCCCGGCACGGGCGCCACGGCACAACACCTGGGTCGTGGTGGCCGCCGGGGTGGTGCCCGAGGCATGGAAGCCGTACCTGGCACTGGCCAGCTGATCGTGACGCCGTGAGGATCGCGTGAGCGCGGCGCCGTGGCCCGTCGAGGTGGTCGAGGGCACGGCGGCGGAGATCCATGATCGCCCGCCGAGCGGGGGTCCGGCGCTGTGGTGGTGCCGCCCGACCGGCCCGAGCGTGGTGCTCGGCAGCAGCCAGGCGGGCGAGACGTTGGACGAGGCCGCCGCCGAGCGCCTCGGGCTCGCCGTTGCCCGGCGGCGCAGCGGGGGAGCTGCCGTGGTGGTGATCCCCGGCGAGATGGTGTGGCTCGACCTGGTCGTGCCGCTGGACGCCGTTGCATGGGCCAGGGACCTGCGGTCGTCGATGCGCTGGTTCGGGCGGGCCTGGGCTGCAGCGCTCGGTGGCCTCGGCATCGCCGCCTCCCACCGCGAGGCTGGGATGGTCCGTCCCGATGTGGCGGCGACGGTGTGCTTCGCCGGGCTCGGCCCGGGCGAAGTGGTCGACGCCGCCGGCGCCAAGCTGGTGGGACTGTCACAGCGGCGGACCTCGTCGACGATCCGCCTGCAGTCGGGGTGCCATCGGCGCTGGCGGGCAGACCGCTACGCGGCGTTGTTCCCCGCGCTGCGCGGTACCGGCGACTTGGACGCGGTGGTCGCCACCGTCGACCGGCCCGACGACGAGATCGTCGCCGCGGTCGCCGCCGCGGTCGCCGCCGCGGTCGCCGCCGGGGACGTGCCAGTCGACCTCCCGGGCGTCTAACGCTCCACCACCTCCCCGCCGGCCTCCCGTCCCCCCGCCGGCTCCCGACCTCACCGTCGCCCGACCCCGCCGTCGCCCGGCCCCGCTGTTGCCCGGGTCCAGGCGTTGACCAGGCGTTGACCCAGCGTTGACCCAGCGTTTGACCCAGCGTCGACGGGGCGCAGTGGAGGAATTGTGGGGCAAAGTGGGGAGAAATGGTTGACGGTGGGTGGAAGTGGGGACAGAATGGGGCCCGGCGGGGAAGACGGCCACTCCGGTGACCCCTCGCTCCCACAGACACACCGCATCCACGCAGGGAGGGAGGTGACCAATGCACGCGGAACTGTTGATCGGCACGTTCGAGCGACAGCTCGATCCCAAGGGTCGCCTGGCGCTTCCCTCGGAGATGCGCAAGGTGCTGGGGGAGCGCTGCTACCTCGTGCGCGGCACCGCCCGCTGCGTGGAGCTGGTCCCTGCCGAGGACTTCGAGCGCCAGGTCCGAGAACTGATCGAGGCGGTCCGCTCCGGTGACAAGGACATGTCCGAGCGCCGCGCCGTCGCCGGTTCGGCATCGCTGGTCGTGCTGGACAAGCAGGGCCGGATCACCGTCGACGAGAAGCTGCGGACCTACGCCGGGCTGAGCACCGGCGATCCCGTTGTGGTCGCCGGCAACTTCGATCGTGCCGAGATCTGGGCCGTCGATCGTCACCAGCGGATCGACGCCGCCGGTACCGAGCGCCTGGCAGGCGACGAATGAACGCGTCGCAGTTGTGCAATCCCCCGGGGCACTGGATGGACAGCCCCTTCTCCGCCCGCTTCCGTCTTGCCGACCGGGGAGACATCCCGGCGGCGCCCGTGGCCCGGGGGATTGCACAGCTGCGCACTCGTCAGCAGGTGTGCCCGTGAGCGAGTTCGCCCATGACCCGGTCATGGTGGACGAGATCACCGCGGCATTCGCCCCGGTCCCCGACGGTGTGGTGGTCGACGCCACCCTCGGCGCCGGCGGGCACAGCGAGCGCCTGCTGGAGACCTACCCGCGGCTGTCCGTCGTCGGGCTCGACCGCGACGGCGACGCTCTCGCTGCTGCCGGCCAACGCCTGGCCCGCTTCGGGGTCCGCGTCGTCACCCACCGCTGCCGGTTCGACCACCTCGCCGACGCTCTCGATCGCACCGGGGTCCGGCACGTTTCCGGGGCGATCTTCGACCTCGGGGTCAGCTCGCCCCAGCTCGATCGCGCCGAGCGCGGCTTCTCCTACCGCCTGGACGGCCCGCTCGACATGCGCATGGACGCCAGCCAGCCGTGGTCGGCCAGCGACGTGGTCAACGGCTACGACGCCGAGCGCCTGGCCAGGGTCCTGCGCCAGTACGGAGACGAGCGCTTCGCGGCGCGCATCGCTGCGGCCATCGTCCGTGACCGCCCGATCAGCTCCACGTCGCGGCTGGCCGAAGTGGTCGTGTCGGCGATTCCCGCCCCAGCCCGGCGCACCGGGGGTCACCCGGCGAAGCGGACCTTTCAGGCCATCCGCATGGAGGTCAACAACGAACTCGACGCCCTCCCCGTGGCCTTGGACGCTGCCATCGAGCGCACCGTCCCGGGAGGGCGGATCGCCGTGCTGGCCTACCACTCCGGCGAGGACCGCGTCGTCAAGGATCGGTTCCGCGAGGCGGCCACTGGCGGGTGCCTGTGCCCGCCCGAGCTGCCCTGCGTGTGCGACGCGGTGCAGACGGTCCGGGTCGTGCGCGGGGTTCCTAAGCGGCCCTCGGCGGCTGAGCAGCAGCGCAATCGGCGGGCATCGAGCGCCCGGCTGCGTGTCGTCGAGCGGATCCACCCGCGCCGGCGCGGCGACGGCGAGGGGCGCTGACCGTGGCCCTCGTCCAGCACGTCCGCCACAACTCGCCGCGCCCGCTGGTGCGGCGCACCGCCCCGATCACGCCTGGCGACCTGCCCGAGCGCACCCCACTGCGGGTCGTCGAGCGCCGCCGGCGGGCCATCCACCTGCTCGTCGTCGGCGGCTTGGTGGTGTTCACCCTGATGATCGGTGCGGCGTGGTTCCAGACCCAGCTGGCCCATCGCCAACGTGAGCCTCGATCGCCTCGATCGGCTGGTGCGCGTCGAGGCCGAGCGCAACGACGCGCTGCTCGCCGCCCGTGGGGAGTTGCTCGGCCCGGCCCGGCTGATCAACCGCGTCCAGGACCTCGGCATGGTGCCGGGCGCCAAGACGCGGACCCTGCGCGTCGACGCCGAGACCGTGGCCTACATCGAGATCTTCACTCCCCAGCCCTCCCGTCGAGCCGGGTCGGGCACGTTCGCCGGCGCCGACGAGGGCGCGGTGAAGGCGGCGGTTGGGGCCAACCCGTGAGCGGTCGCGACCGCCACCTGCGCCTCGTCGGCGACGACGGGCGTGGCCGACGTCGCCCGGCGGCGCGCCAGCGACTCTCCCCGCCACCCGCTGCTCGCCGGCGCGGGCCGAAGCCCCCGCTCGGCAGTGCTGCCCAGCGGGCCGCGGTCGGGCGCCGCCGGCCGCCCGTCAACGACGGGCGCCACGACGGGCGCGACGACGGGCGCGACGACGGGCGCGACGACGGGCGCGATGACCGGCGCGACGACGGGCGCGATGACCGGCGCGATGACCGGCGCGACCAGCCGGGCGATCGGCGTCCGGTCATCGGTCGCCCGTCCCGGGCCGGGTCGACCGGATCGACCGGATCGACCGGATCCACAGCCGGATCGCGGGCCGGGTCGCGGGCCGGGTCGCGGCCCGGGTCGCGGGCCAGGTCGCGCTCGGCAGGCCGTGGCGGCACGCCGATGAAGCGGCGCGTTCCCAAGCGCGGGCCGTTCGCCGGGCGTCACGCCACCACCGAGGTGACCTCCCGCCGGCGGTCAGCCGCCAAGCGCACCTTGCACGCTCCGGGCAAGCCCCTCGTCCGCCGGTCGGCTCGGCCGCCACGGCGCACGGGGCTGATCCTCAAGGCCGGGCAGACCAACGAACGGATGCGCGCCGTCTTCGTCGTCAGCACAGTGCTGCTGGTCGCCATTCTGGTGCGCGTCGTGCTGTTGCAGACCGTTCAATCCGACGGGTTGCTCAAGGCGGCGCATTCGCAGCGGGTGACCGAGCGTGTCCTGCGGGCCCGGCGGGGCGCCATCTACGCCTCCAACGGCACGGCGCTGGCGGTCTCGGTGATGGCGCCCACCTTCTTCGCCAATCCCAAGCTGGTGAAGGGCGCGCCCGTCGCCGCAGCCGCGCTGGCCCGAGTGCTCAAGCTCAGCGATGCCAAGGAAGCGGCGCTGCGCACGGCGCTGGCCGACCACTCCAAGAGCTTCGTCTACGTCGCCCGCCAAGTCGACGGGGCAACCGCCGCAGCCATCGACGCGCTCAAGCTCTCCGGTGTGTCCAGCTACGACGAGCCGCGGCGCTCCCACCCGGCCGGTGACCTGGCCAACAGCATCGTCGGCATGACCGACATCGACGGCATGGGGACCGCTGGGCTGGAACTGTCCTACCAGGAACTGCTTGCCGGCACGGATGGCGAGCGGGTGCAGTTGCACGACCAGCGCGGCCGGACCATCGCCGGCATGGTCACCACGCAACTGGCTCAACCCGGCAGCGACATCACGCTCACCATCGATCCCGTCCTGCAGTACGACGTGGAGGCGGCGCTGCTCGACCAGGTCGACCGGCTCAAGGCCCGCGGTGGCACGGTCATCGTGATGGACACCAAGTCCGGCCGGGTGCTGGCGCTGGCCAACGCACGGCGCAACGCAGCTCAGGTCCCCGTGATCACCGCCGGCAACCTGGCGGCGGTCGAGGCCCATGATCCCGGCTCGGTGGCCAAGGCGTTCTCCGTGGCCGCCGCCGTCGACCAGGGTGCCGTGACGCCGACGTCGATGTTCCACGTCGAGCGGACCTGGATCTTCGATCCGGGTACGCAGTGGGAGCGCAAGATCCGTGACGCCGAGCCCCACCCGCTGGACATGAGCGTGCGCCAGATCGTCACCCTGTCGTCGAACATCGGCACGATGCGCATCGCCGAGAAGATCGGCCCGAAGGTGTTGAACGAGTACCACCGCTCGTTCGGCTTCGGCGCCTCGACGGGGACCGGACTGCCCAGCGAGACCAACGGCACCCTCAAGCCGTGGAACCAGCTGCAGGGATCGGAGAAGGCGACCGTCGCCTACGGCTACGGGCTCTCGGTCTCCTCCCTGCAACTGGTCGCCGCGATGAACACGCTGGCCAACGGCGGCACCTACATCGCTCCGTCGGTGATCGCCAGCACGACCGACTCCTCCGGTGTCGTTCACCCCGCCGCCGAACCGGTGACCCGGCGGGTGGTCTCCGGGCAGACGGCCACGACGATGGCCGACCTGCTGACCGACGTGGTGTGCTACGGCACTGCCAAGGCGGCCCAGATCCCCGGTATCTCGGTCGCCGGGAAGACGGGCACGGCCTACAAGCTGCAGGCCAACGGAACCTACGCCGCCGACGACGGCCGGACGCGCAGCTACTACTCCAGCTTCGTCGGGTACTTCCCCGCGGACAACCCGCAGCTCACCATCCTGGTGTCGATCGACGAACCAGACGCCAACAGCAACGAGCGCTTTGGTGGGACGGCCGCCGCCCCGCTGTTCAAGCGTGTCGCGCTCACGTCCCTACAGCGCCTCGACGTCACACCGGTGGCCGGCGATCACGGCTGCCCGGCGCCGAAGAGACGCTGATGGGCTGCACGCTCGACGAACTGGTCGAGGCACTGGTCGAGGCACTGGCCCACCCACGGGCCCACCCACGGGCCGACCCGCTGGCCGACGCGAGCCCGCCCGTCGTCGTGGTCGCCGCGCCTGAGGGTGACGGCGACGGTGACGGCGACGGTGACGGCGACGGTGACGGCCCAGGTGGCGCGTGCGTGATCTCCGGGATCACGCACGACTCCCGGCGGGTGACCCCCGGCTCGGTGTTCTGCTGCGTCCCCGGCGCCACGGCCGACGGTCATGACTATGCCGCCGCCGCGGTGGAGGCGGGTGCGATTGCGTTGCTCGTCGAGCGCGTGCTGCCCGTCGGCGTGGCCCAGGTCGTCGTCCCGTCGGTGCGCGTCGCCATGGGGTATTGCGCCGCCGCCGTCTTCGGCCACCCGGCCTCACGGCTGACCGTGGTGGGAGTGACCGGGACCAACGGCAAGACCACCGTGACCTCCCTGATCGCCGGAGTCCTGGCGGCCACCGGGCGCAGCGTCGGGATGATCGGAACGCTGACCGGCACGCACACCACGCCTGAGGCGCCCGACCTGCAGGCTGCCCTGGCCGGGTTCGTGGCCAGCGGCCGGGACACCGTGGCGATGGAGGTCAGCTCGCACGCGCTGGCGCTGCACCGGGTCAATGGCGCCCACTTCGACGTTGCGGTGTTCACCAATCTCGGACGCGATCACCTCGACCTGCACGAGACGATGGAGCAGTACTTCGCCGCCAAAGCAGCGCTGTTCGAACCCCGCCTGTCGGCCCATGCGGTGATCAACGTGGACGACGTGCATGGCCGCCTGCTGGCCGACACGGTCACCATTCCGGTGACCCGGATCTCGCGCAGCGAGGCTACCGACGTGCAGGTTGGCGCGACGCGGCTGAGCTTCCAGTGGCGTGGTCAACGCTTCGACGTCCCCCTCGGCGGTGGGTTCAACGTCGACAACGCGATGGCCGCGGCGGCCGCGTGCGCGGTGCTCGGGGTGCCCCTCGCCGACATCGCCGCGGCGATGGCCGCGGTCCCGGCGGTGCCCGGCCGGTTCGAGGCCATCGAAGCTGGCCAGGGTTTCGACGTCGTCGTCGACTTCGCCCACACCCCCGACGGTCTCCACGCCGCCCTCCAGGCGGGCCGCGACGCCGTGCCCGGCAGGGTGATCGTGGTGTTCGGCGCCGGGGGGGACCGTGATCCGCACAAGCGCCCGCTGATGGGCGCAGCGGCGGCCCGGTGGGCCGATGTGATCGTCGTCACGTCGGATAACCCCAGGTCAGAGGACCCATCGGCGATCATCGATGCCATCGCCGCTGGCATCCCGGCGAACTATCGTGGCCAGGTCGTCATCCAGCCGGATCGACGGACGGCGTTTGTCGAGGCATTCGCCCTGGCCACCGGCGGCGATCTGGTGATCATCGCCGGCAAGGGCCACGAGACGACCCAGACCGTGGGAACCAAGGTGTACGAATTCGATGACCGCGCTGTGGCGCGACAACTGCTGGAGACGGGACGATGATCGCCCTGATGATCGCCGGCAGCGTGGCCATGGTGGTGTCGCTGGGCTTGACCCGGTGGCTGATCAGCTTCTTTCGCACCCGTGGGCGCGGCCAGCCGATCCTGGGCAAGGAGGACCTCGGCCCGGAGCATCACATGGCCAAGCAGGGCACCCCGACCATGGGCGGCCTGGCGATCATCGCCGCGGCGATGGTGGGCTGGGGCGTCGCCCACGTCCGGCGTGGTCTGGCGTTCTCCAATCAGGCGCTGATCATGTGGATCGGCATCCTCGCGATGGCCGCGATGGGCCTGCTCGACGACTACATCAAGGTCAGCAAGCGCCACAACCGCGGCATCTTCTGGAAGAAGAAGAACGTCATCACCTTCGCGATGTCCATGGGATTGGCCTGGTGGCTGGTCTCGGTGACCAACATCAGCCAGACGCTCTCGCTGACCCGAGCCGACCTGCCGGGATGGAAGATCCCCACGGTCGTGTACGTGGTGCTGGCCGGGCTGATCATCTGGGCGACGACGAACGCGGTCAACGTCACCGACGGGCTCGACGGCCTGGCCGGTGGTTCGGCCCTGCTCGGGTTCCTGGCCTTCGCCGTGATCGCCTACTGGTCGTTCCGCTACCACGACGTCGAGGCCTACCGCTTCGCCTACGGCGCCACGGTCAACCCGCTCGATCTGGCGGCGACGGCTGCCGCCTTCGCCGGAGCGTGCGGTGGGTTCTTGTGGTTCAACGCCGCCCCGGCGCGCATCTTCATGGGTGACGTGGGCGCGCTCGGGATCGGCGCCTGCCTGGCGCTGCTGGCGCTCACCACCAACACCCAGTTGCTGCTCATCCTGATCTGCGGGCTGAACGTGATGGAGGCTGGATCGGTGGCGGTGCAGATGACCGTCTTCAAGGCGTCGGGGCGCAAGCGCCGGCTGTTCAAGATGTCACCGATCCACCATCACTTCGAGCTGTCCGGATGGCCGGAGACCACCGTGATCATCCGCTTCTGGATCATCTCCGGGATCTGCGTGGCCGGTGCCCTGGCGCTGTTCATCGGCGACTTCACCCGGCTGGACAAGCTGGGCCGATGACTCGCACGCTCGTGTACGGGCTGGCTCTCGCCGGCGATGCCCTGGCCAGCGAACTGTGCCGGCGCGGCCACGAGGTGGTCGTCACCGACGACAGCCCGACACCGGCCAAACTGGCCAGGGCCGCCGAGCTGGGGGTCCGCTGGGTGGACGCGCCGGCCGGCGCGGCGACGGCGGCGTCCCTGCTCGGGTCGGTCGATCAGCTGTGCCCGGCGCCGGGAGTCCCCGAGACCCATCCGGTCATCGTCGCCGCCGAGGCCGCCGGCGTGCCGATCCGCACGGAGATCGACCTGGCCTACGAGTTCGAGCAGGACCGCCCCGGCGGGCCGCGCCCGATCCTGGCCGTCACCGGCACCGACGGCAAGACGACCACCACACTGATGACCGCCCACCTGCTGAACACCGCAGGGCGGCGGGCGCTCGCCGTGGGCAACACCGAGGTGCCCTTCGTCGCCGAGCTGGGCAGCGATGCCGAGGTCTTCGTCGTCGAATGCAGCAGCTTCCGCCTGAACTGGCTGCGCTCGTTCCGCGCCGAGGCGTCGGTGTGGTTGAACTTCGCCCCCGACCACCTCAACTGGCACCGCGATCTCGCCGCCTACGAGCGGGCCAAGGCCAATCTGTGGGCCAACCTGCGGGCCACCGACGTCGCCGTCGGCGATGCCGGTGACCCCGTGGTGATGGCCAACCTGGCGCGCTGCGTGGGCCGGCACATCACCGTCGCCGCCGCCGGTCACGCCGGTCACGCCGACTACCACCTCGACTACCACCTCGACTACCCCGTCGACTACCACGTCGACTACCACCTCGAAGACGGCGTGCTGATCGGCCCGCACGGGCCGATCTGCCACCGCTCGGCGATGAGCCGCGATCTGCCCCACGACGTCAGCAACGCCCTCGCCGCGGCGGCGATGGTCATCGAGTCCGGACTGCTCGATGCGGCCCAGGTGGCCGCCGGGTTGGCCAGCTTCCGGCATCCGCCGCACCGCATCGAGTTCGTCGCCGACGTGGGTGGGGTCCGCTGGTACAACGACTCCAAGGCCACCAGCCCGCACGCCGCGCTGCCGGCCATCCGCAGCTTCCCCTCCGTGGTCCTCATCGCCGGTGGGCTGAACAAGGACCTCGACCTCGGCGAGCTGGCCGGCGGCGCCGACCATGTGCGCGCCGTGGTGGCCATCGGGCTCGCCGCCGGCGAGATCGAGGCCGCCTTTCACGGGGTACGCCCGGTCGTTCCGGTGACCACCTCGATGGCCGATGCCGTCGCCGCAGCCGCCCGCCTGGCCGAGCCGGGTGACACGGTGCTGCTGTCGCCGGCGTGCGCCAGCTTCGACTGGTACCCGGGCGGCGGATACCCGGCGCGGGGCGAGGACTTCCGGCGGTGCGTGGCCGAACTGGCGGCGGTGCGCTCATGAGCACCAGCACCAGCGTGATCGGCGACCGCCGCCGCTTGGCCCATGAGCGGGCGCTGGCCGCCCGCCGCCACCCGTCCGCGCCGCGGCGCCGCCAAGCCTGCGGCGTTGCCGTCGCGGTACTTCTACATCCTGGCTGCCGTGCTGACGATCTTCGTGCTGCTCGGCCTGGTGATGGTGATGTCGGCCAGTTCGATCAGTGAGGTCAACCGCGGCCGCTCGCCGTGGCGGATCTTCCAGCGTCAGGCGATGTGGGCGGGTCTCGGCCTGGCCGGGCTGTGGGCGACGATGCGCGTCCCGCTGTCGGTGGTGCGCGCCAGCATCGCCCCGATCCTGGTGGCCTGCTTCGGGCTGATGTTCCTGCCGTTCGTGCCGGGCATCGGCCTGAACGTCAACGGGGCGCGGGCCTGGGTGGAGATCGGCCAGTTCACGTTCCAACCCTCGGAGTTCCTCAAGCTCGCCGTGCTGATGTTCAGCGCCCACCTGCTGGCCAAGCGGGAATCGGAGATGCACCTGCCGCGGCGCACCCTGTTCCCGGTACTCGTCGTCGGTGGGGTCGCAGCCGGGTTCTGCCTGGCCCAGGGTGACCTCGGCTCGGCCATCGTGCTGGCCGCGATCGTCTTCACGATCTGCTTCATCGGCGGCGCACCGCTCTCGGCGCTCGGAGTGTCCGGCGCCGTGGGGGCCCTCAGCGCCCTCGGGTTCGCCCTGTCCACCCCGTACCGGCGGGACCGCTTCACGGCGTTCTTGGACATTGCCGCGGACAAGGACTACCTGAGCTACCAGACGTTCCAGGCGATGATCGCCCTGGCCAACGGAGGCTGGACCGGCCAGGGTGTCGGCCGCGGGGCCAGCAAGTTGGGCGACTACCTGCCGCTGGCCTACAGCGACTTCATCTTCGCCGTGATCGCCGAGGAGCTGGGCTTCCTCGGGGTCTTCGCCGTCGTCGGCGGCTTCATGGTCATGGCCTACTGCGGGATGCAGGTGGCCCTGGCCGCGCCCGATCGGTTCAGCAAGTTGGTGGCCGGTGGGGTCGTCAGCTGGTTCGTCGTCCAGGCGGTGATCAACATCGGTGGGGTCATCGGGCTGATGCCGGTGACCGGACTGACCTTGCCGTTCTTTTCCGGCAGGGGGAAGTTCGCTGTTCGCCACGATGACCGCCACGGGGCTGCTGCTCAACGTGGCCCGCACCCTGCGATGAGCGATCGGGCCTGCGTGGCCGTCATCACCGGCGGGGGGACCGCCGGGCACGTCTTTCCCGCGTGCTGGCCATCGCCGAGGCGCTCGAAGCCACCGGGATCGAGCAAACCCGACTGCACTACGTCGGCACCAAGCATGGCCGGGAACGTGAGCTGGTACCGCCCACTGGCCTGGCCGCCACCTATCTGGACGTCGTCGGCCTGCAGCGGTCCATCACCCTGCGCAACGCCGCCGTCGTCCCCAAGGCGATCGGGGCCACCATCGCCGCCCGCCGCCTGCTGCGCCGCCTGCGCCCGGGCGTCGTGGTCAACGTGGGCGGTTACGGCAGCTTCCCGGCGACCCTGGCCGCCCGGCTGGCCCGGATTCCCACGGTGATCGTCAGCTACGACCGCCAGCCCGGTCTGGTGTCGCGGCTGTTCGCCCGGGGGGCCACCGTGGTCGCGGTGGCCTTCCCCGGCTCGTCACTGCCCGGCGCCCAGCTCACCGGCGCCCCGGTGCGGCGTGCGGTCCTGGACGTCCAACGCCGATCGGATCGGGCAGCGGCGCGCGACCTGCTCGGCGTGGCGGACGACCGCTTCGTCGTCGTCGTGGCCTGTGGATCGCACGGCTCCCAGGCGGTCAACCGCGCCGTCGACGGCGTGGTCCAGCAGTGGCGCTCCCGGCGTGATCTGTGTGTGATCCACGTCGTCGGCCCACGCAATCTGGCCGCTGCCGCGCCCTCGATCGACGGCGAGGACGGCATCCTGTATCGCGTGATCGGATTCAGCGAGCAGATGCCAGCGCTGTACGCCGCGGCGGATCTGATGGTCACCCGAGGCGGCGCCGGTACCGTCGCCGAGCTCGCCGCCATCGGGGCGCCGGCCATCGTCATCCCCTGGCCCGACGCCACCGATGATCACCAGGCCGAGAACGTCAGCGAGCTGGTCAGCCGTGGTGGCGCCGTGCTGATCGAGGAGTCCACGCTGACCGCGGCGACCCTGGCAGCCGAGATCGACCGGCTGCGCGCCGAGCCGGCGGCGTTGCGGACGATGGAGGCCAGGGCCTTCGAGGTCGGGGCGCTCCACCGCTCGGGGACCTTGCCCGCAGCGATCCTTGGGGCGGCCGGGATCGACGCGCTCCCGGTGGCGGAGCCCGGCAGGTGACCGGAACCGTGACCGTGCCGTCCCCGCCGCTCGATCTGTCGGCCACGCAGCGCCTGCATGTGGTGGGCGTCGGCGGGCCGGGGATGAGCGCCATCGGCATCGTCCTGGCAGAGATGGGCCACCAGGTCAGCGGGAGCGACATCCGCGAGCGCAGCGTGCTCGACCGTGTTCGTACCGCGGGTGTGGTGGTGAACGTCGGGCACGACCGGGCGGTCGTGCATGGCGCCGACGCCGTGACCGCGTCGAGCGCCATCCCGGCCACGAACGTCGAGATCGATGAGGCCCGAGCCACCGGGGTCACCGTGCTGCGCCGGGCCGGGATGCTGGCCTCGATCTGCGCGATGGCCAAGAGCGTGGCGGTGGCCGGCACCCATGGCAAGACCACGACGACGTCGATGCTGATGCGGATCCTCGCCGAGGCCGGTCTGCGCCCGAACTTCATCATCGGTGGCGACGTCGCCGATATCGGCACTGGCGCGGAGTGGACCGGCGGTGAGTGGCTGGTCGTGGAGGCCGACGAGAGCGACGGCACCCACCTCGAACTGCCCCTGCACGGCACGATCCTGACCAATGTCGAGGCCGATCACCTCGACCACTTCGGCACCGCCGAGGCCATCGTCGACAGCTTCCGCCGGTACCTGGCGCAGATCCCCGGCCCCAAGATCCTGTGCGCCGACGACCCCGTGTGCCGCACGCTCGCCAGCGAGCTGGGCCGCGACGACCACGCGAGCAACGACGTGATCAACGACGTGAGCAACGACGTGATCAACGACGTGATCAACGACGTGATCAACCACGTGAGCAACGACGTGATCAACGACGTGATCACGTACGGCATCGCCGGGGCACCGGACATGACACCGGACATGACACCGGGAATGACACCGGGAATGACACCGGGAATGACACCGGACGTGATCGCCGACCAGATCGAGGCCGGTCACGGGGAGATGCGCTTTCGCGTCCGGACCCGTCAGGGCGTGCTCGGCCACGTGCGCCTGCCGCTGCGCGGCCGGCACAACGTGCTCAACGCCACGGCGGCGCTGACCATGGCCGGGGCGATCGGGGTGCCCTTCGACGTCGCCGCCGCGGCCCTGGGCAAGTTCGGCGGCGTGGCCCGCCGCTTCGACATCCGCGGCCATGCCGGCGGCGCCACCCTGGTGGACGACTACGCCCACCTTCCCACCGAGATCGCCGTCGTGATGGCGGCAGCATCCACCAGCGGTGACGGTTGGACGCGACGGATCGCCGTGTTCCAACCGAACCGCTACAACCGGATGAGCGAGCTATCGCCCGAGTACGCCGACGCCTTCGTCGACGCCGACGTCGTCGTCATCACCGAGATCTACGCCTCGGGCACCACGCCGATCCCCGGCGTCACCGGCAAGTTGGTGGTCAACGCGGTGACCGAGGCGCATCCCCGCGCCCGCGTCGTCTGGCTCCCACACCGCAGCGACCTGGTCGACTTCGTCGCCGCGGAGCTGCGCCCCGGTGACGTGTGCGTGTCGATGGGCTGCGGTGACATCGAGTCGTTCCCCGACGAGGTCGTCCGCCGCTTCCATGAGCTGCGCGGCGGGGCCCCGCTCGGAGCGCTGCGCCACGAGAGCGCTGCGGTATGAGTGGCTCGTCCATCGTCGACGCTGCCACCGTCGTGGCCGAGTTGGGCCCGATGGCCCGTCCTGATGTCCCGCTGGCCCCACTGACGACCTACCGCGTCGGCGGCGCCGCGCTGGCCCTGGCCGCACCCGCCTCGCTCGACGATCTCGAGCGCATCGCCGAGGTCGCCCGGCGTCACGGTCTTCCCACCCTGGTCGTGGGCCGCGGCTCGAACATGTTGGTCGCTGATGCCGGGTTCCGCGGCATCGCCTTCACCCTCAACGCGATGGGAGAGGACATCCGCATCGACGGCGCCACGGTGACGGTCAGCGGCGGATCGGCCCTGCCCGTGGTGGCCAGGCGGGTGAGCGGCGCGGGGCTCACCGGCTTCGAGTGGGCGGTCGGGGTGCCGGGCAGCATCGGCGGGGCCGTACGGATGAACGCCGGCGGGCACGGCTCGGACATGGCCGCCTGCGTGCGGAGGGTCCGCCTGTTCGATCTGCGCGTTTGCCAGCATGGGTGGGTGCCTGTCGAGCGTCTTGGTCTGCGATTCCGCGCCAGCGACCTTGGCGACCACCAGATCGTGCTCGAGGCCGATCTCGCCCTGCGTCACGGCGACGTCGCGGCGTCCGAGGCCCACCTCGCCGAGATCGTCCGCTGGCGGCGTGAGCACCAACCCGGCGGGCAGAACTGCGGTTCGGTGTTCGTCAACCCGATCCCCGGCGAGCTGGCGGCGGCGCAGCTCATCGACGAACTGGGCCTGCGCGGCCTGCCGCGTCGGCGGGGCCTTCGTCTCCGACAAGCACGCCAATTTCATCCAGGCCGGTGACGGCGCCAGCGCGGCCGACGTGCGAGCCGTGATCGAGCAGGTCCGCGAGATCGTCCACCGCGAGTCGGGCGTCCTCCTGCGCAGCGAGGTCCGCCTGGTGGGCTTCGACGACGTGCCCGCCGACGATGCCGCCGGGGTCGCGCTGTGACCGATCACGACGACCACGTCCCGCCCGGTGTCCTCGACGAGCTGTCGGCGGCCTTTCGCGATCCGGCCGACCAGGGAAACCAGGGAAACCAGGGAGACCAGAGAGACCAGGAAGACCCAGGAGACCCGGTCGACCACCTCGCGCCGACCGATCCGACGGATCCCACGCCACCACCGGGGCCGGTCTACGACCTCGACGATCCGAACATCGACGCGCTGCTCGGCATCACCGATGCCCCGCCCGCGGCGGCCGAGGTCACGCCGGCGCCCGTGGATCCACTCCTCGCGGCCGCAGCATCCGCAGCACCCGACGCCCACGCGGTACCGGCAACCCATGCGGCGCCGGCCGCCGATGCGCCGCGCCGGACCATCGTCATCGAGGAGACCGACCTCCCCGACGCCGTCTACCTGGACGAGGAGGCCGAGGAACGCCTGCGCACCGTGCACGGTCACAGCGCCGAGGCGAGCGCCACCGCGCCCACCATCGTCATCGGCGACGCCGACGACGGGCGTCAGGTCGAGCCCGCCCCGTCGGCGCCGCGCCCGCCCATCGATCCACGCGTCCCGCGCCCGGCGCATCGCCGTCGGGCGGGCCAAGGGTCGCCGCCGGCTGGTGGTGCTCAGCCTGGTGCTCGGCGCCCTGGCGGTCGTGATCGCCGGTCTCGCCGTGCTGGGCTCGTCGTGGTTCTCCGTCGAGCGCATCGACATCCAGGGGTCCTCGTACAGCCGGGCCGACGTGGAGCGCATCGTCGCCTCGACGAGGGGCAAGCCGGTCCTGCTGGTGGATACCGTCGACCTCGAGCACCGCCTCGAGGCCTTGGCCTGGGTGGAGTCCGCCACGGTGGACACCGACTTCCCGCACGGCCTGTTCGTCGACGTCCGTGAGCGACTGCCCGTTGCCTACTTCCTCGGCTCCGACGGCAAGGCCCGGGCCATCGATCGTGACGCGCGGGTGCTGGCGGTGCTCAACGGGATCCCCACCCAATACCCGCAGATCACCGGCACGGCGCCGGACACCGCAGCGGGGCACAACGCCGGCGCCGTGTTCCAGGGGGCGGCCACGGTGATCCTGTCGCTGCCCCCCGAGCTCAGCGAGCAGATGAAGTCGGTCGGCGTCGACTCCTCGGCTGGCACCGTCTCGATGAAGCTGCGAACGGGCGCCACCGTGCGCCTCGGCACCCCGACGGACCTCACCCGCAAGCTCGCCCGGTTGCTCCTCGTGGTCCGCCAGGGGGACTTCAAGAAGCTCAAGCTCATCGACGTCAGCGCCGCCGATGTGTCCACGAAATAGCGGTTCCACGGTTGGCGGCCCCCCGGTCGCTAAGCTGACCTGCAGGTTCATGGCGTCTCGCGTCGCGAACCACCCGTTGCTCATGACCACTCACACGCCCACATCATCGGAGGATTCCTGATGGCCGCCTCGCCCCAGAACTATTTGGCCGTCATCAAGGTGATCGGCGTTGGCGGCGGTGGCGTCAACGCCGTCAACCGGATGATCGATGCCGGATTGAAGGGTGTCGAGTTCATCGCGGTCAACACCGACGCTCAGGCGCTGCTGATGAGCGACGCCGACGTCAAGCTGGACATCGGCCGGGATCTCACCCGTGGCCTCGGCGCGGGCAGCGACCCCGATGTCGGGCGCAACGCCGCCGAGTCCCATCGCGACGAGATCGAGGAGATGATCAAGGGCGCCGACATGGTGTTCATCACCGCAGGCGAGGGCGGTGGCACCGGTACCGGGGCTGCCCCGGTGATCGCCGATCTGGCCCGTTCGATGGGCGCGTTGACCATCGGCGTGGTCACCCGCCCGTTCAGCTTCGAGGGGCGCCGCCGTGCCGTCCAGGCCGACAGCGGTGTCCAGCGGTTGAAGGAGAAGGTCGACACCCTGATCGTCATCCCCAACGACCGACTGCTCACCGTGGCCAACGAGAAGACCAGCGTGTTGAACGCCTTCAAGATGGCCGACGAGGTGCTCTTGCAGGGTGTGTCGGGCATCACCAATCTGATCACCACTCCCGGCCTGATCAACACCGACTTCGCCGACGTCAAGATGATCCTCTCCAGCGCCGGATCGGCGCTGATGGGCATCGGCCACGCCAGCGGTGAGAACCGGGCGGTCACGGCGGCCAAGGCCGCGATCTCCAGCCCGCTGCTGGAGGCCGCCATCGACGGCGCCCGCGGCATCCTGCTGAACATCACCGGGCCATCGAGCATGGGCTTGTTCGAGATGAACGCCGCCGCCGAGATCATCCACGGTGTCGCCCACCAAGACGCCAACATCATCTTCGGCACCGTGATCGACGACGAGTTGGGTGACGAGGTCAAGGTCACCGTCATCGCCGCCGGCTTCGACCGCTGGGATGGTGCGCCCGGTCAGGGTGGCCGCCCGCAGCTGAAATCCGTCGAGCCGCCCCCCACCACCTCGTTGAAGGACCTGTTCGCCGAGGACGAGCGGGTCGTCGACGACCCGCTTGACGGCGACGACGACTTCGACGTCCCCTCCTTCCTCAAGTAGCGCGGCGCGCCTGGCGCGTGTCCCACCCACCGCTCACCTGCAGCCGGCGGATCGGCGGCGTCGTGGTCGACGTGCGGTGCAGCACGCGCTCCGACGGCGACTTCCATCTCGACCACGTCCCCGAGGTCGTCCTCGCCCATCGCCGCGCCTGCCTGATGGCGGGCACGTGGTCGCAGCCCGACGAGGTCCACGGCGCCACGGTGCTGACCGTCGAGGCGCCCGGTGACCATCACCGCGCCATCGCCGACGGCCTGGTCACCCGCGTACCGGGCGCGGTGCTCGGGATCTGGGTGGGCGACTGTGCGCCGGTCGTGCTCATGTCCGACCGCGGGGCGCTGGCCGCGGTGCACGCCGGCTGGCGGGGCCTTGCCGGGGGGATCATCGCCACGGCTGCCGAGCGCCTGGCGGGCCGCCCGGTGCTCGCCGTGCTCGGGCCGTGCATCCACCCCTGCTGCTACGAGTTCGGCGACGAACTGGACGACCTCAGCGCCCGGTGGGGGGCCGGTGTGCGGGCCACCACGTCGTGGGGCACGCCCGCCCTGGACGTGCCGGCCGCGGTGCGCGCCGAGGTGAGCGCCCTCGGTGTGGCCGAGGTCGTCCAGCTCGGGGCCTGCACCGGGTGCCGAGCAGATCTGTTCTTCTCGCATCGCCGGCGCGCCGAACTCGGCCGGCAGGTGATGAGCGCCTGCCTGAGGACGCCATGAACGACGCCGTCAACGACGCGATGAACGACGCCATGAACGACGCCATGAACGACACCATGAACGACGCCATGAACGACACCATGAACGACGCCATGAACGACGGGCCCCTGGTCGAGCAGATCGCCGAGCGGGTGGCCGTCGTCCGCCAGCGCATCGCCGCGGCGGGTGGCGCCAGCGCCGTCCAGATCCTCGGTGTCACCAAGACCCAGCCCATCGAGGTCGTCCGAGCCGCAGTTGCCGCCGGGGTGGCGTCGGTGGGGGAGAGCTATGTCCAGGAGATGACGGCCAAGTTCGCCGGTGGGCCCGTTCCCGGGATGGACTTGCACGTCATCGGCCACCTGCAGTCGAACAAGGTGCGCCAGTTGCTTCCGTTCGTCGCGGTGGTTTCCAGCGTCGACCGGATGGGCCTGGTGCGCGAGCTGGCGGCACGCCGCCCCGGCCAGCGGGTGCTGGTTCAGGTGAACACCACCGGCGAGGCGTCGAAGTCGGGCTGCGAACCTGGCGAGACCGAGGCGATGGTGGACGCGGCCGCCGCGGCGGGTCTGCGCGTCGAGGGATTGATGACCATCGGGCCCACTGCCGGCGCCGTGCCCGCGACCCGGGCGGCCTTCGCCGCGCTGCGCCGGATGGTGGACGCCCTCGGCCTGACGGTGTGCTCGATGGGGATGACCGACGACTTCGAGATCGCGGTGGGCGAGGGGTCCACGCAGGTGCGTCTCGGAACCGCGTTGTTCGGGGTACGCCCACGAAAGCCGCCGGTCGGCTAGCATTTTCCGACGAGGAGGCGTGCATGCCCATGTGGAAGAAGGCGATGGACTATCTCGGGTTGGGTCCCGACGACGCGTACGACGACTACGACGTCGAGCCCGAGCCGGCACCGAGGGCGCGTGGCCGCCAGCCCGTGGAGCGCGACCCGCGTGACGTCGAGCCAGCCCGCCAGTCGCGTTACGACGGGTACGAGGAGCAGCCCAGCCGGTCCGCCCAGCGTCCGAGCTTCCCCCAGCGTGACAGCGACGTGGTCGTGCGCCGCCCGGCCCCGGCCCCGGACGACTCCTCGGTGCGCCCTCGGCCGATCAACCCGCCCCCGCCCCAGCCCGTCCGTGCGCCGGCCGGGTCGTTGGCCGAACCGCACTCGGTGCGGCCACGGCGCTTCGATTCCGCCCAGGAAGTGGCCGACAAGTTCAAGGAAGGCTCTCCGGTCATCATGAACCTGGAGGGCTGCGAGCGTGACGTCGCTCGGCGGCTGATCGACTTCGCCAGCGGCATCTGTTATGCGCTGAACGGCAGCATGGAGAAGGTGGCCACCGGCGTCTACCTGCTCAAGCCGTACGGCGCCCGCCACGACGGCTGATCGTCTCGGCCGCCCCGGCCCACGACGGGCGGTTCCCGGGTCGCTGGCTAGTCTGTCGCCCATGGACCTGAGCCCACACCTCGCCCGTACCATCGCGTTCCGCACCGTCCGCAAGGGCTACGACCCGGCCGAGGTGGACGCGTTCCGTGAGCAGGCGGCCACGGCCATCGAGACGGCGCAGAACCAGGCCACCGCCATGGAGGCCCGGGCCCGGGCGGCGATCGCCAAGCTGCAGGAGGCCACCCAGCACGCCGCCACCCAGCAGGCCCCCGAGCGGGTGGGAGAGGCGCCGAGCGCAGCTGGCGAGGCCGCTGGCGCGTCGGCGGTGGCCACCGCGCCGGAGGCCCCGGCTGCCGCTCCGACTCAGGTGCGGGCCACCACCGACGACGCCGAGACGATCAGCCGCACCTTGCTCCTGGCCCAGCGCACGGCGGAGAACACCGTCGCCGAGGCCCAGCGGTCCGCCGAGTCGCTGGTGGCCGAGGCGCGAGCCACCGCCGCGGCAGAGATCACCGAGGCCCGCACCGAGACGGCCCGGTTGATCGACGAGGCCAAGGCCGAGGCTCGCCGTCACGCCGAGGCCGAGCGCCTGTCGGCCGAGAACGAGGTCCAGGCCCTGCTGGCCCGCCGCGAGTTCCTGGTGTCCGACGTCGAGCACCTCGAGCAGCACATCGCCGCCCAGCGCGACCGGGTGCGCGGCGCCGCCGACGCCCTGCTGGACATCGCCGAGCGGACCCAGTCGGGCCTGGCCGACGCCAGACGCCCGCTGCTGTCGGCCTCGGCCGACGACGACTCCTCGTCGTACCGGGTGGACCGCGGCGGGCCCACGGCCGGCGAGGCAAGCGGCGAGGCAAACGGCGAGGCAAGCGGCGAGGACAGCGCCAGGCGGCGCCGCGCCGGCTGAACCGGTGGTCGACGACGAGCCGCTGGAACCCACGCCGGTGCACACCGAGGTGGCGCTCGAGTTCGGCGACCAGTTCGGCGACCAGTTCGGCGACGGGTCCGGCGACGGGTCCGGCGACGGGTCCGCGCAGTCCGGCGGGACGACAGGGTCGGGTCGCTGGGGGTCCGACCAGTAACATGATCGGCCCGTGCCGCCGACCAACCTGAGCCCCCAACCCGATCCGACCCAGCCGTACCCGGCGATCCCCGCGCAACCGTCATTCCCCGCGCTGGAGCAGGAGATCCTGGCGTTCTGGGACGCAGACCGGACGTTCGAGGCGTCGATCGATCGCCGAGCCGGCGCCGACGAGTTCGTCTTCTACGACGGACCCCCCTTTGCCAATGGGTTACCGCACTACGGCCACCTGCTGACCGGCTTCGTCAAGGACGCCATCCCCCGCTACCGGACGATGCGCGGCCAGCAGGTACATCGGCGGTTCGGTTGGGACTGCCACGGCCTGCCTGCCGAGGTCGTCGCCGAACAGGAGTTGGGCATCAGCGGCCATCCGGCCATCGCCGCCTTCGGCATCGACAAGTTCAACGAGGCCTGCCGGCGCAGCGTGTTGCAGTTCACCGACGACTGGCACCGCTACGTCACCCGCCAGGCCCGCTGGGTGGACTTCGCCAACGACTACAAGACGCTTGACCGTGACTACATGGAGAGCGTCATGTGGGCCTTCAAGTCCTTGTGGGACAAGGGATTCATCTACGAGGGATATCGAGTCCTGGCCTACTGCTGGCGGTGCGAGACCCCGCTCAGCAACACCGAGACGCGCATGGACGACGTGTACCGCGACCGCCAGGACCCGGCGCTCACGGTCATGTTCCGGCTGGACAACGGGGACCACCTGCTGGCCTGGACTACCACCCCGTGGACGCTGCCCAGCAACCTGGCCCTGGCCGTCGGCCCGGAGGTCACCTACGCGGTGATGGAGCAGGACGGGCGGCGGTACGTGCTGGCCGAGGCCCGCCTCGGCGCCTACGAGAAGGAACTGGCCGGGGCCACGCGGGTGGACACGGTGAGCGGCGCCGAACTCGTCGGGCGGAGCTACGAACCGCTGTTCCCGTTCCTGGCCGCCACCGACAACGCCTTCCGGGTCCTCGGCGCCGACTTCGTCTCCACCGAGGACGGGACCGGCGTCGTGCACCTGTCGCCCGGCCACGGCGAGGACGACCAGGTGGTGTGCAACGCCCACGGCATCCCCACCATCGTGCCGATGGACGAGCACGGCCGGTACACCTCCGAGATCACCCCGTGGGCCCACGTCCACGTCTTCGACGCCAACCCGATGGTGATCAAGGACCTCAAGCAGCGCGGTGTGGTGGTGCGCCACGACTCCTACGTGCACAGCTACCCGCACTGCTGGCGGTGCAACGAGCCGCTCGTCTACCGGGCGATCGGCTCGTGGTTCGTGCGGGTCACCGAGTTCCGTGACCGGATGGTGGAGCTGAACCAGCAGATCACCTGGGTGCCCGAACACATCAAGGACGGCAGCTTCGGCAAATGGCTGGCCAACGCCCGTGACTGGGCGATCAGCCGCAATCGCTTCTGGGGCTCGCCCATCCCGGTGTGGAAGAGCGACGACCCCGAGTACCCGCGCGTCGACGCCTACGGCTCGATTGCCGACCTGGAGCGGGACTTCGGCGTCACCGTCGCCGACCTCCACCGCCCGGAGATCGATCTGCTGACCCGGCCGAACCCGGATGATCCGACGGGCGCCTCGACCATGCGCCGGGTCCCGGAGGTGCTGGACTGCTGGTTCGAATCCGGGTCGATGCCCTTCGCCCAGGTGCACTACCCGTTCGAGAACCGCGAGTGGTTCGAGTCCCACTACCCAGGCGATTTCATCGTCGAGTACATCGGCCAGACCCGCGGCTGGTTCTACACCCTGCATGTCCTGGCCACGGCCCTGTTCGACCGGCCGGCCTTCAGTACCTGCGTCAGTCATGGCATCGTCCTTGGCGACGACGGCCAGAAGATGTCGAAGAGCCTGAAGAACTACCCCGATCCGATGGTGATGTTCGACACCTACGGCAGCGACGCGATGCGCTGGTATGTGCTGTCCAGCACCATCTTGCGCGGCACCGACTTGTCCGTGACCGAGGACGGCATCCGAGACAGCGTCCGCCACGTGCTCCTGCCGATCTGGAACACGTGGCACTTCCTGTCGCTGTACGCCAACGCCGAGCATCGCCGGGGGACGGAGCGCACGGACTCCACCGACGTCCTCGACCGGTACATCCTGTCCAAGACGGGCGATCTGGTGGGCCAGGTGACGTCGGCGATGGACGACTACGACCTGTTCGCCGCCTGCGGGGCGATCCGGTCGTTTCTCGACGCCCTGACGAACTGGTACGTCCGCCGCAGCCGTGAGCGGTTCTGGGCCGGCGACCAGGACGCGGTGGACACGCTGCACACCGTGCTCGGCGCGCTGTGCCGGGTTGCCGCGCCGCTGCTCCCGCTGACCACGGAGTCCATCTATCGTGACCTGACCGGCGAGCGCAGCGTCCACCTGGCCGACTGGCCGAGCTCCGCCGAGTTCCCCAGCGACACCAACCTGGTCGAGTCGATGGACCTGGTCCGGGACGTCTGCTCGTCCACGCTGCGCGTCCGCAAGGCGCACCAGCGCCGTGTCCGCCAGCCGCTGGCCAGCCTGACGGTGGCCGTCGCCGATGCCGACCGGCTTGCGCCGTTCGTCGCGCTGATCACCGACGAGACCAACGTCAAGCGTGTCGAGCTGACAGCGGACGTGGACGCGGTGGCGTCCTATGAGCTGCAACCGGTCCCGGCGGCGTTGGGGCCGCGCCTGGGCGGGCAGACCCAGCAGGTCATCAAGGCCATCAAGGCGGGCGACTGGCAGCGCACCGCCGACGGTGTGGTGGCTGGCGGGATCCCGTTGGTGGAGGGCGAGTACCAGCTGCGCATGGTGGTGGCGGGGGAGGGCGCCAGCGGCGCGCTTGGCTCCACGGCCGGGCTGGTCGTGGTGGACACCGAGGTGACCGCCGAGCTGCGCGCCGAAGGGGTCACTCGTGACCTGATCCGCCTCGTCCAGCAGGCCCGCCGTGATGCCGGCCTGCAGATCAGCGACCGGATCGCCCTGACCCTCGGCGTGCCCGACACCGTGCGCGCCCAGGTGGAGGCCAATCGTGAGCTGCTGACCGAGGCGACCCTGAGCACCTCGCTGACCTGGGCCGACGGCGATACCACCGTCGATCTGGACGGCACGCCAATCACCGTCGCGGTGCGCCGTCAGCCCGATCACTGACTCGTCCGGGTAGCATCCCCCGGTCATTTCCAAGGAGGACCTGCCGATGGCCACCAAGAAGTCAGCGCCGGCCGCGAAGAAGGCGCCGGCCACCAAGGCCGCCGCTCCCGCCGCGAAGGCCGCGAGGTCCGCGGCACCGGTGAAGAAGGCCGCCGCGGCGAAGGCGCCAGCAAAGCAGATGGCAACGCCAGCGAAGAAGAGCGTGGCACCGGCGAAGAACTCGCCGGCGACGAAGCCCGCGGCACCGGCCAAGAAGACTGCTGCCCCGGCGAAGAAGGCCCCGCCGGCGGCACCGGCCAAGAAGACTGCTGCCCCGGCGAAGAAGGCCCCGCCCGCGGCGCCGGTGAAGACGGCCAAGACCGCGGCCAAGACCGCGGCGCCGGCCAAGACAGCGGCGCCGGCCAAGACAGCGGCGCCGGCCAAGACAGCGGCGCCGGCCAAGACAGCGGCGCCGGCCAAGACCGCGCCGGCCAAGACCCGGCCAAGAGCCCGGCCAAGAGCCCGGCCAAGGCCCCGGCCAAGGCCCCGGCCAAGGCGGCGCCGGCGCCGCCGAGCGGACCGGCGCCGGTGAAGGGCGTGACCAAGGACGGGATCGCCTACACCAGGGACTTCGACGCCAAGTTCCTCGCCGCCCAGCGCGACGCGTTGCTCACCCAGAAGAAGATGCTGCTCGGCCAGGCCGACTGGCTGGAGGCGGAGGCCAACCACCTCATCGAGGAGCAGGAGATGGGCGACGTGCAGTTCGACGACGAGGGTGGCGAGGGTGACGCCATGGTCATCGAACGAGAGCGTGACCTGGCGCTGTCCGCCCAGGCCCGCCAGGAGATCGTCGACATCGACGCCGCGCTCGCCCGGCTCGGCACGGGAACCTACGGGTACTCGATCGAGTCGGGCCGGCCCATCCCGCGCGAGCGGCTGGAGGCGATTCCGTGGGCCACCGTGCTGGTCGAGGAGAAGGCCGGCGGGATCGGCCGCAGGTGATCGGCGGGCCGCGCCGTGCCCTGACGGTGGCAGGGGCGCTGGCAGCGGTGGTGGTGGCAGCCGATCAGCTTGCCAAGCACTGGGCAGTCAGCAGCCTGGGCGCCGCGCCGCGTCACGTGTGGTGGACGCTGCGCTGGAACCTGTCGTTCAACCGGGGCATGGCCTTCTCCACCGGGCAGGGCGCCGGCGTGCTCATCGGTGTCGTCGCCCTTGGCGTGGTGGCCGCCATCGTCGTGTCGATGCTCCGTGCCCCGTCCGTGCCCCGTCCGGTCAGTGTCGCTGCCGGTCTCGTGGCCGGCGGCGCGCTGGGCAACGTCATCGACCGGTTGTTCCGCGGCGCCGGGTGGCTGCGCGGTTCGGTGGTCGACTTCATCGACCTGCAGTGGTTTCCGATCTTCAACCTTGCCGACGCGGCCATCAACGTCGGCGCCGCCACCTATCTGGTGTGGGCCGTCGTCTCCGACCGGCGGGCGCGGGCATCTCGTTCATGATGGCGCTGCGGTCGTGATCGAGGAGCAGATCCCCGCGGCGCTGGGCGGTGAGCGGCTGGACCGGGTGGTGGCGATGATCCTCGGGTGCACGCGCGCCGAGGCCGCCACGGTGGTCAACGACGGCGGCGCACTGGTGGACGGCCAGATCGTCACCGCCGGCAAGCAGCGGCTGCATGAGGGTCAGGTCGTGCGCGTCGATCCACGGCTGGTGCCCGTCCCCGCCCCGCTCGAGGCAGACGCGGGCGTGGAGGTGTCGGTGGTGTACGACGACGCCGACATCATCGTGGTCGACAAGCGGCCGGGATTGGTGGTCCACCCCGGCGCCGGCAACCCCGCCGGGACGCTGGTCAACGGTCTGCTCGAGCGGTACCCGGAGATCCGTCAGGTGGGCGAGGCTCACCGCCCGGGCATCGTCCACCGCCTCGACGCCGGTACCTCCGGGTTGCTGGTCGTGGCCAGAACCTCAACGGCGTACACCGCGCTGGTGCGGGCTCTGGCCGCCCGGGAGGTGCGCCGTGTGTACCGAGCCCTGGTCTGGGGCCGCCCGGAGAACCCCCACGGCGTGATCGAGGCGCCGATCGGGCGGGACCCGCGGGACCCGCAGCGGATGGCGGTGGTCGTCGACGGCAAGCCGGCGCGCACTCGCTACACCGTCGACACGGTGTACGCCGAGCCGGTGGAAGTGGCAGCGCTGACCTGTGAGCTGGAGACCGGGCGGACCCACCAGATCCGCGTCCACCTGGCGGCGATCGGCCATCCGGTGGTGGGCGACGCCACCTACGGCGGCGTTCGCTCCGGCCTGGCCTGCCCGCGGCCCTTCCTGCACGCCGCAGAGCTGGCCCTCGAGCACCCGCTGACGGGCGTGAGAATGACCTGGACCAGCGACCTGCCCGCAGACCTGCGCGGTGTGCTCGAACTGCTCGGCACCCGCTAGCCGAGCGTTTCCCCCGGGGGTTGGCCCGTCAGGCCCCCAACTGCTCGGTGAAGAAGGTGACCAGCGCGTCGTGCAGGGCGGCGTCGACGTCGGGCTGGTCGGAGTAGAACCCGTAGCCGTGGTCGGCATCGGCGATCGTCACCACCGTGGGCGGCTGCTTGGTCGCGGCCTTGAACGCGTCGACCTGGCTTGCCGGGATGACCTGCTCCTTGTCCCCCCAGATCAGCTCGACCGCGCCATCGAAGTGGGAGAGCTCGCCCACCGGGTCGACCGAGCGGGTCTCGACGAACCACTCGTGGCTTGACTGCTGGGTCTGGCCGAACGGCGTGGTCACGACGGCGAAGCCGTTCTTCATGGCCTCGGCCTCGTAGGCGTCGAACTTGTCGCCGAAGAAGCCCTTGAACACCTCGGTCGGGTTGGCGACGGGACCCAGCAGGGCGACGGCCTGGTACGCGGTGAATGGCTGGCCGGCCTCGATGGCGACCACGGCCGAACCTTCGCTGTACCCGAACCCACCGATGCGCTCCTTGTCGACGGGCAGGTTGCGCACCGCCCAGGTGAGCACCGCGTTGGAGTCGGCGAGCATCGTGGTGTACGAGAGCGCGGTGAACGGCTCGGTGCTGTCACCAGCACCGGCGAAGTCGAAGCGGATGCTGATGATCCCGGCTTCGGCGAGCGCTGTGGCCACCCGCGCCAAGCCACCGTTCTCGTTGCGGCCGCCACCGTGGCCGTGATGGATGACGACCAGCGGGCGTTGCTGCGCCGCGTCGCCCGCGGGGGCCACCACCGTCGCCGCGATCTCGGGATACACCGCGGCGAACGGGATGCGACACCGCTCCGGACGGTCATCCGGAACCACTTCATCGAATCCTCCTCTGCGGGCGAGTCGATCGCTCACACGTCGACGCCGACCCTAGCCAGCGCGCCGGGCCCATCACGCCACGCCAGCGCCGCAGCCCGCGCAGTGGGCGGGTGCGCATCGGCCGCTCAGCTCGGTCCCACTAGCGTGACGCCCAATGGACTCGTTCTCGTCCCACCGCCAGGCGGCCGGCGGCGTGGTGCTCGCGCCGGCGTCGACCGCGGTGCTGGTGGTCGACATGCTCAACGACTTCTGCACCGACGGCGGGCTGATGGTGCTCCCCGGCGCCCAGCGCCTGTACGACCCGCAACGAGCCGTGCTCGTCGCAGCGCGAGCATCCGGGGCGGCGGTGGTGTTCGTCAACGACGGCCATCGCCATGGGATGCGCTGCGACCGGGAGTTCCTGAAGCGGGCTGCGCACTGCTTGGAGGACACCTGGGGGTCGGCGGTGGTCGACGAGCTGGCGCCGCGGGCGGGCGACCACGTGGTCGTCAAGCGCCGGTTCTCCGGGTTCTTCCAGACGGACCTCGACCTGACCTTGCGCGATCTGGGCGTGGACGCCGTGGTGGTCATGGGCGTCGTCACCAACATCTGCGTACGCTCCACCGTCCACGACGCGTTCTTCCGTGGTTACCAGGTCGTCGTGCCGGTCGATTGCGTCGCGGCCACCGGGCCACGCGAGCAGGAGTCGTCGCTCTACGACATCGGCACGCACTTCGGCTCGGTCAGCACGTCCAGCGCGATCGTCGCCTCCCTGACGAACGGCTTGCCCGTGGCCAACGAGATCGACGCCTGACGCACGTCTGGGGCGGCGGGCGGCTGAGCTACGCTCTCGCATTCGGGGGGGGGTCAGGTGGATATCCGAGAAGTATCCGTATCCGTCATCGATGTGCATCGTGAGGCCGGTCGGGCGGTGGCGCCGGCGGTGCGCAAGGTGGTCGCCGCAGCGGTCATCGTCAACCCGTTCGCCGGTCGGTACGTGGAGGACCTCGGCGAGCTGATCACCGCCGGCGCCGAGCTGTCGGGACTGCTGGCGGCTCGCGCCGTTGCGGCCCTCGACGGGCGCCCACCGCACAGCTACGGCAAGGCGGCCATCGTCGGAACCTCCGGTGAGCTGGAGCACGCCGCTGCGCTGCTGCACCCCAGCTTCGGCCAGCCGCTGCGCGACGCCGTGGGCGGGGGCGCATCGATCATCCCGTCGTCCAAGAAGCGCGGCGCGGCGGGGACCGCGGTCGACATTCCCCTGCACCACAAGGACGCGGCGTTCGTGCGCAGCCACTTCGACGCTGTCGAGTTCCGCCTTGCCGACGCGCCGTTCCCGGACGAGATCCTCGTGGCCCTGGCGGTCACCTCCGGGGGACGCCCGCTGCCGCGGGTCGGCGGCCTGCAGGTGGCCGACATCGTCGGCACGGACGGGTTGCGCTGATGGACGCCGCCGGACCCGCCACCGCCTCGGGCACGCTGGTCGTGCGCAACATCGGTGTCCTCGCCTCCGGGGATCTGTCCAGCCCGATCGCCGAGGCCGACACCGTGGTGGCCGTGGACGGGGTGATCACCTTCGTCGGCAGGGCGGCCGACGCCCCGGACCATCCGCGGGCGTCGATCATCGACGCCGGTGGGGCCACGGTGATGCCTGGGTATCTCGACAACCACGTCCATCCGGTGATCGGCGACTGGACGCCGCGCCAGAAGGCCACCGACTGGATCGACTCGTGCCTGCACGGCGGGGTGACCACGATGCTGTCCGCCGGGGAACCGCACCTTCCCGGTCGTCCCACCGATCCTGCCGGCGCCAAGGCCCTGGCCATCCTCGCCCACCGGGCCTTCGCCAACCTGCGACCGTCACGGGTCAAGGTGCACGCCGGCGCCGTGCTGCTGGAGCACGGTCTGGTCGAGGCCGACTTCGACGACCTTGCCGAAGCCGGATGCCGGTTGGTCGGCGAGATCGGCATCTCCGGTGTGAAGGATCCGGCGATCGCTGCGCAGATGACCCGCTGGGCGCAGGCCCGCGGCATGAAGGTGATGGTTCACACCGGCGGCGCGTCCATCCCCGGCAGCGGGGTGATCGGTCCGGACTTCGTCGCCGAGGTCCAGCCCGACGTCGCCGGCCACGTCAACGGCGGCCCGACCAGCCTGCGCGTCGCCGACGTGGCCACCATCTTGGACACGACCTCGGCGCACATCGAGTTCGTCCACAACGGCAACATGACCACCCTCGGGCTGATGACCAACCTGGCCCGCGAGCGCGGCGAGTTGCATCGCGTCGTCGTGGGCACCGACTGCCCGGCAGGCTCCGGCGTACAGCCGCTCGGGATCCTGCGGGTCATGGCCACGATGGCCAGCACGGGCGGGATCGCCCCGGAGCTTGCCGTCGCCGCGGCCACCGGCAACACCGCCCGGCTGCACGGGCTGAACCGGGGCGTCATCCGCGCCGGCGCCGAGGCGGACCTGGTGGTGGTGGACGCCCCGCTCGGCTCGCAGGCCTCCGATGCGCTGGGGGCCCTCGCCGTCGGCGACACTCCAGCGGTGGCCATCGCGGTCATCGACGGAGCGGTGCTGTTCACCAAGAGCCGCAACACGCCGCCGGCCACACGGACGATCGCCGTCACGGCGGCGCACTAGGAGCGTCATGACCCGGACCCTGCACAACCTGATCGGCGGCGAGTGGGCGCCGAGCTCCGCGGCCGACGCCTCAGCGGTGCGCAACCCGGCCACCGGGGAGACCATCGCCCTGCACCCGCGGTCAACGCTCGGCGAGGTCGACGCGGCCATCGACGCGGCGCGGGCGGCGTTCACCGGCTGGCGGATGACCCCGGTGCCGCACGCGGGCCGCGTTCATGTTCCGCTACCGCCACCTGCTCACCGCGCACACCGACGAACTGGCGTCGATCATCAGCGCCGAGAACGGCAAGACCATCGCCGAGGCCAAGGGCGAGCTGCTGCGTGCCATCCAGTACGTCGAGCACGCCGCCGCCGCTCCGGAGACGATGAAGGGGTCGGTCACCGAGAACATCGGCACCGGGGTGGACATCGAGTTCATCCGTGAGCCGCTTGGCGTGTTCGCCGTGATCGCCCCGTTCAACTTCCCGGCGATGATCCCGCTGTATTTCACCTGGGCCGTCGCCACCGGCAACACGGTGGTCCTCAAGCCCAGCGAACTGTGCCCGCTGACCACCATCCGGATGGCCGAACTGGCCGCTGAGGCCGGACTGCCGGGCGGTGTGCTCAACGTCATCCTCGGCGACAAGACGGTGGTGGAGCGCATCGCCGAGCACCCGGCCGTGGTGGGGGTCTCCTTCGTCGGATCGTCGGAGATCGCCGAGGTCGTCTACAAGCTGGTCACCGGCAACGCCAAGCGCTGCCAGGCCCAGGGCGGGGCCAAGAACCATCTGGTCGTGACCGACTCCGCCCGGCTCGACGAGTGCATGGAGAACATCGTCTCGTCGATGTACGGCAACGCTTCGCAGCGCTGCTTCGCCGGGTCGAACGTGCTCGTGTACGACTCCGTGTACGACGAGTTCATCGAGGCCTTCCTGACCGGCGTGGACGCGCTGCGCCTCGGCAACCCGCTAGACCCGGCGACCACTCTCGGACCGGTCATCTCCGCCGCGGCGCGTGACCGGTTCATCGCCGCGGTGGACGACGCCCGGGCCGCGGGGGCGCGGGTGATCCGCGACGGCCGGGGGGCCACCGTCGAGGGCTGCGAGGGAGGGTTCTGGCTGGGAGCAACCTTGCTCGAGGCCGATCGGCAGGCGCCGATCTTCTGCGACGAGCTGTTCGGCCCGGTCCGCTGCATCGCCCGGATCGCCGGCCTGGACGACGCCGTCGACATCGTCAATGCCAGCCCGTACGGCCATACGGCTGCCATCTACACCGAATCGGGCGGTGTCGCCCGAGAGTTCCGCCAGCGCTGCGACGTCGGCCAGATCGGCGTCAACATCGGCACGCCGGCGCCCATCGCCTTCTACGCCGTCGGAGGCCGGCGCTCATCGTTCTACGGTGACCTGCGCGGCCGGGCCAACGATGCCGTCGACTTCTACACCGACAAGAAGGTCATCGTGTCAACCTGGCACGGTGACCTCGTCCAGGCCAAGCCGGTGGACCCGGCGTTCACCGGGACGGTGTAGTCCACGCCAGCAACCATCAGGGGGAATTGGGATGACATCCACGAACACATCACGGCGGGTCTTGATCGGCCTCGCCGCCACGGCAGCGCTGGCCGCTGCGGGGCTGGCGGGTGGGACCGCCACGGCCACGACACCGCCGGCTGGGACCGGTGGGGCCGCGGCCCCGTCGGGGGACCCGATCAAGATCGGCGTCGCCGCCGACCTGACCGGACCGTTCACGCTGTACGGCACCAGCATGGAGCGCAGCGCAGAGATCGCCGTCGACGAGATCAACGCGGCCGGTGGCGTGCTCGGTCGCCCGCTGCAACTGATCGTCGAGGACACCCAGACCGACGTAGCGGTCACCACCGACAAGTCACGCAAGCTGATCGAGAGCGACAAGGTGGGCGCCGTGCTCGGGCCGATCGGCTCCGACGCGGCCGACAGCGATGTTCAAGACAGTGGCCCAGGACGGCAAGACCATCCTGATCTACCCGGAGACCTACGAGGGCGGCAAGTGCGACCCGATGTTCTTCTCCACCGGCGCCGTGCCGGCCCAGCAGATCCGCCCGATGCTGCCGGTGCTGCAGAAGGAGTTCGGCCCCAAGGTGCTGCTGTTCGGCGCCGACTACGTGTGGCCGCGCCGCAGCTTCGAGATCGCCAAGCCGATCATCGCGGAGATCGGCGGCGAACTGGTGGGCGAGGTCTACCTGCCGCTGATCGCCGACGACTTCACCGAGCTGATCGACGCCGTCCGGGAGAGCAAGCCGGACTACATCTACACCCTGTACCCGGCTGTGTGGGGTGCGGCGCTCAAGGCTCTCGAGGATGCCGGGGTGCTCGACGGAGTCGGCATTGGCACCACGTTCCTCGGCGACCCGGGCCTCGACGGGCTCAGCCCCGCTGCGGTCGGTACCTACACCGCGCTGCCGTTCTTCACGGTGGCCAAGGGTGACGGTGTTGCCTCGTTCCTCGCTGCCTTCCAGGCCAAGTTCGGGGCCGACCAGATCCCGTCGGGCGGCGAAGGCCTCGGGGCCTACAACGCCATCCACCTGTACGCCCAGGCGGTGGCCAAGGCCGGGAGCACCGATCCGGCCGCAGTGGCCGCGGCGATGGTTGGGCAGACCTTCAACAGCCCCACCGGGGCGGTCACGGTCGAGCCGTCGCATCACGTCACCCAGACGATCCAGCTGGCCAAGGTGGGCCCGGACATGAAGCACGTCTTCGTCCAGGCCTTCGATAACCAGCCGTCCGAGGAGAGCTGCAAGCTCTGAGCCGCGCAGTGTTGGACACGCTGTCGGCCGCCCGGTCACGGGCGGCCGACATGCCGCGTTCCCGGCGAGTCCACGGCGCCGAGTTGGCCGGCCTCGTCGTGCTGGTCGTGGTGCCGTTGTTGGTCTCGGACGCGTTCGCCATCGACCGCTACGGGCGATACCTGCTGTACGCCGTGTTCGCCCTGTCCGTCGACCTGATCTGGGGGTTCGGCGGCGTGTTGACCTTCGGGCACGCCGCCTTCTTCGGCGCCGGCGGATATCTGGCGGCGATCTTCATGGAGCGCAGCGGCGGCTTCCTGCCGCTGTCGCTGTGGCCGGCGGTCGCCTTGGCGGTGGTCGTGGTGGCGGCGTTCGCCGCGGTCCTGGCGGCCCTGGCGTTCCGCGGGCCGTTCCCGATGCGCGGTGTCGAACTGGCCGTGATCACCCTCGCCGTTGCCTACCTGCTGGAGCAGTACGCCCGAGCGGGGGGCGAACTGACCGGCGGGCAGAACGGGATCCTGATCGGTCCGCGGTTGACGGTGTTCGGGGTCACCGTGCACCGCGGCAAGAACTTCTACTGGTTCGCCGCCGCCGTGCTGGTGGTCGTGTACGTGGGCGTGCGCTGGTTCGTGTCGTCCAGGCCGGGGCGGGTGGTGAAGGGGATCCGTGACAACGAGGACCGCGTCACCATGCTCGGCTACCACGTACCGAACGCCAAGATCGTCGTGTTCGTGGTGTCCGCCGCCGTGGCCGCCTTCGGCGGGGCGTTGCTGTACGTGCACGAGGGGATCGTCTCGCCGGCGGCCGTCGGCGTCGGTGCGTCCACCCAGGTGCTGCTGTGGGTGGCCCTCGGCGGGCGGGGGACGCTGATCGGGCCCATCGTCGGGACGGTGGTCCTGCAGCACCTCACGGCCACGCTCTCGGGAACCATGCTCGACACCTGGATCCTGGTGGTCGGCGCGGTGCTGATCCTGGTGGTGATGGTGTTCCCGGCCGGAGTCCTCGGCTGGCTGGACCGCGGGCCCACCCGGTGAGTCGGCCATGACCGACGCCGCCGTGCCCGCGACCGCGACGAAGCGTGCCGACGCCGCGGTTCCTCCGGCGCCCGCCGATTCCGGAACCGTCATCGTCGAGGCGACCGAGCTGGCCAAGTCGTTCGGCGGGTTCTACGCCGTCGTCGACGTGTCCTTCCAGCTGCGCACCGGCGAGGTCACCGGGCTCGTCGGGTCCAACGGCGCGGGGAAGACGACGCTGCTGAACCTCCTGTACGGGCGGACACCACTCACCGCCGGCCGGCTGACCTTCGACGGCCGGGAGATCTCCCGGTTGGCCGCCCACGAGCGGGTTCGCCTCGGCCTCGGCATGGTCTTCCAGCACACCACCGTGTTCCCCACGCTCGGAGTGCGCGAGAACCTGGTGCTCGGGGCGATGCGCAAGCGCCGCGGGCGCGATCCGTCGACGCCCGCCGACATCGACGAGATCCTCGGCCTGATCGGCCTCACCGACCAGCAGTACCGTCCGGCGGGCGAGTTGAGCCACGGCGAGCAGCAGTGGTTGGAGATCGCCATGGTCCTGCTGACCAAACCGTCGTTGCTGTTGCTCGACGAGCCGACCTCGGGCATGACCAAGGCCGAGGCCCAGCGGATGGCCGAGCTGTGCCGCCGGCTGATCGACGAGCGGACCGTGCGGGCGGTGGTGGCGGTCGAGCACAACATCGACTTCATCCGCCACGTGAGCAACCACGTGCTGGTCATGCATCGCGGCGAGATCATCGCCGCCGGGACCATCGACGAGGTCCAACACGACCCCGACGTCCGTGACGCGTTCCTGGGGCCGCTGACGTGAGCGATCCGATTCTCGCCGTGCGTGACCTGCGCGCCCGCTACGGATCGACGGTGGTGATCCCGGGCATCGACCTGACGGTGGAGCGTGGCGAGGTCCTGACCCTGCTCGGGCTGAATGGGGCGGGCAAGACGACCCTGCTCAAGTCCATTGCCGGCCTGCTCCGCCATGACGGGACGGTCACCTTCGCCGGCCGGGACATCAGCCGCTGGCAGGGCAACCAGATCAACCGTGCCGGGTTGGTCTACGTGCCGCAGATCAACGGCGTGTACGCCGGGATCACCGTGGGCGACCACCTGCGCATCGCCCGCCACTTCCGTGAGGATCGCCGCGAGTTGCAGGACGAGTTCCTCGACTGGTTCCCGGTGCTGAAGGAGCGCTTCCGCCAGGACGCCCAGACGCTGAGCGGCGGCCAGCGCAAGATGCTCGGTTTCGTGATGGCGCTGTCCAGCGAGCCGGCCCTCGTCCTGCTCGACGAGCCGACCGAGGGCGTCGCCCCGGTGGTGCGCCTGCAACTGGTCGAGGCCCTGGCCAAGATCACCCAGCGGACGTCGGTCGTGCTGGTGGAGCAGAACCTGGCGACCGCGCGTGGCGATCGGCGGGCGGTGCCACGTGGTCGAGCGCGGGACCATCGTCGAGTCCGGCCAGATCCGTGACCTGGCAGCGGACGGGACCATCGAGCGGCGGTTGACGGTATGAGCCTGGCGACCCTGCTCCCGGTGGACTCGTTCAACGTCGTCGCCCTCATCGCCACCATGCTCCTGGCCGCGCTCGGCCTGCACTTCAGCCTCGGCCTGGTCGGCGTGGTGAACATGGTCCACGGCGAGTTCATGCTGGTCGGCGCGTACACCGCCTACCAGGTGCAGACGGTATGGGGCAGCCCGACCTGGGGGTTCGTGCTGGCCCCGGTCATCGCTGCGGCCGTCGGCGGCGTGGCCGAGGTGGTCCTGATCCGCCGCCTGTACCGCCGCCCGCTCGACACCCTGCTGGTGACCTTCGGCCTGTCGCTCTTGATCCGCCAGGGTGTGCAGCTCTACTTCTCGCCGAATCCCAAACGAGTGCGTGATCCCATCGGCGGCGCGGCACACGTCTTCGGCTACAACGTCCCGTGGTGGCGCCTGGCGATCACGATCGCCGCCGTCGTCGTGGTGCTGGCCTGGGCGCTGGTCGACCGGACGTCGGTGGGTGTGCGCTGGAAGGCCGCGGTGGTCAACCCCGAACTCGCCGAGTCCATGGGCTACAGCGTGCGCCGGGCGCGGACCTCGCTGTTCGTCATCGGCTGCGGCGTCGCTGGCCTGGCCGGCGCCCTGCTGGCCCCGCTGAACTCGCTGAGCCCGCAGTACGGGCTGCGCTTCCTGGTGAACTCGTTCCTCGTCGTCATCCTCGGCCGTCCCGGCTCGCTGAAGGGCCTGGTGATCGCCGCGGCGGTGCTCGGAGGGTCACTGGGGATCATGCAGTTCCACATCTCCACCGTGTACGCCCAGATGCTGATGTTGCTCATCGCCGTGGTGGCAGCCCGGCTCCGTCCGATGGTGATGGCCCACGCCGGCGCATCACGTGGTCACTGAATGTCTCGTCAGCCGAGATTTTCGGTGACCACGGGATGGTCGGTGGGCGTGGGGTCAGGCGTCGGCGAGGTCGGTGACGATGTCCACGCCGGCGGAGGACATCTCCTCCAGCGCTGCCTGGGTGGTGTCGGGGGCCACACCGGCGCACAGTGGCAGCAGGACGCGAACGCCGAAACCTTCCCGCCGGCCGTCCAACGCCGTGGCCCGGTCGCAGTGATCGGTGGCCAGCCCGACCACGTCGATGCTGGTGACGTCGTGGCGGCGGAGCACCTCGGCCAGCGTGGCGCCGTCGTCGGTGTGGCCCTCGAAGCCGCTGTAGGCCGCGGTGACCTGGCCCTTGGACACCACGTAGTCCACCGCCCCGGCAAAGTCCACCACCTGGTCCAGCGCCGGGTGGAAGCGGGCGCCGTCGCTGTCCGCCACGCAATGCGCCGGCCAGGTCGAGCGGTAGTCGGGCTCGGCAGCGAAGTGACCCTCGGGATCGATGTGCCAATCCCGGGTGGCCACGACCACGTCGTAGCTGGATTGGCGCTCGGCCAGGTAGCCGGAGATCCCGGCCGCGACACGGCCTCCGCCCTCCACCGCCAGCGACCCCCCTTCGCAGAAGTCGTTCTGTACGTCGACGATAACCAGGGCGCGTCCCATGGGCGGAGAGTAACGCGTCAGGGCTGGCGCCGATGAGGGCGTCGACGTTCCTGCGCCCCGGCTCGCTGGAGGGCGTGTTCGAGGCGATGGCCGGTGGCGCACTGGTGATGGCCGGTGGTACCGACGTGTATCCCACGGTGGTGGGGCGAGACGTGCCCGCTGACGTCGTGGACATCACCGGCGTTGCCGAGTTGGCCGGACTGGGCCAGGTGGACGAGGGCGGTCGGCGCTGGTGGCGGATCGGCGCC
Source organism: Ilumatobacteraceae bacterium (assembly GCA_037045185.1). Classification (GTDB taxonomy): domain Bacteria; phylum Actinomycetota; class Acidimicrobiia; order Acidimicrobiales; family Ilumatobacteraceae; genus JAKOUY01. The sequence goes on from JBAOHQ010000008.1 coordinate 144,592, forward strand.
ACGGCCACCTGGGCCGAGGTTGCCAGGGCCACGATGGGTCCCGGGTACCGCGCCCTGCAGGAGGCGGCGCGCCAGGTGGGCGCGGTCCAGGTCCAGCAGGTGGCCACCGTGGCCGGCAACCTGTGCACCGCCTCGCCAGCTGGGGACGGCATCCCCGTGCTCATGGCCCTCGACGGTGAGGTGGAACTGCGCAGCGCGCAGGCCAGCCGGCGGCGCCCCGTGGCCCAGTTCGTCACCGGCTACCGGGCCACCGCCCTGGCGCCCGGCGAACTGGTGACGGCCGTCTGGCTGCCCGAGCCCGACGGTGATCGACGCTCGGCGTTCGTCAAGTTCGCCTCCCGCTCGTCGCTGGTGATCTCGCTGGCCATGGTGGCCGCCGCGGTAGTGCGTGACCCCGCGGGAGCGGTCACGTCGGTGAGCGTGGCCGTCGGGGCCTGCTCGCCCGTCGCCGTGCGGCTGAATGCGCTGGAGCGCGACGTGGTGGCCGGGTGGGACGGGAGGGTGACTGCCGTACACCTCGGCGGGTTGAGCCCGATCGACGACATCCGCTGCTCGGCCGCCTACCGGATGCGGGTCCTCCCCGAACTGATCCGCCGGGCGCTCCACGGCTGCGGGGTGGCGCCGGGAGTGGCGCCGGGATGGGCGCCGGGATGGGCGCCGGGATGAGCGCCGGGATGGGCGAGGTCCGGGTCACCGTCAACGGGCAGGCGCGCACCGTCGCACCGTCGGCGCGGCGGCTGTCGGCGTGGCTGCGCGACGACCTCGGCCTGACCGGGACGAAGGTGGGCTGCGACGCGGGCGACTGCGGGGCCTGCACCGTGCTGGTCAACGGAGCACCGGTGTGCGCATGCATGGTGCCCGTCGGCCGCCTCGACGGTGCGCAGGTCGTCACGGTGGAGCATCTCGCCACGCTCCCCGGCGGTCCGGCGCTGCAGCGCTCGTTCGCCCGCCACGGCGCGGCGCAGTGCGGGTTCTGCACCCCTGGCATGTTGACCAGCGCCTACCGACTGCTGTCCGAGATCCCCCATCCCAGCGTGGAGCAGGTTCAGGAGGCGCTGGCCGGTGTGCTGTGCCGCTGCACCGGGTACCGCTCGATCATCGCCGCCGTCGTGGCGGCCAACGACGAGCCCGACGCCGGGGACTCCTGGGACTCCGGGGACCTCGTGGCGCCGCCGCCGGCCAAGACCGTCGGGGCCCGGCTCATCCGGGTGGACGCCACGGAGAAGGTCACCGGGACCGACCGGTTCGGCGACGACGGCATCCCGCCCGAGGCGCTGACCGTCACGGTGATCCGCTCGCCGTTCCACCGGGCGGGCTTCCGTCTCGGCGATCTCGCCGCGTGGGCGGCCGACGTGGCCGACGTGATCGACGCGGTCGACGCGGTCGACGTGATCGACGTGATCACCGCCGCCGACGTGCCGGGCCGCAACGCCTTCGGGGTCATCCCCGCCTTCGTCGACCAGCCGGTCTTCGCCGTGGGCGAGACTCGCCACCTGGGGGAGGCGATCGCCGCGGTCGTCAGCCGCGGCCCGCTGCCCGACGCGGCGCTGGCCTCGTTCCCGGTGACCTGGGACGAGCGGCCCGCGTTGGGCGAGGTGGCCGAGGCCGAGGCCCCCGGCGCGCCGCTGGTCCACGCCGATCGCCCCGGCAACGTGCTGGTCCGCGGCCTGGTGCAGCGCGGTGACGTCGACGCCGCGCTGGCCGGCGCCGCTGCGGTGGTGGACGAGACGTTCACGACTCCCTTCGTCGAACACGCCTACCTGGAGCCGGAGGCCGGGTGGGCGTGGATGGACGGCGACTGTGTCGTGGTCCAGGCCTGCACCCAGGCCCCGCAGATGGACCGCGAGGAACTGATGGCGATCCTCGACCTGCCTGCCTCACGCGTCCGGATCATCCCCACCGCGGTCGGCGGCGGGTTCGGCAGCAAGCTGGACCTGTCCGTGCAACCCTTCGTGGCCCTGGCGGCGCTGCGCTGTGGCCAGCCGGCGCGGCTGCGCTACACCCGCCCGGAGTCGATCCGCACGACGACCAAACGCCATCCGTCCACCATCACCGTCGCTGCCGGAGTCGATGCCCACGGCGGGCTCGTGGGCGTCCGCCTGGACGCGGCGTTCAACACCGGGGCCTACGCCTCATGGGGCCCGACGGTGGCCAACCGTGTGCCCGTGCACGGATCCGGCCCGTACCTGGTGGCGAACTACCGAGCGCGCACCCGGGCCATCCACACCCACCGGGCGCCGGCCGGGGCCTTCCGCGGCTTCGGCGTCCCCCAGGCGGCCATCGCCCAGGAGTGCGTGTTCGACCTGCTCGCCGATCGGGCTGGGATCGACCCCCTGCAGTTCCGCATCCGCCACGCCCTGCGTGCCGGGCAGCACACGGTCACCGGGCAGGTGTTCGAGCGCGGCGTGGGGATCGTGGAGTGCCTCGAGGCGCTCGAGCCGTACTGGGTCGCGGCCCGGGCCCGCTCGGGCGGCAGCGGACCGCTGCGCCGCGGCGCGGGTGTCGCGGCCATCTGGTACGGCTGCGGGAACACGGCGCTGCCGAACCCGTCGACGATCCTGTGCGGGGTCACCACCGACGGGCGCTACGTGCTGCACCAGGGCGCGGTGGACATCGGGCAGGGCTCGAACACCGTGATGGCCCAGATCTTCGCCCAGTCGCTCGGGGTGCCCGTCGGCGCCGTGGTGCTGGTAGGGGCCGACACGGCGATCACCCCTGACGCCGGCAAGACCTCGGCGTCGCGCCAGACCTTCGTCACCGGAAACGCCGTCCACCACGCCGCGTTGGCCCTGCGCGCCAAGCTGGCGGAGATCGCCGGGTGCCCGGCCGACGACCTCACCCTGCCGGTCGAGCGCGCCGGCGTCGCCGCGCTCGTGGGTGCTGCGCCGCCCGACCAGCACGGCTACGCGGTGTCGGCGATGGCCACCTACGACCCGCCGACGGTGGCGCTCGACGCCGACGGCCAGGGCGAGCCGTACGCCGTCTACGGCTACGGTGCGCAGATGGTGGAGCTCACCGTCGACACGACAACGGGGCGCGTCGTCCTGGATCGCATCGTCGCCGCCTACGACGTGGGCAAGGCGGTCAACCCGACGCTCGTCGAGGGCCAGATCGAGGGCGGTATCGCCCAGGGCATCGGCCTGGCGCTGCTGGAGGAGTACGTGCCCGGTCGCAACGACAACCTCCACGACTACCTGATCCCCACGATCGGCGACGTCCCCCCGATCACCTCGATCCTCATCGAGTCCGGCGACCCGCACGGGGCCTTCGGCCTCAAGGGCGTGGGCGAGCACACCCTGATCGCCACCGCGCCGGCCATCGTCAACGCCATCCGCGACGCCACCGGCGCGCTCGGTGCGCACCCTGCCGGCCACCCCCGAGCGGGTCCTGGCGGCCATCGACGACCATCACGGGAGGCAGCGATGAGCAGCATCCGCCCCGACGACATCCCCAACACGACCCCGGACACCGCCGATCTCGGCCAGCCGGGGACGGACAAGGTGCGCTGCGAGGCCTGCCCGATCCGCTGCTTCATCCGCCCGGGGATGACCGGGTCGTGTGATCGCTACGGCAACGTCGACGGTGTCCTGACCCGGATGGACCCGGTGACCGTGCTGGAGCGGGCCGTCGCCCGCGGTGACGAGATCGTCGAGTTCGCCCAGGTCCGCCTGATCGGCAGCGGGGCCGGTACCACCTACCCCGACTACAAGCCGGCCCCGTTCATCGTCTCGGCCGACGTCGACGGTGTCGACACCGTCACCGTGGTGACCGAGGGGATCTTCTCCTACTGCGGTGTCAAGGTGAAGATCGACACCGACCGCCATCTGGGCGACGAGACGGCCACCGTGTTGTACGAGGGCCAGCCCGTTGGCCATGTGGGCACCGCCGAGTACGGCTCGCAGATGCTCTCCCTCGGCGGGGTCCACCACCTCACCGGGCTCACCAAGCACGCCGGGCTGGCCACGATGCGCGCCCTGGAGGTGCTCTGCGAGAAGCAGGCCGTGGAACTGCAGATCGACGGCGGCGCCCACGTCGTGGTCCAAGCCGGCAGGCCCCCGGTGGTGAACGGGGTGGCCGAGCAGCGGATGCGCGTCGGCTGCGGGTCGGCGACCGTGGGCATGTTCGCCGGGCAATGGCACCGCGTCGTCGACGAGGTCGTGGTGGTCGACGAACACATCACCGGCGTGCTGTCCGAGCACCAGGCCGGGGCGGTGCTGGGCATGCGCCCCACCGGGATCAAGATCCGCGGCCGGCGCTCCACCCCCGGGCGGATCTTCAACGTGGCCGAGTCGGGCACCGGCTGGGGCGGCACGACGATCGCCGATCCGGCGGAGATCCTCCTGCCGTTCGACCCCAGGGTTGCCTGGCCCGGACTGCGCCTGCTGATGACCAGCACCACCGGGGAGTCGTGGGCCTACTACGTGCTGGACGACGAGTTGCGTCCGGTGCTCACCGAGTGTCCCGACGACCTCCTGCCCACGGTCCGCCAGATCGGCCTGAACTGCGAGCCGTCGGTGTGCAGCGTGGTGTTCATGGCAGGCGCCGGAGGCAGCCTGCGCGCCGGCGCCACCACCGCGCCGATCGCCCTGACCCGCTCGATCCATGCCGGGGAGACCCGGGTGACCATCGGCGGGGCGCCGGTGTACCTGTGGCCGGGCGGCGGGATCACGGTGATGGTGGACGTGGAACGGGTCCCGCCCGGGTCGTTCGGCCACGTGCCCACCCCGGCGATCGTCGCCCCAGTGGAGTTCACGGTGCCCCGCCACCTGTACGTGGCGATGGGGGGCCATGCCGCGTCGATCCGCTCGCTGGACGAGGTGCTGGCCGGTGAGCGCATCCGCCGCCTGGCCGAGCAGCCCTCGTACGGCGGATGACCGGGCCGGTTGGGGCGCGCCTGGCCGACGGCCGGCTGCACCTGCAGCACGGCCCGATCGACCTGATCATCACCACCGCCGGGTTGGCGGATCACGTCGCCGCCGCCGAGTCGGCGATGCAGGCCCGCTTCGCCACCGTCCTCGACGAGCTGGTCAGGGACCTGGACACTCTGCGCCGGCCGGTCGAGTGGGGCGAGGCCGAAGGCGCCGGGGTGCTGTCCGAGGTCGGCGGGCGCATGGCGCGCACGACCGCGGCCCTGCGCGACGGCGACTGGGCGACCCCGATGATCTGCGTCGCCGGGGCGGTTGCCGACACCATCGCCGAGGCCGCCTGGCAGGCTGCTCGGCTGGAGCGGGTCATCGTCAACAACGGCGGCGACATCGCCATCCGCCACGTCCCGGCCGGCGCGGCCAGCGCGGCCGGCGCGCCCAGCACGGTCACGGTTGGCGTGGTGGACCGGGTGGACCGGCCGACCCTCGCCGGCCGCCTGCACCTGGGCGCCGACAGCGGGATCGGCGGCGTGGCCACCAGCGGGGTGGGTGGCAGGAGCCTGTCGCTGGGGATCGCCGACGCCGTCACGGTGCTGGCTGCCGACGCCACCGCGGCCGACGTGGTCGCCACCCTGGTGGCCAACGCCGTTGACCTCGGCGAGCACCCGTCGATCTCCCGCCGCCCGGCCGGCGAGGTGCGCGACGACACCGATCTCGGGACTCGTGCGGTGGTGACCGGCGTCGGCCCACTGACTGTCGAGGAGGTCGAGGCGGCGCTCGATGCCGGGCTGGACCGGGCCCACCAGGCCTTGGCGCACCCCCAGATCCGGGCGGTGGTGCTCTCGCTGCGCGGCAGGCGACGCATCGTCGGCGCCGCGGATCTCGGCGACCTGGAGCTATCCGCCGGTAAGGAGGCCTGACAACGGCGAGGTGGGCAGTGGCGCCCGCCCGGTGGCCGCATCGGCCACCGACTGCAGGGTGAAACCGTCGAGCAGGTCACGCATGTGCTCGCCGGCCGACTTCCAGATCGTCAACAGCACGCACTGGCCCTCGTGGTTGCACGACCCATCCTGGTGGGGTTCGCCGAAGTCGCCGAGGCTGATCGGGCCGTCGACGGCGCTGAGGATCTCGCTCAGGCGGATCTCGTGAGGCGCCCTGGCCAGGACATAGCCGCCGCCGACACCGCGCTTGGAACGCACCAGCCCGGCACCCTTGAGGGCCAGGAGGATCTGCTCCAGATACGGCTGGGGGATGGCCGTTCGTTCGGCGATGTCCCGCACGGAGGTGGGTCCGCCCTCGTCCCGGTGCAGGGTCAGCGAGAGCAACGCCCGGCAGGCATAGTCACCCTTGCTGGATACCCTCACGCTGTCATCGTAGGGTGCACGGTCTGACTTCCCTGAACACAACCCCCGATCCCGTCCTGCCGGACTACGCCGCCGGTGGCGTGCGCGCCCTGGTACCGGCGCTGCTTACCCCCGGTGAGCGCCCGCCGTGGTTGGGCCGGGCCAGCGGGCCGGTGGTCCTGCTGGTCGTGGACGGTCTCGGCTGGGAGCAGTTCGACAGCCACCGGGCGTTGATGCCCACACTGGCCGGGTTCACGGGCGGGCCGATCGTCACCGTGGCCCCGTCCACCACCGCCGCGGCGTTGACCTCGATCACCACCGGGCTCACCCCGGGCGAGCACGGGTTGATCGGGTACCGGATGATGCTGGGCGGTGACGTGGTCAACACGTTGCGCTGGACGAGCAGCCGCGGTGACGCCCGCCCGGCCCACCCACCCACGGACATCCAGCCGTTCACGCCGTTCCTCGGCGAGGACGTCGTGGTCTGCACCCGTTCGGGCTTCGACGGCAGCGGGTTCACCGTCGCCCACCTGCGCGGGACTCGCCAGCGTGGCTGGTCGGAGCCGTCCAATCTGGCCGTGCGAGTCGCCGCCGCCGTACGCGCCGGGGAGCGGTTCGTCTACGCCTACTACGACGGAGTGGACCACGTGGCCCACGAGTTCGGCTTCGGCGCGTTCTACGACGCCGAGGTGCGCATGGCCGACGTGGTCATCCAGCGGCTGGCCGAGGCCGTGCCACCGGGGACCACCATCGTCGTCACGGCCGACCACGGCCAGGTTCACGTGGGGGAGCGGACCCTCCCGCTCGACCCGGCCGTGCGCCCACTGGTACGGGTGATGTCGGGCGAGGGCCGGTTCCGCTGGCTGCACGCCAAACCCGGCGCGGCCCAGGACCTGCTCGCGGCCGCTGCCGCGGCGTACTCGCCCGTGGCCTGGGTCAGGTCTCGCCAGCAGATCATCGACGACGGGTGGTTCGGCCCGGTGGTCAGCCCGCCGGTGGCCGCCCGCCTCGGTGACGTCGCCCTGGTGGCCCACGAGCCGGTCAGTTTCGACGATCCGGCCGAGCGGACCGCCGTCGAGTTGATAGGTCGACACGGATCGCTCACGTCTGCTGAGATGCTGGTGCCACGACTCGTGCTGACGACCTAGGAGCTCCCATGTCCGACCCATCCGCCACATCCGCCGACGACATGCCGACGAACGACGAGATCCTGGTCCCCTCCGAGGTGACCTCGGCGGCCGAGGCTGCCGAGTCCCAGGAGATCGCCGCCGAGACGATCACCGAGACGGTTACCGAGCCGGCCAAGGTGATGCGCATCGGCTCGATGGTCAAGCAACTCCTGGAGGAGGTGCGCGGCGCCCAGCTCGACGAGGCCAGCCGTGAACGGTTGGCCGAGATCTACGAGCGCTCGATCGTCGAGCTCTCCGAGGCGCTGTCGCCCGACCTGCAGCAGGAGCTGCACATGCTGGCTCTACCGTTCAAGGACGACACGGTGCCGAGCGAGGGTGAGCTGCGGGTCGCCAAGGCCCAGCTCGTCGGGTGGTTGGAGGGGTTGTTCCACGGCATCCAGGCCACGCTGTTCGCCCAGCAGGCCATGGCCCGCCAGCAGCTGGAGCAGTTGCGTGGCCAGCTGATGCAGGGACAGTCGGGCCAGCCGGGCATGCCAGGCCAGCCGGGCATGCCGGGCATGGACCAACGTCCGGACCAGCGGCAGGACCAGCAGGGCATCCCCGACCGCCCGGGGACCTACCTGTAGCGGCGCCTCGGTACGTTGCCGGGGCAGCCCGGTTCACGGGTCCGTTTTCGGCGTGCGGCCGCGCCCGGTAGGGTCGAAGAACTACATCGTTGTAAGACCCTTGTACAAGGCACGATTCCAGCACGATTCCAGCACGATTCCAGCACGATCCCAGCCCGAACGCCGGAGGTTCACTCGCCCGTGGGCGACAGCTTCACCCACCTGCACGTCCACACCGAGTACTCGATGCTCGACGGCGCGGCGCGGCTGGAAGAGCTGGTGGCCAAGGCCGTCTCCGACGGGCAGCCGGCCCTCGGGATCACCGACCACGGCAACATGTACGGCGTCCTCGAGTTCTTCCAGGAGTGCAACAAGCAGGGAATCAAGCCCGTGCTCGGCACCGAGGCCTACATGGCCTACGACACCCGCCGGGAGCGTCCGGCGCGCCGCGGCCGGGTGGACGACTCCGGTGGGGACACCGAGGGCGGCAGGAAGCTCTACTACCACCTCACCCTGCTGGCCGAGACCAACGCCGGCTACCGCAACCTGATCCAGCTGGCCAGCCTGGCCTTCATGGAGGGCTACTACTACAAGCCGCGCATGGACTGGGAGTTGCTCGAGCAGTACCACGACGGGTTGATCGCCACCACCGGCTGCCTGGGCGGCCACGTCCTGCAGTCGCTGCTGATCGGCGACCACAAGGGGGCCCTGGCCAAGGCCGCCCGGCTGCAGGACATCTTCGGGCGGGACAACCTGTTCGTCGAACTGCAGGACCATGGTCTGGCCTCGCAACGCCAGACCAACCCGCAACTGCTGGACATCGCCAAGCGCATCGGCGCGCCGATCCTGGCCACCAACGACTCGCACTACGTGCAGCGCCACGACCACGAGAGCCACGACGCCCTGCTGTGCGTGCAGACCGGGGCCCTGCTGTCGGACGCCAACCGGTTCAAGTTCGAAGGCGAGGAGCACTACCTCAAGTCGGCGGCGGAGATGCGCTACCTGTTCCGTGAGCTGCCCGAGGCGTGTGACAACTCGTTGTGGATCGCCGAGCGGGCCGACGTCCAGATCGAGTTCGGCAAGCCGCAACTGCCCAACTTCCCGCTGCCCGACGGCTTCGTCGGCGACGACGCCGACTACCTCGAACACCTCACCTGGCTGGGCGCCCACCGCCGCTGGGGTGAGCACCTCAGCGAGCCGGTCAAGGAGCGCCTGCGCTACGAGCTCAACGTGATCACGTCGATGGGCTTCGCCTCCTACTTCCTGATCGTCTGGGACCTCATCAAGCACGCCAGGGACAACGGCTGCCGGGTGGGTCCGGGGCGTGGCTCGGCCGCCGGCTGCGCGGTGGCCTACACGCTGTGGATCACCGACCTCGATCCGATCAAGTACGACCTGCTGTTCGAACGGTTCCTGAACCCCAGCCGGATCTCGATGCCCGACATCGACATGGACTTCGACTCCCGCTACCGGGACGAGATGATCCGCTACGCGGCCGAGAAGTACGGCCGTGACCACGTGGCCCAGATCATCACCTTCGGCACCATCAAGGCGCGCAACGCCGTGCGCGACGCGGCCAGGGTGCTGGGCCTGCCGTACGCGGTGGGCGACAAGATCGCCAAGGCGATGCCGCCCCTGGTGATGGGCCGTGACACACCGCTGCGCTACTGCCTGGAGGAGAACCCGAAGTACGCCGATGGGTACGTGGCCGCCGCCGAGCTGCGCGCCATGTACGCCGCCGACCCCGATGTCAAGCGGGTCGTCGACGTGGCCCGCGGTCTGGAGGGCCTGAAGCGCAGCGACGGCATCCACGCCGCCGCGGTGGTGATCACCAAGGACCCGTTGACCACGTACCTGCCCATCCAGCGCAAGCCGGAGGCCGGCTCGAACCCGCAGGACGCTCCCGTGGTCACCCAGTTCGAGATGCACGGTGTCGAGGACCTCGGCCTGCTGAAGATGGACTTCCTCGGCCTGCGCAACCTCGACGTCATCGCCGACACGGTGGAGATGGTGCGAGCCGCCAAGGATCCCGAGCTGGACATCGACGCCGTCCCGCTCGACGACCCGGAGGTCTTCGCCCTGATGGCCAGGGGCGAGACGATGGGCGTGTTCCAGCTGGAGTCGCCGCCGATGCGGGCGCTGATGCGTTCGCTGGCGCCCACCAGCTTCGACGACGTCGCCGCCTTGGTGGCCCTATATCGCCCGGGTCCGATGGCGGCGAACATGCACAACGACTACGCCGACTACAAGAACCACCGCAAGGACCGCGTCGAACTGCACCCCGAGCTCAGCGAACTGCTGGCCGACACCTACTCGCTGATGATCTACCAGGAGTCGATGATGCGTGTCGCCCAGAAGTTCGCCGGCTACTCGCTGGCCGACGCCGACAACCTGCGCAAGGCCTGCGGCAAGAAGAACCGCGAGCTGATCGCCGCCGAACGGGCCAAGTTCATCGCCGGCACCGAGGCGACCGGCTACGGCGCCGATCTGGGCAACCGGCTGTTCGACATCATCGAGCCCTTCGCCGACTACGCCTTCAACAAGAGCCACGCCTTCGGCTACGGGTTGATCGCCTACCAGACGGCGTACCTCAAGGCCCACTTCCCGGTGGAGTACTTCGCCTGCCTGCTCACCAGCGTCAAGAGCAACCTGGACAAGGCCGCGGTCTATCTGGCGGACGCCAGGGCGCTGGGTGTCAAGGTGCTGACGCCCGACATCAACCGCTCGGTCACCAACTTCGCCACCCTGGCCGCCGGCGAGATCCCGCCCGACCTGGCACTACCCGCAGGCAGCCCGGGCGTCATCACCTTCGGGCTGTCGGCGGTGCGCAACGTGGGCGAGGCCCTGGTGGACCTGCTGCTCGAGGAGCGCAACGCCAACGGCCCGTACGACTCGTTCCACCACTTCGTCGAGCGCGCCCCGGAAGCGGTGCTGAACAAGCGCACCGTCGAGTCGCTGATCAAGGCCGGGGCCTTCGACAGCCTCGGCCACCCGCGCCGCGGCCTGCTCGTGGTGTTCGAGCAGATCATCGACTCCACCCTGGTGCGCCGCCGGGAGCGTGACCAGGGTGTGATGAGCCTGTTCGGCGACCTCGGGGACAGCGGTTCGGCCTTCGACGAGCGGGTCTCGATCCCGCCAAGCGAGTTCGACAAGGGCGACCGGTTGCGCTTCGAGAAGGAGATGCTGGGCCTGTACGTCTCCGACCACCCGCTGATGGGGGTGGAGGCTGCGCTGCGCCGCCGGGTGGACTGCTCGATCCTCAACGCCGTGGAGCGTGACGACGGGGCGATGATGACCTTAGGCGGGGTGATCACCGGGCTGGCCCGCAAGGTGACCAAACGCGGTGACCACATGGCCACGTTCGTGCTGGAGGACCTGGAGTCCGGGATCGAGGTCACCGTGTTCCCGCGCACCCTGGTGGAGCACGGCCACAAGCTCACCGACGACGCCATCGTCACCGTTCGTGGTCGCCTGGACCGGCGGGACGAGTCACGCGTCGGGTTCATGGCCCAGGACGTGACGGTGCTGGAGGGTCTGGCCAGCGGTACGGCGCCGCCGGTCCGGCTGCGCATCCCGGCCAACGTGTTGAACGAGCTGAAGGTGCACCAGTTGCGCCGGGTCCTGCGTGACCACCCGGGTGATTCACCGGTGTTCGTGCACATCGGCCAGGGCAAGGTCCTGCGCCTGGCGGACGACTTCTGCGTCGACCTCGACCGGGTGGTGGGGGAGCTGCGCATGGTGCTCGGCCATGACGCGGTCGAGCTGTAGGCCTACGAGCCGGTCCACGCCCACAGCCTGGTGAGATCGTCGGTGGTGAGGCCGGGCAGACCCAGCCCGAAGACACCGCGGGCGATGTCGACCCACTCGTCCTGAGCGGTGATGCGCCGCAGCTTGCGGCCCGACGCGCTGAGGGTGATCAGCGAGCGGCCCATCATCATCGACACCCCATCAGTGGTGCGTCGGATGGCCGACAGGACAGCGCACGAAGTCCGATGCCGGGTCCGTGGTGTCGATGCGGTACACCTCGGCCCAGTCCTCGAGCTGCGACGCGGCGGGAGCGAGGCGCGCCGATCGCACGGCCAGCATGCTCGGGTCGTGGAGGAACCGCCAGCCCTCGTCCGGCCCACTCGGCGCCTCCATGGCAAAGGTGAAGGGCGGCTGCGGGTAGCTGCCTTCGGTAAGCGGTAGGGGATGCAGCGGTCCGTTGCCCAGCCCGACGTCGGCGTACCACTGGCTGTCATCCACGGTGACCACGAGGGCGATGTGCGCGTCGGGGCGGCCGGCGGGTGCGCGCTCGAAGGCCCGCTGCACCATTGCCTGGCGTAGCTCCACCTGGAACCCGAGGCGAGCGAGCAGCCAGGCGAATCCACCGTTGAGTTGAAGGCAGCCACCGCCCTCACCGGTGACCAGTGCGGTGGCCATGGACACCGGGTCCAACCGGGGCAGTCGCCCTCGGGCGATCCACACCGTGTCGTGGGCGTAGCGCTGGGCGTGCGCGGCATGCAACGCGGTCAGCAGCCGACCCGACGGTTCGTCACGCTCGACGCCGAGTTGGTCGAGATACCTGCCGAGGAGGCGGGTGGGCTCATCCACGGGGCATCGATCCGAGCACGCCCAGCGACGCGGCAACGAGCAGCACCATCGACTCTGCCTCACTGCACCGTCCGGCCGTCGCACAGGCCCGGCCCCTGGCCAGCACCGCGGGAACATCGAGGATCTCGGCCGGGCACAGCGCGACGGCGTCGAGCAGCGCCGACCAGGTTCCCGGATCGGTCAGCCACAGGCTGCAGTCCACCCGGAACGCCGCCTTGTCGAAGTTCAGCGCGCCGAGACCGGGGTGATCGGCGGCGAGATCGGTGACCGCGCCGCGCAGCAGGGTCTTGCCCTGGGCGGCGGTGACGTGCCGATCGGCGGCCCGGCTCATCGCCCAGGCGCTGACGTCGTTGGAGAGAAAGGGTGGGCGCTGCTCGACGGCCTCGTCCATCCAGGCGTGGTCACCCTGGACCGTCAACAGGTAGCCGGGCAGCAACCGTTCCAGGTCGTGCCGGCGGCGGTCGTCGAGCACACCCGTAGCGGCCGTCCGGGCGGCGTCGGCGTCCTGCGCCTCACGGACCGCTTCGGCCAGGGCCGGCGAGAGCATGGCCGACAGCGGGTTGACGATCTGCGAGCGATGAAGCCCCGGGGTGCGACGCAGGCTGATCAGGTTGCGCCAGTAGGCCTGATCCCAGGTGGGACCGCGCCCGGCGGCGAACTCCGGCGAGCCAAAGATCGACCAGTCCAGCGAGTCCGGCGGGCCGAACTGTCCCTGGCGGGCGGCCAGAATCCGGTAGGAGTCGTAGCCGCAGAACAGTTCGTCGGCGCCCTCCCCGCACAGCACCGACGTGTAGCCGTGGCCGCGCACGAACGTGTGCCAGGGCCGTCATCCCCACCGGACCGAGGCGGGCGAGCGGGACGCGTCGTGTCCGGACGAACTCGACGAAGTGATCGAAGACCGGGCCGGGGCGGAGCTCGAGCACCTCGTGATGCAGGCCGAGCACCCGAGCGACGTCGGCCTGGCGCTCACCGACGACTGACTCGCCGGCCACTACCAGCCCGAAGCTCCGATCGATGCCCACCTCGACGCCCAGCGCGGCGACGGTCGTCGAGTCGATGCCGCCGCTCACCGACACCGCGATCCGGCCGGTGGTCCTGGCGCGTGAGCGCACTGCGCCGCGTAGCACGTCGGCGAGGGGCGCATCGTCGGTGGACGCCTCGCCGCGCACCTCGGCGAAGCGCACGGTGGCGCCGCGGCCGCCGCGGGTGATCCGCAGGCACGTTCCCGGCTGCAGTTGGTCGATCCGCGCCCACGGCGACCTCGGGGGCGGCACGGCCCACTCGCACAGCACTGCCGCCAACCGCTGCGGATCCCACCCGCTGGCGGCGCCGGGCACCAGCGCCTCGAGGGCCTCGATCCCTGACGCTGCGGCGACCCCGCAACCGGCTTCGGTGACGTACAGGGGGCAGATCCCGAAGCGGTCGCGAAACGCCCACGCCGTCTGGTTCCGGGTGTCCATCACCACCCCGGCGAACTGCCCGTCGATCTCGGCGAGGAAGGACGGTCCGTACCGTTGCAGACCCCTGGCGAGCACCTCGACCTCGGAGGCGCCCGGGCGCCCGACGCGGCGCTGGAGCATCTCCAGGTTGAACAGCTCGCCGTTGAAGGCGGCGACCCAACCGTCGGCGCCCACAAACGGTTGGGCCGGATCACCCTCGTCCCACAGCGCCAACCGGGTCGACCAGACCGCGGCGTGGGAGTCCTGCCACGTACCGAACGAGTCAGGGCCGCGGCGATCCAGCGCCCGGCGCAGCAGCCGATCGTCGATGGTCCAGCGCTCGAGCGTGCTCACGCGCTGAGGCGAAGGCGATCCCGCACAACTGCGGTTACAACCGGTCGAACAGGGCGTGGATCGTGGGCAGGCTGCGGAAGTCGTCAGCCGTTGCCTCGCCCAGTGCCGCTTCGTTGCCCGTTGCCTCGACCAGCACTTCCAGAATGGCGATCACCGACAGCGAGTCCACCATGCCGGCGTCGGCAAGATCGACCGCGGCGCGCACCTCGTTCGACGGCCAGGCGTAGAACACCTGGTCGAGGAGCGCTGCTTCGACTGCCGGCCAGGTCGTGGGTGCCAGGTCGTCGTTCATGAATCCATCCGGTTCGAGGGGTCGGCGGGGCGGTAGCGCACGCTGCGGTGCATGTTGTAGCGCACGGTGCCGGTGTAGGCGCTGCGTAGCTGGCGAAGTGCGCTTGGGGTCCAGCCAGGATAGTGGGAGGCGATCTCCTCCGCCGACGCCGTGTTGGCCACCAAGTCTCGAATCGCGTCGGGCGCCAACGAGTAGTAGTAGTCGTGCTGGGACTGCTTGAGGGCGAAGGTGTCGGTGGTCGGCTCGCGGTCCACCAGCTCCTGGGGAACACCGATCTCCCTGGCCAGCGCGTACACCTCGGGTTTGGTGAGGTCGGCGATGGCGCACACGTCGGCGGCGTCGTCGCCGTACTTGACCACGAATCCCGTGTCCAACTCGTCGCCGTTGCTGGCGCCGACGACGGCGTAGCCGCGGGCTTCCGCTTCGGCATAGGCGCAGGTCATCCGGGTTCGCTGCTTGCGGTTCTGGTAGGCGATCACCCGCCGCAGGTCGGCGGCGCGCACCCGGGCGTGCTGGGTGGCCTCCTCGTGACGCCGACCGACCGACAGCTCATAGACCGGCGTTCCGAGCCGGCGGGTGGCGTCGTGGGACATGGTCACGGAGTACGCGTCCCGGATCGGGTCGAACTCGGGGAAGTACCCGGCGACGATCGCGTGGATCTCCCCGACGGGTTGCTGGGCCTCGATCGACGCGGCGATCGAGTGCTCCGTCAGTTCGACCTGTGCCGCCCGGGCGACCAGCTCGGCGTAGCGGGTGGTCGTCGGGTCGGTGGCCGAATCGGGCAGGAAGAGGGCGATCGTGTTGTCGGGCCCGAGCGCCCGCGCCGTGAGCATCAGGGTCACGGCCGAGTCGATCCCCCCCGACGTCTGCACGACCCCGCCTCGGCGAAGGAGTTGGTGACGCACCACATCGGTGAGCCAAGCAACGCGGGCTTCGAGTGAACCGCTGGTCATTTTCCGGCCTCTCCGACGTCGATGTGGTCGACGACTCTGATGTCCATCAGGGCGACGAGTGATCGCCACTGCTCGTGCAACGCCCGCCGCACCTCGACGGCCGAGATCCGGCGATCCGGAGCGGGCACGATCTGTACCACGGGACGTGTCTCACCGGTGGCCGCCGAGCGCTCGGTGGACACCTTGACGGAGACGACGGGAAAGCGCTGCTGGATCCCCTGGGCGATCAGTTGCAGGTCCACCTTCGTCCCGGCGACGTTGGCGAAGTGGTCGAGGCGCCCGTCGTGGACGTACTCCGTGGACTGCCCCGCTGACGGCTCGCGGTGGGCCGAGTCGCCGGTGGGCACGAACTCCCCGGGCGCAGGGCCCGCCTGGACGCGTTCGTACGGCGGGGCGATGACGTGGTCCATGGCGAACACGGTGCGCGCCAGAAGCGGGAAGCGGCCCTCGTCGTTGGCCGGGCCGAGGTCGAACTCGACGCCCTCGATCGGCCGCCCGATGCGACCTTCGGTGAAGTCGGTGATCGGGCCCCGCCACAACGCCAGGCGCGGGCCGAGTTCGGCCTGGCCGAACATGTTGACGAGTTCGAGGTCGGGGAAGCGCTGGGCGAGGTGGTGGGCAGCACCCACGGACAGGCGGCCACCGGCGATGCGCAGCGAGCGCAGCCGGTCGGGGGCCAGGTCGCCCGCCAGCAGCATCGACGCCTGGTGGGGGAGGAGGTAGAGCGACAGCGGGCCGGCGAGGCCGGCAAGGGCGCTGGAGAGTTCGGCGGGCGATGCGGCGGCGACGAACCGGACGGGGATCGCTGATCGCCAGTGGCTGTGGACGATGCTGAGCCCATAGGCGAAGTGCGGCGGGGTGCAGGCGACGTGCGCCGTGTCGGCGCTCAACCCGATGGCGGCGACGATGGCGTCGGCGTGGGCGACGACACGCTCGCGGGAGTAGATCACGCACTTCGGGTGGTTGGTGCTTCCCGACGTGTGGAACCCGATGGCAGCGCCGCCGGCGCTGCCCGTCCCGGTGACGGTCGTTCCCGGGTCGTGCAGGTTGGTCACCAGGACGGGGCCGGCCACCAGCGTGCGGAAGTGCTCGATCACCAGTTCGCGGCCCGGATAGGGGGCGCGAGGGACGACGAGCATCGACGCCCCGTCCTCGAGCGCGGCGAGGTACTGGTCGATCGCGCCCGGCGCACCCCTCACCACCATCGGCTCACCCACTCGGGCGATCCTACGACCATTGACGGTCGGTCGGGAGGCTCAGAAGCCTTCCGATTTCCCCGATCTGCTGGCAGAATAGGTAGCTCAGTACCGAGCGAGTGAGAGGGAGCGACAGGAATGCCCATCCAGGTGGACACCAGGGACTGTGCAGCTCTGACCGATACCGACCTCGACGAAATGGCCTCGATGGGGGGGTCGTTCGACATCGGCGTGCTCTCCAAGGCCAAAGAGGACTGGGTGCTGTGCACCACGGCCCGGTCCGAGGGCAGGCTCTACGGGTTCATGTTCGCCACCCTCGAACGCATCGGCGGCACCCCATGCGTGCTGATCGGCCTGATCAGCGTGAAGCGCACCTCCAAGCGTGACCAGGCCCTCAAGGGGCTGATGGGCGAGGCCTATCACCGGGCGCTGATGGCCTTCCCGGACGAGGACGTCGTCGTCGGCTCACGGTTCGTTCGCCCGGACGCCCTCGAGGCGGTCAAGTTCTTGGAGGAGCAGAT
This sequence comes from Ilumatobacteraceae bacterium, assembly GCA_037045185.1. Taxonomy (GTDB): domain Bacteria; phylum Actinomycetota; class Acidimicrobiia; order Acidimicrobiales; family Ilumatobacteraceae; genus JAKOUY01. The sequence continues at coordinate 161,883 of JBAOHQ010000008.1, forward strand.
TCCCCGGCCAGGTCACCGCGCCGTCGGCGAGGAGCGGGCCTGGGGCCGGCGCCTGGCCAAGCGATTTGCCGTGGACAGCCAGTACGACGAGCAGACCTTCGTGGTCAAGGCCAACGGCCAGGCGGGGTTCATCGACCACGAGTCGCTGAGGGCCGACCGCATCCCCGCCGACGTCTCCGGCCTGTTCGCCGGGGTCAACGCCGCCAAGGGCGGATCGCTGATCCTGCACGGCTGGGTGATGACCGAGAACCTCGTCAAGCTGGGCGCCCGCTGAGGCCGGACACCTCCGACGCCGTCGCCGCCACGATCCGCCGGCGGCGGATGACCCGCACCTTCGACCCCCGCCCGCTCGCCGCCGGGCTGCTCGACTCGCTGCTGGCCACCTCGTTGCGCGCTCCCAGCGCCGGGTTCAGCCAGGGCACCCACCTCGTGGTGCTGGAGGGCGACTCGCTCGCCGCGTGGTGGCGGGACACGGTGGATCCCGAATGGGTCGAGCGCGTCGGGGCAGGCGTGGGCCGGGCGGCCGCCCTGGTGATCGTGCTGGCCGATGCCGGCGCCTACGTGGAGCGCTACAACCAGCCCGACAAGCTGGCTGCCGGACTGGTGGACGAGGCCTCGTGGCCCGTCCCGTTCTGGCTGACCGACGCGGCGATGGTGGTTCAGAACCTGCTGCTCCTGGTGGAAGCCAACGGGCTGGGCGCGCTCTACTACGGCCTGTTCGGCGACGAGGCCTCGTTGCCAGCGCTCGGGGTCCCCGACACCATGCGCCCACTCGGCGTGGTGGCCATCGGCCACCGGGCCGGCGAGGACGTCCCCAGCGGTTCACCGAACCGGCGACCCCGCCGCCCGGACGGTGAGCTGATCCATCGCGGTCACTGGTGAGCCCGGCGGGCTGGGCCCGCGCTCAGTTCGTCGCCGTTGGGGCTCGTCAATACGATGGCCGCATGTCCCAGCAGATCCCCCTCGTCGAGTACTTGCGCCTCGGCGATCATCCGCACCTCGTGGCCAACGAGTGCACCTCGTGCGGGGCTCGGTTCTTCGACCGTCGCAACGCCTGCGCCAAGTGCTCGGGTACCGAGTTCCGAGAGGCGCCCGTGGCCACCGAGGGCACGTTGCGCTCGTTCTCCATCGTCAGCTTCGCCGCCCCGGGGATCCCGGTCCCGTTCGTGGCCGGCATCGTCGACGCCGCGGGCACCAGCGTGCGGACCAACATCGTCAACGTCGACCCGACGCCCGAGCACGTCACGATGGGCATGAAGGTCCGCCTGGCCACGTACTCGCTGGGTGTCGACGACCACGGCACCGAGGCCATCGGCTTCGGCTACGAGCCGGCGAACTGACCGGGAAACGGAGACAGCGATGAGCGAAGCGGTGTGGATCCTCGGGATCAACATGACGAAGTTCGGCAAGCACGCCGACAAGGACGTGGTGGACCTGGCCGCCGAGGCCACGATGGCCGCGCTGGCCGACGGTGGCGTGTCCATGCGGGACATCGGCATGATCGCCGCCGGCAACCTGATGGGCGCTGCTGCCGGGATCGGCCAGCAGTTGCAGAAGCAGGTCGGCCAGACGGGCATCCCGGTGTACAACGTGTCCAACGCCTGCGCCACCGGGGCCACCGCGCTGCGGACCGCGGTGATGGCCATCAAGGCCGGCGAGGTCGACATGGGTCTGGCCGTGGGCGTGGAGAAGCTGGCCGGGGCCGGGCTGCTGGCGGGTGGCTCGGCCAAGGCCGATGGCAACGAGTGGACCCCGCGGGGCCGCTACGGCGCCGTGGCCGGGGTGGACGGACGCATCGGCACCGACACCATGCCCGGCACCTTCGCCCAGGTGGGCATGGAGTACCTGCACCGTTACGGCAAGGACGACGGGGCCACGTTCGAGTTGTTCGCGTCGATCAGCGAGAAGAACCACTCGCACAGCACGCTGAACCCGCTGGCCGCCTACACCAAGGCGATGAGCCTGGAGCAGATCATGGGCGACATCATGATCGCCTACCCGAACACCCGGCCGATGTGCAGCGCCAACTGCGACGGCGCTGCGGCGGCGGTGCTGGTGTCGGACTCCAAGCTGAAGACGCTGTCGGCCGACCAGCAGCGCCGGGCGGTGAAGGTGGCCGCCTCGGTGCTGACCACTGATCCGTGGGAGGAGGCCTGCCAGGTGCTGCCCGACGTCAACACCCTGACGCGCAACGCTGCCAGGATCGCCTACGAGGCCGCAGGGGTCGGGCCCGAGGATCTCGACCTGGTCGAACTGCACGACTGCTTCGCCACGGCCGAGCTGGTCCACTACGACAACCTGATGCTGTGCGAGGAGGGCGGCGCGGTGGAGTTCTTCCGCAGCGGCGCCACCTGGCGTGACGGCGCCACGCCGGTGAACGTGTCCGGTGGCCTGCAGTCCAAGGGCCATCCGATCGCCGCTACCGGCATCGCCAACGTCTGGGAGGTGTGCCATCACCTCCGTGGTGAGGCCGGTCCCCGCCAGATCGAGGGCGCCAAGGTGGGCCTGGCCCACGTCATCGGCCTGGGCTCGGCCTGCGGCGTGCACATCCTCGAACGCAGCGCCGCCGCCTGACCTCCCGGTCGCCCCTCGCGCCCCCTCGCTGCCCCGTTTGTTCACTCACCATCCAGTGGAACCGGATTCTGGGTGAACAAACGGCAGTAGGGTCGGAGGCCGTAAGGGGGAAGGGATGGCGACGCTGCCTGAGTCGGCGCGGGTGGTGGTGATCGGTGGGGGGATCGTCGGCTGTTCCACCGCGTACCACCTCGGGGCGTTGGGATACACCGACACGGTGTTGGTGGAGAAGCATCAGCTGACCTCGGGCTCGACGTTCCACGCGGCGGGGCTCGTGGGCCAGCTGCGCACGTCGGCGAACATCACCCAGCTCCTCGGCAGCTCCATCGAGCTGTACCGCACCCTGGAGGTGGCGACGGGCCTGGCCACCGGGTGGAAGATGAACGGCGGCCTGCGCCTGGCGTGCAACCAGGAACGCTGGACCGAGGTCAAGCGCCAGGCCACCACCGCGGCCAGCTTCGGCCTGGAGATGCACCTGCTGTCGGCTCGCGAGGCCCAGGAGCTGTGGCCGCTGATGGAGGTGGGCGACGTGGTGGGCGCGGCGTTCCTGCCCACCGACGGGCAGGCCAACCCGAGCGACATCACCATGGCCTTGGCGCGCGGTGCACGCCAGGCGGGGGTGACGATCAGCGAGCACACCGAGGTGCTGTCGGTGGAGGTGGCCGACGGCGCCGTCCGCGCCGTGGTGACCGACCGCGGCCGGATCGAGTGCCAGAAGGTCGTCGTCTGCGCCGGGCAGTGGACCAGGGACCTGGCCGCCACGGTCGGCGTGAACGTGCCGCTGGTTAGCGTGGAGCACCAGTACGTGATCACCGAGCCGTTCACCCCCGAGGTGCCGCGCACGCTGCCCACGCTGCGGGACCCCGACCGGCTGACCTACTTCAAGGAGGAGGTGGGCGGGTTGGTGATCGGCGGGTACGAGCCCAACCCGGTGCCCTGGGCGGTGCGCGGCATCCCCCGGCCCTTCGAGTTCCAGCTGCTGGCCCCCGACTACGAGCAGTTCGCCCCGATCATGGAGCTGGCCACCGGTCGAGTGCCGCAGCTGGCCGAGACCGGCATCCGCCAGCTGATCAACGGCCCGGAGAGCTTCACGCCCGATGGCAACTTCATCCTCGGGGAAGCCCCCGAGGTGCGCAACTTCTTCGTCGGCGCCGGATTCAACGCCTTCGGCATCGCCGCCGCTGGCGGTGCCGGGATGGCCCTGGCCCAGTGGGTGGACGAGGGCGTGGCCCCCTACGACCTGTGGGTCGTGGACATCCGCCGATTCGGCGCCGGGCACCGCGACACCGGCTGGGTCAGGACGCGCACCCTGGAGGCCTACGCCAAGCACTACACGATGGCCTGGCCGTTCGAGGAGCACGCCACCGGCCGCCCGCTGCGGACCTCGGCCCTGTACGACCGGCTGCGCGCCGCCGGGGCGTGCTTCGGGGAGAAGCTCGGCTGGGAGCGACCGAACTGGTTCGCCGGTCCGGGCGAGGAACCCGTCGACGAGTACACCTACGGCCGGCAGAACTGGTTCGCCGCCACCGGCCGGGAGCACCTGGCCTGCCGCCAGGCGGCGGTGGTGGCCGACGAGTCCAGCTTCGCCAAGTACGTGGTCCGCGGCCCCGGAGCAGCCGAGGCGCTGGACTGGCTGTGCGCCAACGACCTGCGCCGCCCGCCGGGCAGCGTCACCTACACCCAGCTGCTGGACCGGCGCGGCGGGATCCAGTGCGACCTCACCGTGGCTCGGCTCACCGACCACGAGTTCTACCTGGTCACCGGAACCGGCTTCGCCACCCACGACGCCCACTGGATCCGCGCCGACCTGACCGGCGGCCCCGGCGGCCCCGGCGGCCCCGGCGTCGAGCTGATCGACGTCACCTCGGCCTGGTCGGTGCTGGCGCTGATGGGCCCGGCCAGCCGGGCGATCCTGGCCGGGCTGACCGACGCCGACGTGAGCAGCGAGGCGTTCCCCTTCGCCACCGTGCAGACCATCGGCGTGGCCGGCTGCCCGGTGCGTGCCCTGCGGATCACCTACATGGGTGAGCTGGGCTGGGAGCTGCACGTCCCGGTGGAGTTCGCCACCCGCCTGTACGACGCGTTGCTGGCCGCCGGCGCCGGCCACGGGCTGGCCAACGCCGGCTACCGGGCGATCGAGAGCTGCCGGTTGGAGAAGGGCTACCGGGCCTGGGGGGCCGACATCGGTCCCGACCACACCCCGCTGGAGGCCGGGCTCGGCTGGGCGGTCAAGCGTGACCGGGACTTCCTCGGGCGGGCGGCGATCGACGCCCAGCGGGCCAGGGGCGTCGGCAAGCTGCTGGCCACCTTCACCACCGACCCGGGCGTGGTCCTGCTCGGCCGGGAGACCATCATGCGTGACGGCCAGCGCGTCGGCTGGCTGACCAGCGCCGGCTACGGCTACACCGTGGAACGCTCGATCGGGATGGGATACGTCCGCCGCCCGGCCGACCCGGCGCCGGTGAAGGAGTTCGGCCAGTGGGTGCTGGCCGGCAGCTACGAGCTCGATGTCGCCACCCAGCGGGTGCCCGCCACGGTCACCCTGTCCCCGCTGTACGACCCGACCAACGCCAGGGTGCGCGGATGAGGGCCCGTGTCGTGATCATCGGCGGGGGCATCCTCGGCTGCTCCATCGCCTACTGGCTCACCAGGTATGGCGAGACCGACGTGCTGCTCCTCGAACAGCATCAGCTCACCGACGGGGCCACCTGGCATGCCGCTGGGCTGGTGGGCCAGCTGCGCTCCTCACGAAACACCACTCGAATGCTGGAGCAGAGCGTGGAGATGTACCGCGGTCTGGAGGCCGAGACCGGCCAGGCCGTCGACTGGCACGAGACCGGCAGCCTGCGCCTGTCGTGCAGCCCGCAGCGGACGATGGAGTTGCGCCGGTTGACGACGATGGCCAAGTCCTTCGGGCTGCCGATGGAGATCATCTCCCCGGCGGGCGCCCAGGAGCTGTTCCCGCTGATGAGCACCACGGACGTGGAGGCGGCCTGCTTCCTGCCCACCGACGGCTACATCGATCCGGCATCGGTCACCCAGGCCATCGCCAAGGGGGCGCGGATGCGCGGCGCCACCATCCGCGAGCACACCGCGGTGACCTCGATCACCGTCGACGGCCGCCGCTGCACCACGGTGCACACCTCCACCGGTGAGGCGATCGAGTGCGAGATGGTCGTCAACGCCGCCGGCATGTGGGGGATGGAGGTGGGCCGCCTGGTGGGCGCCCGGGTCCCGGCTGTGGCGGTGGAGCATCAGTACCTGCTGAGCGGGCCGATCGAGGGCTGGACTCCCGTGCAGCTCGGCACGCTGCCCACCCTGCGAGACCCGGACCACCTCGTCTACTACAAGCCCGACGGACCCGGACTGCTGGTGGGCGGTTACGAGCCCGACACCGTGGCCTTCGGGGTGGACAGTGACATCCCCAGCCCGTTCCAGCGCCGGCTGTTCGACGCCAACGTCGAGCGGTTCGCCCAGCTTGCCGAGCTGGCCGCCAAGCGCACGCCGGTGCTGGAGGCGGCGGGGATCCGCAGCCTGATCAACGGCCCGATCCCGTACTCGGCCGACGCCGACTTCGTGATGGGCCGGGTGCCCGAGCTGGACAACTTCTTCGTCGCCACCGGCTTCCTGTACGGCATCGCCGCCGGGGGAGGGGCCGGCAAGATGATGGCCGAGTGGATGCTGGAGGGCCGGCCCTCGCTGGATCTGTGGCCGCTCGACGTTCGCCGCTTCTCGTTCCACCACACCACCCGGCACTTCCTCGGGCCGCGCATGGTGGAGCTGTACGGGCATCACTACAAGCTCGCCGCGCCGGGCTCGGAGAAGGTGAGCGCCAGGGGGATCCGGCGCAGCCCGCTGCACGACACCCTCGCCCGGCGCGGCGCGGTGTTCGGCAGCCGCGGCGGGTGGGAGCGGCCGAACTGGTTCGCCCCGCCCGGCGTGCCCGCGGTGGACGAACCTTCCTTCGACGGTGGCAACTGGTGGAACCACGTGGGCCGCGAAGCCACGGCGGTGCGCACGGGGGTGGCCCTGATCGACCAGACCAGCTTCGCCAAGTTCGAGATCAGCGGGGCGGGCGCCCTGGACGCGGTGCAGTGGCTGAGTGTGGCGAACATGGACAAGTCCGTCGGCACGGTGACCTACACCCAGCTGTGCAACGAGCGCGGCGGGATCGAGTGCGACCTGACCATGGTGCGCACCGCTCCCGACACGTGGTACGTGGTCACCGGCGCGGCGTTCGGGGCTCACGACATGGGCTGGATCCGCGCCAACAGCCCGGCGTCGGTGCAGATCCGCGACCTCACCTCGGGCTATGCCGTGATCAACGTTTGCGGCCCGCTGGCTCGGGAGGTCCTGGCGGCCTCGTCGGAGGACGACGTGTCCAACGGCGCGTTCCGCTACGGGCGGGCCCGGCGGATCACGGTGGGCTCGGCGCCGGTGCTGGCGTTGCGCATCGGGTACACGGGGGAGCTGGGGTGGGAGTTGCACATCCCCACCGAGTACGCCGCCCACGTGTACGACGTCCTTCGCCGCGCCGGGGAGGCCCACGGCATCGTCGACGTGGGCTACCGGGCCATCGACCGCCTGCGCGTCGAGAAGGGGTACGTGTACTGGTCCACCGACGTCACCCCGGACACCACGCCGCTGGAGGCCGGCCTGGAGTGGCGCATCGACTGGACCAAGGGTGACTTCCTCGGCCGGGCCGCGCTGGACGCCCAGCGCCAGGCAGGCGTCACCCGCCGCCTGTGCACGTTCACCCTGGAGCACATGGCCTATCCGGTGGGCGGGGAGGCGATCATCGCCGACGGCGAGGTCGTCGGCTTCACCACCACGGCCAACTTCGGTCAGACCGTTGGCAAGCCGGTGGCCTACGGCTACCTGCCCGCCGAGCTGGCCGGCCGCCGTGACTTCGTGATCGAGGTCTACGGCGAAGCGGTCCCGGCGACCCGCCATGACGGCGCGCTCTACGATGCGGCGGGGGAACGCTTGCGATCATGAGCCACGAGTTGGATGCCGTCTACGCCAGGGTGCCGTGGTTGGCCGGCGCGGGCGAACCGCGGCGCCTGGCCGGCCTGACCAACGTGAACTACCGCCTCGGCCCGTACGTGGTCAGGCTGCCCGGCGCCGGCACCCACGAGTACATCGATCGGGTGGCCGAGGAGCGCGCCGCCCGGGCGGCAGCCGATGCCGGTGTCAGCGTGGAGGTGCTGTTCTTCGACACCTCCGACGGCTTGATGGTGACCCGCTTCCTGGAGGGTGCGGCGACGATGAGCGCCGAGGCGTTCCGCGCCGACGACGGCGCCGTGGAGCGCGCCGCCGACGTGATGCGCCGCCTGCACACGGGGGCGGCGCCGTTCGCGGTGGAGTTCCACCTGTTCGAGGCGATCGACGAGTACCGCGCCCTGCTCGAGGCCAAGCGGGCGCCGCTGCCCGACGGCTTCGCCGCGGTCCGCCTGGAAGCCGAGCGCTCCCGCCGGGCGCTTGCCGCCCACCCGGTAGCCCACGTGCCCAGTCACTGCGATCCGCTGTGCGAGAACTTCCTGGACGACGGCTCACGGATGCGCCTGATCGACTACGAGTACGCCGGAAACTTCGACCCGATGTGGGACCTCGGTGACTTCAGCGTCGAGGCCGGGCTGACACCCGACCAGGACGAGGTGTTGCTGCGCGCCTACTTCGCCGGGGCGCCACCGGCCGCCGACCGGGCGCGGATGGTCGTCCACCAGGCGATGTGTGACGTGCTGTGGTCGCTGTGGGGCATCCTCCAGCACGCCAACGACAACCCGGTGGAGGACTTCTGGGCCTACGGGTGCCGTCGTTTCGAACGCTGCAGGGAGCTGATGGCCACCGAGCGCTTCCGCCACAGCCTGGACGTGCTGGAGGTGGGATCATGACCGACGTCGGCCAGGATCTGAACCTGGGGCGCGGCGCGCCGATCCAGGTGCGCGAGCTGTGGAAGGTGTACGGGCCCAAGCCGGGCAGGGTCGTGGGCTCACCCGACGCGCTGTTGCCGCGCGACGAGTTGGAGGCCAAGTCGGGCAACGTCGTGGCCATGGCCGACGTCTCCATGGACGTCCAGCCGGGCGAGGTGTTCGTCGTCATGGGGCTGTCCGGGTCGGGGAAGTCCACCCTGGTGCGCTGCCTGACGCGGCTCATCGAACCCACGTCGGGCACCGTGCGCGTCGGGGACATCGACGTGACCGCGGCCGACGAGGACACCCTGCTGGACGTGCGCCGCAACCGGGTCTCGATGGTCTTCCAGCACTTCGGGCTGCTTCCCCATCGCACGCTGGTGGACAACGTGGCCTTCGGGCTGGAGCTGCGCGGCATGGCCAAGGCCGCCCGGCGGGCCAGGGCGGCGGAGTTGCTGACGCTCGTCGGGTTGGGGCGGATGGGCTCGTACAAGCCGCACCAGCTCAGCGGTGGACAGCAGCAGCGGGTGGGCCTGGCCAGGGCGCTGGCGACCAGCCCGCAGGTGCTGCTGTTCGACGAGCCGTTCTCGGCCCTTGATCCGCTGATCCGCCGGGACATGCAAGACGAGGTGATCCGCCTGCGCGGCGAGGTCTCCACCACCATGGTCTTCATCACCCATGACCTGCAAGAGGCGCTGCGCATCGGCGACCGCATCGCCATCATGCGCGACGGGCGTTTCGTCCAGGTGGGCACCCCGGCCGAGGTGGTGGGGGCCCCGGCGGACGAGTACGTGCGCAACTTCGTCCGGGACGTGCCCCGCTCGCACGTCGTCTCGGTGGACACGGTGATGGGCCCGCCGGCGGACCGCCACGGTGGTTCGGTACCGGCGGCCACCAAGATCCGTGACGTGATGCGGGTCATGCTGGACACCGAGTTGCCCGTTGCCGTGACCGACGACGACGGGCGGGTGATCGGCAGCATCGATCGCACGGCCGCGCTGGCCGTCGTGGTGGGCGAGCCCGACTGATGCGGCAACGACCGTGACGCAGCAGCGGACCGCGTGGCGCCAGCGGACCAGGCGGCGTCTGGCCACCGGGCTGGCCATCGTGCTCGGCGCGGTCGTCGTCAGCCTGGCGGTCGGCGCCGACGTGCCCACGTGGCTGAACAACCACCTCCAGGTCTGGGCCAGGGACACCTTCAAGTGGATCAGCCGCAACCGCACCAAGCACTGGCTGTTCACCGGGGTCTTCACGCCCATCGCCGATGCGATGACGTGGATGGTGGACGCGGTGCTGTGGGGGCTGCGCTCGCTGCGCTGGCCGGGGGTGATGGCCACCGCCGGGATCGTCGCCTGGCGCACCGGCGGGTGGCGAGCCGCGGCGATGAGCGTCGCCGCGCTCGTGGTCATGGGCGCCGTCGGCTACTGGAGCCTGACGCTGATCACGTTGTCGGTGATGATGGTGGCGATCGTCATCGCCATGGCCATCGGCGTTCCGTTGGGGATCTGGTGCGCCAGGTCGCCCCGGGCATCCGCCGTCCTGCAACCGGTGCTGGACACCGCCCAGGTCATCCCGGCGTTCTCCTACCTCGGTCTGCTCACCCTGGCCTTCGGGATCAAGGCCCCACCGGTCATCGCCGCCACCGTGATCTACGCCGTGCCGCCTGCGGTGCGGATCACGGCCCTCGGCATCCGCCAGGTCCCGGTGGTGCTGAACGAGGTGGGGGAGTCGTTCGGAGCCACCGAGCGCCAGCACCTGTTCAAGGTGCAGTTGCCGGTGGCCCGGCGGACCCTGCTGCTCGGGCTCAACCAGGTGATCATGATGGCCTTCGGCATCGTCGTCATCGGCTCGTTGCTGGGCACCGGCGACACCGGCAACGAGGTGCTCAAGGCGCTGCAGAAGCTGGATCTGGGCAAGGCCTCGGCGGCAGGCATCGCCATCGTCGCCGCTGCCGTGATGCTGGACCGGGCCACCACCGGACACCGGCTGAACGACGCCCCGCGCACCGGGCGCCGGTGGCTGGCAGCCGGAGGGATCAGCGCGGTCGCGCTGGCGCTGATCGCCAAGGCCGCAGGATGGGCGCCGTTCCCCGAATCGCTGACGGTGGACATCACCGGGACGGTCACCGACATCGCCACGTGGCTCCAGGAGCACCTGCGTAGCGGGGTGCCGATCATCGGCGGGACGGAGTCGATCAGCCGCTTCCTGGTGGCCGACGTGCTCGAACCGCTGCGCACGTTCCTGACCTGGCTGCCCTGGCTGGTGGTGGTGGCCGGGTTCGCCGCGGTGGGCTGGTGGAGCCGGGGGTGGAAGCTGGCCCTGACGGTGGCCGTGTGCCTGATCGGCATCGCCTCGATGGGCGACGTGCCCGGCGGTGGGGTGGCGCGCAACACGATGTGGGACCAGGCGATGGACACCCTCAGCCAGGTGATGGTGGCCGTGGTCATCAGCGTGCTGATCGCCGTCCCCCTCGGCATCGTCGCCGGGCGATCCAACGTGTTCAACACGATGATCCGCCCCGTGCTGGACTTCGCCCAGGTGCTGCCGCAGTTCGTCTACCTGGTGCCGGTGCTGTTCCTGTTCAACGCCGGCCGCTCGGCCGGCATCGTCGCCTGCGTGGTCTACGCCGTGCCCCCGGGGATCCGGCTCACCTCGCTGGGGCTGCGCGAGGTGCCCGTCGCGCCGCGTGAGGCGGCGACCTCCTTCGGCGCCACCCCCCGTCAGGAGCTGTGGAAGGTGCAACTCCCGCTGGCGTTGCGTTCGGTGCTGCTGGGCATCAACCAGACCATCCTGATGGTGCTGGCCACCGTGGTCATCGCCGCCCTGATCGGCTCGGGCGGGCTCGGGCTGACCTCGCTCGGCGGGATGATCAAGCAGCAGCAGAACTTCGGCCCGGGTATCGCCGCCGGCCTGAGCATCGTGCTCCTGGCGGTCACCCTCGACCGGGTCACCCAGGCCTGGGGTGACCGCGGCTCACCGCCGGTCACCGCTCGGAGCTGACCGGCGCACGCGGTGCCCGGCGTTCACTAACCTGCCTGAATCATTCACATCAGGGGGAACAGCTCATGAAATCTCGTTTGCGTGCCGGCAGTCTTGCGGCGGTCGTCGGGGCCTTGGGTGCGACGATGGGGGTCATCTGCGGCATCGCCGGCTCGGCCGCCGCCACCACGCCACCCACCGGGACCGAGCTTCCGTTGGACAAGGCCAAGGTCGTCATTGCCGTCAACCCGTGGACCGGCTCGGCGGTCAACGCCAACGTCGCCAAGGTCGTGCTGGAGTCCAAGCTCGGCACGCCAGTCGAGTTGCTCGACATCGACGAGTCGGCGTCGTGGCCGGGGATGGATGACGGCTCGATCGACGCCACGCTCGAGGTCTGGCCGAGCGGTCACGCCGCCGACTACGAGACCTACATCACCCAGAACAAGTCGGTCGTCGACCTCGGCCTGCTCGGCCCGGAAGCCAAGATCGGCTGGTACGTGCCCAAGTTCGTCGTCGACGAGCACCCCGAGTTGGCCACCTCCGAGGGGTTCAAGGACCCCGAACTGGCCAAGCTGTTCGCCACGCCGGAGTCCGGGGACCTCGGTCAGTTCTTGATGGGCGACCCGTCCTACGTCACCTACGACGAGCAGATCATCGCCAACCTCGGCCTGCCGCTGAAGTACGTGGTGGGCGGGTCCGAGGCCGCGCTGCTGACCGCCATCGACAAGGCCCAGGCGGACAAGACCCCGCTGCTGTTCCAGTTCTGGAAGCCGCACTGGAAGCAGCTCGAGGTCCCGCTGGTGGAGGTCAAACTGCCCGACGTGACCCAGGCCTGCCTGGACTCGGCCAAGGCCGCCGACGGCAAGTACGCCTGCGACTATGCCCCCGACGCGCTGTACAAGGCGGCCTCGGCTGCGTTGCAGGAGAAGAACCCGGAGGCCTTCGCCTTCCTGGCCAAGCTGCAGCTCACCACCGACCAGCAGTCCGAGATCGCCGGGTGGATCGACCGCGACGGGATGAGCGCTGCGGCCGCTGCCGCGAAGTGGGTGGCAGGCAACCCCGAGGTCGTCGCCGGCTGGCTGTCGGCCGACGCCCCCACGGCCGGCACCACCCTGACCACCGGCTGACGGGGCAGACGGCCAGCGGCTGGGGGTCAGCGAAACACGTGCTCGCTGACCTCCAGCACGGTGGCATGCGGATCCAGCGCGACCAGCACCGCACGCACACCGTCGGCTGACGCGCCCCACGCCTCGACCACCGTCGCCAGTGGCGGGGCGTCGGGTGTCACGGCCGATGTCACCGTGTTCACCACCACCGCCTCGATCCCCTCACGCACGGCCACCAGCGCGGCGTCGACCAGGTTCACCGTGCGGGCCACCACCTTCGCCGCAGGCGTGCCCGCCGGGCGACGCCCGCTGGCCTGCACGACGTAGGCGTCCATCCGGCCGATGAACGAGTCGTGGTCGGCGAGCATCCGTGCCGCGTCCTGCGGGGTGGCGAACGCCCTGGCCGGGTCGAAGAACGCCTCGACGTCGTCGACGGTGATGGAAGTCATCGCGTCGTGCGGCTCGGCCAGCAGGGCGTCGTCGATGTGGCGCGGGTGGGTCAGGTTGACCGTGTAGTGGACCATGCCGACGGTGAGCTCCATGCCGAGCGGGGCGTGGACACCGAGGTAGTGCTCACGGAACTCGTCGCTGGACATGTCCGGGCGACGCTGGAAGAAGAAGATCAGATCGGTCATGGGAAGTGCGCCTCCGCAAGGTGTTGGATCTCGTCGAGCGCTGTGGCGATCGAGGCGAGTTCGTCGATGATGGGACCCTCGGCCGCCACGAGCTTGGCCCCGCTGTCGAACAGCAGGGCCGACACGGCGTCGGGGTTGCGGATCCGTCCCTGCATCAGCAGCTGCCGCCCGTAGCCCATCGCGGCCGTGGCGACCACATCGGCTGCCACGTCGGCTGCCACGTCGGATGCCACGTCGCCACGCCCAACGGTGAGGGCCACCACCAGGTAGGCCTCGATGATCGAGCGCAGCACGACCGGAGCGGTGAGCGGCCGCCAGGCGCGGCAGGAGCCTCGGCGGCCTGTGCCGGGTCCGTGCGCAGCCGGGCCCGCCACGTGCGGGCGTGCAGCGACAGCGCCTGTTCGACGTTCCGGGTGAACTGCGCATCGGTGGGGAAGTGGACGTCGAAGCGCAGCAGATCCCTCAGCCGCCTGGCGCCGTCGAGCAGGGCATCCACGGGATCACCGGCGCGGGGCGTGGTGGCCAGCTGGTGCAGGGCCACTTGGGCGATGGCGCCGTCGACGAAGTGATGCAGCACCGTGTTGCGGTAGTAGGAGGCCAGCAACCGGCGATCGTCGGTGATGGCATAGACCTCGTCGTGCCCGTCGCTGACCCGGGTCACCACGCGGTGGCGCAGCAGCGGCGCCATCGCCCGCTCGACGCCCACGGCCGACTGCACCTGCTCGGGCTTGATCAGCGGCAGCCGGCGGCGGTGGACGTCGTCCACCAGGTAGTCCAGCGTGGTGCGCAACTCCACCATCGTGAGGGCTCGCCCGCTGGCCAGCAGCATCAGGGCCACCAGCGCGGTGGGCGTGATGGGCGTCACCTCGTTGATCCGCGCCGCCACCTCGGCGGCCACCGGGGCCAGATCGACCCGCGCCCGGCCACGGGCGGCCGGGGCCGGTCCCAGCATCTGGCGCAGCGAGACCGGCTCGCCGAATCCCACGTACATGTCACCTCGCCCGTACAGGGAACGGTTGCGGCGCATGTACGCCACCATCGAACCGAGCGACTCGCTGCGCTTGGACTCACCGGTGGCGTAGCGGGCGAACTCCTCCACATCGATCAGCTCGTCGTAGACGATCGACACCGGGATGAGCCGGTAGTCCTGGCAGCGCCCATCGAGGTAGGCGTCGGCGATGTAGGACAGCAAGCCCAGCTTGGGCGGCCCGAGGGTCCCCGTGCGCGTCCGCGTGCCCTCGATGTTCCACTCCAGGCTGAAGCGCTTGCTGGCCAGGTACCCGAGGTACTCGCGCAGCACCCACTTGTACAACTCGTTGTCCCGGAAGCTGCGGCGGATGTAGATGATCCCGTTGCGCTGGCCGAGCTTGCCGAACGGACCGAAGGCCATGTTCGCACCGCCAAGGCGATGGTTCGGTGGCAGCCCGTTGTCGCGCAACACCACCGCCAGCACGGTGGAGTCGAGGTAGGACCGGTGGCTGCACAGGAACACGGTGGGGAACTCGGCGGCCGTGCGCCTGACCATGTCGACCTGGTCCGGGTCGGTGCGGATCTTGCCGCGCATCCCGGTGCGGTGGTACAGCCGGGACACCTCGGCGGTGATGTCCACGGCGTGGCGGTTCAGCGTGGCCACCATCTCGTCGAGGTAGCCGACGGCCTCGGCGCGGACCTCCTCCACCGCCCGGCCGGTGCGAGCTGCGACCTCGCGGATCCCTGCGTCGAAGCGCTGCTGGTCGGCCACGTCGGCGCGGACCTCCACCGGCACCTTGTGCTGGCCACCGAAGCGGCGGGTCTCCTCGCGCTGCAGGGCCACCTTGGCCTGGCGGGCGACGAAGGCTCGCGACTGCGCCGTTGGGACGTCCCGGCCATGGCGTGCGAGGACCTCCGACAGCGGGGCGGCAGCACCGGTGAGGACATCGGCGCGGTCGCGGTCGCGGGCCAGCAGGGCGCCCTGGACCCAGCGCGGCGGATGACGCGGGTCGCCGGGTTTCAGGGTGTCGCGCAGGCGGAAGCGACGTTCGCCGCCACGCAGCGGCGCCAACCAGGCGACGCCGAGCGGCTGGAGGACGGGATCGTCGCCGCGCCCGGCGGCGGCGTCGATCATCCGCCCGACCGCGTCGAGGTCGTGGACGTCGACGATGCGCCCGTCCTGGCCCTGCTGCGCGATCCACTGCTCGATCACCTGACGCTCCGTGGCGGTGCGGGCGTCGACCAGGAAGACGACCTCGGTCACGCAGCGCTCAACGTAGTTGGTCGGCCAGGTCCTGGGCGGTGGTGACGGGGAGCTGGCAGGCGCCGTGCTCGCAGACGTACGCGTGGCCCGGCATGCGACCGTCCCACAGCGGGGACCCGGTGGGCTCACCCCAGGCCAGCACGACGTTCGGGCGCCACTCCTGGCGCACGACGGCCAGCAGCTCGGCCTCCCCGCCGGGGATGACCACCTCGACGACACCGGACCCGCGCAGGTGGGCCGCAGCCATCGCCAGACCAGCGGCCGGCGGGGCACTGGCGATGATCCGCGCCTGGATCTGCATGATCCGGTCGGCGTGGTTGGCGTAGCGCTGCTCGCCCGTCAACGCCGCCAGGCGATACAGGGCGTGGGCGCCCAGCGAGTTCGCCGACGGGGTGGCCTGGTCGAGCAGGTCCTTCTGGCGGGTGATCAGCTGCTCGCCGTCGTCGGGCGTGGTGAACAACCCGCCGTCGTCGGGGTCGAAGAAGTGATCGAGGAGCACGTCGGCCACCTCCACCGCGGCAGCGGTCCAGCGCGCCTGACCGGTGAGCTCGCCGAGGCGGGTGAAGGCATCCACCACCGCGGCATGATCAGCGGCCAGCGCGTCGTGACGAGCCGGTGGGTCGCCGTCGGCGTGCCACGAGCGGCACCAGCGCCCGTCGGGGCGGCGCAGGTTGGCCAGCAGGAACTCGCCGTTGCGCACCGCGGCGGCCGTCCAGTCGGCGCGGCCGAAGGCGGCCGCGGCCTCGCACAGCGCGCCCAGCATCAGCCCGTTCCACTCGGTGAGCACCTTGTCGTCCAGCAGTGGCCGGCGTCGCGTGCCGCGGGCGGCGAACAGCCGGGCGCGGGCCGATTCCACCGCCGCAGGGCGCGCCAGCTCGCCACGGTGGCGCAGCCGGGTGGGGATGTGTCGACGCTCGAAGTTCGGGCCATCGGCGAACTCGTACCAGTCGAGGGCCACCTCGGCGTCGGCGCCCAACACGGCCTGGACTTCATCCGCTGTCCAGGTGTGGAACAGCCCCTCGTGTCCGTGGCCGTGCTCGTCGGGGGAGTCGGCGTCCTCGGCGCAGAAGAACCCACCCGAGGGATGGCACAGGTCACGCAGCACGTAGCCGATCACCTCGTCGACCACCTGGGCCCAGCGCGGGTGGCCGAAGACCTGCCAGGCATGGGTGTACAGCCGGACCAGCAGGGCCTGGTCGTACAGCATCTTCTCGAAATGGGGCACCAGCCACTGGCGATCGACGCTGTAGCGGGCGAAGCCACCGCCGATGTGGTCGTAGATGCCGCCACTGGCCATGGCGTCCAGCGAGGTGGTCACGATGGCCTCGGCGTCATCGCCGTGGTTGACCAGCCACGTGCGCAGGATCATGTCGAGGCTCATCGTCGAGGGGAACTTGGGCGCCTGGCCGAACCCACCCCACTCGGGGTCGTAGGCCGACGACAACTCGCCGAGGGCGGTGTTGAGCACGTCCACACCGGGCAGCGCATCGGCGGGCTGGGCCCGCCCGCTGCGGCTGATGGCCTCGGCCAGGGCGGCGACGTTGCCGTCGATGTCGGCCCGGCGGGTTTGCCAGATCTCGGTGATGCCGTGCATCAACTGCAGGAACTGCGGCTTGGGGAAGTAGGTCCCGCCGTAGAACGGGTGGCCGGCGGGTGTCAGCAAGACCGTCATCGGCCAGCCGCCACGCCCCGTCATGGCCTGCACGGCGTCCATGTAGATGGCGTCGATGTCGGGTCGCTCCTCGCGGTCCACCTTGACGTTGACGAACAGCCGGTTCATCGTCTCGGCCACCTCGCCGTCCTCGAAGCACTGGTGGGCCATCACGTGGCACCAGTGGCAGGCGGCGTACCCCACGCTGAGCAGGATGGGCACGCCCCGCTCGGCGGCCGCAGCCAGCGCCTCGGGGCCCCACGGGTACCAGTCGACGGGGTTGTCGGCGTGCTGGCGCAGGTACGGCGAGGTCTCGCCCGCCAGGCGATTGGCCACGGGTCAGGCGCCGATGGCGTGGTAGCCGCCGTCGACGTGGACGATCTCGCCCGTCGTGGCCGGGAACCAGTCACTGAGCAGGGCCACCACGGCCTTGGCCACCGGGCTCGGGTCGTTGATGTCCCAACCCAGTGGGGCCCGCTCGCCCCACACGTCTTCGAACTTCTTGAACCCGGGGATGCTCTTGGCCGCCATCGTGCGGATCGGTCCGGCAGCCACGAGGTTGCAGCGCACGCCCTTGGCCCCCAGTTCCTTGGCCAGGTAGCGGTTCACCGACTCCAGCGCCGACTTGGCAACCCCCATCCAGTTGTACGCCGGCCAGGCGACCGTGTTGTCGAAGTCCAGGCCGACCAGCGACCCGCCGTTGGTCATCAGCGGGACGAAGGCATCGGCCAGGGCCTTGAGCGAGTAGGCGCTGATGTTCATCGCCACCGAGACGTCCTCCCAGGTGGCGGCCATGAAGTCGTCGCCGAGGCACACCGCCGGAGCGAAGCCGATGGCGTGCAGCACCCCGTCGACCCGCCCCCAGGTCTCCGCCAACCGGTCACGCACGGCGGTGAGGTGCTCGGCGACGGTGACGTCCAGTTCGTAGACCTCCACCGGCCTGGGCAGCTTGCGGGCGGTTCGCTCGGTCAGGCTCAGGGCTCTCCCGGCGCCGGTGAGCACGACGTTGGCGCCCTCCTCTTGGGCCAGGGCGGCGACGCCGAAGGCCAGCGAGGCGTCCGTCAGGACACCGGTGATCACCAGGTTCTTTCCGTCGAGCAGACCCATGCGCCGCACCCTACGCCCTTCGCCGCTGCGAACCGTGTTGTGTACGTTGGGCTCATGCGAATTGGCATTCTGGGTGGCACGGGTCCCGCAGGCAGCGCGCTCGGTGCCCGCCTGGCCTCGGTGGGTTACGAGGTCGTGATCGGTTCGCGGTCGAAGTACCGGGCCATGGAGGCTCGCGACGGCCTGCTGGCCAAGTGGCCGGACCTGGCCGACAAGCTCTCCTACGGCGACAACGCCGGCGCCAGCGACTGTGACATGGTGGTCATCGCCACCCCGTGGGACTCTGCCGCCACCACCGCCCAGGAGAACGACGAGGCGCTCGTCGGCAAGATCGTGGTCAGCATGGCCAACGCCCTGGTGCGGGTGGGCCACGAGTTCCAGCCGCTGGTCCCGCCGCGCGGCAGCGTGGCCGCCCATGTCCAGGCCGCCGTGCCGCGCACGCGGGTCGTGGCAGCGTTCCATCATCTGCCCGCCAAGGAGCTCGGTCACCTCGGCGAGCCCATCGACTCCGACGTGCTGATCTGCGGTGACGACGTCGACGCGGTCCGGGCGGTCAGTGAGATCGTCTCGCGGATCCCCGGCTGCCGGCCGCTCGATGCCGGGGAGCTGTCCAACGCCACCGCCATCGAGGCCTTCACGGCCGTGCTGTTGCAGCTCAACGTGCGCTACAAGACCCGGGTGGCCCCCAAGCTGAACGGCATTCGTCGGGATCCCCAGCAGCCCGCCACGTGAGCATGCGCCTGTTCGACACGGCGCGGGGCACGGTGGTCCCGTTCGAGCCCGGTGAGCACGTGCTGATGTACACGTGCGGGATCACGCCCTATGACAGCACCCATCTGGGCCATGCGTTCACCTTCGTCACCTACGACGTGCTGCAGCGCCGGCTCATCGACATGGGTCACACGGTGCGCTGCGTGCGCAACGTCACCGACGTGGACGACCCGCTGTTCGCCAAGGCCCGCGAGTTGGGGGTGCACTACCTGGATCTCGCCGCCGGCGAGGAGGCTCGCTTCGAGCGGGACATGGAGGCCCTCGGCGTGTTGCCGGTGGCCAGCACGCCGCGGGCCTCGTCGGCCATCCCCGACATCCGCGGGTTCATCGGCATGGTCCTGGAACGTGGCCACGCCTACGAGGCCGGCGGCAGCGTGTACTTCGACGTCGACTCGTTCCCCTCGTTCGGTTCGCTCAGCGAGTACTCGCGCGACGAGATGGTCGAGCTGGCCCGTGAGCGCGGCGGCAACGTCGACGACCCGAACAAGCGCAACCCGCTCGACTTCGTGCTGTGGCACCCGTCGGCGCCCGACGAACCGGCGTGGGAGACGCTGTGGGGGCCGGGTCGGCCGGGCTGGCACATCGAGTGCAGCGCACTGGCACTGCGTGAGCTCGGTACCACCATCGACCTGCACGGCGGGGGATCGGACCTCATCTTCCCGCACCACGAGTGCGAGCGGGCGCAGAGCGAAGCGGCGACCGGCCTTCTGTTCGTCAAGCACTGGATGCACGTGGCGATGGTGTTCATGAACGGGCACAAGATGTCCAAGAGCCTCGGCAACCTGGTGTTCGTCGACCGACTGCGCCAGGAGTGCGACCCGCGGGCGATCCGCCTGGGGATCATCGATCACCACTACCGCCGCGAGTGGGAGTGGGACGACGGGCTGATGGGCGCGCGCCGCCGCACGGCTGGCAAGGTGGGCCCACGCCGAGATGAGCGGCCGGGGTGACGGCACGGCCGGGTTGGACGATGCCAGAGCCGCGCTGGACGACGATCTGCACACCCCCGCTGCCCTGGAAGCCATCGACGCCGCAGCCGCCGCCGGGCACCGGGTCACGGCCGCTGCGGCACTCGTCGGCGTGGCGCTCTGAACGTTCATCGTCCCGTTACGCAACGCAGCGACACCGAGGCGGGGTGCGTCACCTACACTGCGCCCATGGTGGAGGGGAGCGAGCGATGAAGATGGAAGGCGCCGGTGCGCTGCAGCGCCGGTTCCGTCGCGTCGTCAAACCGCTGGCCACGCGGTTGTGGGACTTCGACCTCAGCGGCTTCGACCGGCTCCCCGCCGAGGGTCCGGCCATCCTGTGCCCCAACCACATCAGCTTCCTGGACAGCGCCTTCTTGATGCTGCAGGTCCCACGCAACATCAGCTTCGTCGGCAAGGCCGAGTACCTCGACTCGTGGAAGACCAAGTTCCTGTTCCCGGCCTTGGGGATGATCCCCATCGACCGCAGCGGCGGTGACAAGAGCCAGGCGGCGCTGGACACGGCCGAGGCGGTGCTACGCCGCGGTGAGCTGTTCGGCATCTTCCCCGAAGGGACCCGCAGCCGCGACGGCTACCTGTACAAGGGGCGCACCGGCGCCGCCCGCCTTGCGTTGAAGATCGGCTGCCCGATCTTCCCGGTGGGGATCACCGGCACCCGCGAGATCCAGCCGCCCGACGCCAAGTTCCCCAAGCTCAACCGCCCGGTGTCCATCGCCGTGGGCCGGCCCATCAACGTGGAGCGCTACCGGTCACGGGCAGGCGATCACCTGGTGTTGCGCCAGATCACCGACGAGTTGATGTTCGAGATCCGTGAGCTCACCGGCCAGACGTATCGCAACGTGTACGCCGGAACGCCCGCCGACGAACTGCCGGCCACCCCAGCCAAGGTGGGCGTGATCAGCGCCGAGGAATCAGAACTGGCCCTTGCCGGCGCCGGCTCGGCGTAAACCCCTAAGGGCCTATGGTTGGCCGATGATCGACAGGCAACCCTTCGGCCGCACCGGTCACGCCAGCAGCCGGGTGATCTTCGGCGCCGCCGCCTTGGGCGCCATGCGCCAGGACCGCGCCGACGAGGTGCTGGCACTGGCCAGCGAATACGGCGTCAACCACATCGACACGGCACGCAGCTACGGTGACGCCGAGCTGCGCCTGGCGCCGTGGTTGAGCCGGCACCGCGACGAGGTCTTCCTGGCCACCAAGACCGGGGAGCGCAGCGCCGACGGGGCGCCGCGCGAGCTCGACCGAGTCACTCGACCGGATGGACGTGGACTGCGTCGACCTGATCCAGCTGCACAACCTCGTCGAGGCCGACGAGTGGGACGCGGCCCACAGCCCGGGTGGGGCGCTGGAGGCGTTGCTGGCCGCGCGGGACGAGGGCCTGGTGCGCTTCATCGGTGTCACCGGGCACGGCGTGCGCATTCCCGCCATGCACCTGCGCAGCCTGGAGCGCTTCCCGTACGACAGCGTGCTGTTCCCGTACAACGCCGCGCTGCTGGCCGACCCGCGCTATGCCGCAGACGTCGAGCGGCTCGATCGAGGTGTGCGCCGAGCGTGGGGTGGCCGTGCAGACCATCAAGTCGGTCGCCCGCCGCCGCTGGCCCGACACCCACACGGGCGCGCGCCACTCCTGGTACGAACCGCTCCCGCCCGGACCCGCGCTGGATCGGGCGGTGGCCGTCGTGCTCGGGCGTGACGGGTTGTTCCTGAACTCGAGCAGCGACACTCGCCTGCTGCGCTCGACCCTCGAGGCCGCCACTCGATCACGGCCCGTGCCGCCACCGGCGCAGGTCGCCGCCGACCTCACCCAGTGGGACGTGGAGCCGCTGTTCGACGGGGATGACCTGGAGCGGATCTGAGGCATTGGTCGGCCGCATAGGCGACGAAGTCGTGCAGATCGCGGTCCGCCTCCCGCCGTTCCGCGGGACGCGAGGCGCGCAGCGCTGCGCCGAGGGCGACGCCTGCCATTCGCCAGTGCAGCGCCACCCGCCGAGTGAACCGGTCACGCTGTGCCCGCGGTACCGCCCCGCCAGCGACGAGATGCGCCGCCAACCGGCCTGCCAGTGCGTGGTCGGACTGCTCCTCGACGGCACGCTGCCGCTCGGCCAACTCCGTCGAGCTCCACATCACGGTGAACTCCGGTCGCGCCTGGTACAGGCGCAGGTATCCGTCGAGCACCCGGGAGAAGGCAACGCCGACATCGGCGCCGTCGTCGGCGGCGAGGACCTCGGCAACCATCGCCTCGGCGGCGGCGGCGTGTTCACCCACCAACGCGTCCACTACCGCCTCGACGTCGGCGAAGTACCGATACACCGTTGGTGCGGCGATCCCGGCCCGCTCGGCAATGGATCGCGCCGTGAGCTCGCCACCAGCGTTCAGCACCGCCCGGGCCGCATCGAGCACCGCTTGGACCGTAGCTGTGCTGCGGGCCTGTACCGGTCGGCGTCGGGCGTGCTCGTCCCGACCGCTCACGACCGGGCGAGACGCTCGGCGGCTGCGGTGAGCCGGGCGACACCGTCTCCGCCGATGCTGCGCCCGTAGATACGACGCATGCGCTCGCCCGTAGCTACGTCTGCTGCGGCCACCTGCTCCTCGAACGGTCCGGGTTCCGGCCACGGCCGCGGCCACTGGTGGAGGGCGGCGCCCTCGTCACCGCGGGACACCACTTCCGCCTCCAACGGGTGAAGGCCGTTGGAGGCCACGCTCTGGGTGTGGATCTCGCCGCGCAGCTCACGCAGCGTGTGGACCACGAGCGTGGCGGCGCCTACTGGGTCGTCGGGTCGGGGGAGTTCGCGCCACCCGGCGAACAGTGGCAGGCCGAGCAGCGGAACGGACTCGGCCACCGCCGTTCCGAGGTCGACGACGTCGATGGCCGCGCCCTCGTCCCATATCTCGCGGGCCGTGGTCGCCATCGCCGTGGCGTAGATCCGGGCGATGCGCCGCGGCGGCATCAGCGCCTCCGCCTGACGCCAGAGCTCGCGCACCAATGACTCGGGGAAGAAGCCCAACGACGCGGCTGCCTGCCCAGCGCCGACGTCACCCATGACACCGGCGCGGCCTGCTGCGTACAAGACGAAGATGTCCGTGACACCGTCGGCGGCGGCAGTGGCCAGGGTGGTGGTGTGGAAGAACAGGGATGCACCGAGCTGGTTGAGGTGCCGGTCAAGGCGATCGGAGTCGGCCATGGTTGGCGAGTACATGCACCACACGATAGCAAATCATGACAAAATATCACGTTTGCGACGCGGATCGGGCTCGCCGGATCCTGGTTCGGAGAACTCCCAGGGACTCCGGCGCCAGCCGCTCGTAGACTTCCGGGCGCTATGGCTGACATCTCGATCTCCCTGCCGGACGGTTCGCAACGCACGCTTCCCGAAGGTGCCACCGCCACCGATCTGGCCGCGTCGATCGGTCCTCGCCTAGCCAAGGCGGCCGTGGCCGCCCGGGTGGACGGCGTGGAGCGTGACCTCTGCGCGCCGCTTCCTGCCGGTGCGACGGTGGCCGTGATCACCGCCGACAGCGAGGACGGCCGTCACGTACTGCGGCACAGCACCTCACACGTCATGGCCCAGGCGGTCACCAGGCTGTTCCCCGGGGCGAAGTACTCGATCGGTCCGGCGATCACCGACGGCTTCTACTACGACTTCGAACTGCCCGGCGGGCGGACGTTCTCCGAGGCAGACCTGGCCGACATCGAGGCCGAGATGCGCCGCATCATCGCCGAGGACCAACCCTTCGTTCGTTTCGAGATGACCCCACAGGAGGCGTTGGCCCGCTTCGCCGATCAGCCCTACAAGTGCGACATCATCCAGCGGGTCACCGCCGGAGCCGGAGATGCCGACGAGTCCAGTGAGATCCGCGGCGACACGATCAGCGCCTACCGCAACACCGACGAGTTCGTCGACATGTGCGTCGGCCCGCACGTCCCCTCCACGGGGCGCCTCGGGCACTTCAAGCTGATGAAGGTGGCCGGTGCCTACTGGCGGGGCAACGAGAAGGGCCCGATGCTGCAGCGCATCTACGGCACCGCCTGGGACAGCAAGCAGGCGCTGTCCGATCATCTCCACCGCCTGGAGGAGGCCGAGAAGCGTGACCACCGCAAGCTGGCCACCGAACTTGACCTGCTGAGCTTCCCCCACGAACTGGGCGGTGGCCTGGCGGTCTGGCATCCCAAGGGCGCCATCGTCCGCAAGCTGATGGAGGACTACAGCCGGGACCGTCACGAGAACGGTGGCTACCAGTTCGTCTACACCCCTCACCTGGCCAACGGCCGGCTGTTCGAGACCTCCGGCCACCTGGCCTGGTACAAGGACGGCATGTACCCGCCGATGGAGATGGACAACGGCACGTACTACATGAAGCCGATGAACTGCCCGATGCACTGCCTGATCTTTCGCAGCCGCGCAGCGCAGCTACCGGGAGCTGCCACTGCGGCTGTTCGAGCTCGGCAACGTCTACCGCTACGAGCAGTCGCGGCACGCTGCACGGGCTGCTGCGCATCCGCGGCTTCACCCAGGACGACAGCCACATCTACTGCACCGAGGAGCAGCTGCAGGACGAGATCGGCTCACTGCTGGACTTCGTGCTGTCGGTCCTACGGGCCTTCGGGTTCCGTGACTTCGAGTTCAAGCTGTCCACGAAGGACCCCGACAAGTACGTGGGGAGCGACGAGATCTGGGAACGAGCCACCGACGCCCTGCGCATCGCCCTGGAACGCCACGGGTCTGGCGTACTCCGTCAAGGACGGCGACGCGGCGTTCTACGGGCCGAAGATCGACATCGACGTCCGCGACGCCATCGGCCGTAGCTGGCAGCTCAGCACGATCCAAGCCGACTTCCAGCTGCCCGATCGCTTCGACCTGGAGTACGTCGGCGCGGACAACGCCAGGCACCGCCCGATGATGCTGCACCGCGCCCTGTTCGGGTCCATCGAGCGGTTCTTCGGGGTCCTCCTGGAGCACTACGCCGGGGCGTTCCCCACGTGGCTGGCGCCGGTGCAGGTGCGCGTCCTGCCGGTGGCCGAAGCCCACCAGGCCTACGCAGCCGCGGTCGTCGCTCGCTTGGCCGCCGAAGGGTTCCGCGTCGACCAGGTGGACGCCACCGATGGCCTCGGCAAGCGGATCCGCTCCGCCAAGCTGGACAAGCTGCCCTACGTGCTGGTGGTGGGCGACGACGACGTGGCCGCCGAGACCGCCGGGGTCAACCCACGCGGTGGGGAGGTGCAGCGCGGTGTGACGGTGGACGCCTTCGTCACCCGCCTGGCCGACGAAGTCTCCGGCCAGCTGGCTGCGGCCACCACGGCCTGATCGGGGCAGGGCGTGACCTGGCGGTAGCCGCCATGTATCCGTGCGCTGGTTCGAGCATCTGTGCGGGTGCCCGAATCCGACACGAACACAGGAGAACCGTTCCATGGCCACCAAGCGAACCCGTTCGGGCAGCAGTGCTCCCCGAACGACCAAGGCTGCCGTAGTCACCGACTCGGCCGCCGATCGACCCACCGAGTTCCCCGCCGCCGGGATGGCCGGCACGGCGTTGATCGCGGGAGAGACCTTTGGCGCCAAGGCGCTGAACTACTCCGAGATCGGCGGCAACGCCATCTTCGAGGGCGACATCATGCTGGGCACCGTCGATCAGATCGAGCTGCGCAACGAGGCGATCCGCGCCGGGCTCGACCCCACGGTCGAACACGGTGTGGCAGTGGTCGGCAAGCGCTGGCCGGACTGCAAGATCCCCTACACGATCGCCGCCGGGATGCCCGACCAGCAGCGCGTCACCGATGCCATCGCCCACTGGGAGGCGAACACCGCCCTACGCTTCGTCCCGCGCACCACTGAGGCCGACTACGTCGAGTTCTTCCAGGGCAACGGCTGCTGGTCGCAGGTCGGTCGCCAGGGCGGCAAGCAGCAGATCTCCCTGGGTTCGGGGTGCTCGACGGGCAACGCCATCCACGAGATTGGCCACACCGTCGGGCTGTGGCACGAGCAGAGCCGTGAAGACCGCGACAGCTTCGTCACCATCCAGTGGGCCAACATCCAGCCCGCCGTGGTGCACAACTTCAACCAGCACATCGCCGATGGCGACGACGTCGGGGCCTACGACTACGGCTCGATCATGCACTACCCGCGGACGGCGTTCAGCAGCAACGGGCAGGACACGATCGTCCCGGTCGACGCCAACGCCCAGATCGGACAACGCACCGGCCTGTCCGCCGGCGACATCGCTGCCGTCGCCGCCATCTACCCGGCATGCACCCGCCCGACCCCGTTCAAGAAGGTCCTCGACGACGGCGGCGGCGGTGTGAAGAAGCTGCGTGACGACACGGGTGGGGTCAAGAAGCTGCGTGACGACACGGGCGGATTCAAGAAGCTGCGAGACGACACGGGTGGGATCAAGAAGCTGCGTGACGACACGGGTGGGATCAAGAAGCTGCGTGACGACACGGGTGGGATCAAGAAGCTGCGTGACGACGTCGTCGTCAAGCCCGTCGGCGACTGGCCGGTCGGGCCCGGGCCTCGTAAGTTCGACCTGCCCGAGATCCTGACGCGCACCGGACTGGCCGGCGGCGGGGTGATGCCGTTTGCGTTGCAGACCGGTCACCAGGACCCGGCTGCCGCCCAGTACGTCGAGCAGTCGGCGATGGCCGACGCCGAGCTTGCCGCCGCCGAGGCGGAGCTGGTCGAGGCTTTCCTGACCACGGCCGGTCAGCTCGCCGAGGTCCGTCAGCAGCGACAGATGCTGGCCCAGGAGATGGGGCTCGGCTGATGATCCTGATCGTCTCGCACGAGCGCGACGATCACGCCGCCGCCGTGCTCGGTGCGCTCCGGCGCACCGGGCACCCGGTCGTGATGCTCGACACCGCTCGCTATCCCGAGCACGTCACCCTCCGCTCCGAGTTCACTCCCGACGGGACACGCTGGTGGGTCCGTGGCCTCGACGGCGTCGGCTCCGACGCCTGGGTCGATCTGGCCGGCTGCCACGCGGCCTGGTGGCGCAGGCCACAGCCCTACGAGCTGAACAGCGCTGCTGCACGCCGACGCGGAGAGCTGGGTCTACCAGGAATGCCACGAGGCGATGGCCGGTCTGTTCGCCGGGATCCCGGCCACGTGGATCAACGACCCTGACCTGAACGAGCGCGCTGCGCACAAGCCCTACCAGCTGGCCCTCGCCGCTCGCCTGGGGATCCCCATCCCACCGACGCTGGTCACCAACGACCCGGCATCCGCCGCTCAGTTCGTCGCCACGCACCGCGCCACGGGGACGATCTTCAAGACGTTCCGGGCCACCGAGCAGCACTGGCGGGAGACCCGCCTGGTGGGTGATGCCGAGCTGGAGCGCCTGGACAGCCTGCGGTACGCCCCGACCATCTTCCAGGCTCGTGTCGAGGCGGTCGCCGACCTGCGCATCACCGTGATCGGTGAGCGGGTCTTCGCCACCGAGATCGCCAAGGTCGACGGACTGTACGGCGTGGACTACCGGATGAGCATGGAGCACCTCGACTTCCGGCCCGTCGAGCTCCCGGCGCTGTGGATCCGGAGACTGCATGACCTGATGCGCCACCTCGGCCTGGTCTACGGTGCCATCGACCTGATGCGCACGGCCGACGGCGACTACGTCTTCTTGGAGATCAACCCGGCAGGAGAGTGGCTGTTCGTCAGCGAGCGTTCCGGCCAACCGATCACCGAGGCGATGGCCGATCACCTGATCGGCCTAGACCACCATTGAGGAGGAGGCGAACATGCCGGTCGGGCATGACGACCACGAGCCCCGCCGGCAGCGGCGGATCACCGGAACCCTGCGCCTCCCGCCCGGCCGCCAGTCGGCGACGCCGAAGCGACTGGTCTTCCGTGTCCTCGACGTCGGTCGGGCCGACGCCGACGCCACCGTCGTCGCCGAACGGGTCCATGAGGACGAGGTGCTGGGCCCGGAGACTCCCTTCGAGCTGCGCATCTCGTCGAGCGATCTCGACCGGGTCGTGACGGGGGAGCTCATCGTGCAGGTGCACGCCGACATGGACGGCACCGGCCAGCTGGCACCCGGCGACCTGCTGACCACGCGGTCCTATCCCGTGGCCGCGAGCCTGGACGAGGAGCCACCGCTGGACATCGAGCTGACGGCGATCTGAGCCGGTGGTCACCGCTGCGGCGTGACTGACGCCGCCCGCGTTGGCACCACTGATTCGACGCGATGCACGCCGGGAGCGCAGCGAAGGTCGAGGACCTGCCAACCCCGGTCGAGCTCACCCATCGCCGTGGCGAAGCGTGCGACCGCCGGGGGCTCGGGGAGCACGACCGTCAACGATCCGCCGGCCCCGCCGGCCCCGTTGACCTTCCACCCGAGCGCTCCGAGGCGCCGGGCCGCTGTCGATCGCCGCCCGGTGCGCCGGGCCGAGCAGGGCGGCGTGCATCTGCTCCTGGGCGGCGGTGCACTCGCGCAGCGCCTCGGCCCATGCCGCCAGGTCGCCGGCGCGCAAGGCATCGGCGGCGTCGACGGCCAGTTCCGACATCCGCCGGAGCGAGGACAGCGTGTTCGCGTGGCCGACGCCGTTGGCGTCCAGGGCCGAATGGATGACCTCGCTGTGCACGGCGCTGGAATCGTGGGACCCGAACACCACCGTCGACCAGCAGGCCTCCATCGCGGCGCGCATCCGCGGGGAGGGCTCGATGGCCACGTGCTCGACGGCGGGCGTCTCACCCCCGCGGCGGTAGGCGTCGATGGTCAGCAGGCTCGTGCCGCCGAACGCCGCCGCCCATTGGTCCTGCACTCCGGCTTCGCGTCCGCATCGGGCGCTCTCGATCTGGTGGCCGTGCCGGGCAAGGTCTGCCGCCGTCTGCCGCCCCCCGCCGAGCAGGCCGTCGAGCGCGGCGAGCACGGCGACCACCGCACTGGCTGACGTCCCGAGCGATGCCCCGGCCGGCACCGCTGCGCCCACGACCACGTCGACGCCGTCACGGCCGTCATCACCGCCGTCAGCGCCGCCGTTTTCACCGCCGGCGCCGTCCTCGAGGATGCGGTCGACGCCGGTCCATTCGACGACGGCAGCGATGGCGTGCTCCAGCAACGGGTGGCGGCCTGGGGCCGGCGCGGCCCAGCCGTCGATCTCGTCCGGCCCGACGAAGTAGTCGGCATCGACGTCGGCGGCGACCAGCCGGACGCGCGGCGCCCCGGCGGCCCGCCGGACGCGCCGGGCCTCGGCCGTGACGCCCGGGCCGACGGCGACGTTGCAGACCGTGCCTGGCGCGCCGAACCAGGTGTCCGTCCATCCGCCCACGTCGGCGATGCGCACCGGGGCGTTGACCGTGACCCGCTGCGGACGCTCGTCGAACACGGCGCAGAGCGTACGCCGCGCTCAGTGCGCAAGCGTCTGGCGGGCCTTCTCGTACAGGGCGATGGGGTCGGCGTGCACACCGCGCACCGTGAACCAGCCGCAGATGTTCTGGCAGTCACGATGCAGGTAGGCGAGCCCCTGCGGGTTGCCGACGAGGTCCACCGCCTGGGGCAGGTCGATCAGCACCAGGCGATCGTCACGGGCCAGCACGTTGTAGGCCGACAGGTCACCGTGGGCATAGCCGAGCTCGGCCAGGCCCACGACCGCAGCGGTGATCTGGGCGAACCAGCCGGCCGCCACGCCGGGATCCGGGCGGGTCTCGGCCAGCCGCGGCGCGGCCACCCCGTCGTCGCCCATGAACTCCATCATCACCTCGGTGCCGCGCAACTGCACCGGGTAGGGCACGGCGATCCCGGCCGACCAGCACCGCGACAGCATGGCGAACTCGGCCGCGGCCCACTGCCCAGCGATCAGTTCCCTGCCGAAGTCGGTGCGCCGGGCCATCGCCCGGGTCTCTCGTGACCGGCGAACGCGGCGACCTTCCAGGTAGCCGGCATCTCGATGGAACAGGCGGTGCTCGGCGGCGCGGTATCGCTTGGCGGCCAGCCACGATTCAGCGGCGCCGACCGAGCGGCGCAGCAGCGATACGTCGGCCTCCTTGCCGGTCTTCAGCACGCCGACGTCGGTGTCGATGGCTGCCGGTGAGGTGATCACCCACGCCGGGACCGGGGCCGGGCCGCGGGTGGTGCCGTCGTCGGCATAGGTGCTGTGCTGCTCGCCGGACTCGTCGCCGTCGTCAGGGTCGCGAGGGTCGCGAGGGCTGTCAGCGTCGGTGAGGCTTGGTCGGGACAGGGCGTGGCGGATCGGCTGACGCGCTCGACGATCGAGATCGTCGTCGTCGAACCGCCGACGGGAACGGGTGGACACGGAAGGTCTCCTGGGAGCTGAGGGTTGGCAGGTGGTGAGCGGGGTGAACCGCAGGGACGGGGTCAGCGCAGACGCGCGACGTCACCGATGAAGGCGGGCATCGTCACTGTCATCGTGGTGCCCTCCTTCCTGCCGAGCGCCCCGGCGGCGCATCCAACGACGAACACCGTACTTCGGCGCTGCGCTGGGCGACCAGGTAATTTCACGACGTGACCCCGCTCGAACGGATCTGGAACGGGTGGCGGGGCGACTACGTCGTCGCCGCCGGCAGTCACCGCGCCGACGATGGCGCCAGCGTGTTCACCCAGATCCTGCGCAGCGGGATGCCCGACGAGGAGTGCTACGTCATCCACCGCGGCCAGCACGTGTTTGCCCTGCTGAACGCCTTTCCCTACATCTCCGGGCACCTGATGGTGGTCCCGTACCGGCAGATCCCCACCGTGGAGGATCTCACGCCCGAGGAGCATGCCGATCTGTGGAGCGCGGTCACCGATGCGGTGCGGGCGGTGAAGGCCGCCTACCGCCCGGGGGGCGTGAACATCGGGGTCAATCTCGGTCAGGCAGCCGGGGGCAGTGTGAACGAGCACCTCCACGTCCACGTCCTGCCGCGGTGGTCGGGTGACGGCAACTTCATGACATCGGTGGCCAACGCCCGCACCCTGCCCGAGGCGTTGGAGATCAGTGCCGCAAAGCTGCGGGCGGCGTGGAGTGGCTGTGCGACAATCTGACCGGGACATCTGACGGCGCGTCAGGTTCGAGACGATTGGGGGACCGCCGTGGAGTTCGGCATCTTCATCCAGAACTACACACCGAAGATGCGTCGGGAGCATGACCCCGACGCCGAGCACACGGTGATCATGGAGGACCTCGAGCTGATCAAAGCCGCCGATCGTGCCGGGTTCAAATACTGCTGGGTGACCGAGCACCACTTCCTCGACGAGTACTCCCACCTGTCGGCCAACGACGTCGTCTGTGGGTACCTGGCTGCCGCGACCGAGCGGATCCACATCGGCTCGGGCATCTTCAACCCGCTGCCGCAGGTGAACCACCCGGCCAAGGTGGCAGAGCGCGTCGCCTACCTGGACCACATCTCCGGCGGGCGGTTCGAGTTCGGGACCGGCCGTGGCGCCGGGACCCACGAGATCCTCGGGTTCCTCCCCGGGATGCGTGACCTCTCCCACACCAGAGAGATCTGGGAAGACGTCATCGGCGAGTTCAAGAAGATGTGGCTGCAGGACGAGTACGAGGGCTACGACGGCGAGTACTGGTCGTTGCCGCCGCGCAAGATCCTGCCCAAGCCGTGGGGTCACGGTCACCCGGCGATGTGGTACGCCGCCGGGAACACCTCCAGCTACGAGATGGCGGCACGCAAGGGGCTTGGCGTGCTGGGCTTTTCGGTGGGGGACTACGAGGCCCTCGCCCCGGTGCTGGAGGCCTACAAGGCGGCGATCGGCAGCGCCGAGCCGGTTGGCGCCTTCGTCAACGACAACGTGATGATCACCACGGCGGCCTTCGTCGACGAGGACGAGCAGACGGCCCGCGACAGCGTGTTGAACGGTTCGATCCACTACTTGCAGAGCAACGTGTTCCGCTACCACGACACGTTCCCTCATCCAGAGGGTGTGCCGACGTGGCCCGACCTGCTCCCGGCCTACACGCCCGAGGTGCTGGACTGGCAGATCAACACCGGGATGGTCTGCGGCACGCCGGATCAGGCGCTGGCCCAGTGCCGGCGCTGGGAGGCCGCCGGCGCCGACCAGCTGGTGTTCGGCTCCGGGATGAACACCCAGGACGAGATGCTCAGGACCATCGAGCTGCTGGGTGAGCACGTCATCCCGAAGATCGACACCGACCCGGAGCACTCGACGACTCGGTACCGCCGCCAGTCTTCGTGATTGGGAATCATTCTTGATAGTGCTACGGTGACGGGATGACCCGTCTCCGTCATCGTCACTGTCTCCGTCACCGTCTCCGTCACCGTCTCCTTGCACCGATTCGATCCTCCGCCGTGTCGGCCGTGGTCGCCGTGGTCGTGGCCGGCGCCGTGCTGGGGGCCTGCGGTGGCGACGCACCCGCGGCGCAGACCGCAGGTTCGGGCCCCGGGGACGGCACGATGTCGGTCGTCGCCGCCTTCTACCCGCTTGCCGATGTGGCTGCGGCGCTGGGTGGCGCCGACGTCGAGGTGCACACCCTGGTGGGGCCGGGCGCCGAGCCCCACGACTTCGAACCCACTGCGGCACAGGCCGAGGAGGTGGCCCACGCCGACGTGGTGCTGTACTTCGGGGGGGACTTCCAGCAATCGGTCGCCAAGCTGGTCAGGGAAACCGCTCGGCCAGGAACCGCTGTCGACGTGCTGGCAGCGCTGGGCAACCCCGCCGATCCGCACGTGTGGTTGAGTCCGCAGGCGATGCGCGGTCTGGCCGCAGTGGTGGCCGACGCCCTCACCGGGCGTGCCGGTGCGGCATCCATGCGGATCGCCAGCCGGGCTGGAGCGTACGCCTCGGAGCTGGCGCAACTCGACACCCGCTACCGCGACGGGCTGGCGCGCTGCGCCAGCCATGAACTGGTGTCCACCCACAATGCCTTCGCCGGCCTGGCCACCTACGGGCTGAAGGCGATGCCGATCGCCGGGCTGTCGCCCAGCGACGAACCCTCGGCCAAGGACCTCGAGGCGGTGGTTGCCGCGGCCAAGGCGGCCAAGGTCACGACGGTGTTCGTCGAGGAGGCCCTGCCGTGGGACCTGGCCGAGACGGTGGCCGGGGAGATCGGCGGCACCACGGCGGTCCTCAACCCGCTGGAAACCTTGACCGCCGAGCAGATGGCCGCGGGCGCCGACTACTTTTCCGTGATGGCGGACAACCTGGCCGCCTTGCGCGCCGGCCTGGGCTGCCAGTGAGCAGGGCGGCGACGGTAGCCTCGACCCGGTGAGTGCCGACCAGCCGGGGGCGACCGACGATCTGCGCGACGAGCTCCCCGAGGATCTCAATGCCGTCGACCACGTCATCGCCTACCGATTCCCGGACAACAGCCGCCGGCGGATTCCTGGCGTGATCTACCTCGGCGCCGCGGCCGTCTGCGTGGCGCTGTACCTGATCACCAGGCCGGGCGCCACGCTGGTCAACCGCGGGATGGTGTGGGCCGCAGTCATCCTTGCGCTGCTGGGCGTGTTCTCGATCACGTCCGGCTGGCGGATGCACGTCGACGAGAAGCAGGCCCTGGTGGCCGCCCAGGGAGCGCTCGGATTCCCCGTCGGCCATGCCTCGGCCCAGCAGGTCTGGCGCGGGTTGCGCAGCCGGCCCACCTGGCGGGTCCTGGCCTACAGCAGCGAGAACCCGCCGCGTCAGCGCGCCCTCGTGCTCGTCGACGCGGTCGACGGCCGGGTCCTGGAGCACATCGTCGAGCACAATCCCGAGGACGACTGGTCCGAGTAGCGTGGCATTCGATGTTTGACGGGAAGTTCCGCACCCCGATCGACAAGGCGGTGCGCCCGATCGGCAACGGTCTGCGCAAGACCGGGCTGACTCCCGATCACCTCACCATCGCCGGCCTGCTGTTCGCCTGCGCGGCCGCCGTAACCATCGGCTACGGGCACCTGCGGTGGGGCCTGCTGCTCGTCGTGCTGGCGGCCCTGCCCGATCTGCTCGACGGCGCGCTGGCCAAGGCCTCGGCAACTGCCAGCCAGCGCGGCGCCTTCTTCGACTCCGTCGTCGATCGGGTGACCGACGCCCTCCTGCTCGGCGGCGTGGCCTGGCACCTGGCGTTGTCCAAGACCCCGCAGCAGTCGGTGTTGCCCTTCGCCGTGATGGCCCTCAGCTCGGTGATCTCCTACCAGCGGGCCAAGGCCGAGTCGCTCGGGCTGTACGCCAAGGGCGGGCTGATGGAGCGGGCCGAGCGGATCGTCGTGCTGTGCCTGGGGCTGCTGTTCCCCCGGTTGCTGGTCCCGATCCTGTGGGTCATGCTGGTCCTGACCGCCATCACCTGCGTCCAACGGTTCGTCATGGTGTGGAAGCAGGCCGAGGTTGCTCCTGCCACCGCCCAGCGCATCGCCCTGCGCCGGGACCGGCGGATGATCCGCCGTGACCTGCGCGAGCAGCGCCGCGAGGTGCGCATCCAGCGGCGCAAGACCATCGTCATGCGTGCCCGTCGCAAGCTCGACGACTGAGCCTGGTCGTGAGCGCCGAGCGGACACCCCGCCAACGGATGACCGACGCGCTGATCGTGCGCGGCTTCAAGACCGGGTCGCTGGCGGCGCGGGCGATGCCGTCGATGGTCGCCAACGGAGTGGCGGCCTCGGTCGCCTTCGGCACCAGCTTCACCAGCCCGCAGAAGCGGGCGATGATCGAGCGCCACCTGCGCCGGGCCAACCCCCGGCTGCGCGGTGCGTCGCTGCGCCTGGCGGTGCAGGAGGCCTTCGACAGCTACGCCCGCTACTACATCGAGAGCTTTCGCCTACCGTCGCTGTCGAAGCGGGCCGTCGACCGGGCCTTCACGATCGAGCAGTTCCATCACGTCGAGGCATCGGTGGCTGCCGGGAAGGGCACGATCCTGGCGCTCCCGCACCTCGGCGGGTGGGAGTGGGCGGGACGATGGCTGACCGACCGCGGCTACCGGATGACGGTGGTGGTGGAGCGGCTGGAACCGCCCGAGCTGTTCGAGTGGTTCACCGACCTCCGCCAGCGACTGGGCATGACCGTCGTGGCCACCGGTCCCGACGCCGGCGCCGCCGTGTTGAACGCGCTGCGCGACAACGAGGTCGTGTGCCTGCTGTGTGACCGTGATCTGGAGCGCAACGGGGTGGAGGTCGAGTTCTTCGGTGAGCGGACCACCCTTCCGGCCGGACCGGCCACCCTGGCAATCCGTACCGGGGCCCCGCTGATCCCCGCGGCCGTGTACTTCGACGACTCCAGGGTCAACGGCCACCACGCGATCGTCCGCCCGCCGGTTGCCATCCAGCGCGTCGGCGGGTTCCGCGACGACGTCGCCCGGATCACCCAGAACCTGGCCAACGAGCTGGAGTTCCTGATCCGCCGAGCCCCCGAGCAGTGGCACATGTTCCAGCCGAACTGGCCCTCAGACCCCGGCTATTAGCTCGGATGCAAGTCAGAGCATGATTCGCGCCTCCTGAGCTTGGCTCTGACACGGTTGTGACATCACGCGGCCGATGCCGGTGTCTTGGGTGGGCCGAATGCCGGCTCCTTGCCCGACACGGTGGGGAGTTGACGGTTCATCCGGATGGTTGGTCGGAGCAAGCAAGGGAGTCGCACGCCCTTACCTGGAGTCCGAGCAATGACCCATCATCGACCACCGAGGCAACGATGCCGGCGAGCTGCCGTTCTTGGTGCGACCTCAGAAGCGAGACTTGCGCTCGCCTCGGCGGTCGATCCCGAACTTGTTACGCATGTAAGTCCGGTAGACGGCTCGAATACCGAGGAACAGCGCCGCTGCCAGCATCACATAAGGCACCATCGTTCCTGCGGTGTAGGCGGCACTCTTCGAGTCGTCACCCGACGATGCGACGACTACGGCTGCCCGGTGGAGGCCGTGGAGTGACCCCGAAAGCATGACGGTGCATCGTGCCCGAAATGGCGCTGACATGCAACCCCGAGTCGGCGACGGCGCCGGTTGTGGTTTTCCGTCACTGTGTGACACCCCTCAACTACCGCTGAATCCCGAGGAACATGGTGAGGTGAGTGGGGAATGGTGGGTTGTGACGAATATCGATAGCCGCAGGGCAGAGGCCAGTTGGGCTCATCGCCGCACATCGCAGAAGCGGTCGTATCAGTTCCAGCCCGACTGGCCAAGCGACCCCGGCTACGACGACTGAGCGCGCAGCGCCTTGGCGCCGATGGCCGGTTCGATGAACGAGGTGAAGTCCGGGCCGCGGCGCAGGCTGTGACCGCCGTCGACGCCGATCGACTGACCGGTGATCCACCGTGACTCGGCCGAGATCAGGAAGCGAACCAGGCTGGCGACGTCCTCGGGCTCGCCGACGCCGCCCATCGGTGTGTTCTCGATGTAGCTGTCGTACACCGCCGAGTCGCGGGGGAGCAGTTCCATGATCTCGGTGCTGATGAAGCCGGGGCGGACGGAGTTGAATCGCACGCCCGCCGGGCCGTACTCGTCGGCGGCGTTGCGCATCATCGCCTCGATGCCGGCCTTGCCGACCGTGTAGGCGCCGAACCACGGGTGGGTGACCTGCCCGGCGATCGACGACATGCCGACGAAGGATCCCCTGGTGGCCACGAGGTGCGGGACGGCGTGCTTGACGCTCAGCATCGTGCCCAGCACGTTGAGGTGCAGGACCCGCACGAACTCGGTGGTGTCGAGGAGGTGGTAGGGGCCCATCCCCCCACCACCGCCGGCGTTGGCGACGAACCCGGCGAGCGATCCGAAGCGCTCGACGTGCGAGGCGACGAGCCGGGCGACGTCGGCCTCGTCGGTCACGTCGGCAACGACCGTCTGGATCCGTTCGGCGCCGGCGTCGGCGGCGATGGTGGCGGCGACGGCGGCCAGGGTGGACTCGGTGCGACCGGCGATGGTCACCGTGGCGCCGTCGGCGGCCAGGCGCCGGGCGCACGCCGCGCCGATGCCCGTGCCGCCGCCGGTGACGATGACGCTGATGCCGTGCAGATCCGAGCTCATCGGCGAGACACTACGGCCTCCAGCCCGGATCACGCCCGGTCAGAGCGACCAGCCGATCCAGCGTTGAGGCCTCGGCATCGGTGTGCACCGCTGCCTGGAACGGGTGCGACCACTCGGCGCCCTCGGGGAACTGGGCGAACAACTCGTCGAACATCTCGGCTCGGCCCTCGGCAGGCAGCTCGTGATGCATCGCCGCGGTGGCGATCGCGACGAGTTCGTCATCGGCGGCAACGTGGGCACCGATGGATCTGGCCAGGTCCCAGGCGTGGACGACGACCTCGCTGGCATAGATGGCGGCGGCTTCGGCGACGGTCATCTGTCGCCATGGCACCGTCACAGGACCATCGAGTGCCAACCCGGCCCACGCCACCGCGGCCTGCTGCCCAGCCGTGGTCCACGCTGACTCGTAGTCACCGTCCGGAGCGACGACGTGGTCAGGCGTGGACGACGCCGGGTGACCCTGACCCATGGCGACGATGCGCTCGCCGACGGCCAGGACGTGGGGGAGCAGCTCGCCCAGCGGCATCGCCTCGCACGGAGTCGGCAGGCCTGGGTCGGCGGCTTGGGCGGCAGCGATCAACGGCGTGGCGAGGTCGATGGCGCGCAGCAGGGCAGGGATGGGGGTGGGGGAGGACTGGGCGTTGGGCTCGCTGGTGGGCTCGCTGGTGGACCGGTGTTCGGTGGTGTTCATCGCTCCACCGTCGCAGAACTTCCGGCCAGGATGTGTCCTGAATGTGAGATCGCTCGCAGGGTGTCGCCGTCGTCGGTCAGACCGCGGCGACCGACGAGGGTGGCTGTGACCATCCCCAACCCGCACGCGGCCAGCCCCCATCGCGGTCCGGCGACGACCAGCAGAGGTGCGGCGAGCACCAGCCCGACGGGGCGCCCGGCATCGGCCAGCGCCGAGACCAGCCCGAACACCCGACCCTGCTCGGCTGGCTCGACCGCTCGCTGGAAGCGGGTCTGAACCACCGTGTTGGCGATGCTGACGCACACACCCGCGGCCAGCAGCGTGACCCCACCGACGGCGGCGACCGTGGTTGCTCCCACCGCACCCAGGCAGCAACCCGCGCCGAGCAATGCAGTCACCGCAGCGGATCGAGACCGGCTGGCCCGCGCCGCAAGGGCGAACCCGACGAGCATCCCGGCGGGCAGGCAGGCGTCGAGCAGCCCGAATCCGGCGCTGCCGAGCCGGAACGGTCCGGTGGCGAGCGACACCAGGAGCAACCCTGCCGGCGCCACCAGCGTGTTCAGCGACGTGGCGACCAGGGTGAGGTCACGCAGCGCCCGCCGACGGCGCAGGAGCGCGAACCCGACCCACAGCCCGGTGCCGGTCTGGGCTCGTTCGGTGGCCAGCAGCGGTGGGATGTGGCTCATCGCGATCAGTGCCGCCGACACCGCGAACGTGGCGGCGTCGATCCAGAGGGCCGACGCGGTGCCGAGCATTCCCAGCAGCAGACCGCCCAACGCCGGCCCAGCCACGCCGGCCGTTGCCTCGCACACCCCGACCAGCGAGTTCGCTGCCGGCAGTTCGTCGTCGGCGACGAGTCGGGTGATCGAGGCGAAGTACGCCGGTCGGAAGACCGCCGCGGCGAATGCGGCGAGCACCGACATGGTGACGACGAACCACGGGGTCAGCCTGCCGGACGTAGCCGCGCCCGCCAAGGCCGCGCTGGCGGCGAGCCGGACACCGTCGGCCGCGACCATCAGCCGCCTCCGGTCGAACCGGTCGACCAGCCACCCGCAGGCCGGTCCGCCGACGATGCCGGGCAGGGTGGTGGCCAAGGCGACGGCGACCAGGACGATGTTCGAGCCGGTCGACTGCTTGGCCCACCACAGCACCGCGATGCGATGGACGCCATCGCCGAGCGTGGACACCACCTGCCCGGTCCAGATCCTGAGGAAGTCGTGTCGTGTGCGCAGGGACATGCCCGGCAGTATTCGCGTACGCTGATTCGAATGAAAGACGATCATTCGAATCAGGTGCGCGTCCTTGCCCCAGGCGATCTCGCCGTCGACCTGCTGTTGAACCTGGAGGCGCTGTACCGCTTCGCCCCGTTCGTCCTGGCCGAGCAGACCCTCGGCAGCGCTGCCAGCCACGTCGGGATCCCGCCCAGCTCCCTGGCGTACTGGGTGAAGCGCTTCCGCACCGCTGACCTGGTGAACGTCGTGCGCCACGAGTCCCGCGCCGGCAAGCCCATTCCGGTCTATCGCTCCACCGCCGCGGAGTACGTCATCCCGTTGGCGGCGATGTCGGCCGAGCAGCGCGACGAGTTCCTGCATCGCGGCCGGCGTCGGCTCCACGCTGACTTCGCCGCTGCCGTCGATCGCGCCGCCGAGGCGGTCTTCGCCGGCGGGTTGCGCCTGTCGGCGACGGCGGACGGCCGGATGTCGTTCGGATTCGACGACCTGCGCACCGCGCGCCTGCGGCGGGTCACCGAGTACTGGTCGGAACTGCATCTGACCGACGCCGAGGCCGACGGCCTGTTCGACGAGATCGAGTCGCTGATCGCTCGCTACGGCAGCCTGCCCACCACACGTCGCCGGCGGACGCGTTATCGCGTCGTGATGGGGATGGCGCCCGACCCGCGCTGAGCACGACGGCTCGGTACCGTCGGCGCGCCCGCTGGCGCGGGCTGGGTACGCTCGCCACGACGGGAAGGGGGTAACCGTGACTCGACGATTCGGCGTGGTGATGCTCGCCGCGGCCTGCGTGATGGCGCCACTGGTCAGCGCCACCACGGTCGGCGGTGCGGCCAACGGCATCATCGCCTACCACGGGGCCGGGCGGTCGGTCCCCACGATCGGGATCATCACCGATTCGTCCGGGGCGGGCATTCGCTGGACGAACTCCTCGGCGCCGCTGCGCCGGTTCAACTTCCTGTACGACGGTGAGTCGTGCCGGCGGACGTACTCGCGCTCGTGCCGCGGTAGGGAGGGACGCCGGCCACCCAGCGCGTACCAGGCGATGCGCAACCGCGCCGGCCAATGGGGGACCGAGCTGATGGTGATGGTGATGGGCTACAACGATCCGGGCAAGACCTTCCGCCGCGCCGTGGACGCCATCGTCGGCGAGGCCCGCCGCCAGGGGATCAAGCACGTGATGTGGTTGACCCTGCGGACAGCGGACGTCTCCTACGTGTCACCCACCTACTACTCGAACGCCTACACGTTCTACGACAACAACAAGATCCTGCTGCAGAAGGCCGAGCAGTACGGCGGCTACCTGCAGATCGCCGACTATGCCACGTGGTCGACGGGGAGGAAGTCGTGGTTCTCCCGCGACGGCGTGCACTACACGCGCAGCGGGGCGTGGGCGACGGCGGACTACATCGCCCAGATGGCCGCTCGGGTGATCCGCGGTGAGACCATCACTCCGGGCTCGACCGGCGATCCGGGCCTTCCGGCATGGGCGGCGCTCCGTCTGGGTTCGCGCGGAATCCTGGTGGAGATGGTGCAGAACGCGCTGCATCGCTTCGACCTGTGGGGCAACTCCGCCAGCGGCGTCTTCGACACCACCGTGGCCAACGCCGTCAAGCGGTTCCAGGCCGCCCACGGGTTGCCGGTGACCGGCGTGGTCGATTCGCGAACGGCGGCGGCGCTGGGCATCCACCCCGACGGCTGACCTCGGTCACGACACTGGCTGGGCAAGACTGCATCGGTGCGATCCACCGTCATCACCCGACGCCTGGTCGCCGCCACCCCGCTCGCGGTAGCGGTCTGCGCGTGGCTGTTGGTCGTGCGCTTGGCCTGGCTGCTGTGGCGCACCGACGTCGCCATCGCCTACGTCGCCGATGTCAGCCGGGCCGACGCCCCGTGGTACTACCGGCTGGCGGCGCTGTGGGGCGGCCCGCAGGGCTCGCTCCTGCTCTTTGCTGCCGTGGTGGCCGCGGCCGCGGTCGTCGGCCTGCACCGTGGGGCGCCGCGCTGGGTCACCGCAGCGGCCACAGCCACCTCGGCGGCGTTGGTGATCGTCACGCTGTCGGTGGCCAACCCGTTCACCCGCCGGGACGCACCAGCGGTCCGCGGCGCCGGACTGACGCCCATCCTGGAGCACCCGGCGATGGCGGTGCACCCCCCGGTGCTCTATGCCGGCTTCGGCGCGGCATTCGTCGCCGCCATTCGCATGGCCGCCCGACGCAGCCCGGCCGCGGCGTTGCGTTGGACAGTGGTGTTGCTGACCGCGGCCATGACCCTCGGGGCGCTGTGGAGCTACGTCGAACAGGGCTGGGGCGGATACTGGGCCTGGGACCCGGTGGAGAACACCTCGCTGCTGGTCTGGGTGGCCGCTGTGGTGGCGCTGCACGCCCGGCAGGTGTCCCGGTTCGCCGCCGTGCCGTGGCTGGCGACGCTGGTGGGCAGCGCCATGGTCCGCAGCGGGCGGACCCCGTCGATCCATGGATTTGCCGAGCACCCGGCCGTCGGCTGGGCGCTGATCGCGCTGGCCGTTGGGTCGCTTGGCTGGGTCGTGGCCGGCGGGGTCGGTCCGCACCCTGTTGACAGTCGGGGTGACGGCGAGCGTGACGGCCGCCGTGACGGCCAGAGCGCTGCTCAACGAGGCGCAGCCGTGGTGATGAGTGTGCTGGCCATGCTGGTGGCCCTCGGCACGTTCCTTCCAGCGCTGATCGGATGGATCACGGGCCGGCGAGTGGCGGTGCGCGGCCCCTACTTCAGCCGGGTGCTCGGCCCGCTTGCTGCGGTCGTCGCCGTCCTGGTCGCCGCCGCGCTGCTGCGCCGGCTCATCGCCCGGCGCCGCTTGGTGGTGGCCCACGCCGGGGTGCTCGTCCTGCTCGGCGGGTTCGTCGCCACCGCCTTCGACACCAGCGAGCGGGTCAACCTTGCCGCCGGGCGTCCCGCCGTGGCCGCCGGGTTGGACGTCACCCTGCAGCGCATCGACGTCCTCGCCGGCCCGCGCCCGGGGACGTCGGCTGTGCAGGCCACGATGACCGTCGACGGATCCACCTTCCGCCCGGCGCTGGTGGCCTACCCCGAGCTGCGCGGCGTGCTGGCCGAGACGGCGCTGCGCAGCCGCCCGTGGGGCGACGTCCAGGTCGCCCTGTCCGATGCCACGGATGCGGGCACCGCCGTGGTGGATGTCCGCAGGAGGCCGCTCACCTGGCTGGTGTGGATCGGCGCGCTGCTGATCACGGTGGGGGCGATTCCCCGTCGCCGCGGCGCTGGCGCTTGCGGGCCAGGAGCTCCTGCATCGTCGCCGGCGCTGGACCACGCCCTGCCACCGGCTGACGCCGCGGCGCCGCCGGGCCCGGGGTGACCGGGGCGGCTGGGGTGACCGGGGTGACCGGGGTGACCGGCCGGTCGCCGGGCGACGGCGGTCCGGCGCGCCGTGCAGCCACGGCCCGCTTGCCGCGTGGCTGCAGGGCTTCGGTGGGATCGGGCGCACCCATCCTGGGCAGCGCGGCCCGGACCCGGCCGAAGGCGCCGGCCAACCCCGCTCTGGCACCTGCCACGGTGGCGCCACGCACCGATAGGCGGGACAGGGCGACGGCGATCGGCCACAGCAGCGCAGCGAGCAGCAGGAACAGCCCGGCGAGGGCGACGGGCCGTGACCCGGCCCGCAGCCCGGCCGTGTCGAAGGCCTGCTCCGGCGTGATGTCGGCCCGGCCTCCGGTCAACGACGCCAGCCGGGCCAGGGTGTTGGCGTCGGCCGCGCCGGGGGCGAACTCGGCCGGATAGCTGTCGTTGGCCAGCGTGCTGCTGGCCAACACCGTCTCACCGCCGGCGTCTACCCGGGTGCCCACGGCATAGGTGCCCGCCCGGCTCACGGTGGTGTCGCCCTCGAAGGTGTTGCCGGCGGTACGGACCAGCGGGACCTCAATGCGCTGACCGTCGGGGCCGGCCACCACGGCCGTCGCCGCAGCGCCGTCGGGGAACGCGTCGGCGCTCTGCACCGAGACGTGCAGCCGCCCGTTGGAGATCGTGGCCTGCGCAGCGCCGAGGGTGTCTCCGGTCTGGAAGGTGGACTTCACCAGGCGGGTCCAGAAGTCGACGTATCCGTCCCAGTCCGCCCAGCGCTTCGACCAGCCCGACGAGGCGTCGCTGGTCCACGACGACACCCTGCCGAGACCGGCCTGCCAGCTCGCCAGCAGGGGATCGCGGTCAGGGCCGATGCGCATCAGCGTCGACGCCGTTCCCTTGGTGGTGGTGGCGACGTAGCCGAGCAGCGCCGGGGCACTGGTCAGTGGGG
The DNA here is from genome assembly GCA_037045185.1 of Ilumatobacteraceae bacterium. Taxonomy (GTDB): domain Bacteria; phylum Actinomycetota; class Acidimicrobiia; order Acidimicrobiales; family Ilumatobacteraceae; genus JAKOUY01. Next base: position 204,933 of record JBAOHQ010000008.1, read on the forward strand.
CGACCACGGGGTCGGCGCTGGTGATCTCCGGGGTGAACTCGCCCTCGTTGATGAAGTTGCGGCTCGCGATGACGGCCTCCTGGGCCATGATCTCGGGCACGTCCGCCAGGTTCTTGCCCGGATAGAAACGACCGTGACCGGCCTCGGCGATGCGGGCCAACTGCGGTGCGGCGCCCTCGCCAGTACCCAGAACGGACACGGAGATGCGTTGCTCGTCGTACAGCGTCGCCGCCTCCTCGGCAGCCTGGCTGATGAGCCGCTCGTCGGTGAACCCGTCGGTGAACACGATGATGTGCTTCAGTTCGGCGGCCGACGACTTGAGGGCGTCGGCGGCGGTGCGCAGCGAGGCGAGGATATTGGTGTTGCCGTCGGCGCGCAGCCGGCGCAACCCGTCGTCGATCACGTCGGCGCCGGGCTTCTTCTGCAGCTCGATCACCCACGCGGCGGCCGAGTTCCAGGCGACGACGCCCACCTCGTCGTTCGGTGTCAGCGACTGGATGGCTCGCTCGGCGGCGGCGCGGGAGATGTCGGTCTTGTTGACCCCACCCTCGGCGGCGTTGGCGCCCATCGTGGTCTCGCCGTTGCGGCAGTGACAGGCGGCCATCGAACCGGACGTGTCGATGCTGAGCACTTCGGCGACCGTGCGCCGCCGCTTGGGATCGAGGATCTCGCTGTCCACCGGGCAGAAGATCGCCGAGCGGTGACTCCCGGTAGCCGCCCGCGCCGTAGCTGCGCGGCCCGCCCACGGTGAGCAGGCCGCGGCCGAGATCGCGGACGACGGTGGACAGGTTGGCGATCTGCTCGGCGGAAAGCTGCGCGGCGCTGACGTCGACCAGCACCACGCCGGTGTAGGTCGCCAGATCTTGCACGGCAGGGAGCTGGGCGGGGGAGACCACCTCGGTGGCCACACCACCGGCGTCGCAGGGCGTTGTCCAACGTCGCCGCCTCGCCGGCCGTGCCCTCCACCACCAGGATCTTGGCCGGACCCTGCACCGGCACGGCGGCGAACGCCTGATCGTTGCGCGGCTGGACGTCACCTGGCGCGGCGACCGCCACCTGATAGCGCAGCACGGCGCCGGCCTGGTCGACGCGGACGTCCTGGAAGGTGATCGTGTTGTCGCCGGGTTGCAACGTCACGACCTTGGAGTCGAGGTCGCTCCCGTCCCGGCGCAGTGTCACCGTGGCCTGGCCGGCCCGGCTGGCCTCGACGTGGGCCGTCACCGTGACCCGATCACCCACCCGGGCCAGGCGGGGCACGACGATCTTGGACACCGCGGCGTCGGCGCCACCCCCGGATTCGATCACGTGTGTGTCGACCGGGACCCCGGTGACCGACAGCTGCGTGGCCTCGGCCGTGGCGTTGCCGGCCGTGGCCCGGCCGTCGCTGATCAGCACCAGGCGGCGCTTGGCGTCCGAGGGCAGGACGGCTGAACCGAGACGAATGGCGCTGGCGATGTCCGTGGCCGACGAGTCGATCACCACCGATGCCCCGTCGAACACCGACGAGGCCTGCAGCAGGCGGTCGAGCCGGGATTCGGCGCCGAACACCACCACCGCACTGAGCGCGTCCTCCGGGCGTTTGGCCAGTGCCGACTTCAGCCAGGCCTCGGCCGCCCCGGTCCCCGTGGAACCGAGCGAGGCCGAACGGTCGAGCAGGAAGACGGTCGCCTGTCGGTCACTGCCGCGGTCGATCGATGGCGCCAGCCAGGCGCCGAGGAGCAGCACGGCGACGAGGATGCGCAGCCCGGCCGCCACCCGCCATTGCCCCCGGCTGACCCCCAGGCCGCGCCAGGCGAGCCACGCCTCGACGGCGACGATCGCCAGGAGGGCGAGCACCACCCAGGCCAGCGAGGCTGGAGGCCACCTGGCGCGGCCTGGGTGGCCGGCCTGGTTCCGGGATCGGAGGTGGTCAGCGTGGTGCGCGGGGCGACGGCGGACTCGGCCGCCGGTGGGTTGACGGCGACGAGCACGGTCGGGACGTTCGGCCACGCTGATCACCCAGAACCCCGGCGCGGCTGGCCGGGGGAGGCAGGTCGCCGGCGGCGAGTTCGAAGCGCTGACCACCCGGGCCGCGACCACCGTGGCGCGGGACGGCCGGGTCGATCGGGAGGTCGGCGCCGACGTCGATCTTCTGCGGTGCTGATGGTCAGCCCGGTGAGTTCGGTGAGCAGCCGGTCGCCCAGGCTGCGGGAAGGCCACCTGCACCGCCAGGTTGCTGTCGGTGAGGGAGAAGGTGAGGTAGGCGAAGCGCCGCCCGGCGCTGACGCCACGCATCAGCAGCGGCGCGTTCTCGCCGGCGACGAGGACGTCGACCTGCGGGGTGGGTGTGACCCGCTGGGCGGTGGCGATGGCCACCCCGTGACAGGTCGATCCCGGCCAGCAGCGGGTCCTCGCTGTGGACCAGGGTCACCGAGGGCGTCTCCACCACACCGGCCGCTGCCGGCGCCGGGCAACGCCGCCCGGGCTGGCCACGGCCAGGAACGGCGCCTTCGGCGTCGGCGGGCACTGCCACGCCGTCGTAGATGACCGACGTCGTACCCGGTCGCCGTCGGGAGTGGCGCCCTCGCTCGGCGACGTCGACGGTGACACCCGGAATCGAGGTCAACAGCTCCGTCCAGAACACCCCCGATCCGGCGATCAGCACCTTGCGATCCGGGCGCCGGTCGGCGACGGCCACGCCGACGTCGTCGGCAGCGAGGATGTCACCGCCATCCGAGCGACGCCTCCACCCGCTCGCCGCGCTGGGAGGTCCACCTCGACGGTGAGCGGCTGCGCTGCCGGGATGGTCACCCGCTGGGTCGCCGCGGTGACGCCGTCGACGTCGAAGCGCAACTGCTGGGTCACCGCCGAGTCGCCGTGGTTGCGCAGGGTGACACGGGCGTGGAGCCCGCTGCCACGCGGCTCCACGTCCACTCGCTCGACGGAGCGGTTGGCAGCCGTGGCGCCGATGCGTTCGTAGCGCGTGCCCGGCGGCAGCAGCTTCTGCTCCTCGTCGGTCAATCCGCCGTCGGACAGCAGCACGAAGCCGATCGGCTCGGTGCCGGTGTCCAGGCTCTCGGCCAGGCTGAACGCCTCGGCGAAGTCGGCACGACCCTGCCCGGCCTCCAGACCACGGCAGCGCGCTGGCCAGCGCGTCGCGGTCGCCGCTGGCCGTCAGCGCCACCCGAGGGTGCTGCCCGGCCACCACGACGGAGGCCAGCCCGCCATCGGGGAGTTCCCCGGCCAGTGCCCTGGCCTTCGCCGTTGCTGCGGCCAGGCGTGTCGGGGACACGTCGGTGGCGCGCGCATCGACGATGAGGCGTCGACGATGAACACGGTGTGCGCCGCCAGGGTGGCGGGCTGCAAGCGAACCGGTCTGGCGACGGCCAGGGCCAGGCCACACACGGCCAGCAACTGTGCCAGGAGCAGGGCGCTCCAGCGCAGCCGCTGCCACGGCGTGGCCGAGCTGACCGGCCGTTCCAGGGTGCGCCACAGGAACGTCGAGCTCACCGTCACCTCCTGGCGGCGGGGGCGCAGGATGTGCAGCAGGATCACGGGGATGGCGAGGGCCGCCAGGCCGAGTCCGGCCGGGTTGGTCAGGCTCCAGCCGAAGGCCACGATCATCGGGCGACCCCGTGCTCGCGCAGACCACCGAGGACGACCTCGGCGATGGGCTGCTCGGCAGGCACCAGCTGGTACGCCGCCCCCCGTGACCGGCAGCGGGCGGCGCAGTCGGCCAGCCACGCCTGGACGGCCGCCGTATAGGACCTGACGCTGTCGTGGCTCAGGCTGACAGCCACCCGCTCGGCGGTTTCGGCGTCGATCACGTCGACGTCCCCGGACAGCTCACCCTCCAGGCTGGGGGAGATCTCCTCGGCGGCCAGGACGTGCAGGATCGTGACGTCACCACCGCGCGCCGGGAGGCGATCGATGGCCGGCTCCCAGCTCGGGGTGAGCAGGTCGCTGATCACGACCGTGGCCCCTGCCGGGCCGGGCCGGGCCAGGAGATCCTGGGCGGCCGTGCGCAGATCCGTCCGACCCGCCGTCTCCAACCCACCCAGAACGTCGAACAGCGCGCCGACGGCGTGACGTCCGGTGAACCGTTGCGCCGGCCGGGATGGTGGCTCGAGATGCAAGGTGACGATGTCCCGGCGGGTCAATGCTAGAAAGCCGATCGCCCCTGCCACGCGGACCGCCTGGCGCAGCTTGCCGTAGTGGCCCATCGACGCCGACGTGTCCACCAGCAGGCGCAGGTTCAACTCGTCCTCGGCCTCGAACAGCTTGATGAACAGCTGCCCGGTCCGGGCGTACAGGGCGTAGTCGATCCGCCGGTAGTCGTCGCCCGGGTGGTATTCGCGCTCGTCGGCGAAGTCCAGCGAGTTGCCGAAGCGGGGCGAGCGGTGCTCACCGGTGAACCGGCCGGCGAGGCGCCGCCGGCTGGCCAGCTGCAGCCGCTCCAACTGGGCGAGCAGCGCCGGTTCGAGCAGTTCGTTCACGGCCCGCCACGCACGCCGGCCGACGGCGCCGGCACGGCGTCGAGCAGCTCGTCGACCAGCTGCGCCGTGGTGATCCCGTCGGCAGTGGCCTCGTAGCCCACCACCAACCGGTGGCGCAGCGCCGGCACTGCGCTGGCGCGGATGTCGTCGATGGAAGCGTTCGGACGCCCGTCCAGCAGGGCGCGCACCTTGGCGCCGAGCACCATCGCCTGGGCGCCACGCGGGGACGCGCCGAAGCGCACGTAGCGCTTGATCCCCGGCGCCGACTGGTGCCCCGGCTGGGTGGCCACGACGAGATCGACGGCGTGGCGCAGGACGTGGCTGGCGATGGGCACCTGGCGGGTCAGGGCGATCATCGCCATCAGGGTGGCCGAGTCGGCCACCGGATGGAGCGTGGCGCTGGCGGTGCCGGTGGTGCGCTCCAGCACGGTGACCAGGTCGTCGGCGGTGGGGAACGGAACGTCGGCCTTCATCAGGAACCGGTCGAGTTGGGCCTCGGGCAGCGGGTAGGTGCCCTCCATCTCCAACGGGTTCTGGGTGGCCATCACCAGGAACGGTCGTGGTAGCCGGCGGGTCTCCCCTCCGGCGGTGACCGCCCGCTCCTGCATCGCCTCGAGCAGCGCCGACTGGGTCTTTGGCGTGGCCCGGTTGACCTCGTCGGCCAGCACGAAGCTGGCGAACACGGGGCCGTGGCGGAACCGGAACGAGCGGTGGCCGTGCTCGTCCTCTTCCAGAACCTGCGTGCCGACGATGTCGGCGGGCATCAGATCGGGGGTGAACTGCAGGCGGGAGAAGGGCAGGTCGACGGACTCCGACAGCGCCTTGAGCAGCATCGTCTTGCCGAGCCCGGGGACGCCTTCGAGCAGGGCGTGGCCCTCGGCCAGCAGGCAGGTGATGACGGTGCGCACCAGGTCTGCCTGGCCGACGATGACCTTGCCCACTTCGGCCTCGATCGAGGCGGCGATGGCGGCGTACTGCTCAGGGGTGACGGTGGGCAGGGGGGTGGTCGTCATCGTGTCCTCAGGTCTGTTGCAGGTGGTCGAAGTACGCCAGCACGAGCGAGCGCACGGCGGGCGAGACGGTCTGGGTGTTCATCGCGTCGGTGGCCTGGCGGGCGTAGTCGCCGATGGCCTCGGACAGCGGGACTCGGGCGGTGCCGGTGTTGGTCTGGCCGTTGGTCTTGCCGATGGTTCCGCCCTGGCCGCTGCCGGTGCCCCCGCCCACCGAGCCGGACTGGCCGCCGGATCCGTGCGCTGGGTCAAAGATGGTGGCGGTGTCGGGTCGCTGGCCGGCCTTGGGCCCATGGGCGGTGCCGGTGCCTCCCTGCCCGGCGCCGGTCCCGCCCTTGCCCGGCGAGCACCCGTTGCACCCGCCACCGCCGCCCCCGCCGGCCGTGCCGGAGCCGCCCGAACCGGAACCGGACCCCGAACCGGAACCCTGACCGGAACCCTGACCGGAACCGGCGCCACCGGCGCCCGAACCGGAACCCGATCCGGACCCGTTGCCCGAGCCCTGACCCTTGCCCTGACCCGAGCCTGGACCCTGGCCCTGACCCGAGCCTGGACCCTGGCCCTGACCGGCGCCTGGACCCTGGGCGGCGGATTGGGCGGTGTCGCCGGCGCGCTGGGCCGCGGTTGCCGCATCCTGGGCCGCCTGCTGGGCCGACACCGCGGCATCCGCAGCGGCTGCAGCGGCGCCCGCTTCGCCGAGCGCGGCCTGGGCACTGGCCACGTCGCCAGCGCGCAGCGCGGTCGCTGCTCGTTGCAGGGCAGCCGACGCAGCCGGGCTGCCGGCGGCCTGGGTGGCAGCCAATGCCTCCAGGCGCTTGGCGGCAGCCTCACGTTCGGCGGGGGTCATCGATGGCAGCTTGTCGGCGAGCGCCGTCATCTGGTCGGCGGCCGACTGCTCGCCCGACGCGCCTGGCATCGGCTCCTGCTGCAGGCTGCGGGTGAGCCCCTCGGTGGCGGCCTTCTGGCCGAGCAGGTTCGGCGAGACCGTCTGGCGCAGCTCCGCGGCGGCCTGGTCGATCAGCTCCTTGGCGCGATCGAGACTGGAGGTCCTCTTCAGCTGTTCGGTCAGCTGGCGAAGGCGCTTGGCCGCGTCGGCACTGCCCGGTTTGGCGGCGATCGTGGCCGTTTCGGCGTCCAACTGCGACACCGCGGCGGCGACGGCGGCTCGCTCTCGGCGCTGCTGGGCGCGTCTGGCATCTTGCGGGTTGGAGACGAACGTCAGCCCGACGGCAAGCGCGGCGATGCACGCTCCCGCCAGGACCGATCGCCGCCGCCAGGGCAGCGGCAGCGCGCCGGCAGGGTCCGCGTTGGTGGCCAGCGCGGCAGCGCGGGCGTGGATGCGTGCCGGGAACCCATCGGGCCCGACGAACTGCAGCGAGGTGGCGAAGGCGTCGTGGGTGGACAGCGCCCGGTCCGCGGCACGGGCAACGACCATGTCGGGGAGCCTGGTGACGACGGCGGCGCCGACGATGATCACCAGTCCGGCCACGGCTGCCACCGCGGCTGCCGGCTGGGGCCACGTGGCGGTGGTGTACCGGGAGAACACGACGAGACCGAGGGCCACCGCAGCCAGGACCGGGGCGGCCAGTTGCATCGTGTCCACGGCCCAGACCAGCCGGAGCCGCCGTCGGGTCCGCCCGAGGAGCAGGCGCACTGGTGGCGGTGCTGCGATCATCGTTCCACCTCCGCAGGGGTTCGTAGGGCACGGACACCTCGCACCGCCGCCAGCGCGGCCAGGGCGGCGAGGACCAGGGCGCCGATGAGCCATGCCGGGAACGGGTCACCGCGATCTACCTGGACGTCGTCGTCGGGGAACCAGGCGAACCACGATCCTCCGGAGCTCTGCCACTCCTGAACCATGCTGCGCCGCAACCCGCTGAGCGGGGCGTCGGCGGTCTGACCGGAGTCACTGCCCACGGCGTCGGCGACGATGGCGACCGGGTTCAGCGTCACCAGGAACGCCGGTACCTGGGTGGGATCGCCACCGCTGGAGTCGTCGGCGACGTTGGCCACCACGAACAGCAGCGGACCGATCAGGAGCACGAACAGGGTGACCCCGTAGGCCATCAGCGTGGCGCCCTGGACCCGCTTGGCGCGCGCCGACAGCGAGGCGATGATCGTGGTCAGCAGGAGGGCTAGCAGGCTGACGATGGCGATGCCGATCACCCCGTCGACGATGCGGATCCCGCCGAGGAGGTAGCACACGACGAGGACCGGCAGGGCGCTGATGATCAGCAGCACCAGAAAGCTCATCGACGCAAGGATCTTGCCTGCCAGCAACTGACGTGGCCGCAGCAGAGTGATCTGCATCGGCTGCAGCGTCTGTCGTTCGCGCTCACCGGCCAACGACGCCGCGGTGATGCCCGGGACGAAGAAGATGATCAGCAGCGTCATGACGAGGATGACGGTTTCGAACAGCGCTCGCCCGGTGCGCGTCTGGCGTGTGATGTCGAACTCGTCGAACCCACTGAGCGATTGGAACACCAGATAGACGGCGAGCGTCAGCAGCCCGAGGAACACCCCGACGACCCAGAACGGGCGGCTGCTGCGCATCCGCTCGTGGAGCTCGCGACCCAGGACCGGGTTGACGCGCAGGCTCATTGGACGATCCCTTCGGTGAGGGTCATGAACAGCTGTTCCAACCCGCCTGACTGTTCGACGAACTCGACCACCCGGCGACCCTGATCGACCACCAGCGAGCGGAGCAGGGCCGCCTGCTCGTCGTCGTCGGCGACCGTGAAGGTCTCGTCGGTCCCCTCGGCGAAGCGCACCCGGACCGAACGGGCGCCGCCGAGCTGGTTGAGGATCTGGCGCGGCGGGCCGGCCGCCAGCAGCTTGCCGGCCTCCATGATGGCCACGTCGGTGCAGACCTCCTCCAGTTCGGCGAGGATGTGCGAGGAGATGATGATCGTCTTGCCCATCTCGTTCAGCGAGCGCAACAGTTCGCGTAGCTCGATGCGCGCCCGCGGATCCAGCCCCGATGCCGGCTCGTCGAGGATCAGCAACGTCGGGTCGTGGACGAGCGCCCTGGCCAGGCTGAGGCGCTGCTTCATCCCGCGGCTGAGCGAGTTCACCATCGCGGTGCGCTTGACCGACAGGTCGACGAGTTCCAGCAGACCGCCCACCAAGTCCGCCCAGGTGCGCCGGGGGATGCCGTAGCTGGCGGCGAAGAACTCCAGGTACTCATCGACGCGCAGGTTGTCGTACAGGCCGAGGGCGTCGGGCATGTAGCCCATGCGCCGCCGAGCGGTGCGAGGCATGCGTACCGGGTCGGCGCCCATCACGCTGAGCGTCCCGGTGGTGGGCAGCAGCAGGGTGGCGATCATCGCCAGCGTGGTGCTCTTGCCGGCGCCGTTGGGGCCGATCAGCCCGAAGATCGACCCTTTCGGGACGTGCAGGTCCATCCGATCGACGGCCAAGAGCGTTCCGTACCGCTTGGACAGCTGCGTGGTCCGCACTGCCAGGTCATCGGTGTGATCATCGGTGTGATCGTCGGTGGTGGCGCTCGCCGCCCTGTCAGCGGTCATGTCAGCGGTCATGTCAGCGGTCATGTCAGCCACCGGCCTTCGGTCCGGCGAGGGTGAGCTGGGCCATCGCCGACGGATCGGCGAGGACGGCGAGGTCCCGGTTCAGGATCCGGGCCAGCACCACGCCCTGGACCACGGCCTCCCGCGGCAGCGTCACCGTGTCGCCGTCGGTGCGCAACGTCTGCCAGCCGGACGGGCCGAGGACGTCGACGGAACGTATCCCGGCGGGCAGTGTCATCGTCAGCGGTGGCAGGGGCGTCGACTCAGGGGGGAGCATGAAGCGCACCACGAGGTCCTCCAGGCCGGTGGCGCCGGGGTTCTGGGTCGAGCGGACGACGGAGGTGCGCACGGAGTCGGGGACGATCCCGCCTCGGGGCATGATCCGGGCGGTCGAGCTCAGCGCGCCGGCGCTGGCCGCGCCGGGCGCGATCAGCGGGGCCAGGTCGTCCACCCAGCCGGCAACGCGAACCAGCCCGCTGGCGGTCAGCGAGGTGGTCATGGCCGCCGCTCCCCACTGGGTGAGGATCGGCTGGGCGTCGGGGTTGTCGCCCTGCCAGATGTCCCAGATCGCCTGGTTGGGCGCACGGACCTGGGCCGTGAGCGAGTACGGCCTGCTCGCGCCGGGCTCGAGCGTGCCCAGCCGGGTGAACGAACCGGCGGCGATGACGGCGACCTCACGGACTGCTGACGGCGAGTTGTTGGTCACGGTTCCCGTGACCGTCGTGCCGTCGGAGGTGGCATCGACGCTGAGGCCGGGGACCTGGGCCATCCCGACGAGGTTGTTCACGACGATCTGCCCGGGATCCAGCCGGTTGGTCAGCGCGGCGGTGCCGTCGGCGCGGCGTTGCAGCGTGGTGGAGTCGTTGCGCCGTCCGACGAACGACATGAGCCCGCCGGTCATGGTCCACCCGGCGGGCAGTTCGGTGGCCAGCGTCCCACCCGAGCGGCTGAAGTTCAGCAGTGAGGCGTTGACCGAGCAGCCAGGGACCGAGCAGTCGAGAAAGCTCATGGTGGCTGGGCGGCCGCTGTCCCTCCAGCCGGTACCGACAGCGACGAGCAGGAGTGAGGTCACCACGGCCAACCCCGGGATCAGCACCCACGCCAGCGTCATCCGCCGCAGGGTCCTGACCAGGACGTAGACACCGAACGCGGCGAGCAGGGCGTAGGCGATCAGCGGCAGGATCACCGAGCCGAGCCGGGGCAGGCTGATCCCTGCCGAGCGCACGAGGGCGGCATCGGCGTTTCCGGTCACGCCGAAGTCGTTCAGGAACAGCGACTCCCGGGAACGGGCGCCGGTCGGCACGACCAGTTGCGCCCACCGCCCGGCGCTGGTGGCGCCCGGCAGGACGCGCACCAGACCACGGCCGGCCAGCATGTACGACGCAGGCCCCGGCCGCCACGCCGCCGGTAGCGCCGAGAGATCCGTGGTGTCGTCCAGCACCAGCACGCCGCCGTCGTTCAGCCAGACGAGCAGGGTGGTGCGCTGGGCGGGTGACAGCGCAGCCAGTTCGGCCGACGCCGACACCAGGGTGTCGAACTGGCGAAGCGCCCCTGGACCCAGGTCGAACAGCTCCGTGTCCCAGGTGGCAAAGACCGCTCGCCCGAGCGAGCTGGGCAACTCCACGGAGTCTGGGAGCTTGCCGACCCGTTCGGCCAGGCCTGGGCTGATGCCCACGACTTCCACGTCCTGCGTGGTCTGGACGTTGACCACCCTCGTGCTGACCAGTCGATCCCCGTCGAACAGGGAGACGTCGACAGCGCCGGCATTGCTGGTGGCGTCGGTCAGGATGCGCACGGCCTTGGTGGTCCCGCCGGCCATCTCGATCGGGCGGCTGGCGACGGCGCCGGTGTTGGAGCGGACCTCCACCCGGCCCTGCAGCGCCCCCGTCGAAGTAACGGTGACGGTGACCATCCGGTCGGCATCGGGATCGCTGAACCCATGGATGCCAACCTCTACCGTGAACGACGGGATGTCCTGAGCGGCGGCCCGCCCGCCGGCGACGGCGACGACCGCCAGGGTTGCGCCGGCGAGGATGGACCACAGCCGGCCGAGGGCTCTCCACGGGCGCGGGGCGACAGGTCCGTCAGTTGTCGGCATCGGTAGCAATGGACGCATCAGCCCCCCAGTAGGTTCCCGGGAGTTTGCCAGACCCCGAAGTCACCGTCCCGGCACCACTGGCGAGCCACGCCCGGCGCGGTATGGTCCGGCACGTGAGCACAGCGGATCCTGGTGGTCTTGGCCTGCGGCGCACCACCCTGGGCACGATGCTCTCCCAGCTCGACGACGAGGCCGAGCGACCGCCGCGATCGGGAGTGTTGCGCGTCGGAATGATCTGCCCGTACAGCATGTCCATCCCCGGAGGGGTGCAGGCGCAGGTGCTCGGGCTGTCGCGGACGCTGCGCCGCAAGGGGGTCGAGGTACGCGTCCTGGCGCCATGCGACGGCCCACCACCGGCCACGTTCGTCACCCCGCTGGGCAACAGCCTGCCGACGGCCGCCAACGGGTCGGTGGCGCCGCTGGCCCCAGATCCGTCCAGCTCGCTGCGCACGCTGCGGGCCCTGGCCGACGAGCAGTTCGACGTGCTCCACCTGCACGAGCCGTTCGCTCCGGGCCCGACGATGACCGCGCTGCTCGTCCACCCGGCGCCGGTGGTGGCGACCTTCCACGCCGCCGGCGAGAGCGCCAGCTACCGGTGGTTCGGCGGGTTCTTGCGGCGGATGGCGCCGAACATCCATCACGCGATCGCCGTATCCAAGGACGCCCAGGAGCTGCTCAGCAGGGTCTGTGACCTGCAGGCCGAGGTGCTGTTCAACGGCGTGGAGTTGGACAGCTACCGAGCCGGCCCCTCGGCGCCCACCACGGGGCCGACGATCTTCTTCTGCGGCCGTCACGAGGAACGCAAGGGTCTCGACGTGTTGCTGGCGGCGATGCGTTCGATGCCCGAGGACGTGCAGGTGTGGATCGCCAGTGACGGCCCGGACACGGCGCGCCTGAAGAAGGAGTACGCCGCGGATCGGCGGCTGCACTGGCTGGGCCGCCTCAGCGACGCCGACAAGACCGCCCGCCTCCGTGGGGCCGACGTGTTCTGCGCCCCCTCGCTGCGTGGTGAATCCTTCGGGGTCGTGCTGATCGAGGCGATGGCCGCCGGAACGGCGATCGTCGCCAGCGGCCTCGACGGGTACCGCAACGTGGCCACCAATGACGTCGATGCACTGCTGGTCGAGCCCGGCGACACCGAACGACTGGCCCAAACGCTGCGCCGGGCACTCGGAGATGCCCAGCTTCGTGGCCGCCTCGTGGCCGCCGGCCAGCGGCGGGCCGAGGACTTCTCGATGGACACGCTGGCGGACCTGTACGCCGAGCGATACCACCGGTTGGCCGGCCGCCCCGCCGTATGATGGCCCGATGGTTCCGTTCCTCATCATCCTCGGCGTGCTCGTGCTGCTCGGCCTGGTCGCCATCGGCGCCTACAACGGGCTCATCCGTGGCCGCAACCAGGTGGAGAACGCCTGGTCGCAGATCGACGTCCAACTGAAGCGGCGCATCGACCTGATCCCGAACCTGGTGGAGACCGTCAAGGCCTACGCCGCCCACGAGAAAGACACCCTCGACGCCGTTGTCCGGGCGCGCAACGCAGCGATCGCCGCCCCCGCCACCCCCGCCGGCCAGGCCCAGGCCGACACCCAGCTCACCGGTGCGTTGCGCCAGCTGTTCGCTCTCAGCGAGGCCTACCCCGACCTCAAGGCCAACCAGAACTTCCTGGCCCTGCAGGAGGAACTCACCGCCACGGAGGGACGTGTGGCCTACGCCCGGCAGTTCTACAACGACTCCGTCCTCACCTACAACAACAAGTTGCAGGCGTTCCCCACCGTGTTCTTCGCCACGATGATGAAGTTCTCCAAGCGGGAGTACTTCGAGGCGGACGAAGCGTCGCGCGAGGTGCCCAAGGTCGGCTTCTGAGGTCGCTCGGAGGCGACGTTGGACTGCCATGTTTGAACTCATCCGCGCCAACAAGCGGCGCAGCACCCTGCTCATCGTCTGCTTCGTCGGCCTGCTGACGCTCGTCGGCCTGGCCGTCGGCCAGTTGATCGGCAACGGCGTCGGTGGCACCGTCGTCGCTCTGGTCGTCTCCGGCGGCGTCGCCTTCTTGTCGTACTGGAAGGCCGACGCGATCGCCCTGGCGGTCAGCCGCGCCACGCCCGCCGACCCGCAGCAGTACCAGCGACTGCACAACCTGGTCGAGGGGCTGTGCATCGCCGCCGGGTTGCCCAAGCCGCGTGTCTACGTGGTCGACGACCCCGCCCCGAACGCCTTCGCCACCGGACGCAACCCGAAGCATGCGGCGATCGCCGTCACCACCGGATTGCTGGACAAGCTCAACCGCGTGGAACTCGAAGGGGTCATCGCCCATGAGCTGTCGCACATCCGCAACTACGACATCCTCGTGTCCACCCTGGCGGTCACCCTGGTCGGGGCCATTGCCCTGGTCACCCAGCTGGCCATCCGGATGATGTGGTGGAACGGCGGGCGTGAGCGGCGCTCCGGCGACCGCGGCGACTCCACCAACCCGCTGGCGTTCATCGGGTTCGCCCTGCTGATCTTCGCCCCGATCCTGTCACGGCTGATGCAGGCGGCGATCAGCCGCAAGCGTGAGACGCTGGCCGACGTCAGCGCCTGCCAGATGACACGCTATCCGCCAGGGCTGATCTCGGCGCTGGAAAAGCTGCGTGACGACTGCACCGTCACCCACGCCGCCAGTACGGCGACGGCGCACCTGTGGATCGAACAACCGATGTCGGGTGTCGCCGACCGTGGACGGTTGGGCTCGATCAACCGCCTGTTCGACACCCATCCACCACTTGAGGAGCGAATCGCGCTACTCAAGGAGCTGTGAGATCCGCTCGTCTCGTCGCTTGTGGCGCGCTCGCCTGGTCGTCGGCGTGCCTGTCGATGCCCGCCGTTGTGGCCACGGCGCCCCCGCCCAGCGAATCGTCCGGATCAGCTCCGGGCACGTCGCCCGTCATAGACGAGGTCATGCCGTTGACCGGATTGGCGGTCACTGACCCTGCCAAGGCCACCCGGCCGGCGCTGGTGGTGAAGATCGACAACCATCCTCAGGCCCGCCCGCAGGTGGGCTTGAACCACGCCGACATCGTCTTCGAGGAGAACGTCGAATCGCTGACTCGCTTCGCCGCCGTCTTCCACAGCGACGACGCCGACCCCGTCGGACCGATCCGCAGCGCCAGGACACAGGACGTCCTGCTCCTCGGCTCGCTGGGCCAGCCGCTGTTCTCCTGGAGCGGTGGCAACCGCGGGGTCAGCGAGGCTGTGCGCGCCTCGCAGATGGTGGACATCGGCGCCCCGCTGCAGCCACGGGCGTACTTCCGTGACCGCCGCGGCCGCCGGGTGGATGTGGAGCACACCCTGTTTTCGCGGACCAAGGATCTGTACGCGCTGGCGCCGCCCGTGCCACTGGCCGTTCCCGGCCCGCAGTTCGAGTACCGGGCGCCCGACGACGTGGTCGCCGGTCGTGAGTCGCCTGGCGCCGACCTCGCCATGGACAACGTCGCGGTCGGCTGGCGGTGGGCGCCGATGCTGGGCGCGTACCTACGGACCCAGGGGAACAGGCCCCACGACACCCAGGACGCCGGCCAGGTCAGCGCGGCGAACGTGATCATCCTCGAGGTCGAGTACCGCCCGAGCCCGGCGGCGGCCGGATCGCCCGAGGCCCAGACCATCGGGAGTGGGCGGGTCACCGTGCTGAGCGGTGGCAAGGTGGTGACCGGGAACTGGACCCGGCCCGAGCTCACGGCCAACTACTCGCTGGTGGCCGACGACGGCCAACTGGTGTTGCTCACCCCGGGACGGACCTGGATCGAGTTGGCCCGCCAGGGGGCGACCACGGTGCTCCCGGCGAGCGTTGTGGCAGGCTGACCGGCCGATCCTTCGGTTCACCGTTGGTGCTGGCGGGTGCCGCTGCCACCCGCTGAGCCCGGATACCCCCGGGGCGCAGCGGCGGTGGCCGGATACGATGGGCCCATGGATCAGTCGTCCGCCCGGCGCGCCACGGGGACCTTCCCGGTGAAGCGCGGACTCGCCGAAATGCTGAAAGGCGGCGTCATCATGGACGTCGTCACCCCTGACCAGGCCAAGATCGCCGAGGACTCCGGCGCCACGGCGGTGATGGCGCTGGAGCGGGTACCCGCCGACATCCGCCGCGACGGTGGCGTCGCCCGGATGAGCGATCCGGAGATGATCGAGGGGATCAAGGCCGCCGTGACCATCCCGGTGATGGCCAAGGCCCGCATCGGGCACTTCGTCGAGGCTCAGATCCTCCAGGCGCTCGGGGTCGACTACATCGACGAGTCCGAGGTGCTGACGCCGGCGGACGAGACCCACCACATCGACAAGTGGGCCTTCACCGTGCCGTTCGTGTGCGGCGCGACCAATCTCGGTGAGGCCCTGCGGCGCATCAGCGAGGGTGCGTGCATGATCCGCAGCAAGGGCGAGGCGGGCACCGGCAACATCGTCGAGGCCGTCCGTCACCTGCGTTCGATCATCGGCGACATGCGCAAGATCGGCCAGGCCGACAGCGCCGAGCTGTTCCAGTGGGCCAAGCAGTTGCAGGCCCCGCTGCCCCTCGTCCAGGAGGTCGCCGAGACCGGCTGGTTGCCGGTACCGATGTTCTGTGCCGGCGGCATCGCCACTCCCGCCGACGCCGCCCTGGCCATGCAGCTGGGCGCCGAGGCCGTGTTCGTCGGCTCGGGGATCTTCAAGAGCGAGGACCCCATGCCGCGGGCCAAGGCCATCGTCGAGGCGACGACGCACTTCCGTGACGCCGACATCCTGGCCAAGGTCAGCCGCGGCCTGGGGACGCCCATGACCGGCATCGGCATGGACGAGATCCACCAGAAGTTCGCCGAGCGCGGCTGGTAGGCAGGATGCGTCGGGCGGGGGAGCCCCCAGGTGGGCTCGGTGGTCGGGGTGCTGGCCCTGCAGGGGGCCTTCCGCGCCCATGAGCTGATCCTCCAGCGGCTCGACGTCACCACCCGTGACGTGCGTACCCCGGCGGATCTCGATGCCGTCGACGCCCTGATCATGCCCGGCGGCGAGAGCACGACGATGTCACGGCTGCTGCACACCTCGGGTCTGTTCGACCCGCTGGCGCAGCGCCTGGCCGCGGGCATGGCGGCCTTCGGCACCTGCGCCGGGATGATCCTGCTGGCCACCACGGTGCTGGACGGCAGGCCCGACCAGCGCAGTTTCTCCACGCTGCCCATCAGCGTGCGGCGCAACGGCTTCGGTCGCCAGGTCGACAGCTTCGAGACCGATCTCGCCGTGGCCGGCCTGGACACGCCGTTCCACGGTGTGTTCATCCGCGCCCCGCGCATCGTCGAGGCCTCCCCTGAGGTCGAGGTGCTGGCTCACTACGATGGTGAGCCGGTGCTGGTCCGTCACGGCCGTGTCATGGCGGCCTCGTTCCATCCCGAACTCGGTGGCGATGTCCGTGTCCATGCCACCTTTCTGCAGGAGGTGTAGCCGGATGTCCGGCCATTCCAAGTGGGCAACCATCAAGCACAAGAAGGGCGCAGCCGACAAGGCCCGCGGCAAGCTCTTCAACAAGATCGCCCGTCAGCTGGAGGTCGCGGCGCGCGACGGTGGGGGAGACCCGGCCTCGAATGCCACCCTGCGGACGGTGATGCAGAAGGCCAAGGCCGCGCAGATGACCAACGACGCCATCGATCGGGCCGTCAAGCGCGGTACGGGCGAGGGTGACGCCGGTACCTACGAGGCGATCATGTACGAGGGATACGCGCCCGGCGGTGTGGCGATGATGATCGACGTGCTGACCGACAACCGCAACCGCACCGGCAGCGAGGTCCGCAACATCTTCTCCAAGCTCGGTGGCTCGATGGCCGAGCCGGGCGCAGTGGGCTGGCAGTTCAGCCGCAAGGGCGTCATCGCGGTGAATGGCGGCGACGAGGACACGGTGATGATGACCGCCCTGGAGGCCGGTGCCGAGGATGTCGCCGCCGACGGGGACGGCTGGCGGGTGACCACCGAGGCGGCGTCGGTGTATGAGGTCCGCGATGCCCTGCAGGCCTCCGGGATCGAGGTGACCTCGGCGGAGAGCACGATGGTGTCCAGCCTGTCGGTGGAGGTCACCGACGCCGACGACGCCCGCAAGATCCTGCGGATCATGGATGCCCTGGAGGACAACGACGACGTCCAGGACGTCTATGCCAACTTCGACATCTCCGACGAGCTCATGGAAAGCGTTGGCGGGTGAGCGTCGGGGTCGGCGATCGGGCGCCCGAGTTCACGCTGGCGGGCTGTGACGGTGGTCAGCAGCGAACGGTGTCGCTGACGGAGTACCGCGGCCGCCCGGTGGTGCTGGTGTTCTACCCGGGCGACGACACGCCCGTGTGCACCAAGCAGCTCAACAGCTACAACGACGGTCTGGCGGAGTTCGACTCGCTCGACGCCCAGATCCTGGGCATCTCCCCGCAGAACGTGGAGAGCCACGAACGCTTCGCCGCCAAGCACGGCTTCCGCTTCCCGTTGCTCGCCGACACCGACAAGGCCGTCGCGGGCCTGTACGGCACCCTCGGCCCGATCGGGTTCCCCCGGCGCAGCGTGTTCATCATCGACGGGGACGGCGTCATTCGCTACGCCCACCGGGCCATCGCCGGGCTGACCTACCGCCCCGTCAGCGAGCTGGTCGACGTCCTGCGCGGGCTCTAGGCATCCGCCGTCCCCCCGCCTGGCGCCTCGCCGGGGGGTCCGCGCGGATCCAGCGATGGTCAGTAGCGCTCGGGCTTCATCGCCCTGGTCATCAGCAGGTGGGCGGCCTCGGCGGGGCTCAGCCCGGCGTACAGCAGGTCGTGGACGATGTGGCTGATCGGCATGTCTACCGACCAGCGCTCGGCCATCGCCACGGTGCTGCGGGCGTTGACCACGCCCTCGGCCACCTGGCCCAGTTCGGCCTGCACCGTGGCCAGGTCCTTGCCCTGGCCGAGCCCGAGCCCGACGCGGAAGTTGCGTGACAGCACCGACGAGCAGGTCAGCATCAGGTCGCCCATTCCGGCCAGGCCGTCGAGCGTCAACGGGTTGGCGCCGCGGGCCACCGCCAGGCGGGAGATCTCCGCCAGGCCTCGGGTGATCAGCGCGGCGCGGGCGTTGGCGCCGTAGCCGAGCCCTTCGGCCACCCCGGCGGCGATGGCGATCACGTTCTTCACGCAGCCGCCGATCTCCACACCCATCACGTCCGTGGCGGTGTACGGCCGGAACGTGGGCGAGGCGAAGGCGTCCTGCACCTGGCGGGCGGCGTGTTCCCAGCGTGCCGCGACGGTCACCGCGGTGGGCATCCGCTCGGCCACCTCCTTGGCGAACGACGGCCCCGACAGGAACGACAGGTACGGCTGCATCGGGACGGGCAGGACGTCCTCGAGGACCTCGTTCATCGTCATCAAGGTGTCGGTCTCCACCCCCTTGGCCACGCAGCAGATCCATGTGCCCTGGCGCAGGTGGCCGGCAGCCTGGTCGGCGACGCCTCGCACTACGGGGGAGGGGACGGCGATCACCACCAGGTCAGCGGCGTCGAGCGCCACGGCGATGTCGGCTGCCGAGGAGAGCAGGTCAGGCAACGGATGCCCGGGGAGGTAGCGGGTGTTCTCGTGGTGGTGGCGGATCGTGTCCAACACGGCGGTGTCGATGTCCCACATCGTCACCACGTGGCCGTTGTCGGCCAACACCAAGCCCAGAGCCGTGCCCCACGAGCCGGCCCCCAACACCGTTGCGCGCATGAGGGGACCCTACCGCGCCTGCCATGATCGGAGCCGATGCGCTGGCTGGCCGACGGAGAACCGCATGTGCCCGACGGGCGCGACTGGCTGTCGGCGGGTGAGTTGCGCCGCCTTGCCGGGTTCCGCTTCACCAAGCCGCACAACGAGTTCCTGGTCCGCCGGTGGACGTCCAAGCGAGCCGTGGCCAGCGCCTTGGACCTGACCGACGACGACGAGCAGCTACGCCGGGTGGAGATCAGCAACCGGCCGAGCGGCGCGCCCTTCGTCCTGGTGGACGGCGAGGCCGCGCCGGTCGACGTCTCGCTGACCGATCGTGCGGGATGGGCGGTGTGCCTGGTGGGTGAGCCGGGGTCGTTCCGTTCGGGAACGTTGGGCGTCGACCTGGAGATCGTCGAGCCGCGCAGCCCGGGATTCCTGGCCGACTTCCTCACCCCGACCGAGCAGGCCGTCGTCGCCAGGGCGGCCGGCGCTGACGAGGCCGACGCCCTGGCCAACCTGCACTGGTCGGCGAAGGAGGCGGCGCTGAAGGTGCTGCAGTTGGGGTTGCGCGTCGACACCCATCGGGTCCACGTCACGCTGGACGCCCAGCCGGTGTGGACCGGGTGGAACACGCTGTCGGTGGAAGCTCTGGACCAGCACTTCCCCGGCTACTGGCGGCGGTTCGGGCAGTTCGTGCTGACGGTGTGCTTCGCCCCCGGGGGCCGCCCGGACTCACCACCGGCGCTGCTCCACGGTGGCGCCGACCTCACCGCTGCCGAACCGATGCACACCTGGGTGCAACGTCCGCTGGTGGGCGGCGGTCAGTAGCGGGCCATCCCTCGGGCGAGGGCATCGATGACGTACGGCCGCAGGTCAGCGGCGGCGATGATCCGGTCGACCGAGCCCACCTGCAACGCTCGTTCGATGGTGTGGATGGCGTCGAACTCGTCGGCCACCTCGCCCAGCTTCTCCGAGCGGACCTGGGTCATCGTCTCGGCCAGGTGGGCACGCAGCCCGGCGGCCTCTGCCCCGCCCGCGGCGGCCGCGGCCTGGCGGGCGGCGACCACCCGGGGATCCTTCTCGGTGCGCTGCTTCACCTCTCGGGCGAACACGGTGGCGGCGGCCGGAGCACCTCCGATGACCGAGGCATAGGAGCCTTCGACCGCGGCGATCTCCATCGACTCGTTGAGCGCCTTGGAGAACACCACGAACGCCCCACCGTGGTAGCGCGACACCACGACGAACACGATCGGACCGTCGAAGTTGGTCACCGCCCGGCCGATCTCGGCGCCGAACTCCAACTGCCGGCGGCGCATCGACTCCGGCGAGCCGTCGAAGCCGGAGAGGTTGGCCAGCACGACCATCGGCCGGTTGCCGCTGGCCGCGTTGACGGCACGGGCGGTCTTGCGTGAGGAGTGCGGGAACAGGGTGCCGGACGTCCACGACGGTGGACCGTCGGCGGGCACGAAACCCTTGCGGCCGACGGTGTGTGACTCCAGGCCGAGCAGCAGCACCGGCTGGCCGCCAACGGTGGTGTCCCACACGATGGAGGTGTCGCCGTCACGCAGGTCCTTCCAACGCTCCAGCGGTTCGCTGTCGGCGTCGGCCACGGCGCGCATCACCGAGCGCATGTCGAAGGGCTGCTTGCGGTCGGGGTTCAGGTCGGCGGAGAACACGTCGCCGACGGTGGTGAACGGGCTGTCGGCCAGGAGCGCGTGCGGGCTAGGGCGGACGTCACGATCCGCTGGGTCGGATGTGGGCCGCCGGCGCGGGAAGCGCTCGCCGGGCACGACGTAGGTCAGGTCGTAGTGGCGCAGCAGCAGGCGGCAGGCGTCGGCGAACGACGGGGCCCAGTACTGCGCCTGGCCGTTGGGTCCCATCACCCGGTCGTAGCCGCCGATGCCGAAGTTGTCCTCGGCCGACACCGCGCCGCTGAAGTCGAGCGCCTGCTTGCCGGTCAGCACCATCGCCGACGCCGGAGTCATGATCAGGATCCCCTTGGTGTGGGTCAGCATCGTGGCCTCGGCGTTCCAGTACGGCTGGCCGCCGACGTTGATCCCGGTGACGATGATGTTGACCTCGCCGCCACCCTGGGTGAACTCGATCAGCCGGCGCAGCGTGAGGGCGATCCAGTCCATGTTCTCGGTGCCGGAGTCCATGGCGATCAATGCCCCGGAACTCACCGCGAACCACTCCACCGGGAGGTGGTGACGGGCGGCGTAGGCCAGCGCGGCGTTGATCCGCCGGCACTCCGGCTCGGCCAGGTTGCCCAACCCCTGGGTGGGGTCGGAGAGGATGGCCACGCGGCGGATGCCCTCGGGCACGACCTCGGTGTGGTTGATCAGGAGGCCGACGACGAGGTGGGCGGTGTTGTTGCCCGGGGCACGGTCGACCGGGATCAGCTGCTCGAGGTCGGCGGGATCGAGGTCCATCTCGACGAAGGTGTCCGCGGGCAGGTCGGCTCGCCGCGGGTTGATCTGGGCCATCAGCTTGGTGATCTCGAACGGGTAGGGCGAGCCGAAGCGGGCGGCGGTGAGCACCTTCTGCTTGTACGGGCTGATCGGGCTGATCGGCAGCGACCCGGCGACGTCCTCGCGGACCATCACCGTGCGCCCGACGCCCTCGAAGTGCAGCACCGCGTCACGCAGCCCGCCCTCGGCGTCGCCGTCGGGGATGCGGACCTTCAGGATCACCTTCTCCAGGCCCACCCTGGCGGTGAGCGGGGCGAGCTTGTGGGCCAGGGCGGCGCGGTCTTCCACCGGCACGGTCCACGGGGCGGTGATGTCCAGCACCATCCGGTTGATCGTGGGGCGGTCGGCGGCGGCGAAGCGGCTGAGCTCCGAGCGCATCGCTGCCATCGCCAGCAGCGCGGTGCGCTCCAGGCGCGGGTAGCTGGTCTGCCCGGTGCTGCGATCGGTGACCGAACCGAGGTCGCGCACCTCGGCCAGAGCGAAGAGCCGGCGGTCCTTGGGGTTGGTGCGGGCCACGCCGTGGAACAGGTAGACGTCCTCGGGCGAGGGGCGGCGATCCAGCTCGAAGTTGTCCAGCCGCCACATCTCCAGGCGCTTGGCCAGCATCGGGTGCAGGTTGCGGTACAGACGGTCTTCGACCATCGGTCGCTCGCCGCCGGCGCCGGCGTCGCCGGCGGCGCCCGCGGCGGGGCGGAACGTCAGGTTCTGAGAGCGCATGTGCTCGTCGGGATGGCCGTCCTCGCTGGTGACCGATACGTCGACACGGTGGATCTCGCGCCCGAAGGGCGCGGCGTGCACCAGTGAGCCCCACTTCGGTGGCGAGATCATCGATGTCGGGTGTCGTCCCGGCCCGCCAGGTGACCAGATCGGCCACGACCCACGTGGACGGATCGAGCCCGATCAGCGCCGGGGCGACGGTTGCCGCCCACTGGGGAAGCGATGCGAGCGGGACGTAACCGGTCACCACGTGGACGTCGTTGCCGTCGTGGCGGTAGCCGACGCTGGCCCAGCGGCTGTCGCCCTCGCCGTGGAAGCTGATCGGGCCGATGGGTCGGATCCGGTAGAACCGCCTGACGTAGACCTCCAGCACGGTGTCGCGCAGCGCGGTGGCGGTGGGGCCGGTGGCCTGGCGCCAGGCGTCGAGCAGCAGTGAGCGCATCGGCAGTGGGC
This sequence comes from Ilumatobacteraceae bacterium, assembly GCA_037045185.1. Classification (GTDB taxonomy): domain Bacteria; phylum Actinomycetota; class Acidimicrobiia; order Acidimicrobiales; family Ilumatobacteraceae; genus JAKOUY01. Next base: position 227,372 of record JBAOHQ010000008.1, read on the forward strand.
ACCACACCAGCCGCTCGACGCGGGCCTCCCGGTCGGCCACGTTCGGCGCCCCGGCCAGGGTGGTCAGGTGGGATTCCATCTCGGCGCGCAGGTCGGCGGCCGCGGCCTCCATCACCGGCTCGTCGAAGTAGTGGAAGGCGACGTCGCGAGCCAGGTCGGCGATGGCCTGCTGGCGGCCCTGGGTGGCTGCGGCCAGCCGTTCCAGCCGGGCCTTGTCGTCGGCCCCGGTCACCGCGGCGAGGGCGTCACGGTTGGCCAGGCGGCGCTCGAGGATGGCCGTCACGATGGGACCGAGTTCGGTGAGCCGGCCAAAGGAGCGGAACAACCACATCAGCGCCGACTCCAGGTCCGCCGAGCGTTCCAGGCTGTGCACGCCGTACCGCTCGAGGACGGCGAGCAGGCGGGCCTGGTAGGCGGTGGGCAGGCCGGCTCTGGCGGCGTCGAGCCACTGCAGGAACCCCACCAGGTACTCCTGGGTGTTCTCCGCCGGGGCGACGATGTCCTCGCCGTCGGACTCCCGTTCGGTCTTGGGTCGGTACAGCGATCCCAGTTGGGCGTAGATGTCGAGAAGACCGTCCTCGCAGTGCAGCAGGGCCCGGTCGGCGGGGTCGGCGATCTCGGCCAGGCGGCGCTGCTGGGTGAGCAGGCGGCGCAGATCCGGGGCGGACAGGTCGAACCCCAGCAGGTAGTTGCCGAGCGGCTCGTACACCCGGTCGCACGGCTTGCGGGTGAAGTCGATGCGCCGCTCCAGCCCGGCCAGGCTCAGCGCGGCGTGGGTCGGGTCGTCCACGGCGGCGGTGCGCGGGCGGATCCGCATCAGCGGTGCGCCTCGTTCCACCTGGGCGTTGGCGGTGATCGACACGGCGATGACCTCGCCGTCGAAGGGCGCCGTGACGGTGGTCTCCATCTTCATCGACTCGAGCACGGCGATGGGAGTTCCGGCGGTGACGTGCTGGCCGGGCGAGACCAGGGCGGCGACGATCAACGCCGGCCAGCCGGCGCGGACCACCAGCCCGTCCTGGCGATCGACGCGGTGCGCCGCGCCGTCGAGCTCGATGCGGAACGCCGACTCCAGCGGGGTGACGACGACCCGGTGCCGCCGACCTCCGCAACTGATCCGTCGCTCGAAGTCGTTCAACGCGTCGACCGTGACGTCGGCGACGTCGTCGCCGTGGCGCACCGTGTAGTCACGAGGTCCGGTGCGATCGACCTGCAGTACGGTAGGCGCGCTCGGCGTAGCCTAGCTCGATCTTGGCCCCGAGGTCCTCGGGTTGCTCGGGCCGGCCGCGGCCGGCAGCGGCGTAGAACGCCTGCTGGGCCAGCGCCCGGTCGGCCTCATAGGCCTCGACGGCCGCGGCCAGGAGCACGACCGGATCGGGTTCGGTGGGATCCCCGGCGTCGAGCAGGCGCTGCAGCCACTCGTCGTCGACACTGCCCTCGGCCAGCTCGTCACGATCGAGGACGTCGAGCAGGAAGGCCCGGTTGGTGGCCCCACCTTCGATGACGATGGCCGTTCGCCCGAGGGCGCGGCGCAGCCGCAGGCGGGCGGTGGTCGGATCGGGACCCCAGGCGGTGACGACCGCCACCAGCAGATCCGAGGACTCGACGTGGTCGCCGACGCGCCGGTTGGCATCGATCCGGACCCCCGTGCCGACCGGGAAGGACAGCAGGGCGATGCGCCCTCCGGACGGTGCGCAGCCGGCCGACGGGTCGCGGGCGACCACGCGGGCCTCGACCGTGACGCCATCGCCGGTGGGTTCGGTGGCGGGAAGCTGATCACCTCGGTGGATGCGCAGCCGCCAGGCGATGATCGAGGTACCGGTTCGTTCCTCGGTGGTGGCGTGCTCGGGCCGGGCCACGGTGTCGACGCCCACCAGGGCGACGGATCCGCCCATGATCGAGAACCTGACGACGCCGGCGCCGCGGTACCCGGCGGCCGTCATCAGCCGACGCGATGCATCGGCCAGGGTGGCGGCGAGAGCTGGGTCGGTGGCCGGGCTCGGGGACTCGGCCACCATCACCTGGCCGTCGTGGGCAACGGTGACGTCGCGGTTCTCCAGTGCCCACACGGCGCCGGTGTGATCGGCCAGAACATCCACCTCGACCATCCGACGGCCGGGTGCCGGGCCGCTGTCCAGGGCCAGCCCGCACTGCGCGGCCAGGTCGGCCAGCCGGGTCCGCTCGGCAAGGGCCCGCACCACGTCGGCGGTCGGCCCGACGACGCCGATGCCGCCCAGCTCGCAGGCCTCGATCAGCTCGGTCCGTGGGGTCGGACAGTCTCCCAGCCACACCGTGTCCACCTGGGCTCGCTGCAGCGCGGCCACGACCTCGTCGGGCCGCGGCCGGCCGTCGAACCCGGTGAGCCGGACGACCTCGTCTGCCTCCCGTCCGTACCACGGCTGAGCGCCGGGGTCGGGGGTGAACAGCACCGTCGCGATGGGCGCCCCGCCGTCGGTGTGGTTCAGGCCGACGACCGCGTTGAGCACGCGGACTGCCGACTCACCCCGATCGATGACACCGAGCCGGTTGATCGTCCCCATGATGGCCACCCTACCGATCGCTGTCCGGCTCAGCCGTTGAAGGCGTCGCGCAGGGTGGCGGCGATGGCGTCGGGGAGCGGCGCAGGGAGCGGGATGGTTTGGTAGCCGTCCACGCGTACGACCACGTTGCCCTTCTTGTCGAACACGAGGCAGTCGAACGTGTCGGGTGACGTCGCCCGGGCCATCGCCTGCAGGGGTGCGGGAACGGCGGCGGGGTCGGCGTAGTACGTCGCCTTGCCGACCCGCATGGGCAGGGCCAGGCGGGCCTCGGTGCCGGCCTCCCACAGCCCGGCGGTCTGGAAGCACAGCTCCACCAGCCGCGGGGTGGTGTCGGTGGGCCGGCCGGCCGGGACGTGGTTGTCGGGCAGCGGGTCGGTCATGGTGGCCACGCTGGCATCGCCCGAGCGACCGGCCGATGCCACCACTTGGTACGCCGGGCCGTGGAAGTAGAAGCTGTAGACCTGCTCGGCGTTCAACGCGGTGCCAGTGGGCGCAGCGGGCGGCTTGATCCGCTCAGCGGTGGGCCGCGCCGACCCCAGCCGCACCGAGCCGGTGAAGTGCACGGTGCGCTGCGGCGCGTCGTGGCCGGGCAGCGTGCGCTCCGCCCACAGCGTGCACTCGGCCACCAGCCCGTCGTGATCCGGGCGGACCACCGCCGTGACCGTCAGCTGCCGCGGGGCGTCGCGGTAGAACTTCAACGGCGCGGCGAAGCTGACGTTCTCGACCGCCGTCACCACCATCCCGGGGGCCAGTGCGGTGGCGGCCTCGGCGAAGGCCTCCATCCCCATCACCCCCGGCAGGACGGGAGTGCCGTCGATGCGGTGGTCGAACAGGAACGGCTGCTCGGTGGGGTTCAGCGTGGTGGTCATCGTCACGCCGTCGTGCACGCTCAGCGACAGCGCACCGCGCATCGGCCCGCCGGCGCCCAGCGCCGCTCGGGCCTCCGAGTCGATCCCGCCGGTTGGGTGGTATTCGGCGGCCATCATGCCCAGCACACCCGCCACGATCACCTCGCCGGTGTAGTCGCTGGACAGCAGCTCGCGGCGAATCCACGCCACACCGGCCTCCGGCGGCAGCATCTGCACTCCGGCCATCTCCATGATCTTGGGGATGGACCCGCGGGTGGCCATGCCGATGCCGCCCCAGGCCGTCCAGTCCAGAGCCAGCGCCCTGGTCTGTGGGCGGACCCGGCGCATGTTCGAGGTGATCTTGCAGAGCAGGTCGTTGGCGGCCGAGTAGTCGGTTTGGCCCTGGTTGCCGAAGCGTCCGGCGACGGAGGAGAAGACCACCGTGGCCCCGATCGGCATGTCAGTGGCGGCCGAGTAGACGTTGAACCACCCGTTGCTCTTGACGTCGAAGACCAGGTCGTACTCGCGGCGCTCCTTGTCGGGCAGGTTGCGGCTGATCTCCAATCCGGCGGCGTGCAGCAGGACGTCGATGCGCCCGCTGATCCTGCGGACATCGTCGATCACGGCCCGCACCGCGTTGGCGTCGGTCAGGTCCACCGAGTGATAGTGCACCGTGCCACCCGCGGCCTCGACGGCCTGGATCGCGGTCAGCGCGGCATTCAGCCGCTCGTAGCGGCTCAGTTCACGCTCGATCGCCACGGGGGTCGGGCGATCCCCGGCTGCCTTCATGCGCGCCGCGATCGACGCCTTCAAGGCGTCCTTGTCGCTGCGGAACGCAGCCAGGTCCGGGTCGACCGGGTCGGGCGTCGGGGTCAGGTCCAGCAGATGGAAGGTTCCGCCGGACGCCGCGGCCAGGTCGGCGGTGATGGCCGACACGATGCTGCCGGCCGCGCCGGTGACCAGCAGGACCGACTCGGCGTTCAGCGGCATGCCGAGGCCGGGGACCGGCTGGCCGTGCGCGTCACGGCCCGGGAACGGCTGCTCGACGAAGGCCACGCCGAAGCGCCGGTCGTCGACACGGCCGATCTCGACGCAGCCGGGGTCGGCCAGCGTCTCGTCGACCAACTGGTCGGCGATCGCCGCGGTCTTGCGGCTGGGCGCCAGGTCGACGGCCTTGACGAGGGCGTCGGGACGCTCCTTCTTGTAGGACTTGGTGAAGCCGGTGACGGCCCCGCCCAGGGGGTTGCTGGCCCCGGCGGCGTCATAGCCGTGGTAGCCGCCAAGGCGGGTGGCAGCAACCAGGAACGGGCTGTGCTCGTACAGGGCGCGCATCGTCTCGTACAGGTTCTTCACCCTGCGGCGCAGAGCCTCGGTCCAAGTCGCCAGGTCGTAGCTGCCGAGATCGCCGTCGTCGTCCAGTGCGGCCAACCAATACACACCGGTGATCGGCGCCTCCTGCTGCCACTCGGCGAGCCGGGCGGCGAGGTCCTCGGTGGTCACCCCGGGTTGGAGGGTCAGCACGGTGGCGCCGCTCTTGGCCAGCTTCTTCGACAGGGCCTCGGCGACGCCGCCCTCGTCGGCCATCACCACGACCCGGGCACCGTCGAGCACCACGCCCGTGGGCAGGCACTGGGCAGTGGGCGGACGCAAGGACGGCACCGGAACCCGGCGAGGCAGGGCGTCGACGGCGTCGAGGTCGCCATGCACCACGTCCGGCGCGGCCGGGCGCTCGGCTGCGGGCGCGGCCGTCGGCACCGGGGCGGCGTCTGCGGTCGTGCCGGAGTCGACACGTTGGTGGACCCAGCCGGCGACGTGGTGGAGTGTGGGGAAGTCGTGGAGTTTGAGGTTGTCGTCGCGTTCGAGTTGGTAGTGGGCGCGTACGGCGGCGAAGACTTCGGCTTGTTTGACGGTGTCGACGCCGAGGTCGGCTTCGAGGTCGAGTTCGGGGTCGAGGAGGTCGGCTGGGTAGCCGGTCATGTCGGCGACGATGGCGGTGACGGTGGCCAGGATGGGGTCGGTGTGGTCACTGGGTGTCTCGTTGGGTGAGAGGTTCGGTGACCACGCTGGTTCGGTTGGGGTGGTGGGTGGGGGTGGGGTGGTGCCGGTGCGTTGGTGGACCCAGCCGGCGACGTGGTGGAGTGTGGGGAAGTCGTGGAGTTTGAGGTTGTCGTCGCGTTCGAGTTGGTAGTGGGCGCGTACGGCGGCGAAGACTTCGGCTTGTTTGACGGTGTCGACGCCGAGGTCGGCTTCGAGGTCGAGTTCGGGGTCGAGGAGGTCGGCTGGGTAGCCGGTCATGTCGGCGACGATGGCGGTGACGGTGGCCAGGATGGGGTCGGTGTGGTCACTGGGTGTCTCGTTGGGTGAGAGGTTCGGTGACCACGCTGGTTCGGTTGGGGTGGTGGGTGGGGGTGGGGTGGTGCCGGTGCGTTGGTGGACCCAGCCGGCGACGTGGTGGAGTGTGGGGAAGTCGTGGAGTTTGAGGTTGTCGTCGCGTTCGAGTTGGTAGTGGGCGCGTACGGCGGCGAAGACTTCGGCTTGTTTGACGGTGTCGACGCCGAGGTCGGCTTCGAGGTCGAGTTCGGGGTCGAGGAGGTCGGCTGGGTAGCCGGTCATGTCGGCGACGATGGCGGTGACGGTGGCCAGGATGGGGTCGGTGTGGTCACTGGGTGTCTCGTTGGGTGAGAGGTTCGGTGACCACGCTGGTTCGGTTGGGGTGGTGGGTGGGGGTGGGGTGGTGCCGGTGCGTTGGTGGACCCAGCCGGCGACGTGGTGGAGTGTGGGGAAGTCGTGGAGTTTGAGGTTGTCGTCGCGTTCGAGTTGGTAGTGGGCGCGTACGGCGGCGAAGACTTCGGCTTGTTTGACGGTGTCGACGCCGAGGTCGGCTTCGAGGTCGAGTTCGGGGTCGAGGAGGTCGGCTGGGTAGCCGGTCATGTCGGCGACGATGGCGGTGACGGTGGCCAGGATGGGGTCGGTGTGGTCACTGGGTGTCTCGTTGGGTGAGAGGTTCGGTGACCACGCCGGCTCAGGGGCGGGCGCGGGGGTAGGGGTAGGGGTAGGGGCAGGAGCGGCCGGCGCGGGCGCGGGGGCCGGCAGGGGGGTGACGGCGGCGACGGCGGTGACGGCGGTGGTCGCGTAGGGGACCGGGATGGCCGAGGCGTGGCCCGGCGTCGACGGCGCGCCGGTGTCGACGATGCGCAGCCGGCGATGGTCGACTTCGACCTGGGCGCCGGCGTGACCGCCCAGACGGTCGAGCCAGGCCTGCCAGGCCCGCGGGTCGACGATCCGGTAGGCGTACCCGAGCGCACCGGGGGCGCGGCGCTGGCCGTCGGGCGCGGGCCGCCAGCGCAGCAGGGCCATGGCCACCTGGCTGCCGAACCCGGCGGCCAGGCGCAGCGCGTACTGCACCGGATACGACCCGCCGCGGGACAGATTGAGCGCCCCGAGATCCGGGTCGGGCTCTCGATAGTTCGGCACCGGTGGGACGATCCCGGTCTCTAGCGCCTTGACGGCAACGACGTCCTCGATGCCGGCGCCCATGGCATGACCGGTGAAGCCCTTGGTGTTGGTGATGACGACCTGGTCGGCGGCGTCGCCGAAGACACGGCGCAGTGCCGAGATCTCGGCAGCCGCCGAACCGCCGCGCGCCGGGGTGTAGGTCTCGTGGGAGACGAACATCGTGGACGCGGCGATGTCGCTGCGGTGCACGCCCCGGCGCTCGGCCTGGCTGACGACGGACTCCATCACCGCGCCGATGTGCTCGACGTCGAGGCGCGTCCCGTGGAAAGCCGAGTTGGCGGTGACGGCCCCGAGGACGTCACAGATCGGCTGGACACCGCGCTCGGCGTATGCCGCTGGAGACTCGACGACGAACGCCGCGGCGCCCATCCCGACGATCATCCCGTGACGGCGGCGGTCGAACGGGGTTGCCGCATCCTCGACATGCTCGTCGGTGGCCGCGGCGCCCGAGGCTAGGAACCCGCTGGCGATCCAGGGCATCAACGCGTCACCGGTGACGTCGTCGGCCGAGACCACCACGACCCGGCGGCAGCGCCCGGCGCGGATCCAGTCCTCGGCAAGTGACAGAGCCTGGGTCGTGGAGGCGCAGGCCGCGTTGACCTGCGTGTTCGGGCCGCGGGCGCCGATGATCTCGGCGAACTGGCTGTGGCCCATCGACAGGACGCGGAACAGGAAGCGGCGGTCGAAGCTGTACGGGTGAGCGGCGATCTCGGCCCGCAGGCCGGCGATCAACCGCTCGACCTCGGCAACGGCGCCGGTGTCGGCGCCGCTCATGCGCGCCCGAACGCCTTCGAGGGCGAGGAGATGCTCACGGCGGGCACGGTCGGCGGCGTACTCCTCGATGTCCTCGGCGAAACGGCTGTAGCCGGGGAACGCCGAGGCGAAGATCACGCCCGTGTCATCGCGCAACTCGTCGGGCAGGCCCCACCGGTCGGGGAGTTGGGTCCCCAGCGTGGTGGTCTTGTAGCGCATGACGAGCGGGACGCCCGCGTCACGCAGCGCGTCGAACCCAGCGCCGATGGCCAGCCGCGTGGTGGCATCGAGCGCTTCGTCGCGCGCCTGGTCGATGGCGAACTGCTCGACGACGTCCAGCGGGGCGTGGCGTCCGGCGAGCTTGATGACCTCGGACGGATCGTCGATGGTTTCGAAGCTGGCACCGCTGGCTTCGCTCTTCACCAGCCGGGTGATGTGCATCTCGGCCATCCGCCGGCGCACCGGGTCTGGGACCGAGGTGATGAACTGCTGGCCGCCGAGGATCCGGGCGACGTTGCCGTCGTCGAACACCCGGTCCACGCCGGGCAGGCCGAGGGCCGCGCCGGTGATCCCTACCGGGCCGTCATCGGCTGGCGCCGACTGCATGGGCAGGCGCCGACGAGGCGGCGGCCGCCGCCGGGACCGTAGCGCCGTGGGCCGACTCAACGCCGTAGAGCTTCAAGCCCTCCTCCAGCACGCCGGCGAACAGCTTGCCCAACTGCACGATGCGGTCGTCACTGCCCGACGTGATCAGCGGGTGTGGTTCGGGGGATGCAACCGCCTGATCACGTGTGGTGACGGGCGCGACAGTGGTGACGGGCGTGGCAGCGGTGACGGGCGCGGCCGCGGTGACGGGCGCGACCGCGGCAGGCTCGGCAGGCGCGCCGAGGCCGGCGGCCCACATGCCGCACATGGCCTGGTTGACGGCGGCGACGTCGCCCAGCTTGGGGTGGTTGGTGTACAGCGCGATCACGTCCTCGTGGGTGGTGGACAACACGTCTTCGACGAAGCCGAACAGGGCCCGCTTCGGGCCGACCTCGACGAACAGCCGGGCACCCGCCTCGTACAGGGTGTGCAGGCCCTTGACGAACTGCACCGGTGAGGCGACCTGGCGACCGAGGTATTCCAGCATCGTCTCCTCGGTGGCGTTGGATGGGTAGAACTCGCCGTCGACGTTGGCGACGGTGGGGATGCGCGGCGAACCCACGTGCAGGCGGCGCAGCGTGGCCACCAGCGGCACCGACGCCGGAGCGACGATCGAGGTGTGGAAGGCGTGGCTCACGGGAATGCGCGCTGCCTGGATGCCCGCCGCGGTGAAGCGCTCGATGGCGGACTCGACCGCTGCCGTCGCCCCGCCCACGACGGCCTGGTGCGTGGAGTTGATGTTGGCGACGACCACGTAGCCATCGGTCTCGGCGACGATCCGCTCGATGTCTGCCAACGGCCCGAACACCGCGGCCATCGCCCCGTTGTCCTCGACGGCGAGGCTGGCCATCTCCCGGCCGCGGGCGCTGACCGCCTCCAAGGCCGCGTCGAAGGTGAGCGATCCGGCGGCGGTGAGCGCGCCGTACTCGCCGAGGCTGTGGCCCATCACCATGTCGGGCTGGAACCCGTAGGCGTTGAGCAGGCGGCTGAGGCTGGCATCGGTGGCCAGCACGGCGGGCTGGGTGATCTCGGTTTGCAGCAGTTGCTGCTCCAGCGCCTTCACCGCGGCGGGGTCGTCGCCGTCGATGAAGATGTAGTCGCTGAGCGGCTTGCCCAGCAGCGGCGTCATCACCCGGTCGGCTTCGGCGAAGGCGTCGGCGACAATGGGTTCGGCGTTGCGCAGCTCGGCCAGCATGTTCACGTACTGCGAGCCCTGCCCGGTGTACAGGAAGGCGGTCTTGGGCGCCGGCCCGCGGCCGACGAAGACGCCTTGCTGGCGCAGCATGCGCAGCATGGCGACGTTGCCGGTGGACAGCGCGGTGACAGCCTTGGTCAGCTTGGCGGCCAGGTCGGCGGCGTCTCGGTAATCGACGGCCAGGCGCACGGGCGAGCGGAGCACCTCGGCAGTGGGCCGCGCCAGGGGCGGCGTCCGCCCGGCGGCGGCGTCGGCCTGGACGGACGTGGCCTGGGCGATCAGGTCCGAATCGGTGGCCGCTCCCAGGACGAGGGCGCCACGAAGCGGCAACTTGGCGGGCTGGGCGTCCACCGTGTCGGGGACGGTGGACGACGTCGCCGTCGCCGTCGCCGTCACGGGCGACTGGGCGGCAGCCATCACGCGCCGCGGCGCCCGGTGGCGGCCCGGTACGTGCTCCTCGACGACGACGTGGAAGTTGGTGCCGCCGAATCCGAACGCGCTGACACCGCCGCGGCGCACGCCGCATGCCGGCGTCGGCCACTCGCGCAGTTCGGTGTTGACCGCGAACGGCGAGGTGTCCCAGTCGACGTTGGGGTTGGGGTCCTTGAAGTTCAGGCTGGGCGCCAGCGCCTTGTCGTGCAGGCTGCGCACCATCTTGTACATGCCGGCGGTGCCGGCTGCGGCCTTCAGGTGGCCGATGTTCGACTTGACGGAGCCCAGGGCAATGCCGTGGCGGGCGACGCCCGCGGCGCCGAACACGGTGGTGAGGCTCTCCAACTCGGTGGCGTCGCCGACACGAGTCGAGGTCCCGTGGGCCTCCACGGCCGAGACGGTGGCCGGGTCCTCGCCGCTGAGCTCCCAGGCGCGCGAGATCGCCAGCTGCTGGCCGATCGGGTTCGGCGCGGTGATGCCCTTGCCGCGGCCGTCGGACGACCCGGCGATCGACAGGATGACCGCGTAGATCGTGTCGCCATCGCGCTCGGCGTCCTCGAGGCGCTTGAGCACGAACAAGGCGGCGCCCTCGCCCATGACGAAGCCGTCAGCGCCAGCATCGAAGGGACGCGTGCCGGTGGACGACAGCGCCCCGATCTTGCAGAACTTGACGAAGGCCGACACCCCCATGTTGCGGTCGATGCCACCGGTGATCGCCGCGTCGAAGCGATGATCGACGAGGCCCTCGACGGCCACGCTCATCGCCGCCAGGCCGCTGGCGCAGGCGGCGTCGGTGGTGAAGTTCGGGCCGCGGAAGTTGAACAGGTTGGCGATCCGTCCGGCCATCACGTTGGCCAGCTCGCCCGGCATGGTGTCCTCGTTGATCTCGCCGTAGTGGCTGAGGAACCGATTGCGCGTCTCGTCGATGATGTGCCGGCGCTGGTCGGCGCTCAACGCGGCGAAGGCCGGGGACAGTTCCAGGTCGCGCAGCACCTCGGGCAGCTCGATGCGCAGGTTCGACTCGTAGTGCTTCTCGCCGCCGATGGCGTTGCCGATGATCACCGCGACGTTGTCCGGGTCGACCGTCCAGTCCGGCCACCCGGCGTCGAGCAGCGCCGAGCGCGCCGCCGAGATCGCCCATCGCTGACCGGGGTCCATCTGCTCGGCCACCTTCGGCGGCACCGGCAGGCGCCAGCGGATCGGGTCCCAGGGGTAGTCGCGCACCCATCCGCCGATGCGCGAGTAGGTCTTGTCCGGCGCGTCGTGATCCGGGCTGTAGTAGAGCTCGGGATCCCAGCGGTCGACGGGCACGTCGGTGATGCAGTACTTGCCGTGCTTGATGTTGCTCCAGAAGGTGTCGCCATCGGGGGCCTCGGGCATGATGGCGGCGACGCCCACGATGGCGACGGGTGAGGTCGTGGCGGCAGGATCGATGTGGGCAGACATGGGGCGGTTCCTTGGCTAGTCAGTTGGCGGTGCGGCCGTACAGCACGTCGGCGACACGGTCCATGTCGTCGAGGAGCCCGGCCTGCGCGGAGCGGATGGCATCGTGCGGGATGGTTGCGAGCAGTGGCCCGACGTCGGCGCTTCCGGCGTTCACCGATCCGGCGACCCAGCGCACGCCGTCCACGCCGACCTTCTGGGCGGCCTCACGGGCGAACACCCGTGCCATGGTGGCCAGCGCCGTCCCGTCGAAGCGCGCCGGGCTCTTGTCGTGCGCCGCGCCGTCTTGGGCGCGAGCGGCGCGCTCGGACAGGGTCTGAGCGCACTCGACCCAGGTGATCATCTCGCCGAGACGGAACAGGATGTGCTGGTTGCGGGTGAGACGGGCCACGCGGCAGCTCTCCATCACCGCGGCCAGGGCCGAGGCAGCGAGCGCGGCGACGTCGGCGCCGACGGTGGGGTGGGTGCGATGCAGCGCCTGCAACGAGGCGGCACGGTCGTGGTAGTACCGGCCCGAGGTCTTGAGGTGCTGTTGCCAGCGATCTCGGGCGATGGTCATCTCCATGATCTCTGACGTGCCCTCGTAGATGGTGGTGATGCGCACATCGCGCTTGATCTTCTCCACCACGTATTCGCGGGTGTAGCCGTACCCGCCGTGAGCCTGGATCGCCGCGTCGGCTGCCTCGTTGCCGGCGGTGGTGGCCATCAGCTTGCTGATCGCCCCCTCGGTGTTCATCGCCCCGTTGGTGCCAAGACCGCGATCGATCTTGTCGGCGGTGTCCTCCATGTAGGCCCGGGCGGCCTCCAGCCGTACGGCATGGGGGACGATCAGCTTGTGGGTGAAGCCCTGCTTCTCGGCCAGCGGCGCGCCGCCCTGCTGGCGTTCCAGCGAGTAGGCGATGGCCCGGTCGAGTGCCTCCCACCCGCCACCGAGGCCGAACGCCGCCACCATCAGCCGGGTGTAGCCGAACACCTGCTGGGCCTGGATGAGCCCGGCGCCCTCCACGCCCCCGATCAGGTTGCCGACCGGTACGACCACGTCGTCGAGGAACAGCGCCGCGGTGTTCGACAGGCGAATGCCGTGCTTGTCCTCCGGGTGGGCGGTGGTGAATCCCTCTGCGCCCTTCTCGACGACGAACCACGACGGTCCGTCGGGAGTGCGCGCCAGGATCGTGTACATGTCGGCGATCGAGCCGTTGCTGATCCACTGCTTGCGTCCGTTGATCCGGTAGCCGGTGACGACCCCGTCCTCCTCGATCCGCTGGGCGACGGTCTTCATCGCCCCAAGGTCCGACCCGGCGTCGGGCTCGGTGGCCCCGTAGGCGAACACGATGCCCTGCTCGGCGATGGCGCCGAGCCAGGCGAGCTTCTGCTCCTCGGTGGCCCCGACCAGGATCGGGTCACTGCCGAGAAAGGTGGCGAAGACCGCGGTGGCCAGCCCGATGTCGTGGCGGGCCATCACCTCACAGACGCGGTAACTGTCGAACGCGCCGCCGTCCATGCCGCCGTAGGCCGCCGGGACGAAGATCAACTGCACGCCGAGTTGGTTGGGGTCCGACATCGCCCGGACGGTGTCCTCCGGGCAGACGTCCTCGTGGTCCAACTCGAGTTGACGCTGCGGGGTCAGCGCGTGGCCGACGAACTCGTCGAGCGCGTCGAGCATCATGGTCAGGGTGTCGGTGTCGAGCCCGGCACCCCCGACGTGTCCGGCTGGTGAGTCGACCTCACTCATGTGCGTTGCCTCCGAAGTTTCTCTCGCATCGTCAGCGGTCACGCTACGCCACGGGCGCGCCGGGCGGCCACGGTAGGAAGTCCTTACTTCGCCTTCGGTGGTCCCGCGGGCGACGCCGACCCACTGCTAGTCTCGTACGCGTGTTCGCCTCCTCCACCGGCCCGATCACGGTCCTCGGCATCGACCCTGGGTTGACCCGCTGCGGGTACGCGGTGCTCGAAGGCCGCGCTCAGACGCCACGAGCCGTGGCACTGGGGGTGATCCGCACGCCGGCCACCATGGAGCTGCCGCGTCGCCTGGCGGCGCTGCAGGCCGAACTCGGGTTGCTCCTGAGCCAGTTCCGGCCGGACGCGGTGGCTGTCGAGCACGTGTTCTTCCAGACGAACGTGCGCACGGCGATGTCCGTCGGCCAGGCCAGCGGGCTGGCCCTGGCGGCAGCCGCGGCCGCCGGCTGCGACGTCATGCAGTTCACCCCGAACGAGGTCAAGTCGTCCATCGCCGGCTGGGGCGGGGCCGGCAAGGCCCAGGTCCAGCGGATGGTGCAGGCCAGGCTGGGGTTGGCCACCGTGCCGAAACCGGCCGACGCGGCCGACGCCGCCGCGCTCGGCGCTGTGCTACTTGGCGGCGGCGCCCATGCGCCGACGGTTGCGGGCGGCGGGCGAGTGATCGGCTCATTGCGCGGCACGGTCCTGGAGCGCGCCGACGATTCCACGGTGCTCCTGGAGGTGGCCGGCGTTGGGTATGTCGTGCACGTCACGCCGCGCACCCTGGCCGAGCTGGAACCGTCGACCACCGCGTTCCTCTACGTCCACCATCACATCCGGGAGGACGCCCAGCTGCTGTTCGGCTTCCTCCGCGGGGACGAGCGCAGCACCTTCCAGCAGCTCATCGCCACCCACGGGATCGGCCCCGCCCTGGCCATGGCCATTCTCGGCACCCATGCGCCGTTGGCCCTTGCCGATGTCGTTGCCAGCAACGACCTGGCGGCGCTGACCATGGTGCCAGGCGTCGGCAAGAAGACCGCCGAACGCCTGCTGGTGGAGCTGCGCAACCGGCTGAACGTGGCCGTGCTCGACCCCATCGTGTCGGCGGGTGGCGGCTCGGCGGTGGTGTCCGACGTGCGCGAGGCTCTTGCCGGTCTTGGCTACGGACCCGAGGAGGTGCGCGAGGTGCTGCGGGAGATCTCGTCCGGAGGCGACGCGTCGACGATGTTGCGCGACGCCTTGAAGATCCTGGGGGCCAAGCGTGCGTGACGAGTTCCTCGATCCGCAACCGGTCAGCGAGACCGAGGTCGCCGACGACGCCGGGCTGCGCCCACGGCGCCTGGCCGAGTTCGTCGGCCAGGGCGAGCTCAAAGAGCACCTGAGCATCGTGCTGGAGGCCGCCAAGCGCCGCGGCCAGGCCGCTGACCATGTGTTGTTGGCCGGCCCCCCCGGACTGGGCAAGACCAGCATGGCCGGGATCATCGCCGCCGAAATGGGCGTGCATCTGCACATCACGTCGGGGCCGGCGCTGGAGCGCGCCGGAGATCTCGCGGCGATCCTGACCAAGCTCGATGAGGGGGATGTGCTCTTCATCGACGAGATCCACCGGCTGTCCCGGGTGGTGGAGGAGATCCTCTATCCGGCGATGGAGGATTTCCAGCTCGACATCGTCGTCGGCAAGGGCCCGGCCGCGTCGTCCATTCGCCTGGCCCTGCCGCGCTTCACCTTGGTGGGCGCCACCACGCGTACCGGGATGATCACCGGTCCGCTGCGTGACCGCTTCGGTCTCGTCGCTCGCCTCGACTACTACGACGCCGCTGAGCTGGAGCAGATCGTGCGCCGGGCCGCCGGCATCCTCCAGGTGCAGATCGACGCTCCGGGTGCGGCAGAGATCGCCGGGCGAAGCCGTGGCACACCGCGCATCGCCAACCGCCTGCTGCGTCGGGTCCGTGACTTTGCCGAGGTGCGTGGCGACGGCACCATCGACGTGGGCACTGCCCGTCTCGGGCTGGCCACCTTCGGTGTCGACGGGATCGGCCTGGACAAGGTCGACCGGGCGATCCTGGCGGCGATCTGCCAGCAGTTCCACGGTGGCCCGGTGGGGCTGAGCACCCTGGCCATCAGCGTGGGGGAGCAGCCAGAAACGGTCGAGGACATGTACGAGCCGTTCCTCATCCAGCAGGGCCTGCTGGCCCGCACGCCGCGCGGGCGTGTGGCGATGCCTGCGGCCTACACCCACCTCGGCCTGCAGGTCCCCGGACCGGGCAAGCCGCTCGGGTTGTTCGACGCCCGCTGAGCGCGTCTCGATGCTTGAACGAGCATCGACGCGCGAGTACGCTCAAAAACGCTCATCGGGAGAAGGGGAGGCGTCGCCGGTGCGACTGTTGGCAGTACACGCTCATCCCGACGACGAGTCGAGCAAGGCCGCAGCCACGTGCGCCCGCTACGCGGCCGAGGGCCATGAGGTCACGGTGCTCACGTGTACCGGGGGTGAGCGCGGCGAGGTGCTCAACCCGTCGTTTCCACAGCCGGTCTCCTCGATGGAGGAGATGGGCCGGATCCGCCGGGCCGAGATGGCCGAGGCCGCCCGGATCCTCGGCGTCCAGCACCGCTGGTTGGGCTTCGTCGACTCCGGGATGGACGCAGGCGCGCTGCCACAGGGGTGCTTCGCCCTCCAGCCTCCCGACCGTGTCCTCGAACGGATGGTGGCTCACGTGCGAGCCCTACGCCCGCACGTCATCGTGACCTATGACGAAAACGGTGGCTACCCCCACCCCGACCACATCGCGACCCATCGAGCGGCGGTCGTGGCGTTCGATGCCGCGGCCAACCCCGCGGTGTTCCCGGAGGCGGGTGACCCGTGGCAGCCACGGAAGCTGTACTACGTGCACATCGTCACCAAGGATCGTGTCCGGGCGTTGCACGACGGGCTGCTGCACCACGGCATGGACAGCCCGTTCAGTGACTGGTTGGCCGGTTGGGACGACGCCGGGAATCGGCCGGTGACGGCACACGTCCGCTGCGAGCAGTACTTCGAACGACGCAACCGGGCATTGCTCGCCCATGCCTCCCAGGTTGACCCGGCGAGTTCATGGTTCGCGGTCCCGCTGGAGATCCAACAGGCGGCGTGGCCCACCGAGGAGTTCGAGTTGGCGAGATCCGTGGTCCCGACCATCGAGGCCGAGACCTGCCTGTTCGCCGGGCTCGCCGACGCCGACGCGCCCACCGGCGCCGAAGTACATTCACCAACAACCAACGGGAGGACATATGTCAACCAACTCACCTGACGCTCCGCTCAGCCGCCGCCGGCTGTTCGCACTCGGTGCCGGCGCTGCAGCCGCCGGGGCGCTGTCTGCCTACGGCGGTCGGCCGCGCACCACACCCACGGGAGGAACCACCGCCGCGGCAAGCGGGGATCTGCCCTCCTTGTCGCAGTGGTACCACCAGTACGGCGAGGAAGGCACCAAGCAGGCCGTGGAGCGCTACGCGGCCGGGTACACCAAGGCCAAGGTGTCGGTGAACTGGCAGCCCGACTACGACAACGTCGTGCCGCCGGCGCTGCTGACCGACACCGGTCCCGACGTGTTCGAGTGGGGCAACGGACCGTCGATCGACATGATCAAGGCCGGCCAGGTCGTCGACCTCAGCGACCTGTTCACCGACGAGCTGAAGGCCGACTTCAACAAGGCAGTTCTTGACCGAGTGACCTACGAGGGCAAGATCTGGGCAGTCCCTCAGCTCGTCGACATGATCCTGCTGGTGTACCGCAAGAGCATGCTGGACAAGGCCGGGGTGAAGGTGCCTACCACCCTCGACGAGATGGTCGAAGCTGCCAAGAAGCTGACCGACGGCGACGTCAAGGGCCTGTTCGTGGGCAACGACGGCGGCGCAACCGAGATGGGCGGGCCACTGCTGTACTCGGCTGGTCTCAACTTCTTGAACGATGACGGGAGCTTCGGCTTCGACGACGCCAAGGCCGCGGCCGCGTTTACCAAGCTGCACGACATGTATGCCGCTGGCAGCCTGCTCGAGGGCCAGGACAAGGACTGGTGGTCGGCCGAGGCGTTGATCAACGGCGCGTGCGCGATGCAGTGGGCCGGCCTGTGGGACTTCCCGAACATCGCCAAGGCCCTGGGCGACGACTGGGGCGTGGCTGCCTGGCCATCGGCGGGCGACGGAGGTGTGCCCACGGTGATCTTCGGCGCGTTCAGCTCGTGCGTCAGCGCCAAGGCCAAGGATGTCTCCCTGGCCAAGGACTTCGTCAAATACCTGTGGATGGACAACACCGACGCCCAAGTGGAGTTCGCCACCGCGTACGGGTTCCACGTGCCGTCACGGGCCAGCCTGGTGCCGAAGGCCACGACGCTGCAGAGCGGTCAGGGCAAGGAGGCCGCGGACCTGCTCGCCCAGTACGGCCACCCGCAGAGCCAGATGCTGTGGACCGGCAAGTCGGGCACTGCCTTCAACGACATGATGACCCGCATCGTCAAAGACGGTGCCGACGCGGCGTCGGAGATCGCCACGCTGAAGCCCATCGTCGAGGCCGAAGTCGCCAGCGTGATGGGCGCCGCTCCGGCCGGCACCACGGCCCCCACCGGCTGAGATGACCGTCGCCATCGCCGGTCAGGCCCGCCCGCGCCGGGTGGGGCTTGGCCGGCGGTTGCGCGGCGACCAGAACCGCAACCTGTGGTTCTGGGCGTTCGTCGGCCCGTTCGTCGTCGGGCTCGTCGTGTTCGTGATCGTGCCCATCGGGTGGAGCTTGTACCTGTCGTTCCACGAGGCCAAGGGGACGATCACACCCACTCGGGCGGTGGGGTTGGCCAACTACAGCGAGATGCTGCGCGATCCGGCATTCCGCGACAGCTTGTGGACGTTCCTGGTCTTCGCCGCCATCATCGTCCCGGTCACCTTCGGTCTGTCGCTGCTGTTGGCCGTGCTGGTCTCTCGGACACGGGTGATGCAGACGTTCTTCCGCTCGGTGTTCTTCCTGCCCACCGCGTGCTCGTACGTCGTCGCCTCACTCATCTGGCGCTCGGCCATCTTCTCGGGGAACCCGAGCAGCCTGGCGAACTCGTTCATGCGCAACTTCGGTCAGCACGCCACGGCGTGGATCGACCGCCCGCACCCGCCGTGGTACTGGCTGGTGATCTCGTCGGCGCGCCTGTGGCTGCAACTCGGCTTCTACATGATCCTGTTCCTGGCCGGCCTCCAGCGGATCTCGCCCACCCTGTACGAGGCGTCGGCCATCGACGGCGCCAGCAGCTGGCAGACGTTCCGGCACATCACGCTGCCCCAACTGCGCCCGACGAGCACGGCCGTGCTGCTCCTGCTGCTGATCAACGCGTTCCAAGCCTTCGACGAGTTCCTCAACATCCTCGGCAAGCAGAACGGCTACCCGCCCTACGCCAGGCCGCCGCTGGTGTACCTGTACTACGTGGCGATGAAGGAGCAGAACTTCGGGCGAGGCTCGGCCGGCGCGGCCATCCTCACCGTGATCATCGCCCTGATCGCCATCTTGATGGCGCGTGTTGCCCGATCGGACGATCGCCGATGAGCGACGCATCTGTTGTCAACATGGTCGAGCGAGGTCCGGCGGCGGTGGCCGGGCGGGTGGCCCGATACGCCTCGCTCGTCGTCGCCGCGGTGCTGTTCCTGATCCCGTTCTATCTCCTGTTGCGCAACGCTCTGTCGCCCGAGGCTGAGCTCTCCAAGCGGGTCTGGCGGTGGTGGCCGGGAACGTGGGAGTGGAGCAACTTCACCAAGCTGTTCAGCAACTCCGAAGTGCCCATGCTGCGCAGCCTGATCAACTCGGGTGTGGTCGCCACGATCCAGACGGTTGGCGTCGTCGTCATTTCCGGTATGGCCGGCTATGGGTTGGCCAGGATCCCGTACCGCTGGTCGAACCTGCTGATGGGAGTCATCGCCGGAACGTTGTTGATCCCGGCAGCGGTCACCTTCGTGCCCAGCTTCGTGATGATGGACAAGTTCCATTGGGTCGGCACCAAGCAGGGCCTGATCGTCCCCGGCCTCTTCCAGGCGTTTGCGACGTTCCTGTTCCGTCAGTTCTTCCTGAGCTTCCCGAAGGAGATCGAGGAGGCTGCGGCCATCGACGGACTCAGCTACTTCGGGACGTTCTGGCGGGTCGTCGCGCCCAACGCCAAGGGATTCACGGCGGCGATCGCCACGATCACGTTCATCGGTTCGTGGAACGCGTTCCTGTGGCCGGTGGTGATCGGGCGGACGAAGGACAGCTACACCGTCCAGGTGGTCCTGTCGCAGTTCATCACCTCGCAGAACGTGCGCTACGCGCAGCTGTTCATGGCGGCGCTCGTGGCCATCTTCCCGCTGCTGTTGATGTTCATCTTCATGCAGCGCTGGATCGTCCAGGGAGTGGAGCGCACCGGTATCGCCGGCGACTGACCGGCTACGCGGGCCGGCCCCGTGCGGTCAGTCGAGGCCGTGGACGTCGGCGCGCCTGGCGATGGTGGCCGTCGCTCGGCGGCAGGCGCCGTGCGGCACGTGCGGGGCGATGTCGTCGAGAAAGGCGTACCTGCGCCGGAGGCTCTGGCAGTAGCTCCCGGGCGACGGTTGGGCGCGCAGCCCGGTCCACCAGTCGATGACATCGCCCCATCCGGGCGCGGCCAGCGAACCGCCGAACTGTTGCAGTGCCAGTGCGGAGCACAGGTTGGCGAACGACAGCCGGCTGTGCAGTGACCATCCGGCCAGCGTGCCCATCACCATGGCCGCGCTGAACACGTCGCCGGCGCCGGTGGGGTCGAGCGGCTCGACCTGCAGCGCCGGGACCTGGGCCTCCTCACCCGTCGTGCCGTCGATCGCCAACGCGCCCTCGGCGCCGTTGGTCACGACGGCGAGCGGGACACGGTCGGCCAGGGCGTACAGCGCCGCAAGCGGTGTGGCGGTGCGGGTGTAGGCCATTGCTTCGACGGCGTTCGGCATGAAGGCGTGGCAGTGGGTCAACTGCTCCAACACCGTGGAGGACCACTCGCCATGGGGATCCCAGCCGATGTCGGCGAACACGAGCGCCCCCTGGGCTACCGCGGTGTCCACCCAGGTGGGTCCGCTCTGTGCCTCGGCCGTGGTCCCGGCGAGGTCCACCATGACCGCCCGGGTCCGCGGCGGGACGCCGATCATCTCCGAGGCGCACATGGGTGACGGATGGCCGTGGCTCACCATGCTCCGATCACGGTTGACCGACATCGACACGGTGACCGGGCTGTGCCACTCCTCGAACCGCCTCGAGCGGCTGAGGTCGATGCCTTCCTGCTCGTGCAGCGTGCGCCAGCAGAAGTCCCCGTAGTCGTCGTCGCTGAACGCCGCGGCGAGGGACGTACGCAGTCCGAGGCGGCTGGCGGCGACGGCGAGGTTCGCTATCCCACCGGGACACGACGCCATGCCCTCGGCCCACACCTCCGTCCCCGGGGTCGGAGCACTGGGCAACCCGGCGAAGATGATGTCGAGAAAGACCGTCCCCCACAAGAACACGTCGAAGTCGGCATCGAAGTCGGTTCGGGTCACGGCGAGGGGATCGAACCGAGATGTGTGGGTGGACACCGGGACCGTCGTCACCTTCCTCTGCTTGAGAGCCGCACACGCGCGATTCTGCGCGAGTGTGCTCGTGAGCGAGTCTAGATGATTGATAGTGTCTGGCTCGTGCAATACATGCGCCAGGTCGCGATACTCGACCGGCTCCGGGCCGAAGGCGCCCTGACGGTGGACCAGTTGTCCGCGGCAACCAGCGCCAGCCGGGCGACCATCCGGCGTGATCTCGACACCCTGGAGTCGGCGGGGGTGATCAACCGGGTCCACGGTGGGGCGGTGTTGCGGGCCGACTCGGGCGCTGACGGCGACCTCACCCGGCCCTTCGCCCAGGTGGTCACCGCCGACTCCGAGGACAAGACAGCGATTGCCCGACTGGCCGCGGGGCTGGTCAACGACGGCGACGTGGTGCTCTTGGACATCGGCACGACGACGATGCGCCTGGCGGTCGAACTGCGCGGGAGAACGATCACCGTCATCACCGCCAACCTGGCCGTGCTCGACGTGTTCCGTGACGACGTGAACGTCGAGCTGATCCTGCTCGGTGGTCAGGTGCGCCGTCAGTACCACTCGCTCGTCGGTGCGTTGACCCAAGAGGCGCTGCGCCACGTGCGGGCCACGATCGGCTTCCTCGGCGCCAGCGGTGTTCGCCGCGACGGGACGGTGCTCGATTCCACGGCGGTGGAGGTCCCCGTGAAACAGGCCCTGCTCGGCGCCGCGCAGCGGAGTGTGCTGCTGGTCGACCGCCACAAGTTCCCCGGGGCCGGTGCGCTGCGGGTCTGCGGCATCGACGACGTCGACGTCCTGGTCACCAACGCCGGCGCCGATCCTGACGCGCTGGACGGCGCCCGGCGGGCGGGCGTGGACGTCCGCACGACATGAAGCTGGTGGTGCTGGGCGGCGGCGGCTTTCGGGTCCCACTCGTCTACCGGGCCCTGCTCACCACGCCGCGCGCTCCTCGAGTGGACGAGATCGTGCTCCACGACCTCGACCCGCAGCGCCTCGCCGCCATCGCCGCCGTCCTCGGCCAGATCGGCGCTGCGCACCACCGGGTTCCCACCGTCCGCGCTACCGGCGATCTGGAGGACGCCCTCGATGGAGCTGACGTCGTGTTCTCGGCGATTCGGACGGGCGGGCTGTCCGGTCGAGTCGCCGACGAGCGAGTCGCCCTCGACCTCGGCGTGCTGGGTCAGGAGACCACCGGCCCCGGGGGTCTCGCCTTCGGCATGCGTACCGTCCCCGTGGCCTTGCACATCGCCGAGGTCGCCGCCCGCCGGTGCCCGTCGGCGTGGTTCATCAACTTCACGAATCCGGCGGGGATGATCACCGAGGCGCTGCAGTCCGTGCTCGGCGATCGGGTGGTCGGCATCTGCGATTCGCCAATGGTGCTGGCCCGCCGGGCGGCGCGCGCCCTGGGGTGCGCCGACCAGGAGATCGTCGTCGACTATGCCGGCCTCAACCACCTCGGCTGGCTGCAAGGCCTCAGCGTCGGTGGCCGCGACCGGCTCGCCGATCTCGTCGGCGATCCCGACGCCCTGCGCACCATGGAGGAGGGTCAGCTCTTCGGCGCGGAGTGGATCCAAACGCTGGGCGTGCTGCCGAACGAGTACCTGTACTACTACTACTTCACCCGGGACGCGATCACCGCGATAGCCGGGCGGTCCTCGACCCGTGGCGAGTACCTCCTGATGCAGCAGGGGGCCTTCTACCGGCGGGTCCTCGACGCGCCCGAACTCGCCCTGCCGATCTGGGATCGGACGCGGCTCGAGCGCAATGCGACCTACATGCAGGAGTCCCGCGGCGACGCCGACGAGCGCCACCCCGACGACGTCGACGGCGGAGGGTACGAGGGCGTCGCGGTGGCCTTGATCGCAGCGCTGCTCGGTGGTGAGCCGGCCCAGCTGATTCTGAACGTCCGCAACGGGGCGACGCTGGCCGACCTGCCGGCTGACGCGGTGGTCGAGGTGACCTGCCAGGTCGACGAACGCGGCCCGCGGCCCATGCACGTCACGCCGCTCACCGGTGAGATGCTCGGCTTGGTGCAGCAGGTGAAGGCGGTGGAGCGCCTGGCCATCCGCGCTTCCCAGTCCGGCTCACGGACGCTGGCCGTGCGGGCTCTGGCAGTCCATCCGCTGGTCGATTCGGTCACGACGGCACGTCAGCTCTTCGACGGCTACCGCGAACGTATCCCCGAGCTGGCAACGGTCTTCGGCGAGGGTTGAGGCCAACTCAGGCGGCGACGTGCCGCCCGAGGAAGGCCATGGTCTTGGCCCACGCGGCCTGCGCCGCCGACGCGACGTAGAAGAGGTCCTTGGCCTCGTGGTTGTCGAAGGCGTGGCCGGCCTGTTCCACGTTGACGACGAAGCCCTTGCGGCCGGCGATGGCCGCGCAGATCCGGTCGACGCCCTCGTTGGGGATGTACGGGTCGTCGTCGCCGAAGTGGAACAGCGTTGGGCAGCGAACCGCGTCGATCGAGCGCATCATGTCCGGGACACCCGAGCCGTAGTAGCTGACGCAGGCGCTGGGCTTGTCGCTGATCGCCACCCCCCACGCCAGCGTCCCGCCGAGGCAGAACCCGAGCACCGCGGGGTGGGTCTCCAGCCCGCTGATCCGGTGCAGATGGTGCAGGGCGTCGACGCAGTCGGTGATGGCCTGGGCCGGGTCGAGTTGGCCCACCTTGGCCAGCGACTGCTCCAGCCCGGCCTGGTCATGGCCGGCCGCCCAGTGCGGGCTGAACCGCCAGAACACGTCCGGCGCTCCGACGAGGTAGCCGGCGTCGGCCAGCCGCTGGGCGACGGCACGGATGTACGCCCCGACGCCAAAGATCTCCTGGATGACGAGGATCGAACCGATCGGCGTGGTCGCGGGCGCCCACAAGTAGAGGTCCATCGATCCACCGTCACATGCCACTGGTTCTGTACGAGTGCCCCTCATGGCTCGATTGTCGCAGTGACCAGGGCGAACCGGCAGAGGCGCACGGCCCTATGTGCCCCCGCATTGCGCCCGTAGCCTGGCCGACGTGCGCCTGGCCGACTTCGACTACGACCTCCCGGTCGAGCGCATCGCCCAAACACCGGTGGAGCCCCGTGACGCAGCCCGCTTGCTGGTCGACCGGGGCAGCGCGCCGCCGGATCATCGCCATGTCAGCGACCTTGCCGAGCTCCTGGCCGACGGCGACCTGCTCGTCGTCAACGACTCCAAGGTAATCCCGGCCAGGTTGCGCCTGCGGCGCGCCACAGGCGGGCGCGTCGAGGTGCTCCTGCTCGATCCGCTGGACAGCCAGCGGCGCACCTGGGAAGCGCTGTGCCGGCCGGCGCGCAAGGTCCGCCCGGGCGAGATCCTGGCGGCCCCGGACGGGGCCGGGCTGGTGCGGGTCGAGGGGCGCACCTTGGCAGGCGACACCGTCCGGCTCACCGTGCTGGGTGACGGCGAACCCTTGGAGGTGCTGGCTCGCTACGGCCACATGCCGCTGCCGCCGTACATCACCGCGGCGCCTCCCGACGCCGAGCGCTACCAGACCGTGTTCGCCGACGAACCCGGCTCCGCGGCCGCCCCAACGGCGGGCCTGCATCTCACCAACCAGCTGCTGGCCGCGGTTCGGGCAGTGGGCGTGACCATGGCGCGCGTCGAGTTGGTGGTCGGGCTGGACACCTTTCAACCGATCGGCGTGGACGATCCGCGCCAGCACCCGATGCACAGCGAGCGGTACCGGGTCCCTGCCGAGACCGCCGAGGCCGTGCGTGCCGCCCGGCGCGTCGTCGCCGTGGGGACCACCTCGGTGCGGGCGTTGGAGAGCGCCGCGGCCCTCGGCGAGCCCGAGGGCCGGACGCGGCTGTTCATCCACCGCCCCTACGAGTTCCGCGTCGTCGACCTGCTGATGACCAACTTCCACCTCCCGCGGACCACGCTGCTGATGATGATCGACGCGTTCGTCGGGCACCGATGGCGCGATCTGTACGCCGTGGCACTGGCCGATCGGTACCGGTTCTTGAGCTTCGGCGACGCGATGCTGCTGGATAGGAGGGCCGCCTGATGCACCCCGTGACCATGGACGTGACGGCCCGCGACGGCGCAGCGCGCACGGGCATCGCCACGACGGCGCGCGGTTCGTATCGCACCCCGTGCTTCATGCCGGTGGGAACTCGTGGCGCGATCAAGTACCTGAGCGCAGCCGACTACGAGTCGCTCGGCGCTCAGATCATCCTGGGCAACACGTATCACCTGATGCTGCGGCCCGGCGCCGAGACGGTCGCCGCGATGGGCGGGCTGGGCCGCTTCGCCGGGTGGTCCGGGCTCACCCTGACGGACTCCGGCGGGTTCCAGGTGTTCAGCCTCGACCCGCAGGTGGACGACGACGGTGTCACCTTCCGCAGCACGTACGACGGATCGCGGCACCGATTCACGCCCGAGCTGGCGGTGCGCACCCAGGAGTTGCTCGGCGCCGACATCCAGATGGTGCTCGACGTCTGCCCGCCGTTACCGTCGGCCCCCGAGGTCATCCGTCTGGCGGTCGAGCGCACCTCGTCCTGGGCGGCACGGGCCAGGGCGGCCCACCGCCGCCCGGATCAGGCGCTGTTCGGCATCGTCCAGGGTGGCGTCGACGAGGCGATGCGCGCCGAGAGCGCCAGGCGGACCGCCGCCCTGCAGTTCGACGGCTACGGGATCGGCGGGCTGAGCGTGGGGGAGACCCGCGCCGAGATGCTCCCGGCACTGGCCGCGGCACTGGCCCACCTGCCGCCCGATCGGCCTCGGTACCTGATGGGTGTGGGCGACCCGGCGAGCCTGGTGGAGGCCGTCGGCTTGGGGGTCGACCAGTTCGACTGCGTGATGCAGACCCGCCTCGGCCGCCACGGCACCGCGCTGACCTGCTCCGGCAAGGTGCACGTCAAGAACGCCGCCCATGCCCGCAGTGACGAGCCGCTCGACGCGTCCTGCCCGTGCCAGGTCTGCACCCGGCACTCGCGCGGCTACATCCGCCACCTGTTCCAGGTGGGCGAGCCGACCGGGTCCCGCCTGGTGAGCCTGCACAACGTGGCCTGGACGCTGGCGCTGATGGACGAGATGGGTGCGGCCATCCGCGCCGGGACCTTCGAGCGGCTTCGCACGGCGACCTTGGCCGTCTGGGGATAGCATGGTCCGCCGATTGCCCGGCCGCGGCCGGGTGGCCTCACCGCACAACAAGTTGGGATCCATGCACGTTCTCCTCCTCGCCGCCGACTCGAACCAGACCAGTGGCAGCATCCTCGGACTGTTCCCGCTGCTGCTCATTCCGGTGGCCATGTACTTCCTGATGATCCGCCCGCAGCGCCGTCGCCAGCGCGAGCAGGCGGCCTTGCAGTCCTCGATCGAGGTCGGCGACGAGGTCATGACCACCTCCGGGGTCTACGGCTTCGTCACCCAGTTCGACGGCGACATCGTCTGGCTGGAGATCGACGACAACGTCCAGATCCGCATCGCCAAGGCGGCGGTGCAGCGTAAGGTGGACACCGCCAAGGGCGAGACCGCCCTCCCCGCGGTGGACTCGAAGGGCCGCTCGACGCCCATCAAGCCGTCGGAGATCGTTGGGGCCGACGCCGACACCGGCGACAAGTAACGCGATGCGCAACAAACTGCTGTCGACGCTGCTGGCGACCCTCTTCGTCGCCTACGGCGGGCTGATCCTGGTCCTGGCCACCGGCTCCTATCCAGCGCTGGGACTCGACCTGCAGGGTGGTATCTCGGTGACCAAGCAGCCGAAGTCGTCGAACTTCAGCAGTGCCGCGCTCGACCTCACCGTGGAGCGCCTGCGCGAGCGGGTCGACAGCCTGGGTGTCGCCGAGCCGGAGATCCTCCGCCAGGGTGACGCCATCGTCGTGAACCTGCCTGGGGTCAAGGACCAGCAGAAGGCGATCGGACGCTGACCAACATCGAGCGGCAAGGTGTACCTCCGCCCGGTGATCGGGTGCCAGGAGATCCCTCGGCTCGGAGACGACATCGACGACCACGCCCACCGATTCCGTGCCCGGTTCCACGCTCGGCTCGACCGTGGGCTCGGCGCCCGGAGGAACCGCCGTGTCCGGCCCAGCCCCCAGTGCGTCCACTCCCGCGTCGGCCACACCGTCTGGGTGGGCCCGCCGGCGCAGCGTGCCACCGGGAACGGCAACGCCGGGCAGTGCCCCAGCCGGGACGGCGCCGCAGGGCACGACGGCCGGAACGACCGCCGGCACCACCGCGGGCACGGCGGTGGACAACCAGTTCCCGGCGTCTGATCCCACCAAGACCGAGATTCGCCCGATCCGCCCGAACCAGGACGTCGCCGGCGGCTACTGCCAGGTCGGTCCGGCCGGCGGCACGGGTGAGGTGTTCAACGAGGACGCCACCGCGCGTGTCGCCGCCGGGCAGGGGTGGACGGTTGACGTCAGCCTCAAAGGCGGCTCGGCCGGCGAGGACCTGTGGAATGCGCTGGCCGCCCAGTGCTACAGCGGGACCCAGGTCTGCCCGTCCCGTCAGTTGGCCATCGAACTCGACGGCGAGGTCGTCTCCCACCCGGTGGTCAACGAACCGCGGTTCAACGGCAACGTGCAGATCAGCGGCAGTTTCACCGAGGGCGACGCCAAGAACCTGGCCAGGGTGCTGCAGAGCGGCGCGCTCCCGGTCGAACTGGAGACGGTGGCCGTGCAGAACGTGTCGCCCACCCTCGGCAAGGACTCGCTGCACGCCGCGATCGTCGCCGGCATCGTCGGCGTCGGCCTGGTGCTGGCGCTGATGGTCCTGTACTACCGGCACCTCGGCCTGGTGGCGATCGCCGGGTTGACGGTGTCCGGCTCCATCATCTGGACGATTATCTCGTTCCTCAGCAAGACCCAGGGCCTTGCCCTGTCACTGGCCGGCGTCGCCGGGATCATCGTGTCGGTCGGAGTCACCGTGGACTCCTACGTGGTCTTCTTCGAGCGATTGAAGGACGAGGTCCGGGCTGGCCGGACGATGCGCAACAGCGCCCAGCGCGGCTTCGCCGGGGCCTGGCACACCATCGTCGTCGCCGACCTGGTCTCGCTGATCGGCGCCCTGGTGCTGTGGTACCTCACCGTGGGCTCGGTGCGCAACTTCGCCTTCTTCTTGGGCTTGTCCACCCTGGTGGACTTGGCGGTGGCCTGGTTCTTCACCCGCCCGGCGGTGCTGTTGCTGGCCCGCACGGCGTGGATGGCCAACCGCAAGGTCATGGGTATCGAGGTCGCCAAGGCGGGGGTGAAGTGATGTCGGACATCGACGCAATCACGACGGACGCAGCGCCCGACGACAGCGCTCGTCCACGACCGCCGCTCGGCCTGGGGGCGCCTGTATCACGGCGAGACCTCGATCGACTTCCACGGCCGGCGGTGGTGGGGACTCGGCCTGTCGATGATCCTGCTGCTGATCTCGGTCGGTTCGCTGCTGACCCGCGGGCTCAACCTTGGGTTGGACTTCGAAGGCGGCGTGGCCTGGGAGGTCGACGCCACGCGCGTCACCGAGGATCAGGCCCGGTCGATCCTCGATCAGAACGGCATCAAGGGCAGCGACGCCAAGATCCAGACTCGCTCGAACGCCAGCGGGTCGGTGCTGTTCATCCAGGTGGACGATCAGCCCGATGCCACCCGCCAGTCCGTGCAAGCGGATCTGGCCACGGCAGCGGGAGTCGACACCGACAAGGTGTCCAGCACCGCCGTCAGCGCCACCTGGGGGGACACCATCACGAAGAAGGCGGTGCGCGCCCTGATCGTGTTCCTGGTGCTGGTCGCGCTGTTCATCGCCTGGCGGCTGGAGTGGAAGATGGCCCTCAGCGCCATCGTGGCGATGCTCCACGACGTGCTCATCAGCGTCGGTGTCTACTCGCTCTTCCAGTTCGAAGTCACACCCGCCACCGTGGTGGCGTTCCTGACGATCCTCGGCTTCTCGCTGTACGACACCATCGTGGTGTTCGACAAGGTGAAGGAGAACGCGGAACGCTACGGCGGGACGCGAATGCCGTTCGCCGATGTCAGCAACGTGTCGATGAACCAGGTGCTCATGCGCTCGCTGAACACGTCGATCTCGGCGGTGCTGCCGGTGCTGTCGCTGCTCATCCTCGGCTCGGAGATCATGGGTGCCGTCACCCTCCGTGAGTTCGCCCTGGCCCTGCTCGTCGGGCTGATCACCGGCTCGTACTCGTCGATCTTCATCGCCACCCCGTTGCTGACGGTGTTCAAGGAGCGCGAATCGCGATATGCGCCGTACACCGATCATCATGCCACCGGCAGCGAGCTGGAGCGCCTGGTGCTGGGCGGCTCTCCCGCCGGTCGCCGGGAGCATCGTCGCGGCAGCGCGGTCGTTGCGGCGCCGGCCGGGCGGGCGCTGGTGGCCGACCAGCCGGCCGCGCTCGAGACTCCCGAGGCGTTGCTCACCCATCCGCCCCGGCCGCGCAAGAAGAAGCGCCGTTAGTCTGGCTACACCATGAGTACCGTGGCCGACGCTCCGCACTGGTTGACCGAGCACGTCCGTGACATCGTCCACTACCCGATCCATGGGGTGACGTTTCGCGACATCACGCCGCTGCTCGGCAATGCCGGCGCCTTCCGCAGCGCGATCGACGAGATCAGCGCCCGGTTCGCCGACACCCATCCGCACCGGGTGTTGGGCATGGAGGCTCGAGGGTTCATCCTCGCCGCTCCGGTGGCGTACTGCCTGAACTCGGCGTTCGCTCCCGTGCGCAAGGCCGGCAAGCTGCCCTGGGCGGTAGTCCGTGAGGAGTACGCCACCGAGTACGGCACCGACAAGCTGGAACTGCACCGGGACGCGATCCACCCCAACGAGCGGATCCTGATCATCGACGACGTGCTGGCGACGGGCGGCACGGCGGAGGCCACCTGCCGGCTGGTCGAGGAGCTGGGCGGCATCGTCGTCGGCCTCGGCTTCCTGATCGAGCTTCCCCAACTCGGCGGGCGGGTCAGGTTGGGCGACCGGCGCGTCGAATCCCTGGCGACCTACTGATGCCCGCCGTCGACCGGGTCCTTCCCTGGCGACGGCAGCAGCACGCCACGGCACGAGAGCTCACCCCACTGCTCACCGCCTACCGCCGGCGGCACCCGAAGGCGTCGGTGGCGCTGATCAACAAGGCGTACGAGACGGCCCGGGAGGCCCACCGCCACCAGTCCCGGGGCAGCGGTGAGAGCTACATCAACCATCCACTGGCGGTGGCCAGGATCGTTGCCGACATCGGGCTCGATGAGACATCGCTGGCCGCAGCGCTGCTGCACGACGCCGTCGAGGACACCGAGATCACCGTCGCCGACGTGCGCGACGAGCTTCGGCGACGAGGTCGCCCTGATCGTCGACGGCGTCACCAAGTTGGAGCGCCTGCAGTTCGACAGCAAAGAAGCCCAGCAAGCCGCGACGATGCGCAAGATGCTGGTGGCGATGGCCAGGGACCTCCGCGTCCTGGTCATCAAGCTGGCCGACCGGCTGCACAACATGCGCACGATCGGGGCGATGGCCCACGACAAGCAGGAGCGCATCGCCCACGAGACGCTGGACATCTACGCCCCGCTGGCTCATCGCCTCGGCATGCAGGAGATCAAGCAGCAGCTCGAGGACCTGTCGTTCGCCGCCCTGTACCCGAAGCGGTTCGCCGAATTGGACCACCTGGTGGCGACGCGCTCGCCGGAACGGGACGTCTATCTGGCCAAGGTGATCGCCGAGCTGCGCAGCCAGCTTCGCGAGCTGGGAATCGAAGCCGAGATCACCGGGCGCGGCAAGCACCTGTGGAGCCTGTACGAAAAGATGGTCCAGAAGGGCCGGGAGTTCGACGAGATCTTCGACCTGATCGCCGTGCGGATCATCTGCGGGTCGATCAAGGACTGCTACGCCGCGCTGGGGTGCGTGCACGGCCACCACAAGCACGTGGTCGGGCGGTTCAAGGACTACATCGCCATGCCGAAGTTCAACCTCTACCAGAGCTTGCACACGACGGTCATCGGCCCGGGTGGCAAGGCGGTGGAGATCCAGATCCGAACGCTGGAGATGCACCACCGCGCCGAGTGGGGCGTCGCCGCGCACTGGGCGTACAAGGACACCGAGGGCGCCGACATCGACTGGCTGAACCGGATCATCGATTGGCAGGCCGACGTCAACGATCCGGCGGCGTTCATGGAGAACCTGAAGACCGATCTGGAGCAGGACGAGGTCTTCGTGTTCACCCCGAAGGGCCGGGTGATCACCCTGCCGGTGGGGTCCACCACGGTGGACTTCGCCTACGCGGTGCACACCGAGGTGGGCCACCGCTGCATCGGCGCCAAGGTCAACGGGCGCCTCGTCCCGCTCACCACGGTGATGCGTAGCGGCGACACCTGCGAGATCTTCACCTCCAAGGTGGACACCGCCGCGCCGTCGCGTGACTGGCTGGAGTTCGTGGGCTCCCCGCGGGCACGCAACAAGATCCGCCAGTGGTTCAGCCGAGAGCGCCGCGTCGACGCCATCGAGTCCGGTCGTGACGAACTGACCAAGGAGATGCGCCGCGAGGGCCTGCCGATCCACAAGATGTGGAACCACCCGTCGCTGGCCGAGGAGGTCGAGGCCGCCTCCTACGCTGACCTCGATGCGTTCCTGGCGGCGGTGGGCGAGGGCCACGTCTCGGCGCGGGCGGTGGTGCAAAAGGTCGTGCGCGCCCTGCGCCACGACAGCCCGGAGCTCATCGCCCCCAGTGTGGTGCGGCCCAACGCGCCGAAGCGGCAGCGCAGCACGTCGGGGATTCACGTCGAGGGGCTCGACGACGTCTACGTGCGCCTGTCCAGATGCTGCACGCCGGTGCCGGGCGACGAGGTCATCGGGTTCGTCACCCGTGGCCGCGGCGTCAGCGTGCACCGCACCGACTGCGCCAACGCCGAGAGCCTGATGAGCGCCCAGGCGGCCCGGTTGGTGGAGGTCGAGTGGGACGGCGCCCCGGCCGACACCGTGTTCCGCGCCGCCGTCGAGGTGGTCGCCCTGGACCGCTCCAAGCTGCTGCGTGACGTGGCCAACGCCTTGAGCGAGCACCACGTCAACATCGTCGCCTGCAGTACGCACACCGGTGGCGATCGCATCGCCAAGATGCGCTTCGAGTTCGAGCTGGCCGATCCCGGACACCTCGACTTCGCCCTGCGGGCTATCAAGAACATCGACGGCGTGTTCGACGCCTACCGCCTCGTCCCCGGCAAAGCGTCCTGACACCCGACCCCGCCCGGCACCAACGGGTGGGCGGGCATGAACGTATCGTCGTGGTGCCATGACCTCGCACCACCCGCCCGTGATCTCCGCCCGCTCGCTGGTCAAGCGCTTCGGCGACGTGGAGGCGGTGCGCGGGATCGACGTCGACGTGGCGGTGGGGGAGTCCTTCGGGTTCCTCGGTCCCAACGGGGCGGGGAAGTCTTCCACGATGCGGATGATCGCCTCCGTCTCGCCGGTCACCGAGGGGTCGCTGCGGATCTTCGGGCTCGACCCGGCCTCCGACGGGCCGCGGATCCGGGCCCGGATCGGCGTGGTCCCCCAGCAGGACACGCTGGACACCGACTTGACGGTGCGTGAGAACCTGTGGCTGTACGGCCGGTACTTCGATCTCCCTCGGGCCGAGTGCCGGCGGCGAGCCGAGGAGTTGCTGGACTTCGCCCAGCTCACCGAGAAGGCCACGACGGTGGTGGACAACCTCAGCGGCGGGATGAAGCGGCGGCTGTCGATCGCCCGCTCACTGATCAATCAGCCGGAGCTGCTGCTGCTGGACGAACCCACCACCGGTTTGGACCCGCAGGCCCGGCACATCCTGTGGGACCGGCTGTACCGGCTCAAGCAGCAGGGTGTCACCCTGGTGCTGACCACCCA
Organism: Ilumatobacteraceae bacterium; assembly: GCA_037045185.1. Taxonomy (GTDB): domain Bacteria; phylum Actinomycetota; class Acidimicrobiia; order Acidimicrobiales; family Ilumatobacteraceae; genus JAKOUY01. The sequence continues at coordinate 259,858 of JBAOHQ010000008.1, forward strand.
CTACATGGACGAGGCCGAGCAGCTGTGCGACCGCCTCGTGGTGATGGACCAGGGCCGGATCGCCGCCGAGGGCTCGCCGCGCCAGCTGATCGAGCGCTACTCGACGCCGCGAGGTGCTCGAGCTGCGCTTTCCCGCAGGGACCAACCAGGAGCGTGCCGCGGATGTGGAGGGGCTCGGGGCGCGCCTCGAGGTGCTCGCCGACCGGGTCCTCGTCTACGCCGACGACGGCGAGGCAGCGCTGGAGGCTGCGCGCTCGCGCGGGATCCATGCGGAGAGCTCGCTCGTGCGCCGGGCCAGCCTGGAAGACGTCTTCTTGCAGCTCACCGGCAGAACGTTGGTCGACTGATGACCACGCCTGGTGCGTTGCGCGCCTCGCTGCCCAAGCTGTACGGCTCACGCCGCTTCTGGCTGCCCAACCTGACCGTCTCGCTGGTCGAGCCGTTGCTGTACATGCTGGGCCTCGGCGTCGGGGTCGGGGCGTTGGTCGACCGCAACTCGGCGTCCACCGCGGCACTGGCGGGGGTCAGCTACGTCGCCTACGTCGCCCCGGGGCTGATGGCCAGCACCGTGATGACCATCTGCGCGATGGAGAGCCTGTGGCCCGTGGTGGGTGGATTGCACTGGGATCGCGCCTACCACGCGCTCGCCGGGACCCCGCTCGATGCTGCCGACATCGTCGGCGGCCATGCCATCTGGTGCGCGGTCCGTGGGGTGGTCGCCGCAGGTTCGATCGCCGCCGTGCTCGCGCTGTTCGACGCCACCCGGTCCTCGGGGCTCCCACTGGCGGCGGTCGTCGGCGTGCTGGTCGGGCTGGCATTCGCCATGCCGGCGATGGCCTTCAGTGTCGGGGTGGGGGCGGGGGATACCGGGGTCTTCGCCGGTGTGCAGCGGTTCGTGCTGATCCCGCTGTTCCTGTTCGGCGGGGCGTTCTACCCGCTCAGCCAGCTCCCGCCGGCAGTGGGCTGGATCGCCAGGGCGTTTCCGCTGTGGCACGGGGTCGTCGTGGCTCGCGGGTTCACGACCCACCGGGTCGACTGGCCGGCAGCTGCCGGGCACCTGGCCTACATCGGGCTGTGGATCGTGTTCGGCGCGATCATCGCCGCCAGGCGACTGCGATCGAGGTTGTACCCGTGACGATGGTGCTGCGGATCCTGCCGCCCGGGATCTCGGTTCGGCGGCCTCACCGGCTCCTCGAGCGCCACTGGTACGCCTACCGCCACCAGTGGCTGATCATCCTCAGTGGCTTCTTCGAGCCGCTGTTCTACTTGCTCTCGATGCGGACCGGGGTGGGCCGGCTGGTGGGTACGGTTCGCTTCGGCGGCCGGGAGGTGCCGTACGTCGAGTTCGTCGCCCCGGCGTTGCTCGCCGCCTCGGCGATGAACGGGGCGATCTTCGAGACCACCGGCAACGTCTTCCACCGCCTGCGCTACGTCAAGATGTACGACGCCGTCCTGGCCACCCCGCTCGGTTCGGCCGACGTGGCGGTCGGGGAGATCACCTTCGCCCTGATCCGCGGCCAGCTGTACACCGCCAGTTTCCTCGTGGTGATGGTGGCGCTGGGCCTGGCGAGCTCATGGTGGGTCCTGCTGGCGCTGCCGGCGTGCGTGCTGATCGGCCTGGCGTTTGCCGCGGTGGGGTTCGCCGGCACGACGTTCATGCGCCACTGGGCCGACCTCGACTTCGTGACGCTGATCACCATGCCGATGTTCCTGTTCTCTGCCACGTTCTTCCCGACGTCCGCCTACGGGTCGTGGGCCTGGGTGGCGCAGCTGTCACCGCTGTACCACGGTGTGGCCCTGATCCGGGCGGCCAACGCCGGGGTCTGGACTGCGGCCATCCCGGTGCACTGCGCCGTGCTCGTGGCTCTCGCCGTCGTCGGTATCGCCGTCTCGGCGTGGCGCGTCGAGCGCCTGCTGAAGAAGTAGCCCGGTCACGCGACGGGCTGGTCGGCGGTCACGACGAACCAGGTCTGCGGGGTGAGGGCGCGCAGCACGTCGACCAGATCGGTGGGGCGGATCGCCACACACCCGGCGGTGGGTTCCAGGCCGGCGCCGGTGTCCTCGGCGGCGTGGAGGAAGATCGCCGAGGCCCGCCCCGGCGCCCGGGCATCGATCAGCGCGGCCATGGCGTAGCGCTCGCCGATGCTGGCGAGATGCTCGTCGCCCGGACCGGTCTGGTGTTCGACGAGGCGGTCGTAGTGTTCGCTGCCAGGGGTGCAGCACCACCAGTCGCGGGTCGTGACCTGATGCCAACCCACCGCCACCCCGGGATCGGCGCCCGTACCGAAGCAGCCGAACTCGGCGCCGCTGGCATCCACGCCCCGCCCGAGCGGGAACACGCCTGCCGGTGTCGTGCCGTCACCCTCTGCCCGTGAACCGAGCGGGGCGACACCGTTGCGCCCGACAGCGCACGCGCACCAGTGGCGCAGCCGCCACGTGCCCTCGGGGCGGGCCCACAGGCGCAGCACCCCGTCGGCCACCTCCACCACCGTGGTCGCCTCGGCCGGTACCGCGAACCCGGGCGGGCGCAGCCGGCGGCGCAGTTCGGGCTTGACGATCTTGCCGGCGGACGTGTGCGCCAGCTGGTCCATCAGCACCACATGGCGTGGCTTCTTGAACCCGCCGACGCGCTCCGTGTGACCAGGCCAGCAGCTCGTCGGCGGTGACGGCCGAGGCGCTGCGGCGGACGACGACGGCGGTGACTGCCTCACCCCACACCGGATCCGGGGTACCGATCACGGCCACCTCGGCGATGCCCGGGTGGGCCTCCAGGAGGTGTTCCACCTCACGCGACGATACGTTCTCCCCGCCGGTGATCACGATGTCCTTGGTCCGGTCGACGATCGACAGGTAGCCGTTGGCATCCAGCGCGCCGACGTCTCCGGTGCGCAGCCAGCGGCGGTTGTCGATGGTGACGAAGCCATCGACGTCGTCGGCGGGGTCGGCGTAGCCGGGGGTGACCTGGGCGCCGCTGACCAGGATCTCACCATCGTCGGCCAGGCGAACCTCGGCCAGCGGACCGGGGCGGCCGGCGGCGCCGAGCAGTTCCGGGTTGCCGGTCAACGCCCGGCGATGGTCGTGCGGGCTGAGGAAGGCCACATTGCCCGACAGCTCGGTCATCCCGTAGCCCTGGGCGAAGTCACATCCCAGGCGGTCCATCGCCCGGCGCAGCAGCGGCGGGGCGATGGGCCCCGACCCGTAGGTCACGCAGCGCAGCGTTGCCAGCGCCCCGGCGGTGGCGTCGAGGTGTTCGAGCAGGGTACCCAGCATGGTCGGGGCCAGCGAGACGTGGGTGACCCGGTGGCGGTTGACCGCCTCGACCAGCGCGGCGGCGCCGAAGCGGGGGAGCAGCACCACCGGGCGGCCCCGGCTGTGGAACAGCACGACGTTGTACCCGGCGACATGGCACATCGGGAAGGGGAACAGGTACACCTCGTCGCCGGTGAACGGCCTGGCGGCCGCGGTGTTCTCCACCGCGGCCAGCAACGATCGGTGGGTCAGCTGCACCACCTTGGCCCGACCGGTGGTGCCGCTGGTCGGAATCCGCCAGGCGACCGCCTCGGGATCGTCGGCCCCGGGTTGGGCAACGTCCGGGCCAGCACCGGGCAGGTCGTCGAACGTCACGGTTGCCGTCGTCCACCGTCGCTCCACCGTCGGGTGGGCCAGCACGAGGCCGGCGCCCGACTCGTCGACGGCCTGAGCGATCTGCGGCGGTGTCAACCGATGGTTGACGAAGTGGGCGATCCGGCCCCAGCGGGGAATGCCGTAGTAGGCGTCGATCCACCCCACGTCGTTGTCTCCGACCACCGCGACCACCCCGCCCGGCGGCGCCATCTCGCCGACGAGAGCGCCCAGCACCCGCTGGCGCCTGGCAAGCTCGCCGAAACTGAACGTCGACGTTGCGCAGATCACCGCCGGCGAGTCCGGTGCGGCGTCGTCGATCAGCCGGTGGAGCATCTCGGCGGACTGTACCGGCCTCGGGTCGGCCAACGAGCACGGGCGGTAGCCTGGTGAGCCGTGCCTGCGTTCCAGACCAGCCCGGGGATGCGTGACATCCTCCCGCCCGACTCGGCCCGCTGGCGCCGGTTCGTCGGCGTGTTCGCCGGCGTGGTGGAGGCTGCCGGATACGGCCAGATCATGCCGCCGCTGCTCGAGGATCTGGGCGTGTTCACCCGCATCGGCGAGGCCACGGACGTGGTGACCAAGGAGATGTACGACTTCGTCGACAAGGGCGGCCGGCACATCGCCCTGCGCCCGGAGGTCACCGCCAGCACCTGCCGGGCCTTCGTCCAGCACCGTCCGCCCACCCCGTGGAAGACGTGGTACACCGGATCCAACTTCCGCTACGAGAAGCCCCAGCGCGGCCGCTACCGGCAGTTCGACCAGGTGGGCGTCGAGGTGCTCGGCGCCGACGACCCGTACCTGGACGTGGAGGTCATCGCCCTGGGTTGGGAGTTCTACCGGGCACTCGGGCTCTCCCGGGTAACCCTGCTGCTGAACTCGCTCGGCGAGCCCGACGATCGAGCCCGCTACGTGGAGGCGCTGCGCACCTACTTCACCGCACACCTGGGTGAGCTCACCGAGGAGAGCCGGGTCACGCTGGCCAAGAACCCGCTGCGGGTCCTCGACAGCAAGCGGCCCGCCGATGCCCCGGTGCTGGCCGGCGCGCCGCGGATCGCCCAGTACTACGGCGACGCCGCGGCCGAGCACTTCGCCACCGTGCAGGCGGGCCTCGCCAGCCTGGGCATCCCGTTCACGATCGACAGCGGGCTGGTCCGCGGCCTCGACTACTACCGGCGGACCACGTTCGAGTTCCAGGGGGCCACGCTGGACTCGGCGCAGAACGCCCTGGGCGGCGGTGGTCGCTACGACGGGCTGGTCGAAGCACTCGGCGGGCCGCCAACTCCTGGTGTGGGGTTCGCCCTCGGCCTCGACCGCACCCTGCTGGCCTGCGACGACGAGGGCGTGTTCCCAGCGCCCGATCCCAGCGTCACCGTGTTCGTGGTGGACACCACGGGCGGGGCCGAGGCGCTGCGGATCACCGCCGATCTTCGTGCCGCGGGGATCACCGCCGACCGAGCCTTCGACAACCGCAGCATGAAGAGCCAGATGAAGGCCGCCGACCGCAGTGGCGCCGACCTGGCCGTCATCGTGGGCGCCAACGAGGCCGACGCCGGGACCGTGGTGGTCCGCCCGCTGCGCGCCGCCGTGGTGGAGGGTCAGTCCGGCCAGACCACCATCGCCCGATCCGATCTCCTCACCTACCTCAGGAACACCAACACATGAGCGCCACCTCCATGCGCACCCAGCAATGCGGCGATCTCCGCCCGGAGCACGCCGGCCAGACCGTGACCTTGTGCGGCTGGGTGGCAACCCGCCGCGAGCACGGCGAGCACCTCGCCTTCATCGACGTCCGCGACCACACCGGGGTCACCCAGTGCGTCGTCGACAACTCCGTCGACGTCCGCCCGGAGTTCGTCGTGCGCGTCACCGGCGTGGTCACACCACGCCCGGCCGAGAACGTCAACGGCAAGCTGCCCACCGGTGCGGTGGAGGTCCAGCAGTGCCGGGTCGAGGTGCTGAACACCGCCGAACCGCCGCCGTTCCCGATCAGCGAGCGGGCCGATCACGTCGCCGAGACCACTCGGCTGCAGTACCGCTACCTCGACATCCGCCGCGAGCGGATGCAGCGCAACCTGCGCGTCCGCGCCGCTTGCAACGCGGCGATCCGCCAGGCGATGGACGCCCAGGGCTTCGTCGAGGTGGAGACGCCCATGCTGGTGCCGTCCACACCGGAAGGCGCCCGCGAGTTCATCGTGCCCAGCCGCCAGCAGCAGGGCAGCTTCTACGCCTTGCCGCAGAGCCCGCAGCTGTTCAAGCAGTTGCTGATGGTGGCGGGCATCGACCGCTACTACCAGATGGCCCGCTGCCTGCGTGACGAGGACCTGCGCGCCGACCGGCAGTACGAGTTCATCCAGCTCGACGCCGAGATGAGCTTCGTCAACCAGACCGACGTGCACCAGGCCATCGGCGCCGCGGTGATGGCCGCGGCACGGGCCGCCGGCCACGAGCCCAGCGAGATCGTCACCCTGACGTGGCACGAGGCGATGAACCGTTTCGGCGTGGACAAACCCGACCTGCGCTTCGGCATGGAGCTGGTGGAGCTGACCGACGCCTTCGCCGCCACGGAGTTCAAGGCCTTCGCCGGCGCCGCCAGCATCAAGGGCATCAACGTGCCCGGCCGCGCCGAGGAGTTCGGGCGCAACAAGCTCGACGGGCTGACCGACAAGGCCAAGCAGATGGGCGCCAAGGGCCTGGTGTGGCTAAAGGCCACCGCCGACGGGTTCGAGTCACCGGTGGTGAAGTTCCTGTCCGAGTCCGAGCAGGGTGAGATCCGCAGCCGCCTCGGCGTGGTCCCGGGGGACCTGGTGCTGGTCGTCGCCGACCAGTGGTCCACCACCTGTGAGGTGCTCGGCACGCTGCGCAACGACCTCGGCCGACCCCCGGTGCACGAGGGCCCGTACCGCTACCTGTGGGTGGTCGACTTCCCGCTGTTCGTCGGGGTCGACGAGGCCACCGGCCGCCCCAAGCCGGGCCATCACCCCTTCACCCAGCCGCACCCCGACGACGTCCACCTGCTGGAGACCGAGCCGCTCGCCGTGCGCAGCCAGGCCTACGACCTGGTGCTGAACGGGTGGGAGCTGGGCTCGGGGTCGATCCGGATCCACCAGCCCGAGCTGCAGGGCCGGATCTTCCGGTTGCTCGGCATCAGCGACGAGGAGGCCAACCGCAAGTTCGGGTTCTTCCTCAACCCGTTCCGCTATGGCGCCCCGCCCCACGGCGGCTTCGCCTTCGGCGTGGACCGCCTGGTGGCCATCCTGGCCGGCGAGGAGAACATCCGCGAGGTCATCGCCTTCCCCAAGACCCAGTCGGGCAGTGATCCGATGACCAACGCCCCGACACCGGTTGCGCCCAAGCAGCTCGACGAGTTGGGCATCCGCACCCTGCCGCCGAAGGCCTGACGCACCGGCCGTGCGCACTGCGCCCAGGTAACGTGCGACCCATGGGCAAGGTGCTGTTCCGCGCCGGGGTGGTCATCGCCGTGCGTCATCCGCTCGACGGTCGCCTGCTGGCCTTCGAACGTCGCGACGTGCCCGGGCAATGGCAACTGCCCCAGGGTGGGATCGAGGGTGACGAGACGCCGATCCACGCCGCGTACCGCGAGCTGGGCGAAGAGACCGGGCTCGCTGCCGCCGATGTGGTGCTGGTGGGCGAGTACCCCGAGTGGCTGGCCTACGAATGGCCCGAGGACGTCCAGGCGCTGAAGGCCAGGAACGGACGTGGCCGGGCCAATGGAGGGCGGGTCATCGGCCAGGTCCACCGCTGGTTCTTCTTCGAGGCCGCCTCGCCGGGCATCGTCCCGGTCCCCGACCTCCACGAGTTCCGTGACTGGCAGTGGGCCGAGGTCGACTGGCTGGTGGACAACGTCGCGCCGATGCGCCGCAGCTCGTACCAGACGGCGCTCGGGTGAGCGACCTGTTCAGTGCCGCGGCCGAGGACCGTCTGCGCGGCCAAGCACCGCTGGCCGCCCGGCTGCGACCGCGGACCATCGACGACGTCGTCGGCCAGGAGCACCTGGTCGGGCCCGGCAAGGCCCTGCGCCGCCTGGTGGAGCAGGACCGGCTGACCTCAGCAATCTTCTGGGGCCCTCCCGGGACCGGCAAGACCACGCTGGCACTGGCCGTCGCCGGTTCCACCCGCCGGGTCTTCGAGCAACTCAGCGCGGTCAACGCCGGCGTCAAAGACGTTCGCGAGGTGATCGAGCGGGCCCGCCAACGACTCGGCGAGCACGGACGCGGCACCATCTTGTTCCTCGACGAGATCCACCGCTTCTCCAAATCACAGCAGGATGCCCTGCTGCCGGCGGTGGAGGACGGCACGCTGACGCTGATCGGGGCCACCACGGAGAACCCGTTCTTCGAGGTCAACCCGCCGCTGCGCAGCCGCAGCACGCTGTTCCGCCTCGAGCCGCTGCACCGCGAGGCGATTGCCGAGTTGCTGGACCGCGGGTTGCAGGCCGAGGGACTGCGGGCGACCCCTGAGGCGGTGGCCCACCTTGTCGACCGGGCGGGTGGTGACGGACGCCAGGTGCTCACCGCCTTGGAGGTGGCCTGTGCCCTGGCCCGACCCGGTGACGTCGAGCGTGATCACGTCGAGGCCGCGCTCGGCACGAGCGCGCTGCGCTACGGGCGCGACGACCACTACGACGTGGTCAGCGCCTTCATCAAGTCCATGCGCGGCAGCGACCCCGACGCCGCGGTCTACTACCTGGCGCGGCATGCTGGAAGCCGGCGAGGACGCCAGGTTCGTCGCCAGGCGGATGGTGATCTTCGCCAGCGAGGACGTGGGGATGGCCGACCCGCAGGCCCTGCTGGTCGCCGTCGCCGCAGCCCACGCGGTGGAGCACGTCGGGTTGCCGGAGGCCCAGCTCAACCTGGCCCAGGCAGCGGTGCACCTGGCCACGGCGCCGAAGAGCAACCGGGCGGCACTGGCCATCTGGAACGCCAGATCGGCGGTACAGGAGGGTGCCGTGGGCGAGGTCCCCGCTCACCTGCGCGATGCCCACTACCGGGGCGCCGGCCAGCTGGGCCACGGCGCCGGCTACGTGTACCCGCACGACGATCCAGCCGGGTGGGTGGATCAGCAGTATCTGCCCGACGACCTGATGGGCCGGCGCTTCTACGAGCCGAGCGAGCACGGTGCCGAGGCAACCGTGGTCCGGCATCGGCCGCGACCCGCGTAGGCCGGGCGATCAGCTGATCAGGTGTGGGCTTCGCCCAGCGGTGGCGTGTCGGGGATGTTCGACGAGATCACCACCATCGCCACCAGGGCCGCGCCGCAGGCGACCCACAGCGGCAGGTGCAGCCCGCTGACGAAGGACTCCCGGGCCGCAGCGCGCAACAGCGCGGCGCTCTTGGCCGGTGCCTCCTCGGCCACGGAGAACGCGGCCTGGATCGAGTCGATGACCGGACCGCGCGCCGCCGCGGGGATGTCGGCCTGAAACGGGACGATGGCCCGGGCCATGTGTGAGTGGTAGCGATCTGCCAGCAGCGAGCCCAGAACAGCAATGCCGACCGCGCCGCCCACCTCACGGCTGACGTCGTTGACCGCCGAACCCACGCCGGCCTTGGCCAGGGGCAGCGAGGCGATGATGCTGGCGGTGGTGGGCGCCATGCACATCGCCATCCCCGAGGCCAGCACGATCAGGGATACGACGAAGTGGGCATAGCTGGAGCCGGCCTGCAGGGTGGCCATCCCGGCCATGCCAATGGCCACCAGGCTGAAGCCGAGGCGGATGAGCCGGCGCATCCCCAACCGTCGGGCCAGGATCGGGCTGCGCGGCGCCACGATGATCATCGTCGCCGCCGCGGGAAGGGTGCGCACGGCGCTGTCCAGTGGTGAGTGGCCTTGGACGAACTGCAGGTAGAGGGCGAGCAGCAGGTACATCCCGAACATCGAGAAGAAGGCGATGGTGATGGTGAGCGTGCCCATCGAGAAGCCGCGAAGGCGGAACAGCTTGGGGTCGAGCATCGGGTGGGCAATGCGGTTCTCGACGACGATGAACAGCGCGACGGCGGCCAGCGAGATGGCGAAGCAGGCAAGGATCGACGGCGCCGTCCATCCCCAGCGCGGTGCCTCGATGATGCCGAACACCAACACGCCGAGGGCGACGATCGAGATCATCGCTCCGGCCGGGTCGAGGGCATGGCCGGTGGGGTCCTTGCTGTCGGGGACGAGCTTCCACACCAGGATCATCAACAGCAGCGTCAGCGGGATGTTGATGAAGAAGACCGCGCCCCAGTGCTCACGGCCGAAGGCCCGCAGGATGAGCCCGCTCAGCAGGGGCCCCAGCGCCCCGCCCGCCCCGGCGAAGCCCGCCCAGGTGGCGATGGCCTTGCCGCGCTCGTGCGGCGGGAACACGTGGGTGATGATCGACAGCGTCGCCGGCATGATCAGCGCCGCGCCGACGCCCATGACCGCCCGGGCGATGATCAGCTGGGTGGCGTCGACGCTGAGCCCGGCGACCAGCGTCATCACGGCGAAGATCGTCAGGCCGATCAGCAGCGTCTTCTTGCGGCCGAAGCGGTCGCCGAGGGCGCCGGCGGGTAGCAGCAACCCGGCGAACACCAGGGCGTAGGCCTCGATGATCCACAGTGTCTCGGTGGACGAGGCGCGCAGGCCCTCGACGATGGACGGGATGGCGACGTTCAGCGAGGACACGGCCATGACGATGATCACCAGGCTGAGGCACAGCACGGCGAGGATCTGGCGGCGCCGGTGAAACACGCCGGGATCGATGCCGTAGGTGTGGTCCGCATCCTGGGAGGTGGCCATGGGGATCGACCCTACAGACGGCACGGCCGACTACCCTCGAACCGATGAAACGCATCACCTGGTTTCTCGGCGGGGCGGTGGCCGGCGCAGCGGGCGTGAACGCCGCCAAGCGCAAGGTCCGCCAGACCGCGGCCAAGCTGTCGCCCGCACGGGTGGCGCGCTCCACCGGCGAGCGGGTGCAGGACGCCGTGCGCCGTGGCGGGCGGGCATTGCGCACCAAGGAGCGTGAGCTCGTGGCCAGAGCGCAGGGACGGGCGACGTCGTTGAGCGACGAGATCGACGACGTCCATACCGTGATCGTGGACGGCAAGGCAGTGGAACCCGGCAAGGTCATCGTGCTCCGCCAGCCGGCAGAGCGGCCGAAGGGTCAACGCCGCCGCGGGGCATGAACCCCGAGCTGGTCCAGCGCCTGTCGGCAGCCGTCGGGCCGGCCCAGGTGCGCGCCGGCGCCGCTGAGCTCGATCTGTACCGCCGCGATGCCTCGAACATCTCCGGGTCGGCAGGGGTGGTGGTGTTTCCCACCACCACCGAGGAGGTCCGCCAGTGTGTGCTGGCTTGCGCCGAGTTCGCCCAGCCGTTCGTCGCCCGCGGGTCGGGCACCGGTCTGTCCGGCGGCGCCACCCCGCTCGACGGCGCGGTGGTCATCGCCCTCACCAAGATGAACGCCGTGCTCTCGGTGGATCCGATGAACCGCTCGGCCTGGGTCCAGCCTGGGGTGCTCAACCTGGATCTCAGCCGGGCCGTTGCTGCGTACGGGCTGCACTTCGCGCCGGATCCGAGCAGCCAGCAGAGCTGCTCGATCGGCGGGAACGTGGCCAACAACGCCGGCGGGCCGCACTGCCTGGCCGACGGCGTGACCAACGCCCACATCCTGGCCGTGGAGGTGGTCCTGCCCGACGGCTCGGTGGTCACCCTCGGCGGTGAGTGGTCCGAGGGCGACGGCTACGACCTGCGAGGCGTGTTCGTCGGCAGCGAAGGGATGCTGGGCATCGCCACCAAGGTGTGCGTCCGCCTGACCCAGAACCCGCCCGACGTGCGTACGTTGCTCATGGACTTCACCAGCGTGCGTGCCGGCGCCGAGACCGTGAGTTCGATCATCGCCGCCGGGATGGTGCCCGCTGCGCTGGAGATGATGGACCACCTGTGCCTGGTCGCCGTGGAGGCCTACGTTCATGCCGGCCTGCCCACGGATGCCGCAGCGGTGCTGCTGGTCGAGGTCACCGGGCTCCCGGCCGCGGTTGCCGCTGACGCCGACGAGGTGGCCCGGATCGGGCGGGAGCACGGGGCCAGAACCGTACGCGTCGCCGTCGACGACGCCGAGCGGGCCCTGCTGTGGAAGGGCCGCAAGTCCGCCTTCGGCGCGATTGCCCGGATCAAGCCAAACTACTACCTGCACGACACCGTGGTGCCGCGCCGCAAGCTGCCCGAGGTCCTCGATCAGATCTACGCGATCGTCGACCGTCACGAGTTGCTCGTCCTCAACGTGTTCCACGCAGGCGAGGGCAACCTGCACCCGCTGCTCGTGTTCGACAAGCGCGAGCCGGGTGTGATGGAGCGGGTCCACGCCGCGGGTGAGGAGATCGTCCGAATTTCCGTGGCCGCTGGCGGCGTGCTGAGTGGCGAGCACGGCATCGGCTTGGAGAAGCGGGACTTCATGCCGTTGATGTTCGGCCCGGCCGACCTCGCCGCTCAGGCCGAGCTGCGCCGGGCCTTCGATCCAGCCGAGATCGCCAACCCGCGCAAGGTCCTGCCATCCCCGGCCACCTGCGGTGACATCCACGCCGCCCCGGAGGGCGCATGGATCTGACGCCGTTCGCCGCCGACATCGGCGCCGACGGGCCGGTGACCATCACCGGCATGGGCACCCGCGGCGGCCCGTGCCCTGGTGTGCGGGCGGTCTCGGCGCCGTCGGGGATCGAGCGGATCGAACCGGCCGAGATGACCGTGGTCTGCGGCGCCGGGACGCCGGTGGACGAGTTGACCGAGGCCCTTGGCGAGGTCCGCCAGACAGTCAGCCTTCCGGGCGGCGGCACGGTGGGCGGCGCCCTGGCCATCGGCCACAGCGGGCTGCGGCTCCTCGGTGACGGCCCGATTCGCAACGCGGTGCTGCAGATCCAGTACGTCTCGGCGTCCGGTGCGGTGGTCAAGGCGGGCGGTCCTACGGTGAAGAACGTCAGCGGGTTCGACCTGTGCCGGCTGTTCGTCGGATCGCGAGGCACGCTGGGGTTCATCGGTTCGGTGATCCTGCGTACCCGACCGCTGGCCCGGCACGCGGCCTGGTTCAGCGTGGACCTCGACGATCCCACCGACCTCCAAGCTCGCCTGTTCAGGCCGGTCAGCCTGCTGTGGAACGGCACGACGGCGTGGGTGCTGCTGGAGGGCCATCCCGACGACGTCGCCGCCCAGGCGAGGGCCTGCGCCCTACGGCCCGTGGACGGCCCGCCGTCGTTGCCGGCGCACCGCACGGTCCTGCCTTGGGCGCGCTGCAGCAGGGTCACCGGACAGTTCGTCGCCCTGGTGGGCACCGGTGTCGTGTTCACCTCCGAGCCGGTGGCAGCGCCGGCGCCCACCGATCGCCTGGCCGCCCTGACCGGCGCGGTCAAGGCCCGCTTCGACCCGTCTGGCAGGTTGAACCCGTCGCGGTAGTGACGGTTGCTGGGTGCTGCGGCACGTCGCTGGGTAGCGTGACATCCAATCCGCCCCTCTACCCAGGAGTCACTCATGCACTACCGGGCCGCTTCCGCCACGATCGTCGCCCTGTCGCTCGGCCTGCTCGGCGCCGGCTCGGCGACCGCTTCCACGCCTCCCACCACGCCGGGCGGTACCGCGGCAGCACCCGCCCCTCCCGCTGCGGGTCGCTTCGCCACGGTTATCAGCACCCCGGCGGCGTCCCTTCCCGCCGATCAGCGCCGGCTGGTGGTCGACCACCTCCAGCTCGACCAGTCCGATATGGCGGCGTTCCTCTCCGGTGTCGGCGCTCCGTCGTTCACCCCGGTGATCACCGACGGCACCGTCGCCAGCATCTCCACGGGACACGACTACAACGACACGGTCGAGATCACCTGGGCGCTGGCGCCCGCCGACGGCAAGGCCGTGTTCGACGCCGTCGTCGCCGGCCTGGCCATTCCCGAGGGGTTCAAGACCTCGACGGGCACCCAGGACTCCGACGGCGTCACCGTGTACACGGGTGAGTGGTCCAGCCCGACCGCGGTCGACGAGGGAGTGACGTTCCCGTACAACACCGTCAAGGTCGCCGTCGCCGCGTCCGACAAGGTCACCCTGATCGCCATCGACGTGTACGCCGATGTCGCCAAGGACGCGCCCGCCGTGCCGCTCCCGCAGGCGCTGCTCACGGCGGTCGGCACGGCGCTGGACGCCGCCTCATCGAACGCCGCGCTCACCCAGACCGCGTGGGACTACCGGCTCGGTAGCCGGATGTTCTTGATCAGCGGAGACCCGGAGACGCCGCGCTGGAGCGTCACCTATCAGGCCGCAGCCGGCACCAAGGCGATGGACATCGCCAAGGCGCTGTGCGGCGCCGCCGGGGCTGAGGAGGACAACTCGTTCGTCAGGTGCGTCGACGCCGGCCGCAACGGCAACCCCAACGTCCAGGTCTCGACCGACTTCGACGACCCGACGCTGGCCGACACGGTCCGGGTTCTCAGTCCGTACTGAGTCACGCCCGCGGGCTACCCTGCCCCGATGATCCGCGTCAGTGTGACCTATCCCTCGGCCGACGGTGGCCGCTTCGACCACGACTACTACGCCACCACGCACGTGCCGCTGGCCGTCAAGGCGTGGGGCCCGGACAGGGCCGAGATCGATCGTGGCCTCAACGGCCCGGCCGAGGCGGCAGTGCATTTCTACTTCCCCAGCCTGGAGGCCTTCCAGGCGGCGATGGCCAGCCCGGCAACCGGCGAGGTGATGGCCGACGTGGCCAACTACACGGACCTCACGCCCGTGCTGCAGGTCTCCGAGATCGTCGGCTGACCGTCGGTTGGGCCGGTTCGCCGGTTTCGCCGGTTAGGCCGGTTGGGCGACGACCGGGTTCTGCAAGACCCCGATTCGTTCGATCTCGATCCGGCAGATGGAGCCCGGTTTCAGGCAGCGCGGCGGATCCATGACGAAGCCGACCCCGGCCGGCGTTCCCGTGGCGATGACCGTCCCTGGTAGCAGGGTGAACGCGGTCGAGAGGTGGGCGATCAGTTCCCAGCAGTTGGTGATCATCATCGAGGTGTTGGCGTCCTGTCGGGAACTCGCCATCGACCCAGGTGCGTAGCCGAAGGGTGTGAGGGTCTCCGATCTCGTCGGCGGTGACCAGCCATGGACCCATCGGGCCGTGGCTGTCCCACGACTTGCCCATCGTCATCGTCGGTGTGGCTCGCTGCCAGTCGCGCACCGAGACGTCGTTGATGATCGTGTAGCCGGCAACGACGGAAGCAGCGTCTGGCGCCGCGACGTTTCGGCAGGCCGTGCCGATCACCATCGCGAGTTCACCCTCGTAGTCCACCCAGTCTGGCGCGACCGTTGGGACCTCGATGCCCGCGTCGGGGCCAATCACACACGTGATCTGCTTGTTGAACACGATTGGCGCGTCGGGCTTGGGCAGACCGCTCTCAGAGACGTGTGCGGCGTAGTTCAGCCCGATTGCCAGGATCGTTGGAGGTCGAGCGATCGGCGCCTCGAGCCGCACCGAGTCGAGCGCCAGCCGTGGAGCGTTCGCGGCGTGCCGGACGACGTCGGCGATCGACCCGGCGGCCAACAGGTCACCAAGGTCGGTGGGCAGTGAGGCATCCATACTGCCGACGTCGGCCACTTCACCGGTGTCCGCCAAGACGACGCCGAGGCGGGTGCGGTCGCCTTCGGTGAATCGGGCGATCTTCATGGGTCTCCTTGGAGCGAGTCGGCGGGTGCGGCCGAAGCAGGTCTATCACCCGCCGCTCGCCGATCTCGCGAGAGATGACAGACAGGGCCGACCTCACCGCCGAACGCGCCGACGCGCCGATGCACGGGCGAGAACTCGTTGATGACTGGATTGAGCGACTCCGCCAGCAGCTCATACAACTCGAACACGACCACCGCGACCTCGACGCCGAACTCGACCTTTGGCAGGCCGGCAGCCGACCGAGGGAACTCCGAGATGCCGATCGCGCGCCGGTCCAACCATCTCGCCTACACGGCCATCGTCAGCCAGGAGGCGTGGGTCGCTCACCTCGCGGAACGCTGGGGGAACCGACCGACCCCCGGCGATGTGCTAGGGCTGCACGCGCTCGTGGTATTGACCGCCGCTCATCGAGAACGTGCGAGACATCACGGCGACCAGCACGAAGACCTCAAGCTCCTCGTTGACTACCGTGACCAGCTACATCACGAGCGGACCCGTGTCTGTAACCGACTCCACGCCGATCTCGCAATCGCCTATCCCGGCTACCAACGCGGGATCGGCAAGGCGCTGACCATCCGCCGATCGCTCAACAAAGTCGACGAACTCTTGGCCGCCGATCACAGCGTTCGGGCGGACTTGGACCGCCAACGACTGGCTCGGCTGCGAGAGATCGACGCTGAGCTCAAGCAGGTCGTCATCCAGCTCGAAGTGCTCATCGAAGCGAGCGGGTCAACACTCGTCGACATCGTCGGCATCAGTACCGTGGTCGCTGCGCGTCTGCTCGGCGAGGTCGGCGACACTCGGCGGTTCCCGACTTCTTCGGCGTTTGCCGCCGGCAACGGCACCGCACCGCTCGACGTGTCGTCGGGCCGCAACGAACACCACCGCCTCAACCGCGGCGGCAACCGGCGGATCAATCGGGCGCTCTACACGATCGCTATCACCCAGACACGCCACGAACCTCGAGCCGCCGACTACCTCGCCCGCAAACGCTCTTCCGGCCACACCCGTCGAGGAGCCCTACGCTGCCTCAAGCGCCGCCTCTCCGACGTCATCTACCGAACCATGCTCGAAGACGCCGCCGGACTTGACACATAGAAGCTGAGATCTGGTCGAACAACCAGCTCGAACGCTTGAACAAGGAGATCCGCCGCCGCACCGCGGTGGTCGGGATCTTCCCAAACGACCTCGCCGTGATCCGACTCGTCGGTGCAGTGCTCGCCGACCAACACGACGAATGGGCCGTCGCCCGCCGATACTTCTCCGAAGCCTCCATGGGCAAGCTCTACACGACGCGCGATACTGACCCCGCCGTCACCGCCGAGCTCAAGCCCGGCGACTGACAGCCACTGAACGTAGGCAAGAGGAAGCTCGCCGCTCGGCCATCGGCGAACTCCTACCAATGATCGTCGCCGACGGTGCCGAGGAACTGATCATCGAGTCCCGATCCGCCCGCGAAGACCAGCGCGACCGCCAATCGGTCATCGAGGCGCTGCGTGGGGTCGAGTCCACCATCAGCTACCGCTGGGACCGAAAGACCGAACCGCTGCTCTGGGTCGCGGACGCGGTCTGCGGCGTCGTCAAGCAGTACCTCCTTGGAGAGGACGCCTCAGCGTTTGGTCAGCTTCAGGCTGCGAGCGTGCTGACGGAGATGTTGACCGCAAGCCGGACCCGAAAACTACGTGAGCCCCGGTTCCCGACCTAGCCGACCGCCTTGCGGCGATCCTCGGTCTGGCCCTCCGGGACTCGCTTCCCCGCGGAACAGCACCGCGAGGCACCTCCAAGTGTACGGATTTCCGCTCGCTTGTCTACCCTGCGGCCGCGTCGATGATGGAAGGGACAGTCACCGTGATCTCCTCAGGTAGTTGGTGGTACTTCTTCTTGAGGTTGACGCGGTGACCGTCACGACCGGGGAACCCCCGACCTACCTACCCGTCGTACACCACGTCCTGGGAGTCAACTCTCGGAAACGGAATCATTCGGCGGGCAGCGCTCGTGACGGATGGCACCGGCAGAGGGGTGGCGCGGCGAGGCCCATTGCTGCAGGCCGGCTTCAGCGGGGCTGAGCGACGAGGTCGCTTCGACGCCGCCCGTTGGCGATGCCGTTGGCGATGCCGATGGCGCAGCGTTGAACTCGCTGGCGAGTGTGTCGGCGATGGCTGTGCCAGGTCGTTCGTAGAGCGGGGCTCCTTGGGCGTCGACGACTCGCCGGCTCATCGATTCGTACAGCGCGCTGGATTCGGCGCAGGCGCGTAGCAGGACCACTGCAGTCTGGGACGCGTCGAGGCCAGCGTCGGCGAGCAGGCCGGTGGCGAGATCGTGACGGTCGTCTACTACGGGCTACGCGACGGCAACATCGGCTGCATCCAGCCACCGGCATGAACCCTCACGGTTCACGGGCCAGGCGCGAACCCGACGTCTGTCATGATCGCCACCCCGTGGCGAGATCGTTCGACTGATTGCGTCCGCCTGACCAGTCGCCGAAACACACCATGCCCACCCCGGCAAGGGACCCCGGCGCAGAGATGGCCGACACCCCAGGCCGCCTGGCGAGGTCGACCACAGTCCCCACCTGGTGAGGCGACACCCCCAACCCACACCCACCAACCAGACCGCCGACCACCCACGGTCAGCCGGCCCGACCCATCGCGCTCCAAAATCGGACTTGCCTCCGGCAAGACCCCTCTTGACAACGAGCGCTCCTTCAGAGATGACAGACGCCAGGATGGAGGGGTGAGCGACGCTCGTGAGCTGACCGACCTTCGAGGGGGCGACGGTCGACGACCTGGTCGCGCCGCGGACGCGAGTGCTGTTCGTCGGCATCAACCCGGGGTTGTGGACCGCCAAGGTCAACGCCCACTTCGCCCGGCCGGGGAACCGCTTCTGGCCGGCCCTGCACCGGGCCGGGGTCACGCCGTGGCTGGTGGACCCGAGCCAGGGGATGCGCGCCGACGACCTGGCGATGCTGGCCGACATCGGCGTCAGCATCACCAACCTGGTCGCCACGGCCAGCGCCCGGGCCGATCAGCTCACCGCCTCGGAGGTACGCGCCGGCGCCGCCACGTTGGCCCGGCGTGTCGTGGAGTTCGCCCCGTGCGTGGTGGCGGTCCTCGGGCTGACCACCTACCGCCGGGGCTTCGCCAGACCGTCGGCGAGAGCGGGGGAGCAGCCCGACCGCCTCGGCGGCGTGCCCACCTGGGTGCTGCCCAACCCGAGCGGGCTGAATGCCCACGAGACCGTCGAGTCGTTGGCCGCGGCCTACCGCCAGGCCTGGGATGCTGCTCAGCCGGGCTGGCAGCTGGGGCAGAAGTAGCACGGCCTGCCGGCGAGCCGCACCGTCTGGATGGGTGTTGCGCAGCGCAGGCACCGGTCGCGGTGGTAGACGAACGTGGCGTCGCCGCGGCGCAGGCGGCGGTCACGGGGGAGCAACCGCCGGTCGATCGTCACGATGCGGTTGTCCCTGACACCCTTGCGCAGCATCCCGCGGATCGTCGTCCACACGCCGTGCAGCTCGTCTGTGGTGCACGCCTTGGCCGGGCGCGCCGGATGGATGGCGTGGACGAAGAGCACCTCGGCGCGGTACACGTTGCCGATCCCGGCGATCACCGACTGGTCCATCAGCAGCGCACCGATGGGCGTCGCCCGACGGGCCAGCCTGGCCACCGCGTCGTCGCCACGCCCATCACGGCGCAGCGGGTCCGGGCCGAGGCGGGCGACGATGGCGTCACGCTCCTCGGGCGGGCCGATCGAGCAGGCCGTCGGTCCGGACAGGTCCACCGTGGTGGCGCCACTGCGCAGGCGCATGCGCACCTCGCCCAGGGTGGAGGGCCCGTCGTCGGAGATGCGGAACTTGCCGAACAGCCCGAGGTGGACGTGACCGACCAGGCCGTTGGCCCACCAGAACCACAGGTGCTTGCCGTAGGCCTCGATTCGCTCCAGCACACATCCGTCCACCAGCGAGGCATCGGCGGCGAAGCGGCCCTGTGGTGAGCTGACCTCGATCGATCGGTCGACGAGCAGGGGAGTGAGGTCCCGCGCCAGGCGGTGGATGGTATGACCCTCGGGCACCGGGTCACGCTACGGTTCGGTGCGCGTGAAGCTGCAGATCGACGACGACCAACTGGCCGCGTGCGTCAGTTGCGGCCTGTGCCTGCCGCACTGCCCCACCTATCGCGTCACGGGTGAGGAAGGGCTGTCACCGCGTGGGCGGATCGCGGCGATGCGCGCCGTCCAGCAGGAGGGGCGCGACGTCGACGCCGACACGCTGCGTTTCGTGGAGACCTGCGTGCAGTGCCGCGGCTGCGAGCCGGCCTGCCCGAGCGGGGTGCAGTTCGGGGCGCTGATGGAGGGTACCCGCCATACCCTGGCCGACGGGCGGCGGATCACGCCGCGCTGGCAGCGCGCCGCGTTCGCCGGGCTGGCCCGACACCGCCTGCTGCTCGCCGGCTCGTCGCTGCTTGCCATCGCCCAGCGCGCCCGGCTCGTGCCCCTCCGGCTGGGACTCGGCAGGCTGCCCATCCGCCGCCGCCCGCTCCACCCGGCGACGGGCGAGGGCGCCTGGCTGTACACCGGCTGCGTGATGGACGCCTGGCAACGGGAAACCCACCGCTCGACCGCCGAGGTGCTCAGCGCCCTCGGCATCACCTACCGCTATCCCACCGCAGGAGGATGCTGTGGGGCCCTGCACGCCCACGCCGGGCTGCACGCCGACGCCGCGCGGCTCGCCCGCCGGACCATGGCGTCGATGCCGGGCGATGCCCCGATCGTGGTCAACTCGGCCGGCTGCGGGGCGTCGATGAAGGAGTACGGCGCGCTCGTCGGTACGTCCGAGGCGGCGGCGTTCTCACGGCGCGTCTTCGACGTTCACGAGTTCATCGCCCCGCAGTTGGGGCGGCTCGGCGTGCCGCCCGGTTCGCAGGCGGTGATCGTCCAGGACCCGTGCCACCTGCGTCACGTGCAGAAGGCCCATGCCGCAGTCCGCCAGGTGATCGGCGCGGTCGCCCGCCCCGTGGAGCTCGACGACGAGGGCCTGTGCTGCGGCGCGGGCGGCGCCTACTCCGCGCTGCAGCCGGAGCTGGCCGGCGCGATCCGTGACCGCAAGTTGGCGTCGATCCAGCGCGCCCAAGCGGCCAGCGGCGCCACCGTCATCGCCAGCGCCAACCCCGGCTGCGCGATGCACCTCGGCGCCGCCGGGCTCACCGTGCGCCACCCGATCGACCTGCTCGCCGAGGCGCTGCGATGACCGGGGCCGACGAACTGGCCGACCGGCTGGAGGCCATCTCCGCCGATCTCGACGAGATGATGTTCGACCGGCTCCGTCAGGCCGCCGCCGACGGGCAGCGCCGGCCAGACGACGACAAGCGATTGCTCGCCGCCCGCCGGGCGATCGACAAGGCGATCACGCTGCTGCGAACCCGTTGAGGGTGTCGATCAGCTCGCGCAGGTCGCCATAGCCGTGCTTGGCGAAGTGGAAGGCGATACGCGCTGTGTCCACGGCGTCGTGCTCGCGCCGCTCCACGTCGAACGGTTCGACGATGCGGATCACCCCTGACTTGCACAGGTGGCCGAACCGGGTGTTCAGCGCGTCCAACTGCTCGGGGGACGGCGCCTGAAGCATGCGGATGACCAGCAGGTCGCCGACGTAGCGCATCGACTGGTAGTTGCGGTAGAACCGCAGCACCTCGGCTGCGGCGTCGGCGGCCGAGTCGGTGACCAGGTACAAGCCGGTGTCGGCCGCGGCCACCAGACCACGGGCAACGAGTTGCTCGTCGACGAACTCGTGGACCCGCTCCCAGTAGGGATCGCCGGGAGTGTCGAGGAACACGATCGGCACCGGTACGCCCTTGCCGGTCTGCGTCAAGGTGAGCAGCTCGAAGGTCTCGTCCAGGGTTCCGAAGCCGCCGGGCAGGCAGACGAACCCCTTGCTCTCCTTGATGAGCATCAGCTTGCGGGTGAAGAAGTACTTCATGCTGACGTACTTGGAGTCGCCGGCGATCACCGGGTTGGCGCCCTGCTCGAAGGGCAGGCGGATGGACACCCCGATGGACTGCTCCCGTCCGGCGCCCTCCATCGCCGCCTGCATGATCCCCGGGCCGGCGCCGGTGATGACCATCCAGCCGGCGGCGGCGAGCTCGGCGGCCACCAGGCGAGCCTGGCGGTACAGCGGATCGTCCGGCTTCGGTGCGCGCCGAGCCGAAGATCGCCACCTTGGAGCGCGCCCGGTACGGGGCGAACATGGCGAACGCCTCGCGCATCTCGGTCAGCGCCGCGCTGGCGATCTTCATGTCGAGAGCGAGTGGCTGGTCGCCGATCAGCTCGTTGGCCGCGGCGAGCAACTGCTCGGCGAGACGCTGCTGGCGCGTCGAGGGTTGGCCCACGTCAGCGCCGGAACTCGCGACGCCTTGTCGCCCAGCGCGCCGAGGAGCTCGGTGAAGCTCTTCTGGAAGCTGGCAACGCCATCGGCTTCGAGCGTGGCGGCGACGTCGTCGAGATCGACACCCACCGCCTGCAGGTCGGTCCACACCTGCTCGGCCTCGTCCACGCCGGCGTCGATGGTTCGCCCCAGGGTGCCGTGGTCGGCGAAGGCCTCGATGGTGGCGTCGGGCAGGGTGTTCACCGTGTGCGGTCCGATGCAGCGCGTCGACGTACAGCGTGTCCGGGTACGCCGGGTTCTTCGTCGAGGTGCTGGCCCACAGGGGCCGTTGCGCCACCGCGCCCTGCTGCTGGAGGTGCTCCCAACGGGTCCCGCTGAAGGTCTGCTGGAACTGGCGGTAGGCCAACTTGGCCTGGGCAACGGCGCCCTTGCCGCGCAGTGCCAGGGCCTCCGGTGAACCGATGGCGTCGAGACGCTTGTCGATCTCGGTGTCGACCCGGCTGATGAAGAAGCTGGCCACGCTGGCCACCTTGGACGGCTCGGCGCCATGGGCGTGGATGTACTGCTCGAGGCCGTCGAGGTAGGCGTCCATCACCTGCTGGTAGCGGTCCAGGCTGAAGATCAGGGTCACGTTGATGCTGCGGCCCTCGGCGATCATCTGGCGGATCGCCGGGAGGCCCTCGGGTGTGGCCGGAATCTTCACCATCAGGTTGGGCCTGGCGATGCGCTGGTGCAGATCGCGGGCCGCGGACTCCGTCCCGGGGCCGTCGTTGGCCAGGCTCGGGTCGACCTCGACACTGACGTAGCCGTCGGCGCCATTGGAGTCCTCGTAGAGCTCGGCGAAGGCATCGAGCGCGCCGTTGATGTCCGTCAGGACCATCGCCCAGTAGTCGTCGATCAGCGGATGGTGATCGGTGGCCAGCTCACGGAACTGGTCGTCGTAGTCGGGTGAGCCCTGGATGGCCTTCTGGAAGATCGTCGGGTTGCTGGTCAGGCCGCGGATGCCGCGGTGGATCAACGAGGCGATGGTGCCCTCGGTGAGGTAGCTGCGCTTCAGGTTGTCGAGCCACGGGCTCTGGCCGAAGTCCTCGCGCAGGCGGATGAGACGGTTCATGGCGTGCTCCTACTGCTTGGCCGTGACCAGCGCGTGCTGGCCCGGGCGACGACGTGGTCGACGTTGATGCCGAGTCGTTCCAGCACCTCGCCACCGGGAGCGCTGGCACCGAAGCGGTCGATGCCGACGCTGGCCGTCGCATACCGCTCCCAACCGAAGGTGCTGGCAGCCTCGACGCTGAGCGAGGGCACTCCGGCGGGCAGGATCCGGTTGCGGAAGGCCGCGCCCTGGGCAGCGAAGCGATCCCACGACGGCATGCTGACGACCCGGGTGGCGATGCCGGCGCGCCGCAGGCGATCGGCGGCGGCCACGCACAGGGCGACCTCGCTGCCGGTGCCGATCAACACGAGGTCGGGGTTCTTGGCCGTCACCACCACGCCGGCGCCGCG
The DNA here is from genome assembly GCA_037045185.1 of Ilumatobacteraceae bacterium. GTDB lineage: Bacteria > Actinomycetota > Acidimicrobiia > Acidimicrobiales > Ilumatobacteraceae > JAKOUY01. The sequence goes on from JBAOHQ010000008.1 coordinate 283,014, forward strand.
CTCCACCGCCGAACCGTCCGTGGTGACCTCGATGGCCTGGCGGGACAGCACCAGCGCCGTGGGCCCGGCGTGGTCGACCGCGGCGCGCACCGCCGCGCTGGTCTCGTTGGCGTCCGCCGGGCGGATGACCTGCAGGCCGGGGATGCAGCGCAGTGTCGCCAGGTGCTCGACGGGCTGGTGCGTGGGGCCGTCCTCGCCGACGCCCACCGAGTCGTGGGTCCAGACGAAGATCACCTTGGCGTGGCTCAGCGCGGCGAGGCGCACCGGCGGGCGCATGTAGTCGAGGAACACGAAGAACGTGCCTCCCACCGGGATGACGCCGCCGTGGCGGGCCATGCCCACCATGGCCGACCCCATCCCATGCTCGCGGATGCCGTAGTAGACCTGCTGGCCCCCCGGGTTGGCCCGTGACTGGGCCGTGGCCCCGGACAGCCTCGTGCCGGTGTTGCCGGTGAGATCGGCGGCGCCGATCATCAATCCGGGAAGGTCCGGGGCGACTGCGTTGAACGCCTTCTCCACGGCGACGCGGGTGGCCACCTTCTCACCGGCGGCGAAGCGGGGCAGGGCCTCGGCCCATCCGGGTGTGCCGGTCCCGGCCCAGCAGGCGTCCCATGCGGCGCGGTCGATGGCCGCCGACTTCAGCCGTGCGGCCCATGCCTTGCGCCACACGGCGCCGCGAGCCATCGCCCGCTTGCGGTACGCCGTCACCAGCGGGCGCGGCGCCCAGAACGGTTCGTCGGGAATCCCCATGACCGCCTTGGTTCGGGCCACCTGCTCCACGGTGAACGGGTTGCCATGTGCCTCGTGGCGGTCGGTGAGGTCCGGGCTGGGGAAACCGATGTGGCTGCGCAACACCAGCAACGTCGGGCGGTCCGTGGTCTGCTTGGCGGCGTTCAGCGCCGCCTCCAGGGCGTCGCAGTCCTCGGCGATCCGCCCGAGCTTGACCACGTTCCAGCCGTAGGCCTTGAAGCGAGCCGGCACGTTGTCGCTGTACGACGAGCGCGGTGTCGCCGTCGATGGTGATGTGGTTGTCGTCGTAGACACCGATCAGGTTGCCCAGACCGAGGTGTCCGGCCAGCGAGGCGGCCTCGTGGCTGACGCCTTCCATGAAGCAGCCGTCCCCGGCCAGCACGAAGATGTGGTGGTCCTGGACGGTGGCGCCGAACTGGGCCTGCAACCTGCGAGCGGCGATGGCCATGCCCACGGCGTTGGCGAAGCCTTGGCCGAGTGGGCCGGTGGTCACCTCGACGCCGGCGGTGTGGCCGGCCTCGGGGTGCCCCGGCGTGGCCGACTCCCAGCTGCGGAACGCCTTGATGTCGTCCAGCTCCAGCCCGTAGCCGTTGAGGTACAGCAGGGCGTACTGCAGGATCGAGGCGTGGCCGTTGGAGAGCACGAAGCGGTCACGATCGGGCCACAGGGGGTTAGCCGGATCATGCTTCATCACCCGGCTGTAGAGCACATGGGCAAGGGGAGCGAGGGCCATCGCCGTTCCCTGGTGGCCGCTCCTGGCGTACAGCGGGGCGTCCATCGCCAGGCCGCGGATGAGGCCGATGGCCTGGTGATCGAAGTCGTCAGGAAGCGAGGTAGCCACACCTCGACTGTATCGGGCCGGTTCGCGTCGGCCGATCGGCGCCGAGGCGCATCGACGGGCCGATCAGTAGCATCCACCGCGATGACCGAGGGAGCGATGGAGCCGAGGGGGACCAGGGACCTGATCCTCGCCGAGGCGTTGCACTGCTTCGCCGACGCCGGCTACGACGGCACCTCGCTGAACGACATCGCCGCCGGGGTCGGCATCCGCCGGCCGAGCCTCCTGCATCACTTCGGCTCGAAGGAGGCGCTCTACGGCGAGGTCTTCGAGGGCCTGCTCAGCGACTGGATCCGGCGGGTCAACGCCGCGGTGGGAACCCGTCAGCAGGGCTTCGCCATGGTCGAGCAGGTGGTCGGGGCCAGCTTCGACTTCTTCATCGCCAACCCACAGTTCGTCCGCCTGATGCGCCGCGAGGCCATCGACGGCGGCCAGCACCTGGGCATCGACCTGGCGGCCGCGCTGCGCCCGATGTGGGACCGGGCGGTGGCGTTCATGGAGCGGGAGATGGACACCGGCACCTTCCGCCGCCACGACGCCGAGCAGCTGCTGGTCACCGGGTACGGGGCGCTGCTCAGCTACTTCTCCGACGCCCCGTTCCTGGGCGGGCTGCTGGACGCCGACCCACTGCAACCCGAGGCGACGACCCGAAGGCGGGAGCACATCATCTCGTTCTTCCTCACCGCACTGCGCCCGTAGCAGCGCCGCCCACTACGGTCGACAACCGATGAGTCGCGCGTCGTCGTTCCCCGAACTGGATGCCGAGACCGCCCGCCGCTGGTCGACGTTCGGCCGGCGCGACGACCCGTTCTTCCAGGAGTTCCTGGGGGTGGAGGTCGAAGAGGTCCGGACTGACTACTGCCGGATGCGCCTGCCCTTCCGGCGCAGCCTGGAGCAGCCCGGCGGTGTGGTGCACGGCGGGGCGATCGCCTCCCTGCTGGACACCGTGGTGGTCCCGGCAGTCGGCCAGGCCTACCCGCGCGACGCCCGGTTCTCCACCGTCGACATGTCCATCCAGTTCATGTCGGCGCTGATCGGCGACGACGCCATCGGGGAGGGATGGATCGTGCGCCGTGGCAGGACCCTGGTCTTCTGCGAGTCCGAGGTGGTGGCCGCCACGACCGGCAAGACCGTCGCCAGAAGCCTGCTGACCTACCACGTGTCGGCATGAACAGCACCACGTTGTCCGAGGCGGCGTCGAAGGCGTTGCTCGCCCAGTACGGCGTCCCGCTGGCCGCCGAGCGCCTGGTGGGCACCGTCGAGGAGGCGGTCAAGGCAGCTGCGGCCATCGGTGGGACCGTCGTGGTCAAGCTGTGCGGCGATGCCATCGCTCACAAGACCGAGCGCGGGCTGGTCAGGCTGAACCTGACCACTCCCGAGCAGGTCCGCCAGGCCGGCGCGGCACTGCTCGGCGCGGCGACTCCGGCCGACGGCCACGTCCAGCTGCTGGTCGCCCCGATGGTGCGCGGGACTCGTGAGCTGATCGCCGGCGTGGTCGACGATGCCCAGTTCGGACTGAACGTGATGCTCGGCGTCGGCGGCGTGCTGGCCGAGGCGATCGCCGACGTGGTGTTCCGCCCCCTGCCGATCACCGCGGCGGACGCCGCCGAGATGATCGGCTCGCTGCGCACCCAGACGCTGCTCGGTCCGTTCCGCGGTGAGGCCGCCGTGGATCGGGACGCGCTGACCGCGGTGCTGCTGGGTCTCAGCCAGGTGGCCGCGAGCCGGACCGACGTGGCCAGCATCGATCTCAACCCGGTGATCGTCCGGCCCGACGGTACCCCCGTGGCGGTGGACGCGCTGGTGGAGCTGACCGATCGACCGAGGAAGCACCGTCCGGCGCCCCGCCGCTACACCGACGCCCAGTTCCGGGCGCTGTTCGAGCCGGCCGGCGTGGTGGTGGCGGGGGCCAGCTCGCATCCGGGAAAGTTCGGCTTCGTCAGCCTGCACAACCTGCTGGCGTCGGGTTATCCGGGCCGTGTCTACGGGACCAATCTGGCCGCCGAGGAGGTGCTGGGCGTCCAGACGGTGGCCAGCGCCGCCGACCTGCCCGACGGCCAGGCCGATCTGGTCGTGGTCTGCGCACCGGCCGCGGCCAACGAGCAGTTGTTGCGTGACTGCGCCGCCAGGGGGGTGGGCGCGGCGTTCGTGACCAGTGCCGGCTACGGCGAGGCGGGCCCAGACGGCAAGCTCGCCGAGGAGCGGCTGGTGCGCCTGGCCGGCGAGCTGGGGCTGATCATGGCCGGCCCCAACGGGCAGGGCCTGGTCAGCACGCCCGCCGGCCTGTGCGCCATGATCGTGGCCCCGTACCCGCCGGCGGGACGCATCGCCGTCGCCAGCCAGAGCGGCAACTTCGTGTCCACGTTCCTGAACTACGCCCGCCAGACCGGGGTCGGGGTGAGCCGGGCGGTCTCGGCGGGCAACGCCGCCGCGGTCGCACCCGCCGACTACCTCGACTGGTACGCCGGCGACGACGCCACGGCGGTGTCGCTGGCGTACGTCGAGGGGATCACCGACGGCCGTGAACTGCTCACCAGGCTGGCGTCCTGCGCGGCGCGCAAGCCGCTGGTGGTGGTGAAGGGCGGGGCCACCGAAGGCGGGGCGCGAGCGGCCGCCAGCCACACCGGCGCGCTGGCGGCCAACGACCGGATCTTCGACGGCGCCTGCCGCCAGGCGGGTGTGACCCGGGCGGCCACGGTCGAGGAAGCGTTCGAGGCCGCGGCCACCTTCGCCACCCAACCGCTCCCCGCCGGCCCGAACGTGGTCATCCTCACCACCGTGGGCGGCTGGGGGGTGGTGACCAGCGACCAGCTCGCCCTCTGCGACGAGCTGCGCCTGCTGGAACTGCCCGCCGACCTGCAAGCCGCGATCGACGCCAAGCTCCCGCCCCGCTGGAGCCGTAACAACCCCGTGGACTGCGCCGGTGGGGAGACCCGCGACACCATCCCGGAGGTGCTCGAGCTGATCGCCGCCCATCCCGAGGTGCACTCGGTGATCTACCTCGGCCTGGGGATCCAGAGCAACCAGGCGCGGCTGATGCGTGAGGGCCGGTTCTACCCCGACCACGGCCTGGAGCGCATCGTCGAGTACCACGAGCGCCAGGACACCCGCTTCGCCCAGGCCGCGGCGGCGTGCAGCGAGCGCCACGGCAAGCCGATCCTCACCGCCACCGAGCTGGCCGTCGCCGACCCGTCCAACGCCGGCCCCGCCGCCGTGCGGGCCAGCGGGCGGCTGTGCTATCCCAGTGGCAACAGAGCCGTGGTGGCCCTGGCCCACCTGACCCGCTACGCGCGCTTCCGTCAGCGGCGCCAGGCGGCAGAATGGTCGGATGCGTAGGCGCAACCCGTACCCGATGCTGGTTGGCGCGGCCCTCGTTCCGGCCCTCGTCCTGTTCGGGTTGTGGCAACTCGCCGACAGCCAAGTCGGTGAGCCGGCCGCGGTAGCGCCGGCCACCGTTCCGAAGCCGGGTGGCCCCGTCGGGATGCGCACACCGCTGCTCAGCACCCGGCGGACGCCGGGGCTGCTGTCGGCCGACATGAACGTCGCCGCCTTCGCCGCGGCGCTGCAGCCCTTTGCCGACAGCCTGCCGGCCGAGTCGTGCCTGGCGGTCTCGGTCAACGGGGTGCCCGCCAACGCCACCCGCGCCGATGATCTGCTGCGCCCGGCCAGCAACGTCAAACTGCTCGTCGCCGCGGTGGCCGACGCCCTGATGGGCCCCGAGTTCCGCTTCACGACCTCGGTGAAGGCCACCGTCGGCGCCGGTGGCGTCGTCGACGGAGACCTCTACCTGGTGGGCGGTGGCGATCCGGTGCTCAGCGAACCGTGGTGGCAGACCTCGGGCATCACGCTGCTGCCGCCGAACGTGATCACCGACATCACCAAGCTGGCCGATCAGGTCAAAGCCGCCGGGGTCACCAAGATCACCGGATCGGTGATCGGCGATGACACCCGCTACGACGACGAACGCTTCGCCCCCACCGTGCCCAAGCAGGTGAAGAGCCAGTTGGAGGCCCTCCCGGTCAGCGCCTTGGAGGTCAACGACACCCGCGTGAACAACCAGTTGGCGCTCGACCGGCCCACCGTGGCCAGCGCCCGGGTGTTCGCCAAGCTGCTCAAGGACCGGGGTATCGAGATCGGCGGCAACTCCGACGAGGCGGCCACGCCGGAGGGCACCCCGGAGATCGCCACGATCCAGTCGGCGCCGCTGCCGCAGATCCTCCACGAGATGCTGGCACAGAGTGACAACCTCACCGCCGAGATGATGCTGAAGGAGATCGCCGTGCAGAGCAAGCGGCCCGGGACGCGCCAGGAAGGGATCAAGATCGTCACGGACACGGTGCAGTCCTGGGGCGCCGCGGTCGGGTCGGTGGCCATTGTCGACGGCTCGGGGATCTCCGACGAGAACCGGGTGACCTGCAACGCGCTGCTCACCGTGCTGCGCCACGGCAACATCGCCGGCCCGGTGGGCAAGGGGCTGGCGGTGCTGGGCGAGGGCGGCACCACGCTGGACGGGGTGCTGACGAGCTCTCCGGCCGCCGGCAAGCTGCGGGCCAAGACCGGCACGCTGACCAACGCCGACGGGGTCAAGAACAAGCCGGGCGCCAAGACGCTGGCGGGGTACTACCCGGTGGAGGGCGGCGGCCAGATCGAGTTCGCCATCCTGTTGAACGGTGAGTCGATCACCAACAAGAACACCTACCGCAAGTACTGGGAGCAGCTCTTCAAGATCCTCGCCGAGTACCCCCAGGGTCCGACGGCGGCGGTGCTGGCGCCGGCATAGACCCGTGGCCAGCGAGCTGCCGATGTTCCCGCTGGGCGCCGTGCTGCTCCCCGGCGAGGCGCTGCCGTTGCACGTGTTCGAGCCTCGTTACCTGGAGATGATGCGCGTCTGCCTGGCCGCTGACGAGCCGTGCTTCGGCGTGGTGCTCATCGCCCGTGGCCGGGAGGTGGGCGGCGGCGAGGCCCGCCACGACGTCGGCACGCTGGCCCGGATCATCCGCGTCGCCACCACCCCGCAGGGCACGCTGTCGGTGGTGGCGGTGGGGACAAACCGGATCAAGGTGGTGCAATGGTTGACCGACGACCCGTACCCCCGCGCCATGGTCGTCCACCTCGACGACGCCGGCGACCCGGGCGACGAGCAGGACCGGTCACCCACCGGTGGGCTCGCCGACCTGGCCAAGCTTGCCGATCGTGTCCGCCGCCAGGCCGTCGACCTCGGTGACCTCGACGCCGGCACTCCGGCGTCGGTGCTGCCCCTCGGTCAGCACGACCGCTACCGGCTGTTGTGCGCCGGCGGCCCGGCGCAGCGTTCGGCGCTGCTGGGCGAGTTGCTCGGCGAGTTGGACGAGATCCAGCGGTTCCGTCTCGGCCTGCCTAACATGTGACCCGTGAGTGACAACAGCCCGGGACAACTCGGCGAGGCGATCCAGCTCGTCAAGGACTACGCCCGGCAGGAGACGATCGGGCCACTCAAAGGGGCTGGGCGGTGGATCGCCAGGGGCCTGGCCGGGGCGCTGCTGCTGGCGGTGGGCGCCTTCTTCGTCATCCTCGGGGTCCTCCGGCTCGTCCAGACCGAGGCCCCCGGCACGTTCCACGGGCGATGGATGAGCCTGCTCCCGTACGTCATCGCCCTGCTAGCCGCGGTCGCCGTGATCGGCATCGCCGTCTGGCGGATGACCAAGCCCACGCTGCAGAAGGAGAAGCGTCCGTGACCGACGCCCGCATCACCCGTGACGACCTCGAGGCCAAGTTCCGCTCGCTGCAAGACGGCGTCCAGACCAAGGTCAAGGACAAGAAGCAGACCCTGATGACAGCGGCGGCCGCCGGCGGCGTCGTCCTGCTGGTGCTCTTCTTCCTGCTGGGCAAGCGCAGCGGCAAGAAGAAGACCACCCTCGTCGAGATCCGTAGAGTCTGAGCCCGATGAGCGCCCGGCGCAGGCCGTCCCTGCTGTCCCCGCTGGCCCTGGCGCGCCGCAAGTCGGTCCGCCAAGGGTTCCTCGGTGGTGACCGGACGTGGATGGTGATCGGGGCGATGGTGTGGGTGCCGCGGCTGCTCCGCCGGCTGTTCGGGCGGACCCCCGAGGTGGTCGCCAGTGAGGTGCTGCAGCCGGGGGAGCGCCTGGTGCTGACCACCATTCCGCGCCAGACCCGCGAGCAGCGGCGGGCGTTGAAGCGTTGAAGGTCCTGCTGCGCAACCCGCGGCGCGAGGTCGAGCTCCGTGGTGGTCGTCCGGTCAGCGCGGTGCTGCGTGAACTGGACCTCAACCGCGAGTCACACCTGGTGATCCGCAACGGCACGCTGGTCCCCGACGACGCCGTGCTCGACGACGACGACACCGTCGAGATCCGCCCGGTCATCTCCGGCGGCTGCTGATGGTCGCCTCGCATTCCAAGTGCCGGGTCTGCAAGGGCCCGGCCGTGATCGACCTGCCGCGACACAACGCCAAGTTCTGCGCCCACCACTTCCTGGAGCTGTGCCGCCGCCAGGTGGTGAAGGCGATCGACGGGTTCGGGATGCTGCAGCGCGACGACCGCATCCTGGTCGCCGTGTCGGGCGGCAAGGACAGCCTGGCGGCGTGGGACCTGCTGGTGGAGCTGGGTTACCAGGCCGACGGGCTGTACGTCGGGTTGGGCATCGGTGACTACAGCGACGTCTCCGGGCAGTACGCCACCGCCTTTGCCGCCGAGCGCGGCCTCACGCTGCACACGGTCGATCTGCGCCAGGAGTACGGCTACGACATCCCCACGGCGGCACGGGCCACCAGGCGGGTGCCGTGCTCGGCATGCGGCGCCTCCAAGCGGCACCTGTTCGACCGGGCGGCGCTCGACGGTGGCTACACGGTGCTGGTCACCGGGCACAACCTGGATGACGAGGCCGCCGTGCTGTTCGGCAACACGCTGCGCTGGGACGTGCCGTACCTGGCCCGCCAACTCCCCGTCCTCGCGGCGCGCCACGGGTTCCCCAAGAAGGTCAAGCCGCTGTGCCGGCTCACCGAACGGGAGACCGCGGCGTGGTGCGTCGTGCGTGGCATCGACTACCTGGTGGAGGAGTGCCCGATGGCCGCCGGCAATCGGCACCTGGCCTACAAGGCGGCGTTGAACGCCATCGAGGAGCAATCACCCGGGACCAAGGCGTCGTTCTACCTGAACTTCATCGAGCGGATGGCCCCACTGCTCGCCGGTGAGCGGGCAGAGGGTGACGACCTGCACCCCTGCCAGCGGTGTGGCGCTCCCACGACCGGCGAGATCTGCGCCTTCTGCCGGGTGGTGGAGAAGTCGGCGGCCCACGAACCCGTCAGCGTCGAGGTGCTCCTGGGCAGGAAGGGACGTGTCGCATGACTCAGCCGTTCGCCGAGGGAGACCGCTGCCTGCTGCTCGACACCAAGCAGCGCCGCTACCTCATCACGCTGGCAGCCGGCGCGGAGTTCCACACCCACCACGGGTTGATCCCCCACGAGCAGATCATCGGGAGCGTGGAGGGCCAGGCCCACCGCAGCACGCGCAATGCCGTGTACATCGCCCTGCGCCCCACGCTGGAGGACTTCGTGGTGGAGATGCCACGCGGCGCGGCAGGTGATCTACCCCAAGGATCTGGCGCCGATCTGCATGCTGGCCGACATCGGCCCCGGGGTGCGGGTCTTCGAGACCGGGCTCGGCTCGGGGGCGCTGAGCATGGCCATGCTGCGCTGGGGGGCAGAGATCACCGGGTACGAGATCCGCGACGACTTCGCCAACCGGGCCACCGCCAACGTCCGCAGCTTCCTCGGCACCGACGCCCTGTCGCGCTACCACGTCGAGCTGCGCGACGCCTACGCGGGCATCGACGGGACCTTCGACCGGATGGTGCTGGACCTGCCCGAACCCTGGCAGCTGGTCCCCTTCGCCACCACCGGAGCACTGCGGCCGGGGGGCATCCTGCTGGCCTATACACCGTCGATCATCCAGGCCAGCCAGGTGCGTGAGGCGATCGCGTCAACGCCGAAGTCGTGGAACGCCACCCGCACCCTCGAGGTGCTGCACCGCACGTGGCACGTCGAGGGCGCCGCCGTGCGGCCCGACCACCGGATGGTCGCCCACACGGCCTTCCTGACCGTGACCCGTTACCTGGGCTGAGTGCGAGCGCGGAACGGGCGGCCCGCAGGCCGCCCGTGTGACGCCAATTCGATTGGTGGCTGAACGATCAGGGTTCGATGAAGATGCACTCGCCGGGGCATTCCTCGGCGGACTCGATGACCGCGTCGAGCTTGTTGTCCGGGATGTTGGCCATGCCCTCGGCGCCCTGGGGGTTGCCCTTGGCCGAAGCGAAGATCTTGTCGCCTTCCTTCACGTAGGCCAGCCCGTCGTCGAGCAGCGTGAAGACGTCGGGAGCGATCTCTTCACAGAGACCGTCGCCGGTGCACAGATCCTGGTCGATCCAGACCTTCATTGGTGGAACTCCTGATAGTCGAAGGGTCGCCGTGGACTATATCCGCCGGTCCCCGGCGTTTGGCGATTCTTCCAACATGCATGACAGCGGCGATGCGATGCGTATAGCTTCCGGCGCATGGCCGCCACGCCCGAGGAGCTGATCGAGGAGATCAACCAGTTGCGCGCCCGCCTGGCCGATGCGCCCAAGCGTCAGCGGGCGTTGGAGGAGCGGCTGCTGGAGACTCGTGGCCAGCTGGCCCAGGCGGTTTCACAGAACGAGAAGCTCAGCTACACCTTGCGTGAGGCCCGGGAGCACATCGCCGCGCTGCGCGACGAGGTCGACAAGCTCACCCAGCCGCCGTCGGCGTACGGGGTCGTGGTCGGCCGTAACCAGGACGGCACCGTCGACGTGCTGGCCAACGGCCGCAAGATGAAGGTCGGCCTGCACCCCGACATCGATCACGAGACGCTGCCACTGGGCAGTGAGGTGGTGCTCAACGACAGCTTCAACGTCGTGTCCGCCCGCCAGCCCGAGTCCGTCGGTGAGGTCGTCACCATCCGCGAGGTGCTGGAGGACGGGATCCGCGTCGTCGTCACCGGACGGGCCGACGAGGAGCGGGTGTGCGAGTTGGCCGATGCGGTGCGCGGCACCCACGTGCGCAGCGGCGACACCATGCGCCTCGACCCGCGCAGCAACCTGCTGCTCGAGTCCCTGCCGCGCCCCGAGGTGGAGGACCTGCTCCTCGAAGAGGTCCCCGACATCAGCTATGCCGACATCGGCGGGCTGGATCACCAGATCGAAGAGATCGCCGACGCGGTCGAGTTGCCGTTCCTGCACGCCGACCTGTTCGCCGAGCATCAGCTCCCGGCGCCCAAGGGCATCCTGCTGTACGGGCCGCCGGGCTGCGGCAAGACCCTGATCGCCAAGGCGGTGGCCAACAGCCTGGCCAAGAAGGTGGCCGACAAGACGGGCGGGGAGAAGGGCCGCAGCTACTTCATCAACATCAAGGGTCCCGAGTTGCTGAACAAGTACGTGGGCGAGACCGAGCGCCAGATCCGCCTGGTGTTCCAGCGCGCCAGGGAAAAGAGCGAGGAGGGCTGGCCGGTCATCGTCTTCTTCGACGAGATGGACAGCATGTTCCGCACCCGCGGCTCTGGCATCTCCAGCGACATGGAGTCCACCATCGTCCCCCAACTCCTGGCCGAGATCGACGGCGTCGAGGGGCTGCGCAACGTCATCGTCATCGGTGCGACGAACCGTGAGGACCTCATCGACCCGGCGATCCTGAGGCCCGGACGGCTGGACGTGAAGATCAAGATCGAGCGCCCCAACGAGGCCGCGGCCCGGCAGATCTTCGCCAGGTACCTCACCGAGGAGATCCCGCTGCACCCGGGTGCGTCGATCGACGAGATGATCGCCGCGACGGTGGAGGAGATGTACCGGTCCGACGAGTCCAACCAGTTCCTCGAGGTCACCTACCAAAACGGTGACAAGGAGACGCTGTACTACAAGGACTTCGCCAGCGGGGCGATGATCGAGAACATCGTCCGCCGGGCCAAGAAGCTGGCCATCAAGCGGGTCATCGCCGGTGGTGGGCGCGGCGTGCGCACCCAGGACCTGCTGGACTCGATCAAGCAGGAGTACAAAGAGCACGAGGACCTGCCGAACACGACGAACCCGGACGACTGGGCCAAGATCAGCGGCAAGAAGGGCGAGCGGATCGTCTTCATCCGCACCCTGGTGAAGGGGCCGACGCCGGCCGCACCAGAAGGCGGCCGGGCCATCGAGCGCGTCGCCACCGGCCAGTACCTCTGATGGCCATCGCCAAGGTCTGCGGTATCGAGACCGAGTACGGGATCCTCGGGCGCGCCCCGGACCACAACCCGGTGGCCGCCTCGTCGCTGCTGATCAACGCCTACCTCAGCGCCACCCAGGACACCATCACCTGGGACTTCGACGACGAGCATCCCGGGGCCGACGCCAGGGGCTTCAGCGTGGACGACCTGCTGGCGCCGTCGATCGAGACCAACCTGGTCAACACCGTGCTGACCAACGGGGCCCGGTACTACGTGGACCATGCCCACCCGGAGATCAGCACGCCGGAGTGCCGCACCGCGCTGGACGTGGTGACCTACGACCGAGCCGGCGAGGAGATCGTCCGGGCCAGCATGCGTGCTGCGGCGTCACTCGGGTCGGAGTTGCTGTGCCACAAGAACAACTCCGACGGCAAGGGCAACAGCTACGGCTGCCACGAGAACTACCTGATGGCCCGGGAAACACCATTCGGCCGGATCGTCAACCAGATCACGTCGCACTTCGTCACCCGCCAGATCGCGATCGGGGCCGGCAAGGTGGGCTGCGAGCTCCCCGGTGTCGACGCCTGGGACGTCCCGTTCCAGATCAGCCAGCGGGCCGACTTCTTCGAGGAGGAGGTGGGGCTGGAGACCACGGTGAAGCGGCCCATCGTCAACACCCGTGACGAGCCACACTGCGATCCCTCGAAGTACCGCCGCCTGCACGTCATCGTCGGCGACGCCAACATGAGCGAGGTGGCCACCTTCGTCAAGGTCGGCGTGACGGCGCTGCTACTGGCGATGATCGAAGACGACGCCCTCGGCGACGACCTGGCCCTGGCCAACCCGGTGTCGGCCATCCGCCAGGTGAGCCAGGACCCCTCGCTGCGCCGGACGATCCTGCTGCGCACCGGCCAGCGGCTCACCGCGCTCGACGTGCAGTGGGCGCTGTTCGAACGAGCCAGCGCCTACGCCGCGTCGCACGGCCTGACGGCGGTGGGCGACGACGTGGGCGTGCAGGCCCTGAGGTGGTGGGAGGTCATCCTCACCGGGCTGGAGTCCGACCCGGCGCGGGTGGCCGACGTGGTGGACTGGGTGGCCAAGCAACGGATGGTCGAGGCCTACTCCGCCCGTCATCAACTGCGCTCCACCGATGCCCGGTTGAAGGCCATCGACTTGCAGTACCACGACATGCGCGCCGACAAGTGCCTGGCGGGGCGGGCCGGGCTGCGCACGCTGGTCGATCGGACCGACGTGGTGGCGGCGATGGTCCACCCGCCGGTGGACACCCGGGCCTACTTCCGCGGGACCTGCCTGGCGAAGTGGCCGGACCAGGTCACCGCAGCCAACTGGGACTCGGTGGTGTTCGACCTCGGCCGTGACCCGCTGCGGCGGGTGCCGATGATGGAGCCGCTGCGTGGGACGAAGGCCGGGGTCGGTGATCTCATCGACGCCAGCGACACACCCGCCCAGCTGCTGGCCAAGCTCTCGGTCGCCTGACCTGGCACGTTCCCAGATCTTCGACGAGTCTCCGACGTTTCCTGGAGCACGTCTCACCCTGCTCTTGCTTCGGGCAGCGCACCATGGCGGGGTGAATCGAACCCGTCGCCGCCGGCCCCACCCTGCCCACCGTGCCCGCCAGGCCGTCAGCGCTGCCAGCGTCGCAGGGATGGTGGTGCTCTGGGCGCTGATGACCGTCGATCACCACGACCATGCTCTCGCGGTGGGCGAGTCGCTGCCCGTCGCAGATTCGCCGGCCGAGACCGCGCCCCCGCCCGCGGCCCCGGCGTCGACAACGCAGCGGGCGACGAGCACCCGCCGCCACCGCGCCAGGCGGGCCACTCCGCCGTCGGCCCCGTCGACCCGCCCGGCACGTCGGGCGCGGAGTGCGCGCTTCACTCGCCCGGCGCGGGCGATCCGCTCGGCGGCCCACGCCAAGAAGCGGGCGGCCCGGGCAGCCGTAGTCGCGAGCGCCCGTCCCGCCGTGCGCAAGCCACCGGTGGTGGTGCGCACACCGGCACCCCGGCCCCTGCCCACAACCGCCGTGCGCAAGCCACCCGCCCCGGTGGTGGCCGCAACGCCGGCACCCCGCCCGGTGACCCGCAGCCACGGAAGTTGACGCGGTCATGGCAACCGCGTCGCCGTGCCCGTTAGGGTGCTGAGGACGACATCGAGGTTGCGGGATGAGCGAACAGATCCACAAGAAGTCCACGACGAGCCGGCCGGCCGAACCTGCCCAGGATCAGGCTGGCGTCGCGGCCAACTCGGACAAGCTGAAGGCCGACATCGACGACCTGCTCGATGAGATCGACGAGGTCCTCGAGACCAACGCCGAGGACTTCGTCAAGTCATACGTGCAAAAGGGCGGGCAGTAGTCCATGTCGATGCCGCTGTTCACCCCGGGCAGCGACCCGGGGTCGAGTTTCCCTGAGCTTCTGCGCCGGACCCAGGTGGCAGCGCCGGCGCTCGGCGCCGACGCCGTCGCCGCGGGACTCGACGTCCCCCACGCCACCACCTGCGTGGCGCTGCGATTCGACGACGGCGTGGTCATGGCCGGTGACCGCCGGGCCACCAGCGGCAACCTGATCAGCCATCGAGGCATGGAGAAGGTGGTCCAAGCCGATCGCTTCAGCGGCGTGGCCATCGCCGGCGCGGCCGGTCCGGCGATGGAGATGATCAAGCTGTTCCAGTTGCAGCTCGAGCACTACGAGAAGGTCGAGGGGCAGTCGCTGAGCCTGGAGGGCAAGGCCAACCAGCTCTCGATGATGGTCCGCGGCAACCTTCCGGCGGCCATGCAGGGCATGGTGGTGGTGCCGATCTTCGCCGGCTACGACCTGCGCCGGTCCACCGGCCGGCTGTGGACCTACGACGTCACCGGCGGCCGGTACGAAGAGCAGGAGTTCGTCGCCACCGGATCCGGCAGCCTGCACGCGTCGACGGTCATCAAGGTCACCTACCGGCCCGGGCTCGACCGCCAGGCCGCCGTCCGCCTTGCCTGCCGCAGCCTGTGGGAGGCTGCCGACGCCGACTCCGCCACCGGCGGACCCGACGCGCTGCGTGGCATCTATCCGGTCGTGGCCACCATTACCACCGCCGGCTGGCAGCGCTTGGATGACGGTGAACTGGCTGGTGTGTTCGAGTCCATCGTCGACGAGGTGCGTGTCCGATGAACATGCCGTACTACGTCGCTCCGGAACAGATCATGAAGGACCGGGCGGACTACGCCCGCAAGGGGATCGCTCGCGGTCGGGCGATGGTGGCGCTGCGCTACGACGACGGCATCGCCCTGGTTGCCGAGAACGCCAGCAACACGCTGCGCAAGATCAGCGAGATCTACGACCGCATCGCGTTCGGCGGCGTCGGTAAGTACAACGAGTTTGACCAGCTACGTGTGGCCGGAGTGCGCGCCGCCGACTTGAAGGGGTACCAGTACAGCCGGGACGACGTCGACGCCCGAAGCCTGGCCAACCAGTACGCGCAGATCCTCGGACAGGTGTTCACCCACGAGATGAAACCACTGGAGGTGGAGATCCTGGTCGCCGAGGTGGGCTTCGAGTCCAGCGGCGATCAGCTGTTCCACATCCTGTACGACGGCACGGTGATGGACGAACGGCACTTCAGCGTGCTGGGTGGCGACGCCGAGTCGATCACCAGCCGGATCAAGGCCACCTTCGCCGACGGGTTCACCCTGGCCCAGGCCGTCTGCACGGCGCGGAGCGCCCTCGCCGGGGATCGCACGGTCGATGCTGCCGGATTGGAGGTCGCCGTGCTCGAGCGCTCCAATGGGCGGCGGTGTTTCCGGCGGCTCACCGACGAGGACGTCGCCGCGCTGCTGACCAGCTGACGCGCTACGTTGCCCGCATGGAGCGGCGCATCTACGGACTCGAGAACGAGTACGGCGTCACCTGCACGCTGCGCGGTCAGCGCCGCCTCAGCCCCGACGAGGTGGCCCGCTACCTGTTCCGCCGCGTGGTCACCTGGGGGCGCAGCAGCAACGTGTTCCTGCAGAACGGGGCCCGGCTGTACCTCGACGTCGGCTCCCACCCCGAATACGCCACCCCGGAGTGCGACAGCCTCTACGACGTCGTGGTCCACGACAAGGCGGGGGAGCGTGTCTTGGAGAGCCTCCTGGAGTCGGCCGAGGCTCGGCTGCGCGAGGAGGGCATCCGCGGTACGGTCTACCTCTTCAAGAACAACACCGACTCGGCCGGCAACAGCTATGGCTGCCACGAGAACTACCTCACCAGTCGTGAGGACGAACTTGGCCACTACGCCGAGGTGTTGATCCCGTTCCTCGTCAGCCGGCAGATCTACACGGGCGCCGGCAAGGTGCTGCAAACCGCCCGAGGCCCGCTGTACAGCATCGCCCAGCGCGCCGAGCACATCTGGGAGGGCGTCTCCAGCGCCACCACCCGAAGCCGGCCGATCATCAACACCCGCGACGAGCCTCACGCCGACGCCGAGCGCTACCGCCGGCTGCACGTCATCGTCGGTGACTCGAACATGAGCGAGTACACGTCCTTCGTCAAGGTGGGCGCCGCGGCGTGCCTGCTGAGGATGCTCGAAGACCCCACGGTGGTCCTGCGCGACATGACCCTGGAGAACCCGATCCGGGCGATCCGTGACATCAGCCACGACATGACCTGCCGGCGCAAGGTCCGCCTGGCCAACGGGCGCGAGGTGAGCGCCCTCGACATCCAGCGCGAGTACCTCGATCGGGCGTTGCGCTACGCCGACACCAAGGGCTTCCCCCCACTCGAACAACGGGCACTGGAGATGTGGGAGCACTGCGTGTCCACCATCGAGAACGACCCGATGAAGCTGGATCGCGAGGTCGACTGGGTGATCAAGTACCGGCTGCTGGAGGCGTTCCGCGAGCGCCACCAGCTGGGCCTCGGCGATGCCCGGGTGCAACTCCTCGACCTCCAGTACCACGACATCGCCCGGCACCGCAGCCCCTTCTACAAGTTGCAGGACCGGGGCATGGTCGAGCGGATGTGCACCGACGCCGACATCGACACGGCGATGGACACACCACCGCAGGACACCAGGGCACGCCTGCGCGGCGAGTTCATCAAACGGGCCAAGGAACGCAAACGGGACTACACCGTGGACTGGGTGCACCTCAAGCTCAACGACCAGGCCCAACGCACCGTGCTGTGCAAGGACCCGTTCAAGAGCCGGGACGAGCGCGTCGAAAAGCTGATCGCCTCGCTCTAACCTGGCACGAATGGAAACGACCAGCTCTGCTGACACCGTGACCGACGTCGCGGTGGACACCGACGAGCCGGTCACCGACGACGCCGCGGCGGCGCCGCCTGCTGCCACCAAGAAGAAGCGCAACTCGCTCATCGAATGGGGGGTGGTCATCGTCATCGCCGCCCTGTCGGCCTTCCTCGTGCGCACCTTCGTGGTCGAGCAGTTCAAGGTGGTCGGCCAGTCGATGGAGAGCACCCTGCACGGTGGGGACCGGGTGCTGGTGAACAAGCTCGGATACCGCCTGCACGACCCGCGCCGCGGCGATGTCGTGGTCCTCGATCCCATCGAGGGCATCTCCTCCAGCGACCTCATCAAGCGGGTCATCGGTCTGCCCGGCGAGACGGTGTCGATGTCCGCGGAGACCTGCCAGGTGCTGGTCAACGGCAAGGAGCTGCATCGAGCCCTACCTCGATCCCATCGCCACGACACCCGGCGGATGTGGTGGCGAGCTGAAGGAGGTCACCGTCCCGGCCGATCACGTGCTGGTCCTGGGCGACCACCGCAACGCCTCCTCCGACGGGCGCAACTTCGGCCCGGTCGCCTTCGACCACATCGTCGGCCGGGCGTTCGTGGTGATCTGGCCGAAGAGCGATTGGCAGTGGCTGTAGTCAGCCCGCTCCTGGTGGGCTGAGCCCGTCGATCTGCGCCCGGTAGCACTCCATCATCCGGTCCACCCAGTCCGAGTAGATCCCGTCCAGGCCCATCCGCAGCCCAGCCTCGATCACGTGCGGGTCCTGCATGTCCCAACCGAAGCAGTAGCGCTCGAAGCGGTGGAACAGGGCGACCATGCCGCCATTCCACTCGGTGTGGTGCATGTTCATGCAGTGGATGCCCTGCTGCCGCAAGGTGGCGGCGCGGCGCTCGGGTCCTTCCTTCATCGCCCGCACCGACGTGGACTCGACCAGCTTGACGCCGCGGCCGCGCAGGTCGAGCAGATCCTGCCAGCGTGGGGCGCACAGCCACAGGTCCTCCAGCGCGTCGGGCGCCACCTCGGTCACGACGTCCACCACCCGTGGCCCGCACCCCGGCGCCTTCAGGTCGAGTGACAGGACCAGGTCGGCGCCGCACGTGTCGTACAGCTCGGCAAGGGAGGGGATGTGGGCGGGCAGCGCCGAGCGGGTCAGCTCGCCGATCCGCCTGGTCCGCCCGAGCCGCCCCTTGACCACCCCGTCGTGGTCCAGCACCGGGACTCCATCGCTGGTCAGCCACACGTCGCTCTCCAGGCCCGAGGCCCCGAGCCGGCGAGCGAGGGCGAAGGAGGGCAGGGTGTTCTCTCGCTCGTGGGCGCGCGCCCCACGATGGCCGAAGGCGATCGGACGGCCGATGAGCGAGGGTAGTCGTTGCTGCACGCCCAGGATGATGCCACGGCGCCCGGGTACACTCGCCGCCATGTTCAACCTGAGCGGCAGCGAACTGGTCTTCCTGCTGCTCCTGGCGCTGATCATCCTCGGCCCGGAGAAGCTGCCCGAGGCGCTGCGCAAGTTCGGCAAGACCTACGCCGAGGTCAAGAAGATGACGACCGGGTTCCAGACCGAGATGCGCAGCGTGATGGACGAGCCGATGCGTGAGATGCGCTCCACCGCCGATGCGCTGCGCAACGTGCTGGAGGGCACGGCCGAGGACGCCAAAGCCGTCGTCAACGAGGCTGCCGAGGCAACCAAACTGCCCAAGCAACCGGAGGCGTCCGGCGAATGAAGTTCCGCCGCGGCGGGGCCCGCCCGACGTTGAAGACGCCCGACGACCAGATGACCCTGGTGGAGCACCTCGCGGAACTGCGCACCCGCATCATCCAGCGCGCTGCTGGCCGTCGTCATTGGCGTCGTGGTCGTCATGGTCTTCTACGACCCGGTGCTGCGCTTCCTGGCCAAGCCGTTCCATCGACTGTCCGCGGCAAAGCCCGACGGCTACTGCACCAGCGACTTCTTGTCGCTCGGCCCGCTGGAGGGGTTCTCCACCCGGCTGTCGGTGTCCACCTACGGGGGCATCATCCTGGCCCTGCCCGTGATCATGTGGCAGGTGTGGCGCTTCGTCGTGCCGGCGCTGCACGCCAAGGAGAAGAAGTACCGCGGTCCCGTTCGTGTTGAGCAGCGTCGGCCTGTTCGCCCTCGGTGGGTACGTGGCCTACTGGACGCTGGACAAGGCGTTGGAGTTTCTCATCGACTGGAGCGGCGCCGGGGTGAAGGCCAACTTCCAGGTCAGCAAGTACATCAGCCTGGTCGGGCTGATGGTGGCCGCCTTCGGGATCGCCTTCGAGTTCCCGGTGATGCTGGTGTTCCTGCAACTCGTCGGCGTCCTCAGCCCGAGGACCCTGATGCGCGGCTGGCGGTACGCCATCATGATCATCTTCGTGATCGCCGCGGTCATCACCCCCAGCGGCGACCCGTACTCGATGATGGCCCTGGCCGTCCCGATGACGCTGTTCTATGTGATCTCCATCGTCATCGGTGTCATGTTCCAACGTCGCCGCGCCGCCGCCCAGGCGGTCTAGCCGGTGGCGGCCGCCCGCGAGGTTGCCGGCTACGCCTTCGACCTCGATCCGTTCCAGGTCGAAGCCATAGCCGCCTGGGACCGCGGCGAGTCCGTGCTCGTGGCGGCGCCCACGGGCAGCGGCAAGACGCTGGTGGCCGAGTACGCCATCGACGCTGCCCTGGGCGCCGGTGGGCGGGCGTTCTACACCGCTCCGATCAAGGCCTTGTCGAACCAGAAGTTCCACGATCTCGGCGCTCGCCTCGGCATCGATCGGGTGGGTCTGTTGACGGGGGACAACGCCATCAACGCCGACGCCCCGGTGGTGGTGATGACCACCGAAGTGCTGCGCAACATGATCTACGCCCGCTCAGACGCGCTGGACGGGCTCGCCGCCGTCGTGCTCGACGAGGTCCACTTCCTGCAGGACGCGTACCGCGGCCCGGTGTGGGAGGAGGTCATCATCCATCTCCCCGCCGAAGTCCGCCTGGTCTGCCTGTCGGCAACGGTCAGCAACGCGGCCGAACTGGTCGACTGGATCTCCACGGTGCGCGGGCCCACCGCGGCGGTGGTCGAGGAGCGGCGGCCGGTGCGCCTGGAGAACCTGTACCTGATCGGTGACCGCACCAACGACCGGCTGCATTTCCTGCCCACCCTGGTGAACGGGCGAGCCAACGGCGACGCCGTGCGCATCGACGGTGAAGCCGTCCGTGGCCAGCGGCGCGGCAAGACGCCCCAGGGCCGCCGCCGTCTGTACACACCGTCGCGGTTGGACGTGGTGGAGTTGCTGGAGCGTCGCCGCCTGCTCCCCGCGATCTACTTCATCTTCAGCCGCAACCAGTGCGACGAAGCAGCGGCGTCCTGCCTGGCCGCGGGGGTCCGGCTGACCACGCCCGACGAGCGCGACCGGATCGGCCAGCTGGTGGAGACCCGCCTGGCCGGGCTCACCGACGCCGACTTGGACGTGCTCGGGTACAGCCAGTTCCTGGCCCAGCTCGAAGCCGGGGTGGCTGCCCACCACGCCGGGATGGTGCCGCCGTTCAAGGAGGCGGTGGAGGCCTGCTTCAACGAGGGGCTGGTCAAGGTCGTCTTCGCCACCGAGACACTGGCGGTGGGGATCAACATGCCGGCCCGCTCGGTGGTCATCGACAAGCTGACCAAGTTCACCGGGGACCACCACACCTTCTTGAGCCCCGGCGAGTTCACCCAGCTCACCGGTCGCGCCGGGAGGCGGGGAATGGACGACGTGGGTCACGCCGTGGTCCTGTGGAGCCCGTTCGTGACCTTCGAGCAGGTCGCCATGCTGGCCTCCAGCAAGACGTTCCACCTGAACAGCGCCTTCCGCCCCACCTACAACATGGCGGCCAACCTGGTGCGCTCGTACACCAGCGGCCAGGCCCACCACCTGCTCAACCTGTCCTTCGCTCAATACCAGGCCGATCGCAACGTCGTGGCCACCGAGCGGCGCATCGCCCAGCGCGAGGCACAGCTCGACGCCTTGCGGGGCGCGGCTGCGAGCCCCTTCGGGGATCTCGACGACTACCGCCGCCTGCCCCGCCAGGCCGGCCACGGTGGCGCCGAGCGCATCGCCGCGGCGCTCGAGGCGCTGCGCCCGGGGGACGTGGTCTACGCCGAGAAGGCCAAGTACGTGGGTCGGGTGGCGGTGCTGTCGGTGGCCCATCGCAAGGCCGGGCTGCGCATCACCGGGGTCACCACGCGCTCCGGGCTGATCCACCTCGGCGTCGAGGACTTCGCCGAGCCACCGCGGGCGATCGGTTCGGTCACCCTGCCCGAGGTGTTCCTGCCGGCCGCGGCGGAGTTCCAGCGCGCCGTCGGCGACGAGCTCAAACGGGTGCGCACGACCCGTCCCGGCGGCGCCGGCGACAGCGTCGAAGACGTCGTCCGCCACCCGGTCGAGGCCGATCCCGATCTGGACGAACGGCTGCGCGCCGCCACCCAGGCCGATCGCGTCGAGCGCGAGCTTCGCCAGCTGCGCCAGGTGGTCGCCAACCGGGCGCAGTCGGTGGGCCGGGACTTCGACCGAGTCCTCGGCGTGCTAGGTGAGTTCGGCTATGTCGACGGCTGGTCGCTGACCGACGCCGGCGAGCGGCTCAGCCGGATGTTCCACGAGTGCGATCTGCTGGTGGTCGAGTGTCTCGAACCGCGGGCTGCTCGACGGCCTCGACGCGGCCACGTTCGCAGCGCTGGTCAGCGTCTTCGTGTACGAGCACCGCAGCCCCGACGACCCACCCCAGCCGTGGTTCCCGGGCGGGCCGGCACGGCGGCGCTGGCAGGCGATCGCCGACGTCAGCTACGAGGTGCAGGCAGCCGAGGAGGAGGCGGGGATCGCCGTGCATCGCCCACCGGACCCCACCTTCGTCGCCGTCGCCTACGCCTGGGCCGCGGGGGAGGGGTTCGCCGAGGTCGTCGAGGAGGAGGCGCTGTCCGGCGGGGACTTCGTGCGCACCACCAAGCAGCTCATCGACCTGGTGCGCCAGCTGGCCCTGCTGGCGCCGAACCCCGAGACCCGGCGCACCGCGGGGCGCGCGGCCGATGCCCTGTTCCGTGGTGTCGTGTCGGCGTCCTCGGCGGTGGAGGTGGGGGCGTGACGATCCGCCGCGGGGCGCCATGGGGTGAGGTGCGTGCCGTGCCCGACGACGTGCGCATCGTCGACGACGACCTGGGCCTGCACCACTGGGTGGTTCGCCACCGCCGTGCCGGCCAGGCGATCACGGACGTGGGCGTGCGCCGCGGCGACCTGGCGCGCACCTGCGGGGGAGGGACGCCCGGCCGGCTGGACGGTCCGGCGCTGTACGCCCCCGTCGACGTCCTGCGGATCACGGCTGAGCCGGGGACCGCACGGGAGCGGGTGACCTGGGCGGTCTCCCACCTCGTCGCCCGGCGGAGCTGGTGGCGCGGTGAGGTCCTGCTGGCGATGAACGCCGAGTTCTACGGCGCGTTCGACGTGGCGCCGCGCGCCCACCCGAACGACGGCAAGGCGGACCTGCTGCGCGTCGGCGGGGACATGCCGTGGCGGGCCCGCCGGGCGGCGCGGCGCCGGGCGGTGACCGGCACCCATCTCCCGCATCCGCAGCTGGCCAGCCGCCAGGCCCCGACCGTCGACGAGCAGTTCGCCCGCCCGCTGGTGCTGTGGGTCGACGGGGAGCGATGGGGGACCGCCTCGCGGGTCCGCATCGACGTCGAACCAGACGCCCTCGCCGTGTACCTGTGACCACGCCTCAGCGCCACCGGGTGAGTGCTCGTGCGGGTGGCCAGTAGGGTCGAGTCCATGGACGCATGGATCCTCGACGAATCGCCTGGCGCCTATCGGTGGGGATCCGTCGACCTGCCCGAACTGGCATCCGACGACGTCGCCGTCGAGGTGGTGGCCAGCGCGCTGAACCACATGGACCTGTGGGTCACCCGCGGCGCGCCGCGGCCCCCGCTGCCGCACGTGCCGGGCTGTGACGTCGCGGGCGTGGTCAGCGCGGTGGGCTCGGCCGTGGTGGACGTGGCGGTGGGCGACGAGGTGGTCATCAACCCCGGCGTGTCACCCCAGCACGAGATCGACCTGTGGGGCAACGACAGCCCGATGGCGCCGGGGTTCATGATCTACGGCGAGCACTGCTGGGGTGGCCACGCCCAGGTCGCCATCGCCCCGGAGCGCAATGTCCGGCCGCGACCGGCGGGGCGGACGTGGCAGGAGTGCGCCGCCTACCCGCTGGCCTACCTCACCGCCTACCGCATGCTGCGCCGGGCGCGCATCGGCGCGGGAGACACGGTGTTGGCGGTCGGCATCGGGTCCGGGGTGTCGTGCGCCGCGCTGGCCATTGCCACCCATCTCGGCGCCGAGGTTGTCGCCACGAGCCGCAGCGAGGCCAAGCGGTCTCAGGCGCTGGCGATGGGGGCGGTCGCCGCGGTGGACAGCGCCGCGCCGAAGTGGGGTGTCCAGGCCGACATCGTCATCGAGAGCGTCGGCCCGGCCACCTTCGACCAGTCGCTGCGCTCGCTGAAGCCGGGTGGGCGGCTGGTGGTGTGCGGCGGCACGTCGGGCAACAACGTGGAGCTGAACCTGCCTCGGCTGTTCTTCAAGCAGCACGAGATCATCGGCTCCACCATGGGTAGCTACACCGAGTTCGACGAGGTCAGCGCCCTGGTGGCCGGCGGGCTGCCGGTGTTCGTCGACCAGGTCGTACCGCTGGACCAGTACCCGGCCGCCCTGGAACGTCTGGAGCGCGGCGAGCAGCTGGGCAAGATCGTGCTCGACCACGGGATCCGCTGATGGACGCCGATCGGTTGAAGGAGCAGGTGTGCGCGGCGGTCGACGCCATGGCGCCGACACTGATCGAGGCCAGCCATGCGATCCACGCCCACCCTGAGCTGAACTTCGCCGAGCACTACGCCCACGACCTGCTGTGCGACACGATCCGCGCCGCCGGGCTGGACGTCACGCCGCACGCCTTCGGTGTGGACACGGCGTTCGACGCCGCCGCCGGGCACACCGGCCCGACGGTGGCCGTGCTGTGCGAGTACGACGCCCTGCCGGGCATCGGCCATGCCTGCGGGCACAACATCATCGCCACGGCCGGGCTGGGCGCCGGGCTGGCCCTGGCGGCGGTGGCCGAGGAGGCCAACGGGCGGCTGCGGCTGATGGGCACGCCTGCCGAGGAGGGCGGCGGCGGCAAGATCGTGATGGCCCGCAACGGCGCCTTCGACGGCATCGACGCGGCGATGATGGTCCACCCGGCCGACGCCGACCTGGTCAAGATGGACACGATCGCCCTGCACCAGCTGCGTTCCCGGTTCCACGGCAAGGCGGCCCACGCCGCAGCCGCGCCGTGGGAGGGGCGCAACGCCCTTGACGCCGCGGTGCTCGGGTACATGAACGTGGCCGCGCTGCGCCAGCACATGCGCCCCACCGAGCGGATCCACGGGGTGTTCGTGCGCGGCGGCGACAAGGCCAACATCGTGCCCGCCGAGACCGAGATGGAGTGGATCGTGCGCTCGCCCAGCGTCCACGGGTTGCAGGAGCTGAAGCGCCGGGTGGTCACCTGCCTGGAGAGCGCGCGGCGACGGCCTGCGGGTGTACCTCCACCCACGAGTGGGATCCGGTTACCTACGCCGACATGATCGACAACGGCCCGATGGCGGCCATCTACGTGTCCAACGCGGCGGCGGTGGGTCGCCAGGTGAACGACCCGGCAGCCGTCGGACGCTCGGTGGTGGGCAGCACCGACATGGGCAACGTCAGCTATCTGGTGCCCAGCATCCACCCGATGATCCAAGTCGCCCCGGACGGCGTGGCCATCCACACGGTCGACTTCGCCGCCCACGCCGCCAGCGCGGCGGGGGACCGGGCGGTGATCGACGGCGCCAAGATCATGGCCATGACCGCCGTCGACCTGTGGTGCGCCGGTGGGCTGATCGACGACGCCCGGGCCGCCTTCGCCGCAGCCACGCGCGCCCGACCGGCGATCGACGTGCTCGCCTAGATCGTTCGGCGGCCGGGTATCCCAGCCCACCAGCAGGGCGAACCGTAGACTGGCCGCTTGTGACGGTGTACGTCCCCGAGGAGTTCTCCAACGCTGAAGCGGACGTCCTGCGCCGATACTTCACCAACCTCGACGGGCCCGTCTTCGCCCTGGTGAACCTGCCCGAGGTGGTCAAGGGGGCGCTGTTCGCCCGGTACAGCCGCAGCCCCAAGAGCCTGCGCCGGCTGTTCCTCGACGAGTTCGTCGGTGATCTGGACATCGCCGGTGACCAGACCGTCGACGCCACCATCGGCCTGGAGCGCGCCGAGGAGCTGTACGAGAAGGTCTTCTTCGAGTACGGCGACGACTCCGTCGCCCAGCTGGGCGGCGTGCACCTGGCCTGCGAGCAGGCGTCCAACCTGCTGACCAAGGTGCTGGAGTGGGGCCGGTTGATGAGCTACCTGGAGCAGAGCACCCGGTACATCAGCTACGACGCGCGCCTCGGTGGGCGGTACCGCTTCTACCGTGACCCGGCGATCCTCTCCAGCCGGTTCGGGACCCGTTACGTGGGCGACATGGACCGCATGTTCGACGCCTACAGCATGATGGTCAACCGGGTCACGGATCACGTCCGGGCCACGGTGCCCCAGGGCCCCGGAGACAGCGATTTCGTCTACCGCCAGGCGACGCGGGCCAAGGCACTCGACGCCGTGCGCGGCGTGCTCCCGGCCGCGTCGCTCTCCAACGTCGGCCTGTACGGCTCTGGCCAGGCGATGGAGGCCCTGCTCATCCGGATGCGCTCGCATCCACTGCCCGAGTCCCGCCACTACGCCGAGTTGATGCTGCACGAGTTGCGCAAGGTGATCCCCAGCTTCCTGCGCCGTGTGGACCTGCCCGACCGCGGCGGCCGGTGGAGCACGTACCTGGCGTCCACCAGGGAGCGGACCGGCGAACTGGTCGAGTCGCTCTTCGGCGGTGTGCCGGTGGACCCCGCGCCCACGGTGCAGTTGGTCGACTTCGACCCTGACGCCGAGGACAAGTTGCTGGCCGCCATCTGCTACTCGCACCTCCAGCTGCCGGAAGCCCAGATCCGCGAGCGGGTCCGTCACCTCGGCCCCACCGAGCGCCTGGCCGTGCTGCGGGCCTACGTGGGGGAGCGGGAGAACCGCCGGCACAAGCCCGGCCGGGCGTTCGAGCGGGTCGACTACCGCTTCGACGTGCTCAGCGACTACGGGGCATTCCGTGACCTCCAGCGCCACCGGATGCTGACCATCGAGTGGCAGACGCTGACCCCCAATCACGGCTACGTCCGCCCGGAGCTAGTGGAGCAGGCGGGCGTCGCCGACGTGTTCGACGATGCCATGGCCCGCTCGGCCGCGCTGTACGACGCGCTGCGTGACGAGTTCCCTCAGCAGGCCGCCTACGCCGTGGCCATGGCCTACCGGATGCGCTACTCGATGCAGTTCAACGCCCGGGAGGCGATCCACCTGCTGGAGCTGCGCTCGGCGCCGCAGGGCCACCCGGCCTACCGGGCGATCGCCGTGGAGATGCACCGGCTGATCGGCGAGCAGGCCGGTCATCGGGGGATCGCCGCAGCGATGACCCACATGACCACCGAGGCCGTCGAGCT
Organism: Ilumatobacteraceae bacterium; assembly: GCA_037045185.1. Classification (GTDB taxonomy): domain Bacteria; phylum Actinomycetota; class Acidimicrobiia; order Acidimicrobiales; family Ilumatobacteraceae; genus JAKOUY01. Next base: position 309,629 of record JBAOHQ010000008.1, read on the forward strand.
GGAACGTCTGGACGCCGAGCGGCGCGCCGAGGGACGCCGGCAACAGCGCTGACATTCTGTGACGGTTGTCACAAGTCCGGCCGGCCGTCGCCGGGTCGCGCTCCCGTAGTATCCCCGCCCGATGGCCGACGACGACGAGATCCTGGAAGACGCAGACGACGAGTTCGACGGCGGGGTGGAAGACGAGCCCGTCGAGCTCGACGACGAGGAGATCGACGTCGAGGCCATCGAGGGCGACGCCGACGAGGCCTTCGGGATCGAGGACGACGACGAGACCTTCGCCGACGAGGAAGAGGACGAGGCCGACGAGGACACCGCCGGCCCGGTGCGCCGCTCCACCACCAGTGACGAGGACGACGAGGACGACGACCTCATCACCCCCGACGACGTCGAGGCCGACTTGGACACGATCCTCAAGGATCGCCTCGTCGCGGCGGACGAGGAAGGTGAGGACGAGGACGACGAGGTGGACGACCGCGTCGACCCGGGGGACCGCCTGCAGCCCAAGCGGGCCGACGAGGAGCTGTGCCCGCGGTGTTTCCTGCTCGTTCGCAGGGGGGCGCCGATGTGCCCGGTGGGCGACGACGACTGCCCGATGTTCTCCCGGTGACACCGCAGGTCCGCCCGGCCCTCCCGGGCGACCACGGCCTGCTCGACGAACTGCGCGCCACCGCCGTCGCTGCGGCGGCCGGCCAGCGCGGTGGCCCAGAACTCCTGGCGTCGTGCACGCCGCCGCGGTGGTCCGACCCCGGCCAGACCGTGTTCGTCGCCACCCTCGACGGGGCCGTCGTCGGTTACCTGCGCCTCGTCGTGGACGGTGACGTGGCGTCGGTGGCGGAGGTCTTTGTCATCGCCGAGGGCCGGGACCTGGGTTGCGGCGACGGTCTGCTCGGCGCGGCGATGGACGCCGCCCGCGCCCAGGGCGCCAGGCGGCTGGACGCGCTGGCTCTGCCGGGGGACCGGGCCACCAAGAACCTCTACGAGCGTGCGGGCGTGGTGGCCCGGGCGATCATCCTGTCGACCCGCCTCGACGGGTAGTCAGGCGCCCTTCCACTGCGGGGCGCGCTTGTCGATGAACGCCATCAGGCCCTCCTTGGTGTCCTCCGAGGCCAGGACCTTGGCGAACTCGGCGTTGGTCAGGGCCTTCAGCGACTCGAAGTCTCCGTCGGCCGACGCCAGCACCACCTTGCGGCTGGCCCACACCGCCAGCGGCGCATTGGCGCAGATCGTCTCGGCCAACCGGCGGGCCTCGGCGACGGCCTGACCCGGCTCGACCAGGCGGTTGACGAGCCCGAGCGCGTGGGCCCGCTCGGCGGTCAGGGGTTCACCGGTGAGGATGATCTCCATCGCCACGTTCTGGCCCAGTGCCCACGGCAGGCGGAACAAGCCACCGGCGCCGGCGATCAGGTTGCGCTTCACCTCGGCCAGGCCGAACGAGGAGCGGGTGGTCGCCACGATCATGTCCGTGGCCAGGGCGATCTCGCACCCGCCGGCGGTGGCCAGGCCGTCGATGGCGGCGATGATCGGCTTGGTCCGCTCCCGGTAGACGAAGCCGCCGAAGCCACCGCGGGCGGTGTTCAGCGCCCCCGCCTGCCCGGCGTTGATGGCCTTGAGGTCGGCGCCGGCGGAGAACACCGGGCGTTCCTGGCCGTCCGTGTTCGCCGCGAGGATCCCCACCCAGACCCCCGGGTCGGCCTCCATCTGGTCCACCGCCGCTTCGAGACCCTGGGCGACGTCGCCGTTGATGGCGTTGCGCGCCTCGGGGCGGTTCAGCGTGATGAGGGCGATGCGCCCGTCGGATTCGTAGCGGACGATGTCTGACATGCCCTCAGACTACGACTGAGCAGCCGGCGCGGCCTTCTTCTGCGGCGGGCGGGTGGGGCGCAGCGGCTTGGGCCGCTGGCCTCCCGCTGGCACCTCCACCTCGTACAGCGCGGCGATCCCCGGTAGCAGCGATGCCAGGCGCTTGACGGTGGCGAGCAGTTCGTCGTTGACGGTGGCGGCCTTGGCCGGGGCCTTGACCAGGCTGCGGATCGGGCTGAAGGCGGCGGCCTCGAGCACGGCCACCCAGCGGTCCGGCAGGGCGTCGGCGATGAGGTTGCTGTTCGTCGCCTCGGCCAGCCTGGCGCCCAGCTCGGCGGGAAAGCGGACACCCGCCTTGGGCGGTTGGGAGGACAGCTTGAGCGCCCGCACGACACGGCCGACACCGACGGCGGCGTCGATGTCGTCGAGCCACTCGGCCTGCTCGCGTTCCTGCTTGTCGAGCAGCCCGGCCTTCAGTTCGGCGACGAGCTGCACGGGTGGACTCGTCGCGAGCGACGATGGGATCGTCACCACCGGCCACCACGCTGCGCAGATCACGCAGGTCGAGCTCGGCAAGGTCACGGCGGGCGGCATCGGCGCGGTCCAACCACTCGGCCACTCGCAGGCGCGGCAGCAACTGCTCGGCCATGGCGATCAGTCCAGCTGCCGGGATCTCGTCCTGGCCGGCGGCCTTCAACTGGGCGTTCTGCTCCTGGATGGCCTGGCGAACGGCGGGGATCCCGCCCTGCAGCGCCCGTTCGGCAACCGGCCGCTGGGCCTCGGGAAGCTCGGCCAGCACGGCATTGCGGTGGGCTCGGCCGGGCTTGAGCCGCTTGGCCTTCGGTCGCGCCGGCAGCTCCGGCGGTGGCGTGAACGACGGGCGGGGGCGGCGCTCGGGCCGCTGGTGGCGGTCACCACCGTCTGCCGATCGGTCACTGCGGGCCGGTCGATCACCACGATCAGGACGGTCGCCACGGTCAGGGCGATCGGCGCGCCCGCCGCCGGGCCGGTCGCGGCGGTCACCGCGCGGGGCGCCAGGGCGGTCACCGCGCTCGCGACGGTCGCCGCGCGGGCCGCGATCACGGTCTCGATCACCGCGCTCGCGGCGTACGAGTTGTGAGGTCACGGCTTCGAATGGGCGATCCGACCCGAGGATCTCCAACACGTTGCCCCGCGCCGACGGCCCCTTGGGGTCGGTGACCGCCAGCACGGTGATGCCGTCGATCTCGCTGTCGGTGTCGGCGCGATACACGCTGCCGACCGTCGCGCCCGATGGCAGCAACGCCCCGTCGAGCACGCCCTTGGGCTTCAGCGCGCCGGCGGCACGCCACGTCCACGTGCCGTCAGGGCGCGCACTCGTCAACTCAATCTCGATCCTGCGGGACATAGAGCTACCACGGTACCGTGACCCAGTGCCGATCTATGCCCTCGGGGCGCTGACTCCCGACATCCACCCCGACGCGTACATCCACCCCGACGCCGTCGTCATCGGTGACGTCCGGGTGGGGGCACTCTCGTCGGTGTGGCCGTGTGCGGTCCTGCGCGGCGACGGCGGGGCCATCACCGTCGGCGAGCGCACCAGCATCCAGGACGGCTCGGTGATCCACACCACGCCCGAGTCACCGACGCAGGTTGGCAACGACTGCACGATCGGTCATCAGGTGCACCTCGAGGGATGCCTGGTGGAGGACGGCTGCCTGGTCGGCAACGGCGCCATCGTGCTGCACCGCGTGATCGTGCGCAGCGGGGGAATGGTCGGGGCCAACGCCGTCGTCCTCGACGGCACCGAGGTGCCGAGCGGGGCGATCGCCGTGGGTATCCCCGCCGTCATCAAGCCGGGCAAGGCTCGCCCGGCGATGATCGCCTCGTCGGCGCTGAGCTACATCGAACGGGCGGCCTACTACCGGAGCGCGCTGCGCCGGCTCGATTGAGGTGAGCACGTCCATCGTCGTGACCGTCGAGGAGACCGGGGCCGAGGTTGCCGCGGACACGCTGTGGTCGCTGGGCGTCGTGGCGGTGGAGGAGCGCACGGCGGGTGGCGGCCGTGTCGAGTTGTGGACCAGCGTGGGGGAGGAGCGCGGCGACATCGAGCGGGCACTGGCCCGCATCGGCGAGCGCTGGGAGTGCCGCGTCGAGGTCGTCGACGACGAGGTGGCGCAGTCCTGGCGGGCCTTCGCCGCACCGACCGAGATCGACCCGGATTTGGTGATCGCCCCGTCGTGGTGCGTCCCCTCGGAGGTTCCCGCTGGGACCACTGTCGTCGCCATCGACCCCGGCTCAGCGTTCGGCCTGGGCGATCACCCCACCACCGTGCTGACGCTGCGCTCGATGCGCGCCGTGCTCCGCCCCGGGGCCCGGGTGCTCGACGTGGGCTGCGGCTCGGGTGTCCTCGGCATCGTCGCCTGCCTGGAGGGCGCAGCGTCGTGCGAGGGTATCGACATCGCCGAGGCGGCCGTGTCCGCCACCCTGGCGAACGCGGCGCGCAACGGCGTGGCCTCACGGTGCACGGCCTCGGTCACCCCGCTGGCCGAGGTGCGCGGCGAGTTCGACGTGGTGCTGGCCAACGTGCTGGCGCCCGTGTTGGTCGACCTGGCCGCACAGCTGAGGCGGGTCACCGCGGGCAGCGGCACGCTGATCGTCAGCGGCGTTCTGGCCGGCCGGCATGACCACGTTCTCGAGGCGCTGTCACCGATGACCGTGGTGGACCGGCGCGTCAGCGGCGGATGGGCCGCTGTCACGCTGGCGCACCGAGCGTGCGGAAGTTCCGGAGCGGCGTGAGGTCGAGGCGGTCGAGCGCCGGTAGGTAGGTGCGCACCGAATCGAGCGCGGAACCGGGAGCACAGGTCCGGTCGGAAGAAGCGCGCTCCGTCGCGCACCACATAGTTGAGGATGAAGAACCGGTACACCTCGGGGAGGAACTCGATCTCGTCGTCACCGAGGGGGAAGACGGCGTCGTAGGCGGCGAGGAACCGCAGGAACGTCGGCTCGGTCAGCGTGTGCGGTCCGTAGGTGAACTGGGTCCGGTCACCGGTGCGGCTGGAGACGCGTGACAGGAAGTAGAAGTCCAGCAGGCGTGGCTCGATGCGGAACCAGTCGTAGTCCCAGCGGCTGAACAACCGGAAGGTCCCGTCCGGTCTGGTGTCCACGCAGAAGTTCCCGAGGTTCCAGTCGATCAGCACTGGGATCCGCTGCCACTCGTCGTAGCCCACCTCGCGCAGGCGTTCGAGGAACCGGTGGGTGGTGCGCCACAGCAGGTCGACACCCTCACCGTCCACGCCGAAGGTCTCGGCGGCATCGTCCTGCTCCAAGGCGTCGAGCAGGCGGATCGCGTCGATCTTGATGGTCTTCGAGCTGGCCGGGACCTGCGGCGCCAGCGCGGTGCAGGCCAGGTGGAACGCGGCCATCTCCCGACCGAGGTTGGCGATCTGTGACGGAGTCAGCACGCGCGGCAGCGAGTCACGGCGGGGCACGTCGTCGTAGAAGACGGCCCACATCGTGTGGTCGTACCAGGTGAACAGCCGACCGTCACGCTTCCACACCTCGGCCAGCATCCCGCCAAAGCGGGTGCCGTGGAGCAGGGAGGCACAGGTGTTCAGCCGCTCGTGGTCCTCGACGAACAAGAAGTACGAGCCGTACGACGACACCTTGCCCACCACGCTGCTGCCATCGTCGAGGTGCATCCGGTAGACGCGGTTGGTCGACACGTTGGCGGACACGTTGGTCACGCCGATGACGTGGCGGGGATCGCCGTAGGCGTCCCAGGCGGCGTCCAAGGCGCTGCGATGGCTGCCGGCAGGTGTCGTGCTGGCGGCCATCCGCGCCAGCGTAGAGCTAGCCCGCTTGCTGGGCGCGCACCCCGATCGGGGCGATCAGGCGGTACCCGGCTGCGTGGCGCTGGTCCTCGCTCTCGCCGCCCCAGAAACCGTACTCGTGGTGGTCACGGGCGAAGTCCCGGCAGGTGCTCTGCACGGTGCAGGAGGCGCAGATCGCCTCGGCGGCGGCCTCGCGCCGGTCCCGTGCCTGTGGCCGTTCCGCAGGGGGAGGGAAGAACAGGTTGGTCAGCCCTCGACACGCGGCCGCCGACATCCACCGATCATCGGTTGCCAGTCGCTGGAACAAGATCTCCACTGCGGCCATTACGCATCCCCTCGTTCGACCGACCGAATATTGACTATTCAGTCATTTGCATCTTGCAAGCAAGTTTCCCGAATGGGACATTAACACACGAGGTGGCGCACGCCAGCCAGGAACGTGGAAACATCGTCGGAGGTGGTATCCCAGGCGGTCATCCAGCGGACTTGGTGGATCGCGTGGTCCCAGTCCCAGAAGAAGGACCACTCGCGCAGGGGGGCGATGGCCCAGTCGGGAAGGCACGGGAACACGCTGTTGGCTGCCGGGGGAGCGCCGACGCGCACCCCATCGAGCCCGGCGACGCCGTCGTACAGCGCCGTGGCCATGGCATTGGCGTGGGCGGCGTTGGCCAGCCACACGTCGCCCTCGAGCAGGGCGTTGAACTGGGCGGCGACGAAGCGCATCTTCGACGGAAGCTGGTTGACCATCTTGCGGATGAACTTGGCGCGCCGCCCGAGTGCCGGGTTCAGCACGATGACGGCCTCGCCGCCGAGCAGGCCGTTCTTGGTCCCACCGAAGCTGATCAGGTCGACGCCTGCGTCAACGGTGAACGAGCGCAACGCCTGGCGGGTCCCGCCCAACGCAGCGCAGGCGTTGGCCAGGCGGGCCCCGTCGAGGTGCACGACCATCCCCATCCGGTGCGCCGTCGCGCACAGCGCGGCGATCTCGTCGGCGCTGTACACGGTGCCGAGCTCGGTGCACTGGGTCAGCGAGACCACCGCAGGTTGGGCATGGTGCTCGACGCCTTGGAGATGGGCGAGCGCTTCGAGCTGCTCGGGGACCAGCTTGGCATCAGCTGAGGGCAGTGGCAGGAGCTTGGCCCCGAGGATGCGCTCTGGCGTGCCGGCCTCGTCGACGGCGATGTGCGACCACTCGGTGCAGACGACGCAGTCGGCCGGGCCGAGGGCATTGGCCAGGGCCATGACGTTGGCGCCGGTGCCGTTCCACACCAGATAGGCGCCGACGGGTCGGCCGAACAGGTCGGCGCAGCGGCCCTCGAACTCGGCGGTCCACGGGTCGGCGCCGTAGGCCAAGGCGTGGCCGGTGTTGGCGGCGACGATGGCGTCGATCACCGCGGGATGAGCGCCGGCGGCGTTGTCACTGGCGAAGGCCCGCTCCGGCGGCGAGGGGAGCGAAGCGATGCGCTGGGCCAGATCAGGTGGGGAACTCGGGGTCACCCGATCAAGTCTGGCCGAACTGCGTGGTGATCACGCGTCCGGTGCGGTCACCGGCGCTGGCCGCCAGGTCGGCGACGACGAAGGAGCGCTGCAGCCACCGGTCGGTGCCGTCGAAGCGCGGCTCGTAGGGCGTGCGCCCGTGGACGGCAGCCCGGTTGTCGACCACCAGCAGGTCACCGGCGGCGAGTGGTACCGAGGTGTGGTGCTCGTCGACGGCGGCGCTGAGCGCCAGGAGGGCTTCGTCGGCCTCGGGGTCCATGCCCACCATCAAGTCGGCGTCGAAGCACATCTCCGGGCGCGCCCGATCACCGGTGAGCACGGCCATCGGCTCACCCAGCACGTTGCGCCGACCGTGGAGGTAGGACTCGTCGACCGCGGTGCGAAAGCGCGGCTGGGCGAGGACGTCGGCAACACCGGCGGGCAGGTGCGGGAGCAGGTGGTGGATGCTGGCCAGCGTGGTGTGCGCCGCGGTGTCGCCGCGCAGGCACAGCAGCAGCAGGTAGCGTGGGCGGTGCGGATGGAACGCCGCCTCGGTGTGGAACATCAGGGCCACCTTCGACGATGTCGACACTTGGCGAGCCGAGGCCTGGCGGGTGGGCACGATGTTCTGGATCAGGTCGCCGCCGTGCTCGGGGGCATAGCCCACCGGCTCACCGAGGAAACACGCGACCGAGAGCAGCGAGAACTCGCTCTGGTAGCTCTTGCCGATCGTCTCGGTGGGCGAGGCCGGGGTAGCGGGGAGCTCGCCCACGGGGACGTCGCGCAGGATGAGTCGCGCCGTCGTCGGGGCAGGCCGTGGCAAAGGCGTCGAGCTCGGCGGCAACATCGGAGGGGAGGGGAGTGGCGGCGGCGCGCCCGATCCCGGCCTCGTCGACGGTCCAGCCGTCGGGAACGCTGGCCCACTCGGAGTGGTGCGCCAGGCCGGTGTGTGACGGGGTGCGGAATGCCGACCGCATGGGAATCGCCTTTCGAGGTGAGAAACGTCTGTTCCGAAAGCATACCAGTGTTGGAATGAGTGGTTCAACGAGTCGCTCGTCTGCCCGAGCCGACGCTGCCGCGGCACCGGGCCACTACGCTCACCGGATGGACGTCGAGCAGCGCATCGCCAAGGCCGGGGGGACCCTCACGCCCGCGGAACGGCGGGCGGCAGAGGTGGTGCTGGAGCGCCCGCAACTGGTCGCCTTTGGAACCGTCGCCGACCTTGCCGAGCAGTCCTCGGTGGGCGCCGCGACGGTGGTCCGCCTGGCCAGCAAGCTGGGCTTCGATGGGTTCTCGGCGCTGCAGTCGGCGGTTCAGCGCGGCCTTGCCCGCCAGCTCCGTCCGGCGCATGAGCGAATTCGCGAACGGGGCAACGTCGACAACCTCGAACATCATGTTCAACTTGAGGTTGAGAATGTTCGGACGACGTTGGGTGGACTCGACGTGGCCACGCTCGAACTGACCGCCCAGCGTCTCTCCGCCGGGGAGGCGTCGGTGTGGGTGGTGTCCGGCGACGCGTCCCTGGGCGTGGTTCGCCAGTTCGTCGACGATCTGTCCACCCTTCGTGACGGCGTTCACCTGATCGACTCCAACCCGGTGCGAGTGACCCGCCAGGTGTCGATGATCCGGGCGGGCGACGCGGTGGTGGCCGTGGACGTGCGCCGCTACGACCGTTGGGTGGTCGACCTGGTCGGAGCGGCGCGGGCCGCCGAGCCGTGGTGCCTGGCGGTGACCGACCGGCTGCTGTCGCCCCTGGCCGGTCTGGCCGACGCCACGGTGGTGGTCGCGGCCGGGGGAGTGGGACCCTTCGACAGCCACGTCGGCACCCTGGCGTTGTTCAACGTGATCGTCGCCGCCGTCGCCGACCGGGTCCGCGAGTCGGCGGCGTCCCGGCTGGATCGGGCCGAATCGGCCTGGCGGGCCGCCCAGGCGCTGGTCGAGGGCTAGGCGAGGCCCCAGGAGCGCACGGCAGCGTCGAGGTCCTCCTGGGTCAGCGTGTCGAACGCCAGGCGCTTGCGCCGGCCGGTGTGGCCACGCACGATGGTCACCGAGGAGAGGCGGATGCCGAGGGTGTCGCTGAGGAGCCGGCGGACGGTCTCGTTGGCCCGGCCGTCGGCGGGTGGGGCGCTGACCCGGACTGCCACCACGCCGTCGTGCCAGCCGTCGATCGCCGTGCGCCGTGCGCCCGGGCGGACATGGATGTCGAGAAATGCGGCCACGGAGACGACCGTATCCGCGCCTGGCAGGGCTTGCCATCGCCTAGCATTTCGTCATGACGAAATCGGCGGACGATGGGCAGGAGCGGCGATGCAAGTGGTGTCGCCACATCCTGGCGCAACGCCGCGGCCCGGGCCGGCCGCGGGAGTACTGCTCGCAGCGCTGCCGGCAATGGGACTGGGTCGCCCGGCAGCGGGCGACCGAACTGGCCCTAAGCGACGACGAGCTCGTCGTCGCCCGGGCCGAGTTGAACGCGCTGCACGACGACTTGTACGTGCTGGCGTGTGCCGTGGCGGACACTCGCCGGGACCTCGACGAGGGCCTCGATGCCTCCGAGGCGTTGACCGCGCTGCGCTGGCTGCTCGACGCAGCCACGCCGTTGGCGCAGCGCCGGGTGGGCTCGGCACCGCCCGGAGGGCCGTCCTGACGGCCGATCGAGACCGCCTATAATCATCGTTATGTCAAGTGCGTGCAGGTGTCTGACCTGCGGTACCCCACCGACTGCTCGTCCGCTCGTCGATGGCGGGTTGGCCGGATGCACGGCTGTCGGCCCGATGGTGTCGCCCGGTGTGCCCGCTGGCGGGTGCCGGGCGGTTCCCGGCGTCTGCCCTGGCTGCCGGTCGTTTGCCCGAGGTCACGCTGCGTGGCCGACCGGGCCCGCGGCGGGAAATAATGGCCGGACCTCTGGAGCGGCGATTTGACCAGTGCTCCGCCGCCGGCCCCAGACCCATGGAGAATGGCGGGCGGGGACATCGGGTGGGTATCCCCCGTTTGTGCGCTTGTGCGCTGGAATTACAAATTTGTAACTCTTTCATCCCCCGAGCTCGGTCTTTAGGTTCAGAGTCTGAAGTTGATGTTCAGGCGAAAGGACTATCACTCTCATGTTGAAGTCTCGACTCGCGCGCCGGCTGGTGCCGGCCGCGGCACTGGCGCTGATTGGCGTGGTGGGCCTCGGGGAGATCACCGTGGCCACTGCAGCACCCATGCACCTGGCCGGCCGTGCCTCCACCAAGATCTACACGGTTCAGTACGGCGACTCGCTGAAGCGCATCGGCAAGGTGACGAACACCGCGCTCAAGGATCTCCTGGCGCTGAACAAGCTGAGGCTCTCCAGTGTCGTCTGGCCGGGGATGCGGCTGCGCCTACCATCCACCAGCGTCGTGCCCACGCTGTACGTCACCGTCCGCTCGGGCGACTCCTACGCCGAGATCGCTCGATCGACGAGGGTCAAGGTGGCGGATCTGCTGGCGGCGAACCGTCGCACACGCTCCTCGAAGCTGACGGTCGGTGATCGTCTGGTCCTGCCGGCTGGCGCCGTCCTGCCCCATGGTCAGGCCAACCGTCCGACGAGCCAGCCGCCCAAGCCCGAGGTGTTGACCTACACCGTGCGTGCCGGTGACTCGTTCGTCCGTATCGCCCGTCGCACCGGCGTCAAGACCGCCGCGCTGTTAGCGGCGAATGGTCTCGAGTTGACCTCGAGGTTGAGGGTTGGCATGGTGCTCAAGCTGCCCAAGGGCGCCCACCTGCCGGAGCAAGCGCCGGGCAAGGATCCAGGCAAGGATCCGGGCAAGGATCCGGACGGCAAGCCGTTCCGCTACCGGGTACACGTGGGCGACATGCTCTCCGGGATCGCTCACCGTGCCGGCGTCCCGCTGTCCGAACTGCTCAAGCTCAACCACCTCACGCAGGATTCGGCGATCTCGGCTGGTGACATCCTGCTGATCCCCGCCGGTGGGACGGACCCCACCGACGGCGCCCCGGGCCAGACTCCCGTCGGCCGCATGCCACCCACTCGCCAGGAGGCGATCGACCGGGTGCTGGGCTTCGTTCGTGACCAGTTGGGCAAGCCGTACAAGTACTTTGCCGCTGGTCCGGACTCCTATGACTGCTCCGGACTGACGATGGCTGCGTACCTCACCCTCGGCATCCGCCTCCCGCACCAGAGCACCTCGCAGTCCCTGCGTGGCACCACGGTGGACTGGGTCAAGGACGGGATCCAGGCGGGTGATCTGATCTTCACCAAGTCCAGCCATGGCACCCGCCCCATCGGCCACGTGTCGATCGCCGTCAGCCGCACCAAGCTGATTCATGCGCCGCGCACTGGCGACGTCGTGCGCTACCGGGACATGTGGGAGTCGGACCGGATCGTCAAGGTGCGGCGGTACGTCTAGCGCCGGCATGGGATCACCGGCGGCGACGTGGGACATTTCGTCATGACGAAATGAGTCGAGTACATTGAGCCGCTCACATGACCACGCTCGATGAACTCGCCACCCCTGCGTCATTCGCCACCCGCCACACTGCGACGTCGGCCGCCGACCACCGCATCATGCTGGACGCGATCGGCGCCGCAACCCTCGAGGACCTGCTGGCCGAGACGGTTCCGGCATCGATCCGACTCGGTACTCCCCTCCCCCTGCCCGGGCCGCGCACGCCCGACGACGTACTGGGAGAAGCTCCGCCTGCTGGCGCAACGGACGGTTGCCAGGCGGTCGCTGATCGGCCAGGGGTACTACGGCACGCGGGTCCCGCCGGTCGTGTTGCGCAACGTCTTGGAGAACCCGGCGTGGTACACGGCCTACACCCCGTACCAGCCCGAGATCAGCCAGGGCCGGCTGGAGACCCTGTTGAACTTCCAGACGATGGTGGCCGAGCTCACCGGCTTGGAGTTGGCCAACGCGTCGCTGCTGGACGAGGCAACGGCGGCGGCCGAGGCGATGACGATGGCCAGGCGGGTGTCCAAGGCGGCCAGCCACCGCTTCGTGGTGGACGCCGACACCCATCCACAGACCATCGAGGTCCTGCGGACGCGTGCCCTGCCGATCGGCATCGACCTGGTGGTCGGCGACGCGGCGGCACTCATCGCCGACGGGTGCTTCGGCGTGCTCCTCAGCCTGCCCACCTCCAGCGGCGCCGTTGCCGACTGGGCGCCGGTCATCGATGCCGCCCACCACGCCGGTGCGCTGGTCGTGGTTGCCACCGACCTGTTGGCCTGCGTGCTGATGACTCCCCCGGGTCATCTCGGCGCCGACATTGCCGTCGGCTCGGCGCAGCGTTTCGGGGTGCCGATGGGCTTTGGTGGCCCCCACGCCGGGTTCATGGCGACGAGCACGGCGGCGTCCCGATCGTTGCCCGGGCGCCTGGTGGGCGTGAGCACCGACACTGCCGGACGCCCGGCGCTGCGCTTGGCGCTACAGACCCGTGAGCAGCACATCCGCCGGGAGAAGGCGACGTCGAACATCTGCACGGCTCAGGTCCTGCTGGCCAACATGGCCGGGCTCTACGCCTCGTGGCATGGCCCGGACGGCTTGGCGGCCATCGCCGAACGGGTCCACGGTCTGGCCGGGTGGACCGCGGCGGCGCCTGAGCGACGCGGGGCTCGGCCTGCGCCACGACACGTGGTTCGACACGATCACCGTCGACGGTGTCGACGCCGACGGCGTCCTGGCCACCGCCCGCGACCTCGGCTACAACCTTCGGCGGCTGTCCACCACTGCGGTGGGCGTGTCGTTCGACGAGCTCAGCGAGCCCGCCGACGCCGTGGCCGTGTTGGCCTGCTTCGGCATCGCCGGCAGCGTCGATGACGGCGACGTCCCCGCGTCGCCCCTCCCCCGGCGCACCGACACCGTGTTGGAACACGCGGTGTTCAGCGACGTCCGCAGCGAGCACGACATGCTGCGCTACCTGCGGCGACTGGCCGACAAGGACCTGGCGATGGACCGCACGATGATCCCTCTGGGCTCGTGCACGATGAAGCTCAACGCCACGGTCGAGATGCAGCCGATCACCTGGCCGGAGTTCACTGAGCTGCACCCGTTCGGTCCCGCCGACGAGAGCGTCGGGATCCGCGAGATGATCGCCCAGCTGGAGCAGATGCTCGTGGCGATCACCGGCTACGACGCGGTGAGCCTGCAACCCAATGCCGGGAGTCAGGGCGAGCTGGCCGGCCTGCTGGCCATCCGCGCCTACCACCACAGCCGGGGGGACACGGACCGGCGGATCTGCCTGATCCCCTCCAGCGCCCACGGGACCAACGCGGCCAGCGCGGTGATGGCCGGGATGGAGGTCCGCGTGGTGGCCTGCGACGACGCCGGCAACGTGGACGTGGCCGACCTGCGCGCCCACACCAGTCGCGCCGGTGCGGCGTTGGCCGCGGCGATGGTCACCTACCCCTCCACCCACGGGGTCTTCGAGGAATCCATCGTCGAGATCTGCGACATCGTCCACGAGGCCGGTGGGCAGGTGTACGTCGACGGCGCCAACCTCAACGCACTCGTCGGCCTGGCCCGCCCGGGCAGCTTCGGCGCCGACGTCAGCCATCTCAACCTCCACAAGACGTTTTGCATCCCGCACGGCGGGGGCGGGCCGGGCGTCGGGCCCGTGGCCGTTCGCCGGCACCTCGCGCCGTTCCTTCCCGGCGCCGGCGCCGTGGGCAACGTCTCGGCAGCGCCGTTCGGCTCGGCGCTCATCCTGCCCATCCCGTGGGTGTACATCGCCATGATGGGCGCCGCAGGACTCACCGAGGCGACCTCGGTCGCCATCCTCCACGCCAACTACCTGGCCGAGCGGCTCGATCCGCACTTCCCTGTGCTCTATCGCGGCGCCAGCGGGCGCGTCGGGCACGAGTGCATCGTCGATCTGCGGGCGATCACCAAGGCCACCGGGGTGACGGTCGACGACGTGGCCAAGCGTCTGATCGACTACGGCTTCCATGCCCCGACGATGAGTTTCCCGGTTGCCGGGACGCTGATGATCGAACCCACCGAGAGCGAGCCGCTGGCCGAGCTCGACCGTTTCGTCGAGGCGATGGTCTCGATCAAGGGTGAGATCGATCGCGTCGCCGACGGCACGTGGCCGGCCGATGACAACCCGCTGCGCAACGCCCCGCACACCGCCGAGGACCTGCTCGGAGCGTGGGATCGCCCGTACGACCGCCAGCTCGGGGCGTACCCGGTGCCGGGGTTGCGCCGCTCCAAGTACTTCCCGCCGGTGTCACGGATCGACGCCGCCTACGGCGACCGCAACCTGGTGTGCAGCTGCGCCCCGCTCGAAACCTACGGGGCGTCCTCACCGGATTGACGCGCTGCGGCTACGGTGGTCGCCATGGCTGACAACACGGTGCCGGGGCTCGGGGAACTGTTCGGGCTGGTGAGCGGCGGGGTGTCCCGCTCGATCGGTCAGTTCCAGCGCGGTGTGTCGGAGTTCCTTCGTTCGGTGGAGAACTTCAACAAGACGATGGAGCAGATGCAGGAGATCACCGCCCGGGTCAACTCGCTGTTGAGCACCATCGAGGAACCCATCAAGGCCGCGGTGCCCCAGATCACCCGGGCCGTGAACACGGCCGACACGTTGATGGAGCAACTCTCCGGACCGATCGACAAGGTCACCCCGGGCCTGTCCCGCCTGGCCGACACGCTTTCGGCGCCGGCGTTGACCCGCTTCCCCCACGAGTTCGGCGAGTTTCTCGACGCGATCGGCGACATGGTCGCCAAGATCAAGCCCTTGTCGCAGATCGCCGAGTCCGCGGGTGGCCTGTTCGGCATCCGTCCCTTCGCCTCGCTCACCGGGTCGCGCGGGTCGCACGCCGCAGCGCCCCAGCCCTCCCCGCCGCCTCACCCCGCCCGGCACCAGCCACGGCTGCCCCGCCGAAGGCCAGGCAACCTGCCGGCAAGCGGGCACCCGCCAAGAAGGCGGCAGCCAAGAAGGCGCCCACCAAGCGCTGAGGCGAGCTGCGCTACTTCTTGGCGATGAACGGGGTGGGAACCACCCGTCCGGAGAGGTGCGCGCCGCGGACGTCGATGGTCACGTCGGTACCGAATGGGAGCTCTGGCGGGACCAACGCCAGGGCGATGCCGTGCTCCAGGACCGGCGAGAAGTTGCCGCTGGTGACCGTGCCAACCTGGCGACCCTCGACCGACACCGAGCAGTCGGCCCGCGGCGGCCGCCGCCCGTCGGTGGTGATCCCCCGCAGCACCCTGGTGACGCCGGCGTCACGCTCGGCAGCCAGCGCCGCCCGCCCGCGGAACTCGTCCTTGCCCCAGGCCACGACCCAGCCGAGTCCGGCCTGCAGCGGGGTGATGCCCGGGCCCAGCTCGTGACCGTGCAGCGGCAGGGCGGCCTCCAGCCGCAGGGTGTCCCTGGCGCCGAGACCTGCCGGCTGAGCGCCCGCCTCGACACAGGCCCGCCACAGCTCGCCCGCGTGCTGGGCGGCGATGGCGACCTCGAAACCGTTCTCGCCGGTGTAGCCCGTCCCGGCAATGGTCAGCGGGATCCCGTTCCACGACGCGCCGCGGACCCGGAACTTGCCGATGGCGCCGATCTCCGGCGCCACCGCCGCCAGCACGCCGGCGGCGCGGGGACCCTGCACGGCGAGCACTGCCCGGCTGTGGGTGGTCTCGACGCCGCCGATCGCGGCGACGACGCGGTCGGTGTTGGAGGCATTGGGCATCACGTCGAACACCTCGTCGTCGACCCACCACACGATGATGTCGTCGAGGACGGAGGCGTCCTGCTCGTCCAGCAGGTGGGTGTACTGCGCCCGGCCGGGACCGATCTTGGACAGGTCGTTGGTGAGCGCCCACTGCAGCCGGTCGATGGCGTCGGCGCCCTCGACGCGCACCGTGCCGAGATGGGAGACGTCGAAGATGACCGCGCCGTTGCGGCAGGCGAGGTGCTCGTCGATGGTGCCGAGCGGGTAGCTGACGGGCATCTCCCAGCCACCGAAGGGCACCATCTTGGCGCCGAGGGCACGGTGGATGTGGTCGAGCGGGCTGTGCTCGAACGACGCCGCGGACATCTAGATGGCCTGGCGTACCGGCAGCTCGGCCAGGGATCCGCGCAGCGACGTGATCGACGCGTCGAGGTCGTGCTTGACCCCTCCGAGAGCCAGCACGTTGAGCACGCCCTGGCCGCCGCGGCGCATCACGTCGAACAACTCGTCGCCTACGCAGACCATGACGTCGGCGCCGCTGATCACCAGGTGGGCAGCGGCGATGTCGGTGTCGACGTGGTTACGCAGGTAGGTGAACGCCTGGCGGACGGATTCCAACTTGATTCCCGCGTCAAGCAGGCTCTTGATGACGCGCAGCTCCAACAGGTCCTGGTAGCTGTAGCTCCGGCGGCTGCCGCTGCCGGCAGCGTCGCACAGGGTGGGGCGAACCAGATCGGTGCGCGCCCAGTAGTCGAGCTGCCGATAGGTGATGCCGACGATCTTCGCCGCACTCGTGCCGCTATATCCCTGCTCGCCCACCGAGGCCTCCCCTGCGTGCCCGAACTCGACCACACGGTCGTAGTTACGGGTCTGTAATGAGGAGTCTTACTCTACGGCTGAGGTCGCGTTCCTGTCAACCGAAGTCTTCCGGTCGGAGATCGTCGAGGAAATCGCGGAACTCGTCGAGAATTCGATCCGGATCTTCCTCAGCCTCACGTTCACCTTCAGGTTCGGTCTCGGCGGTGGCGGCCACGCTGGCCTCGTCCATCAGGCCCTCGGTGGCGAACACCGGACACCCGATCCGCACGGCCAGCGCGACGGCGTCGGAGGGTCGGCAGGAGACGACGAGGTCGGTTGCCGTTCGCAGATGCAGCTCGGCGTAGTAGGTGTGGTCACGGATCTCGGTGATCAGCACGTAGGCCACCGTCACCCCGGTGGTCTCCAAGACGGTGGTCATCAGGTCATGGGTCATCGGGCGAGCCGGCACCTCGCCCTGCATCGCCGAATGGATCGCGTGAGCCTCGTTCGTGCCGATCACGATGGGCAACAGCCGTCGCTCCCCCGCCTGCTCGCGCAGGAGCACGAGCGGCGTGTTGGCAGGAAGCTCGACCCGAACACCGAGGACGTCGAGGGGGATCACGATCACCCGTCGAGGTGGTGCTGGAGGGCGGTGTGCAGCAGCGCGGCACGCAGTTCGCCCCCGAGCTGGGCCAGTTCCTCGAGCATGGTGACGGCATGCCGGCGGCTGGCCGGGTTGCGCTGGCGGAGGAACGGCATCACCAGCTGTTCGAACAGGCCGGACTCGCGGTCGACCGCCTGACGCCAGGCACGCAGATGCCGGGGCTCGACACCGTGGCGCAGGAAACCGGCCGCCGCCCGGGCGACCTCCAACTCGCCTGGCTGATACGTGCCGCCTCGTGACCGTGGTGCGAGGATGCCGAACGACTCCAGGTGGGTCAGCTGGTCGGCGGTGAGGCCGGCCCGGGCGCACAGTTCAGCCCCGGTCAGTGAGCCGGCATCGGCCACCTCCAGCGGCGCCATCTGGGCCGCCGGGGTGGGGTCACGGACCGGTTCCGGCGCCACCTCGGCGGGCGGCTCGGTCCCGGTGTCGATCATCGAGACGCCAAGCGGTGCGGTGTCGGCGGCGTCCTGCGCCACCATCGCAGGTCGCCCGAGGTCGGCGGTGGTGTGGGCCGTGACGTCGGCGGTGCTGTCCCCGACGGCCCCCGCCGGGGCGTCGGTGGTGGGGAGTCGGGCCCCACGCGGAGGCGTCAATGCCCCGCTGGGGTCGTCGATCTGGCCGTTCTCCAGCCGGTGGCGGATGACTTTGAGCGGCAGGAAGTTCTCGCGCTGCTCGCGCAGGATGACCCGCAGCCGCTCGACGTCGACCTCGTAGAACTTGCGGTAGCCCGAGGGCGTGCGCTCCGGGTCGATCAACCCCTGGCTCTCGAGGAACCGGATCTTGGAGATCGTCACATCGGGGAACTCCTCGAGCAACAGCCCGAGGACCTCGCCGATGGACAGGTAGGGGCGTTCGGTGAGGCTCACGGCTCCGACCGCATGTAGAAGAGCATCCGAAACTTCCCCACCTGGACCTCGTCGCCGGGGTGCAGGGCTGCCTCGTCGACGCGGTGGGCGTTGACATAGGTGCCGTTCAGCGATCCGACATCGCGCACCAGGAACCCACCATCGCGACCCTCGATCTCGGCATGACGGCGAGAGACGGTGATGTCGTCGAGCTGGATCTCGCTGTCGGGGTGGCGGCCGAGGCGGGTGAGACCGCTGCTCACCTTCAGCGTCATGCCGGGCGTGGGGCCGTTGCGCACGATGAGCGTGGCCTGTCCGGCCTCGATATCGCCCACCGGGACCTTCAGCTCGTCCTGGCCGCCCGGGGCCTCCTGCAGCGGATCGATCCGGCCGATCGTGATGGTCTGGTCAGGGCGCAGCTCCAGCGCTGCGCCGCACGCCGCGCAGAAGCCCGCATCCGGCGGATTCGGATGTCCGCACTGGTTGCAGTAGACCGACGACATGACCAGGCAGTCTAACCCTCGATGAGAGACTGATATCCGGCCGCATCGAGCAGATCATCGACGGATGCGCCGTCGGCCAGATCGATCTCGCACAACCAGCCGGCCCCGTAGGGGTCGCTGTTGACCAGTTCGGGATGGTCGGCCAGCTCTGCGTTGACCGCCACGACGGTGCCGCTGACCGGGGCGTACACGTCGCTGACGGACTTGGTGCTCTCCACCTCACCGAAGCTGTCCCCCTGGCGAACGGCGGCGCCCACGGTGGGGGTCTGCACGTAGACGACGTCACCCAGCGCATCCTGGGCGTAGTCGGTGATCCCGACGCGTACTCGGCTGCCCGTGACCTCGATCCACTCGTGATCGGAGCTGTATCGGAGGTGCTCGGGTACCTGCATGTCCGGGAGAATAGTCGCCGCGTGGGCGGTTCCGGGAAAACGGCGCTCGCCGGGGTCAGTCGGTGAGCCGGCGGACCCGGTGGGCGTACTCGTGGACCAGCCGGTCGGCCGCGGCGTCGGACCGGTGTTCCGCCCACAGGTGGGTCACCGGCTCGTCGGGATCGGGCAACGCCAGCACCCACCCGTCGCCGTGGCGCAGGCGAACTCCGTCGACCAGTTCGGCGTCGCGGTCGGCGCCGGCCATCAGCGTGCGCATCACCACTCCCTTGTCCTCCCACGGGGTGGGAACGGTGTCGTGGACGAGATGGACCCGTGGGAGCCCGTCGACCACGGTGGCCAGGGTGGTGTGCTCGCGCGCGCAAGAGGTCGAGCATCTTCAGCAGCGCGGCGGCGCCGTCGAAGGCGGGGAGGAAGCCCGGAACGATGTAGCCGCCCTCGCCGTCGCAGGCGAACCCCACGCCAGGCTCGCTTGCGGCTGCCATCAGCGCCGGGGAGGAGATCTTGGTGAGCTGGATCTCCACGCCGCGTTCGGCCACCAGGCGCCCGGCGTGCTCCGTGGTGTTGGCCGGAAGGGCGATCCGGTTGCCGACCAGGTGACGCGGGATCAACGAGACGAAGGCCAGCATCGCCTCGGTATGGGAGAGGATCCGGCCGGTCTCGTCCACCAAGGTGAGTCGTTCGCCGTCGGCGTCGATCTGCGCCCCGAGTTGAGCGCCCGAGGCCCGAACCAGGGCGCCGAGGCGTTCGGCCCCCTCCGCCGCGTCGTAGGCCAGGCGTCCAGCAGTCGAGACGAACGGGTTCACGGCCAGCACGTCCGCGGCGAGCTTGCCCAGCAGGGTGGGCATCACCGCGCCCATCGCCCCGTAGCTGTAGTCGACCACCAGCTTGAAGCCGGCGGCGCGGATGGCGTCGGGCGCCACGGTTGCCTGCAGAGCTTGGGTGTACTCCTCCGACGCGCACGGGGGAAAGTTGATGTCGCCGATGCTGTCGGCGCGGGCCAGGCGCACGTCCTCACGCTGGAACAACCGCTCGATCCGCCGTTGGGCCGCCTCGGTGATGTCGATACCGGCCCCGTCGAAGAAGCGGACGATGACCTGATCGGTGTCGTCGGGATGGAGTCGGACGGTGAGCCCCGCCTCGGCTCGAGGAGAGCGGGCGAGAAACCGGGTGACCGGCACGCTGGCCACCTCGAGGTCGAGGACGTCGACACCGACGGCGTTCAGACCGGCCATCATCGCCCGCTTGAGCATCCGCCCGGCCCGGCTGCTGTCACGGGAGATGGCGATCGTCGTCCCCTTGCGGAACGTCGTGCCGTAGGCCAAGGCGACCCTGACGGCCAGCTCCGGGGTCACGTCCACGTTGGCCAGCCCGGCGATCCCGTCACGGCCGAACAGGCTGCGCACCCCCTTGGACTCCCAGACGATGCTGGAGTTGACGACGGCGCCGGCCTCCACCGTCTTGGACGGATAGACCTTGACGTCCTGACTCACGACGCACTCGGCGCCGAGCACCACCTGCTCACCGAGGACCACGCCGTCGGCAAGGCGCACGCTGTTGCGCACGTTGCAGCCGCGCCCGACGATGGCCCCGCGCACGTCGGCGCGTACACCGCCGTACACGTTGTCGTGGATCACGCTTCGCTCGATGTGGGCGTCGGTCCGGATCCGGACGTTGTTGCCGAGCACGGTATAGGGGCCGACGGTGGTCCCGGCCTCCACGGTGGACCCGGCGCCGATCACGACTGGCGCGAGCACCCGGGCCTCTGGGGAGATCTCGGCCCCCTCCCCCAGCCAGACGCCGTCGTTGACCCGGAATCCGGGGATGTCGAGGCGCACTCGCTGGTCGAGCGCGTCGTGGTGGGCGGCGAGGTATGCCTCGTGGGTGCCGACGTCTTCCCAGTACCCGTCGACGACGGACCCGACGAGTCGCTCGCCGGCGGCCAGCATGGCCGGGAAGACGTCGCCGGAGAAGTCGACGCTGCGTCCCTCGGGGATGTAGTCGAAGACACGTGGATCGAGGACGTAGATGCCCGTGTTGACGGTGTCGCTGAACACCTGGCCCCACGTGGGCTTCTCCAGGAATCGTTCGATGGCGCCGTCCTCGGTGGTGATGACGATCCCGAACTCCAAAGGGTTGGCCACATGGGCCAGGCCGAGGGTGGCCGCCGCACCGCTGGCGTGGTGCGACCGCCACAGCGTGGTGAGGTCGATGTCGGTGACGGCGTCGCCGCTGACCACCAGGAACGTCTCGTCCAGGGTCGAGCGGGCGTTGCCGACGCTGCCGGCGGTACCGAGCGGGATCGGCTCGTCGGCGTAGGTGATGGAGACGCCGAACTCGGAACCGTCACCGAAGTAGGTGGTGATGTGCGCGGAGAGGAAGGCCACGGTCACGACGATGTCGTCGAACCCGTGCTCGCGCAGCAGCCCGACGACGTGCTCCATCATCGGTCTGTTGGCCAGCGGGAGCATCGGCTTGGGAGTGGTCGAGGTCAGCGGACGGAGGCGGGTGCCCTCTCCGCCCGCCATGATGACGGCCTTCACCGGTTGCCGGTCCCCTCCTGGACGCTGCGGCGAATGGTGGGCACGTAGGTCGAGCGCGGTGTAGTAGCTCAGCGCCAAGCCGGGGATCCCGATGATCCAGGAGGCGATCTGGAACCAGCGGTGGGCCGAGATCGTGGACGCGCCCAGCATGAAGCCGGGGAGGGCGAACATCAACAGGAACGTGGCGGTCTTGCCCCACCAGGTGACGTCGAAGCGCTTCATCCCGAACGCCAGCGTGGCGACGGCGACGGTGCCACCGACGAGGACCTCGCGGATGACCACCGCCCAGGCGAACCACAGCGGCGCCGAGCCGTCGATGATGATGCCGGTCACGCCGACGATGAACAACAGGCGGTCGGCGGTGGGGTCGAAGACCTTGCCGAACTCGCTTGTCTGGTTGAACCGCCTGGCCAGCCAGCCGTCCACCCAGTCAGTGGCGCCGAGCCCGCCCAGCAGCCATGCCGCTCCGGCACGGTTGTCTCGCCCGAACAGCAGCCACAGGAACACCGGAATGCAGCACAGCCGGGCCAGGGTGAACAGGTTCGGCGCCGTCAGGTACTTGTGGCTCGACAGGTGTTCCACGGGCTCGATGGTAGGCCGTACACCTACGATCGCGCGGGTGAGCACCATCTTCACCAAGATCCTCGACGGCGCCATTCCGGGAACGTTCGTGACGCGCGACGAACTCTGTGGCGTGTTCATGTCGATCAACCCGTTGGCCCGCGGGCATGCGCTGGTCGTGCCGGTGGCCGAGGTCGACCACTGGGTCGACCTCCCGGTCGATCTCGCCCTTCACCTGTTCGCCGTCGCGCACCGGGTGGCCGCGGCCCAGCGCCACGCGTTCAGCTGTGAACGCGTCGGCCTGATCATCGCCGGCTACGAGGTCCCGCACACGCATGTGCACGTGATCCCGACCACGTCGATGGACCAGCTGTCCTTCGCCAACGCCGCGGCATCGGTGGGCGGCGACGAGTTGGAGGCCGCCGCCGCGGCGATCCGCGCCGAGCTCTCAGATCTCGCCCAGGTCGTTGCGGCACAGGGCGTAGCGCAGCGTGCCGAAGAGGAACGGGTTGACCCACGTGTGCCACGACCGGATCGTCCGGTTGAAGCACTCCGCCGGCGGGCGGGCGGGGCGAAGCGCAGAGGCGTCCGTCGTCAGCGAGGCTGCGCCGATCGCGGTGGTCAGGACGGTTGCGGCAACGAGCTTGGTGGCGATCCGGGAGGAGGTACGTGTGCGTGTCATGCGGGGAGTGTGCGCTCTGGCGGGCGATGTGTCGTGAGCAAGGGCGACCGCCGCGGTGAGTAGCGAACCGTGGGCCGCCGGGTCCCGTACAGCACAGAGTGGAGCCCGACCGTGCTCGTCACCTGCAGCGCCTCGTCCACCTCGCCGAGTTGGTCGACGACGTCGATGTCAGCGAGGAGGACCTCCGTGTCAACGCGATCCGCGGCGCCCTCACGCTGGGCGACGTCGACACGGCGCTGCGACTGGCCCAGAACGGGCTGCGCCGGCGACCGGGTGATGTCGCCCTGGTCGGTCACCTTGCCATCGCCCTCGAGGCCGCCGGGCATCATGGCGAGGCGGCCGCGGCTGTGGGCGGCCGTCAGTGGAGCCACGACCCAGGTGCTGTCGGCCGGTGGGTGGCCAACCGCTTCTTGACGTCAGGTGAGATCAGCGCGGTCCCCGACGATGTCGAGGACCCCGAGAACGAGCTGCTGGCCAACCAGGTGTGGGTCGCCGCGCTGTCCGGCGACGGGCCTGCGGCGGCCGCAGGTGTCGAGCGGGTTCTCGCCAGCCATGCCTCGTCTCCCCAGGCAGTGGTGTGGGCGTGTGTCGCCGGCGCCGTTCCTGCGGTGTTCGAGGGTCGTGACCGGCGGGCTCGGCAGCTGGTCGGCATCGCTCGTGCCGTGGAGGTCGTTCGCGCCGAGCAGCTCACGCCGTTCGCCGACCTGCAGATCAATCTGGCCGATGCGTTGGTCGGCGTTCACACGGGTGACCTGGCGCACACGGCGGCCCGCTGTTCGGCGCTGGTGGAACAGGCCCCATCGGACTGGCTGCGCGGGGGTCTGGTACGGCTGCCTTGGGGGCGTGTGCCGTGAGTCAGGTGGCTTCGTCGACGGGGTGCAGATGTTCGACCGCTGTCTCGAGCAGTTTCCCGGCGACCCGTTCGGCATGGCCTACTGGGCGCGCAGCGATCGTGCCGTGTGCGCCGCCATGGCGGGGCACACCGATGTGCCGAGCGAGGCGGTCGTGGTGGACGAAGCGGCGGCGCCCTTGCCCCGGTTCTGTCGACCGCTGTTGCTGCGCAACGAGGCCTGGTACCGGATGGCGGTCGGTGACGCTCCAGGCGCCATCCGGGCGCTGCGACGGGCGCTGGTCGACGCCACGGGCCTCGGTCAGCACGCCGTGAGCACGTCGCTGCTCACCGACATTGCCCGGTTCGGGCACGCCGGTGAGGCGGCCGAGGCACTGGCCGGCCTGCCCGATCTCGCATCCCCGCTGGCTCGCTGCCGAGCCGCAGCAGTCTCGGCCTTCGCCGCTGATGACGTTCAGACGCTGGTCACCGCGTCCACCGAGGCGGCTCGGTTCGGCATCCAGCCCGTGGGGTGGGAGCTGGCGGCGGCCGCGCTGGACCGGGCGGCCCGCCAGCGTGACTCGCAGCGACGGGCGCGCATCGAACTGCTCACCAGCATCGAGCACGCTCCGACCCCACGACTGCGCCGCCGGCGCCAGCCCATCCTGACGTCCCGGGAGCGGGTCATCGCCGGCCTCGCCGCCGCTGGAGCACCCAGCCGGGGCATCGCTGGTCACCTCGGAGTATCGGTGCGCACGGTGGACAACTTGCTGGGGCGGGTCTACCGCAAGACGGGGTTGTCCGGTCGGGCCGACCTGACAGCCCTCCTGACCGGCGGCCGCGTCGACCCGTAGTCGGCCCGCATGGGCGCGAAACCCTCGAATGTCCGAAGTATTCGCGCCCAAGCTTGCGGGAGCGCTACAGGAGTGCCGCTGGGTCGAGCGGGTCGATGAGCTCAGGGCCGTTGTTCCGCACGCTGTTCACTGCCACGGACACCGGGTGCATCGTCAGCAGGCTGTTCGGCGCGGCGCGCAGCATG
The DNA here is from genome assembly GCA_037045185.1 of Ilumatobacteraceae bacterium. Taxonomy (GTDB): domain Bacteria; phylum Actinomycetota; class Acidimicrobiia; order Acidimicrobiales; family Ilumatobacteraceae; genus JAKOUY01. The sequence goes on from JBAOHQ010000008.1 coordinate 334,220, forward strand.
CCGCGCAGTCCGTCCAGGTCCTGAGAGGCGGGATCGAGCCACCGGTCCCACGTCGAGGCGGGCAGGATCACCGGCATGCGGTCGTGCACGGGCCGCATCATGTCGTTGGCGGCGGTGGTGATCACGGTGCACGTGTGCAGCCACGGAGCGTCGTCGGGCCCGGAACGGTCACGCCACGCCGCCCACAACCCGGCGACGGCGAGGGGCAGGCCGTCGACACGATGGATGAACATCGGTTGCTTGGGCCCGTCTGCCGGCCGCTTCCACTCGTAGAAGCCATCCATCGGGATGAGCAGCCGATGCTTCTTCACCAGGCCCTTGAACGCCGGCTTCTCGGCGACGGTTTCGGCCCGGGCGTTGATCATCGTCGAGGCGATCTTGCTGTCCTTGGCCCAGGGTGGCACGAGCCCCCAGCGGAAGACCTCCACGGCTCGCACGCCGCTGGTGTCAGCCGTGACGCCGTAGACCTCGGTGGTCGGGGCGACGTTGTAGTTCGCCTGGAGCGGCGCCGTGATAGCCGAGTCGAACGAGGCCCCGAAGAAGTCGGCGATCGTGTCGGCTCGGTTGGAGGAGACGAATCGCCCACACATGATCTCTGCTCCGTCCGTCGACCGAGTCACCGCCAGCGGCAGTGAGTCCAGGGTGAAGAGTGGTCGGGCTGGGGAGATTTGAACTCCCGGCCTCTTGTCCCCCAGACAAGCGCGCTAACCAAGCTGCGCCACAGCCCGTATGTGTATGGCGGAACGAGCCTAGCGGGCAGGGCGCGTGCTACAACCGGGACATGAAGCTGGGCCTCGGGCTGGATCTGTATCGCGGAGCCTCGGTGGACCTGCCCGTCGACCTCGTCCGGCGGGTCGAGGCACTCGGGTACCACTCGGTGTGGACCGCCGAGGCCTACGGCACCGACGCGCTGTCGCCTCTCGCCTACCTGGCGGCGCTGACGACACGGATCAAGCTCGGTACGGCGGTGGTGCAGATCGCCGCGCGGACACCGGCCGCCACGGCCATGCAGGCGATGACGACCGATGCTCTGGCCGGCGGCGACCGGGTGATCATCGGGCTCGGGGTGTCCGGCCCACAGATCGTCGAGGGCTGGTACGGACAGCCGTGGGGCGTGCCGAACCAGCGGCTTCGGGAGTACGTCGCCATCATGCGCAAGGTGCTGGCCCGTGAGCCGCTCACCAACGACGGGCCCGAGTACCCGCTCCCGTACCGCGGGCCTGGATCAGCGGGTCAGGGCAAGGCGCTGCGCAGCATCCTCCACCCCAACCCGGCGATCCCGATCTGGATCGCCGCCGGTGGGCCGGCCAACAGCCGGCTGGCCGGCGAGGTGGCCGACGGGTTCCTGCCGATGGGGTGGGGGTCTGACGGCCAGGCGATCTACGGGCCGTCGCTGCGGGCCGGGTTCGCCACCCGCCAGGCGCAGCTCGGGCCGCCGGCGGACTTCGAGATCTTCGGAGGGGTCACGGTGGCGCTGACCGACGACGTGGGCGCCGCGCTGGAAGCGATGAAGCCGCTGACCGCCATGTACGTGGGCGGGATGGGTAGCGCCACGCACAACTACCACCGCGAGGCGATGGCCCGCCGAGGGTTCCCCGAGGCAGCGGTGCGGATCCACGAGTTGTGGATGGCCGGGCGCAGGGACGAGGCCGTCGCCGCCGTGCCCGACGAGTACCACGACGAGGTCTCACTGATCGGCAGCAAGACCCGGATCCGTGAGCGTTGGGAGGCTTGGACCCGCCGCGGGCTCACGGGGCTGATCGTGCGCAGCGATGATCCGGCGGGATACGAGCTGCTGGCCGACCTGGCCGGGACGCGTGACCAACGCACGGAGGCACGATGAGCGCCGACCAACTGATCCTGATCGACCGGCCGGCCGAACACGTGGCCCGGATCACGCTGAACCGCCCGGAGAAGCGCAACGCGATCAGCACCCCACTGCGCAGCGCGCTGTTGCAGGCCCTGGCCCGTCACGACCGGGACCCGGAGGTTCACGTCACCGTCGTGCGCGGCGCCGGGCCCGTGCTTCTCGGCCGGGTATGACCTGTCGGGTGGGTTGCTCGACGATCCGCCCTTCCATACGGCGCCTGGTGACGGGCAGTGGGCCCGTCACGTCACCGAGGCGTGGTTCTCGATCTGGGACCTGGCCAAGCCGGTGATCGCCCAGGTCCACGGCCTGTGTGTCGCCGGAGCAACGGAGCTGGCCCAGGCCTGCGACCTGGTCTACGTCGCCGACGACGCGAGGATCAGCTATCCCGTCGTGCGTGTGGCGAGCCCGCCGGACTGGCCCTATCACCCGACGATGCTCGGCATGCGCAGGGCCATGGAACTGATGCTCACCGGCGACGAACTCAGCGGCCACGAGGCGGTGGAGATCGGCTGGGCGAACAAGGTCTTCCCGGCCGTCGAGCTGGACGAGCGTGTCGCGGCCATCGCCGCCAGGATCGCCAGGATCGCCCCGGACCTGACACAGATCAACAAACGTGGCGTCCACCGCCAGATGGACGTGTGGGGCGTCCGCGCCGCCATCCGCTCGGGCAGCGAACTGCAGGCACTCGCCGGCCACCAGCAGAGTGTCGCGGCGTTCAGGGCCGACCCGTTGACGGCCATGAAACGAGCCAACAGGATGGACGGGTGAGCTGGTGGCAGCGAAACGTCGTCGAGCCCGGAAAGCTCCCACTTCTGCTGTTCGCGGTGGCGTTCATCGTCACGTTCCTCGTGACACGCGGCATCACCCGGTTGATCCGCAGCGGCCGCGGCCCGTTCAAGAACAACGTCACGGCGTCGGGCTTGCACATCCACCACTCCGTGCCCGGCATCGTCCTGCTGATCGTCGGGGCGGTCATCTCCTTCGGCGCTTCCCCCGTGGCGCCATGGAGGGAGATCGCCGCGGTGATGGCCGGCGCCGGAGCATCGCTGATCCTTGACGAGTTCGCCATGATCCTGCACCTGCAGGACGACTACTGGACCCAGGAGGGCCGAACGTCGGTGGAGGCGGTGGCGCTGACCGCGATGTGCCTGCTGCTCATGCTGGTGGGCCTCAGCCCGCTTGGTGTCGACAACGTGGATCGCGCCGAGGCCGGGGCGCGATGGGCCGGTCTCGTCGTCGGGCTGGGGGGTCTGGTCTCCATCGTGGTGTGCGCCATGAAGGGCAAGTACCGGCTCGTGCTGTTGGCGATCTTCGTTCCCGTGGTCGCCATCGTCGGCGCGGTACGCCTCGCCCGCGCCGGATCGTCGTGGGCCAAGAAGCGCTACTCCCCTGAACGTCAGGCCAAGGCCGCAGCCCGAACAGCGGCCTTCGACCGGCGCTGGGATCCGGCGTTCCGCCGCCTCGGTAACCTCATCGCCGGATCGCCGTCGACGCCCTGATCTACAAGAACAGGTCGACGATCCTCCAGGTCAGGTACAGGGCCAGGAGCACCATCAGCAGCTTGAAGTGCCATGGCGCCGTGGCGTCGTCCTCGTCGCCGCCCTCGCCGGCGGCGAGTTGGCGCAGGTTGAGGTTCTTGGCCGTCACCGGCGCGGGCTGCTGGGACTCGATCGAGCGCCCGCACGACGGGCACGTGCCGTCGGCGTTCATCGCCGACGGGGCGAAGTACTTGGCGCACTCCTCACACCACGGCATGGCTACTCCGTGCGCTTGCGGACACGCAGCTTGATCGGCGTCGAGCCGAACTCGAACGCCTCGCGGATCGAGCGCTCCAGGTACCGCAGGTAGGTCTGGGGCAGCTCACGGTTGACGAACAGGGTGAACGTCGGCGGGTCGGTGGCGCCCTGCAGGGCGTAGAGGACACGCAGCCCGTGACCGGCGGGTTGGCGCTGCTGGGCGTCGGCGATGACCCGGTTGACGTCCCGTGTGGGCACCCGGCGGTGGTACTGCTCGATGGCCTCCTGCAGCACCGGTCGCAACTTGTGCACGCCCTTGCCGGTCAGCGCCGAGATCTTCAACACGGGAGCGTCGCCCACGAAGTAGAGCTTGCGCTTCAGTTCGGCCTGGATCTCCAGGCGCGCCTCGGGGTCGTCGATCAGCTCCCACTTGTTGAGCATCACCACGATCGGGCAGCCGGCGGCGTCGACCCGTTCGGCGAGGCGCTGGTCCTGGCCGGTGACACCTTCAGTGGCGTCGATGACCAGGAGGGCGATGTCGGCGTCGTCGATGGCCCGAAGGGCTCGCACCAGCGAGTAGTACTCGGCCGAGTCGTCGATCCGGCTGCGGCGACGCATCCCGGCGGTGTCGACGAACACGATCGGGCCGTCGGGCGTGTCGACGAGCGTGTCGATGGCATCGCGGGTGGTGCCGGCCATGTCGTGCACCACCGAACGGTCCGACCCGACAAGCCGGTTGAACAGCGTGCTCTTGCCCACGTTCGGCCGGCCGACGATGGCCACCCGCGGCGGCGGTTGGTCGCCGGGCTTCCACAACGCCTCCTCCGTCCCCAGATCCGTGGGTACCGGCGCCGGCGGGGGCGTCCCCTGCGGCAGCAGGGCGATCACCTCGTCGAGCAGGTCGCCGGCGCGGCGACCGTGCAGCGCGCTCACGGGGTACGGCTCACCAAGGCCGAGGGCCATGAACTCCCACCGGTCGTTCTCCCGGCGATCGTTGTCGGCCTTGTTCACCACGAGCAGGATCGGCGCCTTGATCCGCCGCAGCCACTGGGCAACGGACTCGTCGTCCTCGGTCATGCCGACCGAGCCGTCGACGACGAACAGCACCACGTCGGCCTCGTGCACCGCGGCCTCCACCTGGCGGGACACCTTGGCATCGAGGTCCGAGCCGCCGGGAAGCCACCCGCCGGTATCCACCAGGCGGAACTCGACGCCGAGCCACTCGGCCTCGGCCTCCTTGCGGTCGCGGGTGATGCCCGGACGGTCTTCGACGATGGCCACCTGCTCGCCGATGATCCGGTTGAACAGGGTCGACTTGCCGACGTTGGGGCGTCCGACGACAACGACGGTGGGCAGGCTCATGGTGTGGGCTCCAGACTGCGGCGAAGGGAGATGCCATCGGTGGCGATCACCTCGACCGGATGTGGCAAGTCGTCGACGGACCCTCCGTCGAGGAACCGGCCGTCATCGCTGAGGCAGACATCGGGGAGCAGGTAGCGATGCCCGGCGGGCTCGGCGGCCAGCACGCGGCGCAGGTCGTCGGCCACCATCAACCCGGTCACACCCGTGTTGCCGCCGAAGTACCGGTTGTCCACCGGGACGATCCGTACGTCGGCGCGGTCCAGCGCGCCGACCAACGGGGCCAGAACCTCGGCGCCGAAGGTCCCCGTGAGGATGCCGACGGGCGCGGTGCGGCGTGGTGAGAGCGTGACCTTGGTGCTGGCCGACGCCGGCCGGGCGCGCAGCCCGGTGTACGCCGCCGGGTTGGCCGGCGGAGTGTCCACCGCGGCGAAGAACCCCCGCTGCGGCCCGATCACCGAGGCGGCGGCACCGCTGAACTCGGCCTCGAAGGCCCGGGCCATGCCGATGCCGTCCTCGTGCATGTCGAAGCCCTCATAGGTCTCGGCGGCAGGGAACGGGCGTCGGGCCATCAGGTAGTACTCGTCGGCGGCGAAGACCATCCGCCGGCCGAGGAGCCGGCCGAAGATCCCCTGCCACTCCTCCACTGCGTCGACCATGGCTTCGGCCTCTGCCCGGGTGTGGGCGCGCATCGCCGGCTCGCGGTTGAACCTGCTGATCCCGAGGGGCACGACGGCGACGGACTCGATCTCGGGGTACTCGTCGAGGATGCCTGCCATGGTCCGTTCGAAGGCCAGGCCGTCGTTGATGCCGGGGCACAGCACGATCTGGCCGCGCACGGCGATGCCGTGATCGAGCAGCGCCCGCAGCCAGCGCAGGCTCATCCCGCCACGCCTGTTCTTCAGCATCCGGTTGCGCAGCTCGTGATCGGTGGCGTGGATGCTGACGTGCAGCGGCGACAGCCGCTCGGTGACCACCCGCTCCAGGTCGGCCTCGGTGAAGCGGGTCAGCGTGGTGAAGTTGCCGTACAAGAAGCTGAGCCGGTAGTCGTCGTCCTTCAGGTACAGGCTGCGGCGCATCCCCGGGGGCAACTGGTAGATGAAGCAGAACTCGCAGTGGTTGTCACAGGTCCGGACCCGGTCGAACACCGCGCTGGAGACCTCGGCGCCCAACGGCTCGCCGGCACGCTTGGACACCTCGATCCCCAGTTCGATCCCGCCGCGGCGGACCTCCAGCTCGACGTCGGCATCGTCGGCGGCGACCTGCCACTCGATCACGTCGCGGGGCAGCACGCCGTTGATCGTCAGGATCTCGTCGCCGGCGCACACGCCCGCCAGGTCGGCGGCGCCCCCGGGCGCGACAGCGACGACGACGGGCGTAGACATGGCCCTCCAGGCTAGCGGTGGCCCCGGCGGTAGCCTGCCCGGGTGACCCGTGCCAGCCAGGTGCAACGCGTGCTGCTGGCTCAACCCCGGGGCTTTTGCGCAGGCGTGGAGATGGCCATCAAGGCGCTGGCCTGGATGGTGCGAGCGTTTCCACCTCCCGTGTACTGCTACCACGAGATCGTCCACAACCAGATCGTCGTGCGCCGCTTCCAGGACCAGGGGGTCATCTTCGTCGACGACATCGGCGAGGTTCCGCCCGGGCGCCCGATCATGCTGTCCGCGCACGGCTCGGCCCCCGAGGTCGTGGCCGCCGCGCAGGCCAGGGGAAGCTACGTGGTCGACAGCGTGTGCCCGCTCGTCACCAAGGTGCATCACGAGGTCAAGGTCCGCGCCGGCAAGGGGTACCGGATCGTCTACGTCGGTCACGAGGGCCACGAAGAAGCGGTGGGCACGATGGCGGTCGCCCCGGCGGCGATCAGCCGGGTGGAGACGGTGGACGAGGTCCGCGCCCTGCCCGAGTTCACCGAGCCCGTCGCCCTGCTGGCCCAGACGACGCTCTCGCATCGGGACTGGCAGGACGTCGCCGTCGCCGTGCGCACCAAGTACGCCGATGCCTGGATGCCGGGGCGTAGCGACCTGTGCTTCGCCACGACCAACCGCCAGTCGGCGCTGATGGCCATGGCGCCGACCTGTGACGCGATCGTCGTGATCGGTTCGGCCAACTCCTCGAACACCCGGGCACTGGAACGCCTCGCGGTGCAGGCCGGATGCCCGAAGGTGTTCCGGGTGAATCGGGTCGGCGAGCTGCCCGGTGACTTGACCGGGGTGGTCGGCGTGACCGCCGGCGCCTCTGCGCCCGAGGAGCTGGTGGACGAGATCCTGACCTTCCTGGACCCGCGCGACGGAGTGGAACTCGTGACGGTGACCGACGAGGACGAGTACTTCCCCCCGCCGCGCAACATCCGTGATCTGCAGGTGGCCGTGGGCGTGGCCGCAGCTGCGATGGTGGGCGGGCGGACCGATGCCGGCCTCGACGACCGGCGCTTCCGGGCCAGCGACGTCCTCGACGCCCTTCGCCGGTAGGTTCCTGGCGTGCTCTCCCCCACCGCCGAGACGATCCGCGTCTTCCTGCACGTCGCCGCTGCCGCGGTGTGGGTGGGCGGGCAAGTCGTGTTCCTGGCCTCACCGACGGCGACGCGCCGGGCGGCGGTGATCTGGCCGGCGTTCTTCGTGCTGCTCGTCACCGGCATCTGGGGCCTGATGGCCGTCCGCTTCACCGATCTGGACAGCGCCGCCCAGGTCACGCTGTTCGTCAAGATCTTCATCGCCGTGCTCTCGGCGATGTTCGCCGCCGTCCAGGTAGCCGGGCGTGGGCGACGGGTGTTGACGATCGGCGGCTCGCTGGGCCTGGCATGCGCACTGGGGGCGATGTTCCTCGGCGTGCTACTGCGCACCGCCGGCTGAACCCGGTCGTCAGGGCAGCGGGGCGCCTGGCGGCGGGGCGTGTCAGCGCGGGACTTGGCTCCAGGGCAGGTCACGGTCGACGCGCACGTCACCGGGAAGGCCGAGGACCCGCTCGCCGAGGATGTTCTTCATCACCTCGGTGGTGCCGCCCTCGATGGAGTTGGCGCGCATCCGCAGGAAGGCCTTCTGCGGGGTGCTGAGATCCATCGTCCTCTCCGGGCGCTTCATCGTGTAGTCGCCGTAGAGCATCCCGGCGGCGCCCAGCAGGTCGACGGCGCAGGCGAAGATGTCCTTGTTCACCTCGGCCATCGCCAACTTGCCGATCGAGCCCTCCGGGCCAGGATCGCCCATCGTGCGCATCTGGCTGGCGCGGATGTTCGTCAGCCGGAGGATCTCGGCCCGGATCCACAGGCGCATGACCCGGTCACGGTCTGCGGCGCTGCGCCGGTCCGCAGGGAGGTCCTGCCACACGCCGACGAGCGCGGCGATGGTGCCGCTCCCCTTGGGCGGGATGGCCCCGCCGATGGACACCCGCTCGTTCATCAGTGTCGTCAGCGACACTCGCCACCCGTCGCCGGGCTTGCCGAGCATCTCGGCGTCGGGGATCCGAACGTCGGTGAAATAGACCTCGTTGAACTCGGCCTCGCCGGTCATCTGGCGCAGCGGGCGGACGTCGACCCCCGGGGCGTGCATGTCCACGACGAAGGCGGTCAACCCGGCGTGCTTGACCGCCTCCGGATCGGTCCGCACCACCAGCAGGCCCCACCGCGCGGTGTGCGCCAGCGTGGTCCACACCTTCTGCCCGTTGACCACCCACTCGTCGCCGTCACGGACACCCTTGGCGGCCAACCCGGCGAAGTCCGACCCGGCCCCTGGCTCGCTGAAGAGCTGGCACCAGATCTCCTCGCCGGTGAACAGCGGGCGCAGGTAGCGCTGCTTCTGGGCGTCGGAGCCCCACACGGCGACCGTCGGGCCGGTCATGCCATGACCGATCGGGTTGCGGTTCACCGGGTTCGGGCCGCCGGCGGCCAGGATGCGCTCGTTGATGAGCTTCTGCAGCTTCGGGCTGAACCCCAGCCCACCCAGTCCAACGGCGTTGTGCACCCAGGCCAGACCGAGATCGAACTGCCGACCGAGGAAGGCCGCTGGCGTGGTGGATGCCGGCGGGCACTCCGCCAGCAGTTGGTCGATCAGATCACCGACGTGACGGTCGTCGGCGATCACGCTGTCCGGTGAAGCGCTCATGACGGCGAGGTTACCGGCAGGTACGGTGGCGGTCATGTACCCGGGGACCCACGCCGCCGCCACACCGGACAAGCCCGCCGTCATCATGCACGGGTCCGGTGTCGTGCAGACGTACCGCCAACTCGACGACGCCGCCAACCGCCTGAGCCGGGTACTGCGCAACGCCGGCCTGCAGCCCGGCGACCACGTGGCGGTGTGCCTGGAGAACCACCCCCGCTACCTGGAGATCATCTGGGGGTGCCACTACGCCGGGCTGATCTACACGGCGTGCAGCAGCCGGCTGACCCACGACGAACTCACCTACATCCTCAACGACTCCGCCGCCAAGGCGTTCGTCACCAGCGTCGCCAAGGCTGACCAGGCCGCCGCGGTGCTGGCCGACACCCCGGGCGTCTCGCTGCGCCTGATGGTGGACGGCGTGGTCGACGGGTACGACCGGTACGAGGACGCCGTGGCCGCTGAGCCGGCCGAACCCCTCCGCGAGCAGCGCCGCGCCGGGACCGACATGCTGTACTCGAGCGGGACGACCGGACTCCCCAAGGGAGTGATGCCGGCGATCACCCACCAGCCGCTGGAGACCACGATGCCGGGCGTCGGCGGGTTGCTGGCCATGCTGTTCGGCGGCGGGAACGACACGGTGTACCTCTCCCCTGCCCCGCTGTACCATGCCGCGCCGCTGCGGTTCTGCCTCGGCGTCCACGGCCTCGGCGGGACCGTCGTGGTCATGGAGCACTTCGACCCGGCCGAGTACCTGCTGGCCGTCGAACGCCACCGGGCCACGCACAGCCAGGTCGTGCCCACCATGTTCGTGCGCATGCTGAAGCTTCCCGCGGCCGTGCGCCAGGCGGCCGATGTCAGCTCGCTGCGCTACGTCGTCCACGCCGCGGCGCCGTGCCCGATCCCGGTCAAGCAGCAGATGATCGAGTGGTTCGGGCCGATCATCCACGAGTACTACGCCGGCACCGAGGGCAACGGCTTCGTCTACTGCAACAGCGACATGTGGATGGCTCACCAGGGAACCGTCGGCATGCCCATCGGCTGCGCCGTGCACATCTGCGGTGACGACGGCGAGGAGCTGCCCGGTGTCGGCGAGCGGGACGGTCTACTTCGAGGGCGGCGCCACCTTCGAGTACCACAACGATCCGGACAAGACGGCGAGCTCCCGGCACCGGATGGGCTGGTCGACACTGGGTGATGTCGGGTACGTCGACAGCGACGGGTACTTGTTCCTGACGGACCGCAAGGCGTACATGATCATCAGCGGCGGGGTGAACGTCTACCCCCAGGAGGCCGAGAACGTGCTGGTCACCCACCCGCTGGTCGCCGACTGCGCCGTGTTCGGGGTGCCCAACGAGGACCTCGGCGAGGAGGTCAAAGCGGTGGTCCAGCCGGTGACCATGCCGGTCGACGATGCTGCGGCCGCGACCCTGGAGCGCACACTGATCAGCTTCTGCCGGGAACATCTCGCCAGCGTCAAATGCCCGCGGACCGTCGACTTCCGTGACGAGTTGCCCCGCCACCCCACTGGCAAGCTCTACAAGCGGCTGCTCAAGGACGAGTACTGGCGCAACGCAGGTCGCTCGATCTAGCCGCGACCGTCGGGCCGCCACCGTCGTGCCGGCACGCTGCTAGTCGTCGAGCTCCTCGAGCGCCGCCAGGTCGGCGCGGGCCACGGACTCGTCGTTCATCTGGGCGATGAACCCCCCGGCGAAGGCCAGGCGCCCGAGGTACACGCTGCTGTAGTCGGCCTCCAGTTCGTCCGCTCTGGTCTGGGCGGCGTCGAAGGCATCGCCGTTCACCGCCGTGGTCACCCGCTGCCACTGGCTGATGTCGTCGTGGGCGGTGTAGATCCCCGCCTTGCGCTTGGCTCGGTCGATGGCCCGCTGGAACTTCTCCGACAGCAGGATCTGGCGCCGCTCCCGGCCGCGCTGGCCGTTGACCTGCGCCGGGATGTCCCGCCACAGGATGACGACCACCTCGTTGCTCTCCCGGCCCCTCCGGCGGGGGGACGCGTGGTCGGTCATGCCCGCACGGACGGGCCGGGCGGCTCGGCCCGGGCGAGGCGGCGGCGCATGACCAGCTCCTTGGCCGTCTCGGCTGCCACCGCGGCGTCTCGGCAGTAGGCGTCGGCCCCCACCGCGGCCCCGAACTCCTCGTTCAGCGGAGCGCCACCGACCAGCACGATGTAGTCGTCACGCATCCCCTTCTCCTTCAGGGTGTCCACGACGACCTTCATGTACGGCATGGTGGTGGTCAACAGCGCGCTCATCCCGAGGATGTCGGGCTTCTCCTTCTCCAGCGCGGCGAGGTACTTGTCGACGTCGCTGTTGATGCCGATGTCGACCACCTCGAACCCGGCGCCCTCCAGCATCATCGCCACCAGGTTCTTGCCGATGTCGTGGATGTCGCCCTTGACCGTGCCGATGACCACCTTGCCGACCGGCTCGGCGCCGGTCTCGGCCAGCAGCGGGCGGAGGATCTCCATCCCGGCCTTCATCGCGTTGGCCGACAGCAGCACCTCGGGGACGAAGAGGATCCCGTCACGGAAGTCGATACCGACGATGCGCATCCCCTCGACCAGCGCGTCGTTGAGGACACGGTCGGGACCCCAACCGCGGTCCAGCAGGATGGTGGTGCCCTCGACGATCTCGTCGGCAAGGCCGTCGTACAGATCGTCGTGCATCTGCTGCGTCAGGTCTTCGTCGCTGAGACTTGCCAGATCGATGTCGTCGTCGCTCACTGAGCCACCCTTCCTGGTACGACTGTTTCGGGAACAGTGAGCCCCAACAGTAGCGCTTGGGTACGAGCATTCGGCGGGGTGCAATAGTCTCGGGCCATGTCCAGGCCACCCGACCTCGAGGCGCGCCGGCAGTTGCTCGACCGGGTGATCGACTACCTGGCCGACCACGGGCTGGGCGAGGCGACGCTCCGCCCGTTGGCCAACGCCCTAAACACCTCGCCGACGCGGCTGATGCACCACTTCGGGAGCAAGGGCGAACTGCTCGCCGCGGCGCTGGCCCGCACCGAGGAACTGCACCGCCAGATCGAGGCCAGGTGGGTCAGGCAGTCGCCGCAGATCACCCAGAGCGATGTCCTGCGCAAGTGGTGGAAGTGGATGCTGGCCTCCCGCCGCAACCTCAACCAGGTTCGCCTCGGTCTGGAGGCAGCGACCCTGAACTCGACGGTCACCGGGCTGGCCGGTGACGTGCGCGCCGAGCAGATCGGGGCCTGGCGGGGAATGATCGAGCGCCGGCTGCTGGCCCGCGGTGTCCCGGCCCACGACGCCCGGATCGAGGCGTCCCGGCTGAAGGCGGCGTTCACCGGCCTGACACTGGACCTCGTGGCCACCGGTGATCGCAAGCGGCTCACCGAAGCGCTGGAGCGCATCCTGGCAGACTTCGAGCGCCGCCTGGAACTACCGAACCGGCCCCCGGCCGGGGCGACGAAGCGACGAGGTTCCTAGTACGACCGTTCTGAGAACGACTGCTACAGTCGGCCCGTGACCGACGAAGGCGTGGGCCGCCGCCGCCGAGGGCGCGCCGACACATCGACTCGTTCCGCCCTCCCTGTGCAGCGCCCGTGGGCGCAGCCGCAGATGCGCCTGAACCACACCGAGGTCATCTCCGCCGACGAGCTGGAGGCCATCCACGACGCCTCCCTGCGGATCCTCGAACAGATCGGGATGGAGTTCCTGGATCCCGAGGCGCGCAGCGTCGCCCGGGCCCACGGGGCCGACGTGGACGAGGCCGAGCAGCGTGTCCGGTTCCCACGCGAGGTGGTGGCGTCGGCGATCGCCACCGTGCCTCGGGAGTTCACCCTGCACTCCTGGAACCCGGGGCGTTCGCTGCGCATCGGCGGCCGCCATGTCGCCTTCGGCACGGTGGCCAGCGCGCCGAACTACGTCGACCGCAACGGCGTGCGCCGCATCGGCGACCGGGCCGGGTTCCAGGACCTGTTGAAGCTGGCTCAGATGCTCGACGTTGTCCACCACGTCCCCGGCTATCCGGTGGAGCCGGTGGACCTGCACCACGGCATCCGCCACCTGGAGGCGGCCTTCGACACCCTGACCCTGACCGACAAGGGCCTGCACTGCTACAGCCTCGGCCGCCAGCGGAACCGGGACCTGCTGGCCATGGTCCGCATCGCCCGCGGGATCGACGCATGCCACCCTGCTGCGCGAGCCGTCGGTGATCACGGTGGTGAACACCAACTCCCCGCTGCGCCTCGACGTCCCGATGTCGCAGGGCATGATCGAGTTCGCCCAGCACAACCAGCCGGTGGTCGTCACGCCGTTCACCCTGGCCGGGGCGATGGCCCCGATCACCCTGGCCGGGGCGCTCGCCCAGCAGAACGCCGAGGCGCTGGCCGGTATCGCGCTGGTCCAGATGGTCAACCCCGGCGCGCCGGTCATGTACGGCGGGTTCACCAGCAACGTGGACATGCAGTCCGGGGCGCCGGCGTTCGGCACGCCCGAGTACGTCAAGACGGCGATGATCGGCGGTCAGTTGTGCCGCCGGTACGGGTTCCCGTACCGCAGCAGCAACGTCTGCGCGGCGAACGCGCTGGATGCCCAGGCGGCGTACGAGAGCGTGTTCGCCCTGTGGGGAGCGATCATGGGCGGGGTCAACTTCGTCATGCACGGCGCCGGCTGGATGGAGGGCGGGCTGCACGCCAGCCTGGGCAAGATGGTGCTCGACGCCGACCTGTTGCAGATGGTGTCGGCAATGCTCGACCCTCTGGTGGTCGACGAGTCGACGATGCCACTGGCCACCATCGCCGAGGTCGGCCCCGGCGGACACTTCTTCGGCACCGGCCACACCCAGGAGCGGTTCCGCGACGCGTTCTACCGGCCGCTGCTGAGCGACTGGCGGAACTACGAGACGTGGAGCGAGGCCGGCCGGCCGACGGCCGAGCACAAGGCCAACGCCCTGGCCGAACGCTTCCTGGCGGCATACGAACCACCGGCGATGGATCCAGCCGTCAGGGCCGAACTCCGCGCCTTCGTCGACGGGCGCATCGCCGCCGGCGGCGTGGCCACGGACTATTGAGTGGCGGGGAATCGAGTGACGGACGAGTGAGAGGCATCAGGACATGAAGTCATCCGCACAGGTCGTGGTCATCGGAGGCGGCGTCGTCGGCGCCAGCGTCTTGTACCACCTCACCGCAGCCGGGTGGACCGATGTCGTGCTGGTGGAGCGCAAGCAGCTCACCGCCGGCAGCACCTGGCACACGGCCGGGGGCATGCACACCCTCAACGGTGACCCGAACGTCGCCCGCCTGCAGCAGTACACGGTGAACCTGTACCGCACGATCGAGGCCGAGAGCGGGCAGTCGTGCAGCATCCACCTCCCGGGCGGCCTGCAACTGGCCGACACGCCCGAGCGCTTGGATTGGCTGCGGATGGCCCAGGCCCGCGGCCGGTACCTGGGAATGCACATGGAGATGGTCTCGATGCGCGAGGCCAAGGAACTCAACCCGCTGCTCGAGGAGCGGTTCTTCGTCGGCGCCCTGTTCGACGAGGACGAGGGCAGCGTCGACCCGTACGGCGTGACCATGGCGTACACGATCTGTGCCAGGAACCGCGGAGCCGAGATCTACACCGACACCTGGGTCACCGGCTTGTCTCAGCGCCAGGACGGCTCGTGGGACGTGATCACCGATCGGGAGCACACGATCCACGCCGAACACATCGTCAACGCCGCCGGGCTGTGGGCCAGGGAGGTCGGCCGGCTGGTCGGGCTGGAACTGCCCGTGCTGGCCATGGAGCACCACTACCTGATGACCGAACCGATGGCCGACGTCATCGAGTACAACCAGCGCACCGGCCGTGAACTCCCGCACATGATCGATTTCGCCGGTGAGATCTACGCCCGCCAGGAGGGCCAGAGCATCCTGCTCGGCACCTACGAGCAGGACAACCGGCCGTGGGCGCCCAAGCAGACGCCGTGGGACTTCGTGTTCCAACTGCTCCCCCACGACCTGGACCGCATCGCCCCCGAGTTGGAACGTGGCTTCGCCCATTTCCCGGCGGTCGGCCGAGCCGGCATCCAGAAGTTCGTCAACGGTCCGTTTACCTTCAGCCCCGACGGCAACCCGCTGGTGGGGCCGATCAAGGGGATGCGCGGCATGTGGATGGCCAACGCGGTGATGGCCGGGCTCAGCCAGGGCGGAGGCGTGGGTCTCAGCCTGGCCACGTGGATGGTCGAGGGCGATCCGGGCGCCGACATCTGGGCGATGGACGTCGCCCGGTACGGCGACTACGCGACCCTGGCGTACACCAATGCCAAGGTCCGCGAGACCTACTCGCGCCGGTTCCGGATCACCTTCCCGAACGAGGAACTCCCCGCGGCGCGCCCGCTGCACACCACGCCGATCTACGACCGGCTCACCGCGCACAACGCAGTGTGGGGCGCCGGGTTCGGTCTGGAGCACCCGCTGTGGTTCCAGAGCCGCGGACTGACGCCCAGCGAGGACGTCACGTTCTACCGCTCCAACGCCTTCGCCAACGTGGGCGAGGAATCGCGCGCCGTTCGTGAGCGGGTGGGGTTGAGCGAGGCCTCGAACTTCGCCAAGTACCGAGTCAGCGGGCCGGGCGCCGGAGCGTGGTTGCTCAGCCTGCTGACGAACGCCCTGCCCAAGATCGGGCGGACGAACCTGACGGCGATGCTGAACCCGCAGGGACGCATCGTGGGTGAGTTCAGCGTGTCGCGAGTGGGCGAGGACGACTTCTTCCTGTTCGGTTCCCAGGCCGCCGAGGTCCATCACCCGCGCTGGTTCCTCGACCATCTTCCGGCGGGCGCCCCCATCCGCTTCGAGGTTCTCGGGCTGTCGATGGTGGGCCTCACCGTGGCTGGACCACGGTCAGCGGGAGGTGCTGCAGGGGCTGACGGACACCTCGCTGGCCACCGCCAACTTCCCGTTCATGGCGTTCCGCCGAGTCGAGCTGGGCATGGCGCCCGTGTGGCTGAGCCGGATGACCTACACCGGCGACCTCGGCTACGAGATCTGGTGCGCCCCCGAGTACCAGCGCTCGCTGTTCGACAGCGATCTGGGAGGCCGGGCAGCCCTTCGGCATGGGCCTGTTCGGGTTCCGGGCGCTGATCACGATGCGCCTGGAGAAGAACTTCGGGACCTGGTTCCGCGAGTACCGCCCGATCTACACCCCGCTGGAAGCCGGCATGGAGCGCTCGCTGAGGTTCGACCACGAGTTCATCGGGCGAGCGGCCGTGGAGGCCGAGCGTGACGGCGGCGGGCCGGCCAGGCGGCTGGTCATGTTCCACGTCGAGGTCGACCCGGATGCGCCGGCGGACTGCATCGGCGACGAACCGGTGTGGCGCGGCGGCGAGGTCATCGGCTGGGTGACCTCCGGGGGGTACGCCCACTACTCGCAGGCCTCGCTGGCCTGGGGGTACATCCCCACCGGGCAGGTCGACTCGGCGGCGGACTACGAGATCGAGATCATCGGGCGGCGCCGCCCGGCGCGGCTGCAACTGCAGCCGATCCTCGATCCCGAGGGGATCCGGATGCGTGCATGAGCATCGACTACGACGGTCACGAGCTGGCCTTCGAGGCCGGGGACACGCTGGCCGTGGCCGCCCTGCGGGCCGGCGAGCACCCGGCGCGTGGCGGGACGCTGTGCCTCAGCGGTGACTGCGGCAACTGCGTCGCCGACGTCGACGGCATTCCGTGGATCCGGACCTGCCAGACGCCGGCCGCCGAGGGCATGGTGGTGCGCCGCCATCCGCCACTGGGCGGGCCGCCGACCACGTCGCCTGGCGCCGCGGCCAGCGTGACGGTACGCCGGACGCACGCCGACGTCGTCGTGGTGGGCGCCGGCGACAGTGGCCGGCGGGCCGCCGACAAAGCGGCCCGTGCCGGCCGGCAGGTCATCGTGTTCGACGCCGCCCAGGGCAGCGAGGTCGTCGCCATGTTCGCCGGGCCGATGTTGGTGGTGCGCCACCGCGGTCCCACGGTCACCGAGTCGACGATCGAGCAGGTCCACGCCCACCACGTGGTGCTGGCCACCGGCGCCGCCGAGATCCAGCCGGTGTGCCCCGGGGACCGGCTCGCCGGGTTGTACACACCGCGCGGCGCGGCCATTGCCCAGGCGGCCGGCGTCTCCCTCGGCCGGGTCGTGCCGGTCGGCGCGCCGCTGCGTGGCCTGCTCGGCGACGGCCACGTAGCCGCCGTGGTCCTCGACGACGGGACCACGACTCCGTGCGACACCGTCGTGGTCGATCTCGGCTCGTCGCCACGCGATCTGCTGGCGCGCATGGCGCCCGGCGTCGCGGTGGAGGTGGTGGGCGCTGCCGCAGCGTTCCATGCCCTCCCCCGACCCCCCGTCGCCGGCACCGTCTGCCCGTGCTCACGGGTCACCGTGGACGACCTCGACGGGGTGTGGGCCAAAGGGTTCCGCGAGCTGGAGCTCGTCAAGCGGGCCAGCCTGTGTGGCACCGGGACCTGCCAGGGCTCGGTGTGCAACCCCCACCTGCGGGCCTTCGTCGCCGATCGCAGCGGGGCCACCCCCGAGCCGTTCACCGGACGCCCCGCCGCCCGCCAACTCACCCTCGACGAGGCCGCCGCCGGCTACGACATCGAGGTCTTCCGGCGGACACCGCTGCACGGCGAGCACCTGGCCCTCGGCGCCACGTTGGACCGCTTCGGCGGGTGGTTCCGACCGTGGCACTACGGCGACGTCGAGGCCGAATACTGGGCGGTGCGCAACGACGTCTCCATCGGCGACGTCAGCACGCTGGGCAAGATGCTGGTCAGCGGGCCGGACGTGGTCGAGCTCCTCGAGCGCCTGTACCCCAACCACGTCCACGACATCAAGGTCGGCAGGTCGCGCTACGTGATCAACCTCAACGAGCGCGGCCACATCCTCGACGACGGGATGATCTGCCGCGACGGGGAGACCCGGTTCCTGCTGACCTGGACGTCCGGTGGCGCCTCGGTGGCCGAGATGTGGGTTCGTGATTGGGTGGAGACCTGGGGCCTGCACGTCCACGTCCTGGACCGCACCGTCAGCCACGGGGCCATCAACGTCACCGGACCCAAGGCGGCGGCGCTGCTGGCCCGGCTCGGGGTTGACCCACCGGCCCTGCCGGGGTTCCTCCAGCATCGCCACCTCGACGTCGCCCGCGTGCCGTGCCACGTGATGCGCCTGTCGTTCACCGGCGAGGCCAGCTTCGAATTGCACCACCACATCGACCGTTCCGTGGAGCTGTGGCGGGCGCTGCTGAGCGCCGGAGCGGACCTCGGCGTGCGCCCGCACGGGCTGCAGGCCCTGTTCGGACTGCGCCTGGAGAAGGGTCACATCATCGTCGGGCAGGACACCGAGCTGGACAGCTCCCCGCGGCGGGTCAACATGGACTGGGCGGTCAAGCTGGACAAGCCGGCCTTCATCGGGCGGGACGCGCTCGTCCGGACCGCCGCGCTCCCCGACGAACGGCGACTGTTCGGGTTCACCATGCACGGTTCGGCCCCGCACGAGGGCAGCGTGATCCGCCAGCAACCCGGCGGCGACGTGGTCGGGCACGTCACCTCCTCGTGGTGGTCGCCCCTGTTCGGCCACTCCGTGCTGCTCGGCTGGCAGAAGCGTGCCCCGCACACTGACACCGTGTGGATCGACGGTCGCGTGGCCACGGTCGCCGCCACCCCGTTCTACGACCCAAGCGGGCGGAGGGCACGTGGCTGACATCTCCTTCCTCCCCCTCGCCGGATGGCGGGTGATCGCCGAGCCGGATGCGCTGGATGCGGCCACGTGGCCGGGCGCCACGGACGTGGTGCGGATCTCCGCCGACGACGCGTTCGCCATCGGCGGCGTCGCCCCCGAGGTGAGCACTGACCCGCACGCCATCGTCACGCCCGAACACGGCTTCAGCGGCGCGGTCCTGAGCGCCGAGCAGGTGACCCACCTCGCGGTCGCCCACATCGAGTGGCCGCTACCCGGCGATCGCCCGGCCGTGGCCCAGGGACTCGTCGCCGGCGTCCCGGCCAAGCTGGTCCTGCGTGCCGACGGCACGGCGCTGCTGCTCGTGGCAGCCGCAGCCCGCCAGGAACTGGCCGACCGGATCGGTGGGCGATGAACGAGTTCGTCGAGACCCTTCTGGACCTGCCGTGGCAGACCGACCATGCACCGCGGACCTCCTACGACGTCGTCATCATCGGCGGCGGCGGGCACGGGCTGGCCATCG
Source organism: Ilumatobacteraceae bacterium (assembly GCA_037045185.1). Classification (GTDB taxonomy): domain Bacteria; phylum Actinomycetota; class Acidimicrobiia; order Acidimicrobiales; family Ilumatobacteraceae; genus JAKOUY01. Next base: position 353,475 of record JBAOHQ010000008.1, read on the forward strand.
CCTACTACCTGGCCACCCGCCACGGCATCACCAACGTCGCCGTGCTCGACGCCAGCTACATCGGATCGGGCAACACCGGCCGCAACACCACCATCATCCGGGCCAACTACGGCATCGCCGAGTCCGTGGCCTTCTACCGCCACAGCCTGGGGATGTACGCCAGCCTCGAGGACGAGACCGGGTGCTGGATCATGCACGTCAACCGGCCGCAGCTGTGGATGGCCCACAGCGTCACCGCGGCGCGCACCGAGCGGGCCCGGGCGCTGATGAACGAGGCCTGCGGTGTTCCCAGCCGGTACATCGAGCCGGCCGAGATGCGCCAGATCGTGCCCCAACTGGACCTGACCGGCGCCGGGCGGTACCCCATCGCCGGAGCGAGCTATCACCCCGACGCAGCCTCGGCCCGCCACGACCGCGTCGCCTGGGCCTACGCCCAGGGCGCCCTGCGCCAGCGGCGCGCACATCTGGCAGCACACCCGCGCCGTGGGAGTGCTGCGCGAGGGCGAGCGGGTCGTCGGCGTCCAGACCGATCGCGGCCCGATCCATGCCGGCACGGTGGTCGACGCGGTGGGCGGAGACGTCACCACCGTGGCCGGGTGGGCCGGAGTCCGCCTGCCGATCAGGACCCATGCCCTGCAGGCCTTCGTCACCAATGCCTATGCTCAGGAGTTCCCCGGCATCGTCTCCAGCAACGATCTGGTCTTCTACGTCAGCCAGACACCGCGTGGGCAGATGTTGATCGGCGCCGAGTTCGACCGCCAGGCCAGCTACCAGCAGGCCACCACGTACACCTACCTGCAGGCCTGCGCGCGCAAGGCCGTGACGGTGCTCCCGTTCCTCGGCAAGCTGCGCATCCTGCGCTCGTGGACCGGCATCTGCGACGTGTCGACGGACTTCTCGCCCATCCTCGGAGACTCCGGGGTGGACGGGTTCCTGCTCTCCACCGGGTGGGGGACGTGGGGGTTCAAGGCCATCCCGGCCGCCGGGGAGCAGCTTGCCCTGCGCATCGCCACCGGGCGCACCCCGGCGCTGATCGCCCCGTTCGGCCTCGACCGATTCGCCAAGGAGGCCGCCATGGCCGACCCGTCCAGCGCCGGGACCCGCTGATGCTGCAGGTCACCTGTCCCACCTGCGGGGTCCGTCCGTACGAGGAGTTCCGCTACGGGTCGGTGTTCCCGGTCACCCCCGACACCATTGCCGATCCCGACGCCCGCCAGGTGGACTACGCCTGGATGATGGACAACCTCGACGGCCCGACGGCCGAGCGCTGGTTCCACGAAGCCGGTTGCCGCCGCTGGTTCACCGCCCACCGCAACACCCGCACCGACACCTGGCTCCCCGACTAACCCGCCCAGAGAACCCCGGGATCACCCCACCAGCCTCGTTCATGTCACCACATGAACGACCTGTCCGTTCATGTGGTGACATGAACGGGGGTGGGGAGGGATTGCAGGCGAGCGAGCTCGTCGATGGGGATGTGGCAGCGCATCGAGTGCCCGGGCGACACCTCCACCAGGGCCGGCTCGCTGACCTCGCACACACCGGGGATCCGCCGCGGGCAGCGAGGATGGAACACACACCCCGGCGGCGGGTTGGCCGGCGTGGGAACCTCGCCCTCGAGGATGATGCGCTGCCGGGCCTCACCGTCGACACTGGGGACCGCCGACAGCAACGCCTCGGTGTAGGGGTGGTTGGGTCCGTTGAAGACCTCGTCGGTGGGGCCCAGTTCCTGGATCCGTCCGAGGTACATCACGGCGATGCGGTCGGCCAGGTAGCGGACCACCCCCATGTCGTGGGTGATGAACACGTAGCTGGTCCGCTGCGAGCTCTGCAGCTCGGCCAGCAGGTTGAGGATCGCCGCCTGGACGGAGACGTCGAGGGCGCTGGTGGGTTCGTCGCACACCACGATCCGCGGGTCACCGGCGAAGGCTCTGGCGATGGCCACGCGTTGCTTGAGTCCACCGGACAGCTGGCGTGGCTTGAGGTCGAGATGGCGCGGTGTGAGCCGCAAGTGGTCGGCCAGCTGCTCGACCCGGGCGTTGGCCGCCTCGCCCTTGACACCGGTGAGCTTGCGCACGCTGCGGGCCAGGATCCGGCGCACCGACCACGCCCGGTTCAGCGCCGAGTCCGGGTTCTGGAACACCATCTGCAACGAGCGCTTCTCCTCGGCGCTGCGCTGCATCGTCGAGCCGGCCACTTCTCTGCCGGCGAGCGCCACGGTCCCTCCCTGGTCACGGACCTCGATGCCCAGGATGGTCTTGGCCAGCGTGCTCTTGCCCGAACCGCTCTCACCGACCAGGCCGAGCGTCTCGCCCTCTGCCAGGCCGAGCTCCACGTCGACGAGGGCGGGGATGTTGCTGCCCCGCTGGCGGAACGTCTTGGAGACCTGGCTGAGCTCCAGCACACCGGCCTCGGTGGCCGACGGGACGAGGATGGCAATGTCGACATCCGGCGGCGACTCGACCAGCTCGGCGATGCGCTCGGGGAAGTGGCAGCGTGTCCAGCGCCCCCGGCCGAGGTCACGCACGGGTGGTTCGGTGGTCCGGCAGGTGTCGGTGGCTGAGCGCGCAGCGGTCGACGAACACGCACGTCGGCAGTTCCGTCCCGATCAGCGGCAGGGTGCCGGGGATGGTGGCCAGCTGGCGCTCGTTCTTGCGCACGCCGCGCCGCGGCAGCGAGCGCAGCAGGCCAACGGTGTACGGATGCTGGGGATGGTCGAACACCTCGGCGCTGTGGCCGTGCTCGACGATCGTGCCGGCGTACATCACCCCCACCCGGTCGCACATGTCGCGGATGATGCCGAGGTTGTGGGCGATCATCAGCACCGCCGCGCCGGTCTCCCGGCGCAGCTCCTTGACGAGGTCGAGCACCTCGGCCTCCACCGTGGCATCCAGGCCGGTAGTGGGCTCGTCGAGCACCAGCAGCTTCGGGTCGCAGGCCAGGGCCATGGCGATGACCACCCGCTGGAGCATCCCCCCGGAGAGCTGGTGCGGGTAGCGATCCATCACGCTGTCCGGCGCAGCGATGTGGACGCGTTTCAGGGCCCGCAGCGCCGAGTACGCCGCGTCGGTCCTGTTCTGGCCGAGCAGGGTGAAGCTCTCGATCAACTGGCGACCGACGCGCAGCGACGGGTTCAGCGCCTGCCCAGGGTCCTGGTACACCATCGACGCCTCCCGGGCGCGGAACTGGCGCAGTTGGGCGGTGTCCATCGACGTGATGTCCTTGCCGTTGACCAGGACCTGCCCGCCGGTGATGGCGCCGTTGCCGCGGCAGGTAGCGCAGTGCGGCGTAGGCAGTGGTGCTCTTGCCGCACCCGGACTCCCCCACTAAGCCGAACGCCTCGCCGGGCGCCACCGAGAAGCTGACCCCGCGCAGCACGGCGCGGGGAATGCCACGCACGGTGTAGGCCACTTCCAGGTCGCGGACGTCGAGGGCGTCCATCAGGCCTCCAGCACGCTTTGCACGGAGTCGGCGATCAGGTTGACGGCGATCACCAGGCTGGCGATGGCCAGCGCCGGGAACACCGTGGGCCACCACGTCCCGGCGTTCAGGCTGGAGCGGGCCTCCTTCACCTGCGCTCCCCAGTCGGGTGAGCCCTGCTCCGGCCCGGCGCCGAGGAACGCCAGGCCGGCCACGGTGAAGATGGCGTACCCGATGCGCACGGTGGCCTCGACGATGATCGGCCCGAGGACGTTGGGCAGGATCTCCCGACCGACGATGAAGATCGTCGACTCGCCACGCAGCTTGGCCGAGGTCACGTAGTCCAGGTTCCGCTCGGCAAGCACCGCGGCGCGGATGGTGCGGGCGACGATGGGGATGAACAACCCGGCGACGGTGAAGATGATGACCAACCTGCCCTTGCCGAGGGTGGTGATGGCCAGCAGGGCGATGAGGATGGTGGGCATCGCCAGCACCGCTTCGACGCAGCGGCTCAGCACGGAGTCGACCCAGCCACCCTTGTAGCCCATCAGCAGCCCGAGCGCCGTGCCGCCGATCACGCCGATGATCGCCGCCGGGGGCGCCACCAGCAGGACCTCTCGGGCCCCGACGAGGACACGACTGAAGATGTCCCGACCGAGCTTGTCCGTGCCGAACCAGAACTCGGCGCTGGGTGGCTTGTTCCCGCCACCGCGGCTGAAGGCGGTGGGGTCCTTCGGGGCGATGGCGGCGCCCATGACGGCGCACAGCACCCAGAACCCGGCGATCAGGCACCCGACGATGAACCCCGGGCGGCGGCGGATCAGCCGCCAGTTCTCCCGCCGGGCCTGCTTGCGCTCGCTCATCGCCACCGCGGGTGTGGTCAGGGCCTCGGTCATCGTGACCCCAGCAGGACCCGCGGGTTGAGCCAGGCGATGATCAGATCGGCGATCAGGGTGGCCAGCATGTAGACCAGGCCGACGAGGACCACCGACGCCTGAAGCACCGGCATGTCCTTGTCGACGATGGCCTGCAGCAACGTCGACCCGATCCCGCTGTAGTTGAACACCGTCTCGATCATGACCAGCCCGCCGAACAAGTAGCCGATCTGCACGGCGACCACCGCCACCGTGGGACCGAGCGCGTTGCGCATGATGTGGCGGTTCATCACCTGGCGATCGGACAGACCCTTCATCGTCGCCGTTCGCGTGTAGTCGGCGTTCAACGCGTTGATCACCCCAGCCCGGGTCATCCGAGCGATGTAGCCGAAGTAGACGATGGCCATGGCGAACGCCGGGAGCAGCAGGTACTTCCACTGCCCGAAGAACCCGGTCCCGTCGGGCACGTTGGCCAACGGCGAGAAGATCTTCCACTTCACCGCGAACAGGTAGAGCAGGATCGTGCCGGTGACGAACTCGGGCAGCGACGACGTGGCCAGTCCGGTGGTGACGATGAACCGGTCGGTGAGCGTGTCCCGCCGCCGGGCGGCGAACCGGCCGGCGACAATGGCGATGGGTACCGTCAGCAGCAGGGCGAGGATGGCCAGTTTCGCCGAGCGCCCGAATGCCGGCCACACCACCGTGGTCATCGCCGGTTTGCCGGCCTTCCACGAATCGCCGTAGTCCAGCGTGAACAGGCTCTTCATCGATCGCCCGTACTGCACGAGCAACGGGTCATTGACCCCCAGGCGCTCGTTGTACTCCTGCACCAGCCGTTCGGGCGCGGTGTTGCCGTAGATCGATCGCCCGGGGTTGCCGGGAAGCACGTTGACCAGGACGAAGACCACGGTCGCCAGGATCCACAGGGTGAGGATCGTCTGCAGCAGACGGCCGAGGATGTAGCGCTTCATCCTGCCCTCGTCATCGTGACCTCACCCGGTGGTGGCGCGCATCAGGCGACGAAACCAGCCTGGTCGAGGAACATCTGCCCGAGGGCGCTGATCTGGATGCCGGCGACCTTGGTGCTGTGCGCCGAGAGGTAGTTGTAGAAGTACGGGATGGCGTAGGGCACTTCGTCGTTGGCGATCTTCTGCATCTTCCCGCAGGCGGCGGTGAGCGCAGCGAGATCGAGAGCACCCTGGTACTCCTTGAACGCGGCATTGAATGCGTCGTTCTTGAAGTGCGCCGAGTTCCACTCCCCCGTGGCGTACGCCGCGTTGAGGTAGGTATCGGGGGTAGGCCGGTGGCCGTAGTCCACGATGCCGAACTCCTGGCCTCCGTCGCAGATCGGGTCGTAGGTGAGGCACCACTCGTTGTAGAAGGTGTCCGTGCTCTCCACGGCGAGGGTGATGTCGATGCCGGCCTCGGCGGCGTTCTGCTTCACCAGTTCCGCCAACTGCGGGATCTCGTTGAGCTCCGGGGCGAACATCGTCGCCTTCAGCCCGCTGACGCCGGCCTCGGCCAACAGCTTCTTGGCCCCCTCGATGTCGCGGGTCCGCTGGGGGACCGCGGCGGCGTCGAAGTACTGGTAGACCGGGGCGATCGGGTGGTCGTTGGCCACCTCTCCCTGCCCGCTGAACAACTGCTGCACCATCAACTCACGATCGAGGGTCATCGCCAGTGCCTGGCGGACACGCTTGTCGGTGAACTGCCCGGTGTCGTTGCGCATCCAGATCTGACGGTGCGTCGCCGTGCGCAGGCTGATGATCTTGAAGTTCGCCGAGTCGGCCTGCAGGCCCTCGCTGCCCAGGACGTCGATCTGGACGATGGCGTCGACCGCGCCGCCCTGCAGCCCCGAGACCCGCGACGCCGAGTCGTTGTTGAAGACCCACTCGACCTTGTCGAGCCTGGTCTTGCCGCCCCACCAGGCGTCGTTGCGCTCGAAGGTGGCGCCGGTGTTCTGGTCGTAGTTGACCATCTTCCACGGGCCGGTCCCGTCGCGCTTGGCGTCGGCCGTGCTGCCGGCCACCCAATCCTTCGGGGTGATGACCGCCTGGGCGTTGAACACCGAAACCAGGGCAGGGAACTGACCGTTGGGGCCCTCGAGGGTGAACACCACGGTGTTGGCGTCCGCTGCCTTGGCCCCGCCCGTCTTCAGCACGCCACCCAGCGCAGCGTTGCCGCCGGTGGTGAGGCGATCCATCGTGGCGACGACGTCGTCGGCGGTGAACGGGGCGCCACTCTGCCAGGTGACCCCCTGGCGCAGCTTGAAGGTCCATTCCGATCCGTCGGTGTTCATCTCCCACGACTCGGCCAAGCCCGGCCCGATGGTCCCGTCGGGTCCCAGCTTGAGGAGGTGCTCGAAGCTCTGAGCGACGATGCCGTACGACCCGAGATCGGCCATGGCCAGCGGGTCGAGCGGACCGGAGGGCTTCTGCACGGTGACCTTGACGGTCCCGCCGTCCTTCAGCGCCGGCGCCGCGGCCGACGTGCCCGGCGTCGTGCCGGGGCGGAGGTTGCCCTGCGGAGCGGCGCCCATCACGGCCTTGAGGAACGGCAGCGACAACCCGAGCAGGGCGCCGCGACGCACGAAGTCACGGCGGGTCACCCGACCCTGGGCGTAGGACTCGATGAGGTCCACTTCGAGCGGGCTGGAAGCACGGCGCAGCCGGTCGTAGATCCGGTAGTTCATCTGTTTTCCCCCAACGTGGTGAGGCGAGCGCTCGCCGGTGACTTGCGGGCAGAGTACCCACCGCACACCGCACCGTCAACGGCGAGTTTCTAGTACGTTCGTTCGGGTTATGTCAGATGAACGAAGCAGGGCGAGCGGCAGAACCGGTGGTCGCGCCGGCCGGCAGGAGATGCGCCGTTCCGCCGGTCGTCAGGCGCCAGCGTTCATCCACCGGCGCATCCCCACCTTCGAGCTGCTCAGCGAGGAGGGCCTGCAACTCGTCGAGGACAAGGCCGACCAGATCCTGGCCGAGGTCGGCATGGAGATCCGCGACGACCCGGAGTCGTTGCGCCTGTTCGCCCAGGCCGGCGCCGCCGTCGACGGCGTCACCGTGCGCTTCGAGCCGGGTCTCGTCGCCTCCCTGTGCGCCACCGCGCCGGCGCAGTTCGTCCAGCATGCCCGCAACCCGAGTCGCTCCGTGCAGATCGGCGGGGATGCCGCCGTCCTGGCCCCGACCTACGGGTCACCGTTCGTCCGTGATCTCGATGGCGGTCGGCGCTACGGGACCATCGCGGACTTCCGCAACTTCGTCAAGCTGGCCTACCTGACTCCGTGGCTGCACCACAGCGGTGGCACCGTGTGCGAACCAGTCGACGTGCCGGTGAACAAGCGCCACCTCGACATGGTGGCAGCCCATCTGCGCTACAGCGACAAGGGTTTCATGGGCTCGGTGACCCATCCGAGCCGCGCCGCCGACTCCATCGAGATGGCCCGCATCGTCTTCGGCGCGGAGTTCGTCGACCAGCACTGCGTGATCCTCGGCAACGTCAACGTCAACTCGCCGCTGGTGTGGGACGCGACCATGACCGGGGCGCTGAAGACCTACGCCGCGGCCAACCAGGCGCCCGTGGTGGTGCCCTTCATCCTTGGCGGGGCGATGGGGCCGGTGACCAACGCCGGCGCCGTGGCCCAGGCCCACGCCGAGACCCTCGTGGGCGTCGCCCTCGGCCAGCTGGTCCGGCCGGGTTCCCCGGTGATCTACGGCAACTTCCTGTCGTCGATGGCCCTGCGCAGCGGGAGCCCCACCTTCGGGACGCCGGAGCCGGCGCTGGGCTCGCTGGTCGTCGGACAACTGGCCCGCCGCGCCGGGTTGCCGTTGCGCTGCTCCGGGGCGTTCACCTCGTCGAAGATCCCCGACGGCCAGGCGATGACCGAGTCCGCCGTGTCGATGCAGGCCGCGCTGCTCTGCGGGGCGAACTACATCCTGCACTCCGCCGGCTGGCTGGAGGGCGGGTTGACGATGGGCTACGAGAAGTTCGTCATGGACCTCGACCTGTGCGGGGCGGCGCACACCTACCTCGACGGGTTCCACCTCGACGACGACCAGTTCGCCCTTGACGGGTTTCATGAGGTCGGCCCTGGCAAGCACTTCTTCGGCGCCCAGCACACGCTGCGCCACTACGAGACGGCCTTCTACGAGCCGGCGCTGGCCGACAACAACAGCTACGAGCAGTGGCGCGACGCCGGAGAGACCTCCACCGAGCAGCGCGCCGCGGCCCTCGTCACCCGGATGCTGGGTGACTACGAGCAGCCGCCGATGGACGGCGGGATCGCCGCCGCGCTGGACGAGTTCGTCGAGCGGCGCAAGGCGTCGATGCCGGACCAGTGGTACTGAGGTCGCCTCGATGGCCGCCCACGACCCGCTGCTGTCGCCGTTCACCCTGAGACACCTGCGCCTGCGCAACCGGGTGTTCTCCTCGGCCCATGAGCCGGCCTACAGCGAGGACGGCATGCCCAAGGAGCGCTATGCCGCCTACCACGTGGAGAAGGCCAAGGGCGGCGTCGGGCTGACGATGACCGCCGGCACCGCGGTGGTGTCGCCGGACAGCCCACCGGCGTTCGGCAACCTGCACGCCTACGACGACGCCATCGTCGCCTGGATCCGGCGGATGACCGATGGGATCCACGAGCACGGCGCGGCGGCGATGATCCAGATCAGCCACCTCGGGAGGCGCACGGGGTGGGGCCAGGACGACTGGCTCCCGGTGGTGGCCCCCTCGGCGCTGCGCGAGCCGGCTCACCGCTCCCACCCCAAAGCGGCAGAGCCGTGGGACATCACCAGGATCGTCGGTCACTACGCCGACGCAGCCGAGCGGATGCGCGCCGGGGGCATGGACGGGGTGGAGGTCGAGGGCTATGGACATCTGTTCGACCAGTTCCTGTCGCCGCTGACGAACCGGCGCGCCGACGACTACGGCGGTTCGTTCGAGGGCCGCCTGCGGTTCCCCACCGAGGTGCTGGCGGCGATCCGGCAGCGCACTGGGCCCGACTTCATCGTGGGCGTTCGCATGGTGGTCGACGAGCGTGTGGACGACGGCATCGATCTTCCCATCGGGTTGGCGATCCTGCGCCGCTTCGCCGAACTCGGGTTGATCGACTTCGTCAACGTGATCCGTGGGACCATCGCCGACGACGCCGCGCTCACCGAGGTGATCCCGATCCACGGGATGCCCGCCGCACCGCACCTGGCCACCGCCGGTCGGGTGCGCGCCGAGATGGCCGGGCGCGGCATCGCCGTCCTGCACGCCGCCAAGGTGGACGACGTGGCCACCGCTCGCCATGCCATCCGGGAAGGCTTGGTCGATCTGGTGGGGATGACCCGGGCCCAGCTTGCCGATCCGCACCTGGTCCGCAAGATCGAACTGGGTGTGGAGTCCACGATCCGGCCGTGCGTGGGCGCCACGTACTGCCTCGACCGGATCTACCAGGCGGGTGAGGCACTGTGCATCCACAACGCGGCCACCGGCCGGGAACTGACGATGGCGCACGTGATCGAACCGGCGGCCACCCCTCGCCGAGTGTTGGTCGTCGGTGGCGGCCCCGGTGGGCTCGAGGCGGCACGGGTGGCCGCCGAGCGCGGCCACCGGGTGGAGCTGTGGGAGGCAATGCCCTGGGTCGGTGGTCAGCTGCGCCTGGCGGCGCGCAACCCGCGCCGCCGTGACCTGCTGGGCATCGTCGACTGGCGTACCGCCGAGCTGGCGCGTCTGGGCGTGGTGGTTCGTACCGGCACGATCGCCGACGACAGCGCCGTCCTCGATCACGCAGCCGACGTCGTCATCGTGGCCACCGGCGGCTCGCCGCAAGTTCCGGATGTGGAGGCGGGGGGCGAGCTGATGGTCTCGTCGTGGGAGGTCATCGGCGGCGACGTGTCACTGACCGGCGACGTGATCCTGTACGACGACGACGGCACGCACTCGGCGATGACGGCAGGCGAACTTCTGGCCCGCGCCGGTGTCAGGTTGGAAGTCGTCACACCGGAGCGCACGGTGGGGGTCGACGTCGGAGGGATGAACCTGGTCCCCTACGCCAGGGCGTTCAACGAGGCCGACGTGCGGATCTCGCTGAACCAGCGTGTGCGGGCGATTCGCCGGGTGGACGGCCGGCTGCAGGTCGACATCGGCAGCGACCACTCCCCCGTGCGCCACCGGCGGGTGGTCGACGCGGTGGTGGGCGACCACGGCGTGCGGGCCAACGACGAGTTGTACGCCGCGCTGGCGGGCTGGTCGACCAACGGCGGTGAGGTCGACCACGGCACGCTGCGCGCCGGGCTGCCCCAGCGGGTCGTCACCGAACGCGGCGGGCCGCTTCGTGCTGTTCCGGATCGGCGACGCCGTGGCGGGCCGCAACATCCATGCCGCCATCTACGACGCGCTGCGCCTGTGCCTGACGCTGTGAGCTCGGCGGGGTCGCGGCGCTGGGCCGCCTTCGTGCCCGGCCTCGTCCCCGCCGTGGCCGTGGCCGCCTTCGCCCTGGCGGTGCACGAACGCCTCGACGCGGTGTCCCCGCACATCATCGCCGTGCTCGTCGGAGTGGTCGGGGCCAACCTCGGGCGGATCGACGCCCTACTCCGTCCCGGGCTGCGTTTCAGCGCCAAGCATGTCCTGCGTGCCGGCATTGTCCTGCTCGGCTTCCGCCTGTCACTGGACGAGCTGGGGCAACTCGGTCCGCGTGCCCTGGCGGCGGTGATCGTCGTGGTCATCCTCACCTTCGCCGGCACACAACTCATCGGGCGCTGGATGGGACTGTCACCGGGCATGTCGTTGCTGATGGCGACCGGGTACTCGATCTGCGGAGCGTCGGCCATCGCCGCGATGGAGCCCTTCGCCGATGCCGGCGACGAGGACGTGGCCTACTCGCTGGCGATGGTCACGCTGTGCGGCTCACTGTCCATCGGCGTGCTGCCGCTGCTCGGTCACGCCCTTGGGTTGAGCGACGCCAGGTTCGGGGCATGGGTGGGCGCCGCGGTGCACGATGTGGGTCAGGTGGTTGCCGCGGCCTCGACGCGCAGTGCCGAGGCGATCCGCCGGGCCACGTTGGTGAAGCTGACCCGGGTGGCCCTACTGGCGCCCATGCTGGCGCTGACTGCGCTCCACCACCACCGCCGGCGCCGGGCACGCCGCACGGCGGCGAAACGGCCGGCGCCGCTGCCGCTGTTCGTCGTGCTGTTCCTCGTGGCCATCGCCGTGCGCAGCGCCGCCGGGTTGTCACCACTGACGCTGGCACGGCTGAAGAACGTGGAGACCTTCCTGCTGGCGATGGGCCTGTTCGGTTTGGGCACTGGTGTCGACGTGCGCACGTTGCGCGCCGTCGGGCGGCGACCGCTGGTGCTGGGCCTGGTGAGCTGGGCTCTGGTCGCCGCGGTCTCGCTAGCCGCGGTCACCCTTGCGGAGTAGCTCGGCGACGAAGCCGGCCACCTCGGGGGGCTGGATCACCGCCGATCGGATCAGCTCCTCGAAGTGGCCGGTCAGTGTGCGGACGTGCTCGGCCGAGGTGAGCACCAGGTACATCTGCCCGAGGTACAGCGCGGCGCGCTGCTGGCCGAAGACCGTCAGCGGGACAGAGGAGCGCGGCAGACCGTCGTACAGGAACCAGCGGAACGTCGGGTACAACTCGGCGGTGAGCTCGATGATCTGCTCCAGCTGGTCGACGCGTGCCCGGCGGCTCAACGTGGCCCAGATCCCCTCGCCTCGAGCGAACCCCTCGACCGACTGGACGCTGGAGCAGCACTCCAGATCGCTGCCCTGCTCTCGCGTCCAGGCCAGGCGAACCGCCACGGTCTCGATCTTCTGCGCCGGCGTGGCGTCGGTGGCCCCGGGCAGTTCGTGGCGCACGACGGCCTCGGTCTTCAACAGATCTGGGAGCGTCGCTGGGACGTTGCGCACCTTGTAGCCCGCCGCCTGGCGGTACCACTCGATCAACCGCTCGTCGTTGGGGGTCAGCGCGTTGAGCGCGAAGCTGGCCTGCTCACGCATCATCTCGGCCTGCATCGGTCCACCGTGGCTCAGGCCGAGCAGCCAATCCACCGACACCTGGTGCACCGCAGCCAGGGTGGCCACCGTCTCGACCCGAGGCATCCGCCGGTTGGTCACCGATGTCAGCTGCGACAGGGTCGACCGATCGATCCCCGTTGCCGCGGCGAACTGCGACTGGTTCATCCCGCTGCGGCCGATCACTTCGTGGAGCCGCTCGCGGAACACCTTGAGCAGCGGGCGGGTCACGGCTCTGTAGCGTAGTCACCACAACTGGTGGGCCTCCACAACAGCTCGTGCGAGTTCGGTGCAAGATGTCGCATCGTGTGCGTAAGACCAGCGTGTCACGGCTCGGGTTGGCCCCGGCGGGGGGATCACAATGGGCCGTGGTGGGATCGGTGAGCGCAGCGGAGTCGACACATGCCCGGTACACCGCGGCCGCCGTCGAGCTGCCGACCGTGGGCCTGCTGGTCGCCAACGACGGGGTGATCGCCGCCCTGGTCGTGGCCCACCGGTCGATCCCGCTCCCGCTCCTCGTGGTCGCCTTCGCCGTGTGCGGGGCGATGCACATGTCCCTCCAGCACGAGGCGCTGCACGGGCACCCCACGCCGTATCAGTGGCTCAACGAGCTGCTGGTCACGGTGCCCTCGTTCATCTGGCTCAGCTTCCCGGCGTATCGCGACAGCCACCGGCTGCACCACCGCGTCGAGCTCACCCACCCGCAGGCCGATCCGGAGTCGTTCTACGTCGACCAGCAGACCTGGGACCGCTCCTCGCGGCTGTGGCGAGCCGTGCTGGTGGCCAACCGCACCCTCCTCGGGCGGATGCTGATGTGGCCGGTGGTGGCGATGGCACGAGGGATCTGGTCACTGCTGCGCGCCGCAGGGAGGACCTGGCGCGGCCTGCTGGCTCTTGCCGGGCATGCGTTGGCGACGTGGGCCACGCTGTGGCTCGTGACCGTGGCTGGCGGGGTGCCGTGGTGGGTGTTCGCCGTCGGGTTCATCTACGGTGGCCTGTCCCTCACCTACCTCCGTTCGTTCGCCGAGCATCTGGCCGTCGCCGACGGGGTACCGTCGGCGATGGTGCGCACGAACTGGTTCTGGTCGACGCTGTTCCTGAACAACAACCTGCACCATGCGCACCACGCCGCCCCCAACGTGGCCTGGTATCGCCTGCCGCAGACTGCCGAGATCCTCCATTCGGACCAGCGTGCCGCCGCCGGGGCCGGGCTGTATCTCGGCTACATCGAGGTGGCCAGGCGGCACCTGGTGCACCCCTTCTCCCAGCCGGTTCACCCGTACCGGTGACGGCCAGCCTGCCGATGTACCCGTTGGCCGGGTTGCGCCCGGCGACGGAGCGGTGGTGGGCCGAGGTGGCCGGGGCGCTCGGCTCGACCGAGGCGCTGGCCCCGTGGGGCGCCGACGCCGGCGCGCTGTGGCGCGACCCGGACCTGACCCTGTCGCAGGCCTGCGGTTGGCCCGTGGCCACGTCGCTGGCCGGGGCGGTGCGCGTCGTGGGGGCCCTCGCTTACCGCACGCCGCGCTGGCGCGGCACCAGCTACGCCAGCGTGATCGTGGCCGGGCGACCCGGCGAGGTGGCCGAGTTCCGCGGCGGGCGTGCCGCGGTGAACTCCCTCGACAGCCTGTCCGGATGGATCAGTCTGGTGGCGGCGTTGGGCTGCAAGCCGGCGGACCTGGTGATCACCGGGGCGCACCTCGGCTCGCTGCACGCCGTGCAGGCCGGCACGGCGGACGTCGCGGCAATCGACGCACTCACCCTGGACTACGTACGCCGCCTCCATCCGGAGCTGGTGGACGGTCTGCACGAGGTCGGCCGCGGCCCGGACATCCCCACACTCCCGCTGATCACGTCGATCCGCGCCAGCGACGCCGAGGTGGCAGCGCTGCGCAGCGCGCTCGGCGAGCGCCAGCCGCTCGCCCGCCGCCGCCGAACTGTGGATCGACGGCTTCGCCGAGCTGGACGAGGCTGACTACGCGCCCATCCGCGCGCTAGAACCTGCGCCGTGACGGTTCCGTACAGCATCGGCCGGGCGCCCGCGATCGAGGTGGGGGTGGTCGCCGCTGACCGCCTGCCGTCGCTGGTCGGCGGACGCGGCGCGGTGCTGGTGGTGGACGCGGCGCTTCGCGACGGGTTTGCCGCAGCCGTCGAGCGGGCCCTCGCCGAGACCGCCGACGTGCAGGTCAGCGAGGTCCCCCCGGGTGAACCGACGGCGGACTCGGTGGACGCAGTGGGTGAGGTGGTTCGCCGCCACCCCGCGGCCGTCGTCGTGGGCATCGGCGGCGGCAGCGTGCTGGACACGGCCAAGCAGGCCGCGATGGTGGCCGGCGGGCGGGCGTCCATCGAGCACTACGCCCTGTGCGCCAACCCGTTTCCCGAGCGGCGCACGATCGTCGCCGTCCCGACGACGAGCGGCACCGGCAGCGAGGTCACCAGGACGTGCATCTTCACCGACCGGTCCGGGCGCAAGGTGTGGACCTGGGCCGACGGGATGCTCCCCGACGTCGTGCTCCTGGACCCGCGGGCGACGGTCTCGCTGCCGCCGGCGGTGACGGCGACGACCGGATTGGATGCGTTCGTCCATGCCATCGAGGCGGCCAGCGGCCGGCGGCGCAACGCCCTGGTCACCGCCCCGGCAGTGCAGGCGATGCGCCTGACGTTGACCCACCTGCCCCAGGCCGTGCGCACTGGGACGGATCTGCTCGCCCGCCAGGGGATGCAGGAGGCCGCGCTGCTGGCGGGGTTGGCCATCGACGCCGCCGGGACGGGCATGGCCCACAGCATCGGGCACGCTCTTGGCGCCCTGGCGCGGATGCCCCACGGCCTGGCCGTGTCGGTGGGGCTGCGTGCCGCGCTGGCATGGAACGTCGAGGGGGCGCAGGCTGCCTACGCCGACATCGCCGCCGGCCTGGGTGTCACCGCTGACGCCCTACCCGCGATCTTCGAACGCCTCGCCGCCGAGGTCGGCGTGCACCGGGTCGCCCGCTCCTTCGGTCCCCTGGCGTTGACGCCCGCCGAGCTTGCCGAGGTCATGGTGGCCGAGGAGAACCAGCCAATGTTCGCCAACAACGCCAGACCCGCCGGAAACGCCGAGCGGGATCTGCTGGCCGAGCGCACGCTTCGGCTGTGGAGCGACTACCTGGACGCCACCCCATGAGCCGGATCGCCACGATCGAGATCAGCCATCACCGCCTTCCGCTCGACCCGCCGTTCCCGGCGTCATGGGACCCCACCGCGCGCACCCAGTTCCCGGCCACCATCGTGCGCGTGACCGACGACGCCGGGCGCCAGGGGGTCGGCGCCGGCGATTCGATGTACGGCTTCGGGGACTACGAACGGTGGTTCGTCGGCGAGGACCCGCTGGACCTCGACCGCCACGCTGCGGTGCTGTCGAACATCGAGTTCCACGCCGGGCGGCCGTGGCCGCTGGACGTGGCTCTGTGGGATCTCGCCGGCAAGATCCGTGAGCAGCCGATCTGGGCGATGCTCGGCGGGTCGAACCGGATCAGGGCCTACGCCTCCTCCGGGGTGCACCGCTCCCCCGCCGAGATGGTCGATGTCGCCAGGCGAGCGATCTCGCTCGGCTACCCGGCATTGAAGGTCCGCTTCGGTCGCGCGGAGGTGGACGACGACCTGGCGGTGGTGTCGGCCATCCGCGATGCGGTGGGCGACCGGTTGGCCCTGATGGTGGACTGCAACCAGGGTTGGCGGATGCCCTGGGACATCCGCCCGCCGTGGCGCCTCGATCGGGCCACCGAGGTGGCTGCCCGACTGGCTGCCGAGGACGTCTACTGGGTGGAGGAACCGCTGCACCGTGCCGACTACGACGGGATGGCCGAGCTGCGCCGGCGGGTGCCCATCCGGGTGGCCGGCGGGGAGATGACCCGTGAGCCGTACGAGTTTCGCGAGCTGCTGCAACGCGACTGCCTGGACGTCTTCCAACCGGATTGCGTGTGCACCCACGGCATCACCGGGCTCGCCCATCTGGCCAGGGAGATCGCTGCCGCCGGCAAGGTGTTCACGCCGCACACCTGGGGCAACGGCATCGGCCTGCTGGCCAACGCCCACCTCACGGCCGGCACCGTGGGGGCGCCGTTCATCGAGGTCCCGTTCGATCCCCCAGAGTGGACCACGGCGCGCCGGGACTTCGTCCTGACCAGCACGATCGAAGTCGACGGGGACGGGTGGCTCACCCTCTCGGACCGCCCCGGGCTGGGATGCGACCTCGCCGAGGACGTCCTGGTCGCCACCCGCCAATCGGCTGCGACCTTCAGCTGAGCCGTCGCTATCGTCTCGCCGTGCCGCGCGCCCTGTCCCCCGTCGTGGCAACCGTGGTGGCCATCCTGTCCGGCGTGATCTGGAGCCTCGGGGCGGTGCACGTGGCCAAGGCCCACGCCGACGCCTTCCAGTACCTGATCTGGCGCTCGGTGGCCATCATCTTCGTGCTGGAGGTCGTCGCCAGGATCCGCCGGGCGCCGTCACCGACGCGGATCGGGCTGTCGTCGGGCCGGCTGATGTGGCTGACCAGCATGATGCTGCTGGTCGCCTCGATCGCCTTCGTCTACGCCGTGTCGGTGAACGGCGCGGCGCAATCCGCCTTCCTGGCCTCGATGACCCCCCTGTTCGCCGTCGTGATCAGCCATGTCGTGCTGGGCGAGCATCTGACGGGAACCACGGTCGTGGCGGTGGGGCTCGGGCTGGCCGGGCTGGTGATCATGGTCGGCGGCAACCTGGGTGGCGGCAGCGTCATCGGCAGCGTCTCGGCGGTGGCCTCCTCGGTCGGTTTCGCCGTGTACACGGTGTGCGTGCGCTCGGACCGGAGCAGGGATTGGTCGCCGGTCCTGCCCGGGTACGCCCTGGTGATGATCGGCATCTGCGCCGCGGTCACCCTGGCCAAGGGCAGGTCGCTCGTGCCTGGTGTCCAGCCCGTCACCCTGGCGCTCATCCACGGCGGGCTGTACATCGTGGTCGGCACGCTCCTGTTCAACCTCGCGGCGCGCACCGTCCCCGCCGTGCACATGACGGTCTACGCCCAGGCGGAGATGGTGTGCGTGCCGGTCTGGGGTCTCCTACTGCTCAACGAGCACCCAGCGCACCGGACCATCGCCGGGGGCCTCGTGGTCTTCGCGGCGATCACGATCAACGCCGTGTGGGGCGGGCGTCAGGCGTTGGAGGCCAGTGTGCCCGACGGCGAGCACGCCGTTCCTGCACAGGGCTGAGCCGGTTGTCCCCAGGAAATTCACCGGTTGTTGGCACTGACGATCCACAGGGTTCCTGGTTCATGCTGTCACCCATGTCGTTGAGTGTCCGTACCACGGCCCGGTGGCCGCGCCGCCATGTCGAGGTCCTCGCGCCCGATGCCCGCCGCCAGCTGGAGCGCCTCGGGTGGCGAACGACGCTGGAGTACCGGGAGAACCACATCCGTGCCGCAACGGGACAGCTGCTGGAGGTGGTGCCGGTCTGGACGGCAGAGGCCGAACAGTTCGACATGGGGGTACGCATGGTGACCGCCAGTGGGCCGACGCAGGCCGAAGCCTGGGCCGAGGTCCTCGACAAGGTGGTCAACCGGGAGTGGACGGACGTGATCCGCCGGCTCGTGTTGCGACCCGCTATGAGCTGAGGATCACCATGCGGATCTCGGTCATCTCGCGCACGCTGTAGGCCGGGCCCTCGCGGGTGTTGCCGCTGTCACGCAGCCCGCCGTAGGGCTGCTGGTCGGCACGCCAGGTGGGCACCTCGTTGACCAGCACGCCGCCGAAGTCCAGTTCACGCACGGCCCGCAGGGCCGTGGTGACGTCGGCGGTGAAGATCGCCGCCTGCAGCCCGAACTTGGTGTCGTTGGCCATCTTCGAGCGCGTCGTCGAGGTGGTCGTACGGGGTGATGGCCACGACGGGGCCGAAGATCTCCTCGCGGCACACCTTCATGTCCGGCGTCGCCCCGGTGATCACGGTGGGGGCCAAGACACCGTCGTCGCCCACCGCCCCACCGGAGGCCACCGTCGCTCCCGCCTGGCGGGCCTCGTCGACCCAGCCGACGACCCGGTCGCGTTCGCTGATGGAGATCAACTGGCTGACGTCGGTGGACTCGTCCAACGGGTCGCCGACGCGCAGCGTGGCCACCTGGGCGACCAGCTCGTCGGTGAACTGCCCGGCGACGGACTGGTGGACGAAGATTCGCTGGGTGGAGATGCAGCTCTGACCGGCGTGGCTGAACCCGGCCACCTTGACCTTGGCCGCTGCGGTCTTCCAGTCGCCGTCGGCCTCGATGATCAACGGGGCGTTGTTGCCCAGCTCCAATCCAACGCGCTTGCGCGCCGCCCGGGCACGAATGCCCCAGCCGACCTCCGGTGATCCGGTGAAGGTGATCAAGGCGACGTCGGGATGGTCGACGATGGCGTTGCCGACGGTGCTGCCGCCGCCGGTGACGACGTGCAGGTAGTCGGCCGGCAGGCCGCACTCCTCGACCAGCATCGACGCCAGCGTCAGCGAGCTGAACGGGGTCTGGCTGGCCGGCTTCAACACCACCGGGCACCCGGCGGCGATGGCCGGCCCGAGCTTGTGGACCACGAGGTTGAGCGGGAAGTTGAACGGCGCGATGGCCCCGACGACGCCGATGGGGACGCGCAGGGTGAAGCCGATCTTGCCCTCCCCTCCGTTCAGGGCGTCGAGCGGCACGACGTCGCCGGCCAGGGTGCGCGCCTCGGCCGCGGCGAAGCGGAAGGTGCCGACGGCGCGCTCGGCCTCGACCCGGGCGGTCTTGATCGGCTTGGCGGCCTCCTTGGCGACGATCCGGGCGAACTCCTCCTTGCGGGCCGCGAGGCGCGTGGCCGCGTTGTCGAGGATCTCGGCCCGCTTCCACTGCGGAAGCGGGTTGTCGTGCAGGGCTCGCTTGGCGGCCTGCACGGCACGATCGACGTCCTCGGCGGTCTGGGCGGGGATCTCGCCGAGAAGCGAGCCGTCGTACGGTGAACGAACGGTGATGGTGTCCGGCATGCCATGGACGATACTGACTGCCGTGCAGCGCGGCGCCCGGGCTCCCCATCCGTACCTCGACTGGCCGCATCCCATCCCCTTCGCCCATCGCGGCGGCGCCAGCGACATGCCCGAGAACACGATGCCGGCGTTCGAGTACGCGGTGCGCCTCGGCTACCGGTACGTGGAGACCGACGTGCAGGTCACCGCCGACGGGGTGCTGCTCGCCTTCCATGACAACGACCTGCGCCGCACGTGCGGGCGCTCCGGACGGATCAGCGATCTGCCGTGGTCAGAGGTGCGCACGGCCAGGGTCTCGGGCGAGGCGCCGATCCCCACGCTGGACGAACTGCTCGGCACGTGGCCTGAGCTGCGCGTCAACATCGACTGCAAGTCCGACCAGGCGGTCGAGGCGTTGATCGCCGCCCTGCACCGGTCCCGAGCGCTGGACCGGGTGTGCGTGGGCGCCTTCAGTGACCGGCGCATCCGCCGGCTGCGCCGCTTGGTGGGCCCGCAGCTGTGCACCGCCCTCGGCCCGGCGGGCGTCGCCGCCCTGCTGGCCGGGACGTTGCGGGCGACGGCGGCGCGCACCGCCCAGGTGCCCGTGCGCCAGGGGCCACTGGCCGTGACGACGGCGGCGTTCGTTCGCCGGGCCCACGCCCTGGGAGTAGCCGTTCACGTGTGGACCATCGACGACGCGGCGGAGATGGAGCGGCTGCTCGACCTGGGCGTGGACGGGGTGATGACGGACCGACCCACCGTGCTGCGCGAGGTGTTCGAACGGCGCGCCTGGTGGGTGGGCGCGTGACCCTGCTCCTGCCGGCCCTCGCCGAGCCACACGCCCACCTCGACAAGGCATTCCTGGCCGAACGAGTGGTCAACACCTCCGGTGACCTGATGGGCGCGATCCTGGCGATGGAGGCCGCTCGCCCCACCATCACCGTCGCCGACACCATCGAGCGCGCCGAGCGGGCGGCGCGGATGATGATGGCCAACGGGGTGACAGCCATCCGAACCCACGCCGACGTGACCGAGTCCAACGGGCTGGCCTCGGCCGAGGCGCTGATCGAGGTCCGCCGCCGCCTGGCCGGGGAGGTGGAGATCCAGGTCGTCGCCCTGACCGGGTGGCCGGTCGTCGGTCCCGCCGGTGCCGCGCACCGCCGCCTGCTGGGTGAGGCCATCGACCTGGGAGTCGACCGGGTGGGCGGCTGCCCGCACCTGGAAGACGACCCCGACGCGGCTACCGAGGTGTTCCTGGAGGCGGCCGCCGCGGCCGGTCTCGGCCTGGACCTGCACACCGACGAGACCCTGCACCCCGAGGCCCACGGTTTGGAGACCCTGGCCCGCCGGGTGCTGGTGACGGGCTTCGCGGGTCCGGTGACGGCGAGTCACTGCGTCTCGTTGGCGATGCAGCCAGAGGCGCACCAGCGCCGGGTGGCCGATCTGGTCGCCGCGGCCGGGATCGGCGTGGTCGCCTTGCCGCAGACCAACCTGTTCCTCCAGGGACGTGGGCACCGCCAGGCCATGCCCCGAGGGATCACCGCGGTGGGCGCCCTGCTGGACGCCGGTGTCGTCGTCGCCGCCGGCGCCGACAACCTGCAGGACCCGTTCAACCCGATGGGCCGGGCCGATCCACTGGAGATCGCCGGGCTGATGGTCCTGACCTGCCACCTGCTGCCCCACCAGGCACTGGCGATGGTCAGCACCGCGGCCCGCCAGGCGATGGGCCTGCCCGATTCCGCGGACGCGGTGGAGATCGACGCCGCCTCGATTCGCGAGGCGCTGGCCTGCGGCGGCCCCCGGCATCTCCGGCGTGCCGGCGCGGCGCAGTAACGTGCGCCTCCGTGAGCATCCTCGGCGGCCTCCCGTGAGCGGCGGGCGCCTGGCCGGCAAGCGGGCCGTGGTGACCGGAGCGGCGCGGGGCATCGGCGCGGCCATCGCCGAGACCTTCGAGCGTCACGGGGCCACCGTCGCCCGCCTCGACGTGACCGAGGACGATGGCATCATCGGCGCCGACCTGGCCGACCCCGACGCTGCCACGGCGGCTGCGACGAGAGCCATCGACCAGCTCGGCGGGATCGACATCCTGGTGAACAACGCCGGAGTGTTGCGCATGGCGCCGCTCCTGGAGATCACCGTGGAGCAGTGGGACTCGACGTTCGATGTCAACGTGCGCGCCATGCTGCTGACCATGCAGATGGCCGCCCGCTCGATGATCGCCAGTGGTCGCCCCGGCACGGTGATCAACATGGCCAGCATGGGCGGCAAGGTCGGCTCGCCGAACCAGGCCCACTACGCGGCGTCGAAGGCGGCAGTCATCGCCCTGACCAGGGTGGCGGCCATGGAGCTGGGTCCCCACCACATCACCGTCAACTGCATCTGCCCCGGCTACGTCCTGACCGAGATGGGTGCGGCGACGAGGACCCAGGCGATGATCGACGCCTGGAGCGCCACGTCCCCCCTCGGCCGCCTCGCCCAACCAGCCGATGTCGCCAACATGGCCCTGTTCCTGGCCAGCGAGGAGGCGAGCTACTGCACCGGCCAGGCGATGAACGTGACCGGCGGGATGATCTTCCACTAGTTCACCGAGCCGAAACAGAACAGCTCACGATCCCCACTGCGCACCTACTACTCTCGGCCCGCATGGAGAAGGGGTCCGCGCCGGCGTTGTCGTTCCAGGGCGTCTCGATGGTGTTTCCCGACGGAACTCATGCCCTGCAGGAGACCACCTTCGACGTCCGTCCCGGTGAGTTCGTGACCGTCGTCGGCCCGTCGGGTTGCGGCAAGAGCACGCTGCTGAAGATCGCCTCCGGGTTGCACCAGCCCACCACCGGCCGGGTGCAGGTCGACCGTCAGAAGTTGGGCTACGTCTTCCAGGACGCCACCTTGCTGCAGTGGCGCAGCGTCCAGAGCAACGTGGAACTGCTGGCAGAGTTGGAGGGCATGGGCAAGGCCGAGCGGTCCAGGCGGGCCACCGAGGCGATCACCACCGTCGGACTCACCGGGTTCGAGTCCAAGTACCCCAAGCAACTGTCCGGCGGAATGAAGATGCGCGCCTCGCTGGCCCGCACGCTGGTCCTGGCGCCGGAGGTGTTCCTGTTCGACGAGCCCTTCGGCGCCGTGGACGAGATCACCCGCGAGCGGCTCAACGACGAGGTCATCACCCTGTTCAACCAGCGGCGGTTCGCCGCCCTGTTCATCACCCACTCGATCGCCGAGGCCGTGTTCCTGTCCACCAAGGTGCTGGTGATGAGCGCTCGGCCGGGCCGGATGGTGGCCGGCTTCGACGTGCCGTACTCCTACCCGCGGGTTCCGGATCTGCGCTTCGAGCCGTCCTTCGCCGAACTGTCCGGTGAGATCTCTCACGCACTCCGGGGCGCCCACGTATGACCGCTCACGTGTCCGACTTCACCCACGACGACACCGTCGCGCCGGGTGCCCACGTGATCGACGACCACGCCGTGCTCGACGCCCCGCCGCCCACCCTGGCCGAGGGGTTCCGGTGGAGCAACGTGATCGGGCCGGTGGTGGTGTTCATCGCAGTGATCGCGTTCTGGGAGTTCATGCACCGCTGGGGCATGCAGCACCTCCTCGACAAGAAGCCGTTCCTGCTGCCCTCCCCCGCCACCGTGGTGGATCAGGCGTTCTTCACCAGCCTGTACCGCGGTCAGTTGGCCACCGGTCTGTGGTGGACGTGCGTCGCCGCGTTCATCGGGCTGGCCGTGACCATCGTGCTGGGCGTCGGCCTGGCGGTGGTGATGGCCCAGCGGGCCTGGGTGGAGCGTTCCATCTACCCCTACCTCGTGGCCCTGCAAGCCACGCCAGTGCTGGCCATCGTGCCGATCATCTACGTGCTGTTCGGCGGTGGGATGGCCTCGCGCATCTACGTCTGCGTGATGATCAGCATCTTCCCCATCGTGACCAACACGCTGTTCGGCCTGATGTCGGCCGACCCGGCGCAGCACGACCTGTTCACCCTGCGCGGCTCCAGCCGCTGGACTCGCCTGACCAAGCTGCAGTTCCCGGCGGCGATGCCTGCCATCTTCACCGGGTTCCGCATCTCGGCCGGGCTGTCGGTGATCGGCGCCATCGTCGGCGAGCAGTTCTTCCGCCAGGGCGAGAAGCCGGGCATCGGCATCGTCATGGAGCAACTGCGTCAGAAGACCCGCTACCCACCGATGTACGGTGGGTTGATCATCGCCAGCCTGCTGGGGATCACCGTCTTCTTCATCTTCGGTTGGTTGAGCCGGTTGGTCGTCGGCCACTGGTACGAATCGAAGCGCTAGCAATCCCTATCCACCGAGGCCGCCTGCGACCTCCCGACACCGTGAACACCCAGCAACAAGGAGCATCCATGCAACACCGACGCAGCGTCAAGCTGTTGGCAGCAACCCTCGTGGCATCGTCACTGGTCGTCGCCGCTTGCGGCGACGACAACGACACCAAGACCGCAGGAACCAAGGCCCCGGTCGTGACCCTGGCGCCGGGCACGACGCCAGCAGGCACGACGCCAGCAGGCACGACGCCATCGGCCAGCACACCGGCCACCGAGGCCCCGAAGCCGACCACCCCGGCCACGGAGGCGCCCAAGCCGACGGCTGCCGCGACGCCACCGCCGACCGAGGCCCCCAAGCCCACGACCCCAGCCACGCACACCCGCCACCGAGGCGCCCAAGCCGACGACCCCGGAGACGACCCCGGAGACGACCCCGGCCACCGAGGCGCCCAAGCCGACGACCCCGGAGACGACCCCGGCCACCGAGGCCCCCAAGCCGACGACTGCCGACACCACTGGCGGCACGACGGGCGCCGGTGGCCCGGTCACGCTGAAGGGCGACTGCCCGGACACGGTGGTCATCCAGACGGACTGGATGCCCGAGGCCGAGCACGGCTTCCTGTACCAGATGGTGGGCGAGGGCTATGAGATGGACAAGGGCAAGGCCTACGTCACCGGCCCGCTGGTGGACGCCAAGGGCAACGACACCGGCGTCAAGATCCAGATCCGTTCGGGTGGTTCGCCGCAGCAGTTCCAGCCCGGTGACCCAGATCATGTACGCCGACGACTCCATCCTGCTCGGCTACGTGTACACCGACGAGGCCATCCAGTTCAGCGGCGAGTTCCCGACGGTGGCCATCGAGTCCGGCTACGAGAAGAACCCGCAGATGATCATGTGGGACCCTGGCACGTACCCCGACGTGAAGGGCATCGCCGACCTCGGTACCGACAAGCGTCAAGATCCGCTACTTCGGTGGCGCGGCATACATGGACTTCCTCACGGGGTCCGGCATCCTGTCCAAGAGCCAGGTCGACGGTTCCTACACCGGTGACCCGGCGCTGTTCATCGCCGACAACGGCAAGGCCGCCCAGCAGGGCTTCGGCTCGGCTGAGCCGTACCTGTACAAGGTGGAACTGAAGGACTGGGGCAAGGACGTCAAGTACCAGTACATCAACGACGTCGGCTGGAGGAACTACGCCGAGTCCATCGCCACCAAGCCGGAGAACCTGGAGAAGTACGACGCCTGCTTCACCAAGCTGGTGCCGATCATCCAGCAGGCCAGCGTCGACTACGTCAACGACCCGGCCCGGGCCAACAAGGTGATCCTCGACGCCGTCGCCGCGTTCGGCAAGGACTTCGGCTGGGAGTACACCGAGGGCAACGCCGACTACGGGGTCAAGACCATCAAGGCCGACGGCCTGGTGGCCAACGGCACCGATGGCGTGATGGGCAGCTTCGACGAGGCCCGCGTGGCCGAGTTGATCAAGATCGCGACGCCGATCTACACCGCCCAGGGCGCCAAGGTGAAGGACGGCTTGAAGCCATCCGACATCGTCACCAACAAGTACCTGGATCCCTCGATCAGCCTCTGAGCTGACCCGTCCGGTCCCGCCAACGGGGCGTCGGCTTCGGCCGGCGCCCCGTTCGGCGTTCTGCGGGTTGTCCGGGTGCGGGCAGGGCCCGACGGTGGCTCAGCGCTCGTCGGCCTTGGCCAGCACGACCCGCAGCAGCACGTCGGCGCCGGCGGTGACATCGGCAGGGGTGGTGTACTCGGCGATGTTGTGCGACAGGCCGTCGACGCTGGGCACGAAGATCATCGAGGTCGGGCAGATCCGTGCCAGCATCTGGGCATCGTGCCCGGCGCCGCTGGGCATCCGCCGAGTGGTGAACCCGAGGTCCGTGGCAGTCTGGCCGACCAGGTCGACCATGCCGGGGTCGAAGGCGACGGGCTGGAACCGGGCCAGGGTGCGCCTCGAGATGGTCACGCCCTCGGCCTCGGCCGCCTGGGTGCTGAGGGTGTCGAAGCGGGCCTCGGCCTCCTGCAGCAGGGCTTCGTCGGTGTTGCGCAGGTCCACCGTCATCGTTGCCGTTGCGGCCACCACGTTCACCAGGTTGGGGTGCAGGTCACAGCGCCCGACGGTGGCGACCTGGGTGCCGCCCATCCCGGTGGCGATCGAACGCACGCCGGTGGTGATCGCCGCGGCGACGTAGCCTGGGTCGTGACGCAACCGCATCGGCGTCGTTCCGGCGTGGGCCGACTGCCCGGTGATCGTCAGCGCGGTCCAACTGATCCCCTGGACCCCGGTGACCACGCCGATCGTGATGCCCTCGTCCTCCAGCACCGGACCCTGCTCGATGTGCAGCTCGACGTAGGCGTGCGGCGCTGCGGCCGCCGGGCACGGCGTCATCCCGGCGTAGCCGATGCGAGCCAGGTCGTCGCCGAGGCGCACGCCGTCGGCATCACGCACGTCGAGGGCGTCCTCCAGGGCCATGCCCCCGACGTACACCAGGCTGCCCAGCATGTCCGGCTGGAAGCGGGCGCCCTCCTCGCCGGTGAAGAAGGCGACCGCCACCGGGCGGCGGGTGGTCACCCCGGCCGTGATCAGCGTCTCGACCACCTGCAGACCCGCCAGCACCCCGAGGTTGCCGTCGAAGCGCCCGCCGGTGCGCACGGTGTCGATGTGCGAACCGATCATCACCGGGGCCAGATCGGCGTCGGTGCCGGGGTGGACGGCCACCACGTTGCCCACCGCATCGGTGGACACCTGCATCCCGAGGTCGCGCATCCAGCCCACCACGAGGTCGCGGCCGTCACGATCGGCGTCGGTGAGGGCCAGGCGGGCGCAGCCGCGTTCGCCGTGCGGGCCGTGGACGGCGCCCACCTCACCCAGGGCCTCCAGCCGATCCCACAGCCGGCCCCCATCGATGCGCAGGTCGCTCATCGCCCGAAGTCGAAGGTGGAGATCTCCGCCAGCGCCTCGCACAGTCCGCGGACGGCGCCGTCGAACAGGCGGGCGCCGAGCTCCGCCGACGCCGCGGTGGGGTCGCCGATCAAGCCGTCCGGAAAGAAGTCGTTGGACAGCCAGCCGAAGCTGACCCGCCCGCCGAACCGTACGTGGCGGTTCCCGGCAAGGCCCTCCGGGATCCGCCGCACCGCGGCGGACATGTCCACCAGCTGTGGTGCCAGGTGGAGCATGATCGAGGTCTCGTCGGTGCCACCATGAACGCCCATCCCCAACTCGTCGGCGGGTGCCGATCCGCCCTGGTCCACCGGCAACCCGGGATGGACGAGGAAGGTCTGCAGCCCGTGGGCCAGACGAAGCTCACGGTTGGCCACGCCGACCAGGGCGCTGTTGCCGCCGTGCCCGTTGAGGAACACCAGCTTGCGCGCCGGTGTCGTCGCCAGGCACCGGCCGAGGTCGTCGAGCACTGCCAGCAACGTCCTGGCGCTCAGCCAGATCGTCCCCGGCGACCAGGCGTGCTCGTTGGACTTGGTGTAGTCCAGCGTGGGGAGCAACCAGACATCGTGCTCGTCGCCGCAACGATCCACCGCTGCCTCGGCAACGGCGGTGGCAACCACGGAGTCGGTGGACAAGGGCAGGTGCGGTCCATGCTGCTCGATGGCGCCGAGCGGCTGGAGCAGGATGCTGCGCTCGGACAGTCTCGTGGCGATGTCCGGGGCGCGCAGGTCGGCAAAACGTCGGCTCGGCAGGGTCACCCGGCCAGACTAGGAGCGTGGCGACCACCGACTACGACGCGCTGGTCATCGGCGCCGGGCACAACGGCCTCGTGTGCGCCGCGTACCTGGCCAAGGGCGGTCTGCGAACCCTGCTGATCGAGGCCCGGGCCGACGTCGGTGGCACGGCCACCAGCACACCCTTCGGTGGTGGCATCGCCAACATCTGCAACTGCGACCACCTCACGTTCCGGACCACGCCGGTGATCGACGAGCTCGGCCTCGCCGGGTTCGGGCTGCGCTACCTCGACATCGATCCGGCCCAGTTCAACGCCACGTGGTCCGATGCCCCGGCGTGGAGCTCGTTCCATTCCCTGGAGCGGACCCTCGACGGGCTGGCGGCCTCCCACCCGGGCGAGGTCGACGGGTATCGGCGCTACGCCGCCGCGGCCATGCCGGCAGTCCGGTTGGTCTTCGACGCGGCCAACAACCCGCCCTCGTTCGCTGGCATCACCCGCAGGGTGCTCGCCCGCCGCGGGCGCGGCGTCGCCACCCTGCTGCGCTGGAGCCGGATGTCCGCGGCGGACGTGATGCGCCGCTACTTCACCACCGAGGCGTTGCGCGCCCCGGCTATGGCCGTCGGGCCCATGGTGTGGGGCATCTCCCCGGAGGCCCCCGGGTCCGGGCTGGGTGCGCTGACGTACGCGATGCGACACGTCGGGCGCCTCGGTCGTCCGGTCGGCGGCAGCCGGATGGTTCCCGACGCCATACGCGCGGCCTTCGTCCACGCAGGGGGCGAGCTGCGTCTCGACAGCCCGGTGGCGGCGATCACCTGTGCCGGGGAGGCGGTGCGCGGCGTCCGCCTGGTGGACGGCACGGAGATCACGGCGGCCCGGGTCATCTCGGCCTGCAACCCGCACGACACGTTCCTCACCTGGCTGGAGAACCCGCCGCCTCAGGCCGCAACCATGGTCGAGCGCTGGCGCCGGGCACGCCACGACGAGGGCTACGAGTCGAAGATCGACGCCGTCGTCGGCGAGGTCCCACGGGTGCGCACGCTGCCGGCGTCGGTGACCGACGAGCAGCTCGGCGGCACCTTCGTCCTCGCGCCCACCCTGGCCGACATGGCCCGCGGCGCAGCGATGATCGCCGACGGCGCGATCCTCGAACGCCCCGCCCTGATCGGCAACACGCCCAGCGTCGCCGACCCGACCGTGGCCCCGCCCGGTGGGCACATGTTCAGCCTGGAGGCGCTGTTCACCCCGTACCGGCTGCGTGGCGGCTGGGCGAGCTCGCCCGAGCCGCGGCGCTGGCTAGAGCAGTTCGCCGCGATGGTCCAGCCGGGATGGCTCGACCACCTCGGCGAATGGAGGGCGATGACCCCCGACCGCTACGAGCGGGAGTTCTTCCTTCCCGCCGGGCACGCCACCAGCTTCGCCGGCGGTCCGCTGGCGGCGATGATGAACCGCCAGCCGGAACTGACCCGCTACCGCACACCCATACGCGGCCTGTACCTCACCGGTGCGGCGACCTTCCCCGGGGCCGGGGTGTGGGGCGCCAGCGGGCGCAATGCGGCGCTGGTCGTGCTGGGCGAGGCCTGACGCCGGGCGCCTCAGGCGTCCTTGACCGACCAGTCGCGGCGGGCGACTGGGTCCTTGTCGCTCCACGGGAAGTTGATCCACAAGTCGGTGCGCTTCCAGATGTAGTCACACTTGACCACCGAGTGGGACTTCTCGTACAGCACGGCAGTGCGCACCTCGGCCACCTTGCCCTCGCAGAACTGCTGCACGCTGCGCAAGGTGTGGCCCGTGTCGGCGACGTCGTCGGCGATCAGGATCTTGGCATGGCTGACGTCGACGAAGTCGGGCGCCGGCGGCAGGATCCGCGGCACCTCCAGCCGTTCGTCGACGCCGGTGTAGAACTCGACGTTCATCGTGTAGACGTTCTTGACCGACAGCGCATACCCCAGCGCTCCGCCGATGAGCAACCCGCCCCTGGCGATCGACAGGATCATGTCCGGTTCGTAGTCGTCGGCCACCTGCTGGGCCAGCGCCCGCGATGCCTCGCCGAAAATCTCCCAGGTCATGATCTCGCGGTCGTCACTCACGAGGATCCAACCTAACCGATCAGAGGGCGATGTCGAAGGGGCGCACCGGGACCCGCCGAAGGTCCTTGCCGGTGGCGTCACGGATGGCAGCAAGCACCGCCGGCGTGGACGAGATGCATGGTGGTTCCCCGACCCCTTTGGCGCCGAGTGGCGAGTGCGGCTCGGGGATCTCGATCAGCGAGGCGACCACGTCGGGCATGTCCAGCATCGTCGGCAGCAGGTAGTCGGTGAAGCTGGCGTTGCGCACGATCCCGGCGGTCTGGACGATCTCCTCCATCACCGCCAGACCCACTCCCTGGGCGACGCCACCTTCGATCTGGCCCAGCACGCTGAGCGGGTTCAGTGCCCGGCCGACGTCCTGGGCGGTAGCGATCTGCACGACCTTGACCAGCCCCAGCTCGACATCGACATCGACGACGGCCCGGTGGGCGACGAAGGCGAACGCTGTATGGCAGTTGCCCTGGCCGTCCTCGTCGAGATCCTCGGTGGGGGGGTGATGATGCTCGAACGTGGCCTCGAAGACCCGGCCGGCAGAGACCTCGGCCACCGACGTGCGCAGGCCACGTGGGCCGAGGAGCTCCCCGTCGGACAGCGTGACGTCCGACGCGCCGACCCCCCACTGGGTGGCGACGTGAGCGATCACCTGATCGGCCACCGCCCGGCAGGCGCCGAGCACCGCTCCCCCGCTCATCCAGGTCTGGCGCGATGCCGAGGTGGATCCGGCCGAGCCGATCGTGGTGTCGATCGGCTCACACACCACCCGATCGACACCCAGCGTCGAGCGGGCGATCTGCGGGGCCAGGGTCACGAAGCCCTGGCCGACCTCGGCGGTGGCGAACTTCAGCGCCACCCCACCGTCGGCCAGGCGGCAGCGGGCCGTGGCGAAGTCGTCGAACCCCTCGCTGTACATCAGGTTCTTGATGGCCACACCCCAACCGATCCCGCGGCGGACGTGGCCGGCGTCGGCGGTGAGCCCGGCGCCCCCCGGGAGGCGCAGCGGGTCGCCGTCGTGGCCGCCCACCGGCTGATCCGGCAACGGCAGCGCCGCCGTCTGGCGGATGCACTCGGCCACCGGCGCGACGTTCTCGACGATTTGGCCGGTGATCAGCCGGTCACCGGTCTGCATCGCGTTGCGCAGGCGGATCTCCACCGGGTCGAGCCCACAGGCCTCGGCCAGGCGGTCCATCTGGCCCTCGTGGGCGAAGCAGGCCTGGACGACACCGAAACCGCGCATCGCCCCGCACGGCAGGTTGTTGGTGCGCACGGCATAGCCCTCCACCGTGGCGTTGTGGCAGGCGTAGGGGCCCTGGGCGTGGGTGATGGCGTTCACCAGCACGGCCGAGGAGGTGGACGAATAGGCCCCACCGTCGAGGACGAAGCGGGCCTCGATGCGCTCGATGACGCCGTCGGCGGTGGCGTGGTGACGCATCCAGATCGTGGCCGGATGGCGGTGGACGTGGCCGTAGAAGCTCTCCTCCCGGCTGTAGGCCATGCGCACCGGGCGCCCGGCGCGCAGTGCCAGCAACGAGGTGTGAACCTGCAAGCTGATGTCCTCGCGGGCCCCGAACGCGCCACCCACGCCACCCAGCGTCAGGCGGATCCGTTCCGCAGGGAGGTCCAGGCAGGCGGCCAACTGGCCGAGATCCTCGTGCAGCCACTGGGTGGCCACGTACAGATCCAGGCCGTCGCCGCCCGGCGCGGGCACGGCGAGTGCCGCCTCCAGGCCGAGGAACGCCTGATCCTGCATGCCGATCTCGTAGGTGCCTTCGACGATCACCGCCCCCTGCAGTGTCTGGTCGCCACGGACGATGCGTTGGTGACGCAGGATGTTGCCGTCGGGGTGGATGGGCGGCGACCCGGCAATGGCCACCTCCGGGTCGACCAGCGGGTCCATCACCTCGTAGTCGACCACGATGGCAGCCAACGCCCGGCGGCAGGTCTCCGGGTGATCGGCGGCGACAGCGGCGACGGGCTCACCGGCGTAGCGCACGACCTCCCTGGCGAAGACCGGCTGGTCGGCGCTGATCAGGCCGTACGTCGCCTTGCCGGGAACGTCGTCCGCGGTGATGACCACCTCCACCCCGCTGATGGCCCAGGCCCCACTGACGTCGATGCTGCGGATGCGCGCCGACGGGTGCGGTGAGCGCAGCGTCGCTCCCCACAAGAACCCGTCGGCGGACAGATCACCGCTGAAGGCGAAACTGCCCTGGGTCTTGGAAACACCGTCGGGGCGCAGGGCGCTGTCGCCCAACACGTCTCGGCGCGCCTGGCGGGTCGAGGTGTCGGTCATCGCCCGACCCCCTCGGCGCGCGACACCGAGACGCGCTGTACGGCGTCGATGATCCGCCCGTAGCCGGTGCAGCGGCAGACGTTGCCCGACAGGGCCTCACGGATTTCCATCTCGACCGGCTGCGGGCTGCGCTCCAGCAGGGCGTGGGCAGCCATGATCAGCCCCGGCGTGCAGAAGCCGCACTGCACGGCGCCGGCATCGACGAACGCTTGCTGGACGTCGGTGGGTGCGCCAGGGGCGCCGATCCCCTCGATCGTGACAACCTCACGGTCGATGGCACCGGCAGCCAGCACCAGGCACGAGCACACCAGGTCCCCGTCGACCAGCACGCTGCACGAACCGCACTCGCCCTGCTCACACGCGCCCTTGGCGCCCAGCAGTCCGAGGCGCTCGCGCAGCACGAACAGCAGGCTCTCGCCCAGCCAGGCGTCGCGTACCTCGTGACGGGTCCCGTTGACGTGCAGGACGAAGAACTCGGCGGTGGACTCAGCCATGGGGGAAGGCCCTCCGCAGCAGGCGCTCGGCCATCACCCGCACCGCGTGGCGGCGGTACTGGGCGGTGGATCGGTGGTCGTCGATCGGCCTGGCCGCCTCCATGGCCGCCTCGCCGAAGGCCGCAACAGCGGGCGGCGCGACGGAGCGGCTGACGAAGTCACACTGCTGGCCGGCGATCCGCTCGGCCTCGGGGCAGCGCAGGATCACCGGGCCGACGGCGCCAAGCGCCAGCGAGACTCGCTCGCCGAGGTCGTCCACCGCCAGGCAGGCGTTCGCCGTGGCGATCACCATGGCGTTGCGCACGCCGACCTTGGCGAAGCCCTGCCAGCCGCGCGCCACCGGGACGGTGACCGACTCGATCAGTTCGCCCGGCGCCAGCGCGGTTCGTTTCGGACCGGTCATGAAGTCGGCGAACGGTAGATCCCGACGCCCGGCGGCATCGCGCAGGTGGACCACGGCGTCGAGGGCGGCGAGTACCGGCAACCCGTCACCCGCCGGCGAGCACGTTCCCAGGTTCCCGCCGATGGTGGCGGCGGCCCGGATCTGCGGCGACCCGACCGTGCGTGCGGCCTGGGCCAGCGCCGGCAGCCACCCGGCCAGGGGTTCGGCGGCGATCTCGCCATAGCGGACCGCGGCGCCCAGTTGCACGGTCTGATCCACCGCGTGGAACGTCCACGTCCGCAGCTCGGGGACGCGGTCGATGCTGACGATCGAGGTGGGCCGGCGGTGGCCCAGGTTGATCTCCACCATCACATCGGTTCCGCCAGCCAGGAGGGTGGCATCGGGGCGCGCCGACAGGGCGTCGAGCACCTCGTCGAGGGAGTTGGCAACCACCACGGACATCGCCGTGACTGTACATTTCGTACAGCTAGTGGATGATGATCCCGTCCAGGCCCGCCTCGGCCTCGGGCAGCTTGGGGTCCATGTCCGCAAGGGTTGCCAGCAGGATCTTGGCGACAGCGAGGTTGCGCACCCAGTTCCGATCGGCCGGGACCACGTACCACGGCGCCCGGGCCGTGGACGTCTTGGACAGCACGTCCTCGAACGCCTGCATGAACGTCGGCCACAGCTTGCGGTCGTCCAGATCACCGGCGCGGAACTTCCAGCGCTTCTCCGGGTCGTCGAGCCGCTCCTGGAACCGTTGGGCCTGCTCGTCCTTGGACACGTTGAGGAACACCTTGACCACCCTGGTGCCCTCATCGCCCAGCATCCGCTCGAAGTCGTTGATGTGCCCGAACCGCTTGCGCCACACGGATGCGGGAGCGAAGTTGCGAACCCGTACCACCAGCACGTCCTCGTAGTGGCTGCGGTTGAAGATCCCGATCATCCCTTTGGCCGGCACGACCTGATGGACGCGCCACAGGTAGTCGTGCTGGGCTTCCGGACCTCCGGGCGCCTTGAACGAGGCGACCGAGACGCCTGCCGGGTTGAGACCGCTGAGGATGTTGCGGATCGTGCCGTCCTTGCCGGCGGCGTCCATCGCCTGGATCACCATGAGCAGGCTGCGCGTGCCCTCGGCGTAGAGCCGCTGCTGGAGGACGTCGATCCGCTCGACCACCTCGGCCAGTTCGCTCTTGGCGCCCTCCTTGTCCCAGCCGAAGGTCTCGCGGGGATCGTGGTCGGCGATCCTCACCGAGGCTCCAGGGCGGACGCGGAGTGTGCGCAGCAGCTTGTCGTTCATCGGCGGAGGATATAGCGCGCGAACGGGCCGGGCTAAGGTGCGGCCATTCGGCTCGTGGGGTGAGCCGACCGGAACCAAGGGGAACTCGATGCGCTTCATGCCCGGACGTCATCGCCGGATCGGCGCCGCCATGGTGGCGGCAAGCGTCGCCACGTTGCTGGCCGGGGTGGGCGCGGCTCACGGTTCGGCGCCACCCGCAGACGCCGGCAAGGACCCGGTGATGGGCGGCACGCTGATCGTGGCCGGTGACGCAGAGGTCACCAATCCGTGGACGCCGGGCGCCATGCAGTGCGACTCGTACTGCCAGCAGCGCGCCCGCACCTTCTACGACCCGCTGGTCGCCGTCGGCAACGACCAGCAGCCTCACCCGTTCCTGGCCGAGTCGGTCACGCCGAACGCCGACTTCACCGAGTGGACCATCACGATGCGCAGCGGCATCACCTTTCACGACGGGACGCCGCTGAACGCCGACGCCGTCATCAAGAACCTGCAGCTGTCGGCCGCCGGGTTCCTGCTGCGTGCCCTGATGGTCGACATCGCCAAGGTCCCGGCGCCCACCGACGCCGACCCCAACGCCACCGCCTTGAAGATCGACAAGCTCGACGACCTGACGCTGAAGATCTACACCGGCAAGGGCGGGGACCCGGCCAAGCCCACACCGTGGCCCGGGTTCCCCTACTACCTCAGCACTCAGCTGGGTCTGATCGCCTCGCCGAAGTTCCTCGACGACGTCGCCGCCGGCGGTGACGCCACCAAGGCGGTCGGCACCGGCCCGTTCATCCTCGAGAGCTACGCACCGCGAGGCGCGACGGTGGTGACGAAGAACCCGAACTACTGGCTGAAGGATGCCAAGGGCAACCAACTCCCGTACCTCGACAAGATCGAGTTCCGGGTCATCGAGGACAGCGAGGTGTCGGCAACGGCGCTGGAGAGCGGTGACATCCAGGCCTTCTCCACCTCGGCCAGCGCCGTCTACGCCGACTTCCGTGACCGCGCCGACGAGTACCCGATGGAGTCCCAGGACCAGCGCACCGAGACCAACTACGGGTTGATCAACCTGGAGCGGCTCGGCCCGCTGCTGGACAAGCGCGTCCGTTGTGCTCTCAACCTGGCCATCGATCGTGACGAGTACGTCGACGCACTCGATGCCGGGGTCACCACCAAGGCCAACGGCCTGTTCTCCCCCGGCGAGCAGGGCTACCTCGCCGACAACGGGTTCAGCATGGTTCAGGACGTCGCCGAGGCCAAGCGCCTCATCGACGAGTACGAGGCCGAGACCGGCACACAGGTCGCAGTCAAGTGGGGCACCACCAATTCCCAGCTCAACGCCCAGCGCGCCGAGCTGATGATCGGCTGGTGGAAGGAGATCGGGGTGGACGCCACCTGGGAGCAGATTCCCCAGGACGCGCTGATCACCACGGCCCTGCTCGGGCGCTACGACATCCTCGGCTGGCGCCAGCACGCCGGGAACCTGGTCGACCAGCAGGCCATCTGGTGGAACTCCAACGCCGCCTTCCCGCTGGAGCAGCTGTCGCTGAACTTCGCCCGGCTCCGAGACCCGGTGATCGACGAGAACCTGGCGACGGCCCGGGGGACCAACGACCCCGCCGTGGCCACGGCCGCCGCGGAGGCGATCAACAAGCAGATGGCGGCGCAGTGCTACAACCTCCCGCTGACCTACACGACCTGGGGCACCCCGCACGTCACGGCGCTGCACGGGTTCAACTCCACGCCATTGCCCGACGGCGCCGGCACCGCCGCCGACGGCGCCGGGTTCCCCGGGTCGTTCTGGACGCAAGCGCTCTGGCTTGATCCTGAGGCATAGTTCTCCGGACACCGGGTGAGATACGCACTGCAACGCATCGCCCAGCTGATCCTCGTCTTCGTCATCGTCACGTTCTGCGTGCTGGTGGCGATGAGGATCGGTGGCGGCGGCGCCGACGAGCTGGCCAGGCGGATGCTGGGTGGCACCGTCAGCGACCAGCAGGTGGCCGACACCGTCCGGCGCTATCACCTCGACCAGAACTACGTGGTCCAGTACCTGTACTGGCTGAAGGGGTTCGTCACCTTCGACCTCGGGTTCTCCGTTGCCAACAGCATGAAGGTCTCACGCCTGCTGGCGCCGCGTGCGTGGACCACGATCCTGCTCGGCCTGTACGCCATCGGGTTCGGGCTCATGATCGCCGTGCCGCTCGCGGTGATGCAGGCCCATCGCCGCGACAGCTGGCTGGACCGGATCGGCAACACGGTGTCCTTCGTCGGGGTCGGAGTGCCGGCCGTGGTGTTGGGGATCTTCGTCCAGCTCCTCGTGGCCAAGAAGCTCGGATGGTTCGCCGCGGTCGGGACCAGCGTGTACCCGTGGCAGGACCTCAGTGAGCACATCCACAACTTCGCCCTTCCCGTCCTCACCTTGGTGATCCCGCAGGCGGCCATCTTTACCCGGTTGCTGCGGGCCGACATGGTGGCCACCTTGCAGAGTGATTTCATCACCCTGGCCAGCGCCAAGGGCATGCCGACCAGGCGGATCCTGTGGCGCCACGCGCTGCGCAACTCGATGCTGTCCATCGTGACCAGCGTTGGCACCTCACTGGGGGGCCTCCTCGGAGGGGCCGTCGTGGTGGAGAACCTGTTTGATCTCGACGGGATCGGCAGCCAGCTCATCGTCTCGGTGCTCTCCCGCGACCTGTTCACCGTTCAGGCCTGCGTGGCCTTCGTGGTGTTCATCGTCGTCGTCGTCAACCTGCTGGTCGATCTCTCGTACGCGCTGATCGACCCACGCGTCGCCCGGGCGAGGGCAACATGATCCGCCGCCGCAGGATCACCACGCGCTGGACCGTCGGCGCCATCCTGGCGCTGACCTGGCTGGTGGCCGTCACCGTGATGACCACGGTCCCCAGCCTGTTCCCGTTCCTGCGCGGCGCCGACGAGAAGGTGCGCATCGCCGGCAAGCTGCAGAGCAACTACAAGCTCGGCCCAAGCTGGGATGCCTGGTGGGGAGTCGACCGAAGCAGCTTCGACATCTTCGCCCGATGCATCCACTACGCCCGCAACAGCCTGCTGGTCGGTGTCTCGGCCACGGCCATCGGGCTCACGGTGGGCGGCGCGCTGGGCATCGCCGCCGGGTACTTCCGTGGGTGGGTGGACCGCGTGGTGTCGATCATCATCGACTGCCTGCTGTCCATCCCGGCCCTCGTGCTGGCCATCATGGTGGTCAGCCGGCTGAACGACGTGCGCGCCGACCTGCCGTGGCTGGGCTGGGCGACGCGGCGGTGGCAGGTGATCCTGGCGCTCAGCGTGCTGGCCGTGGCGCCCCTGGCGCGGATCACCAGGGCCCAGACGATGGCGCTGCGTGAACGTGAGTT
This sequence comes from Ilumatobacteraceae bacterium, assembly GCA_037045185.1. Lineage (GTDB taxonomy): Bacteria > Actinomycetota > Acidimicrobiia > Acidimicrobiales > Ilumatobacteraceae > JAKOUY01. The sequence continues at coordinate 390,628 of JBAOHQ010000008.1, forward strand.
CGTCCTGGCGGCGCGCAGCCTCGGGGCGAGCGCGCCGCGCGTCATCGTCAAGGAGATCCTCCCCAACCTGGTGCCCACCATGGTGACGGTGGCCACCACCGGCCTCGGCCTGCTCATCGCCGCCGAGGGGACGTTGGCCTTCCTCGGCGTGGGTCTCGGAGAGTCGTGGGGTGTCTTGATCGAGGCCAACCGCAGACGTCTCGACAAGGCCTGGTGGGCAGCGGTGTTCCCGTGCCTGATGCTGTTCGTCACGGTGATGTCGTTCAACGTGCTGGGTGACCGCCTGGCCAAGCGCTTCGACATCCGGGAGGCGGGCGTATGACCGCGGCCCCCCACCTCCAGGCCGAGGGGCGTGTGGCCGACGGACCGATCCTGGAGCTGGTCGACGTGTCCACCCACTTCCACACGCCGCGCGGGGTGGTCCGCGCGGTGGACGGGGTCACCATGTCGGTGAATCGTGGTCGGGCCGTCGGCATCGTCGGCGAGAGCGGCTCCGGCAAGACCATCCTGTCCCGATCGATCATGGGACTGCTCCCCCACCGTGGTGTCACCCGCTCCGGCAGCATCCGCTTCGAGGGCATCGAACTCGTCGGACGGCCGCGCTCGGCGATGCGCGGGTTGTGGGGCAAGGAGATGGCGATGATCTTCCAGGACCCGATGACGTCACTCAATCCGTTGATGCGCATCGGCGAGCAGATCATGGAGCCGTTGCGGCTCCACCTCGGCGAGACCCGGGCTCAGGCCCGCGCCACCGCCGAGCGCCTGCTCGCCGACGTGCGCATCCCCTCACCCGCCGAGCGGCTTCGCCAGTACCCCTACGAGCTGTCGGGCGGGATGCGCCAGCGGGTGATGATCGCCATCGCCATGGCCTGCGGGCCCAGCGCCCTGTTCGCCGACGAACCCACCACCGCGCTGGACGTCACCGTCCAGGCCCAGATCTTGGAGCTGCTGGGCGAGCAACGCAGGGAGCGGAACATGACCATGCTGCTGGTGACCCACGACCTGGGCGTGGTGGCCGGTCACACCGACGAGATCGCCGTGATGTACGGCGGCAAGCTCGTCGAGCGGGCGCCGACGGCCCGCCTGTTCGCCAACATCCACATGCCCTACACCGAGGCCCTGCTGCGCAGCATCCCCGCCACCGGCAACCCGCCGCACACCCGCCTGCACACCATCCCCGGACGACCGCCGGACCTCGTCAACCCACCCGACGGGTGCCGGTTCGCGCCGAGGTGCGCCTACGCCCAGGACCGCTGCCGCACCGAGGAACCGCCGCTGGTGGCCAGCGCTGGCGACCGCGAGCACTGGTATGCCTGCTGGTACCCGCTGGGGACCCCCTCGACTCGGCGGGCAACGGAGGCGAGTTCCTGATGGCCGGTACCGGCACCGCGCACCTCCGTGACGGCGACGACATCGTCCTACGCGTGGACAACCTGGTGGTCGAGTTCCCGGTGGGGCGCACCGGACTCACCGTCCATGCCGTCAGCGGGATCAGCCTCGACATCCGCCGCGGCGAGACCCTCGGCGTGGTTGGCGAATCGGGTTGCGGCAAGAGCACGACGGGTCGCGCCCTGCTGCAGCTCACCCCGCCCACGTCGGGCAGCGTCCAGTTCGAGGGAGTCGAGCTGACGACGCTGGACGGCAAGGCGCTGCGCGAGGCGCGGACGCGTATGCAGATGATCTTCCAGGACCCGATCTCGTCGCTGAACCCACGGCGCAACGTTCGGGACATCGTCATGGAACCGCTGAACATCTGGAAGCGCGGTGACAAGACCGAGCGCGGCGAGAAGGTGGACGCCCTGCTCGCCGAGGTGGGCATCGATCCGGCGCGGGCCGCCGAGAGCCAGCCGCACCAGTTCAGCGGCGGGCAGTGCCAGCGCATCTCCATCGCTCGCTCGCTGGTGCTCGAACCGTCGCTGATCATCTGCGACGAGCCGGTCAGCGCGCTGGACGTCAGTGTCCAGGCCCAGGTGCTGAACCTGCTCGAGGACCTCAAGGCCACCCATGGGCTGACCCTGCTGTTCATCGCTCATGACCTGTCCGTCGTCAAGAACGTCAGCGACCGGGTGGCGGTGATGTACCTCGGCAAGCTGTGCGAGGTGGGCGGCAGCGAGGCCCTCTACGAACGGCCGGCGCATCACTACACGCGACTGCTGATCGACTCGATCCCGGTCCCCGACCCGACCGTTCCGGCCCGGCCGATGACCATCGACGGTGACCCGCCGTCGCCGGTGCTCCCGCCCACCGGCTGCCGCTTCCACCCGCGTTGCCCGGCGGCAACGGAGCTGTGCCGGGCCACCGCGCCGACGATGGCGGCCATCGGCGACGACCACTTCGTCGCCTGCCACCACCCCGTGCGGCGCTCGGACGGCTGATCGGCGCCGGCCCGGACCGGGTGTCGGGGACCCCTACCTCAGGTAGTGACACACCCCCTTGCTACCGTTGCCGCCATGGTCCGGTCCACGTTCGCCCCACCCCGCTGCGCCCGTCGGACCACCCTGTCCGCCTTCCGCTACGGCGCCGCCGACCCCACCACCCGGCTCGGCGCCGGCGAGTTCTGCCGGGCCACCCACACCCCGGACGGCGCCGGCGCCATCCGCATCCGCTGGTCGGCCGAACACGTCGACGTCGACACCTGGGGCCCCGGCGCCACGTGGCTGAACCGCCAGGCCGATGCCATGCTCGGCCTGGCCGACATCGCCGGCGGCGTCACAGCCGTGCATCCGGCGGTCCACCGGGCGCTGATCACCGCCGCGCCGGCGCCGCTGGGACGCAGCGGTGACCTGTACCACGAATTGCTGCCAACCATCCTCGGCCAGCGCATCACCGGCGGGGAGGCCGCGGATCAGTGGCGGCGGTTGGTCGTTCGCTTCGGGTCACCGGCGCCCGGCCCACTACCACGGCTGCTCCTGGCGCCGCCACCCGCGCAGATCCTGGCGGTCACGTCATGGGATGCCCACCGGCTGGGGATCGAACGGTCCCGCCTGCGGGCGCTCCGCGGCGTCGCCCGCCATGCCGATCACCTGTGGGAGTGGGCGGCGCTTCCCCCTGCGCAGTGCGCGGCGCGCCTGGCGGGCATCCCCGGGGTCGGCCAGTGGACGATCGGCTGCGTGCTGCGCACGGCGCTGGGTGACCCTGACGCGATCGCCGTCGGTGACTACCACCTGAAGAATCAGATCTGCTGGGCGCTCGCCGGGGAACCCCGCGGCACCGACGAGCGGATGCTGGAACTGCTGGCGCCGTACGCCGGTCAACGTGGCCGAGTGGTCGCCGCGCTGCTGGCCGACGGGTGGTCGGCGCCGAAGTTCGGACCCCGCCAGCGCATCCTGCCGATGGCCTCGAGGTGAGCGGGGCGATGCCGCGATGACGCTGACGTGGAAGCGAATCCTGCAGCGCTGCGGTCTGGTCTACGTGTTTTCACGCCTGTGCGTGCTGCTGGGCGCCGGCGTCGTGGCCGCCGAACTGCGCCACGACGTCAACCTGGTGGTCGAGAAGTTCCCCGATCCCACCTTCATCGACCCCGACTACGCGGCCAAGGCCATCTCCGGCTCCGGGCTGCGTCTGGCCGCCGACGTCCTGATGAGCTGGGACGGCGTGTGGTACAGCCGGATCGTCGAGAACGGGTACCCACGCTTCGTCCGCCCGAACGTGACCTACGACGTGGCCGATGCCCGTGCCGCGTTCTTCCCCGCCTACCCGATGCTGGTGCGCGCCGTCGACCGGGTGCTGCCCGGTGGTGTTGCCGCAGCGTCGCTGGCGGTCAACCTGGTCCTCGGCGCGCTGGCCGTGTTGCTGGCCGGCCTGCTGGCCCGTGAGCTGTTCGGGGATCGCGTCGCCGGGCGGACCATGGTGTTGATGTGCCTGTTCCCCGGGGCGTTCGTGCTGTCCTTCGCCTACACCGAGGCACTGCTCATCGCCGTGGCCGCCGGCTGCCTGCTCCTGCTGCACCGCAGGCAGTGGCTCGGCGCTGGGGTGCTCGCCGCCATCGGCACCGCCACTCGGCCCAACGGCGTGGCGCTCATCGCCGCCTGCGCGGTGGCCGCGGTGATCGCCGTCCGCCGGGACCGCCAGTGGCGGGCGCTGATCGCCGTGCTGCTGGCCCCGATCGGGTTCGTCGGGTTCCAGCTGTGGCTCGGCCGGCACACCGGCGAAGCCGGGGTGTGGTTCCGCGTCCAGACCGAGGCCTGGGGCGAGGGCGCCAGCTTCGGCTACACCGCCCTGCGCCGCTCGTTCAACGCGGTGATCCACCCGTTCTCCTCCCCCACCAACACCGTCACCGTGGCCACCGTGGTGGCCATGCTCGCCCTGCTGTGGTTCCTGTGGCAGCACCGCCTGCCCTGGCCGATGATGACCTACGTGGCCGCGGTGCTGGCGTTGATGCTCCTCCCGGCCACCGTCACCGCCCGGCCGAGGTTCCTGTACACCGCGTTCCCGCTGTTCATCAGCGCCGCGGTGTGGTTCGAGCGACGGGCGGAAACCCACCCGCGCTCGGAGGTCTGGGCGTACACCCTCGCTGCCAGCACCGCCGGGCTGGTCTGGCTGGTCGCCCTGTTCGGAGTCTTCGGGGCCATCCCATGAGCGGGCGCGGCCGGTGGTCGCGCCGAACGCCGGTGGGATACGTCACCCTGGCCGTGCTCGCCTACCTGCCGGCCGTGCTCAGCTCCCCCGGCTCGATGCCGGCCGACACCAAGCTCGGCCTGTACCTCAACCCGGGCCGGCTGATCAGCCAGGCCCACCTCACCTGGGACCGCGGCCTGTTCGGCGGGTGGGTGCCGCATCAGATGGTGGCCTACCTGTGGCCCACCGGTCCGTGGTACTGGTTGGGCGACCGGCTTGGGCTTCCCGACTGGCTGGTTCACCGATTGTGGATCGGCACGCTGATGGTCGCCGCCGGCGCCGGAGTGATGTGGCTCGCCCGGCGCCTCGGCCTGACCCTGGCGGCGGCATGGGTCGCGGCCGTGGTCTACCAGTGCAGCCCGTACGTGCTGGCCTACGTCTCACGCACCTCGGTGATGCTGTTGCCGTGGGCGGCGGTGGGTTGGCTCACCGGTCTCGCAGCGACGTCGGTGCTCAGCCGCGGCTGGCGAGCGCCGGCGGCGGTGGGGCTGGTGGTCGCCACCGTGGGATCGGTCAACGCCACCGCGCTGGCGATGGTCCTGCCGGCGCCGGTGTTGATGATGCTCTCGTTGCGATGGCAGGGGCGAGTCTCCTGGCGTCAGCTGGCGGCGGCGGCGGGTCGCCTGCTGGGGATCGGCGTCGCGGTGTCGTTGTGGTGGATCGTCATGGTGTCCATCCAGCGGCGCTACTGGCGCCGACGTGCTGGCGTACTCGGAAACGCTGCGCGATGTGTCGTCGACGGCGACGTCGACCGAGGCGATGCGCGGCCTGGGCTACTGGCTGTTCTACATGGGTGACTCCTACGCCCGGACCACCACGGCATCGGCGCCGTACATGACGTCCCCTGGCCTGATCGCTGCAGGGTGGTCGATCGTCGTGGTTGCGGTGGGGGCCCTGGCCACCGTGCGCTGGGCGCACCGCCAGTTCGCTGCGCTGTGCCTGGCAGCCGGCGTCGTCCTGGCCGTCGGTCCCTATCCGTTCGGGCACTCGGTGCCGTTCTGGCGGCTGCTCGGCGACGGAGGCGCGGCACTGGCCATCCGCAGCAGCACCCGGGCCGTGCCGGTAGCGCTGCTGGGGGTCAGCCTGGCCGCCGGAGCGGGGGTGACGGCGGTGCGCCGGTGGCGCCCGGCGCTCGGCTCGCTCAGCGCGGCGGCCGTGGCCATCCTGGCCGTGGTCAACCTGCCCAGCCTGTGGTTGGCCAGGTACGTCGATCCGGCGCTGGCGCGTGAGCAGGATCCGCCCGACGCCTGGCTCACGGCAGCCAGGGCGCTGGACGCCTCGGGCGACACCTCGGCGGTCCTGGTGCTGCCCGGCCAGGAGTTCGGCGCGTTCACCTGGGGGTACACGGTCGATCCTCCCCTGGCCAGCCTGACGCGCCGCCCGGTGCTGACCCGGGACCTCCTGCCGCTCGGTTCGGCGGCGACGATGGACCTGCTGTACGCACTCGACGATCGCCTCCAGGACGGCACCGTCGAGCCGGCGATGATCGCCCCGGTCGCCCGCCTCCTGGGTGCCGGCACCATCTGGCTGGCCCAGGATCAGGACCCGGCGCGGTTCCGCACGATGCGCCCGGTCGAGCTCCGCCGGCTGGTGGACGCCGGCGTCCCCGGGCTTGCCGGCGTGCGCGACATCGGGGCGCCGCAGCCACCGGCCAACCGCTTCCCGGTCGTGGACGAATCCACCCTCACCACGCCCGACCGAGCGCTCAGCCCCGTGGCTCTGGCCGAGGTCGGCGACCCGCGCCCGGATGCGGCCACCTCGACGCGCGCCGTGCTGGTGGCCGGCAGTGGCGACGGGCTGGTCGACGCCGCCGCCGCCGGGCTGCTCGACGGGACGGAAGCCGTCTACTACGCCGCCGACCGGACCCCGACGCCATCGTCGGTGCAACTCGTGGTTCTGACGGACTCCAACCGGGCCAGGGCCCACCAGTGGCGAGGCTCCCAGGACGTCACCGGCTACACCGAGGGACCCGGCCTGGCACCCACCTCCATCGACACCGCCGACGCCCGCCTCCCGGTGTTCCCCGGGCAGGCGCCAACCCAACAGACCACCTCGGCCATCGCCGGGCTGGCGGTGCGGGCCTCGTCGTACGGCGAGCCGTTCGCCTACCGACCAGAAGATCGCCCGGCGATGGCGGTGGACGGAGACCCGGCCACCGCCTGGCGAGTGGGTGACCGCGGTGACCCGGTGGGCCAGTCGCTCACCGTCGAGGGGTCCGACGAACCGCTCGTCATCCGCCAGGACACCACCCCTGGCTCGAACCGGCGGATCACCGAGATCCGCGTCGACTGGACGGCACCCACGCCAGGGTCCGCCACGGTCGCCCTGGACGAACGCTCCGAGCAGGGCGCCGGCCAGCGGGTGGACGGCGGGACGGGGCGGCGGACCATCACGATCACCAAGATCGCCGTCCGCAGCGGGGGCGCCGACAGCGGGCCGTCGGCGGTCGGGTTGGCCGAGATCGGTCCGGTGGGTTCCGAGACGATCGTGCTGCCGTCACTGACCGCCGCCCAGGCGCCCGATGGGACGCCGCTCGCCGTGGTGCTGACGCGGCTGCGCCACGATCCCGCCGACCGCTGGCGCGCCGACCCAGAACCCGTCCTGTCGCGCTCGTTCCAGCTCCCCACGGCGCGGACGTTCCTCCCGCAGGTGACGCTGCGCCTGGACCGCCGGGCACCCGACGCCGTGCTGGCCCGGTGGTTCGGGGGACCGCGTGCCGTCGCCACCCGTCGCCTGGCCGGTTCGCTGATGGGCGGCTGGGCGGCGCTCGACGGTGACCGGGCCACGAGCTGGACCACGCCGTTCGATCAGGCCGTGGGCTCGGCGCTGGACATCACCATCGACCCGTCGACGCCGCTGCGACAGCTCACCATCCACCAACCCACCGACGAGGTCCACTCGACCATCACCGAGCTGACCCTGTCGGCGGGCAGCGGTGAGGTGCGCGTGGCCGTGCCGGCACCCGATGCCACCGGGGCCAGCACCGTCACCCTGCCGACGCCGCTGTCGGCCGCCTCGCTCCGGGTGACGATCTCCGCGGTCACCGGGAGAACGGTGACCGACCGGCGCTACGGCGAGATCGTGCAACTACCGGCGGCGGTTGTCGACATCGACGGCATCACCGCGCCGCGGGCCCCCGCCACCAACGGAGCGGCCTGCCGTGACGACCTGCTCACCATCGACGGCCACCCGGTGGGGATCCGCCTGACCGACGACACCCTCGGGCGCCTGCTCACCGGTGCCGATGCCACGGTCGGGATCTGCGCCGCCACCGGTGTTGCCCTCCCCGCCGGGGAGCACCACGTGGGGTCGACGGCGGGCGCCCGTACGGGAATCCAGGTCGACCGGGTGGTCCTGGCCAGTGGCAGCGTCGATCCCTCGGTCCGCGGCGCGCCGGTCGCCCTGGCGCCGTGGCAACGCCCTGCCGGGCCAGGCCAGGGGGCGCAGCGTCTGGCCGACGCCGCGATCATCGCATCCGCGCTGGCCGTGGCGGCCTGCCTGGTGATCGTGCTGCGGCGGCGTCCCCAGAGCCACTCGATCGCCGATCAGATCAAGGCCGAGCCTGGACAGTGGACGGTGCCCAGCCAGCCCGGCGCCCCCACCGTGAGCGCGGCGGTCCTCGTCGTGCTCGGGCTGGCGTTCGCCGGGCCGTGGGGTGTGCTCGGGTGCGTCGCGGTGGCCGGGGTCGTCCTGGTCACCCGGCGAGCCGGCCTGATGTGGCCCATCGCGCTCGCCGGCGCGTGCCTGCAAGGCGCCGGGTTGCTCGCCGGTCAGGTGCTCCGCCGCGCGGCGGCCAACGGGGCCTGGCCCGGCACCGCGGCAAGGGTCCACCAGCTCGGCCTGGTGGTGGTGCTCACCCTGGCCTCGGCGGCGTTGACCCCGGTGGTCAGCGGCGCCGTCGCAGCCTGGCGAGGGCGTCGGACACACCCCAGCGGGTCACCACGCCCATCGACTCGGCGATGATCGACCCGGACATCTTCGACTGGCCGCGCTCACGGTCACGGAACAGGATCGGCACCTCACGCACCACCGCCCCGTTGGCGTGCAGGCGGCGAAGCAGCTCGGTGAGGAAGGCGTAGCCCTCGCTCATGGTGGTCTCGGGGTCGATGGCCTTCAACATGTCGGCGCGGTACGCCCGGAATCCCGAGGTGCAGTCGCGCGCCGGCAAGCGCAGCACCCCGGCCGTGTAGCGGTTCCCCCAGCGTGATAGCAGCCTGCGCCGCAACGGCCAGTCCTGGGACCCGCCGCCGGGCACGTACCGTGATCCGATCACGACGTCGGCACCACCGGCGATGGCCTCGATCAGCACCGGCACCACCGCCGGGTCGTGGGAGAAGTCGGCGTCCATCGACACGATCACGTCATAGGCGCCGTCGAGCGCCAGACCGAAACCGTGGCGATAGGCAGCGCCGAGGCCGTCCTTGGTCCCGCGGTGGATCACGGTGATCCCGCCGTGGCGACTCGCCGCCTGCTCTGCCAGGGCGCCCGTGCCGTCAGGGCTGGAGTCGTCGACGACCAGCACGTCCACCGTTGGCGCACCGCTGCGCAGCGCGCTGAGCAGGTCGGTGATGTTGTCGGCTTCGTTGTACGTCGGCAGGACCACCACGGCACGCATGCGGCGGGGAGCATAGCGGCCCCCTGCCCCCGGCGGCCGGGCGATACCCTCTCGGCCGTGATCCGCGTCGTGCCCACGTCCTGGTTCTGGCGCCGCGTCGTGCTGGCCGTGGTCGTGGGTCTGGTGATCCGCGTCGTCTACATCGCCTGGCTGCATCGGGTCGGGACGTTCCTGATCGGCGACGCCCGCGTGTTCCACAACGAGGGCCACGTCATCGCCGACGGGCGCGGCTGGATCGACCCGTTCTTCTTCGAGACCACCGGGTTCACCCGCCAGCTGTCGATGCACCCGCCGTCGTATCCCGTCTACCTGGCGTTCTGGTCCCTGCTCGGTCTGCGGTCGGTGTTGAGCCACCAACTGGTGTCCCAACCGATCGGACTGACCACCATCGTGCTGTGTGCCATTGCCGGCCGGCGGTTGTGGAACGAGCGGGTCGGGGTGGTGGCCGCCTGCATCGTCGCCGTCCACCCGTCGTTCTGGTCGTGGGACGGGATGGTGCTGCAGGAGCCGCTGGCGATCCTGGCGACGGTGCTGCTGATCCTGGCCTACCTCCCACTGCTGCCACGGCGCCTCGGCGGGTCGGCAGCGGACAGCGGGCGCCCCTTCACCCGCCGCCAGGTGGTCCTCGCCGGTCTGGCCAGCGGCTTCGCCCCGCTGGTGCGCGCCGAGTTGCTGGCCGGTGTGGTGATGTTGGCGCTCGTCGTGCTGTTCGCGAACAGCTGGCGGCGCAGCCTGGTCCCGATGCTCGGCGCCGCGGTCATCGCCGTGGCCTGCCTGACTCCATGGGTCTCCTACAACATGTCCCGCTTCTCGCAGACCTCGACGCTGTCCAACGGGTTCGGCATCACCCTGTCGTCCACTCACTGCGACCTGCTCGACGGCGATCTGCTCGGGTACTGGAGCCCGGTGTGCGCCAGCCAGGCGGCGGAGCGGATCGCCAACGCCTGGTTCGCCGAGCACCCCGACACACCGCAGCTTCCGATGGCGGCTACCCAGGCCGAGTACGTGGCGGCTCGCGCCCGCGGGGAGAAGATCCTTGCCCCTTCGCAGGCGATCCTGCGCTTCTCCGCCCTGGACGAGTCCGAGCGCGACGCCCTGCTCCGCGACGAGACGATCGCCTGGATCAAGGCCCACCCGCGCTACGAGCTGCGGGCCATCCCGGCCAGGCTCGGGCGGGTTCTCGGCCTGTACAGGCCCCTGCAACAGATCGGTCTGGACACCATTCCCGACGGCCGCAAGCGCCCCATCGCCGTGTCGGCATGGCTCGGGTACTACACAGTCCTGCCCTTCGCCGTTGCCGGTGCGCTGGCCCTGTGGCGGCGGCGCCGGGCGCAGACGCTGATCCTGCTCATCCCCCTGGCCACCGTGCTGATCACGGTGGCCATGACCTTCGGCAACACCCGCTACCGGGCGATCGCCGAGCCCACCTTCGCCCTGTTCGGCGCGGCGGCGATGGTCAGCGTGGCGTCATGGGTTGCCAGGGTCTGGCGTGAGCGCCCCCTCGAGCACCTCGACTCGCCGGCGTAGCTCGGCGGACTCCTGGGCCAGTTCGGTGATCTGGCGCTGGTGACCGCTGATCGAGATCGACAGCTGCACGGCGATGAGCAGGTTGACCAGCAAGAAGAGCACCACACCGATCTGGATCTGGCTGAACCCGATCAGGTGGACGTCGTCGGGGATCACGGCCAGCACCACGCCCGCGGCCAGCAGGACCGAGGCCACCGCCAGCCAGCCGAACCAGTAGCGGAACGACACCAGGCTGCGGCGGAACACCACCGTCACCACCGCGGCGAAGATCACCGCGGCGACGGCGATCAGCACGCCCTGGACCACGGAGTTGGCCACGGCGATCACAGCCGCTTCGTCTCCGTGGTCGCCGCCGAGGCGATGGCCCGCAGCACGAGGAAGGCCGACTTCCCCGCCCCCGTCGATGGCTGGCCGGCTTGGCGCTCGAAGATCACCACCGGCACCTCGACGACTCGGAACCCGTGGCGCGAGGCCAGCAGGATGGAGCCGAACGTGTCGCCCAGGTAGCTGCTCGGGAAGCGCTTGGCGAACAACTCCAGCAGCGGGCGACCGATGGCCCGGAACCCGCTGGAGGCGTCGGTGACCGTAGTGCCGGCCACCTTGCTGGCCCGCCGGGCGAGCGTCGCCATGGCCAGCCCGCGCGGTGACCGCGGGCGGGCGCGGTTGACGAAGCGCGAGCCGATCACCATCTGCACCTCCCCGCCCAGCCGCTCGGTCAAGGCGGTCACCTGATCGACCGCGTGCTGGCCGTCGGCGTCCACCTGGACCACGGCCTCGGCGCCGTCCTTCAGCGCCTGGCGGAATCCGGTTTGCAGCGCGGCGCCGACGCCCAGGTTGAACGGATGGCGCAGGACGGTGGCGCCCGCCTCCCGGGCGATCGCCCCGGTGCGATCGGTCGAGCCGTCGTCGACGACCACGACGGGGTACCCGGCGGCCACGGCCTGGTCGACGACCGTGCCGATGGACGCAGCCTCGTTCAGCGCCGGGGTGATCAGCACCACCTTCATCGGTAGCGGTCCAGGATCGGCTTTTCGACCAGATACCAGCTGGCCGCACCGCAGGCAACCCCGCCCACGGTCGCCAGGGCGAACACCGGCACGAGCGGCGCGTCGAACAGCGGCCAGTCGAACGCCCGCAACACGTAGCCCACACCACGCGGCGCGCTGAGGAAGATCTGATGCCAGAGATACAGCCCGTAGGACACGGCGCCGAGGAACACGGCCACGCGGGTGGACAGCAGCCTCGTGCTGGCGTGGCGCGCGGTGGCCAGGCACGCCGGGCCCACCGTCCCCACGGCGACGAGCAGGTAGCCCATCTGCCGGGCCAGTTCGCCCTGGGCGTCGGAGTCCTCCAGCCCGCGCGGCAGACCCAGTTGCGTCGCCGTGATGTAGAACGCCACTGCCGCCCCGAGATACCACAGCCACGGCCTGGCGAACATTCGCTGACGAAGCGCCTCGAAGGTTGGCGACACCTGGGCCCCGACGGCCAGGCAGGCGAAGGCCATCCCAACGGCGAAGTAGTCGGCGTTGGCGAACACCGTGTACCGCCAGTTCGTCTGCAACGCCCCGTTGAGCCGCAAGGACACCGCCCGGCTGGCCACGCTGATCACGACCCACCCGACGCAACCAGCCAGCAGGAGGAGCAGCCGTTGCGTCGCGGCACGCCTGCGCACCACCCTGGCGGCGACCACGGCGTACAGCGGCAGGACGAGGTAGAAGGCCAGCTCGGTGGCCAGGCTCCATGACTGGGTGATCCCCGACAGCGCCCGGCGGCCGGCGTAGACGTGGGTGAGGCTGACACTCACGGCGAAGCCGGTGAACCCGAGCACCGATACCGCGCCGATGGCCAGCTGCGTCAGGAAGGCCAGCCAGTATCCGGGGAAGATTCGCAGCAGGCGCCGGCGCCAGAACGGCCACATCGGCTTGGCCGCCTCGCCGGTGACCATCCGGGCGACGAACGGGCGGAACAGCAAGAACCCGGACAGGGCGAAGAACACCGGAACGCCCACGTCGAGCCGGGAGTAGAGCGCGCCCCACCGATCCGGCGCCAGCGAGTTCCCGGAGACGAACGCGCTGTGGTGCAACACGATGGCGACGGCGGCCAACCCACGCAATCCGTCGGCGGCGGGCACCCGCTCGGTTCCCGAGAGTCGAGGGGCGGCCGCGGCGGGAGACGTGGTGGCGAGGGTGGTCATCGGCGGGATCTCGGCGCCGTCGGCGCCGCGGCGATAGCGTAGCCGAGGCCTTCCGCCGCCGACCCGACATGACCGACCCCCCGACGCTCGACCGCCTCACCGCCGACCTGGCCCAACGGGGCATCACCAGGGTCCGCAGTTTCGCCTGGCGTGACCTGGATGACCCCGACGCCGGCGGGTCGGAGGTCCATGCCGACGAGATCTTTCGGCGCTGGCACGAGGCGGGCCTGCGTGTCGAGCACCGCACCTCGGCCGTTGCCTCCCCCACCACCGTTGCGCACGCCTACGGATCGACCTGCCGCGGCGGGCGTTACGGCGTGTTCGCCAGGGTGATCGCTCGCGAATTGGTCCGCCGCCAGCCGCCCGACACCGCCGTGGTCGAGATCTGGAACGGTGTGCCGTGGTTCAGCCCGCTGTGGCGGGCGCGGGCCGCCGTGGTGTGGATGCACCACGTCCACGGGTCGATGTGGGACGCAGCGGTTCCCCGGCCACTGAACCACGCCGGGCGGGTGCTGGAGGCCAGGATCGCGCCGCCGTTGTACCGCCGGGCCACCTTCGCCACCTTGTCTGACTCGTCCCGGGCCGAGATCGAACACATCGGCATCCCTGCCGAGCGGATCACCGTGATCCCACCTGGGGTGGATGCCCGCTACACCCCGCGGACCGCGCGGCGCGACACCGAGCCACGTGTCGTGATCGTCGGGCGCCTGGCGCCGGTCAAGCGGATGCCCGAGGTGCTGGCATCGCTGGCTACGGCCAGGCATCGCCTGCCCAGCCTGACCGCCGAAGTCGTCGGCGAGGGCGCCATGCGCCCGGCCCTGCAGGCATGGATCGACGCCAACGACGCGGCCGGGTGGGTCACGCTGTCCGGGCGGGTGAGCGACGCCGACCTGGTCAGGGCCTACCAGCGGGCGTGGTTCGTCGTCAGCGGGTCACATGCCGAGGGATGGGGCATGTCGCTGACGGAGGGGGCAGCCTGCGCCACGCCCGGTCTGGCCACCGATATCGCCGGCCACCGCGGCGCGGTCGACCCCGACGTGAGCGGCGTGCTGGTGCCCCGGGTGGAGGACATCGGCCCACGCCTGGTGGATCTGGTGGCCCAGCCCATGCTGGTGGACAAGCTGCGCGCCGGGGCGGTGCGTCACGCCGCGGCGTTCAGCTGGGAGTCGGTGGCGGCTGCCCATCTGCAGCTGCTCGGGAGTGCCGTCCGGCCGTCCCGGTGATCGCGGCCGTCGTCGCCACCGCCACGGCGAACCACACCAGCGGGTTGACCACCGCGAACAGGTCCGGCCAGAACGCGCCAGCCGGATACCGGTGGCGGATCTGGGAGAGCACGATCCATCCACTGGCCGCCGCTCCGGCGGCGACGCAGGCCACCGGGGCCAGCGCGGGCCGCCGCCTGGCCAGGGCGACGGCCGCCAGCGCGCCGGCGAGCCCGCCCCAACTGCCCACGACGAAGGCCACGGTGACGGTGGCCGGGAGCAGCCACCGAGGTGCGGGGGCCACCGTCCGCCAGTCGCCCTCCGGGCGACGCCTGGCCCCAAGGATCAAGGCGGCCACCGCGACGAGCGCCACGGCCGACAGCATCAGGGCGAGGTCGACCCGACGCTGGGGTGTCCACTGCAGCACGAAGGGTCGAGCGGCGGCGCCGGGTGGCACCACCCAGCCGTTGGCGTACCCGTCGATCAGCGCGCTGGGGCCGAGGTCATGCCCGTCGACGGACAGCCGCCATCCGGCGTTCCAGCTCTGGCGCAGCACCAGGTACTGATCGGTGGTGCTGGCCGGCACCGTGCCGGTGATCCGGGTCGCCGCCGACGAGCCGACCTCCACCGCCGCCGTGGGACCGGCCGGGGCGGCGACACCGTTGTCGAGGATCAACCGGTCGACATCGATGCCCGTCGCCAGGCCGGCGGCGCTGTCGATGGTGTGCGCGCCGGCGTCCAGGCGCAGCGGGCCGTCGCACAGGGACAGCGCCAGCGCCTGGCGGGTGAGCGCATCGTCGGGCGAACCGGTGAGGCGGACCCGTACCGGCGCTCCGTCGACTCGCAGCAGGTCGGCGCGGCAGGTCCCGAGCGTTCCGGCAGTCGCCGCCGGTGTCGTCGGTGTCGTCGGCGGGTCGAGTGGCGTCAGTTCGACGATGCCAGCCGGCAGTTCCTCACGGTCGCCGTCGAAGTACCCGGTCGCGTAGGCCGGATCCACCGCGTCGATGCGTACGGTGACGCTGGACCCGGTACCCGCGGGGAGGGTGACGAGGGGATCTCCGGCCGGGAGTCGCAGCGGTGCCCACGTTCCGTTGGCCAGGCGGATGGACAGGGCGGTGATCGTGGAATACGTGGGCCCGCTGGCCAGCAGGAGCCGCCACCGCCGACCAGCCTGCGCCGTTGGGGTGGTGATGGTCAGCTCCGAGCCCGCCGCGCCGTCGAGTGGTGTCGTCCAGGCGGTGGAGCGGTCTCCGTCGATGGCGGCGCGGCCACCGAGCAGCGGGGCCCCGTCCATCCTGCGGTTCGCCGACGCGATGATCGACGAACCGCCGATCACCTGCTCGATGGTGCGATCGTCGGCGGTCGCGGCCAGGCGGGCGCTGCCGGACAGCTCCAGGCTCATCGGCGCAGGCAGGACGAACTGGCGCTGCAGGCGCGGCTCGGGATCGAAACGGTTGGGTGTTCCAGGCGCGATCCGCTGGCGTGTCATCACCAGAGTCACCCGCCTGTGGCGGAGGTCGCCCGCCGCGGCGAGCAGGTCCGACGGCATCAGCACCGCGGTGGCCATGGTCACGCCAGGGATGGAGAGTTCGGCGAGCCCCACTGCGGGAATCGCGGCATACGAACTGCGCTCCCCCATGTTGTCGCTGCGAACCTCGAAGACCACGCTGTCGAAGGCGGTACCCTCGGGCACGTCGATGCGCTGACCAGCGGCCGTGCGCGACGCCGGCGTCAGGGCCACGTCGATGGTCCGAACGACCGTCCCGCCCCTCCTGAGGATCAACCGCGCCCCGGTGATGTACCGGTCGACCACGCCCCGTTGCGGTTGGACGACCGTGACGTGATCGGCGGACACGGGCCGGGTCAGGGACAGGTGCAGGGCCAACCCGGTGGAGGCCTCGAACGCCGCGCCACGCCAGGCGGTTGCGGTGTCACCGTCGACGGCGAACGCAGCGGCGTCCTCCGGGGTGTAGGTGATCCGGTTGCCGTATCCGGTGGCCCACACCGCGGCCAGGTCGCCCTGCGGTGCGAGCACGGTCCGATCGGCGTCGGTCTGGTTCGGGAACAGATCGACCGGGTTGTCCCGATCGTCGACCACCGCCGGCGGTCCGGGCGGTTCCAGCGCACCCTGGTTGCTGCCCACGCTGGACCACCGCTGGCCCTGCTTGCGGTTGGTGTCGGTGACCACGATCCACGCCCCGTCGAGCGCCGCCAGCCGCCGGGCCACGGCCGCGTCGCTGGCGGCATAGACAATGGGCCTGGCGCCGTCGATCAGGCCGGCCGCCGCCAGGTCCACCACGCCCTCCCCGTCGCCGACGAGCACGACCGGGTGCGCTGCGTCCTGGCTGACCACGAGCGGTTCACTCGGATCGAGGTTGTAGGCCGCCACCGCCGGGTAGGACGGCGGCGCGTCGGGGCGGGCGTAGAACGTCGGGTCCAACATCGCGACACGCGTCGCATCGGGAATCACCGGGCCCTGGAACGCCGGTTCGCCGAGGGCGGCGCGCAGGTCCACGTCGAGGAACGCGGGACGAGCCAGGCGGTAGCGCTCGTACTCGATGTCGTTGCGCGCCACCACCGTTCCCACGCCGAACAGGCGGGCAATGGGCGCCAGCGAGGAAGGCTCGAACCACCCCTCCTGCATCCGCCGGTCGATGGCATTGAGCAGGTTGACCGTCGCCGGCCCACCCTGGGGGACGAGCTCACGGGCCAGGTATGGGCGATCGATCAGCCCGGGGAGCGCCGGGTCGACGGTGCCTCCCCAGCGGTAGTTGCCGAAGTCGCTGCCGGGGACCTCCCACACCCGCCCGGTCCCGTGGCCGTCCAGCCAGGCCGCCAGGTCCCGCTCGTACCCGGGAAGCGTCTCGCCGCGCAGCAGTGAGGGGGTCAGGGCCCGCAGGGTGAACCACGGGAGGGCCTGGACCGCCAGGAGCACGCCGAGAACGGCGTACGTGGCTCTGCCGGAGCGGCGAGTGCCACGTCGCCGGCGCACCTGCTGCGCGGCCCACTGCCCGGCGCCACCGAGTCCCATCGCCAAGCCGAGCAGCAGCACCGGGACGGCGCGCGGCGTGGACCGCATGGCCATGCCGGACGTGGTGTCGGTGAACGCCTTGAACATCCTGCCGTACAGCGATCCGCCGGGCCACGGCGCGGCCCCGGCGCTGACCGCCAGACCCACCACCACGAGGGCCCCGGCCTGACGCCGGCCACGGAAGGCGACGAAGAGCCCGAGCAACGCCACCCCGGCCAACGTGAAGCCGAGTGTCATCAGTGGCGGGTTGCTGAAGTACGGCTTCGACGGCCCTACCCACTGATCGAGCTTGTCGCCGCCGTAGAAGAACCAGTACCCCAGCCCGCGGATCAGTTCCGCTGGTGTGCTGGCCCGGGCCACCGTCTCGTAGGTCTCGGTGTAGCGCAGGATCGGGATCCCGTAGGCGCCCTGCACGCCGAGCCCGGCGATCCACCACAACGACACGCCGACGCTGAGCACCCCCGTGCGGGCCGCCGCGGTGAGCACGGCGCGCCAGGCGACCTCACGGTTGATCAGCTCGACGCTCACCCAGAGGGCTGGCCCGATCAGCACCAGCAGCAGCGAGGTGGCGTTGCTGCTGCCGACCAACGCGACGCAGAGCGCGAACCAGGCCGGATGTCGCCATCCGCCGCTGCGCACGGCACGGGCGGCGAACAGGATCAGCCACGGCATCGCCGCCCACGGGCCGAGGATCACGCTGAGCCGGGCCAGGTAGCTGAACAGGTAGGGCGACCATCCGTAGGCCACCGCCGCCACCGCCGTCGGCGCGCTGGCCCATCCCATCCAGCGCAGCAGGCGCCACGTACCGAACGCGGCGGCGAACACGAGCGTGCCCCACAGCAACCGCTGGGCGATCCAATCGGGGACGCCCAGGCGCTCCATCGTCCAGTAGTAGGGGCCGAGGGGGAACAGGAACCCGATGTTCTGGTGGGTCACGGTGCCGGCCCCGACGCTGGGGTCCCACATCGAGATCGCCCGGCTCAACAGGCGCGCCGGGTCGAGGGTCAGGTACGACTTGGTGTCGGCCGACACCTTGCCGGGCGAGGTGGCCAGCATCGGGGCGTAGGCCATCACGGCCAGGAGCAACGGCACCGGGTGGCGGTGCACGACCTGGCGCAGCGAGCGACGCAGGCGGTCCACCTAGTTCAGCGGCAGCCGGCGCCAGACCGGCCCGGGTGTGTGGCGCAGGGCGCTGAACACGTAGCGCAGGATTCCCGGGGCCCACACCGTTCGTCGCTTGGCGCGCAGGGCCTTGACAGTGGCGGCGGCCACCACCTCCGGCGTGGTGGCGAACGGCGCCGGGTCCCGCCCAGCGGTCATCGCCGAATGGACGAAACCGGGCCGGACCACCAGGACGTGGATGCCGTCGGCGGCCATGGCGTCACCGAAGCCCTGGGCGAACCCGTCGACGCCGGCCTTCGAACCGCCGTACACCGGGTTCGCCTTGCGGACCCGCTCCCCGGCCACGCTACTGAGCACGACGATGGCCCCGTGGCCCTGGCGGCGCAGGACGTTGCCCGTTGCCACCATCGCCGAGACGTTCCCGGTGAAGTTGACGTGGGCCACCGCGGCGGCGGCCTCGGCATCGACGAACCCACCGTCCGTGCCGAGCTGGGCGAAGGCGACGATCACCACGTCCAGATCGCCGGCCTCGGCCAGGCGGTCGAGCGTGGCCTGATGGCTGGCGATGTCGGCGCCGTCGAAGGGCGCCACCTCCACCGCTGCGGCCGGCACGCTGAGCCCGGCGGCGACGGCCCGCCCGGCGTCCTCGTCACGGCAGGCCAACACGATGCGCTGGGTCGCCGGGCTGATCAGCTCACGGACGATGGCCACACCGATGTCGCTGGTGCCGCCGAGCAGCACGATGCTCTGCGGTTCTCCGAGGCCGTTGTTCACCGGGGACTCCGTTCTGTCAGGCCGAGGCGGCGGGACATGTCACTCTGCCAGATCCCGTGCGGGTCGGCCCGGCGCTGGACGGCCTGCCACTCGGCCAGGCGCGGGTAGCCACGGCGGATGGCCTCGGGCACCGTATGGGCGTCCTTGGCGAAGTAGTGCCGCCCGCCGGCGTCGAGGATCACGTCGTCGAACCCATGGAGCAGTTCGGCGAGCCCCGGGCTGCCGGCGGGGACGTCCAACGCCAGGGTCCAGCCGGGCTGCGGGAAGCCCAGTGGCGACGGGTCCGCCGCGCCCATTCGCTTCAGCACCGCCAGGAAGCTCGGTGTCCCGTGGCCGGCCAGGGCCGACACCACGGTGCGGATCACGTCGTCACGATCGCCGGGGACCACGAACTGGAACTGGATCATCCCCCGGCGGCCGTACACCCGGTTCCACCGGCCGACGGCATCGAGCGGGTGGAAGAACGCCGGGATGCTCTGCAGCTCACCCTCGCGCCGGGCGGGCGCCTTGCGGTACCACAGCTCGTTGAACAGCTTGACGGTGAGCCGGTTGATCACGCCCGCCGGGGGGACCAGCGGGGGCAGCTCGGCCAGCATCGAGCCGCGGTACGCCAGCGGGTCGTGGCGGGCGGGGCCGCGCAGATCGGACGCCGCGGCGTGGTCGGCGTTGGTCAGCACGCTGCGCCCGAGGTGGCGACCGGTGGCCAGCGGGTCCAGCCAGGCCACGCTGTAGCGCCGTGTGGCGTCGTTGGCGGCCATCTCGGCCATCAGCTCATCAAGACCAGCGCAGCGGATCGTGTCCACGGAGACCTGGCTGGAGGTGATCGGGATCAGTCGCAGCGTGGCCGCGAGGATGGCGCCGGTCAGCCCGACACCGCCGATGGTGGCCCAGTGCAGGTCCGCGTCGGCCTCGGGGGAGACCGTCGTGACGGCCCCGTCGGCCAGGAGCAGGGTGATCGAGGCGACGAACTCGCCCAACGACCCGTCGCGATGATGGTTCTTGCCGTGGATGTCGCTGGCGATCGCCCCACCGACGGTGACGAATCGCGTTCCCGGGGTGACCGGGACGAAGAAGCCCTGCGGGACGATCTCGCCCAGCAGGTCGTCGAAGCTGACGCCGGCGCCCACGGTGACCGTGCCGGCCCGGCGGTCGAGCACCATCCCGTGGACGCTGTCGTCCAGCTCCCAGACGGTCCCGCCGGAGTTCTGGGCCGCATCGCCGTAGCTGCGGCCCAAGCCTCGTAGCAGCGCCCCACGCGGGCCGTGCTCGTGCAGGACGTGAGGGAGGCGGGTGGCGGTGGTGCGGCGAACCTCGGCGACTCCCGGGCTGGTGTTGCCCCACCCGGTCAGTGCGGCGCGCGGCACTAGTACGGCCACTCCGGATCGCGGCCGGTCAGCTTGCGGAGCACCGTGCCGAGCCTCAGCGTCATCAGCACCTTGATCGCCAGGTTCTTGGCGAACCACGGCAGCTGGGCGGCCTGGCGTAGGGCGTTCACGGCCCGGGCCCGTGCGCCGGCTGCCAGATCGGCCTGGTACACCGTCATCGACCTGGCCCGACCCACGTAGCGGAACCGCTTCCCGGCGAACAGCTCCCTGGCGATGGCCAGGGTGACGCCGACGCTGGAGAAGCTGTCGTGGATCAGCATCGTCCCGCCGGGGGCCACGCGGGCGCCCCAGTCACGGATGTCGGTCCTCGCCGGCGCATAGCGGTGAGCGCCGTCGATGTACAACACCTCGATCGGTCCGTCGACGTCGCCATGGGCCTCGTTGCTGAACTTGCGCACGTGGCGCACCCGGTGGGCGACTCCGGCCGCCGCCAGGTTGGCGGTGAACACGTCGTGGTCGGCGCTGGCCTGGGCGGCGTAGCCCTCGATCTCGTTGGGGCCGCGGTCGTTGCCGGCGTGCGGGTCGATCGCCACCAGGTGCACACCCTGGGGCGCGGCGCTGGCCAGCACGATCATGCTTCGGCCGCGGAAGCTGCCGATCTCGACGATCTGGTCGCCGGCATGGGTGGCCGAGGCAGCGGTGTACAGGCGCTGGGCTTGGTCGGGTGACATCCACCCGTCGACGCCCTCCACGGCGCGCAGGACGTCGTCGAACGGTGTGGCTGCATTCATCGTCCGATCACCCTACGGATCGTCGGGCCGGGCGACCACTCACCCGACGTACACACCGAGGCCAAACACGACCGCCCACAGCAACCCGAGCGCCTGAAGCGTCCGGTCGGCCAGGAAGATCTCCTCCGGGGCGCTGCCGTGGCCCTGCTCCAGGACCAGGGTGTAGCGCAGCACGGCGGTCACCATCGGGATGATCGAGAGCTCGTAGAACGGCCAGGTGCTGCCGCTGATCTCCTTGGTGGTGAACGCCCATTGGCAGTACGTGACGATCGTCGCGGCCACCGACACGCTGAGCACGATCCGCAGGTAGCCGAGGGTGTACTCCTGCATCGCCGGGCGATGGTCCACCGCGTCATCGCCGAACTCACGCAGCTCGGCGTAGCGCTTTCCGGTGACGATGAACATCGAGCCGAAGCTGGTGCACAGCAGGAACCAGGTGCTCATCTTGACGTCCACGGCGACGGCCCCGGCCACGGCGCGCAGCACGAAGCCGCTGGCGACCATGACCAGGTCGACCACGGCGACGTGCTTGAACCACAGGCTGTAGGTCAGGGTGACGACGACATAGGCGGCGATGACCACGGCCAGCTTCCAGGTCACGGCCAGGCCGATCCCCACACCGCCTGCCAGCAACGCCGACCCCACCACCCGGGCCGTCGTCATCGGCACGGCCCCGGAGGCGACCGGCCGCAGGCGCTTCAGCGGGTGGTGGCGGTCACCTTCGACGTCGAGGATGTCGTTCCAGAAGTACGTCCCGCTGGCCGCCAGGCAGAAGGCCACCACGGCGAGCACGGTGTGGCCGAACTGGCGGCCGTTGTCCAGCACACCGGCAGCGCCCGGCGCGGCGAACACCAGGACGTTCTTGGCCCACTGCTTCGGTCGGGCTTCGCGGGCCAGCGCCCGGATCATGCGTCGGCCCCCACCGGCGCCTCGGCCAGTGGGGCGTGGCCCACCAGGTGGGCGTGGTCGGCGGCGGCCAGCATCTCGCGGTCGCCGCGGCTGTCGCCGTAGGCCCACAGCTCGGCGTCGTCGAGATGGTGGGAGCGCAGCCAGGCGCGCAACCGGCGTGGTTTCTCGGCGGCCCGGCAGTTGGCCCCCTCGAGGCGGTCGGCGTAGCGGTCGCCGTCGGACTTGGCGTCGGTGCAGATCACGTCGTCGACCCCCAGCAGGCGACCGAGCGGGCGCAGGTACGGTCCCAGGCTGGCGCTGACCAGGACGGTTCGGTGCCCGTGGCGCTGGTGCCAGCGCAGCCGGGCCAGGGTGTCGCTGCGCATCCACCGCTCCCAGACCTGCTCTGCGTAGGTCGCCCCGGCGGACTCGACGTCGCCCACCCGCCGGCGACGGAGCACCCCTCCGACGATGATCTCCTTCAGCCGGTCGCGGTCCCGTCGCAACAATGCCAGCCCGGTGGCCAGCGGGCGGCGGGCGGCGGCGGTCACGAGGCCCCGTCGGCCACCGAGGCGCAGCAGGAACGGGGCGACGCAGTCGCGCACGGTCAGCGTGCCGTCGACGTCGAAGGCCGCCACCACGGGGCGCTGCCGGGCGGGCGGGGTCACGAGGTGGCTCCCGGGCTCGGGCACAGTTCGGCTCGCAGGTCGTCCAGCACTGCCCAATAGTTTGGCCAGCTCTTGGTCACCACGCTCGGATCGTCCACCGTGAGGCCGGCGACGCGCAACCCGATCACCCCGAAGGCCATCCCCAGGCGGTGATCGTGGTGGGTGCCCAGGTGGGCGCCGCGTAGCGGCGCCGGGCGGATGGCCAGCCCGTCGCCGGTCTCGGTGACGTCGGCCCCGAGACGCGCCAGCTCGGCGCGCAGGTCACCCAGGCGGTCGCTCTCCTTGGCGCGGATGAAGCCGACGCCGCGGATCGTGGTGGGCGAATCGGCGAACAGCGCGACGGCGGCCAGCGTGGGAACGAGGTCACTCATGTCGACCATGTCGACGTCGATCCCGTGCAGGGCGCCGGTGTTGCGCACGGTGGTGCCGGCCAACGTGATGGTGGTCTCGCAGCCCATCGCCGCCAGGAGGTCGGCAAAGCGGGCGTCGCCCTGCAGCGCCCCGTGGCCCATGCCGGCCACCGTTGCCGCGCCGCAGGTGATCGCCGCGGCGGCCAGCGGGTAGCTGGCCGAGCTGGCATCGGGCTCCACGGTGTACTCCGTGGCCACGTAGCGGCCCGGGGCGACGGTGATCCTGCGCTCCCCCACGTCCACCGCGGAGGCGCCGAAGGCGGCCATGACGGCGGCCGTCATCGACACGTACGGGCGCGATACCAGCGGCGTGGTCAGCTCGATGACCAACCCGCCACGCAGGACCGGACCGATCATCATCAGCGCGCTGACGAACTGGCTGCTGACGTCACCCGCCAGGCGCACGGCGCCGCCCGCCAGGTCACCTCCGGTGATCGTGACGGGTAGGTGACCGGGGCGCTGCAACGGCACGACCTGGGCCCCCAGGGTGACCAGCGCCTCGTGCAGCGGACCCATCGGCCGGGCGCGCAGCGGCGCTCCCCCGTCCACCGTGATCGCCCGCCCATCCACCGCGGCCAGCGCGGTGAGAAACCGTGACGTGGTCCCGGCCAGCCCCGCGTCCACCGTGGTCACCGAAAATCTCGCCCGACGAGGTGTGTGGTGACCACGGCGGGGGGTGAGTGTGGCGGTGGCGCCGGAGCGGTGGATCTGGACACCGAGGGTCTCCAGCGCGGTGAGCATCGCCGTGGTGTCGTCGCCATCGGGCAGGTGATGCACGGTGGAGGCGCCATCGGCCAGGGCGGCACACACCAGGGCGCGGTTGGCGATGCTCTTGCTCCCAGGGACCTCGACCACGGCTTGGCCGGTCATCGTCAACCCAGCCGCTGGACTGATGGCCGGTAGCCGCGGGCCATCAGTCCGCCGCGGTACATCTCCGCCGCGCCGGCATCCACCAGGACCACGGCGACGCCGCGGTTGCCCTCGGTGGAGTGGACCACCTCGAAGCTGTCGATGTTCACGCCGAGTTCGGCGGCAAGGGTGAACACCTCGGCGGCGGCCCCCGGGCGGTCCGGGATGGGGATCCGCAACTCGGCCAGGTCCGATGGGCGGGTGACCCGCGACGGCAGGTTGGCGCGCGCCTCCCGGGCCGTGACCAGGCGGCGGTGCAGCTCGGCGCGCTCGTTGCCGTCGACCACGTTGCGCATCGCCGACAGCCCGTCGATCAGCCCGTCGAGGGCCGACAGGATGGCCGGGCGGTTCTCGGCACAGATGTCCAGCCAGATCGCCGGGTGACCGCTGGCGATGCGGGTCATGTCCCGAAAGCCCCCGGCGGCCAGGCGCAGCAGCGCCCCGTGCTCCTCGGCCCGCTCGCTGGCCAGGCCCATCAGCGTGGCCGCGGTGAGGTGCGGGACGTGGCTGATCACGGCGACCACCTGGTCGTGGCGCTCGGGAGGCAGGGCGACGACATCGGCCCCGAGCTGGGCGACCACCGAGGCCACCGCGCTGAACGTGGTGTCGGCCGTTGCCGCGTTCGGGGTCAGCACCCAGACCGCGCCGCTGAACATCCCCGCATCGGCGCCGTCGAGGCCCTCCAACTCTGACCCGGCCATCGGGTGGCCACCGACGAACCGCGGGTCGTCCACCTCGGCGGCGATCGAGCCCTTCACCGACCCGGTATCGGTGACCAGGCCGGTGGTGCTGGCCAGCGCTCGGCGGACCTGCTCGGCGATGGCCATGACCGGTGTGGCCACGAAGGTGACGGCCGCCTGAGGGTCCAGCCCGGCAGCGTGGACGATGTCCCGGCGGAGGGCCTGCTCCACCCGGTCCGGCTTGGCGTCGTCGCCCACGACCCGCCATCCCTGCTCACGCAATGCCAAGGCGATCGATCCACCGATGAGCCCGAGGCCGATCACGTTCGCCGTGGCACGCCCGGCGGATCCGCCGGATCGCGAGGTGTTGGCGTCGGTCTCGGTCACGGCGGGCAAGCGTACCGGAGCTCTCGTGCCAGGCCCTGGCCGGATTCGGCCGCCCGCGCGGCGGCTCAGGCGGTGGCCAGGGCGATCACTTCCTGATCGGTCAGGGCTCGCCACGCTCCCGGGGCGAGGGTCGGGTCGCGTAGTGGGCCGATCCGCACCCGCACGAGGCGCTGGACGGGATGGCCGATGGCCTCGCACATCCGCCGGACCTGGCGGTTCCTCCCCTCGTGGATGGTGAGCCGGAGCACGCCGGGCGACGGCTGGCTGGCGGTGGCCGGCGCGGTGACCCCGTCGTCGAGCTCGATGCCGGTCCGCAGGCGGTGCAGGGACCGGTTGCTGACCGTCCCGCTGACCTCGGCCAGGTACTCCTTGTCGACCCCGTGGCTCGGGTGGGTGAGGCGGTTGGCCAGATCCCCGTCGTTGGTCAGGATGAGCAAACCCTCGGTCTCTTGATCGAGACGCCCGACGGGGAACACCCGCGGTTCGGTCGGGACGAGCGCTACCACGGTTGGACGGCCGTGGGTGTCCTTGGCGGTGGTGACCACACCGGCAGGCTTGTTCAGCAGGTAGTACACCAACCCGGGGCGGATCCCCACCGGGGCGCCATCCACCTCGACCACGTCGTGGGCCGTGTCCACCCGCCGCCCGAGCACCGCGGTCTCCCCGTTCACCGTGACCCGGCCCGCCGAGATCAGGTTCTCGCACACGCGCCGGCTCCCCCATCCACGCGCCGCCAACACCTTCTGCAGCCGCTCGCCCTCGGCCGCTGCCGCCTCGGCGGCCGCCTGGCGCTGCTCCCACAGCGGCGGTTCGATGGTCATCGTCGCTGGCGCCCGTCAGGCCGGCGGGGTGTCGAAGCGCAGACTGTGCTCCAGGGCCTCGACCACGTCGGCGCCGGGGACGAACTCGACGATGGGCGGCAGGTCGGCCAGGGCGGCGAGGCCGAGCTTTTCGAGGAACAGCGCCGTGGTGCCGAACAGGACGGCCTGCCCGGGTCCGTGGTCACGGGCCACCTCGGTGACGTAGCCGCGGGCCTGCAGGGTGCGCAGCACGCCGTCGGGGTCGACGCCACGGATAGCGGCGATCTGGGCACGGCTGAGGGGCTGCTTGTAGGCCACGATGGCCAGCGTCTCCAGCGCGGCCGGGCTCATCCGCGCCCGCTGGCCGTCCAGCAGGAACCGTTCGACGTAGGCGGCGCAGTCGGGATGTGACTGGTAGCGGTACCCACCGGCGACCCGCACCAGCTGGAACCCGTGGCCGGCGGCGTCGTACGCGGCCGCCAGTTCGGCGCACAGCCGCTCGACCAGGGCGACGGGTTGTTCGAGGAGTTGGGCGAGCAGATCGGTGGGCACCGGTTCCACGGCGACCATCAGCATCGCCTCGATGGCCCGCACGGTGCCGCCGTCGGCCTCGGCCGCGTCGCTCGGGTTCCCAGGTTCGTTCGGTTCGTTCATCTCGTCGTCTCGTCGGGGTCGGGCGCCGGCATCGATCAGCCGTCGTAGTCGTCGATCGTGATGGCTTGCTCGCCATCGCCTCCGGTCCACACCACGTCGATGTCCCCGAAGCGCTCCCCCTGGTCGAGCTCCACCTGGCCCTGCTTGTACAGCTCCAGCAAGGCGAGGAAGCGGACGATCACGTCCAGCCGCTCGACCAGGTCGGCGGTGAGCCGGCGGAACGAGATCCGCCCCACCCGGGGCAGCTCGTCGAGCAGTTCGGCGACAGCGTCGGCCACGCTGACGCGGATGGGCGCCACGTGGAACAGGTCGATGCGCGGCACCGGGCGCGGAGTGATCGCCCGCATCATCGCTCGGTGCAGGCGCTGGGCGGTCACGCCGTCCATCAGGTCCGGCACCAGGGTCTCGAAGCGCTCGTCCGGGCCGGCGAGGCGCGGGAAGGACAGCGAGGCGTCCTCGGCCAGCCTGGACATCGCCGCGGCGACGTCCTTGAACGTCTTGCACTCGAGCAAGCGGGCGAGCAGCAGGTCCCGCTCCTCCCACAGCGCCAGCTCGTCGTCGAGGTCGACGTCGTCGCGGCCGGGGAGCAGCCGTCGGGCCTTCAGCTCCACCAACGTCGAGGCGATCAGCAGGAACTCAGTGGCCACGTCGAGGTCGAGGGACTGCATCCGCTCGATCTCGGCCAGATACTCGTCGACGATCCGAGACAGGGAGACCTCGTAGATGTCCACCTGCTCCTGGAGGATCAGGTGGAGCAGCAGGTCGAAGGGTCCCTCGAACACGGAAGTAGAGACGTCGAGCGACATGACCCCCCGATCGTACCGACCCTGTCGATTCCGGCGCGGCTCATTCGACTTCAGTGCGACAATCGCCGCACCAGGTGGCGACCAAACGGAGGAGCACGACAATGCCCAAGTACACGATGCTGATCATGGAGAACGAGGCCCCCTACGCCGATCAGGCTGACGACTCAACCATGTTCCGCGACATCATGGAGATGCACCAGCAGTTCTCCATGGCCGTGATCGACAGCGGGGCGACGATTCTGGGGGGTGAAGCGCTGCAGCCGATTCCGACCGCCACGTTCCTGCGCGGGACACGCTCCGACGCGGTAACGGTCGTCGACAACCCGTCGCCCGACGTGAAGGAGACACTCGGCGGGTTCTACGTGATCGAAGCCCGTGACGACGCCCATGCCCTGGAGTTGGCCAAGCTGTGCCCGGCACCCCACGGCTACATCGAGTTGCGCCCGGTGTGGGACATCCCCGCGATGTGATGGACGCCCGGCCAGGGCCTGAGCCCGTGCCATCCACAGGGTCGGCCCAGGCTCAGGCCGGCGAGGCGCTTCGTCGGCACTGGGGCCGGGTGGTCGCCGCCGCGGTTCGCGTCTGCGGCGACCTCGGCCTGGCCGAGGAAGCAGCGGCCGACGCCTTCGCCCTGGCGCTGCAGACCTGGCCGGCCCAGGGTGTCCCCCGATCGGTCGAGGCCTGGCTGCTGACGGTGGCCCGGCGGCGGGCCGTCGATCGGGTGCGGCGCGCCGCGGTGGGGCGGGACAAGCTGCGCCTCGCCGTGGCCGGCGCGCCCACCGAGATCGACGAGATCGACCTCGACGATCCGCTCGTCGCCGACGACGACGTCCGCCTCGTGGTGCTGTGCTGCCACCCGGCGCTGGACCAGGAGGTGCAGGTGGCCCTCACCTTGCGGCTGGCCTGCGGCGTGCCCACCGCAGCGGTTGCCGCAGCCTTCCTGGTCCCGGAGTCGACGATGGCGGCGCGGCTGACCCGCGCCAAACAACGCATCGCCAGGTCCGAGCTGCCCACCACCCTGCCCGACGATCTCGCCGTGGAGGAGCGGATGCCCGCTGTGTTGCGCACGGTGCTGTTGGCGTACTCGATGGGGCACACTGCCGGCGCCGGCGCCACCCTGCGTGACGACTCCATCGCCGGCCACGCCGTGCATCTGGCCCGGACTATCCATCATCACCGCCCGGATGACCCCGAAGCGGCCGCGCTGCACGCGCTGGTCGTGCTCTGCGAGGCTCGAGCAGGTGGCCGGCTGGCCGGTGACGGCGCCCAGGTGCTGCTCGAACACGCCGATCGATCGGCGTGGGACCACACGCTGATCGTCGAGGGGCTGGCGGCGATCCGGGCCAACCGGCGACCGTCAGCGCACTCGGGACCGATGGCGTTGCGCGCCGAACTCGCCGCGTTGCACGCGGCGGCGCCTCGCTCCGCCGAGACGGATTGGACAGCGATCGTCGACGTCTATGACCTGCTGCTCGCCCGAGAGCCGAGTCCAACCGTTGCCATCGGGCGTTGCCTGGCCATCGCTGAGTTGTGCGGTCCGGCAGCTGGACTTGCCGACCTGGACGAGGTGCTGGCGGTGGCCGGTCAGGCACTGCGCCGGTACCCGTACGCGGCTGCGGCCCGAGCCCGGCTGCTGGCCGCCGGCGGTGAGCGCGCCCGCGCCGCTGACGCATGGCGCGACGCCGCGGCATGGGCCCGCACCGATGCAGAACGGGCCTACTTCCTGGAGCAGGCCGGTGCTGCCGCTGACGCAGCGAGCGGCCCGCGCTAGGTCCAGGGGACCGCGATCCGGTCATCGGCGTCGGGATCGACCGGCGAGGTGTACCCGAAGAGGTCCAGCTCGTCGCGCCCGGCGCGGAGGACCTTGAGACCGTCGGTGGCCGAGGCGTCGTCCCAGCCGGCGGCGAGCGCCTCCAGGGTCAAGGCCGCGCCGGCACGCAACCCGGTACCGGCCATCGTGCGGATCACGGCCACCCTGCCCCCGCCGGCGCTGACCAGTTCGCCCGTGCACGGCACGTCGCGATGGCACAGCAGCACCGCCGCCGGCGCGCACAGCGAAGCCGGGAAGTGTTCCTCCATCCACGCCCGGACCTGCTCGTGAGGGTTGGCGGCAGCGGCGCGGGTGAAACCGATCGGCAGCAGGGCGTTCACCGCGATCCCGTGCGCCGCGCCCTCCAGCGCCAGCGACCTGGTCAGTCCCCAGAGGCCGGCCTTGGCCATCGAGTAGGTCACCATGCCAATGTCACCCAGGGCCGTCGCCGAGGAGGTGAAGACGATCCGCCCGCCCCCCTGGTCGACCATCAGCGGCCACGCTGCCCTGGCCATGTGGAACGAGGCGAGCAGATGGGTGCTCACGACGCGCTCGAGGTAGTCGTCGGTGACGGTGTCGATCGGGCCGCTCGGGCCGCCACTCCCGGCGTTGTTCAGCACTGCGTCCAGCCGGCCGAACCGCCGATGGGCCCCGGCCACGAGGTCGGCAGCAGTCTGCGGCTCGCCCAGGCGGCTGACCACAGCCATGGCGCTCCCGCCCGCGGCGACGATCTCGGCTGCCGTCTCCTCGGCTGGTTCGGCGGACGCGTCGGCTATCACGACCGTGGCGCCACGGCTGGAGAGCAGGAGCGCGTGCTGCCGACCGAGTCCCCGGCCGGCGCCGGTGACGATGACCACCTGATCGTCGAAGCGGATCTGTGCCATCGGCGGATTCTACGGAGGCGCCGCGCCCGTGGCCGGCAGTCGAGAAGCGGCGAACAAACGAGGCCGGGCATCGACCGAGCCGATCGTTAGCCTGGCTCGCCGTGACACGAGTTCTCTCCGGCATCCAGCCAACGGGCGAAACCCATCTCGGCAACTACGTGGGGGCCCTGCGCAACTGGGTGGCGATGCAGGACCAGGCCGACACGTTCTACTGCCTCGTCGACCTCCATGCCCTGACGATCCTCGACGAGCCGGGCGTGCTGGCCGAGCGCACCCTGCGCCAGGCCGCCGTGCTGTTCGCCGCCGGCCTGGATCCCGACCGCACGACCGTGTTCGTCCAGAGCCATGTGGTCGAGCACAACCAGCTGGGCTGGATCATGGAGTGCACGGCCAGCTTCGGCGAGCTCAACCGGATGACCCAGTTCAAGGAGAAGACCGCCAAGCGGCAGCGCGATCACGTCTCCGCAGGCCTGTTTACCTACCCGGCCCTGCAGGCCGCTGACATCTTGCTGTATGACGCCGACGAGGTACCCGTCGGCGAGGACCAGCGCCAGCACATCGAGGTCACCCGTGACCTGGCGATGCGCTTCAACGGCCGCTTCGGTGACACGTTCGTGCTGCCCAAGGCGGTCCACCCGCCGGCCGGGGCGCGGGTGATGGACCTCCAGGACCCCACGTCCAAGATGTCCAAGTCCGCCGACAGCGACGCCGGTCTGGTCAACATCCTCGACGACCCGGCGGTGATCATCAAGAAGTTCAAGCGCGCCGTCACCGACAGCGAGTCCGAGGTCCGCTTCGATCGCGCCGCCAAGCCGGGCGTCAGCAACCTGCTGGAGATCCTCTCGGCATGCACGGGCGTGGCCCCCGGCGAGCTGGCCAGTCGGTACACGCAGTACGGGCCGCTGAAGGCCGACACCGGCGAGGCCGTCCTGGAGCTGCTGCGCCCCGTCCAGCACCGATACCACGAGTTGATGGCCGATCCCGCCGAGTTGCTCCGCCTGCTCAGCACGGGCGCCGACAAGGCCCAGGTGGTGGCGGCGGCGACCCTGGCCAGGGCGTACGCCAACATCGGGATGGTCCCCCGCCTCCCGCCGGGCTGATCAGTCCCCGAGGCCGCCCTCGCTCATCGCCGCCCAGGTGTTCGGCCCCACCTGTCCGTCCACCGTCAGGCCGTGGGTGCGCTGGAAGTCGCGGACCGCGGCATCGGTGGCCGGGCCGAACCTGCCGTCGGCGGCGATGTCGAAGCCGAGGTCACGCAGGCGGTTCTGCAGCTCGCGCACGATGCCACCGCAGTCACCCTTGCGCACGTCGTCGGTCACCGACGACGGCGCCCGGCACGGTCGGGTGGTGGACGTCGGTGGCCGGGTCGAGCTCGTCGACGAGCCAGCCACCAAGGACGACGAGGATGACGACGACGATGGGGACGATGACGATGACGAGGATGACCTGGCAGGCGACGAGGCGGTGGGGCGAGCCGACCCGGCACCCGATACCTGCCCGGCCCCCGCCTCGCCGGCGGCTGTGGCCCCCGGCGGGCTCTCGACTGCCGACCTGTTGGTGGTGGAGGAGCAGGCGACGAGACCTACTGCCACTGCGAGTGCGCACGCAACCCTGGCGATCATGGCTGCAATCGTGCCAGCTGGCGGCGCAGCCAGCGGGTCACGTCGAGGGCACTCTGCTGGGACATCTCGGTGAACGGGAACATCTGGTAGCCGTGCGGGCCGCCGGGGTAGACGTGCAACTCGCAGGGGACCCCAGCCTGGTTCAGGCGGGTGGCATAGTCCACGTCCTCGTCGCGAAACCCGTCGATCGTGCCGACGGCGATGTACGCGGGTGGCAGCCTGGACAGGTCCTTGGCCCGGGCGGGTGCGGCGTAGATCGGCAGGGCCGGGTCGGCGTAGCGCGGGCCGAGGTACGCCCGCCAACCGAACTCGTTGGAGTCCCGGCTCCAGATGTCCAGACCCTCGAGCTGGCTCGACGGGGTGATCTGGCGGTCGTCCAGCATCGGGCAGATCAACGTCTGGAACGCGATGTCGAACTCGTCCCGGTCACGCACCAGCAACGCCAGACCGGCCGCCAGACCGCCGCCGGCGCTGCCCCCGTAGATGCCCACGCGGTCCGGGTCGATCCCCAGATCGGCGGCGTTGGCCATCACCCACGCCAGCCCGTCGTAGCAGTCCTCCAGCGGCCCGGGGTATGGGGTCTCCGGCGAGAGCCGGTACTCCACCGAGGCGCCGACGATCCCGAGCGATCCGCAGTAGGCCCGGTGCATCGGGTCGTCCATCAGCCGGGTGCCCATCACGTAGCCGCCGCCGTGGATCGAGAACAGGCACGGCAGCGGTCCGCTCGCCCCGGGCTCGCGGTGCACCCGGACGACCACGCCGCGGGCCTCGTCGACGACGTGATCCACCGACTCCACCGTCGTCGGGACGTCCAGCGCGGCGAGGAACATGGCCTCGCGCTCTGGCGCGAGGCGGCGAGACCGTCGACGGTCAACGGCGGGAACTGGAACGCGGCCAGTTGGTCGACGATCTCGGGGTCGACCAGGTTGGGCGTCACCCGCCCGATGACGACGGCCCGCGCCTCGAGGGCCTGCGGTGCGCCGAGGTCGATCTCGCGTCGTTGACGAACTGCCATCGTGGCCTCCCCCAAGAAGTCGCCTGCGATCTTCGCGTAGACGGATCAGCGGATCTGGATGTTGACACCCCACGGCGACAGCCGGACCGTGCCCCAGGCGGGGACCTCCACGGTGACCGCTGCTGGGGTGACGTTGACGCACACCGCGGCGCGCTCGCCGGTTGGCGCGATCCGCTCGATCACCACCACGTCCGGCGAGACGGGGTGGACGACCTGGTGAGCCTGCGGGGCGAAGGCCGGGCACGACGCCCGCCGCTCCAGCAGTCCACGAAGTGCCGTCCAACTCAGCGCCGCTCGGCTCGCCGGGTCGTCGAGGTCGGCGCCCAGCGCCTCGGCGTCGAACCGGGTGCGGTTGAGGTCCCGACCGTGGCCCGTGGCCGCCAGTCGATCGTGGTCGTTGGTGGCCGCCATCACGGCGCCGAAGTACAGCAGCGGCACGCCCTGGACGGCGAGGGCGATGGCGTGGCTGGCCACGTGGCGGGCCATCGCTGCGTCGTGGTCATGGCCGTGGGCGAGGATCGAGTACCACGTCGTGCACAACTCGTAGGCCACGGGCCCGGCGGGGGTGGCCCGCCGGTTGACCTGCCCACCGCACGCCTCCGTAGCGGCGGCCAGGGCAGCCCGTTGGGCGTCGTCGAGCACACCCTCCGAACCGCGCAACCCGATGCCGTCGTGGGTCGACAGGACGGCGAGGTAGGCGCACCCCGGCGGCGGTGGATCGAGCGCTCGCAACCAACCGACCAGGGCCGTGCTGTCCCCGGTCAGCATGGTGTGCAACACCAGTGGTGGCAGCGGGAACTGGTACACGGCGTGAGCCTCGGGTCGCTCGGGCGTGCCGAAGTAGGTCACGTTCTCGTCATGAGGGACGTTGGTCTCGGTCACCAGCACGCACCCGGGAGCGACCTCGTCGAGGCATGCTCGCCAGCAGGCCACCACGTCGTGGGTCTCGGGCAGGCTCATCGACGAACGGGCCGGGTCCTTCCAGGCGAAGGCCACGGCATCCAGGCGGATCGCCGCCGCTCCCTCGGCCACGAAGCGCAGCACCACGTCGGTGAGCGCCAGGAACACCTCCGGCGATGCCAGGTCGAGGTCCACCTGATCGGCCGAGAACGTGGTCCACAGGCGCATCGCTGACCCGTCATCACGGCGGAACTCATGACCGAGGGGTGAGGTGCGCGGGCGCACCACGGCCGAGACGTCCGCCGCGTCCGGCAGCGGGCGGAAGAACCCGGCGAAGGCCGGGTCGCCCGCCAGGTACCCGGCCAGCCACGGGCTGGAGGCCGATACGTGGTTGACCACCGCATCGGCCATCCAGCGCGTCGTGCAGGCCAGCGCGGAGACGTCGTCCCACGAGCCCAGCGCCGGGTCCACCACCGAGTGGTCGACCACGGCGAACCCGCCGTCGCTGGTGCTCGGATGGATCGGCAGGGTGTGCACGCCGGTGACCTGCGGTGCCAGCCGTTGTTCGACGAACCCGGCCAGGGTGACGAGGGGCGACTCGCCGGACCGCTGCACGTGGTCGCCGTAGGCGATCAGGAACGCGGAGCGCTGATCCAGCGCCGCGACGGGTCTGGGTGGCCGGCACGCGACGAGCACAGCGTCGAGGCGCGCCGCCAGCTCGGGCGCTGCCGAGGCGCCGTACAGCGAGCCCAGGATGGCCAGCCGGCGGGCGGCCGGCGAGTGCGGGTCAGGCGTAGGCGTGGGAGCTCTCGCGGGACAGCCGCACCGTGCGCGTCCGGTCGAACTCGGTGGCCTCCACCAGGAACACCTCGACCAGGCCGTCGACGTCCTCGGCCACGGCGGACCACAGCCGGCGGGCGATCTCCTCCACGGTCGGCTCCTTGTCCCACACCAGCGGGGCGTAGGCCTTCCACGGCCCGAGGTCCTCGTGGGTCAGGTAGTGACCGGTCCACGGTTGGACCTTGCGCAGCAGGATGGCCTCCAGCTCGTCGGCCGGGATGATGATGCTGGCGTCGGCGGGACCCTCGACGGTGGCGCCGACGGTCCAGGCGTGGCTGTGGATCAACCCGTCCACCCGATGCCCCCACCGGGCCGTGACTTCGGCGGTGATGGTCAACCTCATATGTCCCTCGCAGTCGTCAAGACGATGTGCCTGGGACCATTGAACCAGCCGGGGTGGTGTCGGTGGTGGACGGAGCTGCAGGCAGGCCGATGGAGGGATCGATGAACTCGTTGGTCACCAGGTCGGCGGCCTTGATCCCGGCGCGCACGTCGACGCCTGGCGTGCCGGTCAGCTCGTCGATCACGGCCTGCACCCGGGCCTCGTCCATGTTGCCGAGCGTGGCGTCGTCGCCGTTGCCGACGATGCCAAGCTTCAGCTGCTGGTCGA
Source organism: Ilumatobacteraceae bacterium (assembly GCA_037045185.1). Lineage (GTDB taxonomy): Bacteria > Actinomycetota > Acidimicrobiia > Acidimicrobiales > Ilumatobacteraceae > JAKOUY01. Next base: position 425,709 of record JBAOHQ010000008.1, read on the forward strand.
CGGAGAACTTCATCAGCTCCGGGCTCTGGGTCCAGAAGTTGTCGTAGCCCTTGACCGCCTCACCGATGATGGCGTTGGCCCGGTCCGGCGACTGGATGTAGTCCACCTGAGCCTGCTGGATGATCGGCACCAGCAGCTTGAGGCACGGCGCCAGCTTCTCCTTGTCGTCGGCCAGGATGGCCAGGGTCTGGCTGTAGGTCTTCCAGCCGGCGTCGTAGTACGTCTGGAAGGCGATCGGCTTGTTCCACGACGGCAGGTCGAACTCGAACTTGTACGGCTCGGCGGTGGCGAAGCCCTGCTGGGCCACCTTGCCCTCGGCGACGAACCGGTCCGGCGACCCGTCGAAGGAGGTGTCGAACTGGCCGTCCTTGAGAATGCCCTGGTTGATCATCCACTTGGCGACGATGCCCTTGCCGAAGACCAGCACCGGGACGTCGTGCTTCTGGAGGTCCTTGATCTCCTTGACGTCGGGGTAGGTGGCCGGATCCCACATGATCATCTGCGGGTTCTTCTCCAGCGGGGCCACCACCGAGAGCAGCTTCACGGCCTGGTTGGTGGCAGAGCCCTCGATGTTGAAGTAGCCCAGCATGATCTCGGAGTGGGCGACCATCTCGTCGGCCACCGAGCCGGGAATGGCGCTACCGCCGGCGTGGATCTCGACCTTGACGCCGGTGTCGGCGCCCTTGCTGACCAGCGGGCCGGACACCTTCTTGGCGTCCTTGTCGATGGCGTAGCCCTCGCCCACCAGTTCGTACAGCCCGCCGTGCTCGGCCTCCGGCCACCAGTCGGTCTGGATCACCACCGTGTCCGGGCAGGTCCCGGCCAGCGAGGCGCCCGCTGGAGCGGCGGCGCCGGTGGGCGGCGTGGTGTCGTTGTGCGCCGAGGTGGTGCCGGCCAGCAGGGCCATCGAGGCCAGGGCGACGGCGGCGCCGGCCCGGCGCGGGGTGATCGTGATCATGCGTGTGCTCCTTGTCGGGACGACAACTCGTCGCGGCTTATGGTCGTGGCCCACTTCGGCCAGAGCCCTCGTACCACTTTCCTACCACCTTGCGCTCGATCCAGCTGAACACGAGGAAGACGATCACTCCGAAGATGCAGGCCACGGCGATGGACGTGAGCACCAGCGGGCTGTTGGTGTCGTTCTTGAAGCGGACGATCATCTGCCCCAGGCCGACCTGGCCGCGGCCGAAGAAGAAGTCCGAGACGATCCCGCCGATCAATGCCAGGCTGGCGCTGATCCGCAGCCCGGCGAACACCGCCGGCATCGCCCCGGGGATCATCAGCCGGGTCAGGCGGGTCCAGCGGCTGGCGTTGTTCAGGGTGAACAGGTCGTGGTGGCCCTGGTCGGCGGACTTCAGCCCGAACAGGGCGTTGACCACCATCGGGAACAGCGAGAAGATCACGCAGACGATCACCCGGCTGGTCTTGCCGGTGTCGAACAGCAGCCCGATCACCGGCACCATCGCCAGGATCGGGATGGCCTGCAGGCTGATCATGAACGGCCACACGGCTCGCTCCACGCTGCGCGCCTGGCTCATCAAGGTGGCCAGGGTGAGTCCGATTAACACGGCGATCACCAGGCCGCGCAAGGCCACGTCACCGCTGCGCCCGGCCGCGGCCAGGATCTCGCGGAGGTGCTCCCAGTCACCGAAGCCCTTGGTCAGCACCTTGTGCGGCGGGGCCAGCAGGACGCGCCGGCGGCCCTGCAGCCACACGTAGCTGGCGTAGTACCAGACCCCGGTGAGGATCCCGCCGAGGATGAACGGCGGGATCAGCAACCCGGCCAGGCGCCGGCCGCGGCTCGGCTGGGTCTGCGGCCTGGGGCCGTAGGTGGTGGGTGTGACCTCACTCATCGGCGTCTCCACCCGATGCCGCCCGCAGCGTCCCGGAGATCTCGTGGCACAGCCCGGTGAAGTCCGGCTCGAAGCGCAGTTCGGGCTGGCGTGGGTAGGCGAAGGGCACCGGGAACTCGGCGACGATGGTCCCCGGGCGGGCGCTCATCACCAGCACCCGGGTGCTCATGTAGACCGCTTCGCTGATCGAGTGGGTGATGAACAGCCCGGCGAAGCGCTCCTCCTGGAACAACCGCTGGGTCTCGTCGTTCAACCGCTCGCGGGTGATCTCGTCCACCGCCCCGAACGGTTCGTCGAACAGGAACAGCGGCGGGCGCAGCGTCAGGCTGCGGGCCAGCGAGCAACGCATCCGCATCCCGCCCGACAGCGTCTTGGGGTAGTGGTTCTCGAAGCCCACCAGGCCCACCTTGGCGATCGCCTGGTCGGCCAGCCGGCGCCGCTCGGGCTTGGCGATGTCGTGCAGCTGGGCGAGCAGTTCCACGTTCTGGCGCACCGTCCGCCACGGCAGCAGCGTCGGATCCTGGAACACGTAGCCGATCCGGCTGCGATCCACGGTGACGGTCCCGTCGGTCTGGGCCAGCAACCCGGAGGCGATCCTCAACAGCGTCGACTTCCCGCACCCGGACGGCCCGACGATGGTGACGAACTCCCCCCGGCTCACGGCGAAGGACACGTCGCGCAGCGTCTCGGTCCCGTCGGCGAAGGTCATCCCGACGGAGCCGTACGACAGCGCCGGCGGTTCGTTCGACATGGCTGGCCAGTCTGGCACCGGAGTCCTACAACTCCGACCTGCGCCGTGCGCGGGCCCGCGGGTGGGCTCGGCGGTACTCGCGGAACAGCTTCTCCTGGCTGACCTTGGTGTACACCTGCGTGGTGGAGATGCTGGCATGGCCCAGCATCTCCTGGACGACGCGCAGGTCGGCGCCGTGGTCCAGCAGGTGGGTGGCGCAGCTGTGGCGCAGCACGTGGGGAGACAGCTTGGACGCCAGGCCCACCCGGTCGCCGTACTTCTTGACCACCAGCCACGCCGCCTGGCGGGTCAGCCGGCTGCCGCGCTGGTTCAGGAACAGGGCCTCCATGTCGCCGCGCCTAGCCCACCGGTCGGGTTCCAGCAGCGGGCGGCCGCGGTCCCCCAACCAGTCGTCCAGGGCTGCGGCGGCCATCCGCCCGTAGGGCACCAGGCGCTCCTTCGATCCCTTGCCGTACAGGCGCACCAGACCGTGCTCACGATCCACGTCGTCGAGGGCGAGGCCGACCGCCTCGGAGATGCGCGCGCCGGTGGCGTAGAGGAACTCCAGCAGCGCCCGGTCGCGCTTGGCCACCGGGTCAGCGCCGGTCACCGCTCCCAGCAGCCGGTTGACCTCGTCCTCGCTGAGCGGGTGGGGAATGCCGGCGGGGACCCGCACCCCTTCCACGTCGGCGGTGGGGTCGTCGGCGCGGCCGCCCTCGTCCGACCAGAAGCGGTGGAACATCCGGATCGCGGCGAACTGCCGGGCCACGCTGGCGGCCGCGGCGCCCGAACCACGCCGGGCGGTGATCATCGCCGACAGCTCCTCGCTGGTGACCGAGCCGATCGACGAGCCGTGCTCGGCCAGCCAGGCGACGTAGGCCGTCAGATCCCGCCGATAGGCGGCCAGCGTGTTGACCGAACGGCCGCGCTCCGCGGCCATCCACACCAAGAAGTCCTCGACCTCGAGGGGAAGCTCCGGTTTCACGATCCGGCGCGCAGCAGGCGTTCCAGGCGCAGCAGGGCGATGACGGTCTTGCCGTCCTGGATGCGCCCGTCCACCACCATCCGCATCGCCTCGGAGAGCTGCAACCGCAGCACGGTCATGTGCCGCTCCTCGGGCCCCTGGGTGTCGGCTGCCACCTCGACCAGGTCGTAGGCAGCGAACAGGTGGGTCACCGAGTCGGTCATCCCGGCCGATGGCTGGAACGAACCGAGCGGTACCAACCGTCCGGGGTGCAGGCCCACCTCCTCCACCAGCTCCCGGGCGGCCGTGGCCTCCGGGGCCTCACCGGGAACGTCACGCATCCCCGCCGGGATCTCCAGGATCGTCGTCTCGTACGACGCCCGGTACTGGTCCACCAGGACCACCACCGGGTCGTCCGACGAATCGAGGACCGGCACGGCGCCCACCGCGCCGGGCGAGCGGACGATGTCACGATGGAACCGCTCACCCTCGGGGGATTCGAACTCGGCGGTGACCACCCGCCAGATGTAGCCCTGGTGGACGACGCGCTCACCGATGCGGCGGAACTGGCCCACGGGCCGGGCGGGATCAGGCAACCGACGTACCGGCCTCGGCGCCGTCCACGACGCGCAGCGTGGGGGTCCTGGCGGCGCGCCTGGCCAGCGCCGCGGCGGTCAGGTCACGGAACAGCGGATGGGCGTGGTCCGGCCGGCTCTTGAACTCCGGGTGGGCCTGGGTGGCCACCCAGAACGGGTGATCTGCCAACTCGATGAACTCCACCAGCCGGCGGTCCGGGGACAGCCCGGTGCAGCGCAAGCCGGCGGCCTCCAGGCGCGGCTTCCACTGCGCCGAGAGCTCGTAGCGGTGGCGATGACGCTCACTGACCACCGGTTCGCCGTAGGCGTTGTGCACCCGTGAGCCAGGTTCGAGGATGGCGTAGAAGGCCCCGAGCCGCTGCGTGCCGCCCTTGTCCACCACGTCACGCTGATCGTGCATCAGGTCGATGATCTTGTGCGGCGTGTCCGGATCCATCTCGGTGGAGTTGGCCCCGGTCAGGCCCATCACGTTGCGGGCGAAGTCGACGGTCATCGCCTGCAGGCCGAGGCACAACCCGAGGCACGGGATGTCGTGCTCACGGGCGTAGCCGGCCGCGGCGATCTTGCCCTCGAAGCCACGCTCGCCGAACCCGCCGGGGATCACCATCCCGTCGAGGTCGGCCAGCCGTCCGGCGGCCAGCAGACCCTCGACGTCTTCGGCCTGGATCCAGTCGATCTCCACCTTGGCGCCGTGGTGGATGCCGGCGTGGCGCAGGCTCTCCACCACCGACAGGTAGGCGTCCTGCAACTGGATGTACTTGCCGATGAGGCCGATCCTCACCGGGGCGGTGGCGGCCTCCACCTTGTCCACCAGTTCCTGCCAGGGGGCCAGGTCGATGGGCCGGTCGATGCGCAGCACCTCGCACACCACGTCGTCGAGGCCCTCGTCGTGGAGGATCAGCGGGAGCTCGTAGATGTTCTTGGCGTCGGCAGCGTTGACGACGGCGTTCTCGTCGACGTTGCACAGGTTGCTGATCTTGCGCTTCAGGTTGTCCGACAGCGGGGCCTCGCTGCGGCACACGATGATGTCGGGCTGGATGCCACGGCTGCGCAGTTCGGTCACGCTGTGCTGGGTGGGCTTGGTCTTCTGCTCCCCCGACGGCCCGATGAACGGCACGAGGGTCACGTGGATGTAGCAGATGTTGTCCCGCCCGGCGTCCTTGCGGTACTGACGGATCGCCTCCAGGAACGGGAGGATCTCGATGTCACCCACCGTGCCGCCCACCTCGGTGATCACCACGTCCACGTCGTCGGCGGCCAGCCGGGTGATCCGGCTCTTGATCTCGTCGGTGATGTGCGGGATCACCTGCACGGTCTTGCCGAGGTACTCGCCACGCCGCTCGGCGGCCAGCACGGCCTGGTAGATGCTGCCGGTGGTGGCGTTGGAGTTGCGGGTCAGCGGCTCGTCGATGAACCGCTCGTAGTGACCGAGGTCCAAGTCGGTCTCGCCGCCGTCGTCGGTGACGAACACCTCACCGTGCTCGAACGGGTTCATCGTCCCCGGGTCGACGTTGATGTACGGGTCGAGCTTCTGCATCGTCACCCGCAGACCACGCTGCTTGAGCAGCCGACCGAGCGAGGAGGCGGTGAGGCCCTTGCCGAGGGAGCTGGCAACGCCTCCCGTCACGAAAATGTGCTTGGGCATGTGGCGCAACCTCCGCTGCAGTCGACCTGACAACGGGAGCACATCGTACCGTGGCCGCAGCCTGCTTGGCGCGGATGGGCACTCACGCGGACGCCAGCGCGAGCACCGCGGCGATCCCGTTGTCGGAGGCGGGCGGCGTCTGGGGCAGCAGCAACGTGCGCATGCCACACCGCGCCGCGCCGGCATCGGCCACCGGGTCGTCGCCCACCATCAGGACATCGTCCGCCGAGCACAGCAGGGCGTCCACCGCCAGGCCGAAGATCCCGGCCTCCGGCTTGACGAGACCCACCTCGTAGGACAGCACGAACTGGTTGACGCAGTAGCCCACGCCGTGCTGGCGGAACACCGAGCGGACGTCCCAACCCGTGTTGGAGATCACTCCGATCGGGATCTCCGCGTCCATCAACCCGCGCAGCGTCCACACCGCGTCGCGGTACGGGATCCACGTGGCCGGGTCGTGCATCTGCCGGTAGATCTCCGCACCCAGGCCGGGAACCTCGCCGTCGGCCACGGCGTACAGCTCGTGCCAGCGGTCCCGCCAGACGCCAGCGTCCAGGTCCCTGCCCCTGGCGATCTCGGCGGGCAGCATGGCCAGCCGGTCGATCCCCGCTGCCACCTCGGCACAGCGCGCTACGTCCCAGTTCGCGCCAAGCCGTCGGGCGGCGATGGCCACCGTCTCGGCCAGGCCGGGATGGGCGAACAGCGTGCCGCCGAAGTCGAACAGCACGCCGCGGATCTTCCGGCTCACCGGGGCATTGTGGCATGCCCAGCCGTCTGGCGAGCGCGGCGCTAACGTCGGCGCCGATGCGAGGCGAACCCCGGCTGTCGTGGCGTTCGTCGGCGCTCATCGTGGCCGCCACCGTGCTGACCCGGTTGCCCACGGTGGTGTGGCGGCGGTGGTTCAACCCCGACGAGGCCAGCATCGCCATGGGCGCCCAGGCGATGCAGCGCGGCGGTCGACTGTACGTCGACATGGCCGATCGCAAGCCACCCATCCCGCCCCTGCTGTACCGCTGGACCTTCGACCTCGGTGGCGTCGCCGACCCGCGGCCGATGCGCTGGCTGGTCGCCCTGGCCACCGGTGCGGCCACCGTGGTGGTGGCCAACGACGCCATCCGCCGATTCGGGCGCGGCGCCGGGTGGTGGGCGGCCGCGCTGTTCGGCGTGGGATGCATCGCCTTCGCCCCGGGTGACGGTGGCCCGGCCAACTTCGCCCAGATCGCCCTACCGCTCGCCGCGGCGGCCATCGTCTGTCTTCGCCGACCCGGCTGGGCCTGGAGCCTGGTGGGCGGGGCGCTGTTGGCCGTGGCTGTGCTCAGCCGGCAGAGCTGGGTCTTCGGCGTCCCGGCGGCGGCGCTGTCGGCGTGGTTGGCCAGCCGCTGGCGAGGTGTGGCGGCGGCCACCGCTGGGTTCGTCCCGGTCATCGCCGCCGTCGCGGTGTTCCTGCCGTGGCACGACTTCTGGTTCTGGACGTTTGCCAGCACGCCAGGCTTCGTGTTCGCCAGCGCGGATCTCGGCGACGTCGCGCTGAAGGCCGTTGGCAGTGTGGCCCTGTTCGTCGCCTTTCACCTGGTCCAGGTGGCCGCCGCGGCGGCCGGATGGAAGGCGTCCGTGCGGCGCGCCCCCGATCTCTGGCTGTGGCTGCTCACCGGGTGCGCGGCGGCCTTCGCCGGGTTCCGCTTCTTCGGCCACTACTGGTTGCAGGTGGTTCCCCCGCTGGCGATGCTGGCCACCCCGGTGCTGGCCGGAGCGGCACGGCGGTGGTGGCGCCCGGCCGCGGCGGTCCTGGCGGCGACGCTCGTGGCATCGGCCGTGTTCTTGTGGATCCCCGAGACCTTCCGGCGGACCAACCGCCCCGAGCACCTCGCCGCCGCCCTGCAGGCCGTCACCCAGCCCACCGATCGGGTGTTCATCTGGGGCAGTTACGCCGAGCTGGCCGTGGCCCTCGACCGACCGATTGCCGGGACGCAGATCCACAGCGACTTCGTCACCGGCCGCAGCGGCGGACGCAACCTGGGCGCCGAGACCCTGGCCGAAGCGACACCTGGCGCCCTGGACATGATGATGGCCGATCTCACGGCAGCACCGCCGACCCTGATCGTCGACACGTCCACCGCCCCCGACCTGCACTACGCGAATTACCCGATGTCGCTGATCCCGCAGATCGCCCAGTTCGTCAGCGCCGGCTACGTCAAGTCCGACGTCATCGACGGTTGCACCATCTACACCCGTCGCTAAGGGCCGGGCAGGCAATCACCTCGCCGCCTAGAATCGGCGTGATGGGCGCAGACGTGGATTCCTCGTCGGCGTACCCGGCCAACGTCGTCGACGAGCGCCTCCCGAAGTCGGTCCGGATCAAGGCGATGGCCCGTGAGGCCGTCCTGGTGCTGGTCTTCTACTACGTCTACCGCACGGTCCAGCGCCTGGCCAAGGTGGGTGGGGTGGAGACCAGGGCCTACGCCAACGCCAAGCGGGTGGTGGCCGTCGAGCGGTTCCTGCACGTCTTCGGCGAGCAGGCCATCCAGAGCTTCTTCATCGGCACACGATGGTTCATCAAGTCGATGAACATCTACTACGGCACGCTGCACTTCTTCGTCACCGCCGGGATCCTCACCTGGATGTTCCTCAAGCGCCCGGGTGGATACCTGCGCGTCCGCAACCTGCTCGGGGCCACCACCGGGCTGGCGCTCATCGGCTACTACGCGTTCCCGCTGACCCCGCCGCGGATGCTGGTGTGCAACGCCACGATCCCGGCGCCCGGACCCACCCGGACCCAGATCATCGGCAATTGCTTCGTCGACACGCTCGATCGCATCGGCGGGCTGTGGTCCTACGAGTCATCAGCGGTCAAGGCCGTGGCCAACGAGTTCGCGGCGATGCCCAGCCTGCACTTCGGCTGGTCGCTGTGGTGCGCCTACGTGGTCTACCGCTACGCGTCGGGTCGCTGGCGCACGTGGTTCGCCGTGCTGTACCCGGCGCTGACGCTGTTCGCCATCGTCGTGACCGCCAACCACTACTTCCTCGACGCCGTGGGTGGCGTCGTCATCCTGTGGGCCGCGTTCCATGTGATGCGCTGGATCGATCGTCGCCATGCCCGGCACTTCCAGCGGCGCCTGGCCCCGGGTCCGCTGGGCGGCGGCCACGGATCAGCGAACTCCCAGTAGCTCCTCGGCGTGGGCTCTGGCGCTCTCGCTGCGTTCGTGCCCACTCAGCAGGCGGGCCACCTCGGTGACCCGGGCCTCACCGGTCACGACGGACGCCGCCGTGCTGGTGGAGGTGGCCGTCGACGACTTGGCCACCACCACATGGTGATCGGCCAGCGCCGCCACCTGGGCCAGATGGGTGACCACCAGCACCTGGCGGTGGGCGGCCAGCTCGGCCAATGACCGGCCGACGGCCACCGCGGCCTGCCCGCCGATGCCGGCGTCGACCTCGTCGAACACCATGGTCTCCGGGTCGGCTGACAACACCAGCCGCAGGGCCAGCATCGTCCTGGCCAGCTCCCCACCGCTGGCGGCCTTGGCCAGCGGCGCCGGAGGGCTTCCGGGGTTGGCCGCCAGCAGGATCTCCACCTCGTCGCCCGGGTCGGCAGCGCCGACGCGCACCTCGACCGCGGCCGCCGGCATCGCCAGGGTCTGCAACCGCTCGGCCATCTGCCGGGCCAGGCCGCCGGCCGCGGCCCGGCGCACACGGCCCACGGTGGCTGCGGCGGCCAGCGCGCTGACGGCCAACCGGGCGCGCTCGGTCTCCAGGTCGGCCAGCCGCTGGTCGTGGGAGCTCAGCTCGTCCAGCTCGCCGGCCACCTGGTCACGAAAAGCGATCACCTCGGCCAGCGAATCGCCGTACTTGCGGCGCAGGTCACGCAGCTGCTGGCGGCGGATGCGCACCGCCTCGGCACGCTCGGGGTCGTCGATGATGCGCTCCCCCACCTGGCGGATCTCGTCGGCGGCGTCGGCCAGCTCGGCAGCGGCGGCGCGCAGGCGCTCGACCAGCCCGGCGAACACGGCGGCGTGGCCGAGGGCGTGCACGGCCAGCCCGGCGGCGTCCACCGCCCCGCCGTCGCCACGCAGGGCGGCGGTCGCCGTTGCCGCGGCGAGGCGTAGCGACTCCGCCTGGGCCAGGGTGTCCTGCTCCTCGGCGAGCCGCTCGTCCTCGTCGGGGTCGCCCAGCGCCGCGGCGCGGAGCTCGTCGAGTTGGTAGCGCAGTAGATCGATCTGGCGGGCCTTGGCCCGGCTGTCGCCGCCCAGCGCGCCGATCGCTTCGTCCACCTGGCGCAGGCGGGTGCGCACCTCCACCAGCGGCGCCAGATCGGTTCCCGCCCAGCGGTCCAGCGCGGCTCGCTGATCGGCGGCCGTCGCCAGGCGCTGGTGGGTGTTCTGCCCGTGCAACTCCACCCAGCCGCCCACCAGTTCGGCCAACGTGGCCGCGGTGATCAACCGGCCGTCGCGGTAGGCCCGGGACCGGCCGTCGGCGGGGATCACCCTGGCCACCACGCTCTCCACCCCGTCGACCTCGAAGCGCCCCTCGACCCGAGCCTCGGCGCACCCGTGACGGACCACGCCGGCATCGGCCCGGCCGCCCAGGAGCAGCGCCAGCGCCTCGACCAGCATCGTCTTGCCGGCACCGGTCTCACCGGTCAGCGCGGTGAGACCCGGCCCGAACGGCACCGTCAGCGAGTCGATGACCCCGAGCGACTCGATGTGCAGCTCGCGCAGCATCAGCGGTCGGCGAGGCCGAACTTGGCCTTGAGGATCTGGTGGAAGCGGCGCTCGCCCAGCCGGATCAGCCGGGCAACGTCGTCCGAGGCGCGCACGGTTACCGTCTGCCCCTCCGACACGTCCGTGACGAACTGGCCGTCGACCGTCAGCACTGCGGCACGATGGCCGATGAGTTCCAGGGCGACCGCCTCGTCCGGGCCCAGCACCAGCGTGCGGTCGAAGAGCATGTGCGGCGCAACGGGCGTCACCAGTAACGCGCGGTGGGTCGGTGACACCACCGGGCCGCGCGCCGACAGCGCATAGGCCGTAGAGCCCGTCGGTGTGGACACGATCATGCCGTCGGCCGCGTAGCTGGTGAACGGCGCGCCGTCGATGTGCACCAGGACACGCACGGTGTGCCCGGATTCGCGGCGCTCCACCACGGCCTCGTTGAAGGCCGTCCAGCGGCCCTCGCCCAGGCTGACATCAAGCATCATCCGCTCCTCGATGCGCCACCCGCCCGCCTGCTGGCCGGCGGCCCAGCGCTCCAGCGCCGACTCCAGCGCCGCCGGTTCGACCTCGGTGAGGTAGCCAAGCAGCCCGACGTTGACGCCGAGGATCGCCAGACCCTGGGAGGCGACCAGGTGGACGGCGCGCAGCATGGTCCCGTCGCCACCGAGGCTGACGCACAGCGAGGCCCGGCGCACGGCATCGTCGTCGCCCAGGTGGCCGACCCCCAGGGCCTCGGCTTCGTCCGGGACCATGGTCGCGGTCATGCCGTGGGCATCCAGCCAGGCTGCGGTCTGGAGGACCAGGTGGTGAGCCTCGGCCCGCTCGTGATGCGCCACGAGGAGCACAGAGGTCATGGCGTGCATCCTGACGGACCGACGACGCCCGACACAAGCAATTCACGATTGCCGTCGGCGCCGGTGATCGGTGAGTCCATCCAGCGCAGCTCGCCCACGCCCGCAGCGACCAGGGCCTCGTCGATCTCGGCGCGGACGCGCTCGTGGACCGCCGGGTCGGTGATCACCCCCTTGCCCCGGGCAACCTCCACCCGGCCGGCTTCGAACTGCGGCTTGACCAGCAGCACGAAGGTGGCGCCGAGCCGGCAGACGGCGAACATCGGGGCCAGCACCCGGCGCAGGGAGATGAACGACAGATCGGCCACCAGCAGGTCGACCGGCGCTCCCACCACTGCGCCCGTCAGATCCCTGACGTGCATCCGCTCCACCACCGTGACGCGCTGATTGGCACGGATGCGCGGGTGAAGTTGCCCGTGGCCGACGTCGACGGCCACGACCTGAGCCGCCCCGTGGTGCAGCAGGCAGTCGGTGAACCCACCCGTGGAGGCGCCGGCATCGAGGGCCAGGACTCCCCGGGGATCGATCTGGAAGCGCTCCAGCGCGGCATGCAGCTTCTCGCCACCCCGGCTGACGTAGCGGGGAGGCGGGCCACTGAGGACGATCGGATCGCCAGCGTGCACGAGCCGTGACGACTTGTCGGCGACGGCCCCGTTGACCAGGACCTCACCGGCCTCGATGCGCCGGGCGGCCTCGACTCTGCTGGGCACCAGGTGGCGCCTCACCAGCTCGGCGTCGAGTCGCTGGCGCCGGGGCATCAGCTCGACGCAGCGGCCTGCTTCGCCGGCGCAGCCTTCTTGGCGGGCGCCCGCGTGGCCGCGGCCTTCTTGACCGGCGCAGCCTTCTTGACCGGCGCAGCCTTCTTGACCGGCGCAGCCTTCTTGACCGGCGCAGCCTTCTTCGACCGGAGCGGCCTTCTTGACCGGAGCGGCCTTCTTGACCGGAGCGGCCTTGGCGGCGGCGGACTTGGAGGCCTTGGCCAGGTCACTGGCCAGGGACTCGATGCGGTCCTCGGCGTCGTCGATGCGCTCTGCCAGCGAGCGCAGCTGCTTGGAGACCTCGGCCTGGACCATGGACAGGATGCGCTCGCTGGTCTCCCGGCCGCGCTCGACCAGGGTCTGGATGGTCTGCTCGGCATCGCGACGGCGGACCTTGCCGGCCTTGACCATCTCGTTGACCACACGCTCGGCGTTGTCCCGGGAGGTCTCGCCGAACTGGGTGCCGGCGTCGATCAGACGCTTGATGAAGTTGGTTGCCATAGCAAGCAGTCTAGCTCGACAGCCCACCATCGGTGAGCAGGACATTTGCCACACCTAGGAGATCCGCCTGGTCAATATCTGCAAGCGCGACGTGAACACCAGCAGGCACCACGCCGGTGCGCACCTGGGCGTAGCGGCAACCGATCCGGCGGGCGAACAGCCCGTCGGTCTCCGGCCGGTCACCCACCATGACGATCTGGTCGGGCGTGGCCCCGCCGCTGCGCGCCAGCACCAGGTCGGCCATCGGCTGGTGCGGCTTGCCGGCGATCACCGGGGTGACGCCCGCCGCGGTGGCAACGGCGGCGAGCATCGCCCCGCCTCCGGGAATCGGGCCGTTCGGGGTCGGATACGTGGCGTCGTCGTTGCTGGCCAGCAGCCGCGCCCCGTTGCGCACTTCAGTCGACGCCCGGCGCAGGGTGTCGTAGGTGAACTGCCGGTCGAGACCCACCACCACCACGTCGGCCCGCTCGTCCACCACCGTGGCGTCGCGAGCCTCGAGGGCCTCGTGCAAGCCGGGTCCACCCACCACCAGCGCCCGCTCCCCCGGTTGGACCAGCATCGACGCGGCCTGGGCGGAGGTGATCACGCATCCCTCGGCCGGGATCCCGATCGCCGCCAAGGCCTGCTCGTGGTCGGCCACCCTGGGTGCCGAGTTGTTGGTGGCGAACAGCACCTCGATCCCGGCGGCGCGCATCGCCGCGACGGCCTCGGCGGACCCGCGGATGGGTTGCAGCGACAGCCACACGACACCATCGAGGTCGAGCACGACCACGCGTGGTCGATGTACCGGGGTGGCGGCGGTGGCTGGCATGGCCGGGGAAGTCTAGGAGTCGGTGTGCCACGCCCGAAGTGCCCGCCGAGGTGGCAGGCTGAGGGGCGTGCCGCGCTTCGAACCGTTTGCCGCCCTCCGCTTCCACCCCGACCTCCCCCTCGGCGTCGTCACCGCGCCGCCCTACGACGTGCTGTCCGAGGCCGACGCCGAGGCGCTGCGCGCCAGTCATGGGCGCAACATCGTCCACGTCGACCTGCCTCGCGAAGCCGACGGGCCCATGCGCTACGACCGGGCGGGCCGAACGTTGCAGCACTGGCGTGACGACGCCACGCTCGTCACCGACGAGCGGCCGTCGTTCACGTTGTACCGGATGCGCTTCACCGACGAAGCCGGGCGCCAACGGCACACGGTGGGCGTGCTCGGTGCGCTCGAGGTGGTCGACGAGGGCGCGGCCGGAGTCCTGCCGCACGAACGGACCACGCAGAAGGCCAAGACCGACCGGCTCGACCTCACGAGGGCGACCTCGGCGAACCTCTCCCCGGTGTGGGGTCTGTCCCTCACCGCCGGCCTCACCGACGTGCTGCGTGAGCCGGGCCAACCGGCGGGCTCGTTCACTGACGAGCACGGCGTGGAGCACTCCGTCGAGCGAGTCGACGACCCGGCTCGGGTCGACGCCATCGCTGCCGCTGTGGGGGCCAATCCGGTGCTGATCGCCGACGGCCATCACCGCTACGCCATCTCGCGCACGTTCCGTGACGAGGTCCGCGCTCGGGCCGGGAGCGCTACCGATGCCGAGCTCACCCTCACCTTCGTCGCCGAACTGGTCGAGGATCAGCTCAGCATCGATGCCATCCACCGCGTCTACCGGGGCCTCGACAGCGCCACGCTCGCCGAGCGCCTCGCCGGCTACTTCGAGCCGACAGAGGCCGGCCCGATCGACTCCACCGCTGCCGCCCAGGTCACCCAACGCGCCGCGCTGTGCTTCGTCCGCCCGGACGGCACCGGCGTGTGGCTGACGCCGCGGCCGGAGCGCTTCGAGGGTGTCCGCCAGCTGGACGGCGCGCTGCTCGAGGCCGCGCTCGACGGCGTCGACGTGGCCGTCGACTACCAGCACGGGGTCGACCGCACGGTTGCGCTGGTCACCTCCGGCGCGGCCGATGCGGCGGTGCTCATCCGGCCGACGAGCATCGCCGAGATCCGCCGCACCGCCGACGAGCGGTTGCTGATGCCGCCGAAGTCGACGTTTTTCACTCCCAAGTTGCGAACCGGACTGGTGGTGCGGCCGCTCGATCTCTCACCACGCTGACCTGCCGAAGGACCCTGGGCCGCCCTGCGAGCCGCCTACTAGCATGGTCGCCGCAGAACCACGTCGGTTCGACCACTCTCACTACGGAGGTACCGTTCCCATGAACCAGGATCAGCTCGCCAAGATGCGTGACGGAGACGGCTTCATCGCCGCACTCGATCAGAGTGGTGGCAGCACGCCCAAGGCCCTGCGCCTGTACGGCGTCAGCGAGAGCGAGTACTCCAACGACGCCGAGATGTTCGACCTGATCCACGCGATGCGCTCGCGGATGATCACCAGCCCGGCGTTCAACGGCGAGCGAATCCTTGGCGCCATCCTGTTCGAGGACACCATGGACCGCCAGATCGAGGGTCGCGACACCTGCGACTACTTGTGGTCCCAGAAGCACGTCATCCCGTTCCTGAAGGTGGACAAGGGCCTGGCCGACGAGGTCAACGGCGCCCAGGTGATGAAGCCGATCGGCGGTCTCGACGATCTGCTCGGTCGTGCCCTGGCCAAGGGCGTGTTCGGCACGAAGATGCGCTCGGTGATCAAGGTCGCCGACGCCGCTGGCGTGTCCGCCGTGGTGGGCCAGCAGTTCGACATCGGCAAGCAGATCCTCGCCGCCGGGTTGATGCCCATCATCGAGCCGGAGGTCGACATCAACAGCCCGTCCAAGCAGGAGGCAGAGGGTCTGCTCAAGCAGGCCATCCTTGACCAGCTCGGCACCCTCGGCGGTCAGCAGGTCATGCTCAAGCTGACCATTCCCACCGAGGACGACTTCTACGCCGACGTGATCGCCCACCCGGGTGTGCTGCGCGTCGTGGCCCTGTCGGGCGGCTACACCCGTGAGGACGCCAACGCCCGCCTGGCCCGCAACCACGGCATGATCGCCAGCTTCTCGCGGGCGCTGTCCGAGGGCCTCAGCGCCCAGCAGAGCGCCGCCGAGTTCGACGCCACGCTCGACGCCTCGATCGCCAGCATCGCCGCCGCTTCGCGTACCTGATCCAGCTCGGCCTGGCCCGGGTGGCGCCCGGCGCCCAACCGGGCCGGGTGCCGGCGAGCGTCCCGCTAGTACGTGTCGGCGGCGCGCAGGTCCTTGAACGCCGGTCCCGTACCGCGCGCCAACGTGACGGTGTCGGGGTGTGAGCCGATGGCTTCCAGCCGCTCGGCGCCGATGTTCTCGTGGTCGAGGTAGGCACGCAACGCCCCGGTTCGTGGTCCGACCAGCCTGGCAACGACGCGCCCGAACACGCTGAGCCCGACGTCCACCTTGCCGATGTCGTGCAGCAGCGCCCCCGCCACCTCGGGACGCGTTGCCGCCGGCCGGCGGGCCACGAAGCGGCGGGCGACGCGCACGGTGTGCCGTTGGTCCTCCACCACGTGGCGGCGCCACAGCGCCAGCTCGGCCTCGCTGAGCACCGAGGCCACCCAGGCCAGATCACCGGGAGTCACCGGGCGCTTCGACCACGAGCCGAAGAACCGCTTGGTCAGGTGCCATCCGTTCACTGCCGGGCAGGCTACTGGCAGGGCGGCGCGGCGCCCGAGCGTGCCCCGGCCTAGCTCGACATGGCAGCGGAGCTGAACTCCAGCGCTGCCGCGGCCAGGGCTCGCTCCACCCGCTTGGCAGCCGACGCGGCGATCACCTGCGCGGCCTGGATCTCGGTGGCGCTGGCCGTGACGCCGCCGGTACGAAAGAACCTGCGGCGCACCGATCCGACGACGACCACCCGGTCGCCTGCTTCCCAGCGGGCGGCTGCCCCGGCCCCGGTGACGCAGACGGGCACGGAGGACTTGGGATGTGCACCCCATGGCTCGGTGGTGACCTGCAAGACGGTGATCTCGTCACCGGAGGGCAGGGTGCGCAGCACCGGCGGGCTGGACAGCGTGCCGCGGAGGATGGTGAGGTTCATGGTGGTCCCTTTCAACGTGGTTGTCAGGGGAAGTCACCGATACGTGTACCGCAGGGGTGTCACAGAGTGGCGGGCGTGGATCAGCGGCCGAGGCCGGCGATGCGCTCGGCGACATCGACGAAGCCCGGGTCGACGGCGTGCACCAGCCCGAAATACCGGCGGGCAGAGATCACGTCGCCCTGGCGGTCGTACAGGTCGCCCATCATGTACCACTGGCGCACGTGGTGATCCTTGATCCGCTTGGGCACGTTGGCCGCCTTGGCCATCAGCGCCAGGGCGCCACGCACGTTGCCCTGATCGGCCAGCGCTCCGGCGGCCACGATGCGGCCCTCGGCCATCAGCGCCGGATTGGGCGACTCCTGGCGTAGCTCCTCCCACAGCACGGCCACGTCGCCGTAGCGGCGCAGCGCCCGGTAGCAGTCGGCAAGCACGGGAAGGTGGTGAGGCGAGTTGTCCAGGCCGCGGGCCAGCTCCAACTCGACCGCCGCCTTGCGCCATTGACCGAGCCGGTACCAGGCCAACCCGGCGATCTCGTGGGCGAAGGCGATGTCGGGGACCTCGCGCAGCACCGGCTGCACCATCCGCTTGGCATCCTCGTAGCGGCCGCGGTCCAAGGCGTCCGCCGCCGACGCCAGGCGCTCCCGGTAGTGGGCGGCACGCGCCAGCGGCGCGGCCTCGCCAATGGTCTCGAGCACCTCCGGCGCGAGCTCGGGATCCCGGCGCCGGCGGGCGGGGGCCTCGGCCCGGTGGGCGGCAGCCACCGCCGACGAGCGGATCGAACCCTCGTCGACCCACTGCTCACGCTCCCACGCCGGCGGGGCGCTCTCGGTCTTGGGAGGACGTGGGCCACGGGTGGCGCGCACCTCGGCCGCCCGCTGCTCGGCGGCGGTCAGCGGCTTGGCAACCTGGCGCGGCGGCACCCGCCGGCCGCGGCCATCCGCTGTGCGGCGATCCTCGCGCCCAGACTGGCGCGGATCACGGCGGCCCGACCCCACCCGGTCATCGCGACGGCGCGAGCCGGAGCGCTCGTCGTCGCCAGCGGCCCAGGGCGGGCCAGCGGAGCGATCACCCCACCGACGCGCGGGCCGTGCACCGGCCGGCGCGGCGCCAAAGCGACGTGCCGAGCTGCCGCCGCGGGGCGCCGGTTGGTCGCGCTGGCCACCGCCCTCGGCGCCGCCGCGACTGGCCACCCCGTCGAGCCGCGACCGCCCGGATCCAGGTTCGCTGCGGCGCACCGCAGCTCCCGACCGGCGCGGCCGGTCCGCCTGCTCAGCGCTGTCGCCGTAGGACCGTGCCGGCCTGCCGCTCGCTCGACCCCCTGCGCCGCGGCGGTCGCCGCTGCGCCCACCAGCAGGGCGCGGACCACCGGCCCGCCGGGGCGTGCCCCCCCTTTGGCCGTCACCGCTGCGCGCACCATCCGGGCGGGGTCCGCCGGCGCGCCGAGGCGCGCCACCGGTTCGCGGTGCGCCGCCGTCTGCGATTGGTGCGCCACGGTTCCCCGGGCGCGGCGGGCGGCCGGCACCCGGCCCTGCCCGGCGGGCGGCGCCTCCTGGGCGAGGTGAGCGGGGCCGGTCAGCAGGCATAGGGTCGGCCAGTGTACTGAGCGACCTGGCGAGCTGGTCGAAAAATGCTGAAGGCCCCCACGAGGGGGGCCTTCGAGCGAGAAATCCGGCGGCGACCTACTCTCCCAGGGGGTCTACCCCCAAGTACCATCGGCCCTGGCAGTCTTAACTTCCGTGTTCGGGATGGGAACGGGTGTGACCCTGCCGGTATAGCCACCGAAATCTGTTGTCAACTGGCGCACGCCCCGAAGGGGTGCAGCCCATTGAGGACTCCAGAGCAAGCACGAGCGATGTTCAAACCAAGCCCTCGGCCGATTAGTACCGGTCGGCTGAGCACGTTACCGTGCGTACACCTCCGGCCTATCAACGTGATGGTCTCGTCACGGGCCTTACTGCGTTAACCGCATGGGAATACTCATCTTGGAACGGGTTTCCTACTTAGATGCTTTCAGCAGTTATCCCTTCCGGAGGTGGCTAATCTGCCATGCCCTTGGCAGGACAACAGACACACCAGAGCTCCGTCCGTCCCGGTCCTCTCGTACTAGGGACAGCCTTCCTCAATATTCCTACGGCTGCGGAGGATAGGGACCGAACTGTCTCACGACGTTCTGAACCCAGCTCGCGTACCGCTTTAATGGGCGAACAGCCCAACCCTTGGGACCTGCTTCAGCCCCAGGATGCGATGAGCCGACATCGAGGTGCCAAACCTTTCCGTCGATATGGACTCTTGGGAAAGATTAGCCTGTTATCCCCAGGGTACCTTTTATCCGTTGAGCGACCACACTTCCACACGTGATGGCCGGGTCACTATGCCCTGCTTTCGCACCTGCTTGACCTGTCAGTCTCGCAGTCAAGCTCCCTTGTGTCATTGCACTCGACGGCTGATTGCCAACCAGCCTGAGGGAACCTTTGGGCGCCTCCGTTACATTTTAGGAGGCGACCGCCCCAGTCAAACTACCCGCCTGACACTGTTCCCGAACCAGATCATGGTCCCGGGTTAGAGTCCCAACATACACAGGGTGGTATTTCAACGTTGGCTCCACACTGGCTAGCGCCAATGCTTCCAAGCCTCCCACCTATCCTACACAATGCAGGTCAAGACTCAATATCAAGTTGTAGTGAAGGTCCATGGGGTCTTACCGTCCTTCCGCAGCAAACGAGCATCTTTACTCGTACTTCAATTTCGCCGGGTCTGTGGTTGAGACAGCGGGGAAGTCGTTACGCCATTCGTGCAGGTCAGAACTTACCTGACAAGGAATTTCGCTACCTTAGGACCGTTATAGTTACGGCCGCCATTCACTGGGGCTTAGGTTCATAGCTTCGCCTTTCGACTAACCATTCCCCGTGACCTTCCAGCATTGGGCAGGCGTCACAGCGTATACAGCGCCTTGCGGCTTGGCACGCTGCTGTGTTTTTGGTAAACAGTCGCTACCCCCTGGTCTGTGCCACCCTCCCCAGCTTCGAGAGTAAATCTCTACACCAGAAAGGGTCATCCTTCTCCCGAAGTTACGGATGTAATTTGCCGAGTTCCTTAACCACAGTTCTCCCGATCGCCTTGGTATTCTCTACCCGCCCACCTGTGTCGGTTTGGGGTACGGGTGCCGTGCCAACTCACTGTTGGGCTTTTCTTGACAGTATGGAATCAGTGACTTCGTCTGAATCGACTCGGCATCACGTCTCAGAGTTATGGCCCCAACTCTCATCGGGACCCTCCTACGCGCTTACCCGGGGACAACCATCGCCCCGGTTCACCTATCCTTCTGTGTCCCCCTCCAGCTATCCGCCACCCGCTCGGCAGGATCGCCCGAAGGCAGCCCCTACGTCGCAAGTCTTGGACCTGGCGCGGACACGGCAGTACTGGAATATCAACCAGTTGTGCATCGACTACGCCTCTCGGCCTCGTCTTAGCTCCCGACTTACCCTGGGAGGATTAGCCTTCCCCAGGAACCCTTGGGCTTTCGGCGGAGGGGTTTCTCACCCCTCTCTCGCTACTCATGCCTGCATTCTCACTCGATGGCGCTCCACGTCGGGTTCCCCCGCCGCTTCGCAGCACCATCGACGCTCCTCTACCACTCGTACGTTCGTACGAATCCATACCTTCGGCTCAGGACTTGAGCCCCGTTAAATTGTCCGCGCAGGACCACTCGACCAGTGAGCTGTTACGCACTCTTTCAAGGGTGGCTGCTTCTAAGCCAACCTCCTGGCTGTCTAAGCAGTCCCACATCGTTTTCCACTTAGTCCTGAATTAGGGGCCTTAGATGATGGTCTGGGCTGTTTCCCTTTCGTCCAACGAAGCTCATCCCCCGTGGACTCACTGCCGTGCTCTGGAGTCTCGGCATTCGGAGTTTGGCTGGGTTCGGTAAGCTTGTAGGCCCCCTAGCTCATCCAGTGCTCTACCTCCGAGACTGAACGCACGACGCTGTACCTAAATACATTTCGAGGAGAACCAGCTATCACCGAGTTTGTTTGGCCTTTCACCCCTATCCACAGCTCATCACCGCCATTTTCAACTGACGTGTGTTCGGCCCTCCACGGGGTCTTACCCCCGCTTCAGCCTGGCCATGGATAGATCACTCGGCTTCGGGTCGACAGCATGCGACTCAACGCCCTATTCAGACTCGCTTTCGCTTCGGCTCCCCATCACTGGTTAACCTTGCCACATACCGTCACTCGCAGGCTCATTCTTCAAAAGGCACGCCATCGTGGCCACCTTGCGGTGACGACACTCTGACTGTTTGTAAACCAACGGTTTCAGGTACTATTTCACTCCCCTCCCGGGGTGCTTTTCACCTTTCCCTCACGGTACTAGTTCACTATCGGTCGCCAAGGAATACTTAGACTTATGGGGTGGTCCCCACAGATTCACGCCGGTTTTCACGGTCCCGGCGTTACTTGGGATGGCATGCGAAGGTTGCTTGTGTTTCGAATACGGGGCTGTTACCCACTATGGCCGGCCTTTCCAGAGCCGCTCTTCTACACAGCAACTTGGTAACTCCGTGATACTTCAGGTGCAGTATCTCATGATCCCACAACACCCTGTCAGCAACGCCACCTGGCTTGACACTGACACGGTTTAGTCTCTTCCCTTTTCGCTCGCCGCTACTAAGGGAGTCGCGGTTGCTTTCCTTTCCTCAGGGTAATGAGATGTTTCAGTTCCCCTGGTTCCCTCCTCCGGCCCTATGTATTCAGACCGGGGTAACACTCCATGACGAGTGCTGGGTTTCCCCATTCGGACATCTGCGGATCGAGGCCCAGTAGACGGCTCCCCGCAGCTTTTCGCAGTCACTCACGTCCTTCATCGGTTCTTGGCGCCAAGGCATCCACCGTTGGCTCTTTGTAGCTTGGAAGAACAAAGATGCTCGTGCTTGCTCTGCAGTTCTCAAAGGGCGTCGCGCGGCGCTGGCAGTTCGTGTGGTACACGACGCCGAGCACGCCGCCGGCAGTGGAGCGAAACGCTCGTGCCATGCGAGAGGGACGCTCCCTCAAAACGGAAGAGAAGACAAGATCCGGCATCGAGCGTCGTCAAGAGGGAAACCTGCGATTGACGACGCAGTCAGACGAACCCACCAGTGCACCAACTGGGAACTGGTTTGCACCGGGTCGAACGAGTGTCGACCATCGATGAAACAGTAGCTCCTTAGAAAGGAGGTGATCCAGCCGCACCTTCCGGTACGGCTACCTTGTTACGACTTCACCCCAATCACCGACCCCACCTTCGACGGCTCCTTCCTTACGGTTAGGCCACCGGCTTCGGGTGTTGCCGACTTTCGTGGTGTGACGGGCGGTGTGTACAAGGCCCGGGAACGTATTCACCCCGGCGTGCTGATCCGGGATTACTAGCAACTCCAGCTTCATGGAGGCGAGTTGCAGCCTCCAATCCGAACTGAGACCGGCTTTATGGGATTCGCTCACTCTCACGAGTTTGCAGCCCTTTGTACCGGCCATTGTAGCGTGTTTGCAGCCCTGGACATAAGGGGCATGATGACTTGACGTCGTCCCCACCTTCCTCCGAGTTGACCCCGGCAGTCTTCCACGAGTCCCCGGCATTATCCGCTGGCAACATAGAATAAGGGTTGCGCTCGTTGCGGGACTTAACCCAACATCTCACGACACGAGCTGACGACAGCCATGCACCACCTGTGATGGACCCCGAAGGACACCGTATCTCTACGGCTTTTCCCATCATGTCAAGCCCAGGTAAGGTTCTTCGCGTTGCATCGAATTAAGCAACACGCTCCGCTGCTTGTGCGGGCCCCCGTCAATTCCTTTGAGTTTTAACCTTGCGGCCGTACTCCCCAGGCGGGGCACTTAATGCGTTAGCGACGGCGCGGATCTCGTTGGTTGAGACCCACACCTAGTGCCCAACGTTTACGGCGTGGACTACCAGGGTATCTAATCCTGTTTGCTACCCACGCTTTCGCTCCTCAGCGTCAGTTACGGCCCAGAGCGGCGCCTTCGCCACCGGTGTTCCTTCTAATATCTGCGCATTTCACCGCTACACTAGAAATTCCCCGCTCCCCTACCGTACTCAAGTCACAGCAGTATCGGATGCAGGCTTTGGGTTAAGCCCAAAGTTTTCACACCCGACTTACTGAACCGCCTACGAGCTCTTTACGCCCAATAAATCCGGACAACGCTTGGTGCCTACGTGTCACCGCGGCTGCTGGCACGTAGTTGGCCGCACCTTCTTCTGAAAGTACCGTCAGTTTCGTTCCTTCTGAAAGCGGTTTACAACCCGAGAGCCTTCTTCCCGCACGCGGCGTTGCTGCGTCAGGCTTTCGCCCATTGCGCAAGATTCCCCACTGCTGCCTCCCGTAGGAGTCTGGGCCGTGTCTCAGTCCCAGTGTGGCTGATCATCCTCTCAGACCAGCTACCCGTCGATGCCTTGGTAGGCCGTTACCCCACCAACAAGCTGATAGGCCGCGAGACCCTCCTGATCCAGTAACCCTTTCGTCAGCGCGCCATGCGACGCTCCGACGGCATCCGGTATTAGCAGTCGTTTCCAACTGTTATCCCAGAGACCAGGACAGGTTTCTCACGTGTTACGCACCCGTTCGCCACTAGGTCTTCCCTTGTATTGCTACGCGGTGGACCTCGTTCGACTTGCATGTGTTAAGCACGCCGCCAGCGTTCGTCCTGAGCCAGGATCAAACTCTCCAACAAAAACCGGCCCGGCCATTCCCGAGGGTATGGACGGAACGATGTGTTAAGAGCCGGGCACCGTCGAACGGGAATACGTTCGAGCCGTGGCACCCAGATCTGACTTGATTTGCGACCAGGTTGGGACCTGGCCGACTTTGAATTGACAGACAGCGTCTAGCCGAGCCGGCACGCCGGTTCGTCCATCGCTGCCCGCACTGGCGTTCAGTCTTCTCTTCCGTTTTCAAGGAGCCTCAGCTCCGGCACGCAGCGGGTCCAAGGGACCTGCTGGCGGTGCCGATCCGGGGGCCGAAGGGCCGTCCGAAGCGAGTAGCTATGCTATGACCGGGCGGACAGAACGTCAACCTGTGGGCGAAACTTTTCCGACCAGGTAGTCCCGCTTGCCCTTGCGCAGCAGCAGGTACCCCCCGCTGAGCAGGTCTGATGCGCGCAGCTCGCCACTGTGGTCGAGGACCCTCGACCCGGCGCGGACGCCTCCCTGGCTCAGCAGTCGGGTGACCTCGCCGTTGGACTTGGCCAGGCCGGCGGCGGTGAGCAGTTCGTGGACACGCACACCCTCCACGGCGCCGGGCAGGGCCACCGCCGGCACCTCGGCGGCGATGGCGTCGAGCACCACTTCCGATGCGCCCGTCGGGTCACCACCGAAGAGCACCTCCGCCGCCGCTCGCGCCGTCGCCAGGGCGTCCTCACCGTGGACCAACGCAGTCAACTCGTCGGCCAGGGCTCGCTGGGCGCGGCGCCGCTCCGGCGCCTCCTGATGGGCGGCGACCAGGTCGGTGATGTCGTCCAGCGGGCGCAACGAGAACATGTGCAGGTAGCGCCCGACCATCTGGTCGTCCACCTGGATCCAGAACTGGCGAAACTGGTACGGGCTGGTCTTGGCCGGATCCAGCCACACCGCCCCACCAACCGACTTGCCGAACTTGGAACCGTCAGCCTTGGTGACCAGCGGATGGGTGATCGCAAACGCAGCCCTGCCCGTACTTCGTCGGATCAGATCCACGCCGGCCACGATGTTGCCCCACTGGTCCGACCCCCCTGCTTGCAACTCGACACCGTGATGTTCGTAGAGATGGCGGAAGTCGTTGGCCTGCAGCAGGGAGTAGCTGAACTCGGTGAAGGACAGGCCGTGGTCACTGTCCAGGCGGGAGCGCACCGAGTCCTTGGCCAGCATCTGGTTGATCGTGACGTGCTTGCCCACATCGCGCAGGAAGTCGAGCACGCCGATCGACGCCGTCCAATCGGCGTTGTTCACCAACGTTGCCGCGTTCACTCCACCGCCGAAGTCCAACAGGCGCTGCAGCTGGAGCTCGATGCGGGCCACGTTGTGCGCCAGGGTGTCGGCGTCGAGCAGGTTGCGCTCCTCGCTGCGCCCCGACGGGTCACCCACCATCCCGGTGGCGCCGCCGGCCAGCGGGAAGGGTCGGTGACCGGCCATCTGGAACCGCCGCAGGTACAGCTGGCCGACGAGATGGCCGACGTGCAGCGAGTCCGCCGTCGGGTCGAAGCCGACGTACACGCCGATCGGACCGGCTGCCAGGCGCGCCGCCAGGGCGCCACGATCGGTGGTGTCGTGGATCAGTCCACGGGCATCGAGGTCGGCGAGCAGATCCATCCGCTCCATGTTGCCAGGCCAGACCACGCGCCGCCCGTGATCGCCGCCTCAGTGCTTCTTGGCGGACTTCCCGTTCGGCTTCGATCCGCGATTGCGCGACGACTTACCGCCCTTGCCGGAGGACGACGCCGCAGGGTTCACCACCGGACGCTCGCCGCGCTCGAAGATGTCGGCGGCTCGCCCGACGATCAGCGGATCGAGCGCGCCGATGCGCTCGAGGTCCTTCTTGGCGTACGGGATGCGATGCAACACGTAGCGCATCGCGTTCAGCCGGGCGCGCTTCTTGCAGTCGCTCTTGATCACGGTCCACGGGGCGTCAGCCGTGTCGGTGTGCAGGAACATCGCCTCCTTGGCGGCGGTGTACTCCTTCCACTTGTTCAGCGAGGCCAGGTCGATGGGCGAGAGCTTCCACTGCTTCAGGGGGTGACGCTGGCGCTCGGCGAAGCGGCGCTGCTGCTCGGCCTGGCTGACCGAGAACCAGAACTTGAACAGGTGGACCCCGCTGCGCACCAGGTTGCGCTCGAACTCGGGGGCTTGGCGCATGAACTCGTCGTACTCGTCGTTGGTGCAAAAGCCCATGACCCGCTCGACGCCGGCGCGGTTGTACCACGAGCGGTCGAACATGACGATCTCGCCACGAGTGGGCAGGTGCTGCACGTACCGCTGGAAGTACCACTGCCCGGACTCCTGCGGCGTGGGCTTCTCCAACGCGACCACCCGCGAACCCCGCGGGTTGAGGTGCTCCATGAAGCGCTTGATGGTGCCGCCCTTGCCCGCCGCGTCACGTCCCTCGAAGAGGATGACGATGCGCTCCCCCGTCTCGCGCAGCCAGGCATGCATCTTCAGCAGCTCCACCTGCAGCAGGTACTTCTGGCGCTCGTAGGCCTTGCGTGACATGAGGTTGCGATACGGGTACACGGCGGTCTGCCAGTCGGGGAGCAACTCGTCGTCGGTCCGCAAGGGCGGTGTGCCGTAGAGGGGCTCGTCCTCGCGGGCCATCGCCGAGTTGATCAGGTCCACCTCGTCGGCCGACCGCCCGGCGAGCAGGGCCTGCACCCAGCGGGCCACCGAGTTGAGCTCGTCGCGCGCCGCGTTGGAGAGCACGTCGCGCACGGCCATGATCATGTGCTCCTGGGCCCCCTCGACGGCCACGTCGACTTCGTAATCCATGATCCCCGACGGGGTCAGAGACGGCGGCCGATCGCCAGCGGAGACCGGCCGGGGTGGCTGCTTCGTGGCGGACGGGCGTTGCTTGTGTGTGTTCGAGGATGTGGACACGTGCGGATCCTAGAACGCCACGGCACCCGAGCCGGACAGCCGAACGACCCCAGCCGCACGGGTCTTCCGACCCTCCATGGTCACCCGCCGTCAGGCATCACCCACCGCCGGCGCCACGTGGCCGCCTTGGTGATGCCGATCCGTGCGGTGACGATCGGCCGTCGCGGCGGCGGCGTGCCGTCGTCGAACAGGGCAGCGACCTCGCCGCTCCACGAACGATCGACGCCCACTGCCCGGCAGACCCGGCCCGGTCCGGTGGTCAGTCGGCGGTCGAACCCGTCGATCACCACGGCCCTGATCAACACCGCCTGACCGTCGCCCACGGCGCCGGTGACGATGTTGGCGCAGTGGTGCATGCCGTAGATCAGGTACACGTACAGGTGGCCGGCGGCGCCGAACATCGCTGCGTTGCGCGCTGTCGGGCCACGGAACGAGTGGCTGGCGGGATCGTCCGCCGTGTACGCCTCCACCTCGGTGAGCCGGGCGGCGTGGCCGTTGACCACCCACAGCTTGCCGAGCAGCAGCGGGGCCACGTCAGGAGCGTCGCCCGCCAGCAGGTCAGCCGGAAGTGGCGTCACGCCAGCCCGCCAGGCGGTCGCGGAAGCGCTCCAGCTGGGCCGCCACCGCCTCCGGCCCTGCGCCGCCCGGTGTCGTGCGCTGACGGACCGAGACGCCCGGCGCCACCAGCGCCGCGGCTTGCGGACCGAGACGCTCGTCGGCCGTCACCAGCGCCACCAGGGAGGCCTCTCCGGCCAGCGCCCGGCGCACCAGGGTCCCGACGATGGCGTGCGCCTCACGGAACGGGGTTCCCTGGCGCACGAGCAGTTCGGCGAGGTCCGTCGCCGCGCTGGTCTCGGCGTCGGCGGCGGCCTGCATCCGCTCGGGAATCCAGGAAATCGTGGCCATCATCCCGGTCACCGCGGCCAGGCCCAACGTGACCTGGTCGACGCTGTCGAACAGCGGTTCCTTGTCCTCCTGGTAGTCCCGGTTGTAGCTCAGCGGTAGGCCCTTCATCGTCGCCAGGAACCCGGTGAGGTTGCCGATCAGCCGGCCGGCCTTGCCTCTGGCCAGCTCGGCGATGTCGGGGTTCTTCTTCTGCGGCAGCATCGACGATCCCGTCGCGTAGGCGTCGTCGAGTCGGGCGAAGCCGAACTCGTCGGTGGTCCACAGCACCAGTTCCTCGCCGATGCGCGACAGGTCGATGGCGATCAGGGACACCACGAACAGCGCTTCGGCGACGTGGTCCCGCGACCCGACGGCGTCCAGGGAGTTCTCGAACCGGGCGCCGAACCCGAGGTCCGCTGCCGTCGCGTCGGGGTCGAGTGGCAGTGACGAGCCGGCCAGGGCGCCGGCGCCGAGTGGCGATACGTTCACCCGCGCCGCAAGCTCGGCGAGGCGATCGACGTGACGCCCGAGCGACCATCCGTGGGCCAGCAGGTGATGGGCCAGCAGCACCGGCTGAGCGCGCTGCAGGTGGGTGTAGCCGGGCAGGTACGTCTGGCCGGCGTGCTCGGCCCGCTCCAGCAGGACGACCTGCAGGGCGACCACCCGCCTGGCGACCTCGGCCAGGCTGCGGCGCATCCACAACCGGACATCGGTGGCCGACTGGTCGTTGCGACTGCGCCCGGTGTGCAGTTTGGCCCCGGCCGTCCCGGCCAGGTCCGTGACCCGCCGTTCCACGGCGGTGTGGATGTCCTCGTCCCCGGCGGCGAAGGCGAACGTCCCGTCACCCAGCTCCCCCGCCACGGTGTCGAGCGCGGTGGTGATCGCCTCGGCCTCGGCAGTGGAGATGATCCCGGCTCTGGCGAGACCGCGGACATGGGCGCGTGAACCGGCGATGTCGTCGGGCCACAGGCGCTGGTCGAACGACAGGCTCTCGGTGAAGGCCATCAGCTCGGCCGCCGGACCGCCCTCGAAGCGACCGTGCCACAGCGTCTGGCCGGTGGGCGGCTGGCTCATGACAGCCCGGCCAGGTCGCGAAGCGTGTCCGCCAGCGCCGGGCCGCCGAGATCCTCGTCGGCGACGCACAGGAGCGTGTCGTCGCCGGCCACCGTGCCCACCAGGCCGGGCAGCCCGCTGCGATCCAGCGCCGATGCGACCACATGGGCGCACCCTGGCGGGGTCCGCAGGACGACGAGGTTGCCCGCCGAGCGGGCCTCGGCCACCCATTCGCTCATCACCCGGCGCAGCTGATCACCCGGCGCCAAGCGATTCGGTTCGTATTCGGGGATGGCGTAAACCGTGTCACCGCCGGGCACCCGGACCTTGACCGCGCCGAGGTCCTCGAGATCACGGGACACCGTTGCCTGGGTGGCGGCGATGCCGTGCTCGGCGAGGAGGTCGACCAGCTGGACCTGGTTGGACACGCCCTGCGTGCCGATCAGCTTGGCGATGGCCTGCTGGCGCTGGACCTTGGACGACATCAGCGCTCCCCCATGACGAAGGCGATCGCCGCCCGGGCGGCGTGCAGCCGGTTGTGGGCCTGGGCGATGGCGTGGCTGTGAGCCCCATCCATGACCTCAGCCGACACCTCCACGCCCCGGTACGCGGGCATGCAGTGGTAGAACCCTGCGCCACCGGCGGCGTGGGCCATCAGCTCGGCGGTGACCGCGTAGGACTCGAAGGCTCGCTCGCGCTCGGCCTTCTCGGCCTCTTGGCCCATCGAGGTCCACGTATCGGTGTGCACGGCGATCGCCCCGTCGACGGCATCGATGGGGCGACGACGATCGACGACCGCCCCGGCGCCCAGCAGGTTCAGCCGCTCCAGCTCACCGGCCGAAGCGCCGTAGCCGTTCGGGCAGGCCAGGGCGACATCGGCGCCCAGCAGCACGCACGCCTCGGCGAGGGAGCGGGCCACGTTGTTGTAGTCACCGACCCAGGCGACGACCCTGCCGCGTAGATCGCCATGGACCTGCTCCATGGTCAGCACGTCGGCCAGGGCCTGCAGCGGGTGGGCCCAGTCGCTGAGCATGTTGATGACCGGCACGGCGGAGACGGCGGCCATCCGCTCAACAACGCCATGGGAGAAGACACGCGCTGCGAGCAGGCCGTGATACCCGGCCATGACCCTGGTGACGTCCTCCACCGGCTCGCGGCGGTCGAAGCCGACCTCCTCGCCCCTGGTGTAGACGGGATGCCCGCCGAGCTGGACCACGGCCATCTCCATCGAGTGCCGGGTCCGGTTGGAGGGCTTCTCGAAGATCAGCGCCGCGCCGCGCCCGTCGAGGACACGGGGCAGGTCAGCGTGCTGCGCCAGGCTCAGCACGGTTCGCAGCTCCGCCGCGCTGAGGTCGGGGATGGTCAGCAGGTGGCGTGGCATGCCAGCTCCTCGGCGATCATCGAGACCGCCTCGGCGATCTCCTCGTCGGTCACGGTGAACGGCGGCGCCAGGCGGATGGCGGTCGCCGTGACCGCGTTCGTCACCAGACCGCGGCCCAGCAGCCCGGCGTATACCGCCTTGGCGTCGATGCCCTCTGCCAGCTCCACGGCGAGCAGCAGCCCCGTGCCGCGGACGGCGCGCACGCCGTCGAGGCGCCCGAGCGCCGCTGCGAGCTCAGCGCCGCGCTGCGCCGCGAGCGCTCGGGGCATCGATGCGTCGCAGCTCACCGATCACCGCGTTCACTACCGCGCCGGCCAGTGCAGTCCCGCTGTAGGTGCTGCCGTGGTCACCCGGCTGGAGCACCGCGGCGATCTCCCGCTTGGCCCAGGTCACGCCGACGGGGAACCCGTTGCCGATCCCCTTGGCCATCGTCACCACGTCGGGCACGATGCCGGCGTGCTCGAAGCCGAACCACCGGCCGGTGCGGGCCATCCCGGTCTGGATCTCGTCCATGATCAACAGCAGACCGCGCTCGTCGCACAGGGCGCGGACATCACGCAGGTAGCCGGGATCGGCCGGGATCACCCCACCCTCGCCCTGCACCGGCTCGAGGAGCACGGCCGACACCGAGGGATCGATGGCTGCAGCCAGGGCGTCAACGTCGTTGTAGGGCGCATGGCGGAAGCCATCGGGCATCGGCTGGAACGGCTCGTGCTTGGCCGGCTGGCCGGTGGCCGCCAACGTCGCCAGGGTGCGCCCGTGGAAGCTGCCGTAGGCGCTGACCACACCATGGCGGCCGCGGCCACCGAACTTGCGGGCCAGCTTCAACGCCGCCTCGTTGGCCTCTGCGCCGCTGTTGCAGAAGAACACCTGCCCGTCGTGGCCGGTGACCTCGCGCAACAGGCCGGTGACGGTGAGCGCCGCCTGGGTGGTGACGGTGTTGGCGAACAGGTTGGACACATGGGTCAGCGTTGCCGCCTGGGCGCAGATGGCGTCGGTGACCACCGGGTGGGCGTGACCGAGGCCGGTCACCGCCAGCCCGCCGAGGAAGTCGAGGTACCGCTTACCCTGTGAGTCCCACAGCTCCGTTCCACGGCCGCGCTCGAACATCACCGCCGGGGGGCCGAACACCGGCATGAACGGGCAGTACGACGCTGCGGCGGAGGTGTCGAATGCGTGGCTGGTCATGTTCCCGCTCCCTGGTCCGAGACGGCCGGGCTCTCCGACACCATCGTGCCGATGCCCTCGTCGGTGAAGATCTCCAGCAGCAGCACGTGCGGGATCCGCCCGTCGAGGATGTGCGCCCGGCGCACGCCGGACCGCACCGCCTGCACGCAGCTCTCGACCTTGGGGATCATTCCGCCGGCGATGGCGCCGTCGACGATCAGCGCCTCAAGCTCGTCCGGAGTGGTCTGGCGGATCAGGCTGGTCGGATCGTCGACCACCCGGCGCAGGCCCTCGATGTCGGTGAGGTACACCAGCTTCTCGGCGCCCAGAGCCTCGGCGATCGCCCCAGCGACGGCGTCGGCGTTGATGTTGTAGGGCTGGCCGCGCTCGTCGGCGCCGACGGTGGCCACCACGGGGATGAACTCGTCGTCCAGCAACCGGCGCAGGATGGTCGGGTTGATGGCCTGCACGTCACCTACGAAACCCAACTCGGGGTCACGCGGCGCGGCCCGGATCAGCCCGGCGTCGCCGCCGGAGACACCGACGGCCAGCGGTCCGTGGACGTTGATGGCGGCGACCAGCTGCGGGTTGACCTGGCCGGCGAGCACCATCTGCACCACGCCGACGGTTCCAGCGTCGGTGACCCGCAAGCCGTTGCGGAACTCGGGTTGCAACCCGAGGCGGCTCATCAGTTCGCTGATCTGCGGGCCACCGCCGTGCACCACCACCGGGCGCATGCCCACCTGGCGCATCAGCACGACGTCCTGGGCGAACAGGTCGAGGGCGTCGTCGTCGCTGGCACCGGCCAGCGCGTTCCCCCCGTACTTGACCACCACCACCTGCCCGGCGAAGCGGCGGATGTACGGCAGCGCCTCCACCAGCGTGGCGGCGCGGTCCCTGGCGGCGTTCACGGGTACACCCCCACGCTGGCCAGGCCGGCGGTCTCGTCCAACCCCAGGGCGACGTTGGCCGCCTGGATGGCGCCACCGCTGGCGCCCTTGGTCAGGTTGTCAATGGCACAGATCGCCACCACCCGCCCGGTGCGCTGGTCCACCCGGGCGGTGATCTGGGCGACGTTGCTGCCCATCGTCGACTTGGTGGACGGCGAGGTCTCCGAGACCACCACGAACGGCTCACCGGCGTACGCCTGGTGGAGCACCTCCAGCACGGTCTCGGTGGTGGCGCCCGCGGTGGGCGTGGCGTAGCACGTGGCCAACAGTCCGCGGCTCAGCGGCGCGAGGTGCGGGGTGAACAGCACCGACGCACCAGACTCCTGCTCGATCTCCGGGGTGTGGCGGTGGTCCAGCAGGCCGTAGGCAAGGACGTCGCTGTCCACCGTGCAGAACATCGACCCGTGCTTCAACGCCCGCCCGGCGCCACTGACGCCAGTGATCGAGTCGACGATCACCCCGGTCCGCTCGATCACCCCGGCGTCCACCAGCGGGGCCAGAGCCAGCACCGCAGCGGTGACGTGGCAGCCGGGCGTAGCGACCAGGCCGGCGCCGCGCAAGGCGTGGCGATGCCGTTCGGGCAGCCCGTAGACGAACCGTCCGAGCAGCTCGTGCTGGTCGTGACGGAACCCGTACCAGGTGGGGTACAGCGAGGGGTCCCGGAGGCGGAAGGCCGCCGAGAGATCGACGATGCAGCCGACCCGCCCCTCCAGCGCTGGGACCATGGCCAGGCTCGCCTCGTGCGGCAGCCCGAGGAAGACCAGATCGCATCCGGCGGCCCGCTCGGGGTCGTAGACCTCGAACTCCAAGTCGGGATACCGCGCCGCCAGGCTGGGGTACAGGCTCGCAGCGCGCACCCCGGCCTGCGAGTCACCGGTGGCGTAGGCGACCTCGAAGTCCGGATGGCTGGCGCACAGCCGGAGGAGCTCCGCCCCGGTGTACCCCGACGCGCCGATGATGCCGACCGAGACCATAGCGCATGATCATACACAGGCATGCATGAACATGCACACCTCCGATCCGGCGCGTTTCGAACCTCGGCGAGGTCGCGGCAATACTGAGCGGATGATCGGCTCCACCGCCGGGACCCTGCTGGTTGCCACCCCACCGTTGGCCGACCCGAACTTCGATCGCAGCGTCGTCTACATGGTGGAACACGACGAGCGCGGCGCCCTCGGGCTGGTGCTCAACCGCCCGTCGGACGAGGATCTCCCCGACCAGCTGGACGTGTGGCGAGACCAGCTGGCCGCCCCTGGTGCGGTGTTCACGGGCGGTCCGGTCGAACCGGACACGATGATCGGGGTCGCCCACATCGTCGGCGACGATCCCGATCGGGTCGGCACGGTGGACCTCACCCGTGATCCGCTGACGACCGGCGCCCGCCGGCTGCGCGTCTTTCGTGGCTACGCCGGTTGGTCGCCGGGTCAGCTCGACGGCGAGCTGTTGGCCGGTGCGTGGATCGTCCTGCCCGCCGAACCCGAGGACATCTTCTCGGCCGAACCCAGCGAGCTGTGGCGGGCGGTCCTTCGCCGCCAGGGTGGCCGCCTCGCGTGGCTGGCCACCGCTGCCGACGAGCTCTCGCTGAACTAGCCGTGGGTCGCCAGCGCGACACTCCGACCGGCGAACACCCAGCCATCCTGGTGACCCGCGGGTGTCAGGCGCGCAGCGTCGCCCCGAGCTTGGCGGCCGCCACGGTGACCTTGTCACGCACCGCGGCGATGTCGGTGTCGGTGAGGGTCCGGTCGGGCGCCTGCAGGCGCAGTCGATAGGCCAGGCTGCGCGACCCCTCGGCCACACCCGGGCCGCGGTAGACGTCGAACAGGGCGAGGTCGACGAGCAGCGCCCCGGCACCCTGGCGGATGGCCTTGTCCAACTTCTCGGCGATCACGTCGTCGGGGGTCACGAGGGCCAGGTCCAAGTCGCTCGACGGGAACCGGCTGGTGGGCTTCCAGACGGCGATCTTCGGGGTCTGGGCCAGCAGGACCCCGAGGTGCAGTTCCAGCACGGCCACCCGCTGGCCGATGCCGAAGGCATCGAGCACGTCGGGATGGATCTCCCCCACCGCGCCGATGACCTGCTTGCCCAGCGACAGTGTCGCCGAGCGAGTGGGGTGCAGCCCGGCGGGCACCACGCTCTGGTCGACACGGGCGCCGAAGCCGACATCGCGGTGGCGACATCACGCCACAGGGCCATCGCCGCCGGGGCCTCCTGGCCCGCCAACACCACGCCGAGGGCCTCGTACTCGTCGGGAAGCTCGCCGGCGCCCGGCGGGTACACGTGGCCGATCTCGTACAGCGCGGCGCCGAACCGGCGGTGTGACTCGTTGAAGGCCACCGCCTTCAACAGCCCCGGCCGAAGCGAGGTGCGCAGCACGCTCTCGTCGGCCACCAGCGAGTTGACGATGCGGATCACGCCGCCCTCGAGACCGGCGCGGGACAGGTCTCCGTCGGCGAGGAACGGGTTCGGCATCGCCTCGCTGATCCCCAGGCCCAGCAGCACCTGGCGCAGGGCGCGCCGCCGGGCCTGGATGGGCGACAGGCGGCCGTGCATCGAGGACTTCGGGACCGTCTTGCCGACGTTGACGTAGCCGTACTGGCGGGCGACCTCCTCGGCGACGTCGACCTCGCTCAGCAGATCGGGGCGGTACGACGGCGGCACCACGACGAGTTGATCCCCGTCGATGCTCACGGGGCCGATCACGGGGTCGACCAGCGCCACCACCTGCGCGGCGGTCAACGACGTGCCCAGGCGAGCGTTGATCCGCGCCGCTGTGGTGGGGATCTCCCGATGCGCCGGCACGGTGGCAATCTGATCGTCGACGCCTTCCAGCACCAGGTCCGGGCAGGTCAGGCGCAGCAGATCGACGAACAGGGCGGCTGCGTCGACGATCCCGTTCGACGGATCGACGCCGCGCTCGAAACGCAGCGAGGCCTCCGAGCGCAGCCCCAGCCGGCGGGCAGATCGGGCGATGCCGATCGGATCGAAGTGGGCGATCTCCAGGGCGATCGCCGTGGTGTGCTCGGCCACCTCGCTGTCCTGGCCGCCCATGATCCCGGCGATGCCGATGGGCGTGTCCAGCGCGTCGCAGATCAACAGGTCGTCGGCGGTCAGCGACCGAACCACGCCGTCTAGCGTGGTGAGTCGATCTCGCCGTCGGCCGCCCGGCGGATGCGGAACCCACCACCACCGAGCCGGTCGAGGTCGTAGGCGTGGTTCGGCTGGTTGGTCTCCAGCATCACGTAGTTGCTGACGTCGACGACGTTGTTGATCGGGCGCATTCCGGCGGCGATCAGGCGGCGCGGCCATCCAGTCGGGCGACGAGGTGACCTGCGACGCCGCTGATCACCCGGGCCGAGAAGCGGCTGCAGCCGCTGTCCGTCGACCGATCGCCACCGATGCCGTGCGACCCTCGGAGAACGCGCCAGCGGGCAGCGAGACCGCCTCGGTGGGGCGCAGGGCGAGCTTGGCGCCCAGCTGCCGGGCGACGCCTCGATGGCCGAAGCAGTCAGGGCAGGTTGCGGGTCACGTCGAGGTCGTAGACGGTCATCGGCGATCGCAGCCCGAGAGCGTCGCCGTACGGGACCCCGAGGGGCGTCCCCGCCGGCAGGATCATGATCCCGCTGTGGTCGTCACCGAGGCCGAGCTCACGTGCCGAGCACAGCATGCCGTCGCTCGGGATCGACCAGGATCGGACTTGGGCTCGATGCGTCGACCGTCAGGCATCATGCGTGCCGGCGTGTGGCCAGCGGGATCACGTCACCCGGCGGCCATGTTGAAGGCCCCGCACCACACGTGACGCTCGGCGCCGTCGCCGGCGTCGACGAAGACCCGGTGGATCTTGGCCGCCTCGGGATGGCGACTCGGTGCGCAGGACGCTGGGCGGTGATGACCCCGTCAACCGTGACGCCCACACGCTCCACGCCGTCGACGGCCAGACCGCAGGTCGGTCGAGGGCGTCGGCGATGGCGGCGCTGTCGTCGCCGAGACCAGGCAGGAGGTCCTGCAGCCAGGAGTGAACGATGCGCATCAGAACTGCTCCACGAAGCGAAGGTCGTTGGAGTACATCTCGCGGACGTCGCTGACACCGTGGCGCTCCTTGGCCATCCGGTCGATGCCGAACCCGAAGGCGAAGCCGCTCCACTCCTCGGGGTCCAGGCCGCCGGCGCGGATCACGTTCGGGTGGACCATCCCGCTTCCGCCCGATCTCCAGCCAGTCACCGTTCGGGGTGCTGGATGTCGAACTCGGCGGAGGGCTCGGTGAAGGGGAAGTAGCTCGGCCGCAACCGGGAGGTGAAGCCCTCGCCGAAGAACGCCTTGGTGAACGCCTCGATGGTCCCGGCCAGGTCAGCGAGGGTGATCCCGCGGTCGATGACCAGACCCTCGATCTGGTGGAACACCGGCGAGGTGCGTGGCATCGGGCGGTCTCGTTGCGGAACACGCGCCCGGGCATGACCATGTAGATGGGCGGCTGGATCGTCTGCATCACCCGGATCTGCACGGGCGAGGTGTGGGTCCGCAGCAGGGTCGGAACCCGGGGGCGCCGTAGTCGAGGTACAAGGTGTCGTGCTCGCTCCGCGCCGGATGCTCCGGCGGCGTGTTGAGGGCCTCGAAGTTGTACCAGTCGGTCTCCACCTCGGGACCCTCGGCCACCTGGAACCCGAGCCCGATGAACACGTCCTCCAGCCGCTCCCAGGCCTGGGTG
Organism: Ilumatobacteraceae bacterium; assembly: GCA_037045185.1. GTDB lineage: Bacteria > Actinomycetota > Acidimicrobiia > Acidimicrobiales > Ilumatobacteraceae > JAKOUY01. The sequence continues at coordinate 462,039 of JBAOHQ010000008.1, forward strand.
ACGATGTGCGCGTGACCGCGTCTCGGGCTGCTCAGGACCTCGGTGAGGTCGAGGCGCTCGGCCTCCAACTGGACGCTGCGCTCCGCTGCGGCGAGGCTGCGGTGCCGCCCGTCGATGGCGGCCGCGACGCGTTGGGTGGCCTCGTTCACCGCCTGCCCGGCGGCCTTCCGCTCCTCGGCGCTGGGCAGCGAGCCGAGGCGTGTCTTGAACCCGGCGAACGGGCCGCGCTTGCCGAGGAGTTCGGACTCCAGCGAGCGAAGATCGGAGGTGGTGGTGACCTCCTGGATGCGCCCGAGCGCGGCCTCGGCCGCTGCGGCGACTTCGATCAACATCTAACGACTTCCTTCGTGCGGTGGCGGAACGGCTGGATCCCCCGGGCGACGAGCAGGACGTGGCGGCGTCAGCGCACCACCCCGGGCGTCACCCGGGGGCACCGAAATCGCCTGGTCCACATCGCCGGCCATGCTACTTCTCCCACATGGGCGCGCCGACTTCGGATTTTCGTAGTTTCCGCGCCCAAGCCGGGCTGGCAAGGTCTGCATGGGCGCGATTCACTCGGGACGGGCGAAGTTTTCGCGCCCATGCTGGCGGCGGCGCTGGCGGGCGACCTCGAAGGCCAACACGGTGGCGGCCATGGCCACGTTCAAGCTCTCGATGGCGCCGGCCTGGGGGATGCGCACCCACTGGTCCACGGGGGCGTCCGCCGGGAGCCCATGGGCCTCGTTGCCCAGCACGACAGCCACGGGACCGGTGAGGTCGGCGTCGGTGTAGACCTCGCCCTGGTGGGAGGAGGTGGCGACGAGACGCAACCCGGCGGCACGCACCGCCGGTAGTTCGGCCGTCACCACCGGGACGCGAAACAGCGAGCCGGCGGTGGCCCGCACCACCTTCGGGTTGAACGCATCCACCGATCCCGGCGTCAGGATCACGGCGTCGGCGCCGGATGCCTCGGCGGTGCGCACGATGGTGCCGGCGTTGCCGGGATCGCCCAGCCGGTCGGCCACGATGACGAAGGTCGCCGCCGCGGGGATGCCCACGTGGGGAAGCTCGAACACCGCCAGCACGTCCGGGGGCGTCTCGGTCGAGGCGACGCGCTCCATCACGTTCGGGCCGAGGCGATGGACGACACCACCCGGACCCGGCGCCGGGTCATCCCCGGCGACGAACTGCTCAGTGAGCCGCCACCCGGCCTCGAGCGCCTGGAGGACCAGGCGGCGTCCCTCGACGACGAACGCACCGTCCTCGACACGCGAACTGCGGCGCCCGAGCAGGCGCCGCAGTCGTTGAACGTGTGCGTTCGAGTAGGTGAGCGTGTCGCTCAGAGCGCCGCCTTGGCTGCGGCAACCACCGCGGTGAAGGCCGCCGCGTCGGTGACCGCCAGGTCGGCCAGCGACTTGCGGTCCACCTCGATCCCGGCGGCATTCAGCCCGGCGATGAACCGGCTGTAGCTGATGTCGTTCAGCCGGCAGGCGGCGTTGATGCGCTGGATCCACAACCGGCGCATCTCACCCTTCAGTGCCCGGCGGTCGCGGAAGGCGTACTGCCCACTGCGCATGACCTGCTCGTTGGCCGCGCGCACGGAGCGGCTCTTGTTCCCGTAGTAACCCTTCGCCCGCTCGAGAATCTGCTTGCGGTGCTTCTTCGATCCGACGGCGCGTTTGACGCGTGCCATGATGTGTCTCCTTCTTCCTCAGTCTCGGGCGGTGTTCAGCGTTCGCCCAGCAGGCGCTTGATCTTCTTCTCGTCGCCGGAATGCACGTCGACCATGCCGTCGAGGCGGCGGGTGCGGGTGGACGGCTTCTTCTCGAACAGGTGCTGGCGGTTCTGCTGCAGGCGGCGCAGCTTGCCGGTACCGGTCTTGCTGAACCGCTTGGCAGCGGTCTTGCTGGTCTTCATCTTGGGCATCTGATATCTCTCGTTTCTTGGTTCCTGGTCAGTGGCCAGGAGGGTCCGCGTGCGTCAGGCGGGGCTCGGCGGCGGGTGCCGCCGAGGCTTCGGCGCCGGCCGGCGCAGCAGCGTCGGCCGTGGACGGTGATGGGGTACCGGGTTCGGAGCGGTGCTCGGACACCTTCTTCGGCGCCACCTTCTTCTCCGGCGCCAGCACCATCGTCATGTTGCGCCCTTCCAGGCGAGCTTGTGTTTCCACCTTGGCGGCGGGTCCCACTTGTTCGAGCACCGCGTCGAGAATCCGTGACCCGAGTTCCGGGTGGGCCATCTCACGGCCTCGGAACTGGAGGATCACTTTGACCTTGTGGCCTTCACCAAGGAACTGCTGCATGTGCCGCACCTTGGTGTCGAAGTCGCCCTTGCCGATCTTGGGACGGAAGCGCACTTCCTTGATCGACACCTGGACGTTCTTCTTGCGTGATTCCTTGGCCTTCTGGCTCTCCTCGTAGCGGAACTTGCCGTAGTCCATGATCCGGCACACCGGCGGGTTGGCCATCGGGGCCACCTCGACGAGGTCGAGGTCCTGCTGTCTGGCGAGTTGCAGCGCCTCTGGCAGTGGCTTGATGCCCAGTTGCGATCCGTCCGATCCGATGAGGCGAACCTCTCGTGCTCGGATCCGTTCGTTGAACCGGTGCTCTGGTTGGGTGGGCGGTGCTATGACCAGCTCCCTGGAAGTGTGCTGTTGGGCAAGTGGATGGTTCCCTCCGTGTTGTGGGCCTCGCGGCCGTGGTAGGTCTGACTGAAGTCACCGTCTCCACGGGCGACCCGGCACGAGGTGCCGACGCTCCCGAGCATCGTGTGACCCGGGCGCATCTGCAATGGCCGGGTGGGAGCCGGCCGCAGCCAACCCCACTTCGCTGAATTGTCGGCCGATAGGGTACCAAATGTGACCGACAACGCCACTGATACCAGCGACGGCGGCTCCTCCCCCACCCCCGACGACGAGCTTCACCTCCACCATCGACGAAACCCAGGCGGCGCTCGGCGAGGCCCGCCGGCGCCTGGCCGAGGCGCCTGCCCATGTCGTCGTCGTCAACCACGTGATGGGCCTGTACGAACTGGCTGCCATCCACCTGTCCGCCACTCCCCCGGCGCTGAGCGAGGCGGCACTGGCCATCGACGCCGTCGGCTGCCTGGTCGACGGGTTGGGCGCCCGTCTCGGGCCCGATGCGGCCACGCTGGGCGACGCGCTCTCCAACATCCGCCTGGCCTTCGTGCAGATCAAGGGCTCGGTCGCTCAGCCCGGGCAAACCGGCCGGCCGGAGACCGGCGCACCCGACCACGGGTGATCTCCACCCCCTCGGCGCGCAGCAGCCGGGCGTGCTGGCGTTCATTGCCCGGCACCAGCCGACCGTCGGCGGCCACGACCCGCCACCACGGCAGCTTCTCGTCGGTGCTGGCCAGCAGGTGCCCGACGAGGCGGGCCTGGCGCGGGTATCCGGCGGTGGCGGCCACGTCGCCGTAGGAGACCACCTCGCCCTCACCCAGCGCACGGACGACCGCGGCGATCTCGGCGAGGCGGTCCGCCGGGCGCTTCACGCCGGCTCGATCCGTGCGGCCTCGAGGCGACCGAACCGTGGCGTGGTCTCGAAGCACACGACGGTGCCGGGGTCGATCGTGCGTGTTCCGTCGGCGATGGCTACGCAATGGAACGGGAACTCGAGCCCATCGTCCCCGCGCACCACGCCGAGGCCGACCAGAGCGTCGAAGTTGGCGACGACACCGCGGGGCATCAGGGGATGATCTTGGAGATCGGGAGCTCGAGGATCGCGGTGGCCCCGGCGTCACGCAGCGCCGGGATCAGCACGTTGATCTGGGCCTTGGCCACGACGCTCTCCACGGCGAAGCCGCCACCGGACAGCTCGCTGACGGTGGGCGAGCCCATCGACGGGAGCAGCGCCACCACCGCGGCGAACTGGTCCTTGGCGACGTTGAGCTTCACCAGCACCTGGCCACGGGCGTCGAGCGTGCCGTTCAGCAGGGTCATCAGCTGGTTCATCGCGTGGCGCTTGGCCGGATCGTCGAAGGACTGGCGGTTGGCCACCACCTCGGTGTAGCTGGTGAGGATCTCGTCGATGATCCGCAGCCCGGCGGCGCGCAACGCCCGTCCGGTCTCGGTGATGTCGACGATGCAGTCGGCGATGTCGGGGATCTTCGCCTCGCTGGCCGCCGTACGACAGGCGGATGTCAGCCTCGATGCCCTCGGTCGGCGAAGAACCGCCTGGTCAGCTCGGGGTACTCGGTGCTGACCCGCACACCCTGGGGCAGGTCCTCGATGCGCTGCGCACGGGCGAGTCGCCGGCCACGGCCACCACCACACGGATGGGTAACGACGTGGCCTTGGAGTACTTCAGTCTCCCCCAGGCTGACCACGTCGCTCGTCGGTCTCCTCCACCCAGTCACGGCCGGTGATGCCGATGTCGAACAGGCCCTCGGCCACGTAGCGTGGGGATCTCCTGCGGGCCGCAGGATGCGCACCTCGGCGATCCGCGGGTCGGCGATCGTGGCCTTGTAGTCGACCGACGAGGAGCGCACCACCGGAAGGTCGGCGGCCTCGAACAGCTCGAGCGTCGCCTTCTCCAGCGAACCCTTGGGCAGCACGAGCCTCAGCACGGCCCGAAGGCTAACGGGGCTACTGCGTCATCCAGGCATGATTCAGCGCCGCGACACCATCGCTGACCGGCTCACCGCTCACGTCGATGACGACGTCCTCGATGGCGCCGGTGAACGGGAACGGCGACTGGTACAGCTCGGACACCGCGGTCCCGTCGTCGTAGCCGCAACACAGCCCCTCACCGGCGATGGCGAAGCGGAACGGGGCCGTGCGCTCGATGTCCACGGTGGCCACGACGGCATCGTCCACCAGCAGCTCGGCGCGCATCGCCAGCCCGACCAACGGGGCGAGTTCGACCGTCACGACGTGACGACCCTCGCCCAGCGGCGCCGGCGCGGCCAGCGTCGTCGTGGACAGCCCGGCGAAGTTCGACGCGTAGTGCGCCCGGCCGTCGACCACGAACAGGCTGTACCCGCCGAACCGGCCGCCCTGGGCCAGCAGGACACCCTGCGCCCCGCCGTCAGGGATCGTGACCCGGGCGGTGATCCGGTGGGGACGCAGCTTGGTGTTCGGGGCCACCTCCTCGGAGACGGGTGCGGTGTTCGGGCGGAACACGTACCGATCACGCTCGGGGACCTGCGATGGCCGGCCTTCGGCGAAAGCCCTGGAGGACTGCAGCGGCAGCGCCGAGTAGCGGCCGGCTCGCGCCACCACACGTCCTGCATCTCGCGCAGCTTGTCCGGCATCGCCGCCGCCAGGTCCTCACACTCCGACGGATCGGCCGCCACGTGGTACAGCTCCCAGCGATCCAGATCGAACGGGGTGTTGGGATCCTCGTCCGCGGTGTAGCTGACCAGCCCCATCGGGTGGAACGCCACCGCCTTCCAGCCCTCGTGGTACACGGCGCGGCAGGCGAACTGCTCGTAGTACTGGGTGTGGCGGAACTCGGGCGCGGCGCCGTCGAACACCGACGGGCGGATCGAGCGGCCAGCGAGGGGCTCCTGGGCGACCCCGTTGAGCACGGCGGGCATCGCCACTCCGCAGGCGTCCAGCACCGTTGCGCCGATGTCGACGGCGTGGGTGTAGTGCTGGCGCACGCCGCCGGGGTCGGGCGCGCCGGGCCAGCGGACGATGAGCGGGTCGCCGATCCCACCCTCGTGGGTCTCCCGCTTCCAGCGCTTGAACGGGGTGTTGCCGGCCATCGCCCATCCCCAGGCGTAGTGCCCGTAGGTGTTCGGGCCGCCGAGGCTGTCGATCTTGGACAGGTTGGCCTGCAGGTCGTGTGGCAGAGCGTTGAAGACCATGTTCTCGTTGAACGTCCCGTTCGGGCCGCCTTCTGCCGAGGCCCCGTTGTCGCTGAGGGCGATGATGATCGTGTTGTCCAGCTCACCGCGCCGTTCGAGGTGGTCCACCAGCCGCCCGAGGTGGTGGTCGGTGTGGGTCAGGAAGCCGGCGAAGACCTCCATCATCCGGGCGTACAGCCGTTGCTCGGCCGGGTCCAGCGTTTCCCAGTCCTGCACCCAGCCGGGCCGCGGTGACAGCGCCGACCCGGCAGGCATCACCCCACTGGCCAGTTGGCGGGCGAAGATCGCCTCGCGCCAGCGGTCCCACCCACCGTCGAAATGACCGGCGTAGCGATCGATGTACTCGCGGGGCGCCTGGTGCGGGGCGTGGCACGCCCCGAAGGCCAGGTACATGAAGAACGGCTTGGTCGGATCGGCGCCGCGCAGGTCGTCCACCATCGTGATCGCCTGATCCACCAGGTCCTCGGTGAGGTGGTATCCAGGTGGCGGGTCGAAGCGGACCTGGCGGTTGTCGATGGTGAGATCGGGGAAGAACTGGTTGGTCTCGGCGCCGATGAATCCGTAGTAGCGCTCGAAGCCCTGGCCGAGCGGCCAGCGCTCCTTGGACGCCCCGGCGTGGAGCTCGTCGGACGGGGCCAGGTGCCATTTGCCCACGGCGTAGGTGGCCCACCCTTCGCGACGCAGCACGTCGGACACGAATCCACAGCTCTTGGGGATGCGCCCGTGGTAGCCCGGGTACCCCATCGCCAGGTCGGTGATGCCGCCCATTCCGCAGGTGTGGTGGTTGCGACCGGTCAGCAGGCACGCCCGGGTGGGCGAGCACATGGCCGTGGTGTGGAAGTTGCGGTAGCGCAACCCGTCTGCGGCCAGGCGGTCGAAGGTGGGGGTGGCGATGTCCGACGCCGAAGCATCCGAGCTGGGCGAAGCCGACATCGTCGAGCACGACGAGCAGGACGTTCGGCGCTCCGGCGGGTGCCCGCGGGCCAACCGGCCAGGCGGGAATCGACGTCGCTTTCGTCGAACCGATGGTGCCGGGGAAGGGATCGCCGTCCCGATATGTCAGCGGGGTTGTCACACCACGCTTTCTAGTGGCTGGTGGGTGCCTCGGCGACAAGCCGGAGGGCGTGGGGCAGGACGTCGAGGATCGCCTCCAGCTGCTCGACGCAACCGCTCGGCGATCCCGGGGTGTTGCAGATGATCGCCCGACCGCGGATGCCGGCGATGCCGCGAGACAGCCGGCCGAGCGGACTGACCAGCCGCATCGCTTCGGCCAGGCCGGGCGCCGGGCGTTCGATCACCGCCGCGGTGCCCTCCGGAGTGAGGTCACGCGGGGCGAACCCCGTACCCCCGGTGGTGACCACCAGCCCGGCGAAGCCGTCCGTCATCACGGTGAGCGCATCGGCCACGGTCTCGACACCGTCGGCCACGATGCGCCGCTCGACGACGGAGAAGCCGGACCGCTCCAGGCACTCCTGCAATGCCGGGCCGCCCCGATCCTGACGTGTGCCGGCGACGACCCCGTCGCTGACGGTCAGCACCTTGGCCGCCAGCGGGTCAGTCACGGCGTGTCATCCTGACGAGCATCATCCCGTCAGTCTCGGCGATGTCCGGCGTGAGGCGCCAGCCGTGCTCAACGGGCTCCCACGGCCCAGAGGGGGGACGGTCGTCGATCTCGAAGCCGTCAGGCACGCGGTGGTCCACGGATTCGGCGCTCAGCAACGTGCACACGCTGTAGATCAACCGGCCGCCGGGGCGGACCAGCGTGGCTGACGTGTCGAGCAGGGCGCGCTGCAGCACCACCAGGTCGTCGACGTCACTCGGGGTGATCCGCCAGCGGGCGTCGGCGCGCCGGGCCAGGGTGCCGAGACCACTGCACGGCGCTGTCCACCAGCACGGCGTCGAACGAGCCCGGGTGAAACGGCGGGCGCCGCCCGTCGGCCACGACGACGCCGACGTCGGCGGCCAGCGTCGCCACGTTGGCGCGAACCAGGCCGATGCGCTGGGGTTGCAGGTCGGCGGCGACCACCCACGTGCCGCTGGCGGCCATCCCGGTGGCCTTGCCACCCGGCGCGGCACAGACGTCGAGGATGCGCTCACCGGGCCGGGCCTCCACGGCGTCGACCACCAGCCGCGACCCGGGATCCTGGACGTAGCCGTCCGGTCGGGCCTGGGCCGAGGCCGGGCGGTTCATCGCCAGCAGGGTGGCCATGGCCCGTTCGGCGCCGAGCTCACCCGACAGCCGCTCGACGACCCAGTCGGGATAGCTCAGTTCCACGGCGGCGTTGGGCCACTGCATCGGGGTACGAGAGATGCTGCGGAGCACGGCGTTGACGAACCCGCGGGTGCGTGGCGAGGCCAGCGCCACGGTCTCGCCAACCGCGGCGTGCGCCGCCGTGCCAGCGAACATCACCTGATAGGCGCCGAGGCGCAGCAGCGAGCGCGTCGGCGGGTCCGGGGCGCGGGTCACGAAGCGATCGATCGACGCGTCGAGTGCCCGGCGCAGCCTGGTGGACCCGTACACCAGGTCGGTGACGAAGGCCCGGTCGCGGTGGTTGAGGCCCGACCCGGCCAGCCGTGCCGGTACGACCAGGTTGGCGTAGGCGCCCTCGTGGTCGATCCGTTGCAGGCACTCCCACGCCAGCCGGCGAGCGGTGGTCATCCGCCGAGCCGCTCTCCGGGCTGCGGTCGGGCGCCGCGGGCGAAGTCGGTCCAGGCCATCGGCGCCTTGCCCTCGGGTTGTACCGTGACCAGAGCCAGCCCACCCACGACGGAGCCGTCGACGACGTCGCCCGGACGATCCCCGACGAGCTCGGCGGCCAGGACCTTCAGGCGCTTGCCGCGCCACGTGGTCCACGCCCCGCCGAGGCGCACGATCCGGTGCACCTGCGCGGGCGGGGCCGCCCAGTCCAGGCGAAGATCGGCCGAGGAGAGCTTCGCCGCGTAGGTGGGCTCGCCCTGCTGGTCCACTGGGTCACCGAGACCCGCCGGTCCGTCGAGGAGGCGGTCGACCAGCATCGCGGCGCCGCGCCGGACGAGTTCGGCGCGGCAGCTCGTCGGCCGTGGTCGTGGGTCCGATGGGCACCTCGACGCGGTCGTACACCGCGCCGGTGTCGAGGCCCTCGTCGACGCGCATCAGGCACACCCCGGTGACGGCGTCGCCCGCCAGCAGGGCTCGTTCCACGGGCGCCGCGCCGCGCCACCGTGGCAGCAGCGAGAAGTGCAGGTTGACCATCGGCCATCTCCGCCAGCACGTGGGGTTTGATCAGCTGACCGAAGGCGACCACGACGCCGAGATCGATCCCCAACCCGAGCAGGTCGTCGACCCGGTGGTGGACCGTCAACCCGGCGGACTGGGCGGCCTGCTTCACCGGGCTCGGGGAGAGTTCGATTCCCCGGCCGCGGCGCTTGTCGGCCCGGGTGACCACGTCGGTGACGGGGAGGCCGGCGTCCAGCATCGCCGCCAGGGGCGCCACGGCCATGGCGGGTGTGCCGAGATAGGCCAGCCGCCGGTAGCTGCCGGCGGTCACGACAACGGCAGGCGGCGGGTCTGTGACGGCGCCGAGCCCTCCTGCAGGCGGCGGTACTCGGCCAACGCCTGGCGGCGCTGGTCGGGAGTCATCCGATCGAACATCAGCACGCCCTGGAGATGGTCGATCTCGTGCTGGAACATCCGGCCCATCAGCTCGTCGGCCTCCAGTTCCACTTCGGCGCCGTCCATCGTCCAGGCGCGCGACGTGGACGCGGTTCGGGCGGAGCATCTCCACGTACAAGCCCGGGAATGCTCAGGCAGCCCTCGTCGTACACCCACTCACCATCGGACTCGACGATCTCGGGGTTCAGCAACGCCTGCGGTTCGTCGTCGATGTCCCACACGATGATCTGCTTCTGGATCCCGATCTGCGGGGCGGCAAGGGCCAGGCCGTTGTCGGTGGCGTGCAGCGAGTCGAACATCGTGTCGACCAGTCGGGCGACCTTGCCGTCGATCGCCGTGATCGGCGCCGCCTTGCTCTTCAGCACGGGGTCGCCGTACGTGCGGATCTGACGAGCCATGCGTGCCAGGCTACAGAGCGCATGGCGCCCGCCGACTCGCACTACTTCGACCAGGATCCCCAGGTCACCAGTGATCCGCGAGCGGTGGAGGTGTGGTTGCCCGACCTCCATCTGACCATCACCACCGACCGCGGAGTCTTCGGCTACGACCAGGTGGACCCCGGCACCAAGGCGCTGCTGCTGCGGGTGCCGCCACCCACGGGGTCATGCCTGGTCGACCTCGGCTGCGGAGCGGGGTTGATCGCCGTGACGATGGCCAAGCGCGCCCCGCAGGCCACCGTGTGGGCGGTGGATGTCAACCGGCGGGCGCTGGATCTGTGCGCCGCCAACGCCGCGGCCAACGGGGTGACGAACGTTCGCGTCAGCACACCCGATGACGTGCCCGACGAGCTCACCGTGGACACGCTGTGGTCCAACCCACCGATTCGCATCGGCAAACCGGCCCTGCATCAGATGCTGACCGTCTGGTTCGGGCGGCTGGCTCCGGGCGGCGAAGCCTGGATGGTGGTGCATAAGCACCTCGGCGCCGACTCACTGCAACGCTGGCTGGGCGAGCACCACTACCCCACCACCCGCGCCGCCTCGACCTCGGGCTACCGCATCCTGCATACCCTCCGCCCCGACTCCGGCTAGCCCCGATCGTTCATGCGATGCTTTGAGGTCGTCTGGCGGTGCTTGTTCGGATTGGTCGGTGGGTCGGTGTCTGATTCGGGGTGGAGGCGAGTGTCACGGTGGCGATTGTGATGTTCTCGGCCGGGGCGACGTGCTCGCGTTGACGTGTCGTGGCGTGCGGATCGAGTGTGGTACCCGGTTCGGCGGGTTGGGCGGCAGCTCAGGTGATGGTGGCGAGACGCCGGTAGGCGTTGAGCAGGTCGTTGGCCCATGGCCAGTGCTCGGGGATCCGCAGCCACCCTCGGTGGGCGCTGCGGATCAGCCGGCCGGCGATGTGCAGGATCCGGTAGCGGAACGTGCGCGGTTCGGCCAAGCGGAGTTCGCCGGTGAACAGCAGGGTCTGTGCCCAGGCGAGCAGATCGGCGGCGCACAGGACCATCTCCATCCACGCCGCGTTGGCGGTGAACGATGTGAAGGGCATGCGTTCGAGGCCGCAGTCTTTGAGGTTCTTGATCCGGTTCTCGACCTGGCCGTCCCGGCGGTGACGCAACTCGAGTTCGACCGCACTACCCACGATCCAACTCTGAAACGTGGAGGGCCGGTTCATTCCAGGTCGCATCTCCGCGGATCTCTTAGAGCGCGCGCCGATAGGGCTCTGAGGAGTTGACCATCCACCGGTCGTTGGGTTGGCCCCGCTGAGATGCGGGGTGCGATCCAATCCAAACGACCGAGTGGAGGTCTTTGCTCATGTTGGCACTTCATCCGCGTGTTGTCAGCGCTGTCTGGGCGGCCGTCGAGCCGTTGCTGCCGGAACCCGTCGATGAGCACCCGCTGGGCTGCCACCGTCGACGGATTCCGGATCGGGACTGCTTCGAGGCGCTGCTGTTCCGACTCGTCACGGGCTGCTCATGGGATGTCGCCGGCCGGCTCGGCAAGGGCTCGGAAACCACACTGCGACGGCGCCGTGACGAGTGGATCGAGGCCGGCGTGTTCGACGCCGTCGTCGAGGAAGCGCTCACCGGCTACGACCGGATCGTCGGCTTCGACCTGTCCGAAGTCGCGATCGACGCGTCACAGCACAAGGCACCCTTCGGTGGTGAAGGCACCGGCCCGAACCCGACCGATCGCGGCAAGCAGGGCTGGAAATGGTCGATCGCCACCGATCGCGCCGGGATCCCGATCGGCTGGGAGATCGACGGCGCCAACCGGCACGACTTCAAACTCCTAGAACCCACCCTCGACGCGGTCGAGGGCCGCGGACTGCACCTCGACATCGAGACGTTCCATCTCGACCGCGGCTACGACAACAGCGTCACCCGCCAGCTGTGCACCGACCTCGGCATCGACGACCTGATCGTCGCCCGCCGGCGCCGCAAGCCCGGCTCGGGCAAGGTGAAGCTCGCCGTCCCGCTCGGCATGCGTTGGCCCGTCGAGCGGACCAACAGCTGGTTGTCGAACTACGGCCAGATGCGTCGCAACACCGACCGGTTCATCCACCAACGCCTCGCCCAACTCGCCCTCGCGATCACCATGATCATCACCATCAAACTCATCAAGTGGGCCGACCGCTGGAGCCCCACAGCCTGAACGTGACCCGGTTTCTTGGACACCTGATTACGCGGGAGACCGTGTAGGAAGGAGGCCCTGATGGGTCGTCCAAGCAAGTATCCGGACATGTTCCGTCGGGACGCGCTCGAGTTGGTGAAGAACTCGGGGCGCCCGATCGCGGAGGTGGCGCGCTCGTTGGGGATCAGCGAGGGGACGTTGTGGAACTGGGTCAAGCAGGCCCGTGACGCGACGCAGCGGGCGGCTGATCCGGACGAGTTGACGGAGTCCGAGCGTGACGAGTTGCGCCGGTTGCGTCGGCAGGTGATCGAGTTGGAGACCGACACCGAGATCCTGCGTCGGGCGGCCGCATATTTTGCCCGAGAGACGATGAGGTGATCCGCTTCCGCTTCGTCCAGGACAACATGACCGAGCTGCCGGTCAAGCGGATGTGTGAACTCGCCGAGATCCCACGCTCGTCGTTCTACGCGTGGCTGACCCGCAAGCCGTCAGCTCGCGACATCGCCGACGAGGCGCTGCTCGTGACGATCCGTGACATCTATGCCCGGTCACGCAAGACCTATGGGGTGCCGCGGATGCTCGGGCAGTTGCAACGCCGCGGGCATCGGGTCGCCCGGTCCCATGTCGCCCGGTTGATGCGCGCAAACGGCCTGGTCGGCGCACACGCCAGCAAGAAGTGGCGGCGTGGGCGCCCTGATGCCGGTGGTGTCCCGGACCTGTTGAGCCGCGACTTCCGTGCGGTCGCCCCGAACCAGCGGTGGGTCGCGGACATCACCGAGTTCCCGACCGGTGAGGGCAAGCTGTATCTCGCTGGGATCCGGGATCTGTTCCATCGTGGGATCGTCGGCTGGGACACCGCCGGCCGCCAGGACGCCGCTCTCGTGGTGTCGGCGTTGACGATGGCGTTGGCCCGCACCGGCCACCCGGGCGACGTGATCCATCACTCGGACAAGGGGTCGCAGTACACGTCGCTCGACTTCGCGTTCGCTGCCGGGAACGCCGACATGCAGCTCTCGTTCGGGTCGACCGGCGACGCGTTCGACAACGCCGCGATGGAGACCGCCTGGGCCAGGCTCAAGGTCGAGATCGCCTGGATCCGCGGCAGCATCTGGTTCCCGACCCGCGCCGAGTGTCACGCCTACTTGTTCGAGTTCATCGAGGTGTTCTACAACCGGCAACGCCACCAGACCGGCCTCGGCCACCTCACCCCAGCCGAGTACGCTGACCAATGGCGCCACGACCACGGACAACCGAATCTGGCATAACCCCGTGTCCAGGATTCCGGGTCACGTTCAATCACGCCGCGAACCGTACGCCGGCGCGCCCAACAGCGGGCACACCGCTCATCAACGATCGGGGCTAGCGCGGCGGGTCGACCTCGACCCGGATGCGTGACTTCGGCGGGCGAGGGGTGTCGACGATGGCCTGACCGAGGGTCATCCAGTCGGCGGCCCGCACCATCGTCACGTCGGCTCCAGGGGCGACGGTGACGCCGAGGCGCTCGGCGAGGACGGCAGCGAAGGCCTCGTGACCGGGACCGCTGAGGGTGGACAGGGCACCGAAGGGCGGGAGTCCGAGCACGCGCCGGCGCTCCAGCTGCTGGTCACCGAACCTCGCCAGGTCCACATGTTGCACGGCGCGGATCACCTCGTGATCGCCGAGATGGGTCTGGATCAGGATCCTCCCCGGCCCGCGTCGACCGCCCACCATGCGCGCCGCGTGGATCAGCAGGGCTACTGCCTGCTCCTCGGCGCGGTACCTTGGCGCCAGCTGTTCGGCATCGAAGTCCACGAAGGCGACGGTGTCCACCCGGCCCACCCGGTGCAAGGCGGCCTCCGTGCCGACGAACACGTCGGCAGTGAGCGGTTCGTCGGACGCAGCGCTCACCGCCTGCACCGGGCGGTTGGCGGCTGCTTCCAGCTCCTCGCGCAGCCGGGTCACGCCGGGACGCACGTTGGCCAGCGCGGCGCTCCCGCAGACCTGGCACACCGGCGGGCGCACCGCGTCACACCGGGCGCACACCAACCGACCGTCGTCGGCCTGACTCACCGCCGCGGCGCAGTTCGCGCAACGCAGCAGGGACCGGCACGACCGGCAGGCCAGGCGCCGGGCGCGGCCAGGGGTGTTGGTGATGCACACGACCCGGCGGGTCACATCACGGAGCTCCTCGACCAGCCGGCTGGTCACCAGCGAGCGCTTCCACGGCGCCTCGGCGGATCGGTCGAGGACCTCGACCACCGGCCAGGCGTCCCGTTCGTCCCCCACCGGCGCGGCGGCAACGACGGGGCCGTACGCCGCTGCGGCGGCCGTCGGGCACGGCGAGACCAGCGTGCACGCGGCCCCGGCCCGTCGGGCTCGCTCGACGACCACGTCGCGGGCGTGCCAGGTCGGGGCGCGTTCCTCCTGCAGCGCTTCGTCGTGCTCGTCGAGCAGTACCACGGCCTCCAGCCGGGGCAGCCGGGCCCACGCCGCGGCCCGGGTCCCCACCACGACGTCGACACCACCTGCGCCGGCGGCCCACTGATCGGGCCACAGCGCAACCCGCAGGTCCGCCCTGCCCAGCCGGTTGGCGAGAGCCATCGCGCCCCCGACGGACGGGTGGATCACCAGGGCACGGCGGCCGCGAACCCGCTCGAGCACCAGCGGCAGCGGGTCCACCGTGGGACCCAACCTGATCACGTCAGGCCGCTGCCCACCCGCAGATCCGTCCGGCGTAGCCATCATCGCTGCGGTCGTCCCGTCACCCAGATCAGCCGCCACATTGGTTGGCGGCGTCGCCGTCACCAGGAACGGGCGCAGCCGCCCCGCCGCCCAGCGGATGGACGCCCACCCGGCCAGCTCGATCAGCGACCGGTCAGGGCCACGGCTCGACCACTTGACGATGGGCAGGAGGTCGCGCTGCGGGTCGGCGTCGGCGGGGTCGAGCTCCACCACCCAGCCGCGCACCCGCCTGCCGTGCAGGTCGACGCGGACCACGTCGCCCAGCTGCAGCCGGGCACCGATGGACAGGGGAACGGCGTAGTCGAAGGACTTGTCGAGTCCGGTCACGTCGGGCAGGACCCTGGCGACGCCGGGCAGCCCGAGCGTCACGTCCACGGGCTAGGCGCCGACAGCACTCATGAAATCGTCGAGGCGGGAGGCGTGCTCCCAGGTGAACTCGTCGAGGCCGCGCCCGAAGTGACCGTAGGCCGCCGTCTTGCGGTAGATCGGCCGCTTGAGATCGAGGTCACGGACGATGGCGGCCGGGCGCAGGTCGAACACGTCGCGCACGGCCTTGACGATGTGCTGCGGATCGATCTCGCTGGTGCCGAAGGTGTCGACGAGGATGCTGACCGGGTGGGCCATGCCGATGG
Organism: Ilumatobacteraceae bacterium; assembly: GCA_037045185.1. Taxonomy (GTDB): domain Bacteria; phylum Actinomycetota; class Acidimicrobiia; order Acidimicrobiales; family Ilumatobacteraceae; genus JAKOUY01. The sequence goes on from JBAOHQ010000008.1 coordinate 477,425, forward strand.
CGTAGGCCACCTGGACCTCGCAGCGCGCCGCCACGCCGGACGCCACCACGTGCTTGGCCACCCAGCGCGCCGCGTACGCGGCCGAACGGTCGACCTTCGAGGGGTCCTTGCCGCTGAAGGCCCCGCCACCGTGGCGACCCATCCCGCCGTAGGTGTCGACGATGATCTTGCGTCCGGTCAGCCCGGTGTCCCCGTGGGGTCCACCGATGACGAACTTCCCGGTGGGGTTGACGAAGACCTGGTAGTCGTCGTCGGCGAACTGGGCGGGGATCACCGGGCGGATGACCTGCTCCACCAGGTCAGGACGGATCACCGAGTCCCGGTCGATGCCGTCTTGGTGCTGGGTGCTGATCAGCACGTGCGACAGGCGCACCGGCTTGCCGTCCTCGTACTCGAAGGTCACCTGGGTCTTGCCGTCGGGACGCAGGTACGGCAGGGCGCCGCTCTTGCGAACCTCGGCCAGCTTCTCGCTCATCCGGTGGGCCAGCCAGATCGGCGCCGGCATCAGATCGGGCGTGTCGTTGCAGGCATAGCCGAACATCATCCCCTGGTCACCGGCGCCCTGCAGGTCGAGTTGATCCTCGGCCGACCCGGTTCTGCGGACCTCCTCGCTCTTGTCCACACCCTGGGCGATGTCCGGGCTCTGCTCGTCGATGCTGACGATCACCCCGCAGGTGTTGCCGTCGAACCCGTACGCGGCGTTGTCGTAGCCGATCCCGTTGATGACCTCCCGGGCCAGCTTGGGGATGTCCACATAGGCCTCGGTGGAGATCTCACCGGCGATGACGCACAGGCCGGTGGTGAGCAGTGTCTCGCAGGCCACACGGCCATGGGCGTCGGCGGTCAGGATGGCGTCCAGCACGGCGTCGCTGACCTGGTCGGCCATCTTGTCCGGGTGACCCTCGGTCACACTCTCGGACGTGAAGGTGAAGCTGCTCACAAACGCTCCTTGCGTAGCTGGATGAGTTCTGCTGGCTCAGCCAGCGGTGGGGGACGATCGAAGTTCGGCGACAGCGTCGAGCACGGCGGAGGCGATGGCCCGCTTGTCGGCCAGATCGACTGTAGTGATGAATCCGCCGCGCCGGACAAGCGTCACGGCGTTGGTCTCGTGCTGGAACCCGACACCGGGCTGGCTGACATCGTTGGCAACGATCAGGTCGAGGTTCTTGCGGGTCAGCTTGGCCTCGGCGTTGGCCAGCAGATCAGCGGTCTCGGCGGCGAAACCGACCAGCGTCTGCCCGGCCGGCTTGGCTGCCCCGAGCCCGGCGAGGATGTCGGCCGTGGGCTCGAGGACGATGTCGGGCGCACCGTCTCGCTTCTTGAGCTTGCCGCCAGCGACCGTCGCGGGACGGAAATCGGCTACCGCCGCGGCCATGACCACCACGTCCGCCTGGGGCGCCAGCCGGCGCATGGCCGCGTCCATCTGCGCCGCAGTCTCCACCCGCTGGGCGGTCACACCGGCCGGGGTGGCCAGCTCCACCGTGGTCACCAGGGTGACCTGGGCGCCGCGCGCCGCGGCCTCCCCGGCGATGGCGTACCCCTGCTTGCCGCTGCTGCGGTTGGCGATGACCCGGACGGCATCGATCGGCTCACGGGTGCCACCTGCGGACACCACCACGCGGCAGACCGCTCATCGTCCCCCCGCCGAGGACGACCTCCACCATCTGGACGATGCGTTCGGGAGACGCCAGCCGGCCCCGGCCGACGTCGCCACCCGCCAGTCGTCCGTCCTCCGGTTCGACGATGTGCACGCCACGGCGGCGAAGGGTGGCCACGTTGTCCTGCACGGCCGGGTGCTCCCACATCTCGGTGTGCATCGCCGGGCAGATCACCACCGGGGCGCGCGTGTGGCGAGCAAGGTGTTGGTGAGCAGGTCGGTGCTCAGCCCGGCGGCGTAGGCCCCGATCAGCCGGGCAGTGGCGGGCGCGACGAGCACGAGGTCGGCGCCCTGGCCGAGCGCGGTGTGCGGGATCGGCGACGACTCGTCCCACAGGCTGCGCTGCACCGGCTCACTGGCCAGCGCCGACAGCGTGGTCTCACCGATGAAGTGCTCGGCGCCCTTGGTCATCACCGGCACCACATGGGCACCGGCGTCGACCAACCGGCGGCAGACCTCGACCGCCTTGTACGCGGCGATGCCCCCGGTCACACCGAGGACGATGCGCTTCCCGGCGAGCACCGACGACCGCCTGCTGTGTCCGCGGCCGGCTCAGGCGCCGGCAGGCTCGCCGGCCCCGGCCAGGACCTCGGCGTCAGCGTCGGGCTCGCCATCGGCGGCTTCGTCCACGGGATCGGGGCAGCTCGACGCGCTCGATCTTGTCGGCGGCGATCTCCTCGAAGCCGATGCTGAGCGGCTTGCGGGCCACCGACGACACCTGCGGGGGAACCATGTGGCCGAGCCCGTCACCCAGCTGGTTGAAGTACGAGTTGATCTGGCGGGCCCGGCGGGCGGCCAGGGTGACCAGCGCGAACTTCGAATCGACGCGATCGAGCAACTCCTCGATCGGCGGGTTCATCATCGTGTCGTGGGCGCGGGGCATAGGGATCCTCCTGAAACGGACGTCGCAGTCTACCGGGAGACCGGCCTGGCCCGGTGGCTCTCGATGATGGCCAGCATCTCGTCGACGGTGCGCTCCAGACGGTCGTTGACCACGACGTGGTCGGCGATCGCCAGCCCGACGGGCTCCTCGTCGATGGCTTTTTGCAGGCGCTTGCCCACGTGCTCGTCACTGTCGCCCCTGCCGCGCAGGCGTCGTTCCTGCTCTGCCCGTGACGGCGGGAGCACGAAGATCAGAATCGCCTCCGGGTGGGCCCGCTTCACCTGCTGGGCGCCGTCCACCTCGATCTCCAGCACGACGTCACGGTCGGCCAGATCGGGGGTGGGCGTCCCGTAGTAGTTGTCGAGGAACGACGTCCATTCCAGGAACCCGCCGGCGGCGATCCGGGCCTCGAACTGCTCACGGGACACGAAGACGTAGGCATCCGCCGGTTCGTGCGGACGCCGCTGGCGGGTGGTCCAGGAGCGGCTCAAGGCGAGATCGGGGTCTCGCTGGCAGACCTCGCCGACGATGGTTCCCTTGCCGACTCCTCCCGGACCGGAGACGACGATGATCATTGGTGCAGGCAGGTCAGCCAAGTTGTTCGAGCAGGGCCTGCTTCTGTTGCTGGCCCAGCCCCTGCACCCGCCGGTTGTCGGCGATGCCGATCTCGTCCATCAGCTTGCGGGCCTTGACCTTGCCAACGCCGGGGAGGGACTCCAGGAGGGACACGACCTTCAGCTTGCCGACCGTGGAGTCGTTGGAGCGCAGCGCTTCGGCCAGCGAGATGGACCCGAGCTTCAGCCGGTTCTTCAGGTCGGCGCGGGCAGCGCGGGCCTCGGCGGCCTTGGCAAGGGCTGCGGCGCGCTGTTCGGGGGAGAGTTGCGGGGGTGTTGCCATGCCCTGACCCTAGCCTCGCCGTCCCCCGGATCGGCGTCATTGTTCCTGGTCATGGGCCACACCACGCAGCGCATCGACACTACTCACGCCGGCACGGCGCATCCACCGGCGCAGCCCGGCGGTGACGCGCTGGACGGCACGCGGGTCGGCGAAACTGGCGGTGCCCACCTGCACGGCGCAGGCCCCGGCAGCGATCATCTCTGCCGCGGTCCACCCGTCGCAGACCCCGCCGACGCCAATGATGGGCAGCGCGGGCAGCGCGGCATGGACGTCGAAGACGGCCCGCACCGCCACCGGGTGGATGGGCGTGCCGCTGTACCCGCCACCACCGGCGGCGAGTGCTGGGCGCATCGCGGCGGGATCGATAACCATCCCGAGCAGGGTGTTGACCAGCGTGACCGCCTCGGCCCCGGCCTCGGCAACGGCCGCGGCGACCTCGATGACGCGGTCGGTGTTGGCGCTGAGCTTGGCCCACCGCGGGACACCACAGCCCGCCGTGGCCGCGATCACCTCTGCCGACAACGTTGCGTCGTGGGCGAAGATCCCCCGCCGGCCCTCCAGGTTCGGGCACGACAGGTTGACCTCGACGGCGACCACGCCGCTGCCCGCCAGCAGGTCGGCGGCACGCCGGTAGTCCTCGACCGACCGGCCCCAGATGCTGGCGACGACGCGCACGCCCGCCAGCCGGGGCAGGTCCTCAGACAACCAGGCACGGACACCCGGTCCCTGCAGCCCGATGGCATTGAGCATGCCGGCACCCGCGGCGGTGACGCGTGGCCCCGGGTTGCCGGGCCACGGGTCAGCGTGCAGGGACTTGACCACATGCGCGCCGAGGGCGGCCAGGTCGACGTAGCCGCCCAGTTCGTCGGCGTGGCCGGCCGTGCCGGCAGCCGTCATCACCGCTGTGGGCAGGGCGACGGAACCGACCCGCGTGGTCAGGTCCGGCTGCCCGCCCATCACCGGCCGTGCAGCTCTTGCAGGGTGCGCACCGACAGCGGCTGACCGGCCTGTTCGGACATGCCACTGACCGCCGCCAGGGCGGCGTCCACCGTGGTGACCAGGGAGACCCGATGGGTGTTGGCCGCCTTGCGGATCTGCTCACCGTCGGTCCGCCCACCGCGCCCCTGAGGGGTGTTGATCACGAAATCGACCTTGCCGTCGGCGATCAGGTCGACGGCGGTGACCCCGGCTCCCTCGCTGACCTTGCCGACGACCTGGTCGACGTCGAGCCCGAAGCGCGCCAGGTAGCGGGCGGTACCCGCCGTGGCGGTGATCGCCAGGCCGAGCGCTCGCAGCCGGTTCGCCACCACCAACCCGGCGGGCTTGTCCCGATCGGCGAGCGACAGGAACACCGTGCCCGTAGTGGGCAGCACCGTGCCGGCCGCCAGGGCGGCCTTGTAGAAGGCCCGCCCGAAGCTGACGTCGATGCCCATCACCTCCCCGGTGGAGCGCATCTCCGGCCCGAGGGCGGCGTCCACCTCCGGGAAGCGGTTGAACGGCAGGACCGCTTCCTTGATCGCCACATAGGCGTGGTCGGAGACCGGCCGCAGCAGGCCCTCGGTGCGCAACTGGGCCAGGGTGGCGCCCAGCATCACCCGGCTGGCCACCTTGGCCAGGGGCACCCCGGTGGCCTTGGCCACGAACGGGACCGTCCGGCTGGCACGTGGGTTGGCCTCGATGACGTACACCGTGGTGCCGGCAACGGCGTACTGCACGTTGATCAGGCCGCGCACGTCCAGCGCCCCGGCGATGGCCCGGGTGTAGGCCTCGATCACCTCGACCACCCAGCTGGGCAGCGTCTGCGGTGGGATCGCGCAGGCCGAGTCCCCGCTGTGCACGCCGGCCTCCTCCACGTGCTCCATCACCCCGCCGATGAGCACCTCGCCGGTGTGGTCACGGATGGCGTCGACGTCCACCTCGGTGGCGTCTTCGAGGAACCGGTCGATCAGCACCGGTCGTTCGGCCGACAGACCGCCTTCGCGGCCGAGGGTTCCAAAGCCGGCGAGTTCGGCCATCGCCCTGGACAGGTGGTCACGGTCGTGGACGATCTGCATAGCCCGACCGCCCAGCACGTAGCTTGGCCGGACGAGCACCGGGAACCCGATGGAGTCGACGATCCGCTCGGCCTGGGCCAGGGTCGAGGCGGTACCGCCTGGCGGCTGGGCGATGTGCAGGTCGTCGCACAGCTGGTTCCACTTCTCCCGATCTTCGGCCAGGTCGATGGCCTCGGCAGAGGTCCCGGCCACCAGCTCGGCCGGGATCTGCCCGCTGAGCTTCAACGGCGTCTGACCGCCAAGGGCGACGATCACCCTCGGCGGGACTCCACCGGCGGCAGCCGTCTCGGCGTCGATCACGTTCAGCACGTCCTCACGCGTCAGCGGCTCGAAGTACAGCCGGTCGCTGGTGTCGTAGTCGGTGCTGACGGTCTCTGGGTTGCAGTTGACCATCACCGTCTCGTAGCCGGCCTCACGCAGGGCGAAGCTGGCATGGACGCAGCAGTAGTCGAACTCGATGCCCTGGCCGATGCGGTTCGGCCCGCTGCCGAGGATGACGACGCGTGGCCGGTCGCTGGCGCGCACCTCGCTGTCGTCCTCCCAGGCGCTGTAGTGGTACGGCGTCTGGGCGGCGAACTCGGCCGCGGACGTGTCGACGGTCTTGAAGGTCGGGCGCACTCCGGCGGCTTCGCGTGCCCGGCGCACGTCGTGCTCGGGGGTTCCCCACAGGTGGGCGAGTTGGGCGTCGGAGAAGCCGTGCTGTTTCACCCGCCGCCACTGCCGGGAGGTCAGCTCGCCGGCCGACAGTCCGGCCACCGCAGATCGCTCGTCGCTGAGCGACAGGATCTGGTCGAGGAACCACGGATCGATCCGGGACACGCCGTGGACCGCGTCGACGCCCAGGCCGCGGCGCAGCGCCTCGTTGACGAAGAACAGCCGGTCGGGGGTGGCCACACCGCAGGCGGCCAGCACCTCGGCATCGGTGCGCGCCGCCATCTCCGCCTCGGCTGGATCGCAGCCCAGGCCGAGCCGGCCCTGCTCCAGCGAGCGGAAGGCCTTCTGCAGGCTCTCGGTGAAGGTGCGACCAATGGCCATCACCTCGCCCACGCTCTGCATCTGCGTACCGAGGATGCCGCTGGTCCCGGGGAACTTCTCGAACGCCCAACGTGGCACCTTGGTGACCACGTAGTCGATGCTCGGTTCGAAGCTCGCCGGGGTCAGCTTGGTGATGTCGTTGGGGATCTCGTCCAACGTGTAGCCCACGGCCAACTTGGCGGCGATCTTGGCGATGGGGAAGCCCGTCGCCTTGGAGGCCAGCGCCGAGCTGCGCGACACCCGCGGGTTCATCTCGATGACGACCTGCTCACCCGTGGCCGGGTTGACCGCGAACTGCACGTTGCTGCCGCCGGTCTCCACCCCGACGCGGCGGATGCAGGCAAAGGCTGCGTCGCGCATCCGCTGGTACTCGACGTCGGAGAGCGTCTGGGCCGGGGCAACGGTGATCGAGTCACCGGTGTGCACGCCCATCGGGTCGACGTTCTCGATCGAGCAGATGATGACGCAGTTGTCGGCCCGGTCGCGCATCACCTCCAGCTCGTACTCCTTCCACCCGGCGATGCTGCGCTCGATGAGGATCTCACTGATCGGGCTGGCAGCGAGGCCGTTGGCCGCGACCGTGCGGAACTCCTCCATGGTGGCGGCGATGCCCGTGCCCCGCCCGCCGAGGATGTAGGCCGGGCGGATGATCACCGGCAGACCGAGGCCCTCCACCGCGGCCATCGCCTCGTCGAGCGTGTGGGCCGTGGCGCTGGCGGGAACGTTCAGGCCGATCTCGATCATCGCCTGCTTGAACTGCTCGCGGTCCTCGGCGGTGGCGATGGCCGTGGCGTTGGCGCCGATCATCTCCGGCGTGCCAGGCACGCCAATCAGGCCGCGCTCGTACAGGGCCATGGCGGTGTTCAGCCCGGTCTGGCCGCCCAGGGTGGGCAGCACCGCGTCGGGCCGCTCACGCTCGATGATCGCCGCCACGACCTCCCAGGTGATCGGCTCCACGTAGGTGGCGTCGGCGAAGTCCGGGTCGGTCATGATCGTGGCCGGATTGCTGTTGGCCAGGATCACCCGGTAGCCCTCCTCGCGCAGCACTCGGCAGGCCTGGGTGCCCGAGTAGTCGAACTCGCAGGCCTGGCCGATTACGATCGGGCCGCTACCGATGATCAGGATCGAGTGGATGTCGTCACGGCGGGGCATCACACCACCGCCGCATCGGGGGTGATCAGGACCTCGGCCTCGTACCCGGCGAGCGATCCGCCGAGAGCGACGGCGATTGGGCGGCCCTCCTGCCAGGCCTGCGGGTCGCTCATCATCGCGCTGAACATGGCGAACAGGTACTTGCTGTCGTGCGGGCCAGGACCAGCCTCCGGGTGGTACTGCACGCTGAACGCAGGCACGGCCTTGACCCGCATCCCCTCCAGGGTGCGGTCGTTGAGGTTCACGTGGGTGATCTCCACCTGGTCGCCGAGGGACTCGGGCTCGACACAGAAGTTGTGGTTCTGACTGGTGATCTCGATGTGCCCGCTCGGTTCGTGGCGCACCGGATGGTTGCCACCGTGATGACCGAAGGGGAGCTTGAACGTCTCACCACCCAGGGCCCGGCTGAGCAGTTGGTGGCCGAGGCAGATCCCGAACACGGGGACGCGACCGAGCAGGCCGGCGATGGCATCGACCGCGCCTGCCACCTCGGCCGGGTCGCCCGGACCGTTGGACAGGAACACCCCCGCCGGGGCCAGCGCCAGGACCTCTTCGGCCGTGGTGGAGGCAGGGACCACGTGGACGGTGCCCAGGCCCGCCAGGTCACGCAGGATCGACTGCTTCAACCCGAAGTCGTAGGCGACGACCACCCGCTCACCCCGTCCGACGGTGTACGGGGCCGCGGTGGTCACCGTGGCCACCAGATCCAGACCGTCGGTGCCGGGCTCGGCTCGGGCGGCGGCCAGCAGGGTGGCGGTGTCGGCGGTGCCGTAGGCGCCGTTCATCGAACCGGTGTCACGCAGCAGGCGAGTCAGCCGGCGGGTGTCGATGCCGCCGAGGGCAGTGATCCCCGAGGCCGTGAGCATCGACTCGAGGGACGCCTCGGCCCGGTAGTTGCTGTGCCGGCGCGCCGGCTGGCGCACGATCAGGCCGCGGCAGAACGGCCGGCGGGATTCGAAGTCCACGGTGTTGACGCCGTAGTTGCCGATGTGCGGGGTGGTGAAGGTGATGATCTGCCCGGCATAGGACGGGTCGGTCACGACCTCCTGGTAGCCGGACAGCACGGTGTTGAACACGACCTCCCCGGAGACGACCCCGCCGGCCGGTAGCTGGGCGCCGAACAGTTCGCCATCGAACACGGCGCCGTCGGCGAGCACCAACTGGCCGTCACGAACGGCGGCAACCATGCGCACCCCCCGACATTGCGCTGGCCTGCATGAGTATGCATACTATCGCATAGTCATGCGTTCGGCCCGGGGCGTGGGCGGTCTGCATTCGTGGTGCTCCTGTCCGTATGGGCCTCACGGGACCCATTTCACGGTCGTTGTGCGTGGATCGGCTGCCGGAATCCGGCCGCCAATGGACGATAGCGTGCGCCCATGCTCGTTCGAGTGCTTCTCGCCTCCCAGGCGCACTTCGCGGCCGTGGCGCCGGTGCTCGCCGAGCTCGACGAGGCTCGCCGGGCGCTGGAACCCAGCGACATCCTGGTCGACGCGCAACTGCTCGGCGAGCTCGCCGACCCCCCGGCCACACACCTCGTCGCCAACCGGCTCGGCCTGCCGCTGACCATCAACCGCGACGCCCCGAGCGGGTTTGCCCAGGGGCTGATGGCCGGGTTCCAGGACGCGCTGAAGGACGGGGTCGACGTGATCGTCACCCTCGACGCCGACGGCCAGCACGACGCCCGGCAGATCCCCGACCTGGTGCGCAGCCACCTCGCCCGGGGCAGCGGGCTGACGATCGGCTCACGCTGGACACGCGGTGGGTCCGCCCCGGGCGCCAACCTGCTGCGCCGAGCGGTCAGCCGCAGCGGGAACACCGTGGTGAAGGCGGTCACGGGCGCTCGCGGCGTCAGCGACTCGACGACATCGTTTCGTGTCTACCGGCCAGACGTCGCCCGCCTCCTGATCGACGAGCAGCTGCCCACCGAGACCTACGGGTTCTTCAGCGCGATGGTGGCCGTCGTCCAGGCCCACGGGTTCGCCGTGGACGAGGTGCCCATCGTGTTCCGGCCGCGGTTCCTCCCGATGACCCAGCTCGACCAGCACGATCTCCCGCAGTTCCTCGGCAGCCTCACCGACATCCGCACCACCGTGCGCAGCGTGCGCAAGGAGATGCGCAAGAACCAGGCCGTGTGGGCCCAGCGCAATCCGCGCCTGCGCGCCCAGGCCGTCACCGGCGAGTCCGTGTTCGGGGCCATCGAGGAGATGACCGCCCTGGCCGACGCCGACCGCTTCCTGACCTGGATCGCCGACGAGCTGGACCCACACCTCGGCGCCCGGGTCGCCGAGATCGGCGCAGGCGTCGGTTCCGTCACCCTGAAGCTGGCAACCCCTGACCGTCACGTCGTCGCCGTCGAGCCCGCCGACAACGTCTTCCCCCACCTCGCCGAGCGCATCGCCGGGCACCCCAACATCGAGGCCCGCAAGATGACCTCGCAGGAGTTGCTCGCCGCCGAAGGCCCGGCCTCGTTCGACTCCCTGGTGTACGTCAGCGTGCTCGAGCACATCGACGACGACGTCGCCGAACTGCGCACGGCGGCCGAACTCGTCAGACCTGGTGGGACCATCGGGCTGTTCGTCCCGGCACTGGCCGCGCTGTACGGCAGCCTCGACTACAAGTCCGGCCACTACCGCCGCTACGACCGTCGTCTGCTGACCGAGGCGATCACCGAGGCCGGGCTGGAGGTCGAGCGAATGCGCTACCTCGACATCGCCGGCGCGCTCCCCTACTTCGTCATGTACCGGCTGCTCGACGTGCCCACGCTGGATGCTGGCTCCTCGGCCATCTACGACAAGGTCATCGTCCCGCTGAGCCGCGCCGCCCAGCGCATCGTGCCCCGCCCACCGTTCGGCAAGAACCTGGTGGCCATCGCCCGCCGCCCGGCGTAGCCGTCAGGGCAACAGGCCGATCCGCCGGTACAGCTCCCAGTACTCGTTCGCCGCGGCCAGGGTGAAGCGGGACTTCTCCCGGTCCCAATCGGCGACGACCCCGGCGTCCTTCTTCGTCGGCAGGACGACGTAGTCCACCTGATCGGCGATCGGCAGCCGGGCGCGAGCCTCCTCCAGCGTGGTGTCCACGCCGTAGAGCACCACTCGGAACGGGTTGGGGAACTGGTAGATGTGCACCCGGTGGGACAGGTGCGGGTCCAGCGCGTGGAACGCCGAGACGATCGCATCCCCGGGGATCTGGGAGATGATCTGGCGCGCCGCCACCGCCGGCGCGTACGACGGGGCCCAGTAGCCCGACTGCCGGCGACCGAGTGGCGCGCACTCGGCGCCGACGGCGCGCACCGGCGCGCACAGGGCCTCGCCGAGCGGCACGGCGCCCCACATCAGCGACCCCCAGAAGCTCGCCAGGAACATGGCCACGACGCACCAGTGGCGGACCCGGCGGGTGACCCACGTCAGGGCGTACACCGACCCGAGGACCAGGGCCGGCACGGCGACCATCGAGTAGTGGTACTCGATGTGGTACTGGTACCAGAAGGTGCTGACCATGTTGCTGAGCAGCACCGCACCGCTGATCAGGGCAACGCTCGGCGCCCTGGCGAACACCCACGCCACGGGGAAGGCCATCTGCCACAGGTAGAACGGGCGGCGCTCACCGCGCAGGTACTCGAACACGTTGCCCGGCCGGCTGATCGACTCCTTCACCAACCCCGTCGGGCCGCCGAAGGGGATCCGCCAGCCGTTGCGCGTGGGGACGCCGATGAGACCGCGCATGACGACGAACATGGCGACGAACATGTACCCAACCGAGCCGACCACCGTCGCCAGGCCGATGCGCCGGTCACGTTTCAGGGTGACCCACAGGCCGAGGGGCACCAGCACGAGGGACACGTCCTCTTTGACCAGCAGGGCCAGCACGACGAAGACGGCGTAGACCCGCCACTTGCGCTGCAAGGCGCCGTAGATGGCCATCCCCACGAAGAACCCGAGGAACGAGTCCGGGTGGAAGCCTTCGCGGTTGGTCCACCCCACGGCGGGGTGCAGCAGGTAGACGGCAGCGAGCGCAAGGGCCACCGACTCGCGCTTGAACCGCTCCCTGGCCAGCAGGAACACGGGTAGCGAGCCGAGGGCGACGAGCAGGCTCTGGGCGCCGAGCAGGACGCCCACGGATGGCCAGATCCGGTACAGCGGCGCCAGGAACACCAGGATGAACGACGTGTGGTCGCCCATCAGGTTGCGGCCCATCAGGGTCACGAAGGGCGCCTTCAGCCTGGAGAGCAGCCAGACCCCCTGGTCGTAGAGCCCCAGGTCGTAGCTGGACGTGCCCAGGCCGTGGTGGATGCGCAAGGTGAGCCAGGTGAAGTACCACGTCCAGATCAGCACCATGGCTGCGAACAACGCCCGCCACGGCGTAACCACGGCCCACCCGGCGCGGCCCAGGCGGGCCGTCGTGCTCCGCAAGCGCTCACGGAGGCGCTGCGGGCGGGCCACAGCGACGGCGTCGCCGGAGTCCGCTGCGCCCGTCATCTCAGGCCGTGCGCAGCACCGGCACCAGGGCCGCCAACACGCCGTTGACGAAACGCCCGGAGTCGTCGGTGCTGTAGGTCTTGACCAGCTCCACAGCCTCGTCGAGGACCACCGCCACGGGCACGTCGGGCCGGCCGAGCAGTTCGAAGGCCCCGATGCGCAGAACCGTGCGGTCGATGGCCGGCATACGCTGCAGCGTCCAACCCTTGGCGTAGGCGGCGATCTCCCGGTCGATGCGCTCGGCGTGGCCGACGACACCGTCGACCAGCAACGTGGTCAACGAGTCGATCGGCATGGCCTGGGCGGCGACGACGTCGGCCACCGGGATCCGCCGGTTGTCCGCTTCGTACAGCAGCATCATCGCCCGCTCGCGGGCGTCGGTGCGTTCGTCGTCGGCCAGCAACGGGTGCCGCCGGGAAGCCACGATCAGACCCGGGTGATGTAGTCGCCGGAGCGGGTGTCCACCTTCACCCGGTCGCCGGTGTTGATGAACAGCGGCACCTGGACGACCAGACCGGTCTCCAGCGTCGCCGGCTTGCGCGCCCCGCTGACCCGGTCACCCTGGATGCCGGGCTCGGTGTCGGTCACCGTCAGCTCCACCGACGCCGGGATCTCCACGCTGACGATGTCGCCGTTGTAGAAGGCGATGATCGCCGTGGAGTTCTCGACCATGAAGTCCGCGGCCTCACCGAGGGCCACGGGCGGCACGTTGGTCTGGTCGTAGCTGTCCATGTCCATGAACACGTAGTCGTCACCGTCGCGGTACAGGAACTGCATGTCCTTCTTCTCGAGCATCGCTTGCTCGACGCGCACGCCGGCGTTGAACGTGCGGTCGAACACGTTGCCGGTGCGCAGGTTGCGCAGCTTGGTGCGCACGAAGGCGCCACCCTTGCCGGGCTTGACGTGCTGGAACTCGACGACTTGGAACAGGGCGTTGTCCAGTTCCAGCGTGATGCCGTTCTTCAGGTCGTTGGTGGTGATAGCGGGCACAATGAGTCCTTGGGGGATGACGTGAGTACTCGGCACCCGTCGCTGGTGACGACCACCAGATCCTCGACGCGGATGCCTCCGAACCCTCCACGATAGACCCCAGGCTCGACCGTCACTACGTCGCCGTCGGCCAAGACGTCGGTACTGGCAGCGGTGTTGTACGGGTCCTCGTGGATCAGCAGGCCCACGCCGTGGCCCGTGCCGTGGCTGAACCATTCCCCGAGCCCGGCGTCGGAGATGATCGAACGGCAGGCGGCGTCGACATCCCGACCGGTCGTGCCCGGGCGCACCGCGGCCAGCCCGGCGAGCTGGGCTCGCAGCACCAGGTCGTACTTGTCGAGCTGATCGGCTGTGGGCGGACCGACGCAGAACGTCCTGGTCATGTCGCTGTGGTAGCCGTCGACCAGCGCGCCCACGTCGATGACCACCAGATCGCCGGCGGTCAGGGGCGTGCTGGTCGGCCGGTGGTGCGGGAGGGCCCCGTTCACCGGCCCGGCGGCGACGATCGTGTCGTAGCTGGGCCCGCTGGCGCCGAGCTCACGCATCCGGGCGTCGAGGCGGTTGCGGACGTCGGCCTCGGTCAACCCGCCCGGCAGATCGGCCAGCACCTCGGCCAGCGCCTGGTCGGCGATGGCGCAGGCCCTGGCGATGGCGGCGATCTCCGCCGCGTCCTTTCGCCGCCGACCCGCCTCGACGAGTCCAACGGTGGGGACCAGACGTGGGAGTCCGGCGGACTGCAGCTGGGTGTGCTGGTGGACGGTGACGTCGTGGGCCTCGAAGCCGAGCGCGCCGAACCCGCTGCTCTCCGCGGCGACGGCGGCGATGAGCGCCGGCCCGTTCGGCGCCACACGCACCCGCCCGGGTGTACCGGCAGTGGCGAGTTGAGCCTCGGCCTGGTCGCCGTAGCGACCGTCGGTGACCAGCACCAGGTCGTCGGGGCCCACCACCACCCATCCGTTGGAGCCGGTGAACCCGGTCAACCAGCGGATGTTGGTGAGGCTGCTGACCAGCAGCGCCTCCGCGCCGGCGCCGGCCAGGCGTGCCCGGACTGCGGCGGCGCGGTCCGCCTGGGTGCTCACGCCGCCAACCGCCGGGCAATGGCCTCCACCGCCAGCACGTAGCCGTGCAGTCCGAGTCCGATGATCGACCCGGTGGCCACCGGCGCCACGACGCTGGTGTGACGCCAGGATTCGCGTGCAGCCGGGTTGGAGATGTGCACCTCGACGATCACGCCCTCGAAGGCGGCGAGGGCGTCGTGCAGCGACCAGGCGTAGTGGGTGAAGGCGCCCGGGTTGATGATGATCGCCTGGGCCACGCCGCGGGCGGCGTGGATGGCGTCGACCAGCTCACCCTCGTGGTTGGTCTGGAACGCCTGCACCGTGTGCCCATGCACTGCTGCCGCCTGGCTGACAGCGGCGACGTAGTCGTCCAGCGTCGCGGTGCCGTAGACCGCTGGCTCACGCTGACCCAGCAGGTTCAGGTTCGGCCCGTGCAACAACGAGATCAGCGCCACGGGAAGTCATCCTGCCACGCCGCCGCCCCGAGAACCCGGCCATTGCGGCCCATGCCAGACTCTCGCCGTGGTCCTCTCCCGCCGTCAGTTCCTCGCCGGCGCGGCGGTCGTCGCCGTCGGCGCCCGCCCCCACCGGCCACGCCACCCCGTCCCCGTCTCCGCCGGCCAGGACGGAACCGCGTTGTTCCGCGCCGGTGTTGCCAGTGGTGACCCGGATGCCACCAGCGTGGTGCTGTGGACCAGGCTGTTCCCGCCGGATGCGGGCCAGCCGGTCGAGGTCAGCTGGGAGGTTGCCGCGTCGCCCGACTTCACCACTGTCGCCACCAGCGGTGGAGCAACCGCCACACCAGACCATGCCCACACCGTGCATGCCGTGGCCACGCTCGCGCCGGGCACGTGGTACTACCGGTTCATCGCCGGCGGGGTCACCAGCCCGGTGGGGCGGACCGTGATCGCCGGACCGTCGCCCACGTCGCTGCGCCTCGCCGCGGCGTCGTGCCAGCACTACGAGACCGGATTTTACGCGGCGCACCGAGACATCGCTCAGCAGCAGCCAGACCTCGTGCTGTGGCTCGGCGACTACATCTACGAGTACAGCGCTCGCCCGGTGGGCGGCCCGGTGGTCCGAACCCACGACGGGCCGGAGATCACCACGCTCGATCAGTACCGGGCCAGGTACGCGCTGTACAAGTCGGACCCTGACCTGCAGGCGGCGCACGCCGCTGCGGCGTGGTTGGTGATGTGGGACGACCACGAGGTGGAGAACAACTACGCCGCGCTCACCCCGGAGAACCCGGCCGGCGCAGCGGGCTTCGCTGCCCGGCGCGACGCCGCCTACCAGGCATGGTGGGAGCACACGCCCACTCGCTTGGCCCCACCGGTTGCCGCCCAGGAGTACCGCGTGTACCGCGGCGCGGCGTGGGGCGACCTTGCCGAGTTCACCCTGCTCGACGGCAGGCAGTACCGCACCGACCAGGCCTGCGGGGACGCCGTGCTGAAGCTCGACCCTCCATGCCCCGAGATCCGCTCGCCCGGGCGGACGATGCTGGGCGACGCCCAGGAGATCTTCCTCGAGGACCGCCTGGCCGGTTCCACCAGCCGCTGGAACGTCATCGGCAACCAGACGATCATGGCCGACGCCACGATCAACGGCGCTGTCCTCAACTACGACCAGTGGGACGGCTACCCGGAGGCCAGGGAGCGGTTCTTCGCGTTCCTGCACGCCAAGGCCATCCCCAACGTCGTCGTGCTGACCGGGGACATCCACCTTGCGGCCGTCGCCCAGCTGCGCCAGGGAGATTCGGCCAGCGGACCAGTCGTCGGCGCCGAGTTCATCAGCACCTCGATCAGCTCGTCCGGTCTGGTCGATGCCAGCTTCACCGAGATCTTGAAGAAGTTCCCCAGCCTGCTCGACGCCGAGTTGGTCCACCGCGGCTATGCGCTGCACACGGTCACGCCAGAGCAGTGGTCGGCGGAGTACCGGATCGTCACCGACGTGACCGACGCGGCCAGCACGGTGACCACCTACGGCACGTACGTGGTCAAGGCCGGGACGAACACGGTGACCGTCGCCCGGTGACCGAGTGGGGCGCCTGCTATGCGGCGGCTTCGAGCGTGGCGCGTACGTCCACCGGGCTGACGCCGGTCACCACCTCCACACCGTCTGGCCCGTCGAGCACGAACGTCAGGCCGTCGCCCAGCACCTTCTTGTCGCGGCTCATCAAGGCGACGAGTTCGTCCACATCGAGCCCGGTCGGCAGGTCAGTGCCCACCCCGTAGGCGCGGCACACTGCGGCGTGGTGGTCGACCCGGGCGTGATCGATGCGGCCCAGCCGTTCGGCCAGCCGCGCCGCGAACAGCAGCCCGACGGCGACGGCCTCACCGTGGGCCAGTGCGTGATCGGTGGCGATCTCCAGGGCATGAGCCAGGGTGTGGCCGTAGTTCAGGATCGCCCGGCGGCCGCCCTCGCGCTCGTCGGCGGCGACGACGTCCGCCTTGATCTGGACGCATCGGGCGATGCGCTCGGTCTCGTCCATCGCCAGCAGATCGTCACCGGTGAGGAAGTGGTACTTGGCCATCTCGCCACGGCCGCAGCGCAACTCCCTGGCGGGGAGGGTGGCGAGCGCGTCGAGATCGCAGACCACGCCGCTGGGTTGCCAGAACGCTCCGACCAGGTTCTTGCCCTCGGGGATGTTCACGCCGGTCTTGCCACCGATCGCCGCGTCGACCATGGCCAGCAGCGACGTGGCGACGTGGATCACGGGGACGCCGCGATGCCAGACGGCGGCGGCGAACCCGGCGACGTCGGTCACCATGCCGCCGCCCACGCCGATCACGACGTCGTTGCGGGTCAGGCCGATCTCGGCGAACGAGCGGCACAGCCGCTCCACGGTGGCCAGGCTCTTGTGCTCCTCGCCGTCGCCGATCAGGAGCGTGTGGGCGGGTATCCCCGGATCGACGGCAAGCGGGATCCCCGCCTGGGTCACCACCACCGCCCGGCGGGTCAGCGGTGGCAGCAGGTCAGCCACGTGGGTGACCGCACCGTGGCCGACGACCACGTCGTAGCTGCGGGCGCCGATGGGCACGCGCACACGCCTCATCGCAGCAACGCCTCGACCACGTCGCCAACCGAGCGGTGATCGACCGAGACGATGACGTCGGCCACGGCCCGGTACAACGGCTCGCGCTCGACGTACATCCGCTGCAGAGTACCGAGGCGATCACTGTCGAGCAGCGGCCGGTGCCCGCCGCGGGCGGTGCGCCTGGCCAGCAAGGCCGGGGAGGCGCACAACCAGACGACCTTGGCCCCGCTGGCCGCCAGGGCGGCGCGGTTGGCCTCGGCCAGCACCACCCCACCGGCCGCGGCGACGACAACCGGCGGTGAGGCGGCCAACGCCTCGCCCAGTGCTGCGGTCTCCATCGCCCGAAACACGGCCTCGCCATCGTCGGCGAAGATCCGCCGCACGGACCGGCCGGCGCGGGACTCGACCATCTGATCGGTGTCGAGCAGCGTGCGGCGCATTCGCTCGGCGAGGGCACGCCCGATGGTCGACTTGCCGGCGCCCATCATGCCGATGAGCACGACGTGCTGGTCCGCGGCGATCACGCGTCGCGCAGGGTGTCCCGGAACGCCGTGGCGTTGCGGACGAACTCGCCCAGCGAGTCGCCGCCGAACTTGCGCTGCGCCTCCCCGGCCAGGACCAGGGCCACCATCGTCTCGGCCACCACACCCATCGCCGGCACGGCGGTGACGTCGGTGCGCTCCTTGAAACTCACGGTCGACTGCTTGGTGACCACGTCGACGGTGGCCAGGGTTGGCTGGTTGAGGGTGGCAAGCGGCTTCATCGCGGCACGCACCACGAGCAGTTCGCCGGTGGTGATCCCACCCTCGGTGCCACCGGCCAGCGCGCTGGTGCGGCGGTAGTCACCCGTCTCGTTGTCCCAGACGATGGCGTCGTGGGCCGCACTCCCCCGCCGCCCGGCGACCTCGAAGCCGTCACCGATCTCCACGCCCTTGACGGCCTGGATGCTCATGACCGCCTGGGCCAGTGCGGCGTCGATCTTGCGGTCCCAGTGGACGTGGCTGCCGAGCCCGACGGGGACGCCGTAGCCGAGCACCTCGACGACGCCCCCCAGGGAGTCGCCGTCCTTGGCAGCGGCCTTGATCTCGGCGATCATGTCCGACTCGGCGGCAACGTCGAAGCAGCGGACCTCGGAGGCATCGACGGCCGCCAGGTCACCCGGAGCGGGCCGGTCGACGGACTTGCTGGTGACCGAACCCATCTGCACGACGTGGGAGAGGATCTCCGTGCCCAGTTCGGCCAGAAGCTTCTTGGCCAACGCACCGGCGGCCACGCGCGCCGCAGTCTCGCGCGCCGAGGCACGCTCCAGCACGTCTCGGGCATCGGTGAAGCCGTACTTCTGCATGCCCACCAAGTCGGCGTGCCCGGGGCGCACCTGAGTCAGCGGCTGCTTGGTCCGCCCGGGCGCCGGGGACATCTCCTCGTGCCACTTGTCGCTGCGGAACCACTCGCTGTTGCGGATCTCGATGGCTACGGGCGACCCCAGGGTCCGCCCATGGCGGATACCCCCAACCAGCGTCAGTTCGTCCTGTTCGAAGCGTTGGCGTGGACCACGGCCGTAGCCGAGGCGGCGGCGGGCCATCTCCGCCTGGATTTCCTCGACCGTGATCGGCAGCCCGGCGGGCAGCCCCTCGACCACCACGACCAGGGCCTGGCCGTGTGATTCGCCGGCAGTGAGGAATCGAAGCACCGGGCCAGGCTACTCCCGCGCCCCACCCCCCTTCCCTCCGTGAGCGCCGGGTCGGCCGGAGCCGCCCAACGCTCACGGATCTGGGGGGAGGGAGGCGTGGGCGGCGGCGGTCATGGCGGCGAGGTCGGGCAGGCGGCCGAGCCAGATCTGCTCCTGCAGGGCCGCTTGATGGATCAACATCCCGAGACCATCGACGGTGGCGGCACCCACGGCCTGGGCGGCACGCAGCCACGGCGTGAATCGGGGCCGGTAGACGATGTCGACCACCACCTGGCCGGCGCGCAACAGGCCAGGGTCACAGGGCAGGCGGCCGTCGCCCATCCCGACCGAGGTGGTGTTGACGACGATGTCGGCATCGGTGACGGCGGCGACGGCGCCGACTGAGGCGATCGATCCACCCAGCTGTGCTGCCGCGTGCGCTGCCGCCTCGGTGCGGTTCACCACGGTGATGGCGGCGGCACCCGCCCTGGCCAGAGCGTCGATGATCGAGCGCCCGGCCCCGCCGGCGCCGAGCACGCACACAGTGGTCCCCGTCACGCCGTGTCCCGTTGCGGCCAACGAGGCGACGAACCCGGCGCCGTCGGTGCTGTGCCCGACGAGTGCGCCGTCGTCCCGCCAACTCACCGTGTTCACGCTGTCCAGCGCCCGTGCCGCCGGGTCGAGCACGTCGACGGCTCGGGCGATCTCCTGCTTGTGCGGCATGGTGACCGACAGGCCGCCGAGACCGAGGGTGCGCATCGCCGCCACCGCCGCAGCACCCTGACCAGGGGCGACATCGAAGGCGGTGTACACCCAGTCGACGCCGAGGCTGGCGAAACCTGCGTTGTGCAACACGGGCGACAGGCTGTGGTGGATCGGATGGCCGATCACGGCGGCGACCCGGGTGGCTGCCCCGATCAATCCAGCAGACCCTGGTTGCGAGCCTCTTCCACGTTCTTGTCGTGTTGGGCCAGCGTGACGGCGAACTTGTGATTACCGACGACGTCGCTGAGCACGTAATACTTCAGCGCGCACACCTCGCCGGCGGGCAGGTCCTTGCACAACGGGTCGTTCTCCGTCAGCGGTGGCGCCGGGTTGAGCGCGGCGTGGATGGCGTCACGGCCCGGGTTGGCGATGGGCGTTGGCGGCAGGCCGGGATGCAGGTACGTGTTGTACGGCGAATCCGTCGCCTTGAGCACAGGGAACGGTGTGTCGGGCGGCTGGTTGTAGTACAGCGTGGCGTCGATGTCGAGGTTCATCCCGAGGAACAGGCGGTTGTAGATGACCCGGGCGACGAGCGGTCGATCGACGGCCGTCTTGGCCTCACGCTCGATCATCGAGGCCACGATCAGCACCTGATACGGCGAGTAGCCGAGCTGGGCGGCCTTCTCCTCCAGCTTCTCCTGGCCTCCGACCCGATCGAGTTGGGCCACCATCCGGCGCATCAGCATCGTCACCGTTTCGATGTTGGACACCTGGTACGTGTCGGGGAACAGCAGCCCTTCCAGGCTGGTGACGTCGAGCGGCTGGAACTTGGACCGCAGCGCGTTCGACCCCGCCGCGGCCTCGAACGCGGACGCGGTCAGCCGGGGCATGTTCTTCTGCAGCCGGGCGGCCATCTTGGCGATCGTGAACCCCTCGGGGAAGGTGATCTTGGTGAACGTCTCCGACGGCGGCGTGCCCAGCACCAACATGATGTTGCCCATGTGGTCGCTCTTGCGAATCCGGTAGTAGCCCTCGGTCAGGGTCAGCCCGCCGTGATGGTCGACGTACCAGGTGAACAGGCTCTCGCTGCTGATCAACCCGTCGGCCTTCAGCCGGGCGGCGACCTTATCGAGTGTGTCGCCCTTGTTCACCGTGAAGTTCACCGCCGCCCCGGCATCACCGGGTGGATCCACCCGGCGGACGTACCACAGCCCGACGACGCCCGCGGCGATGATCGCCAGGGTGACGAAGATCCCGACGCCGTACACGGCCCAGCGCAGCCCGCGGCGGTTGGCGCGCATGTCCTCCACCGGGATGACCCCGGTGCGGTCCGGGTCGTCCCACGGATCGTGGGTCCAGCGCTCCATCACCGGCAGGTCGTCGCTCACCGGTCACCTCCGGCGCCGACCGGCGCCTGGTCTCGGGGCCCGTCCAACCAGTGTTGGAGGAGCACCGCGGCGGCGACCTGATCGATGCGCCGACGGCGGTCGGCGGCACGCCGGCCGCCGACGATCATCGCCTGCTGGGCGGTCACCGTGGAGCGGCGTTCGTCGGACAGGACAACAGGCACGGTGATCACGCTAGCCAGCGCAGCAGCCTCGGACCGGGCAGCCAGCGCTGCGGGGCCGTGGGTGCCGTCCATGTTGGTGGGCAGTCCGACCACGACGATCTCGGCGCACTCCTCGTCCACCAACGAGGCGATCCGCTCCCGATCACGGCGCGCCGAGCCGGAGCGTTCGATGGTGATCAACGGCGCGGCGATGGTTCCGCTGCGGTCGCTGACCGCGACGCCGATGCGCTTCGAGCCGAGGTCCAGACCGAGGGCGACGGTCACGTCGTGGCGATTGCCGTCCGGGCGGCGGTGGCGGCCTGGGTGGCGATCCGCAAGGCCTCGTCGATGCCCTCGGCCTTCGTACCCCCGGCGGTGGCGATGTCGCCCTTGCCGCCCCCTCCGCCGCCGACGGCCTTGGCCGCTTCTCGGATGAGGTCCCCGGCCTGACCCGGCGAGCCCGGGGTGAGGGCGCCGACCAGGGACACCCCGCCGGAGTCCGACCGGCCGATCAGCACGACGACGTCGACGCCGGGTTGCTGGCGCACGGCGATGGCCAGGTCACGCAGCGCCCCAGGCGCCAGGCCGTCGACGCGCGACACCACGATCCCGTCGGTGGCAGCCATGGCCAGGTCCGCCGCCTGGCCGCTGGCCAGCTTGGCGCGCAGGCCGCGCACGTCCTCCTGCAGACCCTTGATCTCGTCCAGGCGGCGTTGCACGCCGACGACGACCTCCTCGGCGGAGGTCCCGAGCAGCCGCGACGCCATCGCCAGCTCGGTCTCGTCACGCTGCAGCAGTTGCAGGCTGGCCAAGCCGGTGACGGCTTCGATGCGCCGCAGGTTGGAGCCGATCGACGCCTCACTGACCACCTTGATCAGGCCGATGTCCCCGGCGGCGGACACGTGGGTCCCGCCGCACAGTTCGATCGAGTTGCCAATCTCCAGGACGCGCACCAGATCGCCGTACTTGTCACCGAAGAAGGCGATCGCCCCGAGGGATTCCGCTTCGTCCTTGGTGGTCTCGAACACCCGGGCCCTGGCGTTGGCCAAGGTCTCTTCGTTGGCGATGGTCTCGATCCTGGCGATCTCGTCGGGGGTCAGCGCGGCGTAGTGACTGAAGTCGAAGCGCAGCCGGTCAGGGGCCACCAGGGAACCGGCCTGCTTGACGTGCTCGCCCAGCACGGTGCGCAGGGCGTAATGCAGCAGATGGGTGGCGGTGTGGTTTCGCCTGATGGCCGAGCGCCGCTCCACGTCGATGCTCGCCGTGACCTCGGCGCCGGGGACGAGCTCGCCGCGGGTCAGCCGGCCGATGTGGCGGCGCAACCCGGGCACGGCGAAGGTGGTGTCGACCACCTCGAAGTCGCCGTCGGGACCGGTGATGACCCCGGTGTCACCGACCTGACCGCCGCTTTCGGCGTAGAACGGCGTGCGATCGACGAAGACCTCCAGCGCGCCCTCCTCGGCGCCGGGCAGGACGGCCAGCACCCTCGCCGCCGACTGGTCGACCTGGTAGCCGACGAACTCGGTGGTGCCGAACTGCTCGATCAGCTCGCGGTAGAGGTCCTGGCGGTCGGCATCGGCGCCCGAGCCCTTGCGCGCCGCCTTGGCCCGCGTCCGCTGGGCCGCCATCTCGGTGTCGAACCCGGCGACGTCCACCTCGACCTGGCGCTCACCGGCGATCTCCTCTGTCAACTCCAACGGGAAGCCGTAGGTGTCGTGCAGGGCGAACGCCGCCGCCCCGCTGAGGGTGCCGTCGCTGGAGGCCAGTTCGGACTCCAGGATCGTCAACCCGGTTCGCAGGGTCTGGCGGAAACGCTCCTCCTCACGGGTGAGCACGCCGGTGATGAAGTCCCGATTCTTGGCGACGTCCGGGTAGGCGTTGCCCATGATGGTGATGGCAGTGTCGGCCAGTGAGGGCATGACCAGCCGGTCGGTGCCCAGCAGGTAGGCGTAGCGCACGGCTCGACGGATGATCCGCCGAAGGACGTAGCCGCGGCCCTCGTTGGACGGGAACACACCATCGCTGACCAGCATCGACGCGCTGCGGGCATGCTCGGCCAGGACACGCATGCTGAAGGCGGTGCGATCGTCGTAGTCACCCGCCGTGTATCGCTTGCCGGTCAACGAGCAGGCCTGGTCGATCAGCGGGGCCATCAGGTCGGTCTCCCACACCGAGTCGACCCCGGTGAGCAGGCACAGGATCCGCTCCAGCCCGGCGCCGGTGTCGATCGACGGCTTGGGCAGGGGTGTGCGCAACCCGTCGGCAGCCTGGTTGAACTGCATGAACACCAGGTTCCAGAACTCCATGAACCGGTCGCCGTGCGGATCATGCAGCGGGCCACCGTCGGGGCCGAACGCGGGGCCGCGGTCGATGTGGATCTCGCTGCACGGCCCGCAGGGGCCGGTCTCGCCCATCTGCCAGAAGTTGTCCTTGTCACCGAGGCGTTGGATCCGCTCCATCGGGACGCCGACCTGCTCGTGCCAGATGGCCTCGGCCTCGTCGTCGCTGTCATGGACCGTGATCCACAGCCGGTCGCCGTCGAAGCCCCACTCGTCGGTGACCAGCTCCCAGCTCCACGGGATCGCCTGGGCCTTGAAGTAGTCGCCGAAGCTGAAGTTGCCGAGCATCTCGAAGAAGACCAGGTGCCGCTTGGTGCGCCCGACGTCGTCGAGGTCGTTGTGCTTGCCGCCGGCGCGAGCGCACTTCTGGCTGCTGACCGCCCGCTTGTAGGGCGCGGCCTCGTCGCCGACGAAGTACGGCTTGAACGGGACCATGCCGGCGACGTTGAACAGCACCGTCGGGTCGTGGGGGATCAGGCTGGCCGAGGGGACGACCTGATGGGCGCGAGCCGCGAAGAAATCGATGAATGACGAGCGAAGCTGGTCAGCGGTCTGCGGCGTGGTTCCCATGAGGGCGACAAGCCTACCGATGGCGCTCCGGCGCTCGGTGTGCCATTACCCTGCCGGCGGATGGAGCGGTTCCAGGGTTCACCAGACGACGTCCATGAATGGCTCAGCTTCGAGGATCCTGGCGAGCACCGCACCTGGATGGTGGACGCCACCTTCTTGCGCTCCGCCTGGACGTGCATCTTCGGCGACGGGTGCCAGGGAGTCCTCGACGGCGACGCCACCCACCTGCAGCAAGGATGCTGCAGCCACGGCGCGCACTTCATCGACGATGCCGACGTCCAGACCGTGGTTGGCGCGGTGGAGCGTCTGCGCAGACGGCACTGGCAGTTCCATCAGCATGGCCGCAACCGCGGGGTGCTCGACACCGACGAACACGGCGCCACCGTCACCCGCCTGGTCGACGACGCCTGCATCTTCCTGAACCGCCCAGGCTTCCCAGGCGGCGCCGGGTGCGCGCTGCATGTGGGCGCCCTCGACGCCGGCGAGCGACCGATGGACTGGAAGCCCGACGTGTGCTGGCAACTGCCGCTGCGGCTCGAACACCACACCGACGACAGCGGCCACGTCACGTCCACACTGCGCGAGTGGAAGCGTCGTGACTGGGGTGGCGGCGGCGAGGCGTTCCACTGGTGGTGCACCGACGCCCCCGAGGCATTCGTCGGCCGGGCCTCGGTGTACACGTACCTGCGCGACGAGATCATCGAACTGGTCGGCGCCGATGCGTACGCCCGGATCGGCGAACTACTCGTGCAAGCGGTGCCGCTCCCCCATCCCGCCGTTCGCCGATGACGTCGGCCGGTCCCGCCAGCGGATCTCGTCCCGATCCCACCGCCGCCCGACTGCAGGCCCGGCGGGCGGGCCTGACCGTCGGGTTGGCCACCGGGCTGTACGGGATCAGCTTCGGCGCCCTGGCCACCGCGTCCGGGCTGTCCGTGCTGCAAGCCCAGGTCCTGTCGTTATTGATGTTCACCGGAGGGTCGCAGTTCGCCCTGGTGGGTGTGCTGGGCGCCGGTGGCAGTGGCGCGTCGGCGATCACCACGGCCACGCTGCTCGGCGTGCGCAACACGTTCTACGCCCTGCGCACTGCGCAGTTCCTGAACGTGAGCGGGCTGCGCCGCGCCGCCGCGGCCCACATCACCATTGACGAGTCGACGGCGGTCGCTACGGCGCAGGTGGACGTCGCCGATCAGCGCTACGGCTTCTGGCTCACCGGGCTGACCGTGTTCGTCGGCTGGAACCTGATGACGTTGGCCGGAGCGCTCGCCGGCAACGCCCTTGGCGATCCGGCCTCGTGGGGTCTCGACGCGGTGGCCTCCGCGGCGTTCCTCGGCCTGCTCTGGCCCCGCCTGGTGGCCGCGCCGGCCCGGGTCACCGCTGCTCTGGGCGCCGCCATTGCCATCGGTCTGGCGCCGCACGTGCGGCCCGGTCTCCCGGTGATCGCCGCGCTGGCTGGGGCCATCGTCGTGGCGTGGCGGGTGGCCCGGTGAGCACCTGGGCCACGGTGCTGGTCGGGGCGGCGTCGGCCTTCGCCGTGAAGTACCTCGGCTACCTCGTCCCGGCCAGGTGGTTGGCAGGCGGGCGCACCACGGCCGTGACGACGTTGATCCCCGCCGCGCTGCTCAGTGCCCTGGTCGCCGTGCAGACCTTCACCGGCACGGGTGGGCGGCTGACGATCGACGCCCGGGCCATCGGTCTCGGGCTGGCCGCGGCGCTCTACTGGAAGCGGGTCAACTTCCTGGTGGTCATCATCGCCGCCGGGGCCGTGGTGGCCGCAGCGCGGGCGCTGGGCATGTCCTGAACCGGCTCAGCCGGTCTTGACCTTCTTGTTCGCCTTGCGGCGGTCCTCCAGCCCGAGGTGACGCTTGCGAATGCGGATGTGCTTGGGCGTGACCTCGACCAGCTCGTCGTTGGCGATCCACTCGATCGCCGTCTCCAAGCTGTGGATCTTCGGCGCCGGCAACTTCACGGCGTCGTCGTGGCTGTGCGTGCGGATGTTCGTCTTTTCCTTGGCACGCACCACGTTGACCACCATCTCGTCGTCACGCGAGCACTCTCCCACCACCATGCCCTCGTACACGTCGGTGCCCGGCTCGACGAAGAACTGCCCGGTGAGCTGCAACTTGTCGAGGGCGTAGCCGGTGGTGAGACCGATCCGGTCGGCGACCATCGCGCCACCACGGTTGTCGGGCATATCCCCGGCCCACGGCATCCACCCCAGGTGGTGCTGGTGCAGCAGGGCCGTGCCACGGGTGGCCGTCATCAGCAGCGAGCGAAAGCCGATCAGGCCACGGCTCGGGCATTCGAAGGTGACGATGGTGCGCCCCGGGTCGCCGGGGCGCAGGTCGGTGACCCGGCCCTTGCGCGGCGCCAGTTCCTGGGTGACGGTGCCGACGTGCTCGTCGGGCACGTCGCACACGCCACGCTCCTGGGGCTCGTAGCGCTTGCCGTTGACTTCCTTGGTGATCACCTCGGGACGGCTGACCTGCAGCTCGTAGCCCTCACGGCGCATCGCTTCGATCAGCACGGCCAGCTGCAGCTCGCCGCGCCCGGCGACCTCCAGCACGTCCGGGGAATCGGTGCTGAACAGCTTGATCGACACGTTGCCGAGCAGCTCACGATTGAGCCGGTCGATCAGGTGGCGGCTGGTCAGGTACTTGCCATCCTTGCCGGCGAACGGCGACGTGTTGACCCCGAAGGTCATCCGCAGCACCGGCTCGTCCACCACGAGCCGGGGGAGCGCCTGGGGATCCTCGATGCTGGCGATGGTGTCGCCGATCTCGACCTCGGGGAACCCGGCGACGACGAACAGGTCGCCGGCGCACAGCTCCTCGACCTCGTTGCGCGACACCCCTTCGAACGCCATCAGCTGGGTCAGGCGGCGCTTCAGCGGGGGCTGACCCTCGGCGAACTCCGCCTCCAGCAAGGCAACGGTCTCGCCGCGGCGCATCACGCCGTTGACGACCCGGCCGATGGCCAGCCGCCCGAGGTACTCGCTGGCATCGAGGGTGGTGACCATGGCCTGCAGCGGCGCATCGGCATCACCCGTCGGCGCCGGGATGGCCGCGACGATCGTGTCCAGCAGGGCAGACAGGTCGGCATCCTCGTCAGGCATGCCCACGCCGCGCATCGCCCGGCCCTCCCGGGCGACCGCCGAGATGATCTCGAAATCGATGTGGTGATCGCCGGCGTCGAGGTCGATGAACAGCTGGTAGATCTCGTCCAGCACCTCCTCGGCGCGGGCGTCGTTGCGATCGACCTTGTTGATGATCACGATGGCCGGCAGATCACGGGCCAGCGCCTTTTGCAGCACGTATCGGGTCTGCGGCAGCGGGCCCTCCGCGGCGTCCACCAGGAGCAGCACACCGTCCACCATCGTCAGGGCGCGCTCGACCTCGCCGCCGAAGTCGGCGTGGCCGGGGGTGTCTACCAGGTTGATCTTGACGTCGTTCCAGGTGACCGAGGCGGCCTTGGCCAGGATCGTGATTCCGCGCTCGCGCTCCTGGTCGTTGGAGTCCATCACCCGGTCCACCACCGCCTGGTGGGCGGCGAAGGTGCCCGTGGCGCGCAGCAGGGCGTCCACGAGGGTGGTCTTGCCATGGTCGACGTGCCGCGACCAGGGCCACATTTCTGAGGGAAGTTGCCATAAGGGGGTGCTTTCGAGCCGGAGGCCCGGCAGGTGAGGCGATGCGGTCGGGCGCCGGGCCCGCGCCCGTCAGTCGTCGATGTCTTCGAACTCGTCCTCGTCGTCGAAGACCACGCCGTACTTCTCGGCCAACGCCGCGTACTCGTCGTCTTTGGTCTTCACGGCGTGATCATCATGGCCTCCGAACCCCAGGTCGAAGGCACTGGGACCGGCTTGCTTGAGCTTCCGCGCTTCTTCGAAGCGGCGGTGACGACCCTTCTTCACAGTAGGGCTCCCGAACATCTAGAGGTTTGACATTGGGTGCCACTCTAGCTGCCGCGGCACGCCTCACTCGGGATGAACGGCGAGAAAGTCGGCCACGCTGCGCGGGCGGACCACTACGGAGCGGGAAGATCGATCAGCCGCAGGCCGCCGTCGGGCTCGAAGGTCAACGCGGCATGGCCGTCCATCAGCCGGCGAACCCCGGTACCAAGGAGATCGGCCCGCCATCCCACGCTGAGCCGGGCGTCGCGGTCGCCGCGGATTAGCGAGATCAGGTCCGAGCGAGTGGCCAGCAGGGTGGTGTCGATGCGCTGGCGGCGAGCCAGATCGCTGACCCAGGCGCTCACCAGGGTGACCGCCGGGCGCAGGTGACGGTCGAGGTCGTCGCCGTCGGGCGCGTCCAGGTGCACCTCGTTGGCCGCTCCCGCCTGGACCGCGTCCAGCAGGTCTCGGGCGACCACGCCGCGGGTGTGACGCTCATCCACGCCGCGGCAGCGGCCAAGATCGGCGGGCGTGGTGGGGATGCGCTGGGCGATCCCCAGCACGGCGAGATCGGGCAGGATCTGGCGAACCGGCTGGTCGACGGCCATCGCCCGCCGCTCTCGCCACGCGGCCACCGCCTGGGCCACTCCCCTGCCCGCGTGGCTTGAGGACCCGGGCGTCCTTCAGCCGCAGCCAGGCATCCTCGGGCTTGGTGCCGCTGGGTGGACGCAGGCGGAGTTCCTCACACGCGTCGCTGGCCCAGTCCCGCCGGCCCATGTCGGCAAGCTGGCGATCGAGCACGTCATGCAACCGCAGCAAGTGGGCGACGTCGGACGCGGCGTAGGAGCGCTGCTCGGCGGTCAGCGGGCGGTGCAACCAGTCCGTCAGGCGGTCGCCCTTGGCCACGTTGACGCGCAGTTCGCCATTCAGCAGCGAGACCAGCGACGGTGTGCCGTAGCCGAGGAAGCCCGCCGCCAGTTGGGTGTCGTACAGCCGTGCGGGAATCGCCCGGCAGGAATGGTGGAGCACGTCGAGGTCCTGCTGGGCGGCGTGCAGCACGGCCAGGCCACCACCGTGGAACAACTCCACCAGCGGGCCGAGATCCACCGCCAGGGGATCCACCAGCGCCAGCTCGGAGGGCGACGCCAGTTGCAGCAGGGCCAGTTTCGGGAAGTATGTGCGCTCCCGGTGGAACTCGGTGTCCAAGGCATAGCGCGGCTCGGCCGCCAGGCGCCCGACCAGCGCCTCGAAGCGCTGCTGGTCGTCGATCCAGACCGGCTCGAGGCGTTCAGCCAGCGCGGATCCAGCATCGCCAGGAAGGTGGTGATCCGCTCGTGCTCGTCGCTCTCGCCGATGGCTGCCGCCATCCGGCCCAGCCCGCGCAGGCATCGCAGGAACGGTTCGTTCTCCGGATGCACGGCACGCACCCGGCCGGCGCCGCGCCAACCGCTGGCCCGCAGGGCATCGAGGCCGCGGTGGTAGCCGACACGATACGCGGCGTAACGCGGAGACGTCGTCGCCGGACAGGTCACCGAGGGTCGCCCACGCCAGCAGCGAGCGCGGGGCGAGGCGGACGATAGCCGCGGCATCCTCCACCGAGACGGCGGACCGGGCCGCGGCCACAATCGCCGGCGTCCTCTGCGGCCAGCACCGTCTCGGGTGACGCTGCCTGGTTGGAGGCCGATCGACTGCTCACTCATCGGTGTCCAACCCTACGGCCCGTGGCTGACCTATCGTGCACCTCATGCTCGCGCTCACCGTGGAGTCCGCCAAGAACCTCGGCCTGGTCGTCACCGTCGGCCTGGTCGTGCTGGCGCTGTTCGCCTTCTGGACGATCACGGCGTTCGCCAAGAAGCTGGTCACCACGGCGATCCTGGCCGCGCTCGCCCTCGGTGTCTGGACCCAGCGCGCCGATGTCAAGGAGTGTGGGCGGAACCTACGCGCCCGCGTCGAGGTGGGTGCGCCCGGCAAGCTCAGTTGCACCTTCTTCGGCACCAAGATCGGCCTCTAGGCCTCGCCCGGCGGGGCGATCCGGCCAGCCCACGGAGGCCCGGCGCGCTCAAGGACGCAGCGCACGAAGTGGTGGACGAACTCGGCGGGGTGGGTGATCGGTGCGCCGTGGCCGGCACCCTCGAGGATCTCCAACTGCGCCCCGGTCACCGTGGCCGCTAGGTGGTTCGTGCCGCGGACGTGGTGGGCGCGGGCTGCGGACCCACGGCAGGCCACCACCGGCACGGTGATGTCAGCCGCCCGCCAGGGACGGTGGTGGCGTAGGTCGCCCAGCTCGGCCAGCATCGCCGGACCCTCGGCCAGCCGAGCCCGGCGCGTCCGCAGCGGTAGGGCAGCCCAGCGCTCGGCGCCGATCATGCTGGTCATGAACTGCTCCACGGCGCGTTGCGGGTCGTCGGAGAGACCCACGGCCACGCCGCCCGCCGTGTTGCCTGGCCACCATGGCTCCCACGACAGCGGCGTCTCGTGCACGCCGACCGCTGCCACCAGGTCAGGCCGGGCGACCGCTGCGGCCAGGCAGACGTTGCCGCCGAAGCTGTGGCCGATCAGCACCGCCCGGCGGCCACCGAGCACCGACACGAGATCATCCACCTGCGTTGACATCGGCCCCGGCGCCAGCGACTGGGATCGCCCGTAGCCGCGGCGGTCGTAGCGAGCCACCAGCACGTGGCGGTCGAGGAACCGGCTGACGCGCAGCAGCCCCGCCGAGCGGTCCATCGACCCATGCACCAGCACCACGAGCGGCGCACCGCTGTCTCCTGAGTGCGCCGACCACACGGTCGGCTCCGCGTCGCCCATTCGTGTCAGTGGATTCGGACGATGCGCAGGACGTCGGTGGAGGCGCCGCTTTGCTGCTGGGGTGCGCCGGCCAGCACCAGCACCGTCTGGCCGGGGTGCACGTGGCCGGCGCGCACCGCGCCCTCGACCGCGTACCAGACCATGTCATCGGTGTTGGCGTACGTGTCCACCTGCAATGACACCACGCCCCAACTCAGGGCCATGGCCCGCACGGTGCCCGGATCCGGTGACAGCGAGATCAGCTTGGGCGTCGGGCGGAAGCGGGCCATGGCCTGCACCGTGCGCCCCGAGTGCGTGCAGCACAGGATGGCGTCGGCCCCGGCATCCACCGCGGCCATACCGGCTGCATGGGTCAGCGCCATGGTGATCCGGTCGGGACCGTGGGGCCACTGGCGGCGTTGGGTCCTGCCGAGACGATCCGCCCACTTCGAGTAGCTCGCCTCACGCTCTGCCCGCCCGGCGACGCGGTTCATCGTGTCGACCACCGCCACCGGATCGATGCCGACGGCGGTCTCGGCCGACAGCATCAGTGCGTCGGTGCCGTCGAAGACGGCGTTGGCGATGTCGCCCACCTCGGCGCGCGTGGGTGACGGTGCGGTGATCATGCTCTCCATCACCTGCGTGGCGGTGATGACCGGCACGCCGACCTCGATGCAGCTGCGGATGATCTGCTTCTGCAGGTGGGGGACGTCCTCCAGCGGGCACTCGATGCCGAGGTCACCGCGGGCCACCATCACGGCGTCGGCCTCCTCCAGGATCGCCTCGAGGTCGGCCACCGCCGCCATCGTCTCGATCTTGGCGATCAGGCGAACCTTGTCCGGCTTCAGCGCCAGGCGCATCACCCGCAGATCGTTGGCCGCCTTCACGAACGACACCGCCAAGAAGTCGGCGCCGGCGTCCACCATCACCCGGGCCAGTTCGATGTCCTCCTCGGTGGGCGTGGAGAGTCGCAGCCGTTCGGAGGGCAGATGCACACCTGGCCGGCCGCGGGCCACCCCACCGGTATCCACCCGGCAGTGGGCGCCCACCTCGTCGTTGAACAGCACGGTGAGGCTGATGGCGCCGTCCCCGATGACCACCCGGTCGCCCTCGTTGAGGTCGTCGATCAGCGTGGCGTAGTCGACGGTCATCCGCCCGGGAACCGAGGCGCCGTCGTTGGTGTCGGAGACGAGCAGCAACGGCGCGCCCGGGCGCAGGTCGATGCCCTCTGGCGGGCAGGGACCGGAACGCACCTTCGGACCCGGGAGGTCGGCCAGGACGGCAACGACCCGGTTCACGCGCGCCGCGGCCGCACGGATCTTGGCCACCCGGGCGACGTGGTCGTCCACGTGCCCGTGGCTGAGGTTGAGGCGGATCACGTCGACACCGGCGGAGATCATCCGATCGAGCACCTCGGGTGACTCGCTGGCGGGCCCGAGGGTGGCGACGATCTTCGTGCGCGTGTCCATGAGTGCTTTCATAGTGGACGTGAGCACCCCGCCAGCGCGCATCGGTGATCTCCACGACCTGTGCGCGTTCCTGGACGACTCGCCCTCGCCATGGCACGTCGTCGACACTGCCCGCCGGCGGCTGACCGCCGAGGGGTTCACCGATGCCGCCGCTGACCCGTCGGCCGCCTGGATGGGTGACGGGTTTGTGGTCCGAGACGGCTCGATCGTCGCCTGGCGGCGCGGCACCAGTGCGGCCGCGGGATTCCACATCGTCGGGGCACACACCGATTCGCCCGGCCTGCGGATCAAACCCAACCCGGACCTGGACGTCCTTGGCTGGCAACAGCTGGCGGTCGAGGTGTACGGCGGCACGCTGCTGAACTCCTGGCTCGACCGCGACCTGGGCATTGCCGGGCGCGTGGTCACCACCGACGGGCCGCGCCTTGTAGCGGTGCGCGAGCCCGTCTGCCGGATCCCGCAGTTGGCCATCCATCTCGACCGAGAGGTGAACGAGCGCGGCTTGGTCCTCGACAAGCAGGCTCACCTCTCGCCGGTGTGGGGAACCGGCGACGTAGCGCCGTTGCGGGCCTGGCTGGCTGGACGCCTCGGCACCGAGCACGATCGGATCGTCACCTGGGACCTCGGCCTGTTCGACATCACGACGGCCTCCATCCTGGGAGGTGACGGGTCGCTGTTGTCCAGCGGGCGGCTCGACAACCAGCTGTCGTGCTGGGCGGCGGTGAGTGCGCTCGTCCAGGCGGCGCCGACGGCGACTCATTCGGTGATCGCTCTGTTCGACCATGAGGAGGTCGGGTCTGAGTCGTCCACCGGCGCCGCCGGACCGCTTCTGGAGCACGTCCTCGAGCGACTGGTGCTCGCCGGGGGCGGCGGGCGGGCCGACTACCTAGACGCCCTCGCCGGGTCACGATGCGTGTCCGCCGACAACGCCCACGCCGTCCATCCGAACTACATGGAGCGCCACGACCCCGGTCACCGGCCGCTGGTGAACCACGGCCCGGCCATCAAGCTGAACAGCAACCAGCGCTACGCGACGTCGGCCGCCTCGGCGGCGTGGATGATCGCCGCCTTCGACGCGGCCGGTGTCCCGTGGCAGCGCTTCGTCAGCCGCAACACCATGCCGTGTGGGTCGACGATCGGGCCGATCACTGCCACACGGCTGGGAATCGACACCGTCGACGTCGGTGTCCCGCAGCTGTCCATGCACTCCGCCCGCGAACTGTGCGGCGCGGCCGACCCGCCATACCTGCGCCGCGCCCTGGTGTCATTCCTGAACGGGGACTAGACCGCCCGGACGCGTGCTCGTCGGTGATCCGTGGTGGCGATGCCGGTCGCTGTCGAGTATCCCGGTGTCGTCGCCGCCACCGGGTAGTCCGGCGTCGCTCACTCCCGCCACCATGGGCGCGGGAACCTCGCATTTCCGAAGTTGTCGCGCCCATGCGGGCGCTGTCGGCCGGTAGTCCTCGCTCGTCCCGTCATGGCTGTCGCCACAGACCCAGGTGAGAGATCAGCCGGTGGGTCGGGTAGCTGGCAAGGGTGCTCGGCGCGTTCGATGGCCGACGGCGCGCCACCGGGGCCAGAGCACTAGCCGGCGCGCACCAGGGCGGCGTCGTACAGACGTTGCAGTTCGTCGTGCAGTTGCTGGCTGGCGGCGCGCAGCATCTCGCGTGATGCCCTGCCGTGCTCGTCGGTGGCGACGGTGATCGGCGCACCCACCACGACGTGGACTCGGCGCGGCTTGATGAACCTGGCGCCCTTCGGCATGGCCCGATCGGATCCGGCGATGCCCACCGGGATGATCGGCGCGCCGGCCTTGGAGGCCACGAAGGTGGCCCCGTCGAACAGCGGCTCGACCAGTGGGCCCTCCTTGCGCTCGCCCTCGGGGAACAGCACCAGCGGCTCACCGGCCCGCAGGACCGTAATGCAGCGCTTCAATGCCTCCCGGTCCGCCGACCCACGCGTCACGGGAAAGGCGCCCAGCGCCGTCAACACCCGGCCGAACCAGGCCTTCTTCCAGTACTTGTCGGCGCCCATGAAACGCATCCGCCGGCGAGTGATACCCGAGGCGATCGGCGTGTCCAGGATGCTGCGATGCACGGGCGCCAGCAAGAACGCGCCCGTCGCCGGGACGTGCTCGCGGCCCTCGATGCGCATCCGGCACCACGTCCGGCAGAACACGGTGACGAGCGTGCGCACGAACGCGTAGGCAGCCCGGTCGATCCACGTGCTACCCACCAGCTTGGTCTCGATCCTGGTCATGGCTGCTCCAGCAGACGCTCGATGCTGTCCAGTACGGCGGCGACGGTCTGTCCGGTGGTGTCGATCACGACCGAACCGGAGGCCTCCACCATCGGCCCGTCGGACCGCCCCGCGTCGGCGGCGTCACGGCGGGCGATCGAGGCCTCGATCTCGTCCACGTCGCCGCCGGTCTGGGCCACCCGCCGCTCGGCGCGCACCCGCGGTGACGCCGTGAGGTACAGCTTCAGCTCAGCGTCGGGGAACACGACCGAGCCAATGTCCCGGCCCTCGATCACCCCGCCGTGGTGTGCCAACGCCCACTCCCGCTGGCGCTCACGCAGTGCGCTGCGAACCGCCGAGTTGGCGGCGACCGGGGTGACCGCGTCGGTCACCTGGCGACCGCGAATCGCGGTCGTGGCGTCGACGCCATCAACGACGACCTGGGCCCCGATCTCCATGCGGACCGTGGGGACCGCCGCCGCCACCGCGTCGACGTCTCGCGGGTCGACCCCGCGCTGCAGGACGGCGAAGGCGACGGCGCGGTACATCGCCCCGGTGTCCAGATAGTCGAGGCCAAGGCGCGCCGCCAGCGCCTTGGCGACGGTGCTCTTGCCGGCGCCCGCCGGGCCGTCGATGGCGATCACTCTCACCAGCTGGTCCCCTGCGGCAGGCCCTCCGTGTACCCCGACGAGCTCTGCACGCCGACCACGGCGCGCTCGTGGAACTCGTCGATGGTGGCGGCGCCGGCGTAGGTGCAGGCGGAGCGCACTCCGGCGACGATGTCGTCGATGATGTCCTCCACCCCGGGGCGCTGCGGGTCGAGATACATCCGAGAACTGCTGATGCCCTCCTCGAACACCTCCTTGCGGGCCCGCTCGAACGCCGTCTCGCTGCGGTTGCGGATCTTCACCGCCCGGTTGCTGGCCATCCCGAAGCTCTCCTTGTACAACCGGCCGTCGGGGTCCTTCAGCGTGTCGGCGGCGGACTCATAGGTGCCCGCCAGCCAGGATCCGAACATCACGTTCGCTGCACCCGCTGCCAGGGCCAGGGCCACGTCGCGCGGGTGGCGCACGCCGCCGTCGGCCCAGATCTGCTTGCCCAACGATCTGGCCTGGGCCGCACACTCGAGCACCGCCGAGAACTGCGGCCGGCCGACCCCGGTCATCATCCTTGTCGTGCACATCGCCCCAGGCCCAACACCTACCTTGACGATGTCGGCGCCGGCGTTGATCAGATCGGTGGTCCCGGCGGCGGTGACCACGTTGCCGGCCACGATGGGCGCATCCGGGGCAATCGCCCGGACCTCCTCGATGGCCCTCAGGGTGCGCACCTGGTGCCCATGCGCCGTGTCGATGACCAGCACGTCGGCCCCGGCGGCGAGCATCGCCTTGGCCTTGCTCGCCGGGTCGCCGTTGATGCCCACCGCGACGGCGATGCGCAGCCGGCCCTGACCGTCCAGCGCCGGGCGGTAGATGGTGCTGCGCAGCGCCCCGGTGCGGGTCATGCAGCCGATCAGCTTGCCGCCGGCGTCGACCACGGGCGCCATGGACAGCCGCTCTCCCGACAGCCTTTCGAAGACCTCCTCCGGGCTGACACCCTCGGTCAGGGTGACGGGGTGCTCGGTCATCACGTTGCGCAGCTGGGTGAAGCGGTCGAACCCGGTGGCGTCGTGCTCGGTGAACACGCCGGCGGGCTCGCCACGGTCGTTGACGACCACGACGGCCCCGTGGGCCCGCTTGTAGATCAGCCCGAGGGCATCGCCGATCGTGTCGTGGAGCTGCAGGGTGATCGGGGTCTCGTACATCGGATGGGCGCCCTTGACGGCGGTGATGACCTCGGTCAGCACCTCCAGGGGGATGTCCTGGGGGAGCACGACCAGGCCACCGCGGCGGGCCACCGTCTCGGCCATGCGCCGCCCGGCCACGGCTGTCATGTTGGACACGACGACGGGGATGGTCGTGCCCAGCCCATCCGGGGTCGTCAGGTCGACATCGAAGCGGGACGGGACCGACGACAGGCTGGGAACCATGAACACATCGCTGTAGGTCAGGTCGTAGGGCGGTTGAAGGTCGTTCAAGAACTGCACAGTCGCGGCGCTCACTTTGTGGTCGGCTGATCCGGCCTGTCAAGGCTAGGGCCGAGGTGGCTCGACGCCGCGCACCCCGGTACCGTACGCCCATGCCCTCGGCCGACGCTCCCCCGGTGGTCCTCGTCCACGGGTGGGCGGGCTCGTTCGAGTCCACGTGGCAGCGCAGCGGCTTCACCGCCTTGCTCGACGACGCCGGGCGGCAGGTGATCGGCGTCGACCTGCTGGGCCACGGGACCGCGCCCAAACCGCACGACCCACACGCCTACGCCGACCTGACGACGCGCATCACCGATGCGCTTCCCGACCAGCCCGTCGACGCGATCGGGTTCTCCCTCGGGGCGCTCACGCTGCTGCGCCTCGCCACGCAATTCCCCCAACGGCTGCGACGTCTGGTCCTCGCAGGGGTCGGGCGCAACGCGTTCGACGCCGACGAGGAGCAGGGACAGCGGATGATCGCCGCCGTGGAAGGCACCGCCGACGAGGCCGACACCGCCGCCCGGGCCTTTGCCAACTATGCCCACGAGCCGGGCAACGATCCCCAGGCCCTGGCCGCGGTGCTGCGCGCCGGCGGGCGGCGCCTGACGCCCGCCGAGGTGGCCACGGTCACCTGCCCCACCCTGGTGGTGATCGGCGAGCACGACTTCGCCGGACCCGCCGACGTGCTGGCCGACGCACTCCCCAACGGAACCCTGCAGGTCCTGCGCAACGTGGATCACTTCGCCACTCCCGAGGCGTTCGGGTTCATCGACGCCGCGTTGGAGTTCATCGGGGCCGTCCCGGCGTGAGCGCCGTCGGCCGGGCGCTCGACATCCTGCGGCGAGGCGGCGTGGTAGCCATCCCCACCGAAACGGTGTACGGATTGGCCGCCGACGCCGACAACCCAGCCGCGGTCGCCCGGGTCTTCGCCATCAAGGGCCGGCCACGAGACCACCCACTCATCGTCCACGTGGCGTCCGCCGGGTCTCTCGACGCCTGGGGTCGGACGACGCCGGCGGCGTTGACCCTGGCCGAGGCCTGCTGGCCGGGACCGCTGACGATGATCCTGCAGCGAACGCCGCGGGTCATCGATGCCGTCACGGGAGGGCGCGACACCGTCGGGCTCCGGGTGCCGGCCCACCCACTCACCGCCGAACTGCTCGCCGAGTTCGGTGGCGGGCTTGCTGCGCCGTCGGCCAACCGGTTCGGGGCGGTCAGCCCCACCACGGCCGCCCACGTGGTGGCCGATCTGGACGACGATGTGGACTTCGTGCTCGACGGCGGTCCGTGCGCAGTGGGCGTGGAGAGCACCATCGTCGACTGCACCGTCGACCCGGCCCAGATCCTGCGCAGCGGCGCCATCACCGCCGAACAGGTCACGGCGCTGCTGGGCAGCGTCGGCGACACCGCCGGCCCGGCCCGAGCGCCGGGGATGCTGGCCTCACACTACGCACCGCGGGCCACAGTGCTGCTGGCGTCCACCCCTGGCGAGGCCGATGCGATGGCCGCAGGACTCGACCACGCGGCGGTGATCGACGGCACCGACGACCTGCCTCGCTACGCCCGCCACCTGTACGCCTGGCTGCGTGCCGCCGACGACAGCGGCGCTCAGGTGATCGTGGCAGTTCTGCCGCCACCCGCCGGGCTCGGCCACGCCCTGCGAGATCGGCTAACGAAGGCGGCGACACCACCCGGGCCACCCACCGTTCGGCCGGCGCCGTAGCCGAGGGGCACCCTCAGCCACCCAGCTGGTTGAGGTGGGCGACCCAGGTGTCGCGCACCTCCTCGGCGGTGGGAGCCGGCTGATCGCCCACCCGGGCCACCATCAGGCTGACGGTACTGGCCCCGGCGTCGGGCACCAGGTCAAGCCTGCACCAACACGGTGACGGCTCGTGGAGGTGGACCTCCAGTAGGTAGGGCGGGTCGTCCACCAGCACCTCGCCGATCCACGACGCCACCACCAGCAGCGCCTCGAACGCCTCGGCCGGCAGGGCGTCGATCACGAACGACGGCGTGTCGTGTTCCACACCGAAGCGGAAGTCACGGCGGCGCGGACGCTCAGCGGGGCGCGGCGCGGGTGGCGCTGGCGGCGCCTGCCGCGGCGCCCGGCCGGTGAGCTGGCGCACGGCGGCGTCGAACGCGCCGTTGATCACCGCCATCCGCTCCCCGTCGCCGCCCCGATCCGGATGGAGGTCCTTGGCCAGCGCTCGCCGGGCGGCGCGCACCTCGCCCAACGTGGCAGAGGGTGGCAGACCCAACAGGCCGAACGGATCGTCCCCGATCACGAGGGATAGGCCTGGTCACGCAACGCGGCGTAGCGGGTGCGTACATCGTCGGTGACCGCAGCGGGCTCGATCGCCTCGACGCCGCCAACGGACCAACGCTGCGCCACTTCCTCCGCCGTGGCCGGCAGCGCCACGGTGGCGGCCTGGACGCAGGCGCCAGCGGCAACCGCTTCGCGCTCCCGGCTGCGACTGACCGGGCGATCGGCCAGGGCGGCGATGACCGCACAGAGGGCGTCGTTGCGTGCCGCTCCACCGGTCAGCACGATGCGTTCGACCGGCGCGAAGCGGTGGAGCGCGTCCAGCCCGTCGAGCAGCCCGCAGGCCACCGCCTCAAGCGCGGCTCGTGCCAGGTGCGCCGCTGTCGTGGTGGTCCGCAAGCCGCTCACCCACCCGCTGGCCGACGGCAGGTTCGGAGTCCGTTCGCCGTCGAAGTAGGGCAAGAGGGTCACTCCCCCGGCATCAGCCGCCGACAGCGCCGCGTCGGACAACGACTGCGGCGTCAGCCCGATCAGCGCAGCCACGGTGTCGAGGACCTTGGCCGCGTTCAGCGTGCACACCAGCGGCAGGAACCCGCCGGCGGCATCGGCGAACCCGGCCACCGTTCCGGACGGGTCGGCGACCGGCCGATCGTGCACCGTGGCCACGACCCCGGACGTGCCGATGGACATCGAGGCCACGCCGCGGCCCAGGCCCAGGCCCAGCGCGGCGGCCATGTTGTCTCCGGTGCCGGGTGCGACGCGCGCCCCCTGCCAGGTTCCGACGACCTCGCCCGGTCCGGCCACGCGCGGTAGCACGGAGGACCACTCCCGCTCCCGGTCGATGACTGCGAGGATGTCGAGGCAGTAGCCCTCGTCGGTGGGCGACCAGTAGCCCGTGCCCGAGGCGTCGCCGCGGTCGGTGACCAGTTCACCGGCGAGTTGCAACGTCATCCAGTCATGCGGCAACAGCACGTAGGCCAGCCGGGCCCAGTGGTGCGGTTCGGCGCGGTGCAGCCAGCTCAACTTGGTGGCGGTGAACGCGGCCAGCGGGACGCTGCCGGTCCGCAGGACCCACGGCTCGGGCCCACCCAACTGCTTGAGCAACCATCCGCTGTCGGGCGCCGACTCGGTGTCGTTCCACAACTTGGCAGGCCGGATCACGCGGCGCGCGGCGTCGAGGGCGACCATGCCGTGCTGCTGCCCGGCCACGGCGATGGCCGCGACCTGCGGGTGGCCCAGTGACTCCCAGCAGGCTTGGAAGGCCTGCCACCATGCCGCCGGGTCCTGCTCGGAGCGCGGCGGGGTGGTCACCGGATGGGCGGCGCTGGCTGCGCCAACCAGCTGGCCGGAGTGCAGGTCGCGGATCTGCACCTTGGTGCTCTGGGTGGACGAGTCGACCCCGGCGACCAACGCCATCAGCGCACCCCGAGGAGCAGTTCGGTGACGAGTTGGTCGAGCCGCTCGTGGCCGTAGCCCTGGGCGGCGAGCGGTAGGGGGTCGATCACGTCGTGGCGGAGCGAGTCGAGGGCTGCGCCACCGAGGCCCTCTGGCGAGGTGGGCAGCGCCAGATCGGCGGCCTTGGCCTGGGCCAGCGCCTCGGCGATCTCGGGATCCTGGTGGAACCGCTTGGCCTTGTCCTTCAACATCAGGTAGGTGCGCATGCACCCGGCGGCGAAGTCCCACACGCCGTCACGGTCCTCGGTGCGGTAGGGGTGGGCGTCGAAGTGACGCATCCCGTTCCACTGCCGATCCTCGAGCAGCTTCACCAGGAAGAACGCATCGCGGATGCCCTCGCTGCCGAAGCGGTAGTCCTGATCGAACTTGCCGATCCGCTGGGCGTTGAGGTCGATGTGGAACAGCTTCCCGTGCCACATCGTCTGGGCCACGGCGTGGGTGAAGGACAGCCCGCTCATCGTCTCGTGGGCGAACTCCGGGTTCAGCCCCACCATCTCGGGCCATGCCAGCTCGTTGATGAACGCCAGGGCGTGGCCCACGGTGGGCAGGAGGATGTCGCCGCGCGGCTCGTTCGGCTTGGGCTCCAGGGCCACCACCATGTCGTAGCCGCGGTCGCGGATGTGCGCGCAGCACAGGTTCACCGCCTCGGCGTAGCGATCCAGCGCGGTACCCACGTCCTTGGCCGCCTCGGCCTCCACGCCCTCGCGGCCACCCCACATGACGTACACCGAGGCGCCCAGCTCGGCGCCCAGGTCGATGGCGCGCATGGTCTTCTGCACCGCGAAGCGGCGGACGCGCTGGTCGTTCGCCGTGAACGCCCCCTCCTTGAAGACCGGCTGGCTGAACAGGTTCGTGGTGGCCATTGGCACGTGCATCCCGGTGTCGGCCAGGGCCTTCTGGAAGCGTTCGACGATGGCGTCTCGCTCCGCCGCAGTGGAACCGAACGGGACCAGGTCGTCGTCGTGCAGGTTGACGCCGTAGGCCCCCAGTTCGGCGAGGCGGCGGACCGACTCGACCGGGTCGATGGGCGGGCGGGTCTCGTGGCCGAACGGGTCACGACCCGGATTGCCCACGGTCCACAACCCGAACGTGAACTGGTCCGCGGGCGTCGGCTGGTACTGGGTCATGGGCCTCCGATCAGTGCGCAACACCGCTCTGCGCGCCGCCGGCGAGCCTAGCGACGCCGCCCGAAGCGGCGGGCACAGAGTGGCAGGGCCACCGCCGTGATCCCCGCGCACCACACCACCGCCAACACCACCCAGTACCCGGTCGAGTGGGCCAACCCGACGCGCTGCGCCCCACCCTGCATCAGCGAGCGGGACGCATTGCACAACACGGTGATCGGCTGGTTGGCGGCGAAGGGCTGCATCCATCCAGGCATCGTCTTCACCGGCACGTTGGCGCTGGAGATGAAGGAGAACGGAATGGTGATCATCGTCATCCCCTGGGCCGCCTGGGCGTTCTTGGCCACCAGCCCGATGAAGATGAAGATCCAGGAGAAGGCCCAACCACCCATCAGGATGACGAGGAAGCCGGCCAGCACCGATCCGGCCGACGAGTGCGGGCGAAACCCCACCAGCCAGCCGATGATCCCGGTGATCAGGATGCTCCAGGCCAGCAGAGTCGTGTCGGCCAGCGAGCGCCCGACGATCACCGCGCTGCGGGGTACCGGCAGTGATCGAATGCGGTCGTACAGCCCGGTGGTGGCGTCCTCGGCAACGCCGGCAGCGGCGCTCATCCCGGTCCACAGGATGCTGCTGACCAGGAACCCGGGCACCAGGAAGTCGACGTACTTCAGCCCGTTGTCCATGCGGATGGCGCCACCGAACACGTAGCGGAACATGAACAGGAACAGGGCGCCTTGGATCGTGCCCATGAACAGGATCTGCGGGGTGCGGAAGAACTGCAGCAACGTGCGCTTGGCCAGGCCGGCGGCCGTGGTGGCGTACGACGCCCCGGTGCGAGAGGGTGGGGTGATGGCCGCGGTGGTCACGGTGCGACTCCTTCGTTCGTCCCGGCGCGGTGTCCGGTGAGGGTGAGGAACACGTCGTCCAGCGTCGGGCGGCGCAGGGCGATGTCGTCCACGTGGATACCTCGCTCGTCGAGGCGCCTGACCGTCTCGGCCAGCTGTGCGGCACCGTCGACACCGACGGTGAGCTGCTGGGTGGCCTCGTCGATGTGCGGCTCCTCACCGGCGACGGAACGGAGGACCTCGGTGATGGCCGCGGCGTCGTCGGGGTGCCGTGGATGGACCTGGACGACGTCCCGGCCGGCCTGGGCCTTCAACTCGTCGGGTGACCCGGCGGCGATGACCTTGCCGTGGTCGATGATGATCACCTGACGGGCCAGCTGGTCGGCCTCCTCCAGGTACTGGGTGGTCATCAACACGTCGGTGCCGCCAGCGACGAGGGAGCGGATCGCGTCCCACAGATCGAGCCGGCTCCCCGGGTCGAGCCCCGTGGTCGGCTCGTCGAGCAGCAGCAGCCGCGGCGCGCCCACCAGGCTGGCGCCGAGGTCGAGGCGGCGGCGCATCCCACCCGAGTACGTCCGCACCAGGCGGTCGGCTGCGTCGGTGAGGTGCAAGGTCTCGAGCACCTGGGCCGCGGCGCTCTTCGCCGTGGCGGCGTTCAGCCCGAACAACCGGCCGACCAGAACGAGGTTCTCCCGACCGGTCATTGCCGGCTCTACCGATGCGTACTGACCGGCCAACCCGATGATCCTCCGCACCCGTTGCGGCTCGCCGATGGCGTCGATGCCACCGACACGCAGGGTCCCTGCCGACGGTTTCAGCAGGGTGGCTACGGCGGAGACGAACGTGGTCTTGCCGGCGCCGTTGGGCCCGAGCAGTGCCGTCAAGTGCCCGTTGTCGGCAGTGAGCGTCAGACCGTCCAGCGCCTTGGTCTCGCCGTAGTGCTTGACGAGGCCGTCGGCCTCGATGATGGGGGCAGCCATTCGTCCTCGGTTCCGTTCGTCGTGCTCGGCCCTACACCGGTCCGGCAGCGGTAGCCAGCATCGCGCGGGCGGCGCCGCTGCCCGGCGATCGGGGTGTTTCGCCGAGCGGCGGCGGTCTGCAATACTGACCTCTCCGAAACCACCGGGCCACACCGACGTGTCCCGGAAGAGCTAGGGGGAGACACCCACATGCACAAAATCCGCGTGCGTCACGTTGGCGCATTGCTCGTCGGCGCAGCAATGGCCGTCGGCACCTACGGGGTCAGCTCGGCAACCACGCCGCCTGCTGGCACCGGAGCAGCCGCTGCCACTGGCATCGCCCCGATCCCGACCGGCGTCAAGTGCGCCGCCGGCACCAAGCTTGGCTTCCTCGGCGCCCTGTCCGGTGACAATGGCGCCCTCGGCACCAACATGGTCAACGGCGCCCAGGTGGCCATCGACGAATGGAACGCCGCCAACCCGGATTGCCAGCTGTCCATCGCCACCCAGGACTCCCAGGGTGACCCGGCCCAGGCCACCCCGCTCGCCGACACCATCATCGGCGATGCGTCGATCGTCGGTCTGATCGGCCCCGGCTTCTCCGGCGAGACCAAGGCCACCATGCCGAAGTTCGAAGCCGCTGGCCTGGCGATGATCACCCCTGGCGCCACCAACGCCCTGTTGTCGACCAACGGCTGGAAGATGTTCCACCGCATCCTGGCCAACGACGACAAGCAGGCCCCTGGTGTCGTCAATCTGATCAAGGGCATCGTCAAGGGCAGCAAGGTCGGTGTCATCGATGACGCCACCGAGTACGGCAAGGGCCTGGCAGACTCCGTCCGCAAGGGTCTTGGTGACATGAAGGTCGCCGATGCCACCATCACTCCTGGTGGTTCGGACTTCTCCAGCGCCGTGACCGCCATGAAGGACGCGGGTGTCGACAC
Organism: Ilumatobacteraceae bacterium; assembly: GCA_037045185.1. GTDB lineage: Bacteria > Actinomycetota > Acidimicrobiia > Acidimicrobiales > Ilumatobacteraceae > JAKOUY01. The sequence goes on from JBAOHQ010000008.1 coordinate 521,536, forward strand.
CGTCTTCTTCGGCGGCTATTACAAGGATGCCGGCCCGCTCGTTCAGCAGCTCCGAGACGCCGGCGTGACCGCAGCGTTCGTCTCCGGCGACGGCTCGCTCGACAAGGCCTTCATCGACGGCGCCGGCGAGGCCGGCGAGGGTGCCTACCTGACAGCGACCGGTGCCCCGGCCGACGTCAACCCGGCATTCCAGGCCGCCTTCAAGGCCAAGTTCGGCACCGACCCGGCGCTGTACTCGCCCGAGGCCTACGACTGCGCCACGCGTGTTCATGGCCGCCCTGGCTGACGGCAAGCAGACCCGCGCGGACATCGCCACGTTCATCTCGACCTACGATCAGCCTGGCATCACCAAGCAGATCAAGTTCGATGAGACCGGCGAGCCGGCCGGCGAAGCCGTGTTCTACACGGTCGTCGAGGGCGGCAAGCTCGTGGCCAAGGGTCTCATCCCGGCCGCCTGAGCCCGTCACCCATTGCACCTCTGAGCGGGGGTCGTGGCTTCGGCCACGACCCCCGCTCGCTGTAGGGTAGGCAAGAGAATTTCCGTCATGGGGGGTCGCGTTGACGTTCAGCAACTTCGTGTCCCAGTTCTGGCCGGCAACGGTCAACGGACTGGTCCTGGGGTCGATCTACGCCCTCGTCGCGCTCGGCTACACCCTGGTGTACGGCGTGCTCCGGTTGATCAACTTCGCCAACTCCGAGGTGTTCATGCTCTCGGCGTTCGGTTCCTTCTGGGCCATCGACCTCCTCGGCATCCCCGATCGCACTTCCCGGTGGCAAGGAGCCCACCAAGACCGGCCTGCAACTGGTTGGCACCCTCGGGTTCATGATGCTTTGCTCGATGCTGGTCGGTGCCGTCGTGGCAGTACTGCTCGAGCGCATCGCCTACCGGCCGTTGCGGCGGCGCAATGCACCGCGCCTGGTGTTTCTGATCTCTGCCATCGGCGCCAGCTTCGCCATGGCTGAGGCCGTTGGCGAGTTCGGGGCCAAGGGCCGTGAGCAGTACGCCATCGCCAGGGTGATGAAGAAGCGCCGGGTCTTCGGCATCTTCGACGCCGACGTGCGCAACGACTACATCATCGTGGTAGTCGCTGCGCTCGTGATGATGACGGTGCTGCTGCTGTTCGTCAACCGCAGCCGGGTCGGTCGGGGTATCCGCGCCGTCGCCCAGGACATGGAGACCGCGCGGCTGATGGGCGTCAACGTCGACATGATCATCATGATCACGTTCCTCGTGGGCGGGCTCATGGCCGGCGGGGCAGCGTTCCTGTACGAGGTGTACAACGGCACCGCCCGGTTCAACATCGGCTTCGACCTCGGCGTCAAGGCCTTCACCGCTGCCGTACTCGGTGGCATCGGCAACATCCGTGGCGCGCTGCTGGGCGGGATCACCCTGGGGATCATCGAGAACTGGGGGGCGACCATCTTCGGCTCGAACCAGAAGATGGGTTCGGTCACCGCCTTCGTCGTGCTCGTCCTGGTCCTGATGTTCCGGCCCACCGGCCTGCTGGGTGAGGCCCTCGGAAGGAGCAAGGCGTGAGCACCATGTCGCTGATCGCCGAGAGCACCATGGTCCGCTCGATTGCGGCCTACGTCGTCGCCCCGATGGCTGTGGTCGCCGCGCTCATCGGCATCTTCCGCCGCCAGGCCGCCGAGGCGGCCGCCGGGCTCAAACAAGGCCTGCTGACACCAGCCGCCAACGGGGTGAAGACCGCCGCCCAGCCAGTGGCCAAGGGGTGGCGAGTCGTCACTGGCCGAATCGGCGATTGGTGGCGCAACCTGCCCGCCACGGTCAAATGGTCAGCGCTGGGCCTGTTCATCGTCGCCCTCTACTACCTTCCGATCGTGAAACCGTGGCCGCTCAACACCCAGGCCGACTTCGCCTCGCTGCTGGCGGGCACGGTGATGCCCTACATCATCGTCGCCCTTGGGCTCAACGTGGTCGTGGGTATGGCCGGGCTGCTCGATCTCGGCTACGTCGGGTTCTACGCGGTCGGCGCCTACACCCTCGGCATTCTCACCAGCAAGCACGCCAACTGGCCGTGGATCATCGTCGTGTTCGTGTGCATCGCCGTGGCGATGTTCTCCGGCGTGATCCTCGGTGCGCCCACCCTAAGGCTCCGTGGTGACTACCTGGCCATCGTCACACTTGGCTTCGGCGAGATCATCCGCTTGCTGGCCGAGCGCTTCGAATGGCTCGGTGACACCCGCGGCATCAACAACATCGGCCGGCCGCCCACGATCGGCCCGATCAAGTTCGGGGTGCTCGACAACAACGGCCTCTATTGGCTGGGGCTCACCCTGGCGATCATCGTCTACTTCTTCCTCAAGCGCATCGAGCAGAGCCGTGTCGGGCGGGCCTGGACTGCGGTGCGCGAGGACGAGGACGCCGCCGAACTGATGGGCGTTCCGACCTTCCAGTTCAAGTTGTGGGCCTTCGCCATCGGCGCCGGCGTCGGTGGCCTGGCGGGGATGCTGTATGCCACCAAGATCGGGTTCATCAACCCGGACGGGTTCAAGATCAACCTGTCGATCCTCTTCCTCGCCGCCGTCGTCCTGGGTGGTCCCGGGAACATGCCGGGCGCCGTGCTCGGCGGGTTCCTGGTCAGCTGGCTGCCCGAACGGTTCCGCTTCCTGAACACCAGCCGGTACATGTGGTTCGGGATCGTCCTGGTGGTGATGATGATCTTCCGGCCACAGGGCCTCCTACCCCGCCGGGCCCATGGCCGAACGCAACCACCTGATCCACCGGTCTTCGAAGACGTGCGTGAAGGCGACCCAGATCTGGAAGGAGGCGCACGTGGGGCACTCGCCTGAGCCAGAGTTCGAAGCCGACACCACCCTGGACATCGCCCCGGACATCCTGCCCGACGAGGTCATCACCACCGCGACGGGCGCGTTGCTGTCGGTCGACAACGTGACGATGCGCTTTGGCGGGCTCAACGCCCTTGCGGACGTGTCCTTCGAGATCCGCCCGGGCGAGATTCTCGGTCTGATCGGCCCCAACGGCGCCGGCAAGACGACGATGTTCAACGTGATGACCGGCGTCTACCAGGCAACGATCGGCACGGTCACCTTCGACGGCGGGTCGCTGGCGGGGCTGGAGCGTTACAAGATCACCCGTAAGGGCATCGCCCGAACGTTCCAGAACATTCGCCTGTTCCCGGAGATGACTGCGCTGGAGAACGTGATCGTCGGCTTCGAGGCCCACTCCAAGACGGGTGTGCTGGCGGCGATGCTGCACCTGCCAGTGCACCGCCGTGAGGAGCGCGAGGGCGCCGAGCGGGCCATGGACCTGTTGCGGTTCATGGGCATCGCCGACCGGGCCAACGATGCCGCCAAGAACCTGCCCTACGGCTACCAGCGCCGCCTGGAGATCGCCAGGGCGCTGGCTACCCAGCCCAAGCTGCTGTGCCTCGACGAGCCGGCCGCCGGGTTCAACCCGGCCGAGAAGGTCGAGCTGATGGGCCTGATCCGAGCGATCCGCGATCAGGGCTACACCGTGCTGTTGATCGAGCACGACATGAACGTGGTGATGGGTGTGACCGACCGCATCGTCGTGCTCGATTTCGGGCGCAAGATCGCCGAGGGCACGCCCGCCGAGGTTCGCGAGAACCCGGCCGTGATCGCTGCCTACCTGGGGGTCGACGATGCTTCTTGAAGTACAGAACCTGCACGTCTTCTACGGGCGGATCGAGGCCATCAAGGGCATCTCGTTCACCGTCAACCAGGGCGAGATCGTCACCCTGATCGGGGCCAACGGCGCCGGCAAGACCACGACGATGAAGACCATCTCTGGCGTGCGCCCGGTGGCCGCGGGCAAGATCCTGTTCGAAGGCCAGGACATCACCAAGCTTCCGGCCCACAAGCGCACCGAGATGGGCATCTGCCAGGCGCCAGAGGGCCGAGGCATCTTCCCCGGGATGAGCGTGATCGAGAACCTCGACATGGGCTGCTACGTGCGCAAGAAGGGCGTGGCGTCGACGAGAGATGCCGACATGGAGCGGGTCTTCACGCTGTTCCCCCGGCTGGCCGAGCGCCGATCTCAGATGGGCGGGTCGATGAGCGGCGGCGAGCAGCAGATGCTGGCCATCGGCCGTGCGCTGATGAGCTCCCCGAAGGTCCTGCTCCTCGACGAGCCGTCGATGGGTCTGGCCCCGATGCTCATCCAGCAGATCTTCGACATCATCACCGAGATCAACAAGCAGGGCACCACGGTGCTGCTGGTCGAGCAGAACGCCGCCCAGGCCCTCAAACGCGCCGATCGGGCCTACGTGCTGGAGACCGGCCGGGTCGTCAAGAGCGACGTTGCCACCAACCTGCTGGACGATCCGGCCGTGCCGCGCCGCGTACCTCGGCGGCCACTGAGCCCCGCCGTTGCCTGCCGACACCGATGTGATTAGCATGTCCCCTCGGGTGGAGACCCTGTAAGCACCTGCTTACCCGAGTTCCCGTCGACGTCTCGGCGGGCGGAGGTCCCCCATGAAGTACGACACGGCGAAACGGCTGGTGCTCACGCTGCTGGTGGGCTTTGCCTTGCTGAGCCTGTGGAACGACCCCGCCGGCGCGGCGCGGGCCACCACCGGGCTGATCAGCGATGTCGGGCACTTCGCCTCGGCGGTCATCGACAAGGTCGTGCGCTTCTTCCGCGCCCTGGTGAACTGACGGGCGCGACGAGCGACGGGGTTCGGTCAGTTCGTCGTCCGGGCTGCCCGGGCGTCGGCGAGGGCCTGGTCGATCTGGCTGTCCACCGAGGCAACCGGGCGGCGGGTCGACAGCCACAGCCACACGGTGACCCCCGACAACGTCGTCGCCCCGAAGACGTGGATGGCCACGAGGCCGGCCGGTACCCCGGTGGCGTACTGCCAGTAGCCCACCGCACCCTGGACGATCGCCGTGATCATCCACGCCGACAGCGGGGCGTCGAGCGCGGCGCGATCCCGCGCCCTGGCGCGCAGCGACCACAGCAGCCGCAGGGCGATCGCCACGGTGATCCACACGATGACGCTGTGGACCCGGGTCACCCAGGTCAACGCCGTCCCGCTGACGTCGGTACTGGTCCCCCAGAACCGCTTGGCCTCCTCATCGCCGGCATGCGGGCCGGTACCGGTGACCACGGTGCCGGCCAGCAGGGCGGCGCCGGTCCACACGGCCAGCAGCTTCACCAGGCGGGCCGTGCTCGGAACCACGGCCGAGACCATCGTGGCGCCGTCGGCACGCCGCGAGCGGACCACCAGCACCACCGCCAGGCCCACCAGGATCAGGCTCAGCACCATGTGCAACTGGACGGCGGCCGGGTTCAGCTTCGTCCAGATCACCAGCGCACCCACCAGCGCCTGGGCCGGGACGCCAGCGACCAGGAGCATCGCCGGCACGGTGAGGTCCCGGCGACGCGGCCGGCGGACCAGCGCACCGGCCGCGGCCAGCACCACCGCCAGGCCGACCACGAAGGTGAACAAGCGGTTGATCTGCTCGATGGCCGCGTGCTTGCTGCCCACATCCAGCAGGCGGGTGTTGTTGCAGTTCGGCCAGTCCTCGCAACCCAGCCCCGAGCCGGTCAAGCGCACCGCGGCACCGGTCACGACGATGGCGCACACCGCCACGAGCGCTACCACGCAGACCCGCTGGAACGCCACCGGATCCAGACCATCCCGGCGGACGCGGCTCACGTACTCTTGCAGCCGTCCCATACGGCCAGCCTAGGAGTCAGGGCTCGTCCGCGGGCAACCTACTGCCGTACCGTTCGGCCATGATCACCAGCTTCGACGACTATCCGCTGCACCCGGGGTCGCGGCCGATCAACGAGACCAACACCGCCGACCTCAACCACTACGACCGCTACTTCTTCAACGGCTACCCGGCCGGCGGCGGGCTGTACTTCGCCGCGGCCATGGGCCTGTACCCGAACCGCCAGGTGATGGATGCGGCGTTCTGCGTGGTCCGCGGCCACCGTCAGACCAGCGTGTTCAGCTCTGGCCGGGCGCCGTCGGACCCGATGGCCGCCACTGCGGTGGGCGCGATCGAGGTGATCATCGACGAGCCACTACGCCGCCTGCGCCTCACCGTCGACGCCGCCGAACACGGCGTGCGCGCCGAGCTGAGCTGCGTCGCCAGATCCGGGGCCATCGAGGAACCGCACTTCTTCCAGCGGGCCGGGACACGGGTGGTGTTCGACTACACCCGCCTGACCCAGTTCGGCCACTGGACCGGCTGGATCGAGCTCGACGGTGAACGCATCGACCTCGGCGACGGGGCCTGGGGATCACGGGACCGCTCGTGGGGGATCCGACCGGTGGGTGAACCCGCCCCGACCGGCGCCCCCGGACGCAGCGCACCGCAGTTCTTCTGGCTGTGGGCACCGGTGAGCTTCGACGGAATGGCGACGCACTTCGACGTCAACGAGTACGGCGACGGCCGCCGCTGGCACGAGACCGGCGCCCTCGCCGTGGACGGCGAGGAACCGCGGATGATGCGCACGGTGGACTACCGCGTCACCTGGGCGCCGGGGACCCGTTGGGCCGAGGCGTTCGAGTACGACCTCGTCGACTGGAACGACGAGGTCCACACGGTGACCCTGCAGCCCGGCGAGCCGTTCCACATGCTGGGCATCGGCTACGGCCACCCTCGCTTCGGCCACGGCGTGTGGAACGGCGAGCTGACGACGGCAGGCGAGCGGCTCGACCTGCCTGTCGCCGACCCGTGCAGCCGCAGCAACCTGCACATCCAGGCGCAGTGCGCCGCCACCTACCGTGGCCCGGACGGCTCGGTCGGCCACGGCCGGGGGATCCTCGAACAGATCGTCGTCGGCCCGCACCCCAGCGGGTTCACCGGCATCTTCGATCCCTTCGAGGGCTAGCGTTGCACCGGTGAAAAAGCCGACGGTCGAGCAACGCCGCGCCGAGATCCTCGAGGTCACGTGCGAGGTCGTCATCGAGCGTGGCTTCGCCGGAACCCGGATCAGCGACGTCGCCAAACGGCTGGACGTCTCCACCAGCCTGATCCACTACCACTTCGACTCCAAGGAGCAGCTGCTCGCCGAGGCGTTCTCGCACTACGCCCGCAAGGACCTGGCCGCCATGGAAGCCCAGATCGAGGCCGCGCCGTCGGCGCTGGAACAGCTCGACCGGGTGATCCACGACTACGTCCCAGAGGGCAGCGGGGACATGGAGTGGATGCTGTGGATCGACGCCTGGGGCGAGGCGCTGCGCAACCCGATGATGCGGACCATCAGCCAGGAACTGGACGAACACTCCACCCAGCTCGTGGTCCGGGTCTTGGAGCATGGCGTGGCCACCGAGGAGTTCGACTGCCCCGATCCGGCCGGGACGGCCCTGCGGCTCACCGCGCTGATCGACGGTCTCGCCGTGCAGTTCGCCGCCCATGACCGGGTGCTCGACCGTGACGATCTGATCGACAGCGTCCGGCGGCTGGCCGCAGCCGAGGTGGGCATCGGCGTCGACGCCTTCGACGGTGTGGTCCGCCAGGCACCCGCCGGACTGCGACCGCCATCGCCGTCCACCGAGGCCGCCCTGCGGCGCCTCGTGGCGACGGCCAACGATGCCGTGCTGCGCCGCGACGCCCAGGCGTTCGGCGCCTCGTTCACCGAGGACGGCCAGTGGGACAACGGTCGCACCACGGCCTCGGGGCGGGCGGCCATCGCCGCGGCGCTGACCAAAGCGCTCAAGGACCACAGCTGGATCTCGCCGTCGGCGCCCCAGTACGTGTTCGAGGTGGACGAGTCCGACGGCACGGGCGCCGGGCGGGGGATGGTCACCGAGCGGGCCAAGCGGCTGTCCGGCAAGGTCACCGAGACGTTGGCCGTCGCCCACGATCGCTACCGCCGCGTGGGCGGGACCTGGCAGATCAGCGCCCGCCGGCTGGAGATACTCGACCGCGACTGAGGGGCTACGGCCGGATGTCGTAGAACGCGTTGGTGGCGTGATCGATCGGCAACCGGCTGAACCGGGTGAACCCGGCCTCGGCCGCCAGGCGCCGGGCGGCCGACTCCGGTAAGCCGAGCGTGCCCGAGCCCGGCGCCGTCGGGGGCGCTCATCGCCGACGAGAGGCAGCTCAGCACGCTGACGCCGTACAGCAGCGAGGCCATCGGGTTGCGGGTCACGTTCTCGGCGAAGGTGTCCAGTGCCTTGATGTCCACCAGCAACCACACGCCGTCGGGCTTCAGCGCGCCACGGATCGCCCGGATCACCTCGGCCGGGTGGGTCATGTCGTGGATGCAGTCGAAGGTGGTCACCAGATCGAGGGAGTGGTCGTCGGGAAGCGGCACCACTCGCGGGTCGTGGACGTGGGCGTTGGTGACGCCGGCGTCGGCCTGCTTGCGCCGGGCCCGCTCCAGGGCGTGGCTGGAGATGTCGTAGCCGGTGAACTGCGACGCCGGGAACGCCGCGGCCATCAGCAGCAGCGCCCCTCCGGCGCCGCAGCCGACGTCTGCCACGTGGGCCCCGGCCCGGAGGCGCTCGACGACGCCGTCAAGCGCCGGCAGCACCACCGGCAGCAGGAAGGCGCGGTTCCACGGCTCGAAGCTGCGCTCGATGCCCACAGCGCCCTCCGGGCCGTGGGAGTCGTAGTCGTGGCCCAGCCCGGTGCGGAAGCTGTCCTTCACGTGGCGCAGCGCGTCCATCGTCTGCGGCAGGCGGTGGAACATGCCCATCCCGAACGCCGGATGGTCCTCGTCGGCCAGCACCGCCCTGGCCTCCTCGGACATGGACACCGAATCGGCGTCGCCGTCCAGCAGCCGGGCGGCGACCTGGTTGTGGCACCACTCGCGCACCCAGCGGTAGTGCAGCCCGGTCCGCTCGGCGAGTTCGTCGATGGTCAGCGGCGCCGCCGGCGCCGGCCAGCGCGCGGTACAGCCCGAGCGCGTCGCCGAGGTGCACCATCCCGGCGGTGACCGCGCCCTCCAGCTTGCTGAACAGCGCGAAGGAGTACAGCTTCAGTGCGTCGGGATCGGCCGCCATCACAGCACCGGACCGGCGAACCGGGGTGGGCGCTGCTCGAAGTGGGCCACCACGGCCTCACGCTGGTTCTCGCCGCCGATCAACCCACCGATCACCCGCCGCTCGGCAGCGAACGCGGCCGGCGCATCGGCGTAGTGCAGATGGTGGAACAGCGACTTGGCGCCGCGCACCGCATCGGGGCTGCGCTCGGCGATGGCTGCAGCCAGGGCCAGCGCGTCTTCGACCGGACGGTCGGACAACCGGGTGGCCACGCCCAGCTCCTTGGCCTCCCGCCCGTCGAAGAGCCGCGCGGTGTAGACCAGTTCCCTGGCGACGTCGGCGCCCACCAGCCGGCTCAGCGTCAGCGTGCCGGTCATGTCCGGGATCAGCCCGTAGTAGACCTCGCGGACGCTGAGCTTGGTGTCCGGGTGGACGACACGCACGTCGGCGGCAAGGGCCAGCTGGATCCCACCGCCGATGGCATGGCCGTGCACGGCGGCGATCACCGGGATGGGCAGCTCGGCCCACACCCAGCAGGCCTGCTGGGCGCGGTGGGTGATCCGCCCCTCGTCCACGGTGACCAGCCCGTCTGACTCGGAGGCGTCACCGATGGCGGCCATCGCCGTCAGGTCCAACCCGGCGCAGAACGACGGGCCCTGGCCGCTGAGCACCACGCAGCGCACGTCTGGACGGCCGGCGATCGCCGCGCCCGCGCCGGCGAGGGCCTCGAACATCGGGATGTCCAAGGCGTTGCGTTTGTCGGGTCTGGACAACTGCACGTGGGCCACACCGTCGCTGACCTCGATCGACACTCGTTCGCTCACCCGCGCAGTCTGCCAGACCGCTCTCGCTCCCACCGGCCCAAGCTGCGAGACTGCGGCCATGCGACTGAACCTGACCGCCGACGACGTGCTGACCACCACCCGCGCCGTCCGCAAGCGCCTGGATTTCGACCGCCCGGTGGAGCGCGCGGGTCCTCGAGGAGTGCCTGCAGATCGCCCTGCAGGCGCCGACGGGATCGAATCGGCAGGGCTGGCAGTGGATCTTCGTCACCGACCCGGACCTCAAGGCGGCCCTCGCCGACATCTACCGGCCGAACTTCGAGGCGTACCGCAGGATGGTGGCCAACGCCTCGTACCCCGACGGCGACGCCCGCGCCGCCCGGGTCAGCAAGGTCTACGACTCGGCCAGCTACCTGGCCGAGCACTTCCACCGCGTCCCGGTCATCCTCGTGCCCTGCGTGGAAGGCACGCGTGACCCGCTGCCCGGCGCGGCCAGCGCCAGCATGTGGGGCTCGCTGCTCCCGGCCGTGTGGAGCTTCATGCTGGCGGCGCGCGAACGCGGCCTGGGTACGGCATGGACCACGCTGCACCTGCTGAACAACGGCGACAACGAGGCCGCCCACGTGCTGGGGATCCCGCCGGGCTGGGTCCAGGCGGGAATGTTCCCCATCGCCTACACCGTCGGCACGGACTTCAAGCCCGCCGCTCGCCGCCCGATCGACGACCTGGTCCACTGGGACCGCTGGTAGCCGCCCTCAGTCGACGAGACGCAGGCCGGCCGGGCTGATGCTGGGCTCGGCGTTGGGCAGGTCCACCACGAACTGGGTGCGGTACGCGGGAAACACGTGCTCGCTGAGCAGTACTGGCCGGCCGCCGGTGTCAGTGGTGATCCGCTCGCAGCGCAGCACCGGGCTGGCGGGCGGCACGTCCAGCAGCGCGGCATCGGCCGCGGTCACGATGTCCGCGCCGATGGTCTGGGTGGCGCCGCGCGAGGGTGATGCCGACCAGTTCGTAGAAGGGCCGCTGCTCGACGTCGTGGCGGCTGAAGTGGTGGCCGATCTCGGCCGGGCACCACACGGTGACCACGGCGAACGGCTCACCGTTGGCCAGATTCAAGCGTTTCACGCGCAGCACCTGGTCACAGCCGAGCACCTCACGGGCGCGGGCCGTGGACGGGCCGAAGGCGTACTCGAGGATCTTGCGGTCGGCGGCGAGGCCGCGGTCACCGAGTTGGCCCTCGATCGTGGCCAGGGAGTTGAGCCGCTGGGGCACCGGGGCCATGGCGATGTACCAGCCGAACCCTTGGCGGCTGTCGACGAGCCCCTCGTCGCGGCAGGATCTCCAGCGCCCGGCGAACGGTGACCCGGCTGACCGCGAACTCGGCCGACAGGTCGCTCTCGCTGGGCAGGACGCGCCCCGGCGCCATCGAGCGCACCCGCTGGCGCAACTCGTCGGCGATCACGTGGTAACGAATCGGTCGATCACTCACGGCGTCACTCCTCGCGGGAGGCGACTCGATTGCGGACTTGCCAGACACCTGCGCACTTGTCCTATACTTGTCTACAAGTGCGCAGCGATGCAACCCGCACCGCGCGACGACAAGGAGCCGAGATGACCGTCACCGCCGGAACCCCGATCGACCTCGTCGAAGGTGTCTACGCCACCCTCCCCGGGCGCGTCGCCGCCGGACGGGCCGCGTTCGGGCGCCCGCTGACGCTGGCCGAGAAGATCTTGCTCAACCACCTGCGGTCGGTGGACGTGGCCATCGAGCGCGGCGTCACCTACAACGACTTCCACCCCGACCGGGTGGCGATGCAGGACGCAACCGCCCAGATGGCCCTGCTGCAGTTCATGACCGCCGGCCTGCCCACCACCGCCGTGCCATCCACCGTGCACTGCGACCACCTGATCTCGGCACGGGTCGGCGCCCTCGCCGACCTGGACAGCGCCATCGACACCAACCGTGAGGTCTACGACTTCCTGCGGACCGTCAGCGCAAAATATGGCATCGGCTTCTGGGGACCTGGCAGCGGCATCATCCACCAGGTCGTGCTGGAGAACTACGCCTTCCCCGGCGGGATGATGATCGGCACCGACAGCCACACGCCCAACGCCGGCGGCCTGGGAATGGTGGCCATCGGTGTGGGCGGCGCCGACGCGGTGGACGTGATGACCGGTTTCCCGTTCAACGTCCGCTGGCCGAAGGTGATCGGCGTCAAGCTCACTGGGACGCTGAGCGGCTGGTCGTCGCCCAAGGACGTCATCTTGGAGGTGGCCAGGGTCCTCACCGTCGAGGGCGGCACCGGCGCCATCGTCGAGTACTTCGGCCCGGGCGCCGACAGCATCAGCGCCACCGGCAAGGCGACGATCTGCAACATGGGCGCCGAGATCGGCGCCACCTGCAGCGTGTTCGGCTACGACGCGAACATGTCCAGCTACCTGAAGGCCACCGGCCGTGAGGCCATCGCCGATGCCGCCGACCGCGTCGCCGACCACCTCCGCCCCGACGACGGGGCTCACTACGACCGCCTCGTGGAGATCGACCTCGACGAGCTCAAGCCGCTGATCAACGGACCGCACAGCCCGGATCGGGCCAACCGCGTCGGCACCCAGGTGGGAGACGAGGCCCGGGCCAACGGCTGGCCGCTGGAGATCAGTTCGGCCCTCATCGGCAGCTGCACGAACAGCTCCTACGAGGACATCACCCGCGCTGCCTCGATCGCCCGCCAGGCCGCGGCCCACGGACTCACCGCCAAGACCGAGTTGCTGGTCACCCCGGGATCCGAGCAGACCCGGGCCACCATCGAGCGCGACGGGCTGATCGCCGATCTCGAGGCCATCGGCGCCACCGTGCTGGCCAACGCCTGCGGGCCGTGCATCGGCCAGTGGGACCGCCCGGCGTCGGCGAACAACACGCCAAACACCATCGTCAACTCGTTCAACCGCAACTTCCCCAAGCGCAACGACGGCTCGGCGAACACGCTCTCGTTCGTGACCAGCCCGGACACGGTGGTGGCGCTGGCGCTAGCCGGGCGGTTGGACTTCGACCCCACCACCGACACGATCGAGGCCCCCGACGGCACCCCGGTGTTGCTCCAGGCGCCCGTCGGCGAGGTGCTGCCGCACAGCGGCTACGACCCCGGGCAGAACACGTTCACCCCACCGCCGGCCGACGGAAGTGGCGTGGTGGTGGAGGTGTCCCCCACCAGCACCAGGCTGCAACTCCTCGAACCGTTCGCCCCCTGGGACGGCGACGACTACACCAACCTGCCGGTGCTGATGAAGGCCCAGGGAAAGTGCACCACCGATCACATCTCGGCGGCCGGCAAGTGGCTGACCTACCGCGGTCACCTGGAGAACATCTCCGGCAACCTGTTCCTCGGCGCGGTCAACGCCTTCACCGGCGCGGTGGGTGAGGGCAAGGATGCCCGCGACGGCAGCGTGGACACCTTCCCCAACCTGGCCAAGAAGTACAGCGAGGCCGGCATCCGCTGGGTAGCCATCGGTGATCGCAACTACGGCGAGGGCTCCTCGCGTGAGCACGCCGCCATGGAGCCCCGGTTCCGCGGCGGCGTGGTCATCCTGGCGCGCAGCTTCGCCCGGATCCACGAGACCAACCTGAAGAAGCAGGGCCTCGTCCCGCTGACCTTCGCCGACCCCGACACCTACGACCTGATCGGCGAGGACGACCGGATCAACGTGATCGACCTCCCGCCCGTGCCCGGCCGCAACGTACGCTGCCAGATCGTCAAGCCGGACGGCACGGTGGTCGACTTCGAGGGTGTCCACACCTTCAGCGACGAGCAGGTGGAGTGGTTCCGCGCCGGCTCGGCGCTGAACGTCGTCAAGCGCAAGGTCGCCGACGCGGCGAGCTGAGATGCCGTCCGACGAGTTCGGCCAGCCGATCAGCTTCGCGGTTCCCGGGTGGACCACCCGGCCGCGGCCGGACCCCGACGTCCTCACCGGTCGCGACGTGCGCCTGGAGCGCCTGGCCGACCAGCACCTCACGGACCTCACGGCCACCATCTGCGCGCCCGGCACCGAGGCGCGCTGGACGTACATGCCGGCGGGGCCCTTCGCCGGGCGGGAGGCGTACGCGGCCTACGCCCGGACGCTGATCGACGACCCGGGCACGGTCCCGCTGGCCATCGTCGACCAGCGCTCCGGCACGGCCATCGGCCAGGCCACCTACCTGCGGATCGATCCGGACGTCGGCTCGATCGAGGTCGGCTCGATCATGTACAGCCCGCAACTCGCCCGGACCCGCGCGGCGACGGAGTGCATGTACCTGATGATGCGCCACGCCTTCGACGACCTCGGGTACCGGCGCTACGAGTGGAAGTGCGACGAGCTGAATGCCCCGTCACGGCGCGCCGCGCTGCGCCTCGGCTTCACCTTCGAGGGGATCTTCCGCCAGGCCACGATGTACAAGGGGCGCAACCGGGACACGGCCTGGTTCGCCATCACCGACCGCGACTGGCCGGCGCTTCGACCGGGCTACGAGGCCTGGCTGGCGCCGGGCAACTTCGACGAGCGCGGCGTCCAGCGCACGCGGCTATTCGGGTGACAGCCCGGACAGCTTGTCGACCAGCTTGACCTTGGCCCGCTCCTTGGCGTCACGGGCCCGTTCGGCGATGCGCCGGGCCAGCTCACCGATCCGGGTGATCTGACGCAGCAGGGCGTCACGCGCCGCTTCGGCCTCGGCCGTGAGGTTCTGCAGGGTCTCGACCTTCCACCACTTCAGGACCACCGGCTCGAGGATCTGGGCGTGGTGCTGGTCGAGGTTGTAGATGCCGGCCCGGGCGATGAGGTCGGCATGGCGGCGGAATCCGGGGATGCCCGTGCCGGGCATGGCGAACTCACGAACCTGCCGTTCGATGGCCGGCAGGACGATCGACGGGGCGATCTCCAGCGCCGCCGAGGTCAGGTCGCGGTACAGCAGGAAGTGGAAGTTCTCGTCGGCAGCCACCCGGCTGATCACCTGGTAGCCGGCCTGGCCGAGCGGATGGTCGGACCACGCCGTCTGCAACGATTTGGCGGTGTTGCGATGGGCGATGCGCGTCGCCAGCTCCTGCAGCGAGACGTAGACGAACCCGTCCACCGGGGTGGGCGGGTTGGGCACCTGGCCGCCGCACATCTGGGCCATGCGGGCGTCCTCCAACTCCCACGGATCGAGCGCCCGGCTCACCAGGGCGTAGTCACGCAGCGCCTGGGCGTGACGGGCTTCCTCGGCCACCCAGCGGTGCGACCACTCCCGCCAGATCCCGTCCCGGCCGAACAGCCGGTCGATGGTGTGGAAGTAGTACGGCAGGTTGTCCTCGGTGAGCAAGTTGACGAACAGCGCGCTGCGCAGCTCGTCCGGAAGTGGCACGTCGTGGAGATCGAACTCGTCGCGCGACGGGTAGGCCCGGCCCTGCTCCCACGGCACGAACTCGTGGGGGTACCACGGCTTGCAGGTGTCGTAGTGGCGGTGGACTAGTTGCTCGGCGACGGGCGTCAGCTCGTGCATCAGGTCCCGTTCGGCGAGAGCGGTGGGCATGAATGCAGTCTACCGACCAGTAGGTAGGTCGACCGTCATCGGCGGGATCTCCGCAGCCATGCCACCCCGCTGACGCTTAGCCTTGATCCATGCGTGACACCCCGACCGAACGCCTCCGGCGTCGCGCCGTCAGCGTCAGCGCGGTCTCGGTCGCCGCCGTGTCGCTGACGCTCACCGCTCCACTGTGGGTGGCCGGCGGTGCGCTCGTCGACCTCGCCCTCGCTCGGCGGCGGCTGCCGACGGTTCGCCTGCTGGCGTTCGGGACTGCCTGGTGCTGGCTGGAGGTGGCCGGGGTCAGCCGCGCCGTCGGGCTGTGGCTCATCGGCCGGGCCGCGGACCGGGACGCGCACTACGCCCTGCAGCGCTGGTGGATCACCCGGCTGATGGGTGCGTTGCGCCGCACCACCGGGATCCGCGTCGACGCCACCGGCGCCGAGTGCCTGACACCGGGGCCCGTCGTGATGGTGTGCCGCCACGTGAGCCTGGCCGACTCGCTGCTGAGCGCGTGGGTCATCAGCGACGTGGCCCGGATGAACCCGCACTACGTGCTCAAGCGCGAGCTGCTGTCGGTACCGAACCTCGACGTGGTGGGCAACCGCCTGCCCAACTGCTTCATCGACCGCGACGCCGACGACCGCGCAGGCGGAGCTGGACCGGCTCCGCGCCGCGGCGGGCCAGCTCGGGCCCAGTGACGTGATGGTGATCTTCCCCGAGGGGACCCGGGCTACTCCGGCCAAGCGGGCCAGGGCAGTGGACAAGATCGCGGTGGTGAGCCCGCACCGGGCCGAGGTGGTGGGCCGCCTTCGCCACCTGCTCCCGCCCCGCCCGGGTGGCACGCTGGCGATCCTCGCCGGCCAACCGGAGGCAGACGTCGTCGTCGCCTGGCATGCGGGCTTCGACGGGATGGACTCCTTCGGCGGGATCCATCGGGCCCTGCGCCGCCCGCCTCCCCCAGTGCGCTTCCGTATGGAGCGCATCGCCCGCCACCAACTCCCCGCCGACGACCAGCTCGAGGGCTGGCTCGACGACCTGTGGGTGGACACCGACCAACGCATCGACCAACTCCACAGCGAGGCCCCATGAGTCCCACCTCCACCGCTCTGCTCACCGCCGCGCTGACGATCGCCGCGGTGATGCTGGTCACCTGGCTGATCAGCGTTCCACTGAAGAACGCCTCGATCGTCGACATCGTCTGGGGCCTCGGCTTCGTGGCCGTGGCCTGGGCCGTGCGCTGGCACGGTCGACGGCAACGACGCCCGCCAGTGGCTGCTGGTGGCGATGACCACCGCCTGGGGGCTGCGCCTCGGCGGGTACCTGTGGTGGCGCAACCACGGCAAGGGCGAGGACTTCCGCTACCAGGCAATGCGCCGCAAGGCGCCCGAGCGGTTCTGGCTGCTGAGCCTGGTGCGGGTCTTCGGCGTGCAAGGCGTGGTGATGTGGCTGGTGTCCCTGCCCGTGCAACTCGGCCAGGTACGGACGACCCCCGCGGTGGGGTGGCTGGCCGGCGCCGGCGTCGTGGTGTGGGCCGTCGGGCTCGGCTTCGAGGCCGATCGGCGACGCCCAACTGGCCCGGTTCAAGGCAAACCCGGCCAACGCCGGCGCCGTGATGGATCGGGGTCTGTGGCGCTACACCCGGCACCCGAACTACTTCGGCGACGCCTGCGTGTGGTGGGGCATCGCCCTGGTCGCCGCCGAGACCGGGCTTGGCGCCGTCGGCCTGATCGGCGCAGCGGTGATGACGGTGTTCCTGCGGCGGATCTCCGGGGTCACCCTGCTGGAGAAGTCGCTGGTCAAGCGGCGCCCCGGCTACGCCGAGTACGTCGCCAGGACGTCACCGTTCATCCCTCGCCCACCGCGCTGATCAATCCGTGCCGGGGCGGCGCTCGCCCTCATGGAGCAGGTCGCCGTGGTACCCGGGCGGCAGGGCCCTGGCGATCTCGTCCTCGGTGGGCGTCTGGGCGTGGCGTGACTCGGGCGGGAGCAGGGCCATGATCGCCTTCATGATCCGCTTGGTGTCGGCGTCGGCGCTGCGGTAGGTCAGCGCCACCGGCGGACCGACGCGCACCTGCACCGTGGGTGGATTGAGCACGTTGAACACGGCCGGCAGCCGCGACGAGCGCGGCCAGACGTGCTCGGTGCCCCACAGCCCGAAGGGGATCACCGGCACCCGCGTCGCCGCGGCGAGTTTGGCGGCGCCCCAGCGACCCTTGAGCGTTGGCTCGTAGAAGGCGGCGCCACGGGGGATGGTGCCCTGGGGCATGATCCCGACGATGTCGCCCTGGGCGATGGCCTCCTGCGCGGCGACGAGCGGTGCGTCGCTGCCGCTGGCCCGGTCGACGGGGATCCCGCCAGCCGCCTTGGCCAGCGCGCCGATGATCGGGGCGTTGAACACTTCCTTCTTGCCCAGGAACTTCATGGTCCGCTTCGTCCTGCCCATGGCCATGGCGATGGCGATCGGGTCGAAGTAGCTGCGATGGTTGCCGACGATGATCGCCGCGCCGCTGGTCGGGATGTGCTCGGTGCCGTCGATGTCGAAGCGGGCGAACGGGTAGAACAGCGGGTTGGCCAGCTCCATCGACAGGCTGGCCAGGTCACGGTTGAGGATCGGGACCTTGAACCCGCTGGACGGTGCGGCCAGCGACACCGTCGGCCACCGGCGCACCGCAGCCATCAGCCGCAGCCGCGGATCCGGGTTCACCGCCGCCGGATGGCCCACCGCCGACAGCAGCGGGACGTCGTAGACGCTGTCGCTGTAGGCGTAGCTCTGGGCCAGGTCCACGTGATGGCGGGCCGCCCACGCCTCCACCGCCTCGCGCTTGCCGAAGCTCCACACGAACGGGCCGTCGATGCTGCCGTCGTAGGTGCCATTGGCGTTCACGCCGTACCGGGTGGCGATGACGTCGTCGAGACCGAGCAGATCGGCGAGGGGCTTCACCAGGTCGTACGGCGTGGTGGTGGCCATGACCACCTTGCGCCCTGCGGCCCGGTGCTCGGCGAACAGTTCGCCGGCCATCGGCTGCACCAGTGAGGCCAGTTCGACCGAGGCGTGCATCGCGGCGCGCTGCACGGCGGCCCGCTTGCGGCCCTTGGCCAGACGCACTGCCTGGCGGGTCAGCAGCATCGACGGGAGGGTCTCGCCCACCGTGTTGAACAGCTGGAACATCAGCTTCTCGCCGGGGATCTCCCGGGAGGTGACGCCGGCCTCACGCATGGCCCGGGAGAAGATCTCGCCGGACGCCCCGGCGAGCAAGGTGCGATCGAGGTCGAAGAAGGCCGCCGCGGCCGGACGAGTCATGACTGCAACTGTACGGCCAGGTTCACGGGCGCGCGGCCGGAGTGGCGAGGAGGTCCCCGTGTACGACGACGAACCATCCGTCCGGCTCGACCGCCCACTGCCGGTACCCGCCTGCCAGCGCGGCCAGTTCGGCCTGGCCCACACCGAGCGCTGCCGCCTGGGCGACGAAGGCCCCGGTCAGGATCCGCTCGGCCCACTGGCCCGCCCACCACGCCCGCTGCGCGGGTGTGCTGTAGCACCACACGCCGGCCGTGACGTCGACGCCACGCAGGCCGGCAGCGTTGGCCCACGACGCCAGGCGCCGCCCGGCATCCGGCTCGGCCCCATTGGCCCGGGCCATGGCCCGGTACAGCTCGCGCCAGCGGGTCAGCGCCGGATGCTCGGGGAACCACGTCATCGCCGCGTAGTCGGCGTCGCGGGCGGCGATGATCCCGCCCTGCCGGCAGACCCTGGCCATCTCACGCAGGGCGGCGACGGGGTCGGCGAGGTGCTGCAGCACCTGGTGGGCATGGACGACGTCGAACGAACCGTCGGCGAAGGGCAGGGAGGCGACGTCACCGCTGACGACGGCGAGGCCCGGATGGTTGGCTGGCGCCGTCTTCACCACGGAGAGCGCTCGGTCGAGACCGACGACCGTGCCTCCCGGCGAGACCAGTCCGGCCAAGTCGGCCGTGATCGACCCCGGGCCGCAGCCCACGTCGAGCACGGCCATCCCGCCACGCAACCGCGGCCCCAGGCGGGGTGCCGAGTTCGATACGGTGCGCGTCCCATGGGCAGCCACCACCGCCGGCTCGTGGCCGTGGGTGTACGTCGTCGCGGAGACCTGGCGGGCCCGCAGCGCCAGCGGATCAGTGGGCATCGTCGCCCATCATCGCCTCGCCGGATCGGGCCGGGAGAACGGGAAAGGCCCCGCTTTGGGGGAAGCGGGGCCTCTCAACCAGGAACCTGGTGGTTTGGGGGAACCACGTCGGTTCGTCGGGTGCCCCGTTGGGGGTCGAGACACCTCGAACACGTGAAAGTATGCACGTGAAGCTGTGATCTTTCAACCTGTTGATTGTGATAGTCGCTATCGTTTTCAGAGATGGACGTCCGCCAGTTGGAGACCCTCGTCGCCGTTGCCGACCACGGGTCATTTTCAGCCGCGGCCCGCTCGCTGTACACCGTGCAATCGAACGTCAGTGCCCACATCGCCAGGCTCGAGCGCGACCTTGGGGTCCAGCTCGTCGACCGTGACCGCGGTGGCCTGACCGACGACGGGGTCGAGGTGGTCGCCAGAGCCCGGCGGATCCTCCACGACCTCGACGGCATCGCCGCCGAAATGGCGTCACGGGGGGACGCGACGCGTGGCGACGTCCGCCTCGGCCTGATCGGGACCACCGCCCGCTGGGTCCTCCCGGGCCTGCTCGGGGCGCTGCGCGAGCGGTTCCCCGGCATCCATCCGCTCGTCCACGAGGGCAACACCACCAACCTGCTCCCCCAACTGCTCGCTTCCCATCTCGACGCGGCCATCGTCCATCTGCCCATCGACGAGACCGACCTCGTCGTCGAGCCGCTGTTCGCCGAGGACCTGATGCTCGTCGCTCCGAGCGGCCATCCGCTCGCCCGGCACGAGAACCTCACCGTTTCGATGCTCGACGGCGTCCCGCTGATCATCCCCCCGGCCGGCACGGCCTTCCGCCGAGTGCTGGACCGCGCCGCCGCCGGCGCCGGGATCAGCCTGGTCCCGGCGGCCGAGATCGACGGGGTCCGGTTGATGGCGTCACTCGCTTACGACGGATTCGGGGCCACCATCGTGCCGGCCACGGCCCTGCCGCGGTGGCTCACCGGGGACTTCGTCGGCATCCAGGTCGCCGACCTCCCACGGCGCGCCGTGGTCTGGGCCCAGCGCCGCCGCCCGGCGCCCAGCGCGGCCACCCGGGCCACGCTCACCGTGATCCGTGACCTGCTGGCGGTGATGGCCCCGGCCCAGCCGGGCGTCCACGTCGGCCCAGCGGCCTTCCCGCTCGCCCGATCCGGCGGCTGAGCGGCGCGGCGCAGGCCCCGAACTAGGGTGCCCGGCGATGACAGCGGCCCCGTCCCGAACCGTCCCGCTGGCCACCGGTGTGCCCGGGGCGGTGCGGTCGATGGTGTCGTCGCTCGGGGAGCGCACGATCGTGCTGACCGAGATCGACGGGTCCGACCGGCGCGGCGCACTGACCTCATCCGCCTCGTCCATGCTGGAACTCGCCGCCCTCGCCGCGCTGGATCAGCGACTCCCGCTGGTGGGGGTCATCCGCTCCAGCGGCGCCGACATCGTCGAAGGCTTCAGCGCCCTGCACGGGTGGGGCCGGGCAGCCAGGGCACTGGCCACCTGTTCTGGCGTGGTGCCGATCGTGCTCGTCGTCGACGGCCCGGCAGTGTCCGGACCGGCGCTGCTGCTGGGTCTCGCCGACTTCGTGGTCATGACCGAACCGTCATACGCGTTCCTCAGCGGGCCGACAATGGTCGCCGAGTTCACCGGAGTGCCCATCGACAACGACGAGCTCGGCGGGGCGGCAACCCATGCCCGTCACAGCGGGGCTGCCAGCTTCGTCTGTGCCGACCTCGCCGCGGCGTTCGACACCATCGAGCAGCTCCTCGCCTACCTGCCCCCGCACAACGACGCCGAACCGCCCCGCTGGGAGGTGGACGACCCGCCCGACCGTCTCACCCCGGAGGCCGGCGAGCTGATCCCACCCTCGTCGACGGGTAGCTACGACGTCCGCCAGGTGATCGCCAGCCTGTGCGACAACGGTGAGCTGCTGGAGGTCCGCCCGCGGTGGGCGGCGAACGTGGTCACCGCGCTGACCACCTTCGCCGGTCAACCCGTCGGCGTGGTCGCCAACCAGCCCCTGGCCCTGGCTGGCACCCTCGACATCCCCGCCTCGCAGAAGGCCGCGCGATTCGTG
This sequence comes from Ilumatobacteraceae bacterium, assembly GCA_037045185.1. Classification (GTDB taxonomy): domain Bacteria; phylum Actinomycetota; class Acidimicrobiia; order Acidimicrobiales; family Ilumatobacteraceae; genus JAKOUY01. The sequence continues at coordinate 543,030 of JBAOHQ010000008.1, forward strand.
GCCACCTGCGACGCGTTCAACCTGCCGATCGTCACGCTCGTGGACACCCCCGGGTTCTACCCGGGCAAGGACCTGGAGTGGCGGGGCATGATCCGCCACGGCGCCCAACTCGTGTTCGCCTACGGCCGGGCGACGGTGCCGCGCATCTGCGTGGTGCTACGCAAGAGCTACGGCGGGGCGTACATCGTGATGGACTCCAAACGGATGGGCAACGACCTGTGCATCGCCTGGCCGTGGGCTGAGCTCGCCGTGATGGGCGCCGGCCAGGCAGCGGCCATCCTCCAACGCCGGGCAACAGCCGAGGAGAAGGCCGCGTTCGAGGCCGACTACGCCAGCCGGCTGCTGAACCCGTACGTCGCCGCCGAGCGCGGCTACATCGACGGCGTCGTCGAGCCGGCCGAGACACGCCGGGTGATCACCGACGCGCTGGGTGTGTTGATCGACAAGCGTGAGCGCTTCTCGCCGCGCGGTCACGACAACACGCCCCTGTAGGCAGGCCACGCAGCGGCCGTAGTGAGTTCGGAACCTCGCCGCTAATGTCGTCGCCGGGGGACCAAGCCCCCGCTTGTCCGCCGTGTCATCGAAGGGAAGCACATGCCCGACACCATCACGCTCACCGACGATCGCACGGGTAAGACCGTCACCGTTCCGATCACGGGCGGCGTGTTTCCCGCCACGGCGGTTCGGGAGCTGGATCCGTCGCTGTACATCTACGACCCGGCCTACATGCAGACGGCGGCGTGCAAGAGCGCCATCACCTACCTCGACGGTGATCACGGCATCCTTCGCTACCGCGGCTACCCCATCGAGCAACTCGCCGAGCGCAGCACGTATCTCGAAGTCGCCTACCTGCTGCTGAACGGAGAGCTGCCGAACCCGGCGCAACTCGCCGCCTGGCAGAACGACGTCACCCACCACACCTTCATCCACGAGAACATGCGCAAGCGGTTCGTCGACGGCTTCCACTACGACGCTCACCCGATGGGCATGCTGGTCAGCTCCGTCGCCGCCCTCGGCACGTTCTACAACGATGCCAAGGAGATCTCCGATCGGGCCAGCCGGGACAAGCAGATCCTGCGGCTCATCGCCAAGATGCCCACGCTGGCAGCGATGTGCTACCGGTTCTCGGTCGGCCTGCCCTTCGTCTACCCGAACAACGACCTCAGCTTCCCGGCCAACTTCTTGAACATGATGTGGCGCGTCGGCGACTACGAGGTCGACCCGCGGCTGGAGCGGGCGATGGACGTGCTGTTCATCCTCCACGCCGACCACGAACAGAACTGCGGCACCACGGCGATGCGCGTCGTCGGGTCGTCGCACGCCGATCCGTACACCTCGTGCGCCGCCGCCGCTGCCGCGCTGTACGGCCCGCTGCACGGTGGGGCCAACGAGGCGGTCGTGCGCATGCTGACCGAGATCGGCTCGCTCGACAACGTCGATGACTTCATCGCCGAGGTCAAGAGCGGCAAGGGCAGCCGGCTGATGGGCTTCGGCCACCGCGTCTACAAGAACTATGACCCGCGGGCCACCATCATCAAGCGGACTGCGTACGACGTGTTCGACGTCACCGGCAAGAACCCGCTGCTGGACATCGCCCTCAAGCTGGAGGAGACCGCGCTGAACGACCCGTATTTCGTCGACCGCAAGCTGTACCCCAACGTCGACTTCTACTCCGGGTTGATCTACCAGGCGCTCGGCTTCCCCGTCGCCATGTTCACCGTGCTGTTCGCCATCCCGCGCACGGTCGGCTGGCTGGCCCACTGGCAGGAGCTGCTGGGCGACAAGGACCAGAAGATCAGCCGCCCTCGGCAGTGGTATACCGGCGCCGAGGCCCGCGACTACGTGGACCTGGACAACCGCTGAACTCGATCGGGCGATCGGCCCGCCTGCTGGTGGCCGCGGCCACCGGGCTGAGCGGCCTCGTCGCCTGCTCCGACGACCCGGCGCCCTCACCGACGGACCGGATCACGAGCTACGTCACGCGCGTTGCCGGCAGCTACGGCTTCGAGCTGGAGGGCAGTTGCGTGCGCGCCCTGGTGGCGGGCATCCCCGAAGCCGACCTCGAGATCCTGCTGACGGCCACCACGGACAACTCCCCCAGCCCCACGCTGCCCGAGCTGAGCACGTCGGGTAACGCGTTCTCGTCGCGGCTGTCCGAGTGCCAGATCACCGTGCACAACACCAACGCCGCCCTGATCGAGCGGGCGCTGGAGGCCGCATCGACCGACCTCGACGGCGCCATCCTGGACCAGGCCTGTGCCAGGGAGGCGCTGTCACGCTTCGACGACGCGGCGCTGTCCAGGCTCGCCGACCTGGCACCGGGCAGCACCGAGCCGCGGCTCGGCGCCGTGACCAGCGCGCTGTTCTCGTGCCTGCAGTTCCCGGCGTCCTGAACAAGTCCGAAACTCTCCACCAAACCCGCTGCCCCGGGGACCGGCGTTCCGTAGGGTTGAGCCATGACCGGCGCCAGGGTGCTCGTGGTGGATGACGAGCCCACCGTGCGCGACGTCGTGGCACGGTACCTTGAACGTGACGGCTACCAGGTTCGTGAGCTGGATCGCGCCGACACCGTCGCCGCCTCGATCGAGCAGTTCCACCCTGATCTGATCATCCTCGACATCATGCTGCCTGGCGGGTCGGGACTTGACGTCCTGCGGCGGACCGGGCGTTCCGTCCCGGTGATCCTGCTCACCGCCCGCGTCGACGAGACCGACCGGGTCCTCGGCCTCGAGCTCGGCGCCGACGACTACGTCACCAAGCCGTTCTCCCCACGGGAGCTGGTGGCCCGGGTGAGGTCCGTCCTGCGCCGGGCGACGGTCGGCGCGCCGCAGGACCTGCTGCGCTTCGACCAACTCACGGTCGACCGCACCTCCCGCCAGGTGTACGTCGACGAACGAGAGGTGGCATTGACTGCCAAGGAGTTCGACCTGCTGGCCTTCCTGGCCGAGCGCGCCGCGGCAGGTCTTCTCCCGGGCCCAGCTGCTCCACCACGTGTGGGACTCGTCTCCCGAGTACCAGGACCCGGCCACGGTGACGGTGCACATCCGCCGGATCCGCAACAAGATCGAGTCCAATCCCGAAGAACCGCGCTGGATCACCACCGTGTTCGGCGTCGGGTACCGGTTCGCCCCATGAGCACCCGGTTCACCCTCCGCCTGGTGGTCCTCGTCGTCGGCGCGTTCTGCCTGGCCGTTGCCCTGCTGGACCCGCCGGGGAGCGAGCGCTGGCACCTCCTGGCGGTCCTCGCCGCTCCAGCCGTTGGCGCGGCGCTGCTCGTCCCCGTGGTGCGCCGTTGGGTGGGTGGCCGGCGCACCGTCGCCGCCGCGGGCCTGGCCGTAGCGCTGTGTTCGTTGGCGCTCGGCGTCGTCACCACCTTCGCCGCCTCGTCGGCGATGTTCGTGTCGTCGCATGACCACCGCCTCTTCATCGTCGTGCTGCTCCTGTCGTGCGGTCTCGCCCTTCTCGTCGGCGGGCAGCTCTCCCGTTCGCTGGCGCGTGATCTGTCCAGGCTGGGTGAGGTCGTCGATGCCGTCAGCGCCGGAACGCTGAGCGTGCGCACCGGCATTCGTCGCCGAGACGAGGTCGGTCGCACCGCCGCGGCAGTGGACGCCATGATCGCCGCCCTGGCCGACGCCCAGGCGGAGCGGGCGCGCATCGCCCAGGCCCGCCAGCTCCTGCTCACCGGCATCGGCCACGACCTGCGCACCCCGCTCGCCGCCGTGCGCGCCACGGTCGAGAGCCTGCAGGACCGCGTGGCAGCGAACCCCGAGCAGGCCCTGGCGGTGCTCGACCGGGAGCTGGACAACGTCCAGGCGCTGCTCGATCAGCTCACCGATTTCGCACGGCTGGAGAGCGCCCACGTCCGCGGCGAACGCCAGCCGGTGTCGATCAGCGAGATCGCCCACGAGGCACTGGAGGCGTTGACCCCGGTGGCCGACCGCCATCAGGTCCGCCTCGAGCTGCACGCCGACGGGCCAGCCGTGGTGCGGGCGCGAGAACTGGACGTCAGCCGGGCGATCCGCAATCTGGTGGCCAACGCCATCCGCTACACGCCGGCGCAGTGCAAGGTGGAGGTGTCCGTGGCCGCCCACCGTCAGGACGACCGCGACGGGGTGCTGGTCCGCGTCGCCGACGAAGGCGCCGGGTTCCCCGAGGACTTCCGTGCAGTGGCGTTCGAGCCGTTCACCCGTGCCGATCCGGCGCGCAGTGGCAGCGGCCATTCCGGCCTCGGGCTGGCCATCACCCGGGCCCTGGTCGATGACCACGAGGGCAAGGTCTGGCTGGGCGACGGCCCGGGTGGCGAAGTACTGATGTGGATTCCCGCGCTGGCAGGTGACCGATGAACCGACCGATTCCCTCCCGCCACGGCGCCGTGGCCGGCCTCGCCGCAGGAGCGCTGGCCATCACGGTCGGCATGTTCCTCTCCGGCCTCGGCGAGACCGCCTCCCCCATCGACGCGGTGGGCAGCGTGGTCATCGATCACGTGCCCGCCAGCGTCAAGCGGCTGGCCATCGACTGGTTCGGCACCAACGACAAGCTGGCCCTGCGGGTGGGCATCGCCACCCTGCTCGGCCTTGCCGCCATCGCGGTGGGGATCGCCGCACGGACCCGGCGGTGGATCGGCGTGGCCGGCATCGGCGCGTTCGGCCTCATCGGCGCCTGGGCCGCGGTCACCCGGCCGACCGCCTCGGGGTGGGCGGCCCTGCCTTCGGTCCTCGGCGCCGTGGCGGGCGCCGGCGCGCTGTGGTTCCTGCTGCGTCCCAGGCCGATCGAGACGCCCGGCCCGTCGAAGGCGCCGCTTGGCTGGGACCGCCGCCGGTTCCTCACCTCGTCGGCTGCGGTCACCGCCGGAGCGGTGGTCGCCGGTTCCGCCGGGGTGGCCCTGGAACGGCGACGGCTGGACCGCATCCGCCAGGCCATCCCCGACAGCCTGCCCCCGCTTGACGCCGCCGCCCCATCCGGGTCCACTCCCACGGCAGAACCCGTCGCCGGCACGGCCGCATCGTCCGCCGCCGAGTCCACGGTTCCCACGCCGGCGGGGGCCGAGCTGTTCGGCGAGACGCCGTTCATCACCCCACGTGATCGCTTCTACCGCATCGACACGGCGCTGTCGTTCCCCACCGTGGAGCTGTCCTCGTGGACGATGACGATCAAGGGGATGGTGGCCAAGCCGCTGACGCTGACCTACGCGCAGTTGCTGGCCCGGCCGATGGTCGAGCGCACCGTGACGCTCACCTGCGTCTCCAACGAGGTGGGCGGGCCATACATCGGCAACGCCGTGTGGCAGGGCGTGTTGCTGCGCGACCTGCTGGCCGAAGCGGGGGTCGCCGACGGCGCCGAGCAGGTGTTCAGCACGTCGATCGACGGGTGGACCTGCGGGTTCCCGGTGTCAGTGGCCACCGACCAGCACCGGGACTGCCTGGTTGCCGTCGGCATGAACGGCAAGCCGCTCCCCTTGGAACACGGCTTCCCGGCCCGCCTCGTGGTGCCCGGCCTGTACGGCTACGTCAGCGCCACCAAGTGGCTGGACACCATCGAGCTCAACCGCTTCGCCGACGCCGAGGGCTACTGGGTGCCACGCGGCTGGTCGCGCGACGCGCCGATCAAGACCCAGTCACGCATCGACGTGCCGCGCAGCGACGAGGCCCAGTCCGCCGGCCGGGTGCGCATCGCCGGGGTCGCCTGGGCCCAGCACACCGGCATTGCCAAGGTCGAGGTGCGCGTCGACGGTGGCGAGTGGCACGAGGCGACCCTGGCGGCCGACGTCACCGACGACTCCTGGCGTCAGTGGGTGTACGACTGGGACGCAACCGGCAAGCCCCCCGCCCGCTACGTGGCCGAGGTCCGGGCCACCGACAAGTCCGGCTACACCCAGACCGAAGAGCGCGCCGAGCCGGCGCCCGACGGCGCGACCGGATATCACAGCCGGGGCATCACCATCGGCTGATCAGTCACGCCACGCCGCTCGCTCCATCAGCCACTCCCCGTCCGCACCGGGCAGCAGATCCCGGCGCGCGAAGCCAAGCCGGCGGGGCACTCCCACGCTGGCCAGGTTGCCGGCGGCATGGTGGATCTCGACCCGCTCGATGGCCGGATCGGCAAACGCGGTGGTGGTCAGCGCGGCCGACAGTTCGGTGGCGTACCCCTGGCGGGTATGGGCGGCATGGATCCAATACCCGATCTCGACCGCGCCGGGACCCTGGCGGCGGTGCAGGCCGCACCCGCCGATCACCGCCTCGTCGAGGAACACGCCGTAGATGGCCTCGACATCCTGCTCCCAGCGCAGGCGCACGTGGCGGACGAAGCCGAGACGCTGGGCGGGCGTCAACGGTTCGCCGGCGATCCAGTCCATCCACGGGCGGAGGTGATCGAGGCTCTGGCGGATCGCCTCGTGCAGCGCCGGAGCGTCGGCGTCCTCCCAGAGCCGCATCACCAGGCGGCGGGAGTCGATGCGCTCGGGGAACCGGGACATCGCCAGAGTCTGGCCGATCGACGACGGCCTCCGGGTGCCCTGTCGTGGGCGAAAGGCGCGCCGGGTCGCCCTACATCGTGATCAAGATCTTGCCGGTGTTGGCGTTGGCGGCCATCCGCCGATGGGCCTCGGCCACGTCCTCCAGGACGTAGCGGCTGTCGATGATCGGGCGCAGTCGCCCGCTGTCGAACAGCGGCAGCATCTCGGCGGCGAAGCGGCGGGTCATGGCCACCTTCTCCTCCAGCGGGCGGCGACGCACGGTGGTCCCGATCCAGGTCAGTCGCTTGACCAGCAGGGCCCCGACATCGACGGCGACCGTGCCACCGCCCATCACGCCCACCTGGACCAACCGGGCCCGCTCGGCCGCGACGGCGATGTTGCGCGCCGTCTCCTGGCCGCCGATCACGTCGAGGATCACGTCGAAGCCACCGGGCACGGCGCCGGCCGCATCGCCGGCCCAGTCGTGCGGCGAGCGCTCCAGCACCAGGTCGGCGCCGAGCTCGCGGCAGGCGTCGGCCTTGCCGGCGCTGCACGTCACCGCGATGCGCGCTCCGATCGCGGCGGCGATCTGGATGGCGGCGGTCCCCACCCCGGAGGCCCCGGCGTGGACCAGCGCCCAGCGTCCGCTGGTGAGCCCACCCTGGACCACGAGGGCATCCCAGGCGGTCAGGAACACCTCGGGAATGGCGGCCGCATCGACGATGCTGATCCGCTCGGGGATGCGCAGCAGTTGCCGCTCGTGCACGGCGATCCGTTCGGCGTACCCGCCGCCCGCCTCGATCCCCATGACCCGATCACCTGGTTGCCACAGCCGCACTCGTTGCCCGCAGGCCGCCACGGTGCCGGCGAATTCCAGGCCGGGGATCTCCGGCGTTACACCGCGCGGGTCGGGGTACAGGCCCATGCGTTGCAGGAGATCGGCGCGGTTCAACGCCGTGGCGGCGATGTCGATCAGCACCTCGTCAGGACCCGGCAGCGGATCAGGAACCTCCTCGACGGTGAGCACCTCGGGTCCGCCCGTGGTGTGCAGCACGACGGCGCGCACCGGATCAACCCATGCGGATCTGCAGGCGGCGGTCCAGCGCGTCGAGGAACTCCTCGGTGGTCAGATACGGGGTGTCCTTGCTGATCAGGATGGCCAGGTCCTTGGTCATCTCCCCGGCCTCGACGGCCTCGATGCACACCTGCTCCAACGCCTGGGCGAACCCGATCAGCGCGCTCGTTGCCGTCGAGCTTGCCGCGGTGCTTCAAACCGCCCGTCCAGGCGTAGATCGAGGCGATCGGGTTGGTCGAGGTCTTGTTGCCCTTCTGGTGCTCGCGATAGTGCCGGGTCACCGTGCCGTGGGCAGCTTCGGCCTCGACGGTCTTGCCGTCGGGCGTCATCAGCACGCTGGTCATCAGCCCCAGCGAGCCGAACCCCTGGGCGACGACGTCGCTTTGCACGTCACCGTCGTAGTTCTTGCAACTCCATACGTAGCCGCCCTCCCACTTCAGCGCCGCGGCGACCATGTCGTCGATCAGGCGGTGCTCGTAGGTCAACCCCTTGGCGGCGAACTCGGCGGCGAACTCGGCCTCGAAGACGTCCTGGAAGAGGTCCTTGAACTGGCCGTCGTAGGCCTTCAGGATCGTGTTCTTGGTGGACAGGTAGACCGGGTAGTTGCGGGCCAGGCCGTAGCGGAAGCTGGCCCGGGCGAAGTCCGTGATCGAGTCGTTGAAGTTGTACATGCCCATCGTCACGCCGCCGTCGGCGCCGAACGTGGCGACTTCCATCTCCACCGGCTCGCTGCCGTCGGACGGGGTGTAGGTCAGGGTCACGGTGCCGGCCCCGGGCACCTTGAAGTCGGTGGCCTTGTACTGGTCGCCGTGGGCGTGGCGGCCGACGACGATGGGCTTGGTCCACCCAGGCACCAGGCGCGGGATGTTGGAGATGATGATCGGCTCGCGGAAGATGACGCCGCCGAGGATGTTGCGGATGGTGCCGTTCGGGCTCTTCCACATCTTCTTCAGTCCGAACTCCTCGACGCGTGCTTCGTCGGGAGTGATGGTGGCGCACTTGACGGCCACACCGTGGCGCTTGGTGGCCATCGCCGAGTCGATGGTGACCTGGTCGCTGGTGGCGTCGCGATGCTCGATGCCCAAGTCGTAGTAGTCCAGCTGGACGTCGACGTACGGCAGGATCAGCTTGTCCTTGATGAACGCCCAGATGATCCGGGTCATCTCGTCGCCGTCCATCTCGACGATCGGGTTGTCGACCTTGATTGTTGCCACCGTGCACCTCGTCTGCTGACCGAGCCCGAGCGGCCCGGAACTTGTATCGGACTTGTACACCGTACCATCGACGGGTCGGCCGCTGAAATCCCACGTCGTCGGCGGTGACGGCTCGATCGCGTCGGTCGCGGCGGTGCCGTTCGGCGCAGCGGCGAGACGTACGCTGGGCGCGATGGAATTCGACTGGACCCCCGAGCAGCGCGCCCTGCGCGCCGAGGCGGCCGAGGTGGCCAGGGACGCGGTGGCGCGTTTCGGGCGCTCCAACGACTCGTGGATCAACGGGTTCAGCAAGGAGTTCGCCGCCGAATTGGCCGGGCGGGGCTGGATCGGCCTGACCTGGCCCGCCGAGTTCGGCGGTGGCGGTCGCCCGCCCATCGACCGGCTGATCATCGGCGAGGAGCTGATCGTCGCCGGCGGCGCCGATCGCGGCGATGTGGTTCGCCGACCGGCAGATGGGTCCCGTCGCTGATCAAGTACGGCCGCCCCGACCAGCAGGATGCCTTCCTGCCGGGGATCCTCTCGGGCGAGACGACCTGGTGCATCGGGATGAGCGAGCCCAACGCCGGCAGCGACCTGGCCAGCCTGGCCACCACCGCCGACGACGGCGGCGACCACTGGGTGATCAACGGCCAGAAGATCTGGACCAGCTTCGGCGAGGTGGCGGACTACTGCTACCTGATCTGCCGGACGGCCAAGGACGGCCCCCCGCACCGCGGCATCAGCGAGATCATCGTGCCGATGACCGCGCCGGGCATCGAGGTCCGCCCGATCAAGGACATGACCACCAACCGCCACTTCTGCGAGGTGTTCTTCACCGACGTCCGGGTCCCCAAGGAGAACCTGGTGGGGGTGGAGGGCAACGCCTTCAAGCAGACCATGGCCCAGCTCGAGCACGAGCGTGGCGGGATCGACCGGCTGGTCAGCAACCAAGCGCTGTTCGAGCTGGCCCGAGCCCGGGCCGACACCACCGACCCGCTGGTCCGCGACGAGATCGCCGCCATTCACAGCACCTACCGTGATCGGGCGGGTCCTGGTGGCCCGCGAGGTCCTCCGCCAGGCCCCTGCGGGGTTCAGCGCGGCCACCAAGTGCCTGTGCACCGAGCACGAGCAGCGGGTCAGCGAGTTCGTCTTCCGCACCCTCGGCCCGGCGGCGACGTTGTGGGACGAGGTCACCCGCGGCCTGTGCTACGCCCCCGGCTACACGATCATGGGTGGCACCTCCAACGTGATGCGCAACATCCTCGCCGAGCGAGTCCTCGGGCTCCCCCGCTGACCGATGGCCGACCTGCTCGAGCTCTCCAGCCGGATCATCGACAGCGGGTCGGTCGACCAGCCGGTCAACCGGGTGACCAACGAGCTCAGCGGACTGGCCGAGGGTCTGGCCATCGTCGAGAGCTTCAGCCACTGCGTGATCTGGGACAGCGGCGACGGGCTGGTCTGCTTCGACGCCTCCGGAGTGCACACCGGCGAGGCGGTGGCGGCAGCCGTGCGCCGCTGGCGGACCGATCCGGTGCGCCATCTCGTCTACACCCACGGACACGCCGACCATGTGGGCGGCAGCATGTTCCTCGCCGCCGACAGGCCCACCGTCCACGCCCACGAGAACGTCGTCGCCCGCCTGCGGCGCTACGAACTGACCAACCACTGGAACCTGATCATCAACGCACGCCAGTTCGGCGGGATCCCCGGGGAGCTGAACCTGTCCATCGGCGCAGCCGGTGGCGGTGTCGCGGTCTCGGCCGACGACGTTCGCCGATTCCTGCCGGATGGGACACTGTGGCCCACCGAGACCTTCTCGGAGTCACGCCTGCTGTCCGTCGGTGGGACCACGGTCGAGCTGCGCCACGCTCGCGGCGAGACCGACGATCACCTGTGGGCGTGGTTCCCCGAGCAGCGCTGGATCATGGCGGGCGACTTCCTGATCTGGAACTTCCCCAACGCCGGCAACCCGCAGAAGGTCCAGCGCTACCCGGCCGACTGGGCGGCCGCGCTGCGGGCGATGATCGAGCGCCAGCCCGAGTTGCTGGTCCCGGCGCATGGCCTGCCGATCGCCGGGCGGGAGCGCATCGCCCGAGTGCTCGGCGATGTCGCCACGGTGCTGGAGCGGCTGGTCGCCGACGTGCTGGCGGCAATGAACGCCGGCGCCACCCTGGACACCGTGCTGCACACCGTTCGCCCGGATCCCGCAGAACTGGCCAAGCCGTACCTGCGGCCGCTCTACGACGAGCCGGAGTTCGTGGTGCGCAACATCTGGCGCCAGTTCGGTGGGTGGTGGGACGGCGCCGCGTCACGGCTCAAGCCGTCACCGGACGCCCACGTGGCAGCGGCCCTGGCCGGCCTGGCTGGAGGGGCTGCGGCGTTGATGGCCCGCGCCGAGCACGCTGCTGCCGAGGGCGACCTGCGCCTGGCCGCCCACCTCGCCGACCTGGCGGTCTGGGCGGAACCGGAATCGGCCGATCTGCACCGCCGACGCGCCGGCATCTACACCGTCCGGCGAAACGCCGAGACCAGCCTGATGTCCAAGGGCATCTTCGCCGCGGCGGCCCGGGAGTCCAGCGCCGCTGCCGACCGGCTCGATCCCAGCCCGCCGACCTGACCGGGCGTCGGGCGCGAGCGTGGGAGGCGTCGAGTCGGCGAACCTGCTACGTCGGGCAGGTACCGAGTTGCCCCTTGACGACCACCTCGCCGGACGAGCCTTGGAGCGCATCGGTGGGCCCGGCGGCGACCTCACGGGTCACGGTGATGATCGGATAGTCCGTCAGCGAGACACCCACCCAGCCCACGGCGTCGGAGAGGTCGTGGAACGTGCCGGCGGGCACGAGGTGATTGCCACCGCAGTTCTTGACCCACATCTGGTAGAACTCGCTGCCCTCCCGGCGCGGCAGGCCGGGGACGCGAACGGCAATCCGCACCCCCGAGGTGAACGGGGTGACCGTGACACTGCCGCTCGCCGCCGGCGCCAGATCGGTGCCGGTCATCACCAGGTCGGCAGCCGGGCCGGCTGCGGCCGGCGTGGACGAGTTGTCACGAGTCACGGCGACCGCCACCAGCGATGCCGCGGCCGCGCCGGCGAGCACCCCCAGCCCCACTGACTGCCACCGCCGCCGAGACGGCCGAGCCATCGGGGCGAACCGGCCACGTTCGCCCCGGATCGCGTCGAGGACCTCCGATTCCAGGTGAGCCGGCGGGTCGGACCACGTCGCGCCATCGGCCAGCAGGGCGTCCACCGTCGCCAGCAGGGCGCGCTCATCGGCGGTCAGGTCCGCCAGATCGTTGTTGTCATCCACGTCGGTTCACCTCCCCTCGCGCCAGGGGTTATGAGAGGTACGTCGCCGCCACGCACCCGGTTCACATGTCCACCTCACGCAGGTAGCGCAGGCGCGAGGCCAGCGAGCGGTGGGCACGGAACGATCGGGACTTCACGGTACCGAGGGCAATACCCAACCGCTCGGCGATCTCGACGTGGGTCAAGCCGTCGAGGTGCTGGAGGCGTACGACCTCACGCTCGTCGGGCGCCAGGGCGTCGATGGCCAGGCGGACCTGGGCGGCCTCCCAGGCCTGGGCCTCGTTGGGTGGCAGGGTGACCAGGGCGGCGTCGCCGGGGTTGGCGTCGTCCAGGCGGGTGGCGGGTCGGCGGGCCTCCCTGCGGTAGATGTCGATCGCCACCCGCCGGGCGATCGTCGCCATCCACGGGCCGAGGTCACGATCGCCGTCGAATGCCGACGCCGACCGCCAGGCCTGCAGGAACGTCTGCTGGGTCGCCTCATCGGCCAGTGACCCGTCATGGAGGATCCGCCGGGCAACCGAGTGGACCATGCCGCTGTACGCCCGGTACACCGCGGCGACCGCCTGCTCGTCCCCCGAGCGGAACCGGGCAACGACGTCCCGGTCGACGGTGGCGAGCTGCGGCACGCCGCCATCGTAGGGCGTCACCCGGCCATGATCCGGCTTTGGAGGATGCGCTGCCACCAGCGTCCGAGCCGGCGGCGGAGAGCAGACCACGGCGTCCTTGCCTCCGTCCGCAGGATGACGGACCAGCAAGCTGGCCGACGATCTCGATCGCTGCGCCCGTCGGGATGGGCTGACGGTCGATGATGCTGCTGTCGTCGAGCACGTTGAACGTCGAGGAGGCCGACCATGAGTGCTGAGCTGGTGGGCGTGGCGGGATTCGAACCCGAGACCTCTACCGTGTCATGGTAGCGCTCTAACCAACTGAGCTACACGCCCGTGTAGCGGCCGACAGGCTACCAGTCAGCGCAGTCGCAGGGACACCTCGTTGGCCAACAGCCGACCCCGGCGGGTGAGCCGGACAGCGGTCGCCGTCAGTGACCACCAGGTCGTCCAATCCGTCGGTGTCGAGGGCGCCACTGGGCACGCCGTCGGCCAGGCGGAGCTGCAGTTGGAGGCCCTCGATGCGCCGGGTGTCGGCGTCGAGCACCTCTCCGGAGGCCTCGGTGGACTCCCCGGCCTCGACGGCGGCGATGTACCGCTCGGGCGTGCGCACGTTCCACCACCGCCGGCCGTCACGATGGCTGTGGGCAGCGGACCCGACGCCGAGGTAGTCACCCTGACGCCAGTACAGCAGGTTGTGCCGGCACTCGTGGCCGGGCCGCGCCCAGTTGCTGACCTCGTAGTTCACCAGCCCGGCGGCGCTGAGCACCTCGTCGGCCAGTTCGTACTTGTCGGCCAGATCGTCGTCGTCGGGATGACGGGCCAGATCGGCGGCCAGTGGGGTCCCGGCCTCCACGGTCAGGGCGTAGGCCGACACGTGCGGGGGGTCGAGGGCGACGACGGCCGCCAGCGTCGACCGCCAGTCGTCGAGCGACTCGCCCGCCGCCCCGTAGATGACGTCGAGGTTGAACGTGGGGATGGCCGCGGCCCGCACCGAGGCCACGGCGCCCACCACGTTGGCCGGCGTGTGCGTGCGCACCAGGCCGGCCAGGACGTGGGGCACCGCAGACTGCACACCCAGGCTGATCCGGTTCACGCCAGCGTTGGCATATGCGGCCATCAACGCGTCGGTGACGTCGTCGGGGTTGCACTCCACGGTGATCTCGGCGGCGCCCGTGGTGGGAATGGCGGCGATCACCGCGCCCAGCGCCGCGCCATCCACCCGCGACGGGGTTCCACCGCCGACGAACACGCTGGTGACCGGCTGGCTCACCGAGCGGCCGATGTCGCAGGCAAGCGCGGCCAGGTAGCGATCGGTGAGGTGATCGCGGTCGGTCCAGGTGGCGAACGCGCAGTAGTCACAGCGGTGACGGCAGAACGGGATGTGCACGTACACCCCGAAGGGTTGGATCACCCGGTAGGGCCCTCCGGGCGGTACACCAGGTCGAGCGCCTCGAGCCGAGGACCCACCTCGTCGACGGGGACGTCGAGCATCGCCGCGATCGCCCGGGCCTCGTCGGCACGCACCGTGATCACCTTGCCGTTGTAGTCCTGGCGCTGCACCTGGATCATTCGCAGCAGGCGCGCCACGGTGTCGAACGGGGCCTCGCGATGCTTGGAGAGCTTCACCAGGTCGATGGCCAGCTTCGCGCGGCCGGGCGCCATCGACATCGGACACCGGGGTGTCGTCCATCGGCAGCAACTGGCGGACCGGCACCGAGTAGAACGCCGCCAGGCGGGCCAGGCGAGGCACCGAGACGGCCCGCTCGCCACGCTCGTAGGCACCCAGCACCGACGCCTTGAACTCCTCGTTCGAGGCAGCCTCGACGTCCTGCAACGACATCCGCTTCTGGCGGCGGATCACTCGCAGCCGGTCACCGACTTTGATGGTGTAGGGAGATGGTGTGTCCTCCGACTCGTCATCGCTCACGTCGTTCGCCCTCCTGAACAGCACGACCAGCGTACCACGCAGCGTCAACCGGCACGTGACTCAGGGTGCTGCGGTAACGCACACGGCGGCGGCGATCGCCGCAGTTTCCACGCGCAGGATGTGACGGGCCAGTCGCACTCGGCGAGGGACGAGAGCTCGCTCGCGATCGGAGAACCCGCCCTCGGGGCCGACGATCACGCAGGAGTACGGCCCGCTCGGCGTCTCCCCATCGGGCTCGGCCAGACACACGTCCGGGTACCGGGCGAGGATCCCGGCCACGTCCCAACCGACGCGCACGGCGGGCAGCCACACCCGCCGGCTCTGCGAGGCCGCCGCACGGGCGATCGTCGTCAGCCGCTGCGTCTGGCGGCCGGCTCGCTCGGCGTCCCAGCGGACCACACCGCGGTCGGTGGCCGCCAGGATGATCTCGGTGACGCCCAGTTCGGTGAGCTTCTGGACGACCAGGTCGACCCGCTCCCCCTTGGGGATGGCGACGGCCACCCTCGCCGGCGGCAACGGCGGTTCGCCAGCGCGCTCGCCGGCGCGCTCCAACCCCCCGGCCAGCAGGTGCGCCGGCATCCAGTGACCGGCCCCGTCGCTGACCGTCACGGTCTGGTCGTGGCGCACCCGCAGGACTCGCCGCAGGTGGTGCTCGTCGGCCGGCTGGAGACGCGGGTCCTCGAGCGACTCGACGAACACATGCGCCGCGCTGGAACGCAGCACCGGGTTCACTGGAACGCGGACTTGATCCGCTTGAACAACCCCTGATCGGCGGCGCCGACGTGCTCACCACGCAGCTTGGCCAGTTGCCGGTAGAGGTCTGCTTCCTGCTCGGTGAGCTTCACCGGAACGGCGACATCGACAGCGCACGCGCAGATCACCGCGGCCCCTGCCACGCAGATGCTGGACGCCGCGGTTGCGGAACACCGTCTCCTTGCCGGCCTGGGTCCCAGCGGCCACGTCGATGTCCACCTCGCCGTCGAAGGTCTCCAGGCGCACCACGGTGCCCAGCGCCGCCTGGGCCGGCGAGATCGGGATGACGGCGACGAGGTCGTCACCGTCGCGCTGGAACTGCCCGTCGTCGAGCACCCGGACATGGACGTACAGATCGCCGGCGCCGCCACCGCGGGGCCCGACTGCGCCGCGGCCGGTGAGACGCAGCGTCGAGCCGGTGTCCACACCGGCCGGAACGTCCACCTGGTAGGTGGTCTCGCGGGACTGGCGTCCCTCGCCGTTGCACGCCGGGCACGGGGTGACCACGACCTTGCCGTGACCGTTGCACCGCGGGCACATGGTGGCGGTGACCATCTGACCGAGCAGGCTCTGGCGCATCCGCTGGATCTGGCCGCGGCCGTTGCAGTCGGAGCAGGTGACGGGTTGAGTGCCGTGGCCGGCGCCGCTGCCATGGCACTCGTCGCAGGTGGCTGCCGTGCGGACCTGAACCGGGACCGTGCTGCCGAACACGGCCTGCTCCAGCGAGATGTTGACGATGGCTTCAAGGTCCTGACCGCGCGGCGGGCCGCCGGCCGAGGCTCGGCCACCGCCGCCGAAGGGGTTCGAACCACCGAAGAAGGCGTCGAACAGGTCACCGAGCCCACCGCCGAACGCGTCCCCGGCGCCGCCACCGCCGGTGACCCCAGACTCACCGAAGCGGTCATCACGCGCCCGCGCCTGCGGGTCGCCCAGCACCTCGTAGGCCTTGGCCACCTGCTTGAAACGCTCCTCGGCGGCGCTGTCGCCGGGGTTGGCGTCGGGGTGCAGCTGGCGAGCCAGGCGGCGGTACGCCTTCTTGATCTCCTCGGCTGTCGCCTGGCGGGACACGCCGAGCAGCTCGTAGTAGTCGGCCATGGTCAGGAACCGTCTCCCAATCGTCGCGCCAGGCGGCTGCTGACCGTTTGCACGGTGGCCATCGCCTGCGGGTAGTTCATGCGCGTCGGCCCGAGGACACCGACGGAGCCGATCTGCTCACCGTCGACCACCACGGGAGCGACGATCACCGAGCAGGCGGCCAGCGGCTCGACACCGTGCTCGGCGCCGATGGCCACGACGAGGCCGCGATCCACCATGTCCCGGACCAGGGAGACCACGACGTACTGCTCCTCCAGCGCCTGCAACACGCTGCGCATGGTGTGCGCGGCGTCGAAGGCGCCGGCCATCGACGAGGCGCCACCGACGAACACCGGCTCGTCGGAGGTCGCCGTGCGCAACGCCGCCGCGGCGCTGTCGCACAGCGCGTCCAGCGCGGCGTCCCCGGTCGGCGGGACGTGTACCTGCTCCAGGGTGTGGCCCACCAGGGCATGGGCCAGGTGCGCCGACGCCGCCGCCAGGCGAGTATCGGAGATTCGCCCGGACAGCTCCAACGGCTGGTTCTCCACGCTGCCGTTGCTCAACACGGTGACCAGCACGGCGTGGCGTTCGGAAAGACCGACGAGTTGAACACTGCGTACCGTGGCGCGCTCGGGACTGGGGCCCACGACGACCGACGCCTGATGGGTGACCTGGGCCAGCAGGTTGGTGGTGCGGTGCAGCAACTCCTCCAGCCGGCCGAACGCGGTGTTGAAGAACTCACCGACGCGCTGGCTGGCGATCTCGTCGAGACGCCCGGGGTTGGCCAGGTGGTCGACGAAGAACCGGTAGCCCTTGTCGGTGGGGATCCTCCCGCCCGACGTGTGCAGCTGGGCCAGGTAGCCCTCCTGCTCGAGGACGGCCATCTCGTTGCGCACCGTGGCCGAGCTGACCTGCAACCCGGCGGTGGAGGCGACGTGGGTGGACCCCACCGGTTGGCCGGTGGTGATGTACTCCTGGACGATGGCCCGGAGGATGGAGGTCTTGCGCTCGTCGAGCATCTGACGATCCAGGTTACCGAGTGCCGGTGACGGCGTGCCGATACCTGGCCAGGGCGTCGGCCCGCTCGGTGGCGTGGTCCACCATCGGCGCCGGGTACCCGGGCGGGCGGAGCAGGCCTGGCTCGTGGACGCTCACCCCGGACAGGGCGCGCAGCTCGGGGACGTACCGGCGGATGTACTGGCCGTCGGGATCGAAGCGTCGGGACTGGGTCGTCGGGTTGAAGATCCGGAAGTACGGCGCCGCGTCGGTGCCGGTGCCTGCGCACCACTGCCAGCCGTGGTTGTTGGAGGCCAGGTCACCGTCGTACAGATGGTCGAGGAAGTGCCGGGCGCCCCACTGCCACGGCAGGTGCAGGTCCTTCACCAGGAAGCTGGCCACCAGCATCCGCACCCGGTTGTGCATCCACCCGGTCGTGGCCAGTTGGCGCATCCCGGCGTCGATGATCGGGAAGCCGGTCGTGCCGGTACGCCAGCGATCGAAGGCGGCCAGCGCCTCCGCGCCGGTGTCCACCGGCATCGCGTCCATCCGCCCGTTGAGGTTGAACCACGCCGAGCGGGGGTGGCGCAACAACACGTCGGCGTAGAACTCCCGCCAGATCAGTTCGGTGGCGAAGCGCTCGCTGCTCTCGCCCTGGCCGAGGTCGCCAAGCAGCGCCGCCGGGTGGACCACTCCCCACCGCAGCGCCGCGGACATCTGGCTCGTGCCGTCCACGTCGGGTCGGTCCCGGTCGTGTGCGTACCGGTCGAGACCACCGCCGACGAACGCCGCCCACCGGTTCCGGACCGCCCGCTCCGATAGTTCGGCCCGTGGAGAGATGGGCCGCGGCAGTGGCTCGCCGGGGAGCGCCCGCCACCGCGGCTCGGGAGTTGGCGCCCGGGCCGGGGCCAGATGCCCGCGCCACGCCCTGGCGAAGGGGGTGAACACGGCGTATGGCGTGCCGTCGGGTTTGCCCACCGTGCCCGGGCCCACCGCGTAGTTCCAGCCCACCCCGTGAAGCGTGGCGCCCAGGCCGCGCAGCGCCCCGGCGACCTCGGCGTCACGTCGTCTGCCGTAGGGGTTCGCGTCGCGGGTGACGAAGACCTCGGCTGCGCCGGCCTCGGCGGCAACGGCAGGCACGACGTCGCTCGGCGATCCCGTACGGATCACCAGGCAGCCATCCACCGCCCGATGGAGTGAGGCCAGCGCCCCGGCCAGCGCGTCGTGCCGGGCCCGCCCGGCGCGGCCGAAGGCCGGGTCGACGACGAACAACGCGACGACTGGCCCGCTCGCTGCCGCTGCGGCCAGCGCGGCGTGGTCGGCGATGCGCAGGTCACGGCGGAACCACATGATCACCGGGCGCGCCATCCGGGCAGTCTGACGTACCGTGACCGTCATGGCCCAGCTCTCCCCCAACGCGACGCCCGCCCGCATCCTCCTGGTCCGCCACGGGGAGACCGCCTGGTCGGCCGCTGGGCGCCACAGCGGGCGGACCGACGTGGCGCTGACCGATGAGGGTCGCCGCCAGGCCGAGGCGTTGACCGCTGTCCTTCGGTCGTGGGTCCCCGACGGGAAGGTGGCCGTGTTCTCCAGCCCGTTGCAGCGATCGACGCAGACCTGCCGCCTGGCGTTGCGCGGCGCAGAACCGGAGATCGCCGACGGGCTGGTGGAGTGGGACTACGGCTCGCTGGAAGGTCTGACCACCGCGGAGATCCGTTCCACCGAGCCGGACTGGGACCTGTTCACCGCCGGTACCCCCGACGGCGAGTCCATCGCCCAGGTCGTCGCCCGGTGCAACGCGTTCGTGGCCAAGGTCGAGCGGGTCGCCGCCGGCGCGACGGTGATCGCCTTCACCCACGGGCACGTCGGCCGGGTGCTCACGGCGCTGCTGATCGGGTGGCCCACCGACACCGCCGCCAAGCTGTACAACGACACCGGATCGGTGGGGGTGGTCGACCTGCGCCGTGGCGAGTACGTCCTGGCCGGGTGGAACCTGCGCGGCCGGTAGGACCCGGCCGGCGGCATCAATCGTCGAGTTTGAGGGCGGAGATGAACACGTCGCCGGGTACCTCGACCCGGCCGATCGACTTCATCTTCTTCTTGCCTTCCTTCTGCTTCTCCAGCAGCTTGCGCTTGCGGGTGATATCGCCGCCGTAGCACTTGGCCAGGACGTCCTTGCGCTTGGCCTTCACCGTCTCCCGGGCGATGACCTTGCCGCCGATGGCCGCCTGGATGGGGACGTCGAACATCTGTCGAGGGATCAGCTCCTTGAGCTTCTCGCACATCCGCCGCCCGTAGGCCTCGGCCTTGTCCCGGTGGACGATGGTGCTGAAGGCGTCGGCGGGCTGCCCGTTGAGCAGCAGGTCCACCTTGGCCAGGTTGCTGCGGTGATACCCGCTCAGCTCGTAGTCGAGGCTGGCGTAGCCCTGGCTGCGGCTCTTCATCTGGTCGAAGAAGTCGACCACCACCTCGGCCAGCGGCACCTGGTAGTGCAGCTCCACCCGCTCCGGGGAGAGGTACTCCAGCTTGGTCATGTCGCCGCGGCGGGTCTGGCACAGGTCCATCAGCGCGCCGGTGTAGTCCTTCGGGGTGATGATGCTGACCCGGAAGTACGGCTCCTCGATGTGGTCGATGGCCTGCGGCATGGGCAGGTCGGCGGGGTTGTCGACCAGCATCACCTCACCGTTGGTCTTGTGGACCCGGTACTCGACACTGGGAGCGGTGGCGATCAGCGCCAGGTTGAACTCACGCTCCAGGCGCTCCTTGACGATCTCCATGTGCAGCAGCCCGAGGAACCCGCAGCGGAAGCCGAACCCCAGGGCCCCGGAGGTCTCGGGCGTGTAGGTGATCGATGCGTCGTTGAGCTTGAGCTTCTCGAGGCTCTCGCGCAGGTTCTCGAAGTCGTCGCCGTCGATGGGGAACAGCCCACAGAACACCATCGGCTTGGGGTCGCGGTAGCCGTGCAGCGCCTCGGTCGCGCCGTGGGTGTAGGTGGTGATGGTCTCGCCACTGCGCGCCTGGCCGACGTCTTTGATCCCCGAGATCAAGTAGCCCACCTCGCCGGGACCGAGTTCGACCACCGGGGTGGGCACCGGGCGACGGACGCCGATCTCGATGGCTTCGTGGGTCGTCCCGGCTTGCATGAAGCTCAGCCGTGAACCGCTGATCATCCGCCCGTGCATCACCCGCACGCTGCTGACCACGCCGCGGTACTGGTCGTACTGGCTGTCGAAGATCAGCGCCTGCAACGGCGCGTTGACGTCACCTGTCGGCGCCGGGATGCGTTCGATGACGGCGTCGAGCAGGTCGTCGACACCTGCACCGGTCTTGGCGCTGATCCGCAGGATGTCGGCGGCCCTGATGCCGAGAACCGTCTCGATCTCGGCGGCGTAGCGTTCCGGATCGGCGGCCGGCAAGTCGATCTTGTTCAGGGCGGCGACGATCTCCAGGTCGTGCTCCAGCGCCAGGTAGCAGTTGGCCAAGGTCTGGGCCTCGATGCCCTGCGCCGCGTCCACCACCAGCACGACGCCCTCGCACGCGGCCAGGCTGCGGCTCACCTCGTAGCCGAAGTCGACGTGGCCGGGCGTGTCGATCAGGTGCAGGGTGTGGCCCTTCCAGTCGACGCGCACGTTCTGGGCCTTGATCGTGATGCCCCGCTCACGCTCGAGGTCCATCGAGTCGAGGTACTGCGAGCGCATGTCCCGGGCGTCGACCGCCTTGGTCAGCTCCAGGATGCGGTCGCTGAGCGTGCTCTTGCCGTGGTCGATGTGGGCAATGATGGAGAAGTTGCGAATGCGGGCGAGGTCCATGGCACTGGGCGAGCACCGTGTTCGGGTGGTCGCTTGATGCTACCGGTGAGGTTGGGGTGCTCACCGGGCCGCTGTTAGCCTTGCGAGGCAGTTTTCATACGTCCAGAGGGATCTCCGTGGCCAACATCAAGAGTCAGAAGAAGCGCAATCTCACCAACGCCAAGCGCGCCGAGCGCAACAAGGCCGTGAAGAGCGAACTGAAGACGCGCACCAAGTCCGCGGTGAAGGCTGTCGGCACCGAGCACGAGACCGAGGCCATGCGCCTGGCCGTGAAGCGCCTCGACATGGCGGCCGCCAAGGGAGTCATCCACAAGAACCAGGCCGCCCGGCGCAAGAGCCGGCTGGTCAAGAAGATCACCGCCGCCTCCAACTGATTCCCGCTCCGTTCGGGAGCACGGAGACTGATCGAGCCCGGGCGCCGTCCCGGGCTCTGTCGCGTCTGGGCCCACTCAACCGCTGCGGGTCCACGCCGCAGGCGCCAGCTTCGACAGCCGGGCCACCAGCACGTCCATCACCAGATCGTCGGGCCAGTCCTTGGCGCCGCGGAGGTCCACGTCGGCGTTGGCCAGCAGCTCCACGGCCCGCCCCACCGACGTGGCGCCCAGGCGGCGGAACTGGTCGAGCGCCTTCTTCGCCGGGAATCCGGGTTTGATGCCCATCGCCGCCGCAGCGGATGCCTCGTCGTGGGCCCCCGAGCCGTCGAGGGACAGCAACTTCACGTAGTGGGCGTGGAGGATGGCCATGACCTGCAGCGGGTGGCGGTCACCGGCGCCCATCATCCGGTGCAACACGTCCAGCGCTGCATGGGTGTCGCCGCGGTCGATGGCGTCGGTGAGATCCCACGGGGGCACGCCGCCGGCCTCGCCGAGGAACGGGCGGATGTCGTCGACGGTCAGCTTGCGGGTGGTCCCGTAGGCCGACACGAGCGTGTCGAGGATCCCGGCGAGCCGGCCGGCATCCTCGCCGAGCCACGACGCCAGCAGGTTGGCCGCCGCGCCGTCCAGGCGCAGGCCGGCCTGGGCGATCTGCTCGCCGTACCAGTCGCTGCGCTCGCGCTGGCGGGTGGGCGCGGCAGTGGTGACCATCACGGCCTTGGCCGCCTTCAGCGCCTCGCCGAGCACCTTGGGCAGCCGGCCGGATCCTTGCACCAGCACCAGGTCGGTGGACTCCAGCGGGTCGGTCAGGTAGCGCGCCAGATCGTCCACCTCGTCGGCGCCGAAGCGGGAGGCGCCTCGGGCGATGACCACGCGGCGGTCGCTGAGGAAGGGCGGGGTCTGCGCCGCGTCGGTCACCTGGGCCAGGACATAGTCGTCACCGTCGAAGTCGTCCACCATCAACGAACGGTCACCGGATCCGACCAGTCGGTGGACGAGTTCGGTCACTGCCGTCAACACCAACGACTCGTCGTCTCCGGTGATCACGTGTACGGCCATGGCTGCTCAGGCTGCCACATCGGGGTCACCGGCGGCACGCCGCCTGACGCCCGAGATGATCACCGCCGCCACGACGACTGCCCACAGCGTCATCCCGATCACCGGCGACGGCTCGGCGGCGGCGCCCACCTCGGCGACACGGCGAACCCAGCGGGTGCCGATCGTGGGGACGAACATCCACAGCGTGGCCGCCGGCGGCCACAGGGCGGCGGCCATCGCGCACGGCACGCCGATCGTCATCACCACTGCCGCAACGGGAACGGCGGCCACGTTGGTCGCCAGGGCGACGACGGGCAGGCGGCCGAAGACGATCAGGCTGGGAATGGCGACACCGAGTTGGGCGCCGAGTGTCAGCGACAGCGGGTGGCGCATCCAGCGCGGCCCGGCCAGGGCCGGATACAGCAGCGGGGACACCAACAGGACTCCGGCGGTGGCGCCGGCCGACAGCCACAGGCCCACCGAGCGGACGAGCAGCGGGTCGACCAGCAGGATGAGCGACAGGCTGAGCGCCAGCAGTCGCAGCGGTGGCGTCGGCCGACCGGAGGCGAAGGCCACCGCGGCGAGCGCGGCCATCATCCCGGCGCGCAGCACCGACGGCTCGAAGCGGGTCACGAGGACCAGCCAGGCGACCGCCGCCAGGGTGGCCAGCAACCTGGGCGCGGGCCGCAGGCGGCGCAGCAGCGGACCGAGCAGCGCCATCAGCAGGGTGATGTTCTGGCCGGACACGGCTGTCAGATGAGAGAGGCCGCTGGCCCGGAACTGGGCCACCATCGTCGGCGGCTCGCGGGCATCGTCGCCCAGCACCAGACCGCTGAACAACGCGCCATCCAGCGATCCCATCGATGTCTCGGCAACCCGGCGGACGGTCCGGCGCAGGCGAGCTGCCGAGACGAACACGGGCGGTCCGGCGCGCACGTCACCCCATGCCGCCACCTGGACGACGCCGACGACGTGGCGAAGTCGCGCTCGGGCGGCTGCCCGGCCGAGCGGGCGGCGGACTCCGTCGATCCACACCCGCTCCCCCACCTGGAGCTCGGCGACCCGGGCGGCGCGCCGGCCGTAGACCCAGGCGTCGAAACGCTGGTCGTCGATCTCCACGGTGAGCCGCACGCCCCGGCCGATCGGCGCCGGGTCACCCACCACGGTGACGACGCCGGTGACCGGGCCCAACGTGACGATGTGGGCCGCGGCCCACGCCCGGTTCCAGGCCAGCGCGCCCACGACGACCGCAACGGCGGCCACGGCCACCACCACGACCCGCCGGCGGCAGGCCACGCCCGCCCCCAGGGCCACCGCGGTCCCCGCAACCGGCCCGGCGGCCATCCCGGCCACCAGCCCCAGCGCCACGATGATCACGTCGCCGTCGGTGGCCACCGGGTTGGCGGGGCGGCGGCCGGCCGCCGGGTTGGCGGGGCGGCGGCCGGCCGCCGCCGTCGGCATCGCCGTCACGTCGTCACCAGACTGCGCAGCGCGTCCAGCTTCGCCGGGCCGATGCCGCGGACCTTGCCGAGGTCATCGACGCGGCTGAACGGCCCGTTGGCCTGGCGAAAGGCGACGATCGCCGCGGCCGTCGCCGGGCCGATGCCGGGTAGGGCGTCGAGTTGGTCGACCGTCGCCGTGTTCAGGTCGACCGGACCCTGAGGCGCGCCGGGTGAGAGCGCCGTGCCGGGGAGGACCTGCCCGACCCGGGGAACCAGGACCCGCTGGCCGTCCTGCAACGGCTGGGCCAGGTTGAGCGCATCGGTATCGGCCTCGCCCACCGACCCACCGGCCAGGGCGATGGCGTCGATGACCCGCGCTCCCGGTGGCACGGCGTACACGCCGGGATGGCGTACCGCGCCGGCGACGTGCACGACCAGCGACACCGGGACCGAGCGAGAGGGCGCGCTAGGCGGTGCGGGCAGCGTGGCCGGGATCACCGATCCGGCGCCGGCATGTGGGAGTGCGGCCTCGACCGGCGCCGCCGGTGGATGCACGAGCCACCACCCGCCGACGAGCACCACCAGGACCGACACCGCCGCGGCCACCAGCCGGCCGACCCCGAACCAGCGGACCCAGGTGGCCAGGCGACCCACGACCGAGCGGGGTGGCCCGTGCAGCGGCGGCGGGTGAACCCCTCCATCGAGCGCGGGGTGGGCTGCGTCTCCGGCAGCGTCCATCTGACCTCCAGCAACGGGCGGCGACCGGCGAGTGGGTCGCGTTCATCGAACTGGGGGAAGTACGTCCGACCTTATCGGTGCGGCGTCGGGATCAACCGGTGCTGGTGCCGAAGCCGATCGGGCGCTCGACGAGCCGCGGCACCGCCGTGGCCAGCGACCGCCTGGCCACCCAGTCGGCCTCGATCTCCATCGGAATCCGGCGGTACGCGCCCAGATGCCCCTTGCGACGCAGCCGCCAGACGACGTACGCGCCGAGGTAGCGCAGCGGGAAGCCAAGGCGCCCGTAGCGTCGCCACTGGCGGACGTGGACTCCCTCGTGACGTAGCAGGTACGGGGTCACCCGCCCGGTGCGGACCATGACCAGCCGGCCGAGCGTGATCCCGTGCATCCCCGGCGGCACCCAACCACCCTCCCAGACCCGGAAGCCGTCGTGGCGGTGAATGGGCATCGCCGACACAGTACCGCGGGACTCAGAACAGCCGGGCGGTGAGCTGCTTGCGGTACGTGGCGGTGCGTGGGTCGTGCGGGCCCATCAGCTCGAGGATGTCGACGAACTGCTGGCGGGCCTCGTCGTCGTCACGGACCCGGCCCAACAGGTCGGCCAGGGTGGCGTCGTAGTCGTCGTCGGGCTGCTGGACGCGAGCCTGAGCGGCTACGTGGCGCGTCCGGTCCGTCTCGGGGATCCTGGCCAACAGGGCCAGCGCCTCGTTGTTCTCGCCCCTGGCCACCAGCAGCTCCGCCAGGCCGACGATGGCGTCCTCGTTGTCGGGCGCCAGTTCCAGCACGGCGCGGTAGGACCCCTCGGTGCCCTCGGCCAGTAGCTTGGCCACCGTCTGCTCGGCCTCGGTGGGCACCAGGCGGTCGACGAACTCCTGGACGACGTGCTCGGGGTAGGCGCCGACGAAGCCGTCCACGACCTGGCCGTCCTTCAACGCATAGACCGCAGGGATCGACTGCACCTGGAAGGCCCGGGCCACGCCCGGGTTCTCGTCGGTGTTGACCTTGGCCAGCACCACCTGACCGTGCGTGGCGGCGGTGACCTTCTCCAGGATCGGGCCGAGGGTGCGGCACGGCCCGCACCACGGCGCCCACAGGTCCACCAGGACGACGGCCTGGTGGGAACGGTCGACGACCTCGGTCTGGAACGTCGCATCAGTGACATCAATGGCCATGCGGGTCAGGCTATCGAGCCTCACCAGCGCCAAGACCTGGCCGCCCCGCTACCGTCGTGGCCGTGAGCGACTACGCGCTGCACCGCCCGCTGCCAGAACTGCGCGACCCCCTGCTGGTCGTCATGCTCACCGGCTGGATCGACGCCAGCAGCGCCGCCGAGGCAGCGTTCGGCGCGATGCGCGGTTCGTGCCAGGCATCCGATCTGGCCACCTTCGACAGCGACGTGTTCATCGACTACCGCGCCCGACGTCCGACGATGGAGTTGCGCGACGGCGTCAACACCCGGCTCGTCTGGCCGGAGATCGTGGTCAGCACCGGGCGGACTCCCGACGGCCGGGACATCGTCCTGCTGGGCGGACCGGAGCCGGACTCGCAGTGGCTGCGGTTCTGCAACTCGGTCAGCGAGCTGGCCGTCACGCTCGGGGTGGTCCGGATGATCGCCCTGGGGGCGTACCCGTTCTCCTCCCCGCACACCCGCCAGCCGCGGATGAGCTGCACCGCGCCGTCGGCCGAGACCTTCGCCGGACTGCCCTTCATGACCAGTTCGCTGGACATCCCGGCGGGCGTGTCCGCCGCGCTCGAACACTCGCTGCACGCCGCAGGCATCCCGGCACTGGGCATGTGGGTGCAGGTCCCGCACTACGTCGCGGCGATGCCCTTCCCCGCCGCCTCGGTGGCGCTGCTGGAGATGCTCCATCGGGTCACCGGGGCGACGGTGCCGCTGGACGAGCTGTCCAGTGCCGCGCTCATCCAGCGCCAGCGGATCGACGAGCTGGTTGCGGCCAACGCCGAGCACGTGGCGATGGTGCATCAGCTCGAAGTTGCCTACGACGCCGCCGACCCGCAGGCCGGTTCACTGACCGCCGAGCTGCCCAGCGCCGATCAACTCGCCGCCGAGGTCGAGCGCTTCCTCCGCGACCAGACAGACTGACACCGTGACAGGTGGGCATCGATGAAGGTTGACGGCGGCGTCCCGGTGGAGCTGGCACGGGCAGGCGAGGGCGCCGCCGAGCTGGAGCGAGCCGGCTACTCGGGAGGGTGGACGGCGGAGACGAGCCATGATCCGTTCCTGCCGCTGGTGCTCGCCGCCGAGCACACCACGACGCTGGAGTTGGGGACCTCCATCGCCGTCGCCTTCGCTCGCAACCCGATGACGCTGGCCAACGTGGGCTGGGACCTGCAGTCGTACAGCCGCGGCCGGTTCGTGCTCGGCCTCGGCAGCCAGATCAAACCGCACATCACCAAGCGGTTCAGCATGGAGTGGAGCCACCCGGCGGCGCGCATGCGTGAGCTGATCCTGGCGATCAGGGCGATCTGGGACACGTGGCGCAACGGGGTGCCGCTGGCGTTCCGCGGCGAGTTCTACCGGCACACGCTGATGACCCCCTTCTTCACCCCGCCGGCTACCGATCTGGACGGGCTCGCCGACCCGCGAATCTTCCTGGCCGGCGTCGGCGAGCTGATGACCGAGGTCGCCGGCGAGGTGGCCGACGGGTTCATCTGCCACGGCTTCACCACCGAGCGCTACCTCCGCGAGGTGACCCTGCCCGCCCTGGCCCGCGGCCGCGCCGCGGCAGGCAAGACCATGGACGGGTTCGAGGTCGTCGGGCCGAGCTTCATCGTCACCGGGAACAACGCCGCCGAGCTGCAGGCCGCGTCCGTCGGCACCCGCCAGCAGATCGCCTTCTACGGTTCGACCCCGGCGTACCGCGGCGTGCTGGAACTCCACGGATGGGGCGACCTCCCGGCCGAGCTGAACCGGATGTCGAAGCAGGGCAGATGGGCCGAGATGGGCACGCTGATCACCGACGAGATGTTGCACGCCTTCGCCGTCGTGGGCGAACCGGAGGACATCGCCGCGCAACTGCTGGCGCGCTACGGGGACGTGATCCAGCGGGTCACGTTCTACGCGCCGTACCGCAGTGATCCGCAGCGCTGGCGGCAGATCTTCGCCGACCTCCAAGCAGCGCCCTGATCTACAGCAGCTCGAGCGACTCCTGCAGATACGACTCCCGGCACTTGGCCCGCTGCAGCTTGCCCGACGAGGTCTTCGGCAGCGAGCCGGGCTTCACCAGCATCACGTCCCACGGTGGGAGGCCGCACACGTCGAGGGTGCGGTGGTGGATGGCGTGGCGCACGGCGTCGAGGTCGTCGGCGCGGACCTCGGCCACCACCACGACGCTCTCCTTGCCCTTGTAGCCCTCTACCCCGAAGGCGATGACGTTGCCGGCCCGGACGCCCTCGAGGCCGCCGACGGCGCGCTCGATGTCCTCGGGGAACACGTTGCGCCCACCGACGATGATCACGTCCTTGATCCGACCGCACAGCACCAGCTCGCCGTCGATCACATAGGCCAGGTCGCCCGTGACCAGCCACCCGTCGTGGAACAGCGCCGCGGTGGCTTCCGGGCGGCGGTAGTAGCCCGGCGTGACCGACGTGCCGCGCAGCAGCAACTCGCCGACATGACGTTCCGGCAGATCGATGAACGTCTCCGGGTCGACCACGCGCATCACCAGCCCGGGAACGGGCTTGCCCAGCAGCGGCAGGCGGCGGACGTCCAGCTCCTCCTCGGCGTCGGCCAGAGCGAGGGGTTTGGCCACCCGGTCACGTTCCAGGACGAGCCGATCGACCGAATCACACACCATCCCCCGGCCGCGCGGCGGGAACGACCCGCCGATGGCCACCTCGGCCATCCCGAACGCCGGGAACACGCCGCCGGGTGTGAACCCGAACGGTTCGGCGGCCTCGACGAACGCCTCGACCGCGGCCGGATCGACGGGCTCGGCCCCGCTGAGCGCCAGGGTCAGCGTGGACAGGTCGATGTCGTGCATCCGCTTGAGCGCCCGCGTCGCCAGCACCCAGGCGAAGTTCGGGCCCGCCGTCGCGGTCCCACCCCAATCACTGATCCACTGCATCCAGTGCCCCGGCTTGGCCATGAAGTCCTGCGGGGCGGCCTGGACGAGTTGCACGCCCCTGGTCATCGGGATCGACAGGAACCCGACCAGACCCATGTCGTGGTACAGCGGGAGCCACGACACCATGACCTCGTCGAGCGACAGCCCCGCCGCCTCGCAGCTGGCGTCCATGTTGGCCCGCAGGACCCGATCGGGGATCATCACCCCCTTGGGCTCGCTGGTGGAGCCACTGGTGTACTGCAGGATGATCAGCCGCTCGGCGTCGTCGGGCGGCCGCACCCACGCCGCCGGCTCGGCCACCCCGAGGACCGCCGCCATCGGCAGGGTCAGTGGGTCCTCTGGCGCCGCGGTGTAGAACTCGGCGAGCAGGTCGTCGACCAGCACCAGGGTCGCCTCCCCGTGGTGGATCCTCGCCCGAGTCGACTCGATGAAGGCATCGAGCGAGCCCATGCGCATCGGAAGCGGGAGCACCATGCTGGCGGCGCCGGCCAGCCAGCACCCCTGGATCACCGTCATCAGCGAGCGTGACGTGGGCCCGAGGATGGCGACGTGGTCCCCCGGCACGACCCCGTTGGCCGCCAGGGCGACGGCCACGCCCTTGGCCTCCTCGTGGATCTCGGCCCACGGGACGAAGCCGTCGCCGGCGACCGGAGCAACGGACTGCCCGACGAATCGCACCCCGGCGGGGCGCCGGGCTGCGTCGATGAGGCGTTGGATGATCGAGTCGGCGGGCCCGGGCAGCGCCGGGCAGTTCCGCTGCAGGCATGAATGTCCACGGTAGTGGCGGGTGGGTCCCTCGTAGAATCCGGTGCGCTATGACTGCAACCCCCGCCTCCCCCGCCGACTCACCGCCCTATCGCTACTCGGGCGTGCTCGCGGGTGACATCGAGGCGCGGTGGCAGGCGCACTGGGAGTCGCATGGCACCTTTGACGCCCCGAACCCGGCCGGGCCGTTCTTCGACCCTGGCCGCGCTGGACGGCCGGCCGGCCACGTTCGTGCTGGACATGTTCCCCTACCCGAGCGGCGCCGGACTGCACGTCGGCCACCCGCTCGGCTACATCGCCACGGACATCTACTGCCGGTTCCTGCGTATGCCAGGGGCACCACGTGCTGTACACGATGGGGTTCGACGCCTTCGGGCTGCCGGCCGAGCAGTACGCGGTGCAGACCGGCCAGCACCCGGCCATCACCACCAACGCCAGCGGTGGACAACATGCGCCGCCAGCTGCGCCGCATCGGGTTGAGCTACGACCAGCGCCGCAGCATCACCACGATCGACCCGCAGTACTACCGCTGGACGCAGTGGATCTTCCTGCAGATCTTCAACTCGTGGTACGACGGCGACGCCGGACGGGCCCGCCCGATCACCGAGCTGATCGCCGAGTTGGACGCCGGCACACGCTCGCTGGACGACGGGCGGGACTGGTCGGCGCTGTCGCCCGAGGAGCGCACGGGCGCCCTGGAGTCCTACCGCCTGGCGTACGTCAGCAATGCGCCCGGTCAACTGGTGCCCCGGCCTCGGCACGGTGGTGGCCAACGAGGAGGTCACCGCCGAGGGTCGTAGCGACCGCGGCAACTTCCCGGTGTTCAAGCGCAACATGCGCCAGTGGATGATGCGCATCACCACCTACGCCGATCGGCTGATCGACGATCTCGACCTGCTGCGACTGGCCCGAGCCGATCAAGACGATGCAGCGCAACTGGATCGGTCGCAGTCGATGGCGCGTCGGTTCGCTTCGACACCGCCGCGGGACGCCCTGGAGGTCTTCACGACCCGGCCCGACACGCTGTTCGGGGCAACCTTCATGGTGCTGGCGCCGGAACATCCGCTGGTTGACTCGCTGACCACCGCCGCCCAGGCCGACGAGGTCCGCCGGTACCGCGCCGCCGCCGAAGCCAAGAAGGACGTCGACCGCCAGGACGACAACCGGGCCAAGACCGGCGTGTTCACCGGCTCGTACGCCACCAACCCGGTCAACGGCGAGCCCGTCCCGGTGTGGATCGCCGACTACGTGCTGATGGGCTACGGCACCGGGGCGATCATGGCGGTGCCCTGCGGCGACCAGCGTGACTTCGAGTTCGCCCGCCAGTTCGGCCTGCCGATCGTGGCCATCCAGGCCCCGGACGGGTGGCCGGCGGACACCGCCCGGTGGGCCGCGGCCTACGTGGGAGATGCGCCCTTCGTGGCCAGCGACAACGGCTCGCTGAACCTCAACGGCATCGCCAGCGTGGCCGAGGCCAAGCGGCGCACGATCGACTGGTTGGAGGAGCACGGCCACGGCACGGGCGCCGTCACCTACCGCCTGCGTGACTGGCTGTTCAGCCGCCAGCGCTACTGGGGCGAGCCGTTCCCCATCGTCTACGACGAGCACGGTCACCCGCACGACCTGCCCGAGGAGGCGCTGCCGCTGGTGCTGCCCGAGACCGACAACTTCTCGCCACGCACCTTCGACCCCGACGATGCGGCCAGCGACCCGGAGAGCCCGCTGGACCGGCTGACCGACTGGGTCCAGGTCACCCTCGACCTGGGCGACGGTCCCCGGCAGTACCGCCGCGACACCAACGTCATGCCGCAATGGGCCGGCAGTTGCTGGTACGAGCTGCGCTACCTGGATCCGGCCAACGACGAGCGCTTCGTCGACCCCGCCGTGGAGCGCTACTGGATGGGGCCCGACACGGCGGTCAGCGACGATCACCCGGGCGGCGTGGATCTGTACGTGGGCGGGGTCGAGCACGCCGTGCTGCACCTGCTGTACGCCCGCTTCTGGCACAAGATCCTGTTCGACCTCGGCCACGTGTCGTCGCGCGAGCCCTACTACCGGCTGTTCAACCAGGGCTACATCCTGGCCGAGGCCTTCCAGGACGAGCGCGGCATCTACGTCGACGCCGTTGCGGTGGAGCGCCACGAGGACGGCACCTTCACCTACGAGCGCCGGCCGGTCCACGCGCGAGTTCGGCAAGATGGGCAAGAGCCTGAAGAACGCCGTCGCTCCCGACGAGATCTACAACGCCTACGGCGCCGACACGTTGCGCCTGTACGAGATGAGTATGGGGCCGCTGGAAGCCAGCCGCCCGTGGGAGACCCGCGATGTCGTCGGGATGTACCGATTCCTGCAACGGCTGTGGCGCAACCTGGTGGACGAGTCGACGGGTGAGATCAGCGTGGATACCCCCGTCACCGACGAGTTGCTTCGCCACCTGCACCGCACTATCGCCGGCGTCACCGACGACATGGCCAACCTGCGGTTCAACACCGCCATCGCCAAGCTGATCGAGCTGAACAACGCCCTCACCAAGGCCGGGGGGTGCCCGAAGGAGCTGGCCGAACCGCTGGTCGTCATGGTGGCGCCCCTGGCGCCGCACCTCGCCGAGGAGCTGTGGGCCAAGCTCGGCCACACGTCGTCGGTGAGCGGGCATCCGTTCCCCGTCGCCGATCCGGCGATGCTGGTGACCGACGAGATCGAGCTTCCCGTGCAGGTCAACGGCAAGGTCCGTGGGCGCATCACGGTTGCGGCGGATGCGGCCGCCGACGCCGTGCAGGCCACGGCGCTGGCCGACCCGCGGGTCCGAGCGGCGCTGGCCGGGGCCACGCCCACGAAGGTCATCGTCGTCCCCGGGCGGATGGTCAACATCGTCGCCTGACGTGCCGCCCCGGCCGCTGCGGGCCCGTCAGGCGCCGCTGTGCAGCGGCAGGCGCAACGAGACGTGGGCCCCCGTCACATCACCGGTGCGATTGGCGACGACCACCTCACCACCGTGGGCACGGGCGATGGCCTCGACGATGGCCAGGCCGATCCCGACGTCGCCCTGGCGATCACCGCGGTGATACCGGCGGGAGGCGACCTCCAGCAGGGCGGGATCGAACCCGGCGCCGTTGTCGATCACCTCGATCACCCCGACGCGACCCTCGGCGTGGCTGGCCAGCTCAACCCGGGTCGCCCGCCGTGCGGCGTTGCGCACCAGGTTGTCCACGGCTTGGCGCACCAGGGCCATATCGGCGTTGACCACGACCGGCTGTGACGGCTCGGCCAGCACCTCGGCCTCCTCCCGGGACGACGCGGCGATCTCCTCGGCCAGCAGGTCGAGGCGCAGTGGAGCCAGGCGGGGGATGACCTGACCACGCTCCAGACGGACGAGATCGAGCAACTCGTTGACCCCGGTCGTGGCCCGCTCGGCGGCCGAGCGGATCTCGGACAGGGAGCGGACGTACTCCTCCTCCTGGCGCGGGCGCGACAGCGTCTGCGAGCTCGAGGCCAGGATCACGGCGAGCGGGGTGCGCATCTCATGCGCCGCGTCTGCCAGGAACCCCTGACGATCGGCCAGGAGCCGGGTGGCGGGGCGCACCGCCGCGCCGGCGATCAGCCACCCCAGCCCGAGCGCGCCGGCAACCGCCAGCGCCAGCATCCACCATCGTCTGCGGTCGAGCGCGGCCAGCTGCTCGTCGCGGTAGTCGGTCCAGTTCAGGGTGACGAAGCCGCGGCCCTTGACGATGGGGAGGATGTAGGCCCGCAGGGTGGTGGCCCCGTCCAGGGAGTACTCCCGAAACCCAGGGCCCTCGCCGGTGTCACGCATCCAGCCATACAGCGGCGGCTCAAGGTCGGTGTTGCTCAGTGGGGTGATCTCCTGGCGGTCGACGTCCACGACCCAGGCCGGGAAGTCCACCGTGGGGAGCCCGTCGATCGCCTGCATCTGGATCGCCCGCATCTGGTCGAGCAGCTCGGCATCGAGGTCCCGGCGCAGCGCCTCCTGGCGCGAGTGATGCCAGGCCACCAGCGGGATCATGGTCATCGCCAGCGCCACCGTGGCGATGGCCAGCGCCACCAACACCCTGGTCCGGCGCAGCTTCATCCGCCCCATTGTGTCACTGCCCGCCGAGGCGGTATCCCACACCACGGATCGTCTCGATCGGCGCCGGATCGCCCGGCAGGTCGAGCTTGCGGCGCAGGTTGGCGACGTGCACGTCGACCACGTTGGACAGCCCGTCGTAGTTGGTGTCCCACACCGCGTCGAGCAGCGCCGAGCGGCTGACGACCTCACCGGTCCGGTCCATCAGGTAGTGCAGCAGGGCGAACTCACGAGCCGTCAGCGGGACCACGACACCTGCGCGCCGCACCACGTGCGCCGCCGGGTCGAGCTCGATGTCCGCCGCGCTCAACAGCGGGCTGCGAGCGTGCTCCGGGCGGCGCAGCAGGGCTCGCACCCGTGCCGCCAGCTCGGGGAGGTCGAACGGCTTGGTCACGTAGTCGTCGGCGCCACCGTCGAGGCCGACGACCTTGTGCCCGAGGCTGTCCCGGGCGGTCAGGATCAGGACCCGAACGGGATGCCCGCCGTGGCGCAGCTCGCGGCACAGGTCCATCCCGTCGCCGTCGGGCAGGCCGAGATCGAGCACGACGAGCTGGTAGGTGTTCATCGCCAAGAGCTGCCGTGACTCGGCCAGGGTCCTGGCGCAGTCGACCGCGTGACCGTCCTCGACGAAGCCTCTGGCCACCACGCGGGCCAGCACCGGATCGTCTTCGACGAGGAGCAGGCGCACGGCGGCACATCGTGGCACACGGATCGTGAAGCGCCGATGAAGCCGCGGTTCACGGTGGATTCACGAACGAATCGCCACTGTGGCGCCATGGCAGAGAATCCCGCACTCCTCACCCACGTGCTCCGCCGGCTCACGTTCGGGACGTCGCCCGGCCAGCTGGCCACCTACGGCGAGGCATCCGCCGCCGACGTGATCCGCACGCTGCTGGACGCCCCACCGATGGAACCCGAGCTGCCAGAGCTCGGCACCAACGACGACTACGAGACGCTCACCCGCTGGTGGGCCGGCGTGATGGCCGATCCCGCGGCCGGGCTCCACGAGCGGATGGTGTGGTTCTGGCACGGCCACCTGACGTCCAGTCTGGAGAAGGCCGAGCCGGCGCACATGCTCCGGCAGCACCGGCTGCTGCGCAGGCTGGCACTGGGGAACTTCCGCCAGCTGATGCAGGAGATCACCACCGATTCGGCCATGCTGCGCTGGCTGGACGGGTCCGGCAGCGTCGCCTCGGCGCCGAACGAGAACTACGCCCGCGAGGTGATGGAGCTGTTCACGCTGGGCCGGGACAGTGGCGCCTACACCGAGGACGACGTGCGCGCCGCCGCCGTTGCCTTCTCCGGGTACACCATCGATGAGGACAACGGCTCCAAAGTGGTCTTCGTCGCCGACAACGGGCCGACGGGTCCCGTGACGATGCTGGGTCGCCAGGTCGCCTCCGCTGCCGAGGCGATCGATGCCATCTGCGATCATCCTGCCTGCGCGTCGTTCATCGCCGCCGGCCTGCACACCTACTTCCTTGGCGTCCCCCCGACCGAGACCCGGCGGGCCGAGCTGGCTGCGGTGTTCACCGACGGTGGGCTGGAGATCGCGCCGCTGGTCGCGGCGATCGTCACCCACCCGAGCCTGCTCGAGGCCCGGTCGAACCGCCCGCGAACGGGAATCGAGTGGTACGTCGCTCTGCGCCGGTTCTTCGTCGTGGAGGTCGACGCATGGGTCGCCACCCTGCTCGGCCAGACCCCATTCGTCCCACCGAACGTGGCTGGGTGGCCCGGTGACGAGCGATGGCTCTCCACCGGGGCGATGTTCGCCAAGGCGCAGACCGCCATCGACAAGGCCTGGGACGTGCCCACCTTGGACGACGCCGACCCAGTGGGTGACGTGCTCGGCCGCGCCGGGCTGTACGAGGTGTCCGCCGAGACCCGCGCCGCCCTGCAGCAGGCGTCGGCGACCGCAGACGGCAGGCGCGCTCGCTCCACCCTCCTCCACGCCCTCGTGGCCGTGAGCCCCGAGTTCTCCCTCGCCTGAGTTCGAAAGGATCCCCGATGACCACTCCCCTGTCACGCAGAGCACTCCTCGGTCGGGCGGCGGCCGCCTCCGGTGTTGCCGCCGCCGCAGCCACCCTCGCCGGTTCGCCCGCCCTCGCCGGTTCGCCCGCCCTCACGGGCGTCGGCGCCGGCCCGGCGCGCCGCTCATCTCGTCCGCGACGTGCCGCCGATCCGGCCACCCGGGTGCTGGTGGTGATCGAGATGCCCGGCGGGAACGACGGCATGTCCACCGTCGTCCCCTTCGGCCATCCCGGCTACTACGACCTGCGCTCGAGCACCGCCATCCCCGCGGCTGATGTGCTCAGGATCGATGAGCAGGTCGGCCTGCACCCAAACCTGAAGCGGATCAGTGGGCTGCGTCCCGCCGTGATCCAAGGCGTCGGTTCGTCGAAGCCCGACGGCTCGCACTTCGAGATGATGCGCCGGTGGTGGGCTGGAGATCCGCTGTCCGCCGACCTGTACGACACCGGCTGGATCGGCCGGGTGGCGGACGCGATCGGTGATCCGGCGTCCGCGGCGGTCGCCGTGTCGATCGGCTCGGGGGCGCACCCGATCCTGCGCTCGAAGAAGGCGGCCACCCTGGCCTTGCCCAGCGCCGAGGCCGCCAAGGCGGTTGCCGATCCGAAGGCCGACGATGCCGGTCTGCGAGCCTTCCAGCGCGGACTGAAGACGCTGACGACGGGCACGCGCCAGGGACCGCTCGAACAGGTTCGATCGTCGATGGCGGCCGCCGTGCACTTCGCCGAGACGCTGCACTCGCTGGGCGATCGGTCGACGGCCTATCCCGACGGCGAACTCGGCGCGGCGCTGGGATTCACCCGCCAGCTGATCGGCCTGGATGCGGGAGTCCGCCTGGTCCACGTGCCGATGAGTGGGGACTTCGACACCCACGAGAACCACAGCGGCAGGCATCCGGCGCTGATGGCCGCGCTGGATGCCGCGGTCGGGGCCTTCGCCGACGATCTCGACGCCAACGGTCTGGCCGAGCGGGTCCTGATCATGACGACCAGTGAGTTCGGACGCACGGCCGCGGAGAACGGCTCCGGCGGGCTGGATCATGGCACCGCGTCGGCGCATCTGCTCGTCGGACCGGTGATCGCCGGGCTCCACGGCCAGCACCCGAGCCTGACCGAGCGGGACGCGAACAACGACCTGGTCGCCACGATGAACCTCGACCAGTACCTCGGCAGTGTGGTCGAGGCGTGGCTCGGAATGCCGGCGTCGGAGGTCTTTGCCAGCCGTCCGGCCACGATCGGTGGTCTCGTCCAGCCGTGACGAATGGCACAACAGGGCGAATTAGGCATGCCTAACACTCGTTGTTAGTGTCTGAGGCATGAGATCACCTGCAACGACCGCACTCGTCGCCGCACTGGCCCTGACAACCCTCGCAGCCTGCGGGGACGACGACAAGAAGGTGTCGCCGGCGACGACGCCGGTCGCAGCGAGCACCCCGCCCGCAGGGTCGGCCGGCGGTTCCAGCTCCAGCGTCGACGAGACCGAGGGCACGTACGCCATCGTCCCCGATGCCGTCGTCACCGCCGGGTTCGTCGCCGCCAACGTGGCCATGACCGCTGCCTCCGCGGCCGGCGCCCTCGTCACCCAGGCGCAGCTGGACGCTGTCGAGGAGGCCTGGGGCTCGTTCGAAGGCACCGTGAAGCAGAACGAGCCCGAGCTCTACCTGCAGGCCGAAGAGGCCCTCGACGCCTTCTTCGACGCCGGTCAGGCCAAGGACGCCGCGGCGATGACCACTGCGGCGGCGGACTTCAAGAAGGCGGCCGACGCCTACCTGGCCAAGCATCCCTGAGCCGTGCGCCGGCTGCTCGCCCTCGTCGTCGCCGCCGTGGCCCTGGTGGGTCTGGCGGCGCGCCCGGCCACCGCGGCCGGGGTCAGCCGTGACGAGGCGATCCGCCTACTGGACAAGACCCGCCAGAGCATCGACGAGACCCTGGCGCTGCTGAAGACCGGTGACGCCGCCGACGCGCTGAAGGAGGCCAGCGCCGGGTACCTGGCGCACTTCGAAGCCGTCGAGCCGCCCCTCAGCGTCATCGACCGCGAGCTGACGCTGCAGGCCGAGTTCCAGTTCGCCGAGGTCCGCCGCGTCATCCGGTCGGGTGCGCCGCTCGACACGGTGCGCCGGGAGATCGTCGAGCTCCGGGACCTGCTGGACCAGGCCGAGCGCAAGCTCACCGACACCGGCGTCGGCGCGCCGATGGTCGTGGCCAGCCAGTCGTTCCTGATCCTGTTCCGTGAGGGCTTCGAGGTGGTGCTGCTGCTGTCGGCCCTGCTCGGCTACCTGGAGGCGGCACGCAGCCCGCACTTCATCAGACCGGTGCTGGCCGGCGTCGCCCTGGCCGGCGTCGCCACGCTGCTGACGGTGTTGCTGATGCCGACGATCTTCAGCGTGCTGCCCATCGGCCGCGAGGTGTTGGAGGCCGTGGTCGCCCTGCTGGCGGTGGCGGTGCTGTTCTACGTCTCGTTCTGGCTGATCGCCCGGATGGACAACAAGCGCTGGATGGAGTTCGTCCGCGCCCGGCTGTGGAGCGCCATCTCGGTCGGGTCCACCGCATCGCTCGTCGCCGTCGGCTTCACCGCCGTGTACCGCGAGGGCTTCGAGACGGCGCTGTTCTACCAGTCGTTGCTCAGCTTTGGTGAGGGCCTGAGCGGCGCGATCCTGGCCGGGGTCGGGGCTGCGGTGGTCGCCCTGGCCCTGGTGGCCTGGGCGGTGTTCCGCCTCGGCCGCCGGCTACCGATCAAGACCTTCATGAACGCTGCGGTTGCCCTGGTGATGGTCACCTCGGTGGCGTTCCTCGGCAACGCCGTGCACACCCTGCAGGCGGCCGACGTGATCGAGTTCCGCCGCACCAGCGGGCCGCGGCTGCCCATCTTCTTGGCCGAGGCAACCGGCATCTGGCCGACGGTGCCGTCGCTGATGGCCCAGGCGACGCTCGCTGCGGTCTATATCCTCGGCGCCATCTACGCCTTCGTCATCCGCCCGCGCCGTCAGCAGCGCCTCAGCCGACCCGGCTCGGTGCGCACCCCCGCACCCGCCTGATGGGGCTGCGCGTCGGCGTCGACGTCGGCGGGACCTTCACCAAGGCGGTGGCGGTCGCGCTGGCCGACCGGGAGATCGTTGCCGAGTGCGTGCTCCCCACCACCCATGCCTCCCCCGGGGGTGTGGCAGACGGCGTGGTGCGCACGGTCGCCGGCATCGCCGCCCAGGTGGGCGCCGATCACATCGAGATGGTGACGCACTCCACCACCCAGGCGGTGAACGCCCTGCTCGAAGGTGACGTCGGCACCGTCGGGATCATCGCCATGGGGCGCCAGCCGGACCTGGCACGGGTGGAGAAGCTCACCCGCCTCGGCAAGGTCGAGGTCGCTCCCGGCAAGCGGCTGCGCGTCCGTCAGGCCGTTCTTCGACGTCACCGACGGCGTGCCGGTGGAGGCGATCCGCTCCGCCCTGGTGAGCATGCGTGACGCCGGGGTGGCGGCCATCGCCGTCGCCGAGGCCTTCTCTCCCGACGACACCAGCAACGAGCTGGCCGTCGCCGCGCTGGCCGGCGAGGTGGGCCTGGCCGTGTGCACCTCCACCGAGCTCAGCGGCCTGTACGGCTTGGAGTTGCGCACCGTCACCGCAGCGCTGAACGCCTCGATCGTGCCCATCGCCGTGTCCACCGCCCAGTACGTCTCCGATGGGGTGCGCGCCGCGGGGATCGCGGCCCCGGTCATGGTGATGCGCAGCGATGGCGGGGCCACGGATCTCGCCGGGTTCTCGGCAGCGCCGGTGCGCACCCTGTACTCGGGGCCCTCGGCCTCGGTGGCCGGTGCGCTGCGCTACACCGGGGTCGCCGACGCCATCGTCGTGGAGGTGGGCGGCACGTCCACCAACATCGCTGCCGTACGCCACGGCCGCCCGGCCCTGTCGTACGTGCGCGTCGCCTCGCACTCCACCGCGCTGCGCAGCGTGGACGTGCGCGTCGTCGGCGTGGCCGGCGGATCCATGCTGCGCGTTCGCCGCGGCCGGGTCTACGGCGTCGGCCCCCGCTCGGCGCACATCGCCGGCCTGCCCTACGCCTGCTTCGCCGGCGCCGCCGTGTTCGACGGCGCCGCGGTGGAGGTCGGCCCGGCGCTTCCCGGGGATCCGGCCGACTACCTCACCCTGCGCACCACCGGCGGTCAGCGGTACGCGCTGCACGACGACGTGCGCGGCCAACGCCCTTGGCATCACCCAGCCAGGGGACTACGCCCATGCTCCCG
The DNA here is from genome assembly GCA_037045185.1 of Ilumatobacteraceae bacterium. Classification (GTDB taxonomy): domain Bacteria; phylum Actinomycetota; class Acidimicrobiia; order Acidimicrobiales; family Ilumatobacteraceae; genus JAKOUY01. Next base: position 583,016 of record JBAOHQ010000008.1, read on the forward strand.
GCGAGGCAGCCCGCGCCGCCTTCGGTGCGGCAGCGCGCTCGATGCGCATCGCGGCCGACGAGATCCCCCGGCACATCCTGGCCGCAGCCGGGGACGAGGTCTGCGAGCTGGCCCTGCTGGTGGCCAGGTCGGCCAAGCTCGACCAGCCGTCGCTGATCGGTGTGGGCGGCGGGGCCGGCGGCCTGGCCCGCCAGGTGGCGGCGATGCTCGGCTGGCCGATCGAGATCCCCGATCGGGCCGAGGTCATCTCCTCGATCGGTGACGCGCTGTCCCTGCTGCGCGCCGAGCGGGAGCGGACCATGTCACCCATCGATCCCATCGCGGTCGACGCGATGATGACCGACGTCTACGACGAGGTGGTCGCCGCCGGGGCCAGCCCGGCGACGGTGGAGATCCGCGTCGAGGAGGTCGCCGAGCGCAGCCTGGTGCGCGCCGTGGCCACCGGGGCGGTCGGCCTGTCGGCCGGCGCGCTGCCCGGGCGGGGGGTGGTCGATGGAGCTCGGTTGGCCGCGCTCCGACCCGGACCTGACCGCCTTCTCCCCCGTCGGGTCGTACTGGGTGGCCGAGCGCGCCGACACCGTGCACGTCCTCGATCGCTACGGCGACGAGGTCCAAACCGTCCGTGGCCGGCGGGTTCCCGAGTCAGGGCTCGCTGAGGCGATCGAGTCGCTCACCCGGTACCGCGGCCCGATGACCCTGCGCCCGTCGGTGTGGATCATCGACGGCGTTCGCATCGTCGAGCTCGCCACCTTCGACCCTGCAGCCAATCCGTACGCCGGTCGGCCGGTGCACTATCTCGTGGGGAGGCGCCGCTAGTGGCCCTGTACGTCTCCAAGGCGCAGCGCCTGCGGCGCACCGTCATCGTCGCCGCAGTCAGCGCCCTCGTCGCCTTCGGCATCGGCTGGCTGTTCGGCCGCCAGCAGGTGCCGTCGGTGGACAGTCAGGTGGCAGCCGCCAAGGAGCGCGGCGAGCTGATCGCCACCGGGATCGAGCGGCTCGACATCGAGTACGAACAGGTCCTCGGCGGCGCGCCGGGCGAGACGATGGAGCGCGGCGTGCTGGCGCCGCTGGACGACGTACGCGCAGAACTGCAGCGGGCGATGGACGACGCGCCGTGGATCACCAGCGCCCAACGCTCGGCCGTGCTCGACCAACTGGCCACGGTGCGCGGCGCGGCGGAGTCGACGGTGGCGCTGGAGCGGTTCCGATCGGCGCTCCAGCGGGCCGGATCGGTGATCCGGGCCACCTTCGGGGTCGTGCCGGCGGGCAGCACCGCCACACCCGCAACGGGATGAGCCCGACCCGTTGACCGGCGGTCAGGCGCGGATGCGGGCGTTGGTCGGGTCGTACAACGGCCGCAGCGAGGCGAGGGCGGGGACCACCGCCCCGCCGACTTCCACCGTCCAGTCGCCTGTCGCCACCAACTCGGTGGTCACCGGCTCGTCGAAACCGACCATCGCCAGGCCCACGGCGCCGCCCACCGTGTGCCCGTAGCTGGCCGCCCGGACGTAGCCCACCGGAAGGCCGTCCCTGCTGACCACCTCGGCGTGGTACATCATCGGCTCGGGGTCGGTGAGCTGCACCTGCACGAGACGGCGGCGCAGCGGCCCGGCGGCCCTGAGGGTGACCAGGGCCTCCCTGCCGATGAACCCGCCCGGCTTGTCCCAGGCCACGGCGAAGCCCAGCCCGGCGGACAGCACGTCGTCGGTGTTGTCGATATCGTGGCCGTAGTCCCGGTAGCCCTTCTCCATCCGCAGGCTGGCCAATGCCTTCAACCCGGCATGGCGCAGGCCGAACGGCGCGCCGGCGGCGACCACCACGTCGTGGACGTGGAGCGCCTGCTCGGCGGGGACGTACAGCTCGTAGCCGAGCTCGCCGAGGTAGGTGATCCGCACGCACAGCACCGTGGCAAAGCCGATGTCGATGGAGCGGGCCGTGCGGAACGGGAACGCCTCGTTGGACAGCTCGACCGAGGTAACGGACTGCAGCAGCTCCCGCGACCGCGGGCCCTGGACGTTGAGCTGGGCCAGACCGGAGGTCACGTCGGTGACGAAAGCGTGATGGTCGGCGCACTGGCGAGCCAGGCGCGCCTGCACGTGGCGGTGGGCGGTATCGGTGGCGACGACGAGGAACTCCTCGGGACCGAGCATCGCCACGGTGAGATCGGCCTCGATCGTGCCCCGTTCGTTCAGCCACTGGGTGTAGGTGATGAGTCCCGGCTCGGCGGCGACCCGGTTGGCGGACAAGCGCTCCAGCACCGCACCGGCGTCGCGGCCCTGGACGCGGAACTTGGACATGAACGACATGTCCATGGCGATGACCTCGTTGCGGCAGGCGTGGTGCTCGGCAGCCCAGCGGTCCCAGAACGCCGGGCGCCCCCAGGTGAGCGGGCCGGGGTCCGGTGTGGCCCCTGGACCGGCGAACCAGTCGGCGCCCTCCCACCCGGAGACGTCCTTGAAGTAGGCGCCCTCGGCGACCAGCCGGTGGTGCAGCGGCGAGACCTTGGCGTTGCGCGCCGTGGTCATCGAGCGGTTCGGGTAGTGGCACTGGTACACCATCCCGAGGGACTCCACGGTGCGTGTCCGGCGGTACTGGGGCGTGGCCTGGTACGGGTGCAGGCGGTCGATGTTGAAGCCGGTGACGTCCACGTCGGGGTGCCCGTCGATGATCCAGTTGGCGACCACCCGCCCGAGTCCGCCACCGGTGAGGATGCCGATCGAGTTCAACCCGGCGGCGACGAAGTAGTTGCGGATCTCCGGGGCCTCGCCGACGATGGGCGACAGGTCCGGGGTGAAGCTCTCCGGCCCGCAGAAGAACGTGCGGATCCCGGTGTCGAGGGCGGCCGGGATGCGGCTCATCGCCTGCTCGACGTAGGGCGCCATGCGGTCCCAGTTGGGCTGCAGGCTGGTGAACGAACTGTCCTGCGGGACCCCCTCCACCTTCCACGGGGCGCAGACCGGCTCGAACAGCCCGATCATCATCCCGCCGACCTCCTCGCGGTAGTAGGCGAAGTTCGCCGGGTCCTCGATCACCGGCCACGACGGGTCGATCCCGGCCATCTGCTCGGTGATCAGGTAGTAGTGCTCTGCCGACTGCAGAGGGATGTTCACGCCGCTCAACGCCCCCAGCTGGCGGGCCCACATCCCGGCGCAGTTGACGACGTACTCGCACTCCACCGTGCCCTGGTCGGTGACCACCGCATGCACCGCGCCGTTGCGGGTCTGCACACCGGTCACCGTGACGCCCTGGGCGATGGTCACGCCCTGCTGGCGGGCGCCCTTGGCGAGTGACATGGTGACGTCGACCGGGTTGACCCGCCCGTCCTCGGCCACGTAGAACCCGGCAAGGATGTCGTCGGTCCGGGCCAGGGGGAACATCGCGGCCACCTCGGCCGCGCTGATCTCGTGGACGTCCACCCCGCAGTGTCGGTTGAACGCCGCCACCCGGCGGTACTCCTCCAGGCGGTCGCGGTCGGCCGCCAGCTCGATGAACCCGACCGGCTTGAACCCGGTGGCCAGCCCCGTCTCGGCCTCCAGGCGGGCGTACAGATCGGCCGTGTACCGGCGCATCGCCGTGGACGTCTCCGACAGCGAACCGAAGGTGACCATCAGCCCGGCAGCGTGCCAGGTGGTTCCGGAGGTGAGCTGATCGCGTTCGACGAGAACGACGTCACGCCACCCGCCATGGGCCAGGTGGTAGGCGACGGACGTGCCGATGATGCCGCCGCCGACGACGACAACCCGGGAGCGCTGAGGAAGGCCGGACACGGCGTCTCACGGTATCGGCGAGCCGTGCAGGGCGGCAGCGACGCAGAGGTCCTCCCAGCCCTGGCCGACGCTCTTGAACACCCACGGACCGCGGTCCCGGCGGACGTGCTCTCCCCGGACGAGCTGGCCGATCGTCACCAAGCCGGCCAGTTCGCCCGACGGCCCGGCCGCCTGGCGCAGGTCGCCGGACTTCATCGACTCGCCGACGTGCTCCACGTAGACCGCGGCGCGCTGGACCAGCTCGGCCGGAAGCTCGGCGGCCTCGGGGGTATGGCTGCCGACGGCGACGACGATCGCCTGCTCGGCGATCTGCCCGTCGGTGAACAGCGGGGTCGCCGCGGATGTCACGCAGATCACCAAGTCGGCGTCCGCGACGGCGTCGATCCCAGCGGCGGTGATCTCGACGCCGAGCTCCGCCGACAGCTCGGCCGCTCGCGCCGTGGCCACGCCCGCCCGCCGGGCCACCAGGGTGATGCGCTGCGGCTGGCACGTTGCCAGCAACCCGGCGGCATGCGCAGTGGCCTGCGGCCCACTCCCCACGATGACCGCGTGACGCGGCGGGCCGGCGTGGCCCAGCAGCTCGATGGCCACCATCGACACCGCCGCGGTGCGCAACAGGGTCAACGGCGCCGCGTCGCCCTGCCACAGCGGCGTCAGCGTCGCCGCGTCCATCAGCAGATACCCGCCCTGCACCGTCGGGCGGCCCAGCGCCGAGTTGCCGGGCGCCACCGACACGACCTTGACGCCGACATGGGCGCGGTCGGCCGCCGGCGAGATCAGCAGATGCCCGGCGCCCAGATGCACGGACTGGCGCGGCGGGGTCGACTCCTCCAGGCGTTGGGCGAGACCGGCGCGCAGCGCGGCGCACGCCTGGCGGAAGCGGGGCGCGGCAAGCTCGGGGATCATCGGAGCTGGAACCCGTCGCCCAAGGGGTCGGCCGGGTCCAGCACGAAGGTGTGCTCGCCGGTGCGGAAGGCGTTGCCCTCGACCTGGGTGAACACGCCGGTTGGCCCGACCCCGAGGACGCGACCGAGAAACGTCGAGCCGACGATGCTGTCGTGGCGCAGGACCTGACCGGCGCGGATCCGGCCGTCGTCGTGCAGCAGTACGAGCCGCGTCGACGTGCCGGACCCGCAGGGAGAACGATCCACCTCACCGTCGGCGAACACCGTGCAGTTCCGCTGGTGCGGGCCGTCGGGCCGGTCGCCGAGGTCGTCGTACCAGATCGTCCCGTAGATGCCCGACAGGCGGTCGTCGGTGGGATGGCGGGCGGCGTCGGTACCGGTCAAGGCCGCCTTGATCTCCCGGCCGACCGCGATCATCGCCGGCAGGTGTTGCGGGGTGATCGACGCGCCGATCTGGGCGGCCGGCGCCGTGGCGTAGATCGCCCCGCCATAGCCGACGTCGACCAGGACCATGCCGGCCGACGTGGGCACCTCCAGGCCGCGGGCCACCACATGCCCCGGCACGTTGGTGAAGGCGATCGACACCGTCCGCCCGCCCGCCCGGCGGACCGTGGCGCCCACCCGGCCAGAGGGAACGTCGATGGCCAGCGTGACCTCTCCGTCCGCGGGAGCGGCGACGATCCCCTCGTCGACGGCATAGGCGGCCAGAGCGATCGTCCCGTGGCCGCAGGCCGTGGAGAACCCGTCCTTGTGCCAGAACAGCGTGCCGAAGACCGCACCGGGGTCGTCCGCCGGCACGAGGAAGCAGCCGTACATGTCGGCGTGGCCACGGGGCTCGTTGCACAGCAGCCGGCGGACACCGTCGGCCGGGCCGTGGATGGCGGCCTCCCGCCGGGCCAGCACAGAATCGCCGTCGATCGGCGGGGTGCCGTGGACCACGATCCGGAACGGCTCGCCGGCCGTGTGATAGTCGATGGTGCGGAACCGGGTCATCGACGGGCAGGTTAGGGGGCCGGCCGGGTCCGGTACCCCGGCTGGCGGGCCCGGTCGCCGAACTGGAACCCGTCGAAGTAGCCGGGGTTGGTGTCGGGCCTGCCGCGCTTGGACGTCCAGCGCCAGGTCAGCGAGACACGCACCCCGTCGGTGGGCGCCGCGGGGATCCCGTGCAGCCAGTCACGCTGGCAGGCCCCGCCCATCCCCAGCAGATCACCCTCCCCCGGCATCAGGATCACGTCGTCGGCGTCGGCGCCCGCGGGGACCTTGGTGGCCACGGCCTGCTGCCACGGGCCACGCCGGCGCAGCACGAACGGCCGGCGCACGCCCAGGACCACGATGGCGATCAGCGTGTCGTCCAGCCAGCGCATCTCCCGGTCGCTGTGCAGACCCTGGAAGTCGGCGCCGGTGCGGTACTGCAGCGCGGTGACGCCGGAGAACGCCCGGCGGTGGGTGGCCTGGAGGTGCAGGTCGGTCTGGTGCAGGAGCGGATGGGCGCTGGGGTGCAGTGCCGCGCCGAGCCGCCGCTCCGGGACGTAGCGGTCGTAGCGCAGGACCTCGCCCTGCTCCCAGCGGACGCCCTGGAGCACCTCGTCCAGCGCCGCCTGCGGGTCACGGACGAAGCCACCCACCACCTCCACCCAGGAGGTCTCGTCCAGCGAACGCCGCGCCGCAGCGACGGAGCGGTCGATCAGCAGTGCGGCTGGATCGGTCATGGTTGTGCCGCCTGGGCGGAGCACCCCGTGTCAGACGATGTCGAGCAGGTCGACGACGAACACCAGCGTCTCGCCGCCCTTGATCACGCCGCCGGCGCCGCGTGTGCCGTAGCCCAACGAGGGCGGGATCGTCAGCCGCCGGCGCCCGCCGACGCGCATCCCGGCCACTCCCTGGTCCCAGCCGGTGATCACCTCACCAGCGCCGAGGCGGAAGTCGAACGGATCGTTGCGGTCCCACGAGGCGTCGAACTGCCTGCCGGTGGACCAGGCCACCCCGCTGTAGTGCACCACGACACGGTCACCGGCCACCGCCTGGCGCCCGTCACCGACGATTTCGTCGTCGGCCACCAGGTCCTGGGGTGGGGCGGAGTCGGGGATGGTGATGCTGGGCTTGGCGCGATCGCTCATCGGATCACGATATCCGTGGGTCCCCGACGGGCCCGCCCGGCGGACCGGGCGGCCGCAGGCGGACCCGGATGGTGTGCCGGATGGCACACCGTGCACTACTGTTCGCCACGTGCCTCTCGCCCTCAAGGACGTCTCGGTCAACTTCGGTGGAGTCCGTGCGGTCAGCGACGCCTCGCTCGCGGCCTGCGCCGGCCACGTCACCGGGCTGATCGGCCCGAACGGCGCCGGCAAGACCACGCTGTTCAACGTCATCTCCGGGATGATCTCGCCGTCCACCGGGCGGGTGAGCCTCGGCGGCAGGGACATCACCAAGATGGCCACCCACAAGCGAGCGCGCAACGGCATCGCCAGGACCTTTCAGCGGCTCGAGCTGTTCGCCTCGCTGTCGGTGTTCGAGAACATCCAGGTCGCCGCCGAGATCGCCAAGCGGGCCAGCCCGCGCCAGGTCGCCGGTGAGCTGCTCGAGCGGGTGGGCATCTCCGCCGTCTCCAACACGCCGGCGGGAGACCTTCCCACCGGGACCGCCCGGCTCCTCGAGGTCGCCAGGGCGCTGGCCACCGAACCACGGGTGCTGCTCCTCGACGAACCGGCCTCCGGGCTCGACCGGGACGAGTCCAGCCGCCTGGGCGGGCTGCTGCGAGAGCTCGCCAGCAGCGACATCGCCGTGCTGCTGGTGGAGCACGACGTCGAGCTGGTCATGGAGATCTGCGACCGGCTGTTCGTCCTCGATCTCGGCCGGATCATCGCCAGCGGGCATCCCAGTGAGGTGCGCCAGCAGCCCGAGGTGATCGAGGCCTACCTCGGGGCCGGCTGACATGCGCGTCAGCGTGCTGGGCGGTGGGTCGTGGGGCACCACCGTCGCCAGCCTGGTCGCCCGCCGCCACGACACGATGCTGTGGGCCCGCGACGCTGCGGTGGCCGCGGAGATCACCGAGGCCCATACCAACAGCAAGTACCTTCCGGGCCTCACCCTGAACGAGCGGCTGGCGGCCACCGACGACCTCGAGCGGGCGACGCGCCACGCCGAACTGCTGATCATCGGTGTGCCCACCTCGGCGGTGCGCACCACCGTCGCCGCCGCCAGGGACTGGGTCAGGCCGTGGATCCCTGCCGTCAGCCTGTCCAAGGGATTCGAGAAGGGCAGCCTGCTGCGGATGACCGAAGTCATCGCCGAGGAGCTTCCCGATCATCCCATCGCCGCGCTCACCGGGCCGAACATCGCCCGCGAGATCCTGGCCGGCCAGGCCGCCGCCAGCGTGATCGCCACCCACGACCTGGCCGTGGCCAAGGCCATCCAGAGCGTGCTGTCCACCGGGTTGTTCCGGGTCTACACCAACCACGACGTCGTCGGCTGCGAGCTCGGTGGGGCGCTGAAGAACGTCGTGGCCATCGCCTGTGGCATCGCCCAGGGGCTTGGCGTCGGCGACAACACCCGCTCGATGGTGATGACCCGCGGTCTGGCCGAACTCAGCCGGCTGGGGGTGGCAATGGGCGGGGAGGCAGCCACCTTCGCCGGCCTGGCGGGGATGGGCGATCTCATCGTCACGTGCATGAGCCCGAACAGCCGCAACCGCACGGTGGGCGAACGACTCGGCCAGGGGATGACCCTGGAGGAGATCAGGTCCAGCATGAACATGGTGGCCGAGGGGCTCACCACCGCGGTCACCGCCCACGAGCTGGCCCACCGTCACGACGTGTTCCTCCCCGTCCACGAGGAGATGTACAAGGTGGTCACCGGGGTCAACCGCCCGTCGGCCTCCTACCGTGGCCTGACCATGCGCCCGGGCCACGAGGCAGAACCCGGCTGACCCGCCACGGCGCGGGGTCAGCCACCGGCTGACCCGCCACGGCGCGCGGTCAGCCGCCGGGTCGCGCCGGGGTGGCGTGGACGTGGTCCAAGAAGGCCAAGAATTGCGTCCACCGTGGCGAAGGTCCTCACCGACTTGATCATGTCGAAGGCGTGCTGGGCGTGGGGCAGTTCGGCGTACAGCACCGTGGGCGCTCCCGTGCCGCGCAGGTAGTCCACGAACGCCCGCGTCTCCTCGCGGTACAGCAGGACGTCGATGGCCCCGTGGACGACGAAGAACGGCGGGGTGTCCGGACCGCCGCGGTGCGCAGGAGAGATCAACTCCCAGGTGGGCCGGTCGGCGGCGAGCTTGGAGGACATCACCATCTTCTCCAGGAAGCCCACCATCGAGGTCTTGCCGCGAATCCCCCACCGATCGGTGAAGTCGAACGCCCCGTACAGCGGGACGCACGCGGCAACGCGCGTGTCGACGTCCTCGGCGCCGGGTTGCAGGCTGGGTTCGTTGGGCGTGGTCGCCAGCACGGCGGCGAGGTGGCCGCCGGCGGACCCACCGGCGACGGCGACCCACTGGGGATTCCCCCCGTACTGGGCGATGGTCGCCCGAACCCAGACCAACGCAGCCTTCACGTCCTGCACCCACAGCGGGTACTTGTTGCGCGGCGCCAGGCGGTAGTTGGCCGACACGACGACGTACCCCCGCCGGGCGGCCTCGTGCAGCAAGGTGAGCGCCTGGGTGCGCTTGTCCCCACTGACCCAGCCCCCACCGTGGATGTACAGCAGGACCGGCCGGCCCTCCGGGGAACCTGCCGGCCGGTAGATGTCGACGCGCTGGCGCTTGTCGGGACCGTAGGCGACGTCGCGTTCGATCTCGATGCCTGCCGCCGAGTTGTGGAACGGGCGCACCAGCGAGCGCCATCGAACGCGGCTCGATCCGCACGCTGGGAACCACGCCGGCCAGCGCCTCGCGCAGCGCCGGCGGGGCGGTGCGGGCATTGCGCTGGACCACGAGGAGGCCGGCGATGGACAGCGCCATCGCCGCCGCGCCGATCCATCCCGCCCACCCCGTCGCGGCCCCGGCGGCGCCAAGACCGACCAGCGCGATGACTTGCAGGGCAGCGTGGAACAGCGGCGTCTCGCCCACCAGCATGCTGGTGAGTTGGATGGGAAGGCTGAACCACGCCGGTCGGCGGACGCGTACGGCTGCCACCACGGTGGACAGAAGCGCCGACACGCCGAGGACGAGCAGGACGACGGGCATGAATCGACTGTAGTGCCCGCAACACGGGAATCTGACGACTCGTCAGATTTCTTGCTCAGAGCTACTGACGCGGCGTGTCATCCGTCATAGAGTTCGATCGTGAGCAACAACGCGGTCCCCTCCCCGCCGAAGCTCGGCCGCAATCACCCGTTGCACGCGGCGCTTCGACACCACTCCCTGATCGACGACATCACCCTGTTGGCGATGCGCCGCAGGAGGCCACCCCGCCCCGAGTCCGACCTGCAGCGGATCGAGAGCGAGATCGACGAGGCCGTCGAGATGTACCGGCGGCTGGGGTGGATGGACCAGCCGGAGCTGGCCTTCCCCGCTCCCCCACCGCCCACCACGTACGACTCCAAGCCGGCACGCGCGGCGCGGTTCCGCTACCAGCACATCACCTTCGACAGCGGCTACGCGCCGCCGCCCGACTGCCCCGCCGGGGCCAGGTGGGTGGCGATGGAGAGCAACCGCACCATTCACACCTGGGTCATGCGCCATCCCGGCCCGCAACGGCCGTGGATGGTCTGCCTGCACGGCACCGGCATGGGCCGCCCGCTGATGGACCTCGGCCTGTTCCGGGCCAACTGGCTCTACGACCACATGGGCGTCAACGTCGCCTGCCCGATCCTGCCGCTGCACGGCCCGCGCCGCGCCACCGTCCCCGAGGGCATGAACTACCCCAGCGAGGATGCGCTGCACAACCTCCATGGCACCCTGCAGGCGGTCTGGGACGTACGCCGCGTCCTGGCCTCGTTGCGCTCGCAGGGCAACCATCACCTCGGTGTGATGGGCATCTCGCTCGGCGGGATGATCGCCGGGCTCGTCGGTGATCTCGACGCCGACCTGAGCTGCGTGATCCTCGGCGCACCCGTCGCCGAGCTCGGCGCGCTGATCGAGCGCCACAAGGCGGGCCCCATCGATCCCGGCGAGGCCCACAACCTGCAAGTCGCCCGGCAACTCGACGCGATCATCTCCCCGCTGTCGATCTCCCCCAAGACTCCTCGGGATCGACGATTCATCTACGCCGGTGTCGTCGACAAGATGGTCCACCACCGCTACCACGGCGGGCGGATCTGGGAGCACTGGGACAAGCCCCAGGCGCTCTGGTACAACGGCGGGCACTCGGCGCTCGGCTACTCCCGTGCCGTGGGCCGGTTCATCGAACAGGCGATGCGCGCCACCGAGGTTGTCGGGCCGTCGGCGGCATGACCATCGAGGTTGGCCACGCGACACGAGTCGTGTACCTCCTCCAAGCGTCCAGCGGTGTGGAGCGCCGCCTGCTGCGACACTGGATCCAACGGTCCCACCCTGCCAGCTCCGGGCCACCGGAGATCGTCGAGCTGGGCGGCGGCGACTCCACGAAAGCGGCGCAGGCCGCGCTGGCGCCCATCGTCGGCGAGATCGGCGACCACGTCCTGCTCCAACCGATGAGCGTCGCCTGGACGCCGCGCCTGCGCGGCGAGCGCCGCGACGCCAAACTGCGGGACGTGCTGCTGGAGGGCGACCCGCGCCGGCCGCGGCGGTTCCAGCACGACGCTCCTGCTGCCGCGCCGACCCCAACCGGGCCCAGGTCGTCGTCGCCGAACCGGCCACCACCGCGCACCTCGCCGATCGCTACGCCGAGCGTGGCGGGACGGGCGACGACAGCTCGGGGTTCGCCGCGTTCGTCGCCCGCCGGGCGACCCTGGCACTCGATCGCGAGGAAACCCGCCTCCACGGGCCGCAGTACAAGATCCCCCGCCTGGTCCGTGACGAGGTCTGGAACCAGCAGCGGTTCCAGGCCGGGCTGCGCGCCCTGGCCGACGAGCTCGGACGCCCCCCGGCCGCCGTCGAGCGGGACGCGGCGGCCTGCCTGGACGAGATGGTGGCCGGGTACGGGCGCTCACGGCTGGACATCTCCATGGCGCTCGGCCGCTCGATCCGCCGCCAGGGCTACGACCCTGACCTGGACATCGACGAGACCCAGGCTCAGGCGATGGCCGCCAGGGTCCGTGGCACGTCGGCGGTGGTGCTGCCCACGCACCGCTCGAACTTCGACGCCTCGGTCATGCCCACGGCGTGGCACCACGTAGGCCTGCCGCCGACGCACACGATCGCCGGGATCAACATGGCGTTCTGGCCGATGGGGCCGATCATGCGTCACGCCGGGGCGATCTTCATCCGCCGCGACACCAAGGGCGACTCGGTCTACCGGTTCGTCCTGCGCGAGTACATCGGCTACCTCACCGAGAAGCGCTTCCCGCTGGAGTGGTACATCGAAGGGGGGCGCTCACGCACCGGCAAGCTGCTCCCACCGAAGATGGGACTGCTGAAGTACGTCGTCGATGCCTACCGCGAGGGCCGCACCACCGACGTGATGCTGGTCCCGGCGTCGATGACCTACGACCAGCTGCGGGAGATCGCCGACTACGCCAGCGAGGCCCGCGGCCAGGTCAAGAAGAAGGAGGGCATGGGCTGGGCCCTCGGCTACCTGCGAACCCAGCACCGCAGCTACGGCAAGATCTACGTACGCTTCGGCGAGCCCGTGTCGCTGCGTGAGACCATCGGGCCGCCGGGTGGCGAGGAGCACGAGGACAACAGCATCGTGCTGCAGAAGCTGGGGTTCGAGGTCGCCACGCGGATCAACCAGGTGACCCCGATCTCCGCCTCGGCGCTGGTCACGCTGGCGCTGCTCGGCGGTCTCGGCCGGGCGCTGACCTTCGATCAGGTGGTGGCAGTGGTCCGCACCCACCTCGCCGACGCAACCAGGCGGGCCCTGCCGATGACCACCAGCGCCACCGCCCTGCAGCACGACGACGGGATCCGCGCCGCGCTGCAGTCCCTCGTCGACAACGGTGTCGTCGTGCGCTGGGACCGCGGCGTCGAGCCGATCTTCGCCGTCGACCCGGACCAGCACCTGGCTGCGTCGTTCTACCGCAACTCGATCATCCACCATTTCCTCGACGAGTCGATCTGCCAGGTGGCAGTGGCCGCGGCCGGGCGCGCCGGCGGGTCACCCACCGAGGTGTTCTGGTCCACGGCCCTGCGCCTGCGCGACCTGCTGAAGTTCGACTTCTTCTTCCGCGACAAGCAGGCCTTCCGGGCGGGCATCACCGCCGAGCTGGCTCGTCAGGATGCGGGGTGGGAAACGGTCCTCGCCACCGGGTCGCCGGTGGACCTGCTGGCGCGCATGCACCCGCTCACCGCCCACCTGACGCTGCGCACCTTCGTCGAGGCCTACACGGTCGTGGCCGCCGAACTGCGCCACCTCGACGACGAGCCAGTCACCGACCGTGCCGCCACCCTGCGGCGATGCGTCGGGCTCGGACGACAGCTCCTGCTGCAGCAGCGGTTGCGCAGCCCGGAGTCGGTGTCCAAGCCGCTGTTCGAGACCGGCCTGCAGCTCGCCGACAACGCCGGCCTGCTCATCGCCGGCAGCGAGCTTGCCAGGCGACGCGCCGAGTTCGAGGCCGAGCTGCGCACCGTGCTCTCGTACCTCGACGATGTGCAGGCCGTTGCGGCGATCAGCGTCGCCGACCTGCTGAAGACCGACCTCACCTCGACCAGCACTCCGGGAGAACCATGAATCACGACACGTTGGACTGGGGGACCGAGCTCAGCGCCTTCGACTACATGATGTTCCGCTCGGACATGAACACCAAGTCACGCACCACCATCATGCAGATCGAGACACTCGACGTCGTCCCCGACTGGGATCGCCTGCGCACCGAGCTGGACCGCACCTCACGAATCGCCCTGCGCCTGCGCCAGCGCGTGGTGGCGCCGGTCGTCCCGCTCACGCCGGCACGGTGGGTGGTCGACCCGGACTTCGACCTGGACTACCACGTGCGCCGGATCCAGTTGCCCGGCTCGACCAGCCTGCGCCAGCTGCTCGACTTCGCCCAGACGATGTTCCACGACCCGCTCGACCCCAACCGGCCGTTGTGGGAGATGGTCCTGGTGGAGGGTCTCGACGACGACGGCGCCAAGGCGGCGATGGTGTGGAAGCTCAGCCACGCCACCATCGACGGCGTGGGCGGCGCGGTCCTCGACGAGCTCATCCGCAGTGAGGTGCGTGAGCCCGGACCTCGGACGATGCCCCCGCTGCCCATTCCCGAGGACCTCACCTCGATGGAGTTGACCCAGCGGGCCGTCAAGCGATTGCCGTTGCGTCTTGTCGGCTCGGCAGTGCGCCGCGGCCGCTCGGTGGCCGGACTTGGGGTGCGGGCCGTGCGTGACCCGGCAGGCCTCGCCGGGCAGGTCACCAGGATGGTCAGCTCGGCCCGCCACACCCTGTCGCCGGAGAGCGAGCCCTCACCGCTGCTGCGCGGCCGCAGCCTGCAGCGCCGCTTCGACACCCATGTCCTGGCGCTGCAGGACCTGCGCAAGGCGGCCCGCGCCCACGGATGCTCGATGAACGACGGCTATCTGGCTGCGCTGGCCGGGGCGATGCGTCTCTACCACGACGCCCTCGGCGTGCCGATCGAGTCGATCACGTGTGGGATGCCCATCAACGTGCGTGCCGACAGTGACCCGGCAGGCGGGAACCAGTGGTCAGCCGCAACGCTGGCCCTACCCGTGTCCGAGGCAGATCCGGTGCGCCGGATGCAATCCATCCGCGAGCGGGTGATCACGGCCCGGAGTGATGCCGGGCTCAACCTGATGGCCCTCGTGTCGCCCGTCATGACCTGGCTGCCGCTCTCGTTGTTGAGCGGCCTCGGCGGCGGCTCGCTGGGAATCGACATCCAGGCCAGCAACGTGCCGGGCAGCCCGGTGGCCCGCTACATCGCCGGAGCACGCATCCTGCGCTCGATCCCCATCGGCCCGCTCCCCGGCGTGGCGATGATGGCCACGATGGTCTCCCAGAACGGACGACTGCACCTCGGGCTGAACGTCGACCCCGCGGCATTCACGGATCACGAGTTGCTGATGTCGTCCATCCGCGCCGGGTTCGACGAGGTTCTCGCTGCCGCCCCGGCCGAGCCCACCACACCGGCCAAGCGGCCACGCAAGCCGAGGAAGCGGACATGAACGACATCAGGACTCCCGGCACCGTCGCCGAAATCGGGGCGGCGCCCCACGGCGCCCACATCGGCGCCTTCTTCGACCTCGACGGCACCCTGATCTCGGGGTATTCCGCCCGGCACATGGCGACCGATCAGGCCAAGGGCCGTGACCTCGACCCGGCGCAGATGCTGCGAACCCTCGGCACGGTCGTCGCCGGTGGCGGGCTCAACCCCACCACGTTCGAGCATCTGCTGGGCCTCACCGCCCAGCGATGGAAGGGCCGTACCATCGAGGACCTCGACGAGATGGGTCTGCGGCTGTTCGAGAAGAAGATCTCCGACTTGATCTTCCCGGAGATGAAGGCCATCGTCGCCGCCCACCAGCGCCGCGGGCACACGGTCGTACTGACCTCGTCGGCCACGGCGTTCCAGGTCGAGCCGGTGGCTGCGTACCTGGGGATCCAGCACGTCCTGTGCAATCGCTTCGTCGACGACGACGGTGTCCTGACCGGCGAGGTCGCCCAGCCGGTGTTGTGGGGCCCTGGGAAGGCCAACGTCGCCCAGGACTTCGCCACCCGTCAGGGCGTCGACCTGACCGCCAGCTACTTCTACGCCGACGGCAACGAGGACACCGCCCTGATGTACCTGGTGGGCAACCCGCGTCCCACCAACCCGGGCAGCCACATGGAGACGGTCGCCAAGCGCCGCGGCTGGCCGGTGCTGCGCTTCTCCAGCCGCGGCCAGTCGTCGCAGGCCCGATCGCTGCTCGCCTTCGCCTCGGCGCTGCCCATCGCCGGTGTCGCCGCCGGGCTCGGGCTGCTGAAGCGGGACAGGCGGTTCGCGGTGAACTTCGCCACCAAGACCTGGACCACCACGATGATGGCGATCAACGGGGTGAAGCTCAACGTGGTCGACCGGCACAACGCCTTCGCCGCACGGCCGGCGGTGTTCGTCTTCAACCACCGCAACAACTTCGACGCCTTCATCGCCACCGCCATCGTCGAGCGGGACTTCACCGCGGTCGCCAAGGGCGAGCTGCGCGGCGACCCGATCATCGGCACCGCCGGGCGGTTCCTCGACGTCGCCTTCGTCGATCGGGCCAACCCGGCCAAGGCGGTCGAGGCCCTCAAACCGATCGAGGAGATGGCCGCCAAGGGGTTGTCGGTGCTGATCGCCCCGGAGGGCACCCGTGTCGACACCACCAGCGTCGGGCCGTTCAAGAAGGGGGCGTTCCGCATCGCCATGGCAGCGCAGATCCCCATCGTGCCCATCGTGATCCGCAACGCCGAGAGCATCGCCGGACGCAATGCCACCGCGGTCAACCCCGGCGAGGTGGACGTGGCGGTGCTCGAGCCCATCCCGGTCGACGACTGGACGTTGCGCAACCTCTCCGAGCGCATCGCCGAGGTCCGCCAGCGGTTCATCGACACCCTGGCCGACTGGCCGACCGAAACGACCAAGCCGGCCGGCTCGACGTCGTAGGGTACGCACTCCATGGGACTCCTTGCCTTCGACGCAGACAAGCTGCTCATCGCCACGATCATCGGCATCTCGACCGGCGCCATCTACGCGGTGATCGCCAGCGGCCTGGTGGTCACCTACAACACCAGCGGCCTGTTCAACCTCGCCCACGGGGCGACCGGCGTACTGGCCGCGTTCACCTACTGGCAATTCCGCTTCGGCTGGGGATGGCCGACGCCGCTCGCGTTGCTGATCGTGCTCGGCCTCGGCTGCCCGCTGTACGGATGGTTCGTCGAGCGGTTCGTCATGCGCGGCCTGCGCAACACCACCGAGGTCGTGCGCCTGTCGGTCACCGTCGCGCTCTTCGCCGCGGTGCTCGGGCTGGTCAACTGGCTGTGGCCCACCGGACCCAACCGCGCCGCGATGGTGCGCTTCTACGAGGGCCGCCAGGTGTCCATCGGCGGGATCAACGTCGCCTATCACAAGCTGATCACCATGGGCTGCGCGGTGCTCGTGGCGATCTTCCTGCGGCTGCTGATGTACCGCAGCCGCACGGGTGTGGCGATGCGCGCCGTCGTGGACGACCGTGATCTCGGTGAGCTCAACGGGGCCCACCCCGACCGCATCGCCGGGATGGCCTGGGCGGTCAGCGCCGTGCTGGCCGGCGTGGCCGGCATCCTCCTGGCGGGCGAGCAGGGCATCCGCGTCGAGCCGCTCGTGCTGCTCACCATCAACGCCTACGCCGCGGCGATCATCGGGCGGCTGCGCAGCCTGCCACGAACCTTCATCGGCGCGTTGTTGCTGGGCCTGCTCGACTCGTACTACCTCAGCTACTCCGATCAGAACTGGTTCCCCAAGACGGCCTTCGGGTTCAGCCTCAGCGGCCTGCGGGCCTCGATCCCCACGATCGTGCTATTCGTCGCGCTGGTCCTCATGCCCCAGAGCCGGCTACGCACCGGCATCAGCCGGTTGCGTGAGAAGCACCGTGAGCCGGCATGGTCCACCGCGCTGATCGGCACGGCCGTCCTGGTCGGCTTCACCGTGGCGGTCTCGGGGATGATGAACCGCCCGAACAGCCTGCTGTTCATCAACGCCCTGCTGTTCTCCATCGCCGCGCTGTCGCTGGTGCCGCTCACCGGCTATGCCGGGCAGGTGTCGCTGGCGCCGCTGAGCTTCGCCGGGCTCGGCGCCATCGCCATGGCCAAGGTTCCTGGGAACGGCAACCTGTTGAGCCTGCTGCTGACCATGGTGATCGTCGGCGCCGTCGGCGCGCTGGTCGCCCTGCCCGCCCTGCGGCTGACCGGGGTGTACCTGGCGCTGTCCACAGCCGCCTTCGCCGTGCTCGTCAGCAACCTGGTCTTCAACCAGAAGGAGACGTTCTACTCCGGCAACATCGCCGTCCCGCCGCTGCGCATCCCCGGGCTGGAGGCTGGCTCGCCCCGGGCCCGGATGATCGTCCTGGCGATCGCCTTCGGGGTGCTCGGCCTCCTCGTCGTCGCCGTCCGGCGCAGCCGCCTCGGGCGGCGTCTCATCGCCATCAAGGATTCCCCGGCGGCCGCCGCCACGCTGGGAATGAACGTCACCGGCTCGAAGGTCGCCGCGTTCGCCATCTCCGCGGCCATCGCCTCCTGCGCCGGGGCGCTGGCCGGTTCCAAGGTCAGCCCGCAGCAGTACGACTTCCTGCAGAGCCTGCCGGTGGTCCTGCTCACCGTCCTGGGTGGCGTGGCGGCGGTCTCCGGGGCGCTGCTCGGCGGCTTCTTCCTCGGCGGCAACAGCACGCTGCAGGCCATCGCCGGCTCCAAGTTCGTCAAGGACTTCCTGCAGGTGCTCCCGGGCACGATGGGGATCACCCTTGGGCGAAGCCCCGCCGGTGTCACCGAGGAAACCTCCGAAGGATTCCGCGGCCTGATCGGCCGGTGGAACCTGATCGCCATCGCCATCGGCGGAGGCGTGGTCCTGTGGGCGCTCACCACCACCGGCGCGGTGACCCGCTGGGGCTTCGTCGCGCTCCATCGCGGCGTGGAGCCTCACCGTCGTGCCGCTGCTCCCGGCGCTGGCCAACCCGGCCACGCGGCGCCGGCCGATGGTCGCCGCCGTGCTGGCCGCCGGAGTGGCCGTCGCAGCCCTGCTCCGCTGGGGCACGGTCATCCACACCAGCGGGTGGCGGCTCATCGCCATCATCGCCCTGCTGGCCGCGGTGATCGTCGCCACGTCACGGATCATCGGTCCGGCCGGCTCGGCCTCCCACGCCGACGCGGAGGAGACCCAGGACGCCGCGGCGACCGTGGCGTCGCCCGCACTCGTACGGTCGGCGGTGTCCGCGGTGACCACCGGCGACTCGGCGCCGCTCCTGGTCCTGGACAACGTGTCCTCCGGATACGGCTCGATCGAGATCCTCCATGGGGTGACGCTGTCGATCGGCACCGGGGACGTGATGGCCATCCTCGGCCCGAACGGGGCCGGCAAGTCCACGCTGATCCGCACCGCCTGCGGGCAGCTCCCGTTGCTCGGCGGCGCCCGGCTCTTCAACGGCGCCGACGTCTCCGCCGCGACGCCCCGGCACCTGGTCCGCAACGGTCTGTGCACCATCCCCGAGGGCCGGGGCATCTTCCCCAACCTCACCGTCCGCGAGAACCTGTGGATGGCCACCTACCGGGACACCAACCTGGCCGACGTCGAGGAGATGACCTACGCCCAGTTCCCCCGCCTCGGTGAGCGCCGCTCCCAGCTGGCCGGCACGATGTCGGGCGGTGAGCAGCAGATGCTCTCGCTGGCCAGGGCACTGACCACCAAACCACGCGTGCTGCTGCTCGACGAACTGTCGATGGGTCTCGCGCCGATGATCGTGTCCGAGCTGTACGAGCAGGTCGGGCGGATCGCCGCCAGCGGCGTGGCGGTGCTGCTGGTGGAGCAGTTCGCCTCCACGGTCGACAAGGTGGCCAACCGCAGCGTCCTGCTGACCAACGGCACCATCCGCTGGGCCGGTACCCCTGGCGAGCTGGCCGGGCAGGACCTCACCGAGTTGTACTTCGGCGAGGCCGTCCGACTCTCACCGCCCACTGAGGCGGTTGTCGACGGTCCCCACCGCGGCCGGCAGCTAGGTTCGAGCCGTGGCCGACGCTCGCGACACCCCGCTGCTCCAGCGAATCCGGGAGTCCGTCATCGGCGACGACCAGGTGATGGACGGCCCGTTCGGGCGGCGGCGGGTCACCTACGCCGACTACACGGCGTCGGGCCGCTCGCTGGGCTTCATCGAGGACTTCATCCGTGAGGAGGTCCTGCCGCGCTACGCCAACACCCACACCGAGTCATCCGGGACCGGGCTGCAGACCACCCGCCTGCGTGAGGACGCCCGGCGGATCATCCGCGACGCCGTCGGGGGTGACGACGAGACTTGCGTGATCTTCACCGGCTCGGGGTCGACGGCAGCCATCGACAAGGTCATCGGCGTGCTCGGGTTGCGCCTGCCGGCCCAGCTGGACGACCGCTACCACCTTCGTGAACGGATCCCGCCGGACGAGCGCCCGGTGGTGTTCGTCGGCCCGTTCGAGCATCACTCCAACGAGCTGCCCTGGCGGGAGTCGATCGCCGACGTCGTTACGATCGCCGAGGACGCCGACGGGCACATCGACCTTGGCCGTGCTGGCCGCCGAGTTGGAGCGCTACGCCGACCGCCCGCTGAAGATCGGTTCGTTCTCCGCCGCCTCGAACGTGACCGGGATCATCTCCAACACCTGCGCCATCGCCGATCTCCTGCACCGCCACGGCGCCCTGTCCTTCTGGGACTTCGCCGCGGCCGCACCCTACGTGGACATCGAGATGTACCCGTGCTGTGCCGAGCACCCGCTGGCGAACAAGGACGCCGTGTTCGTCAGCCCGCACAAGTTCGTCGGCGGGCCTGGCACCCCCGGGGTGCTGGTGATCCGCCGTGAGCTGCTGCGCAACCGGGTTCCCGACGTGGTGGGTGGAGGGACCGTGGCCTACGTCAACCCGTTCGAGCACCGCTACCTCGACGATCCCGTGCACCGAGAGGAGGGTGGGACCCCGGCCATCATCGAGTCGATCCGCGCCGGGCTCGTGTTCCAGCTCAAGCAGGCAGTGGGCACCACCACCATCAAGGCCAACGAGGAGGCCTACTGGCGGCGGGCCGCGGAGGCTTGGCAGGCCCACCCGGCGATCCAGGTGCTCGGCAACACCACGGCCGATCGGCTGTCGATCGTGTCGTTCGTCATCCGCCGGCCGGGCGGCAAGTACCTGCACCACAACTTCGTGGTGGCGGTGCTCAGCGACCTGTTCGGCATCCAGTCGCGTGGCGGGTGCTCGTGTGCCGGCCCCTACGGCCATCGGCTGCTCGGCATCGACCTGGCCCGGTCACACGAGTTCGAGCACGAGATCACCCATGGCTGCGAGGGCATCAAGCCGGGGTGGACCCGGATCAGCTTCAACTACTTCATCTCCGAGGCCGTGTTCCAGTACCTGGTGGACGCAGTGGCGCTCGTCGCCGATCATGGTTGGAAGCTGCTCCCCCACTACCGGTTCCACCCGGCAAGCGGGTTGTGGCGTCATCAGAACGGACCGGTCGAACCCCCGCTGCGCTTGGAGCAGGTGTCGTACGATCCGGCGACGGGGGCGATGGTCCGGCCGCCGGTGGAGGACCTCCACGCCGACGAGTCCGTGCTCGTCGAGTACCTCGCCGAGGCCAGGCGGATCTTCGCCGGCGCGGCCGAGTGGGCTGCCGACGGGCCGGCGCCCGCCGGGCTGTCCGCTGAGTTCGAGCACCTCCGCTGGTTCGAACTGCCTGCGGCGTCGCTGCCGGTCTGAGGCGGGTTGCAGGGGCACTACGGTGTCGCCATGACACGACGACATGGGCATCGTCGGTGGACCGCCGTTGCTGGGGCGCTGGTCGCGCTGCTCACCATCTCCGGCGGACGCGCCGCCGCCACGACGCCACCATCCGGACTTCCCTCCATCGAAGTGTTCGAGATGGACCAAGCGGGCTTCTACGATCCGCCGGACCCGCTGCCGGCGGTACCCCACGGGACCTTGCTGCGGTACCAGCCGATCGCCGAGACCGCCATCACCTCATCGGGGATCTTCATGCGGATCATGTACACCTCCGAGACGGTGGCAGGCCAGCCCATCGCCGTCACGGGCGTTGCCGTGCTGGGACCGATCAACGGCGAGTGGCCGCGGGCACGCGAGCCGGAGTTCCCGGCAGAGGGATGGAGCATCCTCACCCTGGGCCACGGCACGACCGGCATCAACATGTTCTGCGCCCCGTCGCTGAGCCTGCCCGAGGACGGAGGGCGGGCCTTCGACATCTCCGACGTCGACAACGTCGTCCGTGACGACGGGTTCATCGTGGTGGCGTCCGACTTCCAGGGACTCGGCACACCGGGTGGCCACCCCTACCTCGTCGGGCAAAGCGCCGGCCGCAACATGCTGGACGCAGCCCTCGCCATCCGCCAGTTCCCGGGCATCTCCATCTCCACCACCACGGCGGCCGCCGGCTACAGCCAGGGGGGTGGCGCGGCTCTGTGGGCCGGCGAACTGGCGGCCACCTACGCCCCCGACCTGAAGATGATCGGCACCGTTGCCGGGGCGCCCGCCACCGAAGTGGGCGCGCTGGTCGCCGGAGGTGTCGCCGATCCGGGCCGGGCACCGCTGTCGGTCAGCATCGTCGCCGGGTTCGCCATCGCCTACCCGGAGGCTGCCGCGGCGACCGACTCAGTGCTGACCCGCAACGGTGCTGCGCTGATGAAGACGATGGGTGAGCACTGCTTCGCCGACGCGATCCCGATGCCGCGCCCGCCGTATCTACGCGGTGACCCCACCACGACCGAGCCCTTTGCCGGGCTGATGACCGCCAACACGCCGGGTCAGGCGCCGCAGGCCAGCCCGATCCTGATCATCCAGGGTGACGCCGACGAGAACGTGCCCGTCGAGCACACCGCCACCCTGGCCGCCCGCCTGTCCGCGTTGGGCGACACGGTGGAACGCCGGTTGCTGCCCGGCAAGATCCACCAGACGGCACAGCCAGCGGCCTACCAGGCGGGCATCGAATGGCTGGTTGGGCTCCGAGAGGGTGCGTCGCCGACGTCGACCTGCGGGTAAACGCCGAAAACTGGAGATCCCGCCGGGTGGGCAACCGGCGGGATCTCGACAGCAGTCCGCCGTAACGAACCGATACCCCGTGGGGTACAGGTCAGAGCATAGCAGCGCGACTCGCGTCCTCCTGCCCGTGAGTTGGGCTACCTGCCGGCAAGCTCGACGCTTCGGCTGACGAGCTGCTTCAGGCGGCCCTGGTCGAGGTCGGCGAGCCGCTTGACGTACACGCAGCTGGCTCCTCGACGGTGCGGTCCCAGCCCGTCGAACAGCTCGGCCTCGATCGACGTATTCAGGTACAGCACGAGCTCCTTGGCGCGCGCCGCGAAGGCGATCACCGGCCAGGACGGCGTGGACCCATTCGATCCGAACCCGACGATCGATGTTCCCCACACCACCGGTGGCTTCCCGGTCGCGGCGGCCATCATCCGGCACACCGCCTCGGCATCGGCTCGGCGCTGGTCGTTGGCGATGGCGGCCAGGAACTCGGCGACATCGGCGTTCGTGGGTCGTGTCTTCGGCTCGGGCATGACACCAACCTAGGGCAGCGCCGGGCGCCCAGCCAGCAACCCCATGGCGACCCAGGACGCCTGACGCGCCACGCCGGCGGTCTGTCGCAGATGGTGATCGTCGATGGAGCCGACCGGCTCCGTGAGGGTCATGCTCAACGGATGCCGAGATTGGCGTCGTGACCGTCTGGCATGCCGCGCAGCACGCCGAGCAGGGCAGTCGCCGGCACGGCGAGCGGAAGCACGGTGCGGGTCAGCAGCAGGTCCGTGTCGAGGCGCCCGGCGCGAACGGTGGGCCCGAAGCTGCCCCAGTAGGCGCCGTCAGCGGTGATCGTCAGCTCACTGGGGATGTCCTGGGCGCGGGGGCGGACACCGATGGAGAGCACGTCGGCGCGCCCACGGCGCACGATCGGGCGGACGAGATGGTCGTGCGCTGCCACGCCGAGCCCGGCGACGAGCTCGCGCAGCGGGGTCAGCTGCGGATCGTCGAGTGACGCAGCGGTGGTCGTGGCGATGCGAACCCGCACCCCGCGCTCGATCAACCGCGGCACGGCATCGACGACCTTGGCGAAGTTCTCCGGGCCGCGGGCCAGGTCGTTCACGTCGGGGAGGTGGGAGTCCAGCGAGATCTGCACGGCGATGTCGGGGTGGGCCAGCACCGCCGCCCGCTCGATCCGATCGCCGGCGAACTGGGTGGCGTTGGTGAGCACGACGAGTGGCAGATGATCGGCCATGGCCAGCACGGTCTCGGGCAGCCAGGGCACCAGGAACGGCTCACCGCCGGTGATCCCCAGCCCGGTGAAGCCGAGGTCCTTGGCCTGCTGGGCGACCGCCAGCATGACGCCCGGATCCAACTGGCGGCGCTCGCTCCGTGGCGAGGACTCGGTGAGGCAGTACGAGCAGGCCAGGTTGCAGTGGTAGTTCGTGTACAACCAGACCCGGCCGGGGAGCACGCCGTCGGCGATCGCTTGGGCGACCGGGGACTCGGCGATCACGTCGGTCATCAGCCGTTCACCACCCGTGACGCGTCGACGAGGTCGATCGTGGGGTCCGCCGGTCGGGCGGCGAACCCGTCGCGCTCGAGCCGGGTGAGCGTTGCCTCGGAGGTGGGAAGCTCGAACCCGGTAGCCAGCCGGTTGAGGAACATCGTCGCCCCGATGGTCACGCTGAGCTCGACGAGCAGGTGGTCGGCCCACGCGGCCCGGGCCGCGCTCCAGATCTCGTCGGCGATTGGTCCGACGGATCCGGCCATCGCATCGATCCATCGGATCAACGCCACCTCGGCCGGGTCGGCGAACGTCTCGGCCAGCGGGATCTCTCCACGCAGGGCGCGCACCTCGTCGGCTGACAACCCGACGTCCAACGCCACCGCGGTGTGGGCGTGAATGCAGTACCGGCAGCCGAGCAACGCCGACGTGCGAAGGATGGCGAACTCCTTGTGCCGGGTGGACGCAGCCCCCGGACCGAGCGCCGCACCGACGAACCCGAGCGTGGGTCCGAGGAGCTCTGGGACGGTGGCCAGCGCGGCGACGATGGGCCCCGGATCGCCGTTGGCGAAGTATCCCTGCGCCGTCATCGGCGCGGTGGTCTCGTCGAGCAGCTCGATCCTCGGCATGCCGCCATCTTCGCCGCACCGCGTCGGCGGCACGAGCTTCATGGCGAGAGTTTCTCAGTTGTTTCCGGTCCACGTGAACCGACGTCGACGGCGGCCCATAGCCTCCGGAACATGACCGCTGAGCCGCTCGCCTACCAGGACCGACTCCACTGGGAGACCGTGTGGCAGTCAGCGCAACCCGATCATCTGAGCTGGTACCAATCCACACCCGATCGCTGACTGGCAACCGTGCGCCGCGTGACGGCGCGGTCAGCGGCACCATCCCCGTCCCGGGTGGTGACGGTTGGGGCGGGGGCCTCACCACTCGTCGGTGACCTGCTGGCGGCGGGCTACGTGGTGATCGCCGTCGACATCGCCCAGGCCGCGCTGGACGCGTTGGGCGCCGCGTTGTCCGAGCCGGCGCGGCGAGTGGCCGCCGAGCGGTTGACGACCGTGGTCGCCGACGTCCGCGAGTTGCGCCTTGCTGAGGCTGTCGATGTGTGGCACGACCGGGCCGTGTTCCACTTCTTCGTCCAACCGGCCGACCGCGCCGCGTACGTGACCGCTGCGGCGCACGCCGTACAGCGCGGCGGCCACCTCGTCATCGCCACGTTCGCCCCCGATGGGCCCACCAGGTGCAGCGGGTTACCGGTGATGCGTCACGACACGGCGTCGTTGCGCGAGACGTTCGACTCGGCGTTCGACCTGGTCGACAGCGCCGAGGCCGACCACGTCACGCCGTCGGGCGGCGCGCAGCGTTTCACCCACGCCGTGCTG
Organism: Ilumatobacteraceae bacterium; assembly: GCA_037045185.1. Lineage (GTDB taxonomy): Bacteria > Actinomycetota > Acidimicrobiia > Acidimicrobiales > Ilumatobacteraceae > JAKOUY01. Next base: position 608,301 of record JBAOHQ010000008.1, read on the forward strand.
CAGCGCCGCTGAACGGACGCCGATCCTCAAAGGTCGAGATGTGCGTGGTCCGGCGGCGCCACCGGATACCCGTGGCTGATCCAGCTGCGCACACCACCAATCAGGTCACGGACGTGGGTGAATCCCAACCGGACCAGGTTGGCCGCGGCGAGCGAGGAGCTGTACCCCCCGTTGCACACGATGACCAGCGGCTGGTCCAGCCCGGTCACGGCCGGGTGGTGGTAACCGTTGGCCGGATCGAGGTGCCATTCGAGGACGGTCCGCGGCACATGGATCGACCCGGCGATGACCCCCATCCGGCAGCGATCCGTGTGTGACCGGGTATCGACGACCAGCGGACCCGATGGTCCGGCGCATTCGGCGGCGAGCGCGGACGCCGTCACCCGCCGGATCGTCGCTCGAGCCTCCCACAACAGGTCGTGCACGGTCGTGCGCGATGCCCGGCGGTAGATCACGATGTCCTCGGCCAGCTGGTGGGTCTCCCGAGTCATCCCGAGCTCGGCGAAGGTCTCCCCGAGGAGCACATCGAGCAGACGGCTGAGGCCCAGCACTCCACCCCGGTCGAGGTGATGCACCGCCTGATGAACCGCGGCACGCTGCCGCTCGGCGGGCAACCCCGAGACGCATTCGTCGAGAAACGCAACGGCGAACGGTTCGACCTCATGATCGAGCGGCTCTGCCCCGGCGAGGACCAGTGACACCGACCGTTCCGACGTCACCGCCAGATCCGCACCCGGGGAAGCGCTGCACACCACCAGCACCCGCCGGGCAGGCCGGCGAGCGACGACCCACGTCCAGTCACAGGCCGATCCCGGGTGCGCTCCCACTCCGGCGAGACTACGAGTGGCCGCGGACGGCTGCCCCGAAACCGTGCGGAACAATTGCGAAACTCTGGCCCACGAAGGCTGGCTTGGGAGACCGTCTGAGCTTCGACATCGCCGCGACCAGGGATCTCGTGAGTCGGCGTGTCACACGGCGATGGCATGGGCGGCGCGCAGCATGGCGTCGATGTACGCCGGATCGCCTTCGCGCTGATGCCGCAGTTCGGTTGGGTCGAGCCGCCGTGCGGCGAGCCGGCAGTAGTCGACCACGTCGGCCACGATCAGGTGTCGGTGGCTGGGATCGTTGGGGGTGCCGGCGGGGAGGTCGTAGGTGCCGCCACCCGGACCGGTGAGCACCACCCGGGTCGGTTGAATCGCCGGCCCGTTCGTGATGGCGAGCAGGACCGGGAGCCCTCCGACCGAGGTCGAGGACATGGCCCGCAGCTCTCCGGGCGTCGGAGTGTCGAGCGGGCGCCCCGTCGCCCGGCGGATGTCGTCGGCATGGGTCCAGATCTCGAAGGAACGGGCAACCAGCGCCGTCGCCGCGTCGAACGGCCAGGCATGCAGCGGTAGCGGCGCGGCCGGGTCGAACGACGGGCTGCGCACATGGTCGAGGACGCGCCCGGCCGCGGCGCCCCAGCGCTGGACGGCCACCGACACGTCCGCAGCCGCCAGCTCGGCCACTGCGTCGAGCCCCATGTCGAGATGGCTGATCGTCGTGGAGACGCCGGCAGGCGTCGGTGGCAGGTCGGTGAGGCCGAACTGGCGCTCCGTGTACTCCTCGATCACGGTGACGTGGGCGACAAGCTCGTGCACGGACCAGGCGTAGGGGTCCGCCGGCAGCGACCACTCGGCGCCCTCGAGCTCGTCGAGGAGCTCGGCCATGGCGGCAACCCGCAGCGCGTACAGCTCTGGCGCCGGTACCGGGACTGCATGCGGTCGCGGCCGCTCGCCAGCCGCGGCGATCACTCGACGGCGCACGTCGATCGGGGGCGTCACGGCAACCGCCTCGGCGAGTGCGGCCATCACGTCGTCGGCGCCGAGGTGGTCAATGAAGCTGTCGTCACTCATGGCCGTCCGACCTCCTCGGTTCGACGTAGCTCGGCCGCCAGTCGCTGCAATCCGAGACGGATCCTCGACTTGGCGGTGCCTTCGCTCGTGTCGGTCGCGACGGCGACCTGGCGAAAGGTGAGGCCCTCGAAGTATGCCAACTCGATTGCCCGGCGTTGCGGCTCGGGGAGCTCGTCGAGGGCGGCGCGGACGCGCTCGCCAGCGATCATGGCGATGGCCACCTCGTCGACGTTGGGCACCCACGTCGGGAGCGCAGAACGGGCGCGCCCCTCGGTCGAGGCCCGCCGGCCGTGGCGCCGGAGGTGGTCGATGCATCGCCGCCGGCCGATCGTCACCAGCAGCGCCCGCAAGCTTCCTCGGGCCGGGTCGAACCGTTCGGGGTGATCCCAGACGGCGAGGAAGACCTCCTGGCAGATGTCCGCTGCATGCGCAGCACCCACCAGGCGCGCCGCGACCCCGTACACGACCGAGCCGAACTGGTCGTACAGCGTCGCCAACGCCGAGTCGTCGCCGGCGACGACTCGGGCGACGAGCGACCGCTCCCACGAGTCATCGGCGTCCGACACTTCTCGCGATCGTAGACGTGGCGGGTGTCGCACCATGACCGAGCCGAGCACCGTTGCGCCGGGATCCCGATGACCGCTCAGGCGAACAGCGGCGAGGCGAGGCCGTGACGCCGGGCCACCTCGATGATCCCCGCGAGCGACTCGGCCGTCGGCGCGCCGGACGGAGCGTTGGCGGACATGTCGGCGAAGAACCCAGAGGCCCGGTGGCCCGACGTGATCACCCGAACGCGGGCGCCATCGGTCAGCATCCGGTACGAGTGCAATGCGCCGCCCGGCACGCGCACGACATCACCGGATCGGAGCACCGACGGGTCGTCGCCGATGGTGACCTCGACCTCGCCGTCGATCCCGATGTACGCCTCGTCCCATGGATGCGAGTGCGGCGGCGGTCCGGAGTCACGTGGGCCGGTCAGCTCGAAGATCTCCAGCTGCCCGCCGGCGACGTCGACGGTGACCGTGTCGTCGAGCACGTGCAACGTCTGGCCGGTCAGCTGCTCGGAACGTGCTGCCGCGGCCCGCTCGTGGATCGCCAGGTCGAACACGTGGCGGAACTCGACGACCTTGCCATCGGCACCGAACCGCCACAGATGCACCTCCGTCGTCATCGGGACCGATCCGCCTCCGATGAAGGCGCCCGCGTGACGGAGGGGCACGGCGACGAAATCACCGTCGACGCACAGCGCCAGCGGTTCGAAGTGGGTCAGCGTCACCGTCGCCGCCAGGGCGGAGAAGAACCCGGCCACGTCCTGCTTGCCGTGCCGCTCGCGCAGGTAGTCGAGGCCGGTGTCGCGAATCCCGACCTCCCACTCGACGTCGTCGTCCAGGTACTCGAGGATCGCGTCGACGTCACCGTTCGTGAACGCCTCGTAGATCGCAGCCACCGTTGCCGCATGATCGGCCATCTCCACTCCCTCCGTGTCGGCGCCCTCCATCGGACGCGCTCTTCCACTCCTTCGCCCGCCGGACCCGAACGGATCACTGCTCGTTCAGCGCCGCCGGAGGAATCGCCCGCGGAGGCGATGGCCGCCGCTCGCCAACGTTGGGTCGGACTACCCCCTGACGGTCGTGCGGCACGTCAGTCGGGTCGGAAGCGATCCGTCCGGGGACGAGCACGGAGTCGTCAGCTGCGGAACGGGGCCGGGTCTACATGATCCACGAGTACTGCCGCGCACGTGCACACGTCGGCACCCATCCCCACGCGTCAGCGCCAACTCGTGCCGCAACGGGGCGACCCCCGAGCGGAGACCAACGAACCGCGTTCGCGAACGAACCGCAGGTGCTCTGACCTGCGGCTTCGTGGTGGAGCTGAGGGGAATTGAACCCCTGACCTCTTCCATGCCATGGAAGCGCTCTGCCAACTGAGCTACAGCCCCGCGATTGCTCGTGGAGGCGGATAGAAGATATCAGCGCGGGCCGAGGATCCCCAACCCTCAGAACGTCCGTCGGCGGCGCAGCTTGGCACGGGTCGGGCCGACCCAGGCACGCATCACCACGCCGAACATCACCGAGCTCACCAGCACCCTCGGCAGCAGCGGGATCGCCATCAGCGTGGGGGCCACGATCAGCGACATCAGCAGCGACAACGGGTACACCCAGGCCAGGTCGCCCGCCACCCGCCGCCAGAACGGCCGCTTCGGCTCGGCCACCTGCGGGGCCTGGAACCAGCTCTCCACGCCCACCGTGCGGCTCAGCCGCTCCGACACCACGTACGCCGCCCCCCGCTCCATCAGCTGCGCCCGCTCCTCGGACCGCTCCCAGTTGCGCAGGGACACGCCGTCGGCGAAGCGGAACACCGTCTGATACGCGCCGCCGTCCCGGCCGGGGTGCAAGACGGTGGCCCCCAGGCAGCCGGGCGCCTCCAGCACCGTGCTGACCACTTCGGACTGCCAGCGCAGGAACGCCGCCTCGTAGCCGGGGCGGATGTGCCGGGCGACAGTGATGGTCACCGGTTCGCCGGCGATGCGTGGCAGTTCGGCGGTCTCGAAGGATCCGGACAGCGGAATGGACATGACCACACCACGCTAACGCGGCGTGTGGTGGCCCGAGCCGTGACGGTCCTCACACCCGCCAGTCGACCGACGGCACGTCCCGGTAGAGCCGCTCGATCTCGTAGTAGGCCCGCACTTCCTCGGTGAACACGTGGATGACCACGTCGCCGTAGTCCAGCAGCACCCACTGCAGCTCGCCGACGCCTTCCGAACGCACGGGCGAACGGCCGAGCTCCTGGCGGACCACCGCCTCGGCATGGTCGATCAACGTCTTGACCAGCCGGCGGTTGGACGCCGAGGCGATGACGAAGAACTCGGTGATCCCAAGCACGTCGCCCACCTGCAGCACACGCACGTCCTCGGCCTTCTTGTCGTCGGCGGCGCGAGCGGCCACGACCGCCAGCGCTCGGGCATCGGCGGCGCTCATTCGCCTGGATCCGTCGAGGCGCTGGTGCCCGGCACGGATTGCGGATCCGGCCGCTGCGGCGTCAGGTCGAGGAACCCCTTGCCCAGTTCCACCAGGACGTCGATGCCCTCGATGGGCGTCTCGGCCTTTCCGAACTCGACCTTGCCGAACAGCGGGTTGGACGTCGCCAGCCGATCCCGGTCCCGCTCGGCGTAGATGTACACCACCGTCTCGGCGCGAGGCGGGGCGTTGGTCAACTGCACGCGGGTCACGTTGCCACCCAGGTAGAGGATCAGCGCAATCGCGTCCATCACCCGTGACTCGGCGCCGAGCGGCGCCGTCAGGCTGTAGTTCAAGCCGGGCGAGGGTGTGGACATGTTCGCCGGGGCGATGGAGCCAAACACCAGGAGCGCCGCGGCGATATCGACGATCTCGAAGGTCAACGGCTCGGCTGCCGGGTCGAGCGTGGTCTCGGTGGACGCGTCGCCCACCGCGTCCTCTACCGCCGTCCCTTCCGTCACCGCAGCCGCAACGGACGAGGTGGCGGTGCCTAACACCTTGGAGTCCAGCGGCCCGCGCAGCACCCGCGCCAGCAGGCTCGCCATGTCCGTGACCGGCGGGGCGGGCGGCGTGGTGACGGCCGAATCCGGCGTGGTGCCCGAGGTGGCGGGCGGCGTGGCGGCCACTCGCGCCGACACGGTCGCAGCCAGCGAGTCGAGCACCGCGGCGACGTTTCCAGCGCGGCTGGCGTTGGTTCCCCGCCCCGGACTGGCCAGCACCGCGGCAAGCTCGTCGGCAGTCAGGTCGTGCTCACCCTGCTGCAGCGTGACCTCTCCGCCGTCGGCCGCGGACGTGACGTCGTTGGGCAGATCCACCGTCAGCGGGACGAGCGCCTCGAGGCGGCTCGCCACGTCCCCTGGCGACGAGACCAGCACGGTGTCGAACGACAATCGCAGGGCGGACTCGACCGTCAGCACAAGCGCCTCCTCGCCGTCACGGGCGTAGACGTCGGCGAACGAGTCAGGCGCAGTGGCCTCTGCCGGGCTGGCGTACGTGGGAATCGACACGACGTGGCCGCCGTCCTGGTTGGGACGGGCAACCACCACGTAGAGCCCGCCGAGGGTCCCGTCGGGCGCCCTCATGATCCACAGTCCCGTCGGGGTCGCCGGCAGCACCTGGAAGGTGCGGGTGACGTCCTTGCCGGCGGTGTACCGGCGGATGCCGCGGTAGCCGATGACCCCGAGGATCGCCGCAGCCACCAGGGCCACCGCCAGCATGCTGGCCAGGACGGCCGTGGCCCCCTGGCGACGCCTGCCGGCCACGTTCACGCCGCCGTCCCGTAGAGATTGCGGTCACGGATCACATCGAGCACTGGTTCGGTCAGCAGGTAGTCGAGCGGCCGGCCGTCGACGAAGCGAGCGCGCAGATCGGTGCTGGACACGTCGAGGTGCGGCACTTCGACGTGGACCCACTCGAAATCGGAGGGAAGCTCGACCGGCGCGCCCGGGCGGTCCACCACCACCAGCGTCGACGCCGCGGCCACCTCCTCATAGCGCTCCCAGGTGGTGAAGCGTGCGGCGGCGTCGTCGCCCACGATGGTGAACAGTTCGGCGCCCGGGTGCTGAGCGGACAGCTCCGCCAGGGTGTCGGCGGTGTAGCTCGGACCCTCGCGGTCCAGCTCCAACCGACCCGCCGACAGGCCCTCCACGTCACCGACGGCAGCGCGCACCATGGCAAAGCGGCCCTCGGCATCGGAGATCTGGCGGCTGCCCGCCTTCTGCCACGGCACGTGGGCCACCATCAGGATCACGTCGTCCAGGCGCAGGGCGTGGCGGACGTTGACGGCCGTCACCAGGTGGCCGACGTGGGGCGGGTCGAAGGTTCCTCCGAACAGACCGATCCGCGCTGGCACGGCGGGAGAGTGTAGATGGCCGGGGGCCGGGAACGCCCTGCGCGCCGCCCGCACTGTGGCGCGCGGCCACGCGGCGAGAAAGTTCGTGACGTAGGGAGGCGGATGTAGTACTGTGACACGTCCCCGAAAACAACCCCCTGTGAACGTCTCCACCCCCGGCGGACGGCGGACCGGCTCTCGCAAGCAGTGACATCGGACACACTGACTCGGTTCACCGCTGGAAGCGGAATAGTTCAACCACTGTACGAAGTTGAGTGACGCATCATGAATGATTCGATTGGTCTGTATCTGAACGATATCGGCAAGGTCTCCCTGTTGAACGCCGAGGAGGAGCGGGAGCTGTCCCGTGCGATCGAGGCCGGCCACGACGCCGCCGAGCGCCTCGCCAATGGCGAGAAGGGTGCCGCGCTGAAGGCCGCCGTGGCCGGCGCCGCCCACGCCAAGGACCGGTTCATCCGCTCCAACCTGCGCCTCGTGGTCTCCATCGCCCGCCGCTACCCGCTGCCCCAGGGCATGGACCTGCTGGACCTCATCCAGGAGGGCAACCTCGGCCTCGAGCACGCCGTCGACAAGTTCGACTGGCGCCGTGGCTTCAAGTTCTCCACCTACGCCACCTTCTGGATCCGCCAGGCCATCGGCCGGGCCCTGGACCAGAAGGCCAGCCTGATCCGCATCCCCGGTGACCGCTCGGCCAGCCTGCGCGCCGCGCTGCGCCAGGCCAGCGGTGACGGTGAGACCCTCGATCTGGGCAACGCCGAACTGCACCGCCTCACCACCCCGGTGTCGCTGGACAAGACCATCGGCGACGACGGCGATGCCACCCTCGGTGACCTGATGGCCAACGACGACGGCACCCCAGAAGACGCCGTCATGGCCATGGTCGACAGCGACCTGCTCGACGAACTGCTGGGTACGCTCGACAGCCGGGCGCGCTACGCGGTCGAGGCCCGCTTCGGGCTAATGGACGGCGAGCGCAAGAGCTTCCGCGAGGTGGGCGAGCACCTTGGCGTCACCGCCGAGGCCGCCCGCCGGCTAGTCAGCCGGGCCGTCGCCGGGCTGCGTGAGGACGCCGCCCGAATCCTGGCCGTCTGACCCGCCAGCACCGTCCTCCCCCACAGGGCCCCGCAGCACACGCTGCGGGGCGCCGGTGTTTTTCGGCCATGGTCGGCACGGGGCGCGCCGTTAGGCTCAACCGGGTGAAGGATTGGAGCCCCAGCACCTGGCAGGCGATGCCCGCGCTGCAACAGCCGGAGTGGCCTGACACCGCCGACTTGGATCGTGCCCTCAAGCAGGTGGCCTCCTATCCCCCGCTGATTTTCGCCGGCGAGGCCCGGGCCCTGCGCGCCAGCCTGGCCCAGGTCGCGGCCGGCAACGCCTTCCTGCTCCAGGCCGGCGATTGTGCCGAGAGCTTCGAGGAGTTCTCGGCGGTGAACATCCGCGAAAAGCTGCGCGTCATCCTGCAGATGGCCGTCGTGCTCACCTATTCGCTCGGTGTCCCGGTGGTCAAGGTCGGGCGCATCGCCGGGCAGTTCGCCAAGCCGCGCTCCAGCCCCTTCGAGACCATTGGTGACCTCGAGCTGCCCAGCTTCCGTGGACACATCGTCAATGCTGCTGCCCCCACCGAGGCGGCGAGAATCCCCGACCCCGACCGCCTCGTCCAGGCGTATCACCAGGCGGCGTCCACCCTGAACCTGCTGCGGGCCTTCACCAAGGGCGGCTTCGCCGATCTCGGTCGGGTCCACGCCTGGACCCAGGAGTTCGTGGCCAGCAGCCCCGAGGGCCAGCAGTACGAGAAGTTGGCCGAGGAGATCGAGCGCGCCCTGCGCTTCATGCGCGCCTGCGGGGTGGACATCGAGGCCACGCACAACCTCCACGAGGTGGACGTGTACACCAGCCACGAAGCCCTGCTGCTCGGCTTCGAGGAGGCGCTGACTCGCCAGGACACCCTCACCGGTGGCTGGTACGACTGCTCGGCGCACATGCTGTGGATCGGTGAGCGGACCCGCCAGGTAGACGGCGCCCACGTCGAGTTCCTGCGCGGCGTGGGCAACCCGATCGGCTGCAAGGTCGGGCCGTCGATGGAGGGCGCCGACCTCCTCGAACTGTGCGAAGCGCTCAACCCCACCCGTGAACCCGGCCGGCTGACCCTGATCACCCGGATGGGCGCCGACCGGATCGAGGCCGGGTTGCGCCCGCTGCTGGCGGCCGTGCGTGACGCCGGCCACCCCGTGGTGTGGGTCTGCGACCCGATGCACGGCAACACCATCACCAGCCAGTCCGGGCGCAAGACTCGTGACTTCGAGGCCATCTGCGCCGAGATCGACGGCTTCGTGCGCGCCCACCATGCCGAGGGCACGTGGCCGGGTGGCATCCACATCGAGCTCACCGGCGACAACGTGACCGAATGCACTGGCGGCACCGACAAGATCCTCGACTCCCAGCTCGACGATCGCTACGAGACCGTCTGCGACCCACGGCTGAACGGTCGCCAGAGCCTCGACCTGGCGTTCCACGTCGCCGAGATGTTCCGCTCCAGCGGCCTCGTCTGAGCCGCACGGGGCCTGGTCGTGCTGGAGAGCATCGGCCGCTGGCCCGTCACCACCGCCGCTGCGGCCGTGGTGCGACCGGGCGGTGTCGTCGAGACCGCCGGCGACGTCCACGCCGTGTTCGAGCTGGCGTCGGTCACCAAGCCGCTGGTCGCCCTGGCAACGCTGATCGCCGTCGAGGAGGGCACGGTCACCCTCGACGACCCGCTCGATCCGGCCATCGCCGGGCACGGCGTCACCCTTCGCCATCTGCTCGCCCATGCCAGCGGGCTGCCGTTCGAGGGTGACACGCCGGTGGCCAATCCGGGCGCCAGGCGGATCTACAGCAACACCGGATTCACCCGCATCGCCACCGTGGTGGAGGCCGCGGCTCAGATGCCGATGACCGAGTACCTCGCTGAGGCCGTCTGCGCCCCGCTGCGGATGACCGCCACCCGGTTGGTGGGCGGCGCCGCAGCCGGCGCGGTGAGCAGCGTCGACGACCTGTGCCGGTTCGCCGCCGAGTTGCTGGCGCCAACGCTGGTGTCACAGGACTCGCTTGACGAGTTTGGGCGTGTCCAGTTCCCCGGCCTTGCCGGGGTCGTCCCGGGCATCGGACGGTTCGATCCGTGTGACTGGGGACTGGGTGTCGAGCTGAAGGGCGCCAAACGGCCGCACTGGATGGGCACGCTGAACTCCCCGGCCACGTTTGGACACTTCGGCGGGTCCGGTACCTTTCTGTGGGTGGATGTGGGGGCACCGGTCTCAGTGGTCGCGTTGACCGACCGTCCCTTCGCCACGTGGGCCGACGAGGCACTTCGCCTGTGGCCGGCGCTGAGCGACGACGTGCTCGCCGAGATGTCCCGCGGACGTGCCGGATGAGCTTCACCGCTGGCGACCGGGTGCGCTGGGAGCGCACCGGCGACGACGGCCTGCCCTTGGTGCACTACGGATTCGTCGGCGGGCAGGGCGCCCCCGGCGGCCCCGTGGTGGTGATGCTCGACGGAGAGATCAGCGGCAAGGTCATCCCGGCGGCGGAACTGCACACGGTCACGCTGGACAACCTGGAGCTCGTGCTTCACGGCGCCGACCTGGTCGACGACCCCGCCCTGCGGCGCGGCCTGCTGGCCCTGTGGGAGGCCGAGGTGGACAACGCCGGTCTTGCCGTGGAGGGCCTCGGGCCGGTGGCGCACTGCTCGTGCACCGGGTCGAGCTGGCCGCTGGCGCAGCTGTTCAGCTGCGGTGACCGCTACGTGGTCCACGCCTACCAACTGCCCGACGAACCCGATTTCGTCAGGGTGCGCGCCAACCGTCACGACGTCTGAGCGTCCACCGGTCGGTGACCGGCGTCAGGACAGGCGCTCCACGATCATGGCCATGCCCTGACCGCCACCGACGCACATCGTCTCCAGGCCGTAACGCTTGTCACGCGCCTGCAGCCCGTGGATCAGGGTGGTCATGATGCGTGCGCCGGTCTGGCCGAACGGGTGACCGAGGGCGATCGCCCCGCCGTGGACGTTCAGCTTGTCCATCGAGATCCCCAACTCTCGCGCCGACGGCACGACCTGGGCGGCGAAGGCCTCGTTGATCTCCACCAGGTCGATGTCGTCGATGGTCAGGCCGGCGCGGCGCAGTGCCTGGCGGCTGGCATCGATCGGCCCCAACCCCATGATCTCGGGGTCCAGGGCGCTGACCCCGCTGGACACCACCCGGGCCAGCGGCGTGATGCCGAGGGCCTTGGCCTTGGCGTCGCTCATCACCATCACGGCCGCGGCGCCGTCGTTCAGCGGGCAGGCGTTGCCCGCGGTGACCCGGCCGTCGGGGCGGAACACCGGCTTCAGCCCGGCCAGGCCCTCGAGGGTCGTGCTCGGCCGCGGGCAGTCGTCGGCGCTGACCACGGTGCCGTCCTCCAGGGTGACCGGCGTGATCTCGTCGGCGAAGAAGCCACTGTCGATGGCCTCGCCGGCGCGCTGCTGAGACTGCAGGGCGAAGGCGTCCATCTCCTCCCGGCTGACGTCGGAGTACTCGGCGACGTTCTCGGCGGTCTGGCCCATGGCGATGTACACGTCCGGCAGCCCCGCCGCCGGCGTCCACGACGGCTGCCCGCCTTGGGCGCGCAGCTTGGTGCGCTCCCCCGCCTCGGCGAAGGTTGCGCTGGGGGCCGTGTCGCTGGCGCCGGCGAAGAACCGGCTCACGGTCTCCACCCCGGCGGCGATGAAGCAGTCGCCCTCGCCGGCCTTGATGGCGTGGGCGGCCATGCGAATGGTCTGCAGGCTGGACGAGCAGTAGCGGTTCACCGTGGTGCCGGGCACGCCATCCAGGCCCGACAGGATCGCCACGACACGGCCCATGTTGAACCCGGCCTCGCCCGCCGGCTGGGCACAGCCGATCATCAGGTCCTCGATCTGGTCGGCCGAGACCTGCGGCACCTTGGCAACCAGGGCGCGCACGATCTGCGCGGCCAGGGTGTCTGGGCGCATCGTGGTGAGGGAGCCCTTGTTGGCCCGGCCGATCGGGCTGCGGGCGGTGGCGACGATGACGGCTTCGGACATGGATCCTCCTCGAAGATGGGCGACCGCATGCTACCCACTGGTAACCACGCCCGACGGATCCGCACCTCGCTTTCATGAGGATGATTGCGGCAGCATCGGCAAACTTCCTCATGAAAGCGGCGGTTCGTACAGTGGGGGCATGACGCCCGACGACGTGCCGCTCGGATCGTTCGATCTCTCGGACTTTCAGTTCTGGACCAAACCCCGCCAGCACCACGAAGGGCGCGTTTCGCGCCCTGCGCCAACACCCGGAATTGACCTTCTGGGCCGAGCAGGAACTGCCGGGCGGGTTCGCCGCTCCGGGTCCGGGTTACTGGGCGCTGGTGAGGTATGACGATCTGTGGCACGTCAGCCGCAACCCTCAGCAGTTCATCAGCGGCAAGGGCTCGAACATCCCCGACATGACGCCGGAGGCCAACGAGTTCTTCGGCTCGATGATCGCCATGGACGACCCGCGCCACTTCCGGTTGCGCTCCATCGTCTCCAAGGGCTTCACCCCGAAGGAGATCAACCGTGTCGAGGGGTACGTGCGCACCAAGGCCGAGGCGCTGGTCACCTCGGTCCTGGAACGGTTCCCCAGCGGTGAGTGCGACTTCGTGCACGAGATCGCGGCACGCATGCCGCTGCAGATCATCTGCGAGATGATGGGCATCCCGGCCGAGGACGAGGACCAGATCTTTCACTGGACGAACACGATCCTCGGGGCCGGTGACCCGGACCTGACCCCCACCATCGAGATTCTGCTCAACGACGCCCTGGCGATGTTCACGTACGCCCAGGCCCTCGGCGAGAGCCGCCGTGATCGCCCCACCGACGACTTGACCTCGATCATGATGCAGGCCGAGGTGGACGGCGAGCGGCTCACCCCGCAGGAGTTCGGCTCGTTCTTCATCCTGCTGGCCGTGGCCGGCAACGAGACCACGCGCAACGCCATCGCCCACGGAATGAAGCTGCTCACCGATCACCCCGACCAGCGGGCGCTGTGGTTCGACAACTTCGAGGCCACGTCCCGGACCGCCGTCGACGAGATCGTCCGCTACGCCACACCGGTCATCCACTTCCGGCGCACCGCGGTGGAGGACTGCCACATCGGGTCCACACGGATCGCCGCCGGCGACAAGGTCGTCATGTTCTACAACTCGGCCAACCGTGACGAGACCGTCTTCGACGACCCGTACGCGTTCAACGTGCGGCGCCCGCTGCAACCGCAACACGTCGGCTTCGGCGCCGGAGGCCCGCACTTCTGCTTGGGGGCAAACCTGGCCAGGCGGGAGATCGCCGTGATGTTCGACGAGATCCGCCGGCGGATGCCCACCCTGCGCATCAGCGGCGAGCCCGACTACTTGCAGTCCGGGTTCATCAACGGCATCAAACGGCTGCCGTGCGCCTGGGATCCCTCATGAGCGGGAACGCTGACCCGCTGGCTAGCGGGTGCGGTCGCTCTTGGCCAGGTGCTCCACGTTGCTGAGCGAGGACAGCATGAACGTGTGCCCATCGCCGATCTCCATCGATGTCAGCACGGAGATGGACGCGTGGCCGGTGGCCATCCGGTCCCACTCCCACGGGACGGCGTCGAGCCCGAGCAGGTGGCACAGGACCACGCCGTTCGTCCCGGCGTGGGCGAACAGGGCGATGCGCCGATCGTTGGGCTCCATCGTCCACACCGGCAGGGGCTGAGGCGAGCGGACGATGCCGCGCTCGACGAGGAACTGCTCGCATCCGTCTGCGATGCGGGCGACGAAGTCACGCGGCGCCTCCCCGCCGGGTAGGCCCTTCCAGCGATCCTCGGCGATCATCCGCCGCTCGTTGGCGTAAGCATCGGCGGCCAGCGTGGCCGGGAGCCCGTGCCAGTTCGGCTCGCGGATCTCCTCCAGCCATGGGGCGACGGCCAGGCGGGCGTGGCGGCGACGCAGCATCGGCTCGGCCGTGAGGTGGGTCCGGCGCAGCGGTGAGGCCAGGATCTCGTCGAAGTGCACGCCGTCGAGCGCCTCGGCCAGTGCCTCGGCCTGGCGCGTGCCGCGCTCGGACAGGTGTGGGTCGACGATGTTGACGCCGTCGATCACCCACTGCGGCTCGGCATGGCGGATCAGGTAGATCTCCATCAGCGCGCGTAGCTCTCGGGGATCGAGCCACGCACGAGCCCGCGGCCGAGGTAGGCGTTGACCACCATCCCGGCGAACTGGTACACGGCGTCCTCGCCGTGGGCCAGCACGCCGGGTCGGTACAGCGGCGAGCCGATGCCGCGCTGAACGCTCTCCACGGCGCGCCAGTCCTGGCGGTTGGTGACGTCCCACAGCTCGATGGCGTCGGACGGATCGAAGTCTCGACGCGCCAGGTCCTCGGGAGCGAACAACCACTGGCACTCGACCTCGCACGCCGAGGGCGACAGCGGGACGATGCGGTGGGTCATCACGTAGTCGGGGTGGACGCTGAGCAACAGGTTGGGGAACAGGTTGAGGTACAGCACCTGGCGGCGCTGGTCGCCGTCGAGGCGGGGGCGGACGGTGGCCGGGCTGGCGCCGCTGAGGCTCATCGTCTCGGCCCGGTCGGCCAGCAGCATGGTCCCCCCGACGAACGCCCCGGCCTGGGTGCGGTAGTTGTCACCGCTGTTGGCCAGCGTCACCCGGCACAGCTCCGGGTGGATCAGCGGGCAGTGGTAGCACTCGTGGTAGTTCTCGCAGGCCAGCTTCCAGTTGGCGGCCAGCTCGTACTGGTGGGTGGTGGCCACGGCCAACTCGTGGAGGTCCCAGTTGGCCAGCATCTCGGGGATCTCCCCCAGGTACTGCTCGAACGGTGGCGCCGTCCCGTCGACGTTGACGAAGACCCACCCGGCCCATTCGGCGCTGCGTACCGGCGCCAGGCCCAGGGTGCTGGTGTCTGCCTGATGGACCTTGGGGGCGTGGCGCAGTGATCCGTCGAGGCTCGAACGTCCAGGCGTGGTACGGACACACGATGGTCCCACGGCTGTTGGTGGCGCCGCAGGCCAGCAACTCGTGGCCGCGATGGCGGCAGACGTTGGCGATCACCCGCAGGAGGCCGTCGCCATCCCTGGTCATCAGCACGCTGGTCCGACCGATGCGGACCGCCTTCTGCGACCTCGCCGAGGGGACGTCCGAGGCCCGCCCGACGCACACCCACCCTCCGTCGAACAGGTGCTCCTGCTCCCAGGCCAGCACCTCGGGGTCCAGGTAGGCGGCGGCCGGAAGGAGCGAGGACTCGCCAAAGGGGCGCAACACCTCCAGTAGATCGGATTCGGGCAGGGGCGCCATGGCTCCCAGGTTACCGAGCGAGCGATATCGTCCCCGGGGCGTGAACGACCGGATCCCGCCCCTCCCCCGCCGGCTGGCATCCCGACCCGTGGCAGCGCTACGAGTACCGCTACTTCAACGGCGCCACGTGGACCGGTGACGTGTCGCTGCACGGCGAGCGACGCATCGACACCATCAACCCCACCCTGGTCGCCACCGGTACGGCGCCGGCGAACACCGCTGCCCTGGGCGGACTGGCCGTGGTTGGCGGGGCGGCGGTGCTCGGGCTGATCCCCTACCTGTTCGTGATCATGATCCCGGCCGTGGCGGTCGGGGTGGTGCTGGCCCGGCGTGGGCGTCGCGCCGCGGCGGCCATGGGCGGCCGCGGCGCCCAGGCGGCCATGGCGGCACTCGTGCTCGCTCCCGTGGCGCTCGGGGCGTGCACCGCCGGCTTCTTCCTGACCCGGGCGGTGGAGCGTCAGGCCGCCAAGACCCAGCCGGTGAAGTCAGCCGACATCCGCCTCACCACCTGCCGGGTCGACGCCGGGGTGGTCGAGGTGGCCGGTCAGGTCACCAACTCGAACGACACACCTGCCGGGGTGCACGTCATCGTCCAGGTCGACCTGTCCAGCGGTGACCCGATCCTGATCGAGTTCGACGACCCCCGCCTGCAGCCCGCCGACACGTTCGGATTCGGCGACAGCAAGTTCACCACGGCGTCGCTGGCCACCTGCCGAGCCGGTGGCCTGTGGCGCCTGTGACCCGGCCGGGCCGGGCCGGGGTCAACCGGCGCGGGTTGCGCTGACCCAGGCGTCATACATCCTGGCGTAGACGCCTCCGGCGGCCACGAGGTCCCGGTGCGGGCCGTCCTCGACCAGCCGGCCGTGGTCAAGCACCATCACCCGATCGGCGCGAGCGGCGGTGGAGAGTCGGTGGGCGATGGCGATGGAGGTTCTGCCGCGTGACAGCCGCTCGAGCGCCCGCCCCAGCCTGACCTCGGTGAGCGCGTCGACCGAGGACGTCGCCTCGTCCAGCACCAGAACCGCGGGGTCGACGATGGAGGCCCGGATCAGCGCGACCAGTTGGCGCTCACCGGCGGACAGTTGGGCGCCACGCGGACCCACCTGGGTATCGAGCCCGGCGGGCAGGCCGTCCAGCCAGTCGCCGAGGTCGAGCGAGTCGATCGCCCGGCGCAGCGTTGCCGGGGTGGCCGACGGGTCGGCGAAGACGAGGTTGTCGGCGATCGTGCCGTCGAACAGGAACGGCTCCTGGGGCACGACGACCAGGCGCCGGCGCAAGTCGTCGTTGGCCACCTCGGTCAGCGGCACCCCGCCCAGCAGCACCTGGCCGCGGGTGGGGTCGGCGAGCCGGGCGATCAGCCGCCCCAGCGTGGTCTTTCCCGACCCGGTCTCGCCCACCATGGCCACCTGCTGTCCAGCAGGTATGTGGGCGTTGACGCCGAGCAGCGCGGGGTCCTCTGCATCCTCCCGCGCGACGGATAGGCGAAGTCGACGTGTGACAGATAGACGTCCAGAGGTCCCGCCGGCAGCAACTGGGGGTGCGGGGACTGCGGCGGCCCGATCGGGGTTTCCAGCACCCCGAGGACGCGGCGCATGCCGGCGACGGCGGTCTGGGTCTGGTCGATCACCTCGGTGAACTCGGCGATGGGTTCGAGGAACCGGTAGGTGAGGAACACGAAGCCCACCATCGCCCCAGCGGTCAAGCCACTGCCCGGGCCACGGGCCACGCCCACGGAGACCACGGCGCACACCGTGAGCGCCCCGAAGATCTCGCCGAGCGGGAACAGGAACGCGCCGATCGTTCCGACACGGATGAACGAGTCCGCCCGCCGACGGGCGGTGACCGTGGTGACCTCGGCGTAGTGCTGCGCCGCGCCGTAGGCCCGCAGCGTCTCGGAGCCGCCGACCAGTTCGCTGATCTGGCTGAGCATCTCTGCGTTGCGTTCACGAGCGGTGTCGTTGGCCTTCTTCAGGTGGGACTGGACCCATCGCAGCACCATCCCCAGCGGGGCAGCGACCACGAACGCGATGATCGCCAGCAGCCAGTCGTAGGCCAGCATCACGCCGGCGACGGCGACCATCAGGGTGCCGTCGAGCAGGATGGCCAGGCCGCCCCAGGAGAAGAACTGCGACAGCGTCTCCACGTCACCGGTGACCCTGGCGACCAGCGCCCCGGTGCGCTCGTCGTTGTGGTCGGCGATGCTGAGCCGGTGGATGTGCTCGAACAGGCGGACGCGCAGCCCGTAGAGCGCATGCTCGGCCGACCTGCCGAGGCGGGCGACGGCGCTGCGCTGGGCGATCGTGGCGACGATGACGACCGCCACACCCACCAGCGACAACCTGGTCACCACGTCTACCCTGACCGTGCCCCCCGACAGACCGCGGTCGATGGCCTGCTGCAACAGGATGGGCAGGGCAATGCGCGCCGCCGAGCCCACCAGCGCCAGCGCCACGGTCAACCCGATGCCGCGTCGCAAGGCCGGAGCGGCACTCACGCTGCGCCCGATGGTCTCCATCGTGCTCCAGCGGCTGATCGGCTCGCTCATGACACACCACCCTCGACCGACGCTCGATCGTGCTCGAAGGCCTCGATCAGCGTGCGGTAGGCGGCCACGGAGTCCATCAGTTCCTCGTGACGGCCGTGCGCCAGCACCCTGCCGTCGGCAAGGTAGAGGACGTCGTCGGCGAGGGCGATGGTGGACGGCCGGGAGGCCACGGCGATGACGGTCATCTCCCCCAGCCACCGGCGCAGGTTGGCCAGCACCGCCGCCTCGGTGCCAGGATCCAAGGCCGAGGTGGTGTCGTCGAGCAGCAGCACGCTGGGGTGGCGGACCAGCGCCCTGGCCAGGGCGATGCGCTGACGTTGGCCGCCCGACAAGCCCACCCCACGCTCGCCCACCACGGTGTCGAGGCCCTTGGGGAGGTCGAAGCAGAACTCGGCCTTGGCCGTACGCAAGGCGGCCTCGACGTCGGCCGATGAAGCCGGGTGGCCGAGGGTGACGTTCTCACGCACCGTCCCCACCATCAAGAAGGGCTCCTGGAACACCAGCAGCACCTCACCTCGCGGAACCGCGACCGTGCCGCTGGCCGGTTCGATCAGCCCGGTGATCAGGTGGAGCAGCGTGGTCTTCCCGGCACCGGTGGCCCCCACCACGGCTACGGTGCGGCCGGCGGGAATCTCGGCCGCGACCCCGTCGAGAACGTCGCGGTCACCGTCGTAGCGGTAGTGCACGCCGGTCAGCCGTACGGCACCGTCCGCGGAGCGGCTGAGCATGCGTGCCGGATCGGGCTCCACGGCCTCGTCGAGGACGCCACGGACCCGGTTCCAGCCAGCCAGTGAGTGCGGCAGGTCCGACAGGACGTATCCGATCAGGCGCAACGGGAAGACCAGCAAGGTGAACAGGTAGAAGAAGCTGGCCAGTTCGCCCACGGTGACGTGACCGCCGCGAACCCGGTATGCACCCACCACGAGCAGACGCGGTGTTGGCCACGTTTGGCACCCCGTCGAGCAGCGCCTCGAACAAGCTGCGGATACGCACCGTGCGGATCCGCGCATCACGCAGCCGGGAGGCGATGGCCGCCAGCCGCTCGGTCTCGCGCGACTCGGCGCCGAGCGCCTTGACGACCGTGACCCCGTCGAAGCTTTCGTGGACCGCGGAGCTGAGCTTGCCCAACTCGTCCTGGGCAGTGTTGTAGTGCAGGTCGGCGCGACGCTGATACACGAGGTTGAGCCCGATCAGCAGCGGGAACAGACCGAGGGCGAACAGGCCGAGCACGACGTCGGTGGCCAGCATCCACACCACGGAGATGACCAGCAGGACCACCACGCTGGAGGCGAAGGGCAGCGGGTTCAACACGGTGGTGGCCGCCTCGGCGTCTAGGCCGGCCCGCGAGATGAGGTCACCAGTGGTCTGGCGCCGATGCCACGGCGCCGGTTGGGCGACGTAGCGCCCGACGACCTCCCCGGTGAGCCGCTCGTTCACCCGCCACGCCGTCCGCCCGGCCCACACCCGGCGCACCACCACCCCTGCGGCGCGCACCAGGGCCACGGCAACCAGCAGGGCGAGGACACCGACCACAGTGGCCGCCGCGACATGACCCCGCTCGAACCGCGGCGTGATCAGCTTGTCGGTCACCAGGCGGATGACGAAGGCCGACAGCACGGTGCACGTGGCATAGACCGAGGCACCGGCCACGGCGGTGGCGAACAGGCGTCGATGACCGGCGAGCAGGGCTCTGAGCAGGCGCGTCGCTTGGGTCAGCTTGCCCGGTTCGGGCGGCGTTGACGGCGGTATCCCTGACACGGCTGTGTTCTACCACCGGGGTGTCGCAAGGTGGCCGCCGAATTGCGCCGCCGCGCCGCAGCGGTTGCCGCGAAGCCAACACCGCGCAATAGCTTGTCAGTCATGGCTCAGTTCAACCTGGCGACGCTCGTGCTGCGCCTCACCCTCGGATTGTTCCTGGCGATGCACGGGTACAACAAGATCTTCGGCGGCGGCAGGCTGACGGGCACGGCCGCGTGGTTCGGGAGCATCGGCATGAAGTGGCCGGCGTTGCAGGCCCGCCTGGCCGCAGGGACCGAGATCGGTGCTGGTCTGTTGCTCGCCGCCGGGCTGCTCACGCCATTCGCCGCCGCAGGCATCATCGCCGTGATGGTGGTGGCCATCGTCGTAGCCCACCGCACGAACGGGTTCTTCATCTTCAACAAGGACCAGGGCTGGGAGTACTGCGCCACCATCGCCCTCGCCGCGTTCGCCGTTGCCACCGTTGGCGCAGGCGAGTGGTCGGTCGATCACGCCGCCGACCTCCAGTGGAGCGGCTGGCAGGGCGCGCTGATCGCCGGACTGATGGGCGTCGGCGGTGCGCTGGCGCAGTTGCTGGTGTCGTATCGGCCGGCGTCGTGACCGCCACGCTCGAGTCGCCCGCTCCGCCGAGGCGGGACCGTCCCTGGGTTCGCTGGGTGCTCGCCGCAGTGATCGCGGTGTTCGTGATGATGTGGGTCTACGTGCTGTTCCTGGCCCCCAAGGGCGGCGTCTACCGCGTCCGTGACGAGGCTTGGCGCACCTCGGCCCGCCAGATCTGCACCGACGCCACGGCCCGCCGCAGGGCGCTGGCCGACACGTCGGAGGGCTATATCTCCAACCCGACGCCGGCACAGATGGTCCGCCACGCCGACCTCGTGGATCAGGCCACCGCCATCCTCTCCAGGATGCTGGACTCGATCGACGCTCTCCCACTGTCGGATCCCAAGGACCAGGTACGGGTCGAGACCTTCCTCAAGTACTACCGAGTCATCCTCGACGACCGTCACCGCTACACCGCCCGGCTCAGGGCGCTCACCCTGGCCCCTTACGACGAGACCCTGGTGCTGGGCGGCCCGGTCACCAACATCGTCACCGACTTCACCTCCGGCAACGACATCAAGGCCTGCGTCCCGCCCGGCGAACTCGGCGGCGCCTGACCGCGGTCGGGGTGGTCGTACAACGCGCGGCGGAGGGCTCAGATCGACGTGTGGTCGACCCGCACCCAACCCTCGCCGTCGACATACCGGCGGATGACCCGGGCCGGCACGCCCGCGGCCACGGAGTAGTCGGGGATCTCTCCCGTGACCACCGAGTTGGCGCCGATGGTCACGTGGCGGCCGATCCGTGCGCCGGGGAGCACGACCGAGCCGAACCCGAGCCACGAACCGTCGCCCACCACCACTGCCCGCTCGGGCATGGTCTGGCGGGAGATGGGAACGGTGAGGTCCTCGTAGCCGTGGTTCTGATCGGTGATGTACACGTGGTGGCCGGTCCACACGTCGTCGCCGATGGTGATCGAGAAGTGACCGACGATCCCACTGCCCTTGCCGATCAGGCATCGGTCCCCGATCGTGACCACCGGGTCCGTGACGCACTGCTGACCAGGCGCCATCCCTGCCGACAGGGTGACGTGCTGGCCGATCATGGTCTGGGCGCCGACGTGGATGTAGCGCTCGTTCATCAACGAGGTCGCCGGGAAGACGATGCAGCTGCCCTCACCCATCTGGCCGAACCTGCGACCGGCGCGGTCATGCGGCCCGATGGCCGCCCAGCGCGCCGCCCTGTCCCAGCTCCAGCGCACACCAGCGCCGAGAAGCCGGCGCAGCGGGGCGAGGTGGTCGGGCATTCCCCCAACGCTACGGCCCGCCCGGCGCGACGATGCGACACTGTAGCCGTGACCGCCACCGACGCCCTCCTGCAGCAGATCCTCGACCGCCAAGCGATCGTCGACGTCTCCCACGACTACGCCGGGGGGATCGACCATCGGGACTGGCAGCGCTTCGCCCGCTGCTTCACCGATCCGTTCACCATGGACTCGTCGTCGTTCAGTGGCTTCCCGGCACGCCAGTTCGACCGACACACCTGGGCCGAGTCGGTGCGCGTGGTCAACGGCGCATTCGACGCCACCCAGCACATGATGACCAACCATTCCGTGGATTTCATCGGCCCGGACGAGGCGGTGTGTGTGAACGAGGTTCGTGCCCACCACTGGTTCTCGGCCGAGAGCATGGAGTCGTTCGGCCTTGAGCCCGAGCAGGCCGTGGCCACGCTGGTGGGGCACTACACGAACAGGATGCTCCGCCAGGGTCGCGCCTGGCGGATCTCGCACTGCTGCCTCACCGTGCGGTACCGGTTCGGCGATGAGCGGGTCTGGGCCCTGGCGCGCCAACGCGGCGCTAGCATGGATCGGCCTCAGCACGCCGGGCCGACGACATGACAGTGACCGAAACCCCACCCCGAGAAGCTTCTCCCATCCGATTGCCAAGGGGTGGTTGGTTCACGGCGTGACGGCCTTCGGCGCCGTGTTCGGCATGCTGGGCATCATCGCCGTCAGCGATCACCAGCCTCGTGAGGCGGTGCTGTGGCTGGCGCTGGCAATGGTGCTGGACGGCATCGACGGCCCGGCGGCCCGGGCCTGGGACGTGCGTGGTCACGTACCACGCATCGACGGCTACATCCTCGACCTGATCGTCGACTTCGTCACGTGCATCGTCATCCCGGTGATCTTCCTGCACGAGTTCAACATGCTCCCTGACGGCGCATCGTTGTACATCGGGGCCTTCGTGCTGTTCATGTCCGCGCTGTGGATGTCCCGCACCGATCAGATGACACCCGACCACTGGTTCAACGGGTTCCCCTGCGAGTGGAACATGATCGTGCCCACGCTGTACCTGTTGCGCACGCCGGACTGGTTCAACCTGGTGGCCTGTGTCCTGCTGGCCCTGACCCAGTTGACCAACTGGAAGTTCGTGCACCCGATGCAGGTGCGCAGGTTCCGCCCCGTCACGGTGACCATCACCATCACCTGGCTGGCCGCCGTGCTGTGGATGACGGCACGCAGCCCTCGGCACCGGCCGCTGCCGGGGAAGGTCCTGCTGATCATCTGCCCGCTGTACATCGTGGGCATCGGGGTCTGGCGCACACTCAGCAAGCGTGCGGCCGCCGAGGCTCGCTGACATGGGCGAGATGCTGGTGCTCGATCAGCCCGCCGACATCCGCAGGTGGTCGATCTCCCGGCGCGGCGCTGGTGGGCGGGTGGCCTTCGTGCCCACGATGGGCGCCCTGCACGACGGTCACCTGCGCCTCATCGACGTCGCCAGGACCCACGGCGACGCCATCGCTGTGTCGATCTTCGTCAATCCCCTGCAGTTCAACCGCCGTGACGACTACGACGCCTATCCACGGCCCACCGACGACGACCTCCAGCGCTGCGTCGACGCCCGGGTCGACGCCGTGTACGCCCCCACGGTGGGAGCGATGTACCCCAGCCAGTTCCAGACCCACGTCGAGCCGGGTGCGCTGGCCGAGCCGTTGGAGGGCAGCGGGCGCCCGGGCCACTTCCGGGGCGTGGCCACCGTGGTCGCCAAGCTGTTCAACGCCGTGCGCCCGGACGTGGCCGTGTTCGGGGAGAAGGACTTCCAGCAACTGGCCATCATCCGGCGGATGGTGATCGACCTCGACATGGGCATCGACATCGTCGGCATGCCCACGGTGCGTGAGGCCGACGGCCTGGCGATGTCGAGCCGCAACCGCCGGCTGCCGGCGGCGGACCGAGCCGCCGCGCCGGTGGTGGCCCGGGCGCTGCGCGAGATGGCCGCACTGGCCGGCAGCGGGGAGGCCGACACGGCGACGATCGAGGCCCGCGGGCGGGCGGTCATCGAGGCCGAACCGCTGGCCCGCCTCGAGTACCTGCGCGTGGTCGACCCGCTGACACTGCAACCGCCCGCCGATGTTCACGCCGGCGCCCAGGGCCTCGCTGCCGTGTGGTTCGGCGACGTCCGCCTGATCGACAACATGCGCCTGGTCTGATCCGCCCCAGCGTCAGTCGGTGTAGTGCTCCACCGGCAGGTGCGGGATCCAGTTGATGCGCTCGGCGGTGGTGGTTCCCACCCATGCCGGGGCGATCTCGTCACGGACCAGCGAGATGGCCGTGTTCTTGATGTTGAACCAGCCGCCCATCGAGCCGATGCCGAGCAGGGCGCGCAGCAGGAACTGGATGAAGTACGCGTGGGTCACCAAGGCGACGACGTCGTCGTGGGCGTGCGTCGCCCGCAGACCGGCGATCACCCGGTGGGCCCGCTCCGACCAGGCCCGCTCCTCGGCCTCGTACGGTCCACTCCACCAGCCGCCCTGACCCGCCGCGTCGGGCAGCCGCAGCCGGGGCGTGAGGGCAGCGAGTTCGTCGCGGCCCGACCCGGGGTGGGCCACCCGGTTGCCGTCCTCGTCGAGGTCGTAGGGCGCTCCGCACTCGAACAACTCGGCATGGCCGTGAAGGTCGAGGTCGAGCGCATCAGCCAGCGGGGCTGCTGTCTGAACGGCCCGGCGCATCAGGCTGCAGTAGACGTGGGTGACCGACCACGGAAGAACGCCCGCGGCCACCGACTCGGCCAGCCGGCGGGCCTGGTCGTGGCCGAGCTCGGTCAGCGGGGTATCGGGGTGCCGTCCGGCCTCGCCACCGGTGGTGGCGAAGATCAGGTTGTTCCCGGACTGCCCGTGGCGGATGAGGACGAATCGCACGGCCAGAGTGTGCCAGCTCCCCGCCCCGGTCCCCCTTTGTTCACCCAATCTCCCATCCCACTGGAGATCACGTGAACAAACCGAGCTCCGCCCCGGTGGTGGGGGGGCCGGGCCCGGGTCTGGCTGGGGGCTCGACCACCGTGGTTTGTTCACGTGATGTCCAGCCTGGCTGGAGATCAGGTGAACAAACGGGTGCGGGGGGTGGGGTCCGGGCGGGTGGGGTGGCTGGGGTAGCGTCCGGGACGATGCTCTCGCTGGATTCGGCCTTCGAGATGGAACCGACCGACGAGCCGATGCAGTTCCGCTGGTCGCCGGCCGAGGAGCTCATCACGCCGGCAGGTCACCTTCAGGGAGGCGCCGGCCTCGGGGCGACGGTGGCGGCGATGACCGCGGTCACCGGTCGTCCGTTGGTGTGGGCGACGGCCCACTACCTCTCCTTCGCTGCCGGGCGCACCCCGCTCGACCTGAACGTCGCGGTCGAAGTCGCCGGGCGCCACACCACCCAGGCGCGCTGCGTGCTGTCCCGCGACGGCGCAGAAGTCCTGACGGCCCACGCCGCCCTCGGGGCCCGCTCGTTCGAGCACGAGGGACTGTGGGCCGGCCCGACGCCGGTCGACGCACCCGAAGCATGCCCGCCGTATCGCTTCTTCGATCCGGTCGAGGACGCCATGGGCCGTTTCGTCGACATCCGCCTCGCCCACGGCCGCCAACTGGACCAGCTGGACGGCACACCGGGGAGCGGACGCTCCGCCCTCTGGCTGCGATGCTGGCGGGGCACGCACCAGTTCACGGCGAACGACCTCGCCTACCTCGGTGACCTGATGCCGCTGGGGTTCGCCGACGCGCTCGGGCATCCCTTCGGTGGGACCAGCCTGGACAACACGATCCGCGTCGGCGAGTTGGTGGCCACCAGATGGGTGCTGCTGGACGTCCACATCCAACAGGTGCACCGCGGGTTCGGGGTGGGTCACGCCCAGTTGTGGGCCGAGGACGGCACCCTGCTCGGCGCGGTCAGCCAGTCGACCGTGATGCGCCTGCACCGCCAGGCGCGGACCGCCACATGACGGTGGCTCCCGGGCCGGCACGCCGGCTGTTGCACATCTGCTACTGCTGCGACGACGCCGACGCGGTGACCGCCCAGTTCGTCGACGCCCTCGGGCTGGTCGGTGTCATGAGCACGCCACTGGAACCGTCCGACGGTGCGGTGCTCGGGCTCCACGGCGAGATCGTCAGCAGGGCTCGGTTCGTCGTCGACCACCGCGGGCCGCGGGTGAGTCCGTCGATCGAGATCCAGGAGTGGGTCAGCCCCACGGTGGTGGGTTGGCCATCCGTCGATCCGTTCGAGGTGGGGATCAAGGCCGCCGGGTTCGCGGTGGCCTCGGTGGCCGACGCCGTTCGCCGCCTCGGACGCAGCGGATGCGTGGTTGGCACGATCGACGAGCACGGGGCGACGATGGTGGATCGTCGTGGTGTCACGCTGGAGTTGGCGCACGACCCCAGCCTCGCCGACGGCCGGGCCCGCCTGCACCACCTGCGCCTCACCGTGACCGACCTCGACGTCAGCCTCGCCCTGTACTGCCGGCTCGGCTTCGAGATCATCGACGTCGACGCGGTCACCTCCGCCGGCGCCGTCGGCGGGCCCGAGGCCGCCGACGGACGTCGCGCCCGGCTGCGCCTTCCCGACGAACCGTTCGAGTTCCACCTCTACGCCTGGGACCGACCGGGCGGGTTCGGCACGCACTACCCCGTCGCCAACCATGCCGGCATCTTCCGCCTGGCCGTCGCCGTCGACGACACCCACGCGGCCGTCAGGCGCCTCGACGGTTCGGGCTGGCGACTGGACCGCGGCCCGATGACCATCGCCTTGCACGGAACGCCGGTCGACGACATGTGGATCGCCTTCCTGCGTGACCCGGACGGGATCCCGGTGGAACTAGTCGAGCGACCCAGGTCGGCGTTCCGATGAGCACCCATCGGCCCAGCGCGATGACCAGCCCGGTGGCCGCCGGGCCTGCCCGGTTCGAGCGCTCCGTACGCCGCACGAGCACGATGGACATGATCCGCAGCGGGGACAACTTCCGCTTCGCCGGCCTGTCGCGTGACCTGCGGACGCGCGGCGCGTCGGCCGAGGTCGTCGACGACGCGGCGATCGACGCGCTCAGCTCGCCGGGGCGAGCGCTGCTGTCACTGGTCACCACCCCGCAGCGGGCGGCAGCGCAGGACCTCGTGGGCCGCGGGCTGATGCGCGGCTTCCGGGACGCCGTACGGACCGTGCTGCCCAACGACGTCGAAGGCACGACCGCCCTGGCCCTGCTCCTCGACGAGCTTCCCGTCGCCGCCCTCATCGCCGGCTACGGCCAGCTGTACAACGGCGAGATCGAGGTGGGCCGGGACGGAGGGCCGGGTCCGGATACCTGCTCGGGGTGGCGTGCCGACGGGGTGATGATGACGTCGGTCCTGGCCGGTGACGGCGTGCCGGTCACGGTTGGGCCACGCGTCCCCAATGTCTCGCTGGAGCCCGACCCGCTGGCCTGGCACCACACGCCGCCCCTGCCGGCGAACTCGATGCGCAGGCGACGGCTGGTCGACGTCGCCGACACCGACCCGTACCGCGTGACCGCCTGGTTCCGCGACAGCCACGTGAACTCCCACGGCACCGAGACCGTGCTCCACGAATACACGGTGCGCGCCACGGTCGATCGTGACTCGCTCGTCCTCACGACCTGCGATGCCATCCCCCAGGTGCTGCCCTGGGTGGAATGCCCGGTGGCAGCGGCCAGCGCCTGGTCCCTGGTGGGCACACCCATCGGCGAGGTCCGCCGCGCGGTGCGCTCCACGTTTCACGGCACGCACACCTGCACGCACCTCAACGATCTGCTCCGCTCGGTGGGCGACGTCCCGGCGCTGATCGGACGGCTCTGACGCCGGGCGTCAGTTGCCGATGAACTTCGCCGGGCGGCCCTCCATCAGCGACACGACCCCCTCGCGACGGTCGGCCGTGGTCGACAGCAGCGCTGTCGCGTTGCGCTCGTCCTCGAACGCCGTGGACATGTCCGACGACAGCGATCGGCGGTACAGGCGCTTGGTCATACCCAGCGACCGCGTCGGCCCCGCAGCCAGGCGGCCGGCGAGCTCCATGGCCGTGGGCAGAACCTGCTCGGCGCCGACCAGCCGGTTCACCAGGCCCCACTCGGCAAGCTGGTCGGACGTGACGGCATCGCCCAGCATGGCGATCTCGTTGAGCCGGTGGAACGGCACCATCCGCGGCAGGAAGTACGGATCGCCGGCGTGGGGCACCATGCCGCGGCGGGAGAACACGTGCGTCCAGCGGGCGCCCGCTGCGGCCACGACGAGATCACCCATCAACGCGTACATCCACCCGGCCCCCGCCACCGTGCCGTTGACCGCCGAGACCACGGGCCGCTCGATCTCCCACAACGCCTGGAACAGGGCCCGGTAGCCGTCGGTGGCGTAGCGGTAGTCGAGCGTCGTGAAGTCGTCCGGCGTCTTGCCGGCGGCCAGGTCAGCCCCCGTGCAGTAGTCCCGGCCGGCGCCGGTCAGCACGAAGGCGCGCATCGTGGCATCGGTGTTCGCCGCCCGGAACAGGCCGGTCAGGAGCTCGGCCGAGTCCGGGTCGATGCCGTTGCGCTGCTGGGGACGGTTGAGCCGCACCAGGACCACTCCCCCGTCGAGACGCTCGATGACCACGGATGCAACGGTGTCGGGTTCACTGCTCACGCCCGTCACGGTACGTCGGTGGCACGGTTCAGAAGTAGTCGAGGTTGTGCAGCACCACCGCCATGGCGATGCCGTTGAAGATGGCATGACCGGCGATCGACGGGGCCAACCGGCGGGTGAGGTAGGCGGTCGTACCGAAGGCGATGCCCGCTCCGCCGAGCACGAGGGCCAGCCCGACGTTGCGCGCTCCACGCTCGGGGTCGATGTGGACAGCCCCGAAGATCAGTCCCTGCAGGGCAATGGCCTGCCAGGGCCGCATCACCCCCAGGAAGCTGCGCATGATCAAGCCGCGAAAGGCGATCTCCTCGACGATGGGCGCCGCCAGCACGGCCGCCACCACGACGCTGATCACGTAGGCCCGGTCGGGGACGCCGCCGCCGACGCCCTCGAGGTTGCCGGCGTAGGGGATCCGCATGGCGCGCACCAGCATCAAGGTGACCGCCGCGGCCATGATGGCGGCGATGTACGCCGCGGGCCCGAACGCCAGGTCGAGCCGCCGGCCGAAGACCCCGACGGTGGCGCGCATTCCCCCGCGACCGGCACGACCAGAGACGTACCGCCACCACAGCAACGTGGGCAGGTACCCCACCACCGTGGCCAGGATCATGTACACCAGCAGCGGCCAGTCGTACCTGGCGAAGACCCGGACCATCACCCGCACGACGACCACGGGAATGACGATTGCCAGGACACTGCCGATGCCGACCCACAGCGGCAGGGTGGGGTGCGGTGGCGCCGGTGGATGATCGGGGCGCTTGCGAACCCCCCGATGAGAGGTCCACTGCCGCCCGTCCCAATAGCGGATCCCGTCCTTCACGAACGGGTCCGGATACCAACCGGGTATCGACTCCACGGTCGTAGGGTAGGCGATGTGGGCCGCGCACGACCGAGCACCGACGCCGCGGTCGCCGCCGTCACCGGCCTCCCGGTCCGCCCGCTGTGGTGGGAGGCGGCCGAGGCGCGGGTGACCCGCCCGTCGGTGCGCGGCGAGCACCACGCCGACGTCGTCATCGTCGGCGCCGGCGCCACCGGACTGTGGCTGGCCGACTACCTGACCGAACACGAACCGTCGCTTCGAGTCGTGGTGGTGGAGGCCCAGGCGGTGGGCTACGGCGCCAGCGGCCGCAACGGTGGGTGGCTGTCGGCGCTGCTCCCCATGTCGATCGAGTCGATGGCGGCCACACACTCGTTGGCCCAGGCACTGGCGATGCAGCGGGCGATGGTCGCCACCATCGACGAGGTGGTCGCCCGCTGCCAGGCTCACGCCATCGACGCCGACATCGCCCACGGCGGCGCGATCACCCTGGCGCGCAGCGGGCCGCAGGAAGCCAGGCTGCGCAGTGACGTCGACACCGCCCACCAACTGGGCTGGTCCGCTGACGACGTGACCTGGCTCGACGCCGCTGCCGCCACTGCGCGTGTGTCCGCCAGCAACGTGCGCGGGGCGATGTACACACCCCATTGCGCCGCCGTCCATCCGGCCAAGCTGGTGCGCGGTCTGGCAGCGGTGGTCGAGGCCAAGGGCGTCGTGCTGTTCGAACGCAGCAGGGTGACCGACATCGGTCCCGGGCAGGTGCGAACCGACGACGGCTCGGTGTCTGCACGCTTCGTCATCCGCGCCACCGAGGCCTTCACTAGCACGCTGCCCGGGGAGCGCCGCGCCATCGCTCCCGTCTACTCGCTGATGGTGGCGACCGAGCCGCTCAGCGACGAGTTGATCACGTCGATCGGACTGGCCGGCCGGGAGACCTTCGCCGATGGCCGGCGAAGCGTCATCTACGGCCAGCGCACCGCCGACAACCGGCTGGCCTTCGGCGGGCGCGGCGCGCCCTACCACTTCGCCAGCTCCGTGTCGGACCGCCACGGCGACGACGCCCGGGTCCATGCCGGCCTGGCCGAGACCCTGGTCGAGATGTTCCCACAGCTCGCCGGGGTCCGCTTCACCCACCGCTGGGGCGGCGCCGTGGGGATCACTCGGGACTGGTGGTGCTCCGTCGGCCTCGACCAGACCACCGGCATCGGCTGGGCCGGCGGATACGTGGGTGACGGCCTGGCCACCACCAACCTCGCCGGGCGAACGCTGTGCGACCTGATCCTGGGCAGGGACAGCGAGCTGACCAGGCTGCCCTGGGTGGGGCACCGATCGCCCCGCTGGGAGCCGGAGCCGTTGCGCTGGCTGGGGATCAACGCGGCGACGCTGCTACCGACCAGCATCGACCGGGCCGAGTCCCGAACGGACCAGCCAGCTCGCTGGCGCGGCTGGTTGCTGGACCGGCTCGCTGGTGGGTGAGACCACCGGATCGGGAAACCGCGACGGGACCTCGGCGGCGTAGAGCCACGTGTCGAAGAAGGTGACCAGCGACCTGCCCGAGACCTGCTCGGCCAGGGCGATGAAATCAGCGGTGCGCCCTGACCCGTACCGGTTCCCCTGCACCCAGCGGCGCAACACCGTGAAGAACGCCTCGTCGCCGATCGTCCGGCGTAACGCGTGCAGCACCACGGCGCCACCGTCGTAGGAGTTGATCCCGAACATCTCCGACACCGACGGCGAACCGGTCGGTGTCGCCCCGCGACGGATCAGCGACTCCGCGGCGTGCTGCTCCAGAGCCAGACCGTCGGCGTGCTGGCTCCACAGCCATTGGCCATACGTGGCGAACGACTCGTTCAGCCAGATGTCCCCCCAGTCGGCGAGGGTCACCGAGTCCCCGAACCACTGGTGCGCCAGCTCGTGGGACAGGACCAACCCCGAGGCCTGGCAGTTCGTCAGGTCGGCGCTGCTGAACGTGGACCGCCCCTGGGTTTCCATCGCCAGGCCGGGGAAGCTGTCGGTCACGGCGATGCCGTAGGTGGCGAACGGGTACGCACCGAACAACCCCTCGAAGAACTCGATCTGCCGCCTGGTCTCGCTGGCGCAGACCCCCATGTCGGCCGTGGCGGTGTTCGACCGCGACATTGACCAGCCTCACCCCCGACGGGGTGGTGCCGCCGTCGGACACCGTGTAGTGGCCGGTCAGCAGCTGGATCAGATACGTGGCCATCGGGTGGGACTGTTCCCACGTCCACACCTCCCCGGTCGGGGTGGTGACGTGCGAGGCGAGCGTGCCGTTGGCCACCGCGGCGAGCCCAGCGCCCACGGTGAGTCGGAACGTCCACGTCGCCTTGTCCGACGGGTGATCGTTGGACGGCAGCCACCGGTGGCCGCCGTCTGGCTCGTTGAGCACATACGAGCCAGACGTCGAGTTGAACCACCCCGTCGAGCTGGGGCCGACGCCGGGGATGGCCTGGATGCGCCGGGTGTCGACGAAGTAGTCGATGGCGACGTCGACCGTGGTCCCAGCGGCCACGGCCGTCGCCGGAGCGATCCGCAGCTTGCCACCCCCACCGCTGTACCGGGCGGACTGCCCGTCGACGCTCACCGCGGTGATCTGCGGACCGTCACTGTCGAGCACGATGGTGTCCAGGCGCATCCTGGCCAGCACGGTCACCGTCACCCGCCCGGACAACCGCCGCGACGCCTGATCGAAGGTCAGATCGACGCCGTAGTGCTGGACGTCGATGTCCCGACTGCCCAGGTTGGGGAACAGCCGATCCGGCGCCGGGGCGGCGGCCGCGGCAGGAGGGTGCGTCGGCGGAGTCGATGCCCGCGCCGGAGCGGGACCGACCACGGCGCTGGCGGCCAGCACAACGGCGATGGCGCGGCGCATGACGCTCACGGTATCCAACACGGCCGGCAGAGGTAGGTCGCTACCGGTGCAGGTGCGGATCGTCGACTGTCGCTCGCAAGCGGATCGTGTAGACCGCGTCGCCCGACAGCACGCCACCCCGACCGAACAGCCGGCCATGCTGCCAGTTGCTCAGGCCCAGCTCCGGCTGATCGAGGGCGAACTGCCCATCCACCCAGCGGGTGAATCCGTCGCCCACGAACGGTGCGGCGACGCCGGCGTAGAACCGGTCGTGCGCGGCCGGGTCCTGGCTGATCAGCGACACCACGAAGTGTGGGCTCCACCGGTTGCACACGTCGGCGGCCTCGACCAGATCGGCAACCACCACCACTGCCGCCTCTGGCGCCTCGTCCCACTCGAACTCATGACCGAGCAGCGGGTCGTCCGGTGCGAGGTGGTGGATGACCGCAGCGGCACCCCGGCTCGACGCCGCGGCGTTGACGGCCTCGACGAAGGCAGGCACCAGGTCAGCGGCACGCTCGGCGACCACGCAACACACGTTGAGCGTGTTGCAGACCTTGCGGTCCAGCGAGTGCTGCACCGCCAGGCGGAATCGCTGCGAGTCCGCGTCGGCGGCGGCCACGAGCCACGCTCCCCCGGTGCCGTGCAGGCTGGCGGGAACGCCGTGCTGGCGGGCGACGGCGCCCAACTGGGCGACCGCCGGTCCGGATCCCCTGGCCACCGCAAGACCCAGGCGGGAGTCACTGAACATCGCCCACCCGGCGGCGTGGGCCGTGGCGTCGACCAGGGAGATGCACCCCGGGGGCAGGCCGGCCTCGGCCAGCGCCGGCTCGATGACCCCGGCGACGATGGCCCGCGCCGTCGACAGCGCGTCACTGCCGATGCGCAGCACCGCCGTGTTCCCCGTTCGCAACACCCCGCAGGCATCGGCGAACACGTTCGGTCGGCCCTCGAAGACGAAGCCCACCACGCCGAGCGGGGCCCGCCGCACCGAGACGGACCACGAACCGTGCTCGACGGTGTCGATCTCGGCGTCACGGCGGCTGGCGTTGTCCCGCCACATCCGCAGGCCGCGGATCATGTCGCCGCGCATCGCCGCCGACAGGACGAGCCTGCCGGTGGGGCGGCCCCGATGGCGCGCCGACACGACGTCGGCATCGTTGGCCGCGGCCACTGCGGCAAACACGCCGTCGTCCTCCAGGAGGGACGCGGCGAGATCGAAAAACCGGGTGATCTGGTGATCCGTCACGCCCGACAGCCCGGCGAACGCGTCGAGCGCGCCGGACACCGCCCGCTCGGCCACGGCCGAGTCGGCGGCGGGTATGTGCAGCAGATGGCCGGTCTCCTGCACCACCACCAGCCGGTCCCCGGCGCAGAACCCGGCGGCCAGTTCCTCGGGCACGGTGGTGAACCGGTCCCCGCCGTACGGGATGACCTGCCCGGCGGTGAGCGTCACCAGCTGCCCAGCTCGCTCTGGGACGCGGGAACGAGGCTCGCCGGACATGCTCAGTAGCGTACGAGTGATGGAAGATCGCTTCTACTTCCGCCAGCTGCTGTCCGGCCGAGACTTTGCCACCGACGACCCGATCGCCCAGCAGATGGTGAACTTCGCCTACGCGATCGGGGATCGTGGCACCGGTCAGTGCGTCCTGGTCGACCCGGCGTACGCGGTCGACGATCTCGTGGACATCGTCGAGGCCGATGGGATGACCGTGGTCGGCGCCCTGGCTACCCACTATCACGCCGATCACATCGGCGGGTCGATGATGGGCTACTCGATCGAGGGCGTGAGCGCGCTGCTCGAACGATGCAGCTGCCCGATCCACGTCCAGGCCGACGAGGCCGAGTGGATCGGCAAGACCACCGGGCTCGGTCGGGACCAACTGGCCCTGCATCGCGGCGGTGACGTGGTCCGTGTCGGCGACGTCGAGATCACCCTGGTCCACACCCCCGGGCACACCCCCGGCAGCCAGTGCTTCCATGTGGACGGGCGGCTGGTCAGCGGCGACACGTTGTTCCTCGACGGGTGCGGGCGCACCGACCTGCCTGGCAGCGACGCCGAGGAGATGTACCACAGCCTGCAGCGCCTGGCGGCGATGCCCGACGGCACCATCGTGTTCCCCGGGCACCGCTACTCGGCGCCCTCCAGCGCCACCATCGACGCGATCCGTGCGTCCAACTACGTGTACCGGCCGAACTCGGCCGAGCAGTGGATGGCGATGTTCGGACGCTGACGGCGTTCCGTCAGACCAGCCGCAAGCCGGCAGCCAGGGCGACGACGGCCAGATGGTACGTCACCATCACTGCCACGGACGTCCAGCGGTGGTCACGCACGAAGCGACCCCAGCCGAGGATCGCGTCGCTGACGATGAACGCGGTCGAGCCGCCGACGAACAGCCAGTTCCCCGTGGACCAACCCAGGACCACCATCGCCGAGATCACCATGAGATAGGCGGTGACGGGCCGGCGCAGACCGTGTCGCTCGGCGCCACGCAGAATCGGCACCGCGGTCACCGCGCCCACGAGCGCGCACACCAGCAGCCCCAACCCGCCGAGGCGAAGACTGGCGAGTCCCACCATGGCGAACATCACCCCGAAGGCGACGTGCCCGGCGAGGAAGGCGGCCAGGCCGGTGATGAACCGGTCGATGGCCGGGAGCAGGGCGACATCGCCGACGAGGCACAGGGCCAGGGCGCCAACGGCGGCGGTGGTTGGCCCAGCCGGCGCCCCGGCGGTCACGGCGATGGCGATGGCGCCAACCGTCGTCGCCGGTTTGGTGATCTGCTCGGCGCCCCGGTGGTTCACCGCCCGCGACCACCAGTTGGTCAGGGCGAGCACGGCGGTGATCACGCAGGCGGCGGCGAACATCGCCTCAGCCTGCCACGCCGAGCCGGCCGTCAGGCGGTGGCGATCGACATGATGCCGGCCGCGCCCAGCAGTACCAGGACCAGGATGCGAAAACGGGCAGCGTCCACCCGCGGCCGGATCCGCCCGCCCGCGTACAGTCCGGCCAGCACGGCCGGCAGCGTTGCCGCGACGGTGACCAACGTGGATCCCGTGACGTATCCGCGAGCGGCGAACAACGTCAGCCCGGCCACGCTGCTGATCACGAAGATCACCGACAGGGTGCCACGGAACGGATCCGGTTCGAGCCGCCTGGCCTGGAGCAAGAAGACCAGCGGCGGACCGTTGGTGGACAGCGACGTGTTCAGCACGCCGGACAGGAAACCGGCCGTGACGTCGAGGCGTGGCCCACTGCGGCGCAAGTCGATGCGGACGAGGAGCAGCCCGACCGCCACCAGGATGGCCACGCCCAGAGCCAGCTTCAGCCAGCGGGCGTCGACGTGGACGAACAGCCACAACCCGAGCGGCATGCCGAGGTAGGCGGGCACGCTGACCCGGGCGACGATCGGGCGGACTGCGAAGCGCCGCCATTGCCAGGCCTGCACGCAGGTGACGCCGAAGCCCATCATCGTGCTGAGGACCACCGCCTGGCGGACAGTGACCGTCATCGCCATCAGCGGGACCGACATCAGCCCGAACCCGAACCCGGCGACCGCCGAGAGCACCGCCGACGCCGTGAGGATCACGACGACAAGGGCGATCTGGCCGGCGGACATCGGGAGAGTCTGCCAGCCGGACGGTTCGACCCTGCCGACCGCCGAGCGCCACGGTAGGTTGCAGTGTGAGTCCGAATCCTGGCCGAGGGGGCGCCATGCACGACGATGACCGGTATCTGGTGATCTCTTCCGATTGCCATGGCGGCGCCCAACTCCACGAGTACCGCCCGTACCTGGAGTCGCGGTACCGCGACGACTTCGACGCGTGGGCGTCCAGCTACGTGATCCCGTACGAGGACCTCACCGGTCCCGACGGTTCGCGCAACTGGGACTCCGACCGGCGCCTGGCCGACCTCGAGAGCGAGGGCATCGTCGCCGAGGTCGTGTACCCGAACACGATCCCCCCGTTCTTCCCCAAGGCGTCGCTGACGTTCCAGCCCCCGGCCCCCACCGCCGGTGACGTCGAACGCCGGTGGGCCGGCCTGCGCGCCCACAACCGCTGGCTCGCCGACTTCTGCGCGGCCACACCCGGACGTCGGGCGGGCATCTGCCAGATCATGGTGCACGACATCCCCTCGGCCGTTGGCGAGATCCGCTGGGCCCGAGACAACGGTCTGACCGGCGGCGTGCTGATGCCCGGCACCCCACCCGGCTCGGGCCTGCCGCCCCTCCACGACGGCGACTACTACGAGCCGCTGTTCGCAGTGTGCGCCGAGTTGGGCATGCCCCTGCACCTCCACGGCGGCGGGTTCAACCCGCCGATGGCCGAGACCCCGATCGGTCCGGTGGCGTTCCTGCTGGAGGTCACGTGGTGGTCGCATCGCAACCTTGCCCACCTGATCCTGTCGGGCGGGTTGGAGCGCCACCCCGACCTGCAGGCGGTGTTCACCGAGCAGGGCACCGCCTGGATCCCCGCCGAGCTGGCCAGGCTCGACTACTTCTTTGAGCGGATGCGCACCGCGGTCGGCTCCCAGGAGTACGTGTGGGGCAGCCAGGTGATGGCCGGCCTGCCGCGCCAACCCAGTGAGTACTTCGCCCGGCAGTGCCACGTGGGCGCCAGCTTCATCCGCCAGGCCGAGGTCCAGATCCGCGATCAGGTGGGCGTGGACAAGATCATGTGGGGCAGCGACTATCCACACAAGGAGGCCTCGACCCCGTTCACGCTGGAGGCCCTGCGGGTTGCCTTCGCCGGGGTGCCGCGCCACGAGGTGGCCAAGATGGTGGGGCTGAACGCCGCCGGGCTGTTCGGTTTCGACGTCGACGCCCTACGGCCGGCGGCCGATCGGATCGGACCGCTGGCCGGTGACGTCGACCGCCCGCTGATCCCCGGAGAGATCCCCAAGTACGCCGAGAAGTGCCCGGCACTCGCCGGGTACGGAGCCAGCGCCTGATGCGCGGCGTCACCGGCAAGGTCGCCGTCGTCACCGGGGGCAGCGGTGGGCTGGGCAAGGAGTTGGGCAGGCGCTTCGGCCGGGCGGGGATGCAGGTGGTCCTGGCCGACGTCCAGGCCGACCCGCTGGCTGCCGCCGAGGCGGAACTGCGCGGCGAAGGCCTCGAGGTCATCGGGGTGGTCACCAACGTGGCCGACCCGGCGTCGGTGGACGCCCTGCGTGACCGGACCATCGAAGCCTTCGGCGGCGTCCACGTGTTGTGCAACAACGCCGGGATCGGCGCCGGGGCCGAGGGCCGGATGTGGGAGCACGAGCTCAACGACTGGAAGTGGGCCATCGCCGTGAACGTGATGGGTGTGGTCCACGGCATCAACAGCTTCGTGCCGGTGATGCTGGCCCAGGGCGAGGAGGGCCACGTGGTCAACACCTCGTCGGGCAACGGGGCCATCTCGCCGCTGCCGTCGACCCCGCAGTACTCGGCCACCAAAGCAGCGGTGGTGACGATCAGCGAGTGCCTCTACGGGCAGCTACAAGAAGTCGGGGCGCCGATCGGCGTGTCGCTCTTGCTCCCCGGCCCGCACATGATGCGCACCGGGTTGTTCGAGTCATGGCGGTCGCGGCTGGACGAGTTCGCCAAGCAGCGCCCGCGCCAGACCCCGTACACCACGGTGGAGGCGCTGGAGGCGCAGATGCGCGCCGCCGGGATCGAGCCGAACTACACCGACCCCGCCGAGGTCGCCGAGCAGGTCTACGAGGCGATCCTGGCCGATCAGTTCTGGATCCACCCGCCCAGCGAGCGCAGCGACCAGCAGCTCGACGCCCGGGCGGCCTCCATCCGAACCCGTTCCAACCCCGACTACCTGCGCCCGGTGCCGGGCTGAGGAGACGACGATGAGCGTCGAACACACCGACCTGTCCCCCTACATCGTGGTATCGGCGGACAGCCACGCCGGGCTGCCCACCGAGTGGTACAAGCCATACTTGGCATCGGCCTACCACGAGGCATTCGAGCAGTTCATGAGCGAGCGCTACCTGCAGCTGGAGGCCATCACCAAGCTCGGTGTGCGCAACGAGCAGTTCGCCAAGAACTGGTTCGAGGAGCACGACGAAGCGCTCAACGGCGGGTGGGACGCCGCTCGCCGTGACCTGGAGCTCGACGGCGACGGCGTCGCCGGCGAGGTCGTGTTCCCCGACGCCGACGCGGTGGAGAGCCGCACCTGCGTGCCCTTCGGCGCCGGGTTGGGGATGAGCGGTGACATGGACCCGGAGCTAGGTCTGGCCGGCGCCGCGGCGCACAACCGCTGGCTAGCCGAGCTGTGCCAGAGCAGCCCGGAGCGGCGATGCGGCGTGGCGCTGGTGCCCATCACCGCCGAACTGGACCAGGTGCTGGCCGAGATCCGCCGCTCGAAGGAGGCCGGGCTCGGCGCGGTGATGATCCCGGCGATGTGGGTGAACCAGGCGCCGTACCATGACCGGTGCTACGACCCGGTGTGGGCGCTGTGCCAGGACCTGCAGATGCCTGTGGTGACCCACAGCGGCCCGGCGCCGCGCGAGGAGTTCGGCAACCACCTCGGGATCTACGTCAGCGAAGTGGTGTGGTGGCCAGCCCGGCCGTTGTGGCACATGCTGTGGTCCGGGGTCTTCGAGCGCTTCCCCGGGTTGCGCTTCGGCGTTGCCGAGGCCGGCTGCTGGTGGCTGCCGTCGATGATGTGGTTCTGGGACCGGCTGTTCATGGGCCAGAAGGGCGCCGAGAAGATGGGCGCCAGGCCCTTCGGCGACGACGTGACGATGCTGCCCTCGGAGATCATCGACCGCAACTGCTTCATCGGGGCGTCGAACACCAAACGGCGCGAGCTGGGGATGCGCTACGAGATCGGCATCGACAACATCATGTGGGGCAACGACTTCCCGCACCCCGAGGGCACCTGGCCCACCACGCGGGCCTGGCTGACGCGCACGTTCCACGACATCCCCATCGACGAGACCCGGCGGATGGTGGGGCTGGCCGCGGCCGAGGTCTTCGGCTTCGACACCGGCAAGCTGCGCGCCCATGCCGACCGGATCGGCCCGACGCCGGCGGAGTTCGGCCAGGTCACCGCGGACGACCCCTCTGGCCAACGACTCGTCGAACGCTGGGCCCCGGTGAAGGCCGTCGGGCGCCACTGGTTGACCGACCACGACTTCCCGCTGATCCCCTGACGCCCCGCCGGGGTTCAGGCGGTGCTCGGACCCTCCCACAGGTTGATGCCACCCTCCACCGCGTGACGGTCGATCGCTGCCAGTTCGTCGGCGCTGAAGTCGAGCCGTTCGACCGCGGCGGCGCAGTCCTCCAGCTGGGCGACGCTGGACGCCCCGATCAGCGACGACGTGACCCGCTGGTTGCGCAGGGTCCAGGCGATGGCCATCTGGGCCAGTGACTGGCCGCGGCCGGAGGCGATCTCGTGCAGGGCGCGGATGCGTCCGAGGTTGGCTTCCGTCAGCAGCTCGGTGGACAGCGACGTGCCTGCCGCGGCCCGTGAGCCGGCAGGGATCCCGCCGAGGTAGCGGTCCGTCAGCATGCCCTGGGCCAGCGGGGAGAAACCGATGCACCCCACACCCTCGTCGCCCAGCACGTCGAGCAGGCCGGCCTCGATCCACCGGTTCAGCATCGAGTACGACGGCTGGTGGATCAGCAGCGGCGTCCCCAAGTCACGCAGGATGGCCACCGCCTGGCGGGTTCGCTCGGCAGAGTACGACGAGATCCCCACGTAGCGCGCCTTGCCCTGGCGGACGGCCGTGTCCAAGGCGGCAAGGGTCTCCTCCATGGGCGTGTCCGGGTCGAAGCGGTGGTGGTAGAAGATGTCGACGTGGTCGAGGCGCAGGCGGCGCAGTGACTGCTCCAGCGAGTCGAGCAGGTACTTGCGTGAGCCGAGGTCGCCGTACGGACCGGGCCACATGTCCCACCCGGCCTTGGTGGAGATCACCAGTTCCTCGCGGTGGCGGCGGAAGTCCTCCTCGAGGATCCTCCCGGCATTGATCTCCGCCGCTCCATACGGCGGGCCGTAGTTGTTGGCCAGGTCGAAGTGGGTGATCCCCAGGTCGAACGCCCGGCGCATGATCTGGCGCTGGCGGCTGACCGGTGCGTCGTCGCCGAAGTTGTGCCAGAAGCCCAGCGACACGGCGGGCAGCTTGAGCCCGCTGCGCCCGACACGCCGGTAGGGCATCTGCTCATATCGATCATCCGCCGCGGCGTACTGGTCGAAGGTGTTCATCTGCTTGCTCCTGTGTGCCGGTGGCGGGTGACGGTGACCGCGTCCAGGAACGAGCGATCCACCGTGACGCCGATCCCCGGTCCGGGCGGCACGGCCATCAGCCCGGCGGTTGCTTCCAGCGGCTCGTTGACGATGTCACGGGTGTAGGTCCGGCTGGCCGAGGCGGTGTCGCCGGGCAGATCGAAGCCGGCCAGGGTGGCCAGATGGATGTTGTGCGCCCGGCCGATGCCCAGCTCCAGCATCCCCCCGCACCACATCGGCACGCCGACACGACGGCATGCTTCGGCGGCGCGCTGCACGGCGGCCAGCCCGCCGAGGCGCCCGGCCTTGATGTTCACCACCGAGCAGGCGCCCACCTCCAGCGCAGCGGTCACCCGCTCGGGGCTGTTCAACGACTCGTCCAGGCAGATCGGCGTGTCCAGTTGAGCCGCCAGGACGGCATGGTCGATCAGGTCGTCCCAGTGCAACGGCTGCTCGATGTAGTCGAGCCCGAAGCGGTCGAGCGCGGCCAGCATGGTGGTGTCGGCCAGGGTGTAGGCGCAGTTGGCGTCCACGCTGAGGGCCACGTCGGGGAACGCGTCGCGCACCGCAGTGACGATGTCCTGCTCCCGGCCCGGGCGCACCTTGACCTTGATGCGCCGGTAGCCCTGCTCGACGTGCTGGGCGACGGTCTCGATCAATGCCTCCTCCCCGTCGGCAAGCCCCAGTGCGGCGCCCACCGGCACGGGCTGGCCGTCGCCGCCCAGCGCCTGCCACAGCGGCACACCCTGCTGGCGAGCACGCAGATCCCAGACCGCCATCTCCAGCGCTGCCTTGGCCATCGGGTTGCCGCGCACGAACGTCCAGCGGTCGGCCAGCGCCGCCGGATCGGCGCAGCCGTGGCGCAACAGGTCCGGCACCAGGGCCTCGCCCAGCACGGTGAGCGCGCCGTCGACGGTCTCCTCACGGAACCACGGCAGCGGCTCCATCACCCCCTCGCCGTAGCCTTCGATCCCCTCGTGGCCGACGGTGACCAGGACGGCCACCTTGTCGGTGGTGACGTGGACGGCGTTGGCGAACGGCTGGCGCAACGGGACGCGCACGACGCGCAGCTCGACGAAGTCGACGGCCGTGGTCATGGCGCAGTCACCACGTCTCCACGCTCGGCACGGTTGCGCTCCATGCGGTCACGGCGGTCCCCGGCGCGAGACCGGGCACGATGGTGATGGTCACTGCCGCGAAGCTACCCGGGATATGGTCGCCGCCGTGGGTGCAACCAAGGAGACCGTGACCGTCGAGGTCGCCGGGCGGGAGTTGGTGATCTCCAGCCCACACAAGGTCTTCTTCGACCAGCGCGCCGAGACCAAGCTCGACCTGGTGCACTACTACCTCGCCGCTGGTGAGGCGGTGATGCGCCAGATGGGTGGGCGCCCGGTGCTGATGCAGCGCTTCCCGAACGGGGCGAGCGGGAGCTCGTTCTTCCAGAAGCGGGTCGGTGAGCACGCTCCCGACTGGCTGCAGACCACCGTGGTCAGCACACCGAACGGCACCACCTCCGACGCCCTGGTCATCGCCGACCTGGCGCATCTCGTCTGGGCCGTCAACCTCGGATGCCTGGGGTTCCACTCCTGGCCGTACCGCGCCGCCACCCCGCAGTGGTGCGACGAGTTGCGCATCGACCTCGATCCCGGCCCCGGAACCACCTTTGCCATGGCCCAGGAGACCGCTGCGCTCACCAAGACGCTGTTCGACGAGCGCGGCATCCGCTCGTTCATCAAGACCACCGGCAACCGTGGCCTGCACGTCTACGTGCGCCTGGCCCCGGGATTCGACTCGATCCAGGTGCGCGCCGCGGCGGTGGCCGTCGCCAGGGAACTGGAGCGCCGCCGCCCCGACCTGGTGACGGCGTCGTGGTGGAAGGAGGAACGCGGGGCGCGCATCTTCATCGACTTCAACCAGAACGCGCCGCACAAGACCGTGTTCTCGCCGTGGTCGGTTCGGGCCCATCCGTGGGCGCCGGTGTCGTGCCCGTTCGAGTGGGCGGATCTGGCCGCCATCGTGCCCACCGAGCTCACCATCGTGTCGGTGCCGCAGCGCCTGGCGGCGCACGGCGACCCGTGGGCCACCATCGATGACGAGCCACAGTCGCTCGACCCGCTGCTGGAGATGGTCCGCGCCGATCAGGCCGCCGGCCTGGTGGATGCCCCCTGGCCACCGGTGTACCCGAAGATGGCCGGCGAGCCCCGGCGCGTCGCCCCCAGCCGCGCCAAGAAGCCCTGACCCTCGCCCCCGCTCCGGCCCACGCCCCATCCCCCACGCCCCACCCCCCACCCCCGCCAGCATGGGCGCGAGAACTCCAGATATCCGAGGGTTTCGCGCCCATGCGAGCCGCGGCCGTGCCTCCCCTGTCCGCATGGGCGCGAGAACTTCAGATACCCGAGGGTTTCGCGCCCATGCGAGCCGCGGGCGTGCCTCCCCTGTCCGCATGGGCGCGAGAACTTCAGATATCCGAGGGTTTCGCGCCCATGCGGGTGGGTGAGAGGCCGAGGGCGGCGGCGCGCTCGAGGACGCCAGCGCGCTCGGCGCCGATCGTGGTGCTGTCGCCGTGACCGGTGTGCACCACGGTGTGGTCGGGCAGGGCGAGGAGGCGGTCACGGATCGAGCGCAGGATCGTCGGTTCGTCGCTGAAGCTGCGCCCGGTGGCGCCCGGCCCGCCGCAGAACAGCGTGTCGCCGCTGAACACCACGCCGTCGGTGGCATCGTGGAAGCAGCAGCACCCTGGCGAGTGGCCCGGTGTGTGCAGGATGCCCAACTCGTGGCCGCCGACGCTGAGGGCGGCGCCGGGCCGGACCTCGCCGTCAGGTGAGTGGCCCACCCACACGGCGTCCCACAGCATGCGGTCGGCCGGGTGCAGCAGGATGGGGGCGTCGACCGCGTCACGCAGCGGCACGGCGGCGTTGATGTGGTCGTTGTGGCCGTGGGTCAACACGATGGCCCGCACCCGCCGGCCGTTGACCGCGTCAACAATGGGCAGGTGGTCGTGGGCTGCGTCGAAGACGATCACCTCGCGGTCGTCGCCGACCAGCCAGACGTTGTTGGTGACCTGCCACTCCCCCCCGTCGAGGGCGAAGATCCCGTCGGTGGTGACGAGCTCGACGGTCACAGCACCACGACGCTGCGCAGGACTTCGCCACGCTCCATCTTGTGGAACGCCTCCTCGACCCCGTCGAGGCCGATCGTCTCGGAGACGAACTTGTCCAGCGGCAGCCGTCCCTGCTGGAACAGGTCGATGAGCATCGGGAAGTCACGCGACGGCAGGCAGTCGCCGTACCAGCTGCTCTTCAACGATCCACCCCTGCCGAAGACCTCGATGAAGGGCAGCTCCAGCGTCATGTCCGGGCGGGGCACGCCGACCAGCACCACCGTGCCGGCCAGGTCCCGGGCCTCGAACGCCTGGCGGTACACCGCGGGATTCCCGACGGCCTCGATGCACACGTCGGCGCCGTTGCCGTCGGTGACCGACTTGATGTACTCGACCGCGTCGGCGGTTCCGGCGTTGACAACGTGCGTAGCCCCGAACTCCTTGGCCCATGCCAGCTTGCGATCGTCAACATCGACGGCGACGATGGTGCGCGCCCCGGCCAGACGGGCGCCGGCGATGGCCGCATCACCGACACCACCGCAGCCGAACACGGCCACGGAGTCGCCGCGGGTGACGCCGCCGGTGTTGATCGCCGCCCCGATCCCGGCCATGACACCGCAGCCGAGCAGCCCGGCGGTCGCCGCGGGCGCGGTGGGATCCACCTTGGTGCACTGCCCGGCCGCCACCAGCGTCTTGTCGGCGAAGGCGCCGATGCCCAGCGCCGGAGACAGCACGGTGCCGTCCTCCAGGGTCATCTTCTGGGTGGCGTTGAACGTGCTGAAGCAGTACCACGGCCGGCCGCGCAGGCAGCTGCGGCAGGTGCCGCACACCGCCCGCCAGTTGAGGATGACGAAATCACCGGGCGCCACGTTCGTCACTCCGTCGCCGACGGCCTCCACCACGCCGGCAGCCTCGTGACCCAGCAGGAACGGGAAGTCGTCGTTGATCCCGCCCTCGCGGTAGTGCAGATCGGTGTGGCACACGCCGCACGCCTGCACGACGACCACGGCCTCGCCCGGGCCGGGGTCAGGGATGACGACGGTTTCGATGCTGACGGGCGCGCCTTTCGCGTGGGCGATCACGCCCCGGACCTTCTGTGGCATGGTGAGCCTCCTTCGGGCGGACACGTTAGCCCTGCCCGATCGGCCAGCAGGTGCCCGTCAGGCGCTCAGCGTGGCTCGGACCGCCAGTTCCAGATACGGGGACAGCAGCGCCGCCGCCGCCGAGGTGATGTGGCTGTCATCGCGGTAGCCGAGGATGTTGCCGATGATGACTGGGCACCGTTTCGGGGCGCACAGCCAGTCACTCGTGGGGATGAACACCGCGTCGTGGCTCGCGGCGACCTTGCTCTCGGCAGCCAATCGCCCGGGGCGGATGGCCTGCTGGCGCGTCATCACGCAGCGGTTCACGGATCGCACGTTGCCGGCCAAGCAGGACGGGATGTCGTCGACGGGTGTCGGCGTGTCGCCCAGCACCAGCACCTGCTTGGTCAGCGGGCGCATCGCCGTGAGGGTGTCGTTCAACCCTCGGGCCCAGGCCTTGTCCGGCGACGTGCTCCCGGCCCAGCCCGCCGCCCGGTAGCGGTACCCCGACATCATCACCAAGTCCGGCTTCAGCTCGCCGATCCGCTTCACCACGTTGTCCCGCCAGGTGAAGCACTCCTTCTGCATCTCCACGGTGGGGATGGCCGCCGAGGGGCAGCGCTTCTTGGTCATCACGACCAGTCGCCAGCCCTGCTTGTCGGCGATCGTGCGCATCGCCGGGAACCATTGGGCAGCGTGCGAGTCTCCGTACAGCACGATGGTGATGGCGCCGTCGGCCTTGCCG
Organism: Ilumatobacteraceae bacterium; assembly: GCA_037045185.1. Classification (GTDB taxonomy): domain Bacteria; phylum Actinomycetota; class Acidimicrobiia; order Acidimicrobiales; family Ilumatobacteraceae; genus JAKOUY01. The sequence continues at coordinate 653,022 of JBAOHQ010000008.1, forward strand.
AACACGCAATCCTTGGGTACCGCCTGACCGGGATCAAGGATGCAGCCGTTGTCGTAGATCGCCGGCTTGTCACCGCGCACCTGGCGCAGGCTGGGATTCAGGTTCGCCGGCACCTTGGTGGTGTCGGCCGAGGCGGCGAGCAGTTGACGGTTGGCGGCGATCAGCGCGTCCAGCTCGCCGAGCAAGGCGGCGTTGCCGACCCCAGGCGTGCCGGTGCCGGGCGGGGCCGCCGTTGGAAGCGTCCCACCGAGCGGGATGGTCTCGAACGGTGTCGGGGCGGTGACGATGCTGTCCGCCGTGCCAGCTGGGCCGATGGGAGATCCTGATCCGGGCGGCGCGATCTGGGCATCCGACCCCGGAGTGCTCGCGCCGGACAGCGTCGTGTCCCCCAGCGAGGTACCCGGCGGCGCCGAGCCGACCGGCAGCGGATCCGTCCCGGGCAGGACGGTCCCTCTGTCGGGCAGCGTGGCCAGCACCACGGGGACCACCACATCACTGGTCTGCAACGACTGGCGGGTCTGCGCCCCGGTCAGGATCACGGCGATCGCACCGACGATCATCCACGCTCCCGCGGCGTAGCTGCGCGGCGACGACGACTGCAACCTCGCCGAGTACCGCACCGGGTTCTCCACGAGGGCGAACGACAGCGCCGACACGGCGACGGCCCCGACCAGGATGGCCAGGCGGACCCACCACGACAGTGGGCCGTACTTGGCCTCGATCATCACCAGCGCCGGCCAGTGCCACAGGTAGATGGCGTAACTGCGCTCACCCACCCACTGCAGCGGCGCCCAGGCCAGCAGCAGGACCGGGCCGTCGGGTGTCGCCCGACCCCCTGCGGCGATGACCGCCGCGGTCCCAGCCACCGGCAGGAGCGCAGCCCAACCGGGGAACCGGGTGAGGTCGGTGAACCACAGCGCGCTGGCCACGATCCCGCCCAGACCGATCCATCCCAGACTGGCCCGCAACGTGGCGGGGACGCGGGCCAGCGCGCCGGCCGACAGCGCCAGCGCGGCGCCGGTCAGCAGCTCCCAGGCGCGGGTGGGAAGCATGTAGTAGGCGAAGGTGCCGTGCGAGGACGTCAGCACGCCGCAGGCGACGAGGGAGATCACCCAGCCGGCGCCGACCACCCAGGTCAGCACGGTGCGGCTGCCCCGCCGCAGGGCCAGCAGCCCGGCGACCACCAGCGGCCAGACCACGTAGAACTGCTCCTCCAGCGACAGCGACCAGTAGTGCCGCAACGGCGACGGCGCCAGACCGGCGCGCAGGTAGTCCCAACCGCGATGGGTCAGGGCGATGTTCATCGAGAACAGCGATGACCAAGTGGCGTCGAAGGCCAGGTCCTTCTGGGCCAGCGGATCGATCAGCCAATGGGCGGCGATCACGGTTGCTGCGATGACCAGCAGCGACGCCGGGAGCAGGCGGCGGACCCGCCGGGCCCAGAATGCGCCGAGCGACACCCGGCCGGTGCGCACCTGCTCGTTCAGCAGCAGGCGGGTGATCAGGAACCCGGAGACGACGAAGAACACGTCGACGCCGACGTAGCCACCGGTGAACCCCGCCAGGCGGGCGTGATACAGCAGGACCCCCCGCGACCGCGATCGCCCGCAGGCCCTCGATGTCGGGGCGAAACGACCTGTCGACCGGCGCGGTCATGAACCGGGGACGGTGAAGCGCTGGAAGAACGCCCAGATCACGTCGTTGGCGGACACGGACATGGTGGTGGGGCCGACCATCTTCGACACGGCGACGAGGAACTGGCTCCCCGGCCAGGTGTGCCCGCCACCGTCCACGCGCCACAGTTGCACGTCGACGCCGGCCGGGCAGGTGTAGTCGAACTCGTCCACGTCGTCGCTGACCGGGTCCGGGGTGACGGTGGCGTCGCAGCCGTCACGCGCCGCCCAGGCAGCGATGCGCTGCGGCACGGTGGTGAGCATCTCTGGTGGCAACACTGCGTCGGGCACGGTGCCGATCGGACCGCTGCCGTCGGCGCTGGGCAGCAGGGCCACGCCCGGCCCGACCCCTCCGTCGTAGGGCACGAAGGGATCCGCCGTGCCATGGATGGCCAGCACCGGCACCGGCCGTCCCGGTGTGCACTCCGGCGGGTCGAGCAGGCCGGTCACCATGGCGAACGCTGCCACCCGGTCGCTGAGATCACAGGCCAGCCGGGATGTCATCATCGCCCCGTTGGACATGCCCACGACGTAGACGCGCGAGGTGTCCACGCACGTGGTGGCCGCGACATCGTCGAGCACAGCACCGACGAACGCCACGTCCGGGCCACGTGGTGTCAGGACCCAGCGCGGTACGTCACGGGTGATCTGCGGGGTGACGGTCACGAAGCCGGCGGTGTCGCCGAACGGGCCGAGCCCGGTCAGCTGCACCTGGACCTCGACCGACGAGCTGTACCCGTGCATGCTGATCACGACCGGCAGCGGCCCCTGCTTGCCCGGCGGGACGTGGAGCAGGTACCGACCCGCCGTGTCACCGACCGTCAGTGGCACGTCGCGGTCGGCGGCGCCCGGGGCCGCCGAGCAACCGGCGCTCGGCGTCGCCGGCGCTGGCGAGACCGGCGCCTCCGACGACGGCGGAACGGTGGCGCCCGCCGCCCGCGCCGGGCCTGCCGAGGCGACGAGCACGAGTCCGAGCACCAGGCGATGTCCACTGCGCATCCGACCATGCTGGCATACGAGGCTCGCTGCTACCGTCCCCTCATGGACGCCACTGCTGATCGTTCCTCGTTGTCCGAGGCCGCCAGATCCCGGCTCGCCCACCTCGAAGCCGGGGGCTCGCTCGACCTGCTCGACGGCGCCATGTACGTCGACGGGACGTACGAGACCTACCAGTGGATGCGCGCCAACTCCCCTGTTCACTGGGACGACACCAACGAGCTGTGGGGCATCTTCCGCTACGACGACATCGTCGAGATCGAGCGGCGCAAGGATGTGTTCTCCAACGCCGACCAGACCAAGGGTGGCTACCGCCCGAACCTGCCCGCCGATCCGTCGATCATCGGCTTCGACGATCCATTGCACGCCAAGCGCCGGGCCCTCGTCGCCCGCTGGTTCACCCCGAAGGCGATGAACGAATGGGCCGACCACGTCCACGACGTGGTGGTCGAGCTGATGGATGCGATGGTCGCCAAGGGTGGCGAGGTCGAGGTGATCAGCGACCTGGCGTCACCGCTGCCCGCCAAGATGATCGGCCGCCTGCTGGGCTTCGGTGAGGAGCGCTGGCGGGACCTGGCGAGGTGGTCGGAGACGACCATCGCCCTCGGTGGCGGCCCGCGGTACGCGAACGACGAGGGTGTCGTTGCCGTGTTCGAGTTCGTCGGCGCCTGCACCGAGTTGTACGAGCAGCGCAAGGGGTGCCCGGCTCACGACGTGATGAGCATGTGGACCACCGCCGACATCGACGGCGTGCCGATCACCCTGGACGACGTGATCAGCGATTGCCTGCTGCTGCTCGACGGTGGCGCCGAGACCACCCGCACGGTGATCGCCCGGACCATCTGGAACCTGATCCGCTTCCCCGAGCAGTGGGAGAGGTTGAAAGCCGGCGCCGACCTCACGACCGCGGTGGAGGAGTTCATCCGCTTCGTCACCCCGGTGCACAACATGTGCCGGGTGGCGCTGGAGGACTACGACCTGCACGGCACCACCATCCGCGCCGGCCAGCAGGTGGTGCTGATGTACGGATCCGCCAACCGTGACGAGGCCCACTTCACCAACCCGGAGGCGTTCGACATCACCCGTACCCCGAACCAGCACATCGCCTTCGGCTTCGGGACGCACTTCTGCCTGGGCACGTCGCTGGCTCGGCTGGAGATCCGTACGTTCTTCGACGAGCTGCTCAAGCGGGTGTCCGGGATGCGGATCACGCCGGGGACGGCCCCGGTGGAGATGGCCAACTCGTTCGTGTTCGGGGTCAAGGAGGCCCACGTCCAGTTCGACCTGATCGACGCCTGAGTCGTGACCACCCTCGACCCCGAACTGTTCCTCCCCGAGCCGTCACCTCGGGCCGTGCGCTACACGGTCATCTCCGTCGATGACCACCTCTGCGAGCCGGCGCACACCTTCACGGGTCGCCTGCCCGCAGCGCTGCAGGATCGCGCCCCGCGGGTGGTGGTCGACGAGGCCGGTCACGAGGTGTGGGAGTTCGACGGCCATCGGTTCAGCCAGGTGGGCATGAACGCCGTCGCCGGACGGCGCCCGGAGACCGTCCGCCTCGAGCCGTTCCGCTTCGACCAGATGCGCCCGGGTTGTTACGACCCGCACCACCGGGTGGCCGACATGGACATCGCCGGGGTGTGGGCGGCGGTCAACTTCCCGTCGATGATCACTGGGTTCGCCGGCCGGGTGTTCTCGGCCTGCAGCGACGCCGGGCTGGGGCTGGCAACGATGCGCGCCTGGAACGACTGGTTCCACGATGAGTGGGCGACGGTGTACCCCGAGCGGTTCATCCCCCTCGGGATCACCCACCTTGCCGACAGTCAGGGCCGGCGCCGCCGAGGTCCGCCGCAATGCCGCCCGCGGCTTCAAGACCGTCACCCTGCCCGAGCGCCCGCACCTCATCGGCTTCCCCTCGCTGTTCGACGCCGACCACTGGGATCCGATCATCGAGGCGTGCGTCGAGACCGACACGATCATCTCCGTCCACGTCGGGTCCTCGGGCGGCTATCCGTCGCCGCCGGGCGCGCCCGCGCTGCAATTGGGCGCCACGCTGTTCGGTCAGCTCTCCCTGGCGGCATGCGCCGAGTGGTTGTGGTCGGGCATCGCCGTCCGCTTCCCCACCGTCAAGATCGCGATGAGTGAAGGCGGGATCGGCTGGGTGCCGATGCTGCTCGACCGGCTGGACAACATCATCGACCGCAGCGGCTACGGCATCGCCGGCTGGGGCATCCGCCCGGCAGACGTGCTGCGCCGCAACTTCTGGTTCTGCACGCTGGACGATCCGAGCACCATCGAGCTGCGCGACCGCATCGGCGTCGAGCGCATCATGCTGGAGACCGACTACCCCCACGGCGACGGAACCTGGCCCGACACCCAGGACGTGATCGAGCGGTACTGGGGGCACATCCCCGCCGCCGAGCTGCGGCGGATGTGCAGCATGAACGCCGCCGAGCTGTTTCGCCACCCGCTGCCCCCCACCGTCCTGCCCGCCGACCCGGCTGCGGCATAGGTTGGCGGCGATGAGTCCCATCAAACCGTACCCACCAGTGGTCGACGGGCTGGTCGTCACGGTGGCCGACGGCGTCGTCACCGTGCTGTTCGACCGCGCCGAGCGACGCAACGCGCTGACCGACGACATGGTCCTGGCCCTGACCGACGTCGTCGACGCGGCGACCGCCGACGACAGCACGCGCGTCCTGCACCTCACGGCCGCCGGTCGTGACTTCTGTACGGGGTTCGACCTATCGCTGCGCGGCGGTGGCCCGCCGCCGCGCACCGGCGCCATCCAGCGGCGGATGCGCTGGCACGTCGGGCGGCTGATGCCCGCCCTCGTGGACGCCCAGATCCCCATCGTGTGCAGCGTGCAGGGGGCGGCCTCGGGGCTCGGCATGGCCATCGCCCTGGCCGCCGACTTCACGATCGCCGCAGAAGACGCCAAGTTCATCTCGCCGTTCACCGGGATGGGGTTCACGCCCGACAGCGCCCTGTCGTGGCTGCTGCCGCGACTCATCGGCGTGGCCCGGGCCAAGGACGTGCTGATGCTCGGGCGGCGGGTCAGCGGCGCCGACGCCGCGGCCTGGGGCATGATCCACGCCGCCGTGCCCGCCGAGGACCTGGCCGGAGCGTCCGCCGACCTCGTCGCTCGGGTGGGGACCACGGCGTCCGTGGCGGTGGGTCTGGCCAAGGCGCTGATCCACCGAGGGCTCAGCGTGGACATGACCCGGCACCTGGCCGACGAGGCACTGGCGATGGAGCTGTCCAGCCGCAGCGACGACTTCCGGGAGGCCGGTCAGGCCGCGCGGGACAACCGCCGCCCCGACTTCACCGGGCGCTGACCGCACGCCCGGTGGGGGTCATCGCGGTGCCGGATCGTCCTCTTCGAGGATCTCCCAGACGTTTCCCTGCGGATCACGGATCATCGCGAAACGCGCCCCCGGCCGGTGGGATTGCACGGGCGTGATCACCTCGGCGCCGGCAGCCACGGCATGGTCCACGAGCGCGCCGGCGTCGGTGACGTGCAACGCGGCGTAGGCCATCCCGGCGCCGTGATGCCACACTGGAGCGGGTGGGGGAACCACCGCGCCGCCGGCGGGCTGGAAGATCTTGCAGCGCGCCGCACCGCTGACCATCCGCAGCACCACGCCCTGGGGAAACTCCAGCCGGCGCTCGACGGTGAAGCCCATCCCGGTGCAGTAGAACGCCGCCAGCGCGTCGGCGTCGACGCTGACGATGCCCACCTCGGCGCCCGTCGCAGTGGCGAGTGGTCGTGCCATGGCATTCTCCTAGCACGCCGCCGTGACCTCCGGCGCACCTGAACGATTCTGCCCTCCGATGCGACCACCGGGCCTCCGACGCGGTAAGCCAGGATCACCACGGAGGAGCAGAGGATGATTCACGGGTACGCCCACGAACGCTTCGGACGCGTCGCCGATACCTTCGCCAGCCAGATCGACAAGACCGACGGTGGCGCGTCGGTGGCGCTGTTCCATCACGGGGAGCTGGTGGTGGACCTGTGGGGCGGCAAACGCACGGCCGACGACCCCTGGGAACGGGACACCCTGGCGATGTGCTTCAGCACCACCAAGGGAGTGACGGCTACCGCCGTCCACGTGCTGGCCGATCGTGGGCTGATCGACTACGACGCCCCCGTCGCCGCCTACTGGCCGGAGTTCGCCCGCAACGGCAAGGAGGCGATCACGGTTCGCCACGTGCTCAGCCACTCCGCCGGTCTGCACCGCTTCGGCACCATCGTCGATCACGGCTCGCGGATGCTCGACTGGGAGCACATGACCGCCGCCCTCGCCGCGGCCCGACCGGCCTACCCGCCCGGCACCACCGCCGGCTACCACGCGCTGACCTTCGGGTGGCTCACCGGTGAGCTGGTCCGGCGGATCACCGGGGTGTCGCTGAACACCTTCGTCCAGGAGAACATCGCAGAGCCGCTCGACCTGCGCGGGTTGTTCATCGGCTGCCCACCGGACGAGCGCGGCCGGGTGGCCAGCCTGAAGCCGATGCTGCCCAAGCTGCCGGCGCCATTGCGCCCACTCGGCAGCCGGGCGCTCAAGCCGGTGTCGCAGCTGCTTAGCCGGGCGGGGGCGCCGATCAACCTGCGCCGCGTTCACTCCGCCTTGCTGGCCCGCGGGATGGAGGACGTCATGTTGAGCCGAGAACTGCTCGACGCCGAGGTGCCGGCGATGAACGGCCATTTCGACGCGGTCTCGCTGGCCACGATGTACGCCATGCTGGCCAACGGCGGGGCGTTCGGCGGGGTTCGCATCCTCTCCGAGGAGGCGGTCGAGCGGGCCACTGCGGTGCAGAACGACCAGCGTGACCACGTCGTGGTGGTGAACATGCAGTGGCGCCTCGGCTACCACCGGATCCCGCGGGCCTGCAATCGGCTGCCGCAGATCTACGGGCACCTCGGCTTCGGCGGCTCCGGAGCATGGGCCGACCCCGAGCACGACCTGTCACTGGCGATGGTCTGCAACCGGGGAGGCGGGACGCCCATCGGTGACCTGCGCATCATGCGGCTCACGAGCGCCGCCACCGACTGCGTCCTGGGTGGTCAGCGCTCCGCCGCCCGGCGTCGATAGACGACCTCGAGGAACCTGGCGACTGCCCGGATCGCGTGGGTCCCGCGCACCGAACGGAACACCTCGAACGCGTGCTGCGCCCCCGGCAGTTCGGCGTAGGCGACCGGGGAGGTCGAGGTCTGGCGCAGCGTGGCAACGAACCGCCTGGCCTGCTCCACTGGCACGAGTGAGTCGTTGTCACCGTGGAGGACGAACATCGGTGGGGCGTCGGCGCACACACGCGCTACCGGGGAGGCGGACTCCCACGCCTGGCGGTTGTCGCCCACCCTGGCCTTCATCACGAACCGTTCCCACACCCGGAGGATCTCTCGGCGACCCGACCCGGCCAGGTCACCCACGTCGTACACGCCGTAGAACGGCACGGCCGCATCGACCGACGTGTCGGCCGATTCAAAACCCGGTTGCAACGCCGGATCGTTGGAAGTGAGCGCGGCAAGGGCGACGAGGTGGCCGCCGGCCGACCCCCCGGTGATGGCGATGAAGCCCGGGTCGCCCCCCTGCTCGGCGATGTGCTGACGGACCCATGCCAGGCCGCGCTTGACGTCCACGATGTGATCCGGCCAGGTGGCCTTGGGTGACAGGCGGTACGTCATCGACACCCCGACCCACCCGCGGCGGGCCATCTCCGAGAGGAGCAACTCGCCCTGGATCGTCTTGTCGCCGATCACCCACCCGCCGCCGTGAACGTGGACCAGCACCGGCGCCCTGGCATCGCCCGGCAGGTCGGGGTCACGCCAGATGTCCAGCCGGTTGCGCCTGAACGGCCCGTACGACACATCTGTGGCGACCCGGTAGCGGTGCTCTCCCACCGCCGGCAGGACTCGCTGCGCCCAGGTCAAGGGCGGGTCGGCGTCCTCGGCCAGTTCCCGGCGGTAGCCGGCGCCCAGCGCGGCGCGCAAGGCCTCGTCGAGCACGGCCGGGCTGCGCCCCGCGGCGCGGGCCAGACCAACCAGTCCGGCCCATGAGCCGATCGTCAGCACCATCCCGGCCTTGCCGGCTGGCGAGCGCGGTCCGCCTCGTCGGACCAGGGCGGCGAGGCCAACGGCCTGCGCGCCGACGGTGAGCAGCGGTGCTTCGCTGGTGGGCCATGCGGCGGTGAACGACAGCGCGGCAAGGTTGCCGCGCCGGATGATCGGCCGGTAGGCGTTCAGGGTGTTGACGGCGCCCAGCACACCGAACCCCAGCAGTCGTCGATCTCGCCCCACGGCTCATCTGTAGCAGACCGGCGGGGTCGGTGGGTGGTCGACGTTCCCGACCGAGCCGTCGGGAACGACCGGCGACTCGTCGCCCGGCGCGGGACGAGGCCCCGGTGATCACCCACCGGGGCCTCGTTCATTCGGGTGTTTGAGCGGCGACGGTGGTCGCCGGGGTGACTACTTCATCCAGCCGACGTCTTCGTACTTCGTCGGCGTCTGGAAGCCGAACGCACCGAAGTTGGCCAGCTTGGCGTTGATGGCCACCAGTTCGGGCCGCTGGTACAGCGGCAGGGTGGTGACTTCCTCCCACAGCAGCTTGTCAGCCTGGTTCGCCAGGGCAGTGCGCTCCGTAGCGTCCACCGTGACCTGGACCTTCTTGACGATGTCGTCGAAGCCGGTGATGAACGAGTTGGAGTAGTTGCTGTCCGAGCAGTTGCCGAAGATCTGGTCGAACCGGAAGGGGAACGGCGTCCCCACCCAGGTGAAGGCGATCAGCTCGAAGTCACGGGAGTCGAGCACGTTGGAGAACTCCTCCACGGGCACGTCGACGATCTGGACCTCGATGCCGACTTCCTTCAACTGGGCCTGGATCAGCTGGGCCTCGTTCTCCGAGACCGGCACGCCGACCAACTGGCTGAACTTGACGGTCAGGCGCTGGCCGTTCTTCTCACGGATGCCGTCGGCGCCGGCCACCCAGCCGGCCGCCTCGAGGTCGGCCTTGGCCTTCTCCCGGTCCAGGGCGAAGTCGGTGGCGTTGTCCACGTAGCCGGCCTGGTTCTCCACGAAGATGTGGTTGTTCAGTGGCTTGGCCGGCCACGGGATGCCTGCCAGGTCGGACTTGCCGATGTCGGCACGGTCCAGCGAGCGCACGATCGCCTGGCGGATGGCCTTCTCGGCGATCAACCCGGCGTGGTTGTTGAACGTGACGTGACGCCAGTTCGGGCCGGCTGCGGCTCGCACCGTACCTCCCGGGGTGGTGTTGGCCAGCTGGAATCCGTTGGGATCGGGTCCGATGTCGAAGGTGTCCAACTCGTTGTTCGAGTAGGCGGTGGGGACCGCGTCCGGGCTGACGACCCGGAAGATCAACTTGTCGAGCAGCGGCTTGTCGCCCCACCAGTTCGGGTTCGGAATCTCGGTGAGCACACCCTGGGTGGTGTCGATCGAGTCGAGGATGAACGGACCGGTGAACCACTCCTTCTTCAGCTCTCCCCAGCCGTTCTCGTAGGTGTCGGCGTCGGCGTAGGACTCCTTGGGCACCAACCCGCTGAACAGCGCCTTGTAGTCCGGATACACGTCGTCGAACGTGACGATGACTTCCAGGGCGTCGGCGCCGGCGGCGACGGACGTGATCCGGTCGTAGCCGTCGGTGGAGACCACGCTGTAGGCGGGATCCTTGCCGTTCAGCACCTCCCAGTTGCGGATCCAGTCAGTGGCGTCGATTTGACGCCCGCTGTTCCAGATGGCCTTGGGGTTGAGCTTGTACGTCACCGTGAACGGCTGCCCTGCGGTGCCGTCGGAGGTCGACGACTCGAGGACATAGTTCGGATCCAGCGCGGTGGTCCCATCGGCGGCGAAGTTCCACACGCTGTAGCTCATCGGCGCACGGATGGCGCTGTAGTCGTTCTCGTTGCCGAGCGGGTGGTTCGGGTTCCAGTTGTCGGCGAACGAGGCCACCGCCTGACGAAGCTCCCCGCCCTGCTGGAGGGCATCGCGCGGCTGGGGGTTGATGTCGATCTTCGATGTCGAGTCGAGTTCGGTCACCACCGGCGGCACAGTGTCGCGCGGCTTCGGCGGCGTGGTCTCGGCCGGCGTGGTGTCTGGGGGCGTGGTGTCTGGCGGGGTGGTGGCCGCCGGCGACGTGGCAGGGGTCGTCGCCGGCGTGGTCGCTGGAGTGGTGGCCGGTGTTGTCACCGGTGTGGTGTCCGGCGGGGCCAGGGCCGCGGACGGATCGGCCGGTGTGGTGCCCGGCGTCGTCGCAACGCGCTCGAGCGCCCGCGGTGGCGCTGGTCACGGCCAGGCCACCCGCCGCCGCCAATGCGGAGACCAGCAACGCGGCACGTGCGGTCCTTCTCCTACGAATCATGATTCCTCCCATGTGGCGCGTGGTAGAGCGCAAGTGCACACCGTACCCGATGGATCGGTCCCGGCGTTCCAGCGGCGCCCACTCTTCGGAACGAACGCGCGCCGGTCCTAGACGACGCGGATCACTTCTGGGAAGTGGCACGCCACCTGATGGTGGTCGACGCCGCTTGCCGCAGCGTGCAGGGCTGGATCGTCGGCGTCACAGCGGGCGCGGTCGGCGCCGTCCAGCGTCAGGTACTTCGGGCAGCGGCTACGGAACCGGCACCCCGACGGGCGTTCCATCGGGCTGGGCAGGTCACCGGACAGGATGATCCGGTGGCGGCTGCGCTCCTTGTCCGGATCGGGAATCGGGATGGCCGACAGCAGGGCCTGGGTGTAGGGGTGCGAGGGCTGCTCGAACACGGCGTCGACCTCACCGATCTCGACGATGCGGCCGAGGTACATCACCGCAACCCGGTCGGCGATGTGGCGCACCACGGCGAGGTCGTGGGCGACAAAGAGGTAGGCCAACCCGAGGCGGGCGCGCAGTTCGTCGAGCAGGTTGATGACCCCGGCCTGGATCGAGACGTCCAGCGCGGCGACCGGTTCGTCGAGCACGACGAGCTTGGGCTCCAGGGCGAGCGCCCTGGCGATGACGATGCGTTGGCGCTGCCCACCGGAGAACGCCTGCGGATAGCGGCTGGCGTGGCTGGGCTCCAGCCCCACCATCTCCAGCAACTCGTTGATCCGCTGGTCGATGCGCTGGCGTGAGTATCCGTGGGTCCGCATCGGCTCGGCCAGGATGTCGTACACCGGTAGGCGCGGATCCAGCGCCGACATCGGGTCCTGGAACACGACCTGCAGGTCACGGCGGATGGCCTTGCGTTGATGCTTGTCGTGCAGCTCGGCGGTGTCCTGCCCGAGGACCACGATGTGTCCGGCCTGCGGTTTGACCAGATCGAGGATCTGCAGCAGGGTCGTGGTCTTGCCACATCCCGACTCACCGACGAGCCCGAGCGTCTCCCCGGCGCGGACGTCCAACGACACACCGTCGACGGCGTGCACCGTACCGACGCGCTTCTTGAAGATGGCGCCTTTCAGCAGTGGGAACTCGCGCACCAGGCCGTCGATTCGCAACACCTCGGCCCGCTCCAGGCGCGGCACGGAATCGACGTCTGCCACGTGCAGGGCAGGCAGTGGGTAGATGTCGGCGTAGGTCCAGGCATGCTCGGCGATCTCGTCACGCCGACGGCAGGCCACCTGATGATGCGACGAGCCATCGGTCGGCGCCAGGTCGGGTTCGAGCTCCCGGCAGGCCGGTTCCACGATGGGGCAACGCTCGGCGAACGGGCAGCCAGGCGCCAGATTCAGCAGCGACGGCGGGTTCCCCTCGACGGGGGCCAGCACCGTCTTGTCAGCGTTGTCGAGGCGCGGGATCGAGCCCAGCAGGCCGATCGTGTACGGCATGCGCGCCCGGTAGTAGATGTCGCCGACCTCACCGGTTTCCACGGTGCGGCCGGCGTACATCACCTGGACCCGGTCGGCGATCCCGGCAACCACACCGAGGTCGTGGGTGATCAGGATCACCGCGGCCCCGGTCTCCTGCTGAGCGGTGCGCAACACCTCCAGCACCTGGGCCTGGATGGTGACGTCCAGCGCGGTCGTCGGCTCGTCGGCGATGATCACGTCGGGGTCGTTGGCGATCGCCATGGCGATCATCGCCCGCTGGCGCATTCCGCCGGAGAACTCGTGGGGGAACGACTTCACCCGGATCTTCGGGTTGGGGATGCCCACCAGATCGAGGAGCTCGACCGCCCGGTCCGTGGCAGCGGCCTTGCTGATGTCGGAGTGGACCTGCAGGGCCTCGACGAGTTGGGCGCCGATCGTATAGATGGGAGTCAGCGACGACAGCGGGTCCTGGAAGACCATGGCGATCTCGTTGCCGCGCAGCTTGGACATGGCAGTGTCGTGCTGGCCGAGCAGTTCGTCGCCGTGCAAGGTAACCGAGCCGCTGGCTCTGGCGGTGTCCGGAAGCAGCCCCATGATGGCCAGGGAGGTGACCGACTTCCCCGAACCCGACTCACCCACGATCCCCAGCACCTCTCCGGCGGCCAGGTCGAAGCTGACGCCGCGAACGGCGTGGACGACACCGTTCTCGGATGGGAAGCGGACCTGGAGGTCCTTGACGCTGATGACGTTCGACCCCGATTGGGTGCGGCGCTGCTTGTGCATCACGGAGTCGTTCACGCCTGACCACCGCCGGCCCGCGACGTGGGATCCAGCGCGTCGCGCAACCCGTCACCGATGAAGTTGACCGCCAGCACCATGAGCACCAGCGGCACGGCGCCGGCGAGGAACGTCCACGGGAAGGTGGTGGCCATGCGCGCCCCGTCGCCGATCAGTGTGCCGAGTGACGTCTCCGGTGGCCGGATACCCAGGCCGAAGAAGGACAACGACGTCTCGGCCAGCACCGCGCCGGCGATCCCCAGTGCGGCGTCGATGATCAGCAACGAGGAGATGTTCGGAATGATGTGCCGGAAGATGATCGTCATTCCGGGCACACCCATGTAGCGGGCGGCAGTGACGTACTCGCGGATCGCGAACCGACATGGTCAGCGTGCGGATCACCCTGGCCGACAGCATCCACCCGAAGGCCACCAGGAACACGATCAGCAACCAGATGCCACTGCCCGGGCTGACGTTCTTCAACACGATGGCCGTGACGATGAAGCTCGGCAGCACCAGGAGCAGGTCGACCAACCACATGCTGATGCGTTCGGTCCAGCCCCGGTAGTAGGCGGCAGATGCGCCAATCGTGGCGGCGATGGCCGTGGAGCAGATGCCGACGATGAAGCCGATCAGCATCGACTTGCCCAACCCGCGCATGGTGAGCGCCAGCAGATCTCGGCCCTGCTGGGTGGTTCCGAGCCAGTGGCGGCCGCTCGGCCCCTCCAGGTAGTGGCCGCGGTCGATGGCGGTGTAGCCCCACTGGGCGATCCACCTCGGTCCGATCACGGCCAGCAGGGCGAGCCCGAGGTACACGGTGAAGCCGATCATGGCGATCCGGTTGCGCCGGAACCGGCGCCAGATCAGCCGCCGGCGGCTGAACCGCTTGGTAGTGACGGGCGCTGTGGCCGTCGTGGTCGTCGTCACGGCCGTCAGCTGACTCGGACTCGCGGGTCGAGGACGACGACGAACACCTCGGCCAGGACGGCGCCCACGAGGTAGCACACCGCGCTGAACGAGGTCACTGCCACCACCCCGTTGACGTCCTGGTTGGTGATGCTGGTGATGAAGTACTCCCCCATCCCGTGCCAGCCGAACAGCACCTCGGTGAAGGTGGCCCCGACGAAGATCGACGGGATGCCGATGGCGAACAGGGTGCCAGTGGGGATCAGCGCGGTGCGCAGTGCGTGCTTGAACACCGCGGTGCGACGGCGCAGACCCTTGGCCCTGGCAGTGCGCACGTAGTCGGCGTTGAGGGTGTCGAGCATCAGGTTGCGTTGATACCGACTGAACGAGGCGACTCCCAGCACCGTGAGCGTGAGAGTCGGAAGCAGCAGGTGCTGTAGCCGGTCAAGGAATGGCGAGATCCACGACCCGCTGTGCCGGCCGGACTCACCGAGGAACTCGAACAGCTCCCAGCCGGTGGCGCGGTTGGCCTTGGTGGCCAGGATCTGGGTGACCACGGCGATCACCGCCGTGGGCGTGGAGATGATCAGCAACGACCACAGCGTGAACAGTTGGTCGCTCACCTTGTACTGCTTGGTCGCCGCCCAGGCGCCGAGGATCACACCGATGGCGGTGCCCAGCAGGAACCCGATGGTGACCAGGCGGAAGCTGACCCAGACCCGTCCAGCGATCTCCTGGTTGACGAACCCGCCACCGGGCGTACGGCCCCAGTCCCAGTGGGCCACCCGGCCGAGCCAGTACCAGAAGCGGCTGAACACGTTCTCGGTGGGATCGATGTGCAGGCTGCTCATCACCCGCCTGGCGTTCTCGGTGCATCGCACCGGGTCCCGGTTCTGGGCGCAGTTGAACTTGCTGAGTCGTGGGTCGAGGTAACTGGCTGCCAGGAAGAACGTCGCCGTGGTGGCGATGATCACCATCACGAGGTAGTTCAGCGTGCGTCGCAGCAGGTACTTCCCCATCGGCGCCCGAGCGTAGCTGGCGGTCACCCTCCGGTAGTTCTTCGCGCGGCCCGACCAACCAAGCTTCGGGGATGCCGCTGTTCAACTCAGGAAGTGTCGCTGTCGTGACTGGGGCGGGGCCGGGGATGGGTCGGGCCATCGCGCTCGGGTTCGCCGACGAGGGTGTCGACGTCGTCCTCGCCGCCCGCCGCAGGGAGCGACTGGAACCGATCGCCGATGAGATCCGCGAACGTGGGCGGGAGGCGCTGGTGGTCGTCGCCGACCTCGCCGACGGTGATTCGTGCCGGGACGTCGTCACCACGACCATCCAGCGCTTCGGCCGTCTCGACCATCTCGTCCAGAACGGCCACCATCCAGGCGACTGGGCGCGCGTCGCCGATGCCGACCCTGACGCCTGGCGGCACATCTTCGACGTCAACTTCTTCGGTGCGCTGCATCTGGTGCAGGCCGCCGTCGCGGTGATGGAACCGGGCACCTCGATCGTCCTGGTCAACTCGGGCGCAGCGCTGCGCAACCCACCGACCATGGGCGCCTACGCCGCGTCGAAGGCCGCCCTGGCCAGTCTGGTGCGCACCGCTGCGGTGGAGTTCGGGCCCACGATCCGGGTCAACGGGGTGTTCCTCGGCCCGGTCACCGGCGAGAGCATGGACCAGGGCGCCGCGGCCACGGCGGCAGCCACCGGCGTGACCGTCGAGGAGTTCTTCCGCCAGCGAGCCCAGGACCTGCCCATCCGTCACATCCCCACGCCCGAGGAGTGCGCTGGAGCGGTGCTGTTCTTCGCCTCCTCGTTGGCCGCGCCGGTCACCGGACAACACCTCTCCGTCAACGGCGGCCAATGGCTGACGTGAACTTGCAGTCTGCAACTATCTCCTCATGAACCAACCATGCCGCGTCATCCAGTGGGCGACCGGGTCCATCGGTCAGATCGCCATCCGCCACTTCGCGGACAACCCGGCGTTCGAGTTGGTCGGCGTGCTGGTGACCAGTCCGGCCAAGGCCGGACGCGACGCCGGCGAGTTGGCCGGGATCGCCCCCACCGGCGTGCTGGCCACCGATGACGTCGAACAGATCCTTCGCCTCGACGCAGACTGCGTGCACTACGCCCCGCTGCATCCCGACGTCGACACGATGTGCCGCATCCTGCGGTCGGGGAAGAACATCGTCACCCCGGTCGGCTTCGTCTACCCCACGCCCTCGTCGGCTGAGGCCTTCGCCGCCCTCGAGGCCGCGTGCCACGACGGCCAGGTGTCGGTGCACGGCAGTGGTATCCACCCCGGATTCTCCGGTGACCTGCTGCCACTGACGTTCGCCAGGTTGATGACCCACGTCGACCAGGTCCAGGTCCGCGAGGTCGCCGACCTGCGCCGCCACCCATCGGCGGCGATGAGCGAGGCGCTGGGCTTCGGCCGTGACCCCGTGGACGCCGTGGCCGACCCGTCGCCGATGGTGGCGACGATGGAGCGGATCTTCGAGCAGTCGATGACGATGGTGGTCGAGGGGCTCGGCAAGAAGGTGGAGCGGTTCAACATGGACTTCGCCGTCGCCACGGCGAAGCGAGACCTGCACACCAAGTCCGGGATGTTCCCGGCGGGCACCGTCGGCGGGATGCGCTTCGAGTGGACGGCATGGGCTGACGGCGCCCCGCTCGTCGTGTTCCGCACGTTCTGGAAGATGGACGACGACCTCGATCCCGACTGGGGTTACGGCAGCATCAAGTACCACCTGCGCATCGACGGTGATCCGTCCATCGAAACCACCTTCGCCTCGGCGCTGCATCATCCCGAGGGTGACGAGGGCTACTGGGGCCGGGTCTGGACGGCGATGAACGGCATCAACGCGATCCACGAGGTGTGTGCCGCCAGGCCGGGCGTGGTGACCCATCTCGACCTGCAGTTCGTCCGCCCGCAGGGATTGGTCCGGCCCCGGTCGGCCGGGTTCGGCGAGCCACACGGGGTTGACCCGGCGCGCTGATCTGTCCGGGTGCCGTCAGCGACGGCGCGGCGCTGCGTTGCGCTGACCTACTGGCCGCCGGAGGCATCGTCCTCGGCACACGGCTGGCCGCCACCCGGTCACGGGTGGTTGCGCGGCCCCGCCGCGGTCTGGCGCAGCAGTGCTCGAACCAGCGTCACACCGCTGCTCGTCAGCCGGTACCGGCGGGCCGACCAGTCGCCCTCCTCCGAAAGCAGCCCGCACAGATCCATCAGTGCCCGGCTGTCGCTGAAGGCTGCCAACACGGCTCGGCCGTTCGGTGGGTCCCCGCCCGAGCGCCATCCGGCCTCCCCGGCGAACGCGACCACCAGCCTGGTCAGCTCCTTCTCCAACACCGGCTCGCCCCGGTCGACGAGCACCAGCCCGGCAGTCTCGGTCACGAAGCGGGACCATGCGTCCGCTCCGAGGTGCTCGACGACGGCCCCCCACGCCACGATCGGGTCCATGGCCATCGCCGTGCCGCGTTTGGTGCGGTGCAGGACATGACTTCGTTTGCGAAGCGCTCCGGCGTGCTCCAGGAAGCCACGGAGTCGGTGCAGGGTGATCTCGTCGGTCTCCGAGCGGGGTGGCCCCACGTCGAAGGGATCGTTCCACGGCCGCTCCGTGTGGATGGCCAGCACGAACGGCCTGTTCAAATAGCCGGCCTGGGTCAGCGCCTGCTCGCTACCGAATCGCTGGAGCAGCCACATGATGGGCGCCATCCGCTCGGCGACGTCAGGAGGCGGCACGATGGGGTGCAGCATCTGGTTGCCGACTCGCGCTCGCATCCGGCCGAGGTCTCCCGACCGGCGTGCGGCATCGCTGATCCAGTTGGCGACTCGCTCGGTGGCGATCGCCGTCCGCCAGGATTGGCCGGGCTGGGATGGGTGCCGGCGATCAAGGGTCCGTTCCGTGACGAGTTGCTGGCGGGAGCGCCAGCCCCGGTCACCCACACCGAACTCCCCATCGCTCATCGCCCGCTCCAGCGCAACCTCTACTGCGGAATGCGCACAGGCTTCTTCGATCCCCATCACACCGCCCCACCGGAAGCTGTCGGTGTCGGGTGGGTCGATGCCCGACGCCTCGACGGAGCGGCGCATCGCCGAGTATCCCTGCTCGGGCGATCGATCGAAGGCGTCACGCACCTCACCGGTGCGGGCGCTGCGGCACACGGCGGCGTACAGGTCGAGGCCGAGTTCGTCGAACAGCTCGGCGGCGATGCCGGCCAGTCGGGACTGGTAGCCGGGCTCGTCGGTCAGGTACTTCGTCGGGAGTTGATACCACAGCCAGTTCTGCACCGCGGCCTGCGTGATCTGAGAGGCACCCTCGCCCCACGTGAGCGAGTCGTAGATGTGGCGAGCATCGCGGGCTCGTTCGTCGCTGCGGACAGCGATCCGGTCGATCGCTCGCTCGACCTCGCCGTCGTCGATGTCACTGGCCCGGCGCTGGTTCCGTACCGCGTGCGGGTCTGGACGTGCGGGCGGCTCGGCGGGCGGTTCGGGCGGTGCCAGCGCCACCGGCGCCGGCACAGGAACCGCCAGCGTGCCGGCCCGCCAGCGTTCGACCAGCGCCGCCACCGCCCGATCGGGAGACACCTCTGCCCGGTACAGCGGGGAGCAGGGAACCTCGGCAAGGTGGAGCGACAAGGCCAGGAGATCGTCCCGGCCAGCGCGCTCGCCAGGCGTTGGCGAGGAGCACGAACTCGGTCATGCTCCCCACGAGACTTCGATTGGCCGTCTTGGCCCACACGCCCTCCCCCATCGCCTGCAGTTCGCTCTCGACGAACTCGTCCGGGACGCCGAGCGCCCGCAACAACCCGGCGAGATGCTCGGGGAACCGCGACAGCAAGGTCGCCGCCGGGGCAAGGGGCGTCAGGACCGGGAGGAGTGTCTGCTCGTTGACGAACAGGGCGACCTGTGGCCGCCACCCCACGAATGTGGCGTACCAGTTCCCCATCATCGACGTCGGGGTCGCCACCTCGGGCCGTCGGCGCTGCGTGACCCGATCGAGCAGCTTCTTCGTTGCGTGGACCGTGAACACGACACCGAGTCTCGCGCCGGGACACACGTTCCCGACGGGACCACGCGCCGAGCCAGGACCGCCTCCGTGGGCGGGTGATCGCGGCGCCGGACCTGCTTCACGTCGAGGTCCGTTCCGTGACCGGCCCGCCGCAGGCGGGCACCTCATCGTCCACGGCCGCATGCTAGGCCGCATGCCATTGAGGGCGAATGGCATGCCGAACCTCGTCCGCACACGGGTCGCACGTCGGCGGTGCTTCTCGCGACGCCACGACCAATCGGCCAGAGCAGCTGGGTGCGCCCCCGGCGTTCTGCCGACGGATCGCTCTCGGCGGCCACCACGATCTGCCCGTAGCTGGCCACAGAGGTTGCGCCCGGCGCCACCACCTTCCGTAGCCGGCACTATCCGACCGAGCCAGGGGCGGCCGCTCATAAGGGCCGATATCGGACGGTTGACACCAGCCCTTGTCGGCCTGACGGCGCGGCATTATCGGGCACGGAGGCTCGCGGGCGCTACATGAGTGAATGGGCACGGTGGAGGAGGTGGATGTTGCTCGGGGATGTTGGTGGCGTGGCGGGCGCCGAGCAGGTATGGGGTGCGGGCTGCGGTGCGGTCGCCGTGTTGTCGAGAAGTCGAGCGCCCGCTCGGGCCGAAGTGCGGCAGCCCGGCGAGAGCGTATGCGTGGCGTATACTGATCGCATGACGCAAACGTTGAGCTTTCGAGCTGAGGCAGCACTCGCCGAAGAACTCGATACCGCTGCCGCAGCAGCTGGCGTTGCTCGTAGCGATCTGCTGAATCGGGCCGTCCGCGAGCTTCTCTACCGCCTGCGCTGCGAACGTGACGCAGAGCGTTACGCGCTTCATCCGCTTACCGCAGCCGAGACGACGGCCTGGCCGAACGAAGCGTGGCCCGACGATGACACCGACTGGGCCGAGGTGTTCAGCCAGTGAAACGCGGCGAGATCTGGTTCGCCGACGCCGGCCGAGGCGGCGATCGTCCGGTTCTCGTCCTCACGCGAGATCCCGTCGCCGACCGGATCGGTGCCGTTGTCGTCGCTCATCTGACAACGACGATTCGCGGGCTGACGTCGGAGTTGCGGCTGGGTGCCGACGATGGGCTCAAACAGGACTGTGTCGTCTCGTTCGACAGCCTTCACACACTGCCGAGATCGTCGTTTCGCCGACGCGTCGCAGTGCTTCGTCCGTCACGACTCGACGAAACCTGCGACCGACTAGCCGACGCACTCGGCTGCGGCGACCATTGACCAGGGCGACGCACGTTACGGGCCGAACCCGGGCGGCCCGGCTCGTCCGATGTCGGTCGTTCTGCGTGTGCGATATCGGGTGGCTGCGACCTAGTGCGGATCCGATCCGAGCCCGTCGAGCACGGCGGTGATCATCTGGCTGACGAAGTGGTCCAACTTTGGTCGT
The DNA here is from genome assembly GCA_037045185.1 of Ilumatobacteraceae bacterium. Classification (GTDB taxonomy): domain Bacteria; phylum Actinomycetota; class Acidimicrobiia; order Acidimicrobiales; family Ilumatobacteraceae; genus JAKOUY01. Next base: position 673,613 of record JBAOHQ010000008.1, read on the forward strand.
GGCCAGGATTGGAGCGGACCGGCGCTTGCGAGCCGTGAGGTGCCGTCGAGCGCCGCCCAGATCATCCAGATGGCGTCGCGGGCGCGCCGTTTGGAGATCGTCTCGGTGGCGACGACGTCTACGAGAACGGACTGGAGCAGTTCGTGTGGCGATGGCTTGACGTCACCGGTCGACCGGGAGCGGGTCGCGCGGTGTGCTTGGCCGCGGCAGAGGGCGTCGAACCATGCCGGCTCGTCGACGGCGAATGCGACGTAGATCCGCGCGGATCGCGACCAGTTGAGCACGCGGGGTCGACGGCGACTTCCGTTGCGTACGTTGGATCGCTGTCCGCATCCGCTCCGCGAGCACGTCCTGTACCTCTCGGGCGACTTCTGCCAGCGAGCGCGTCCCGGTCGGCGAAGTGGCGGTAGGCGGCGTTGGGCGCGACCCCGACACGACGCGTGACCTTTCGTATGGACAGCGTGTCGATTCCCGACTCCCGGACGATCGACAACGCTTCAGCGAGGACGCTGTCGTGAAGGTCTCCGTGGTGGTAGCCACGACGAGCGGTGGTCATTGCTTGTCGATCGAGTGTCGGATGTGTACGCTGCCCACATTGGCCATGTGTTCAGTGTACACATCGGTGTCGAACGAAGACGAGAGGAACCCGCCATGGACGCAACAGTGAGCGATCTCCATCACTACTTGCGCAACGCCCGAGAGGCGGTGCTGTGGAAGCTCGACGGTCTGTCTGAGTTCGACGCCCGTCGCCCGATGGTGAGCACGGCCACGAACCTGCTCGGGCTCGTCAAGCGCCCACGGGTGTCGAACTGCTCTACTTCGGGGTCGCGTTCGGACGGTTCCCGACCACGCTGCCGGTGTGGTTCGGCGAGGAGATGGCACCGAACACCGACATGTGGGCCACGAGCGACGAGACGCGATCCTCGATCGTTGTCGCATACCGATCGGCGTGCGAGCACGCCGACGACACGATCTCCAGCACTGCCCCCAACACGATCGCGGACACACCCTGGCTGGGTCCCGGCCCGATGTCGCTGCATCGCGTATTGGTTCACGTGCTGGCGGAGACGGAACGTCACAGCGGGCCACGCCGATCTCGTTCGCGAACTCATCGATGGAGCCGTCGGCAGACAACCCCGGCAACACGCAGATGCTCCCCGGCAGCCTGGCCGACGATCGCACTGCGGAGTGGTGGACGCAGTATCGAACCCAGGTCGAACAGGCCGCCCGGTCCGCCGGCCAGCGTGAGACCTGAATGAACGCAGCGGACTTCCCCCAGGCGATCGACATCGAGTTCGACGCCGTGCTCGAAAAGGACGGCGCCTTCGCCACGTTGGTGACCGTTGCCGGCTCGACCGAAGCACTCGGCACCGGCCGCGCCGTCAGGGTCAGCGGCTCGATCGACGGCCACCAGTTCGCGGCCACTCTGATGCCCTCCGGGCGAGGACCACACTGGCTGCCCCTACACGCTGCGATCTGCAAAGCGATCGGCAAGCAAAGCGCCGGCGATACCGTCCACGTCCACTTGACAACCCGCCACACCTGACACCTGCACACTCCCCAGGCGCGCATCAGGCCGCGGGGTCTGCGCTGCCTATCCAAAGGCGGTCACTAGGAGCGCGAGTCGGCGGCGCACACGCTCGGGCCGAAGTGTGGCGCGCCCTGTTCACGGCCGCTGTGAGACCGTCTGCGGGTGGAAGGAATTGCCTACGAGTCGGTCTCGACGTGGTGTCAGCCGATGCCCGCGGTCGCTTCGGTGCATCGAGCTCGGCTCGTCGAACAGGTTGCACTTCGAATCGTTTCGATCCATGGCAGCCGCCTCCGAGTGATCGTCGACGGCTACACAGCGAGCGGCAAGACCAGCTTCGGTCACGAGCTTGCAGCAGCTATACGCGGATTGGGTCGACCGACGCTTCGGGCCTCGCTTGACGACTTCAAGAAGCCGTGGGGCGATGCGCGGGCGAAGGGCTACGACCGCCTCAGCGGTGAGGGCTACTACCGCAACGCGCCGGATTTCCAGTCCGCCCGAGAACTTCTGCTCGATCCGTCTGGACCGGCTGGTCACGGTGGTGTCGTCCTTTGCGCGTATGATCCGCTCACCGGGATCGATCATCGTTCGCATGTCATCGTCGCGCCTCTTGACGCAGTGCTCATCGTCGACTCGGTGTTCGGCATGCGACCCGAGTACAACGATCTGTGGGACTTTCGGATCTGGCTCGACGTACCTCCAGACCTTGCGCTAACACGTGGGATCGACAGGGACGCTGCAAGAAGAGTTAGACAGGAAGCGGAGCGAGTACATCGAACCCGGTACCACGCCGCGGAGTTGATCTACATCGCTGAGGTGAACCCACGCTCGAGAACCGATCTTGTGATTGACAACTCGGACTTCGCGAAACCATCCATCGTCAGTTGACCGAAAACCGGCGAACGTTCGCAACACATGCCAGCCCGCTCGCTTGGAGGGAGGCGCGCCCGGTTCCGACTGCCTCTCAACCCGCTCGGTAACCGGCGGTGCCGGGCGATACCGCGATCCTCCGCCCGGGCGCTGAGAACACGGGGGTAAGGGTCCTCTGAAGTCGTGAGGCGCGTGTGATACATATGTGACCGAGGTGATACAATGGTGCCATGAGAAGCCTTCGACTCGACCCAGACCTCGATGAGAGGGTGCAACGCGCAGCTGCGATCAGTGGCGAGTCGGTGTCGGAGTTCATCCGCCACGCTGCCGAGGAGCGGGCCAACGAGACCCTGGCAGCGCAGCCCGGCGGCAGCTTCGCCGACGTTGCCGGCGTGGTGCACGGGGGTGGCGGTCGGGCGCGCCGATCCGGCGAGGCGTTCGCCGTCGGCCTCGTCGGCGACCGCGCCGCACGATGACGCTGTGCGATGCTGGACCGCTCATCGCCATCATCGACGCCGATGAGCCCGACCACGACGCGTGTCTCGCTGCGCTCGACGAGGTCGCACTGCCCCTACTGACGACGTGGCCGGCATTCACCGAGGCGATGTACCTGCTTGGGCAGGCTGGTGGGATCACCGGTCAACGCGCGCTGTGGAGCCTGGTTCACACGAACCGCCTGCAACTCGCGGACCTGTCGACCGAGGCGGTAGAGCGGTCTGCCCAGTTGATGGCCAAGTACGCCGACCGACCCATGGACCTCGCAGACGCCACACTCGTGGCCCTCGCGGAGGAACAGGGGCATCGCAGGGTCTTCAGCCTCGACTCCGACTTCCACATCTACCGAATTCGCGGACGACAACGCTTCGACGTGGTTCCACGACGATGAAGACTCGATCGTCGCGTTGCGATGCTGCCGGGGCGGCATGCGAGCGGTGTACACGTTCATCGCCGAGGAGCAGGCTGATCCTGCGTGTGACTGGTCCGTCTGTGAGATGTGCCGGGTCTTGGAGGTGTCCCGGTCGGGGTTCTACGACTGGCAGACCCGCGGCCCGTCAGCGCGCGAGTTGGAAGACCGGGTGCTGGCCCGCGAGATCGAACTGATCTGGATCGCGGTCGGGCGAGACCTACGGCGTGCCGAGGATGACGCACTGGCTGCGTCAGCAAGGCTTCGATGTCAACCACAAGCGTGTCGGGCGGATCATGGGTGAGCTGGGCCTCGAGGGCGAGTCCGGCCGGCGGCGGGTCCGCACCACGATCGTCGACAAGGGCGCCACCGCAGCCGACGATCATGTGCGCCGGAAATTCAACCCGCCCGCCCCGGACGTGACCTGGTGCGGCGACATCACCTACCTGCACACCGGCGAAGGCTGGCTCTACCTGGCGACCGTGATCGACTTGTTCAGCCGTCGGGTGATCGGCTGGGCCGCGGCGGATCACATGCGCACCGAGCTCGTCGCCGACGCGTGCTCACCATGGCCGTCGCCACCAGGGGCGGACACGTGGCCGGTGTGATCTTCCACAGCGACCGCGGGTCGGTCTACACGTCGCGAACGTTCGGTGAGCTGTGCGATCTCCACGGTGTCGTGCAGTCGATGGGAGCGACCGGGGTGTGCCCGTTATCCGGCCAATCGGCGGGTAGTCTCTGTTGCGTGGTGCCCTGTTTATGTGGGTAGATGCTTGCTTTGTGGGTTCGGTTGGGTTACAGATGTTGCGGTGACGTCGGATCGGTTGAGTGTCGTTGTGTCGCGGCAAGGCTGGGTGCTGGCCGGCGATGAGGGCGCCCGGTTCGAGTTGGTCAACGACTTTCTGTCGTATCTCGTCGACCGGAACTACTCGCCGCGGACGGTCCGGTCGTACGCGAACGGGTTGCTGGCGTTCTGCCGGTGGCTGACGTCCGAGACGATCGGGTTGGAGTCGGTGACCACCGACGTGTTGCTGCGATTCCTCACGGCGTGCCGCCAGGAGCGTGTGCCGGGTCGGGCGGGGCCCAATGTGGTGCGGATGGACGGCACCCGGGCCGACGCGTTGGCGCCAGCGACGGTGAACCTTCGCCTGGCGGCGGTGTCGGGGTTGTTCACGTTCCGGTCGATGCGCGACCCGGCCGCGCCGAGCCCGATGCCCCGCGGCCGTGAGGCCCGCCATCGTTCGGCGAGCGAACGCGGCGGGATGCTCACCCATGTCGATCGCGGTGTCCGGCAACGTTCAGCGCTGCGGGTGCGTGACGTGCGTCGTCTGCCCAAAGGCTTGGACCAAAGCGAGGTCGTGGCGTTGTTGGAGAGCTTGCGGTCGTGGCGGGACCGGGCGATCGCTGGGCTGATGGTGTTCTGCGGGCTCCGCTCCGCCGAGGTCCTCGCGCTCGACGTCACTGATGTCGATATCGGTGGCCGCTGGCTGTTGGTCGACGGCAAGGGAGCCAAGCAGCGTCGTGTCCCGCTCGATGTTGACGTCGCCGGGGTGATCCAGACCTATCTGCTCGCCGAGCGACCCGAGACCGCGAGCAGCCGGTTGTTCATCGTTGCCAAGGGCCCGACGCGTGGTGAGCCGCTGTCGTTGGAGGGGTTGCGGCGGGTGTTCCGTTATCACCGGGAGCTGTCCGGGGTGGCCGGCGGTCACCCGCACGCGTTGCGGCACACGTTCGGCACCGCGCTCGCGGAGGCCGGTGTCGACCTGGCGGTGATGCAGGCGCTGCTCGGGCACGCCCACATCGACACCACCGCCCGTTACGTCCATGTCGCCCCGGTCCGAGTGAAAGCCGAGTTCGATGCTGCCCGCAACCGTCAACGCGCCGGCCGTTGACACGCCGCCGTCGGCGGCGGTGTTGTTGAGGTTGTGGCGGGAACGTCAGGCGGCGACCGGGCGCGGGAACCCGGCGTCCGACTTTGAGGCCCGCCGGTTCTTGACGCGCTGGCCTGACCCGCGTGACTGGGCCGCCGAACCGCTACCCGTGCGGATGGCGACGCCGGGTGGCGCGATCTCGTTGGTGATGTTCCTGATCTGTCGGGGTTGGTGCGAGCCGGGATGGGACTGGCTCGTGCGACGGAAGCTGTCGAGCTTCTGGCGGGAGATCATCGGGACCCGCCTCGAGACCGACATGACCCGCTTCGTCGACACCGCCGTCGAGGTTGGGTTCACCCCGATTCAGGCGAGACGGGCGGCGTCGCAATCGGTCGGGCGGCTGTTGATCCAGACCGGCCGGCCGCTCGACCAGCTCACCATCGCCGATCTGCACGCGCTTGCCGACGCCTGTCGCGACCGTGAGACGGAGACGGGGCAGGGGTGGCGGCACTTCGACTCGGCGCTCGCGTGTGCTCACACGGTGCTGTTCCACCTCGGGGTCGTCCCGGCACCGCCACCACCGCAACGATCACCAGACAGCCTCGATGACCGCTTCGCCGAGGTCCGCCCGGAAGCTCGCCGCGTTGTTCGTCGCCTATCTGGACCGCAAGACCGGGACCTGTCGCCCCAAGACCGTGTCGAGCCTCGCGACCCGCCTCGCCCACTTCGGCCGACATCTGACGACCACCGACCCGGCGCTGGTGTCGTTCAACCAGCTCGACCGGCGACGCCATATCGAGCCCTACCTGAACCACGTCGCCGCCGCCACCTCCACCATCACTGGCGAACCAGTCACGGTCGCTGACCAAGACCGCCGCGTCCGCGCCGTCGAGCACATGTTCAGCGAGATCACCGAATGGGGCTGGGACGACGCCCCACCACGACGCCTCATCTTCCGTTCCGACCACCCACGACTCCCACGACCCTTGCCGCGCTACGTCCCCGTCGATGCCGACCGGCGCCTGGCAATCACGCTGGAGGACTCCGACCACCGCCTCGCCGCCGACGCCCTGCTACTCGCCCGCGCCGTCGGACTGCGCATCGGTGAACTCCTCGACCTGGAACTCGACTGCGTCCACGAAATCACCGGAAACGGCTCCTGGCTGAAAGTCCCACTCGGGAAACTCGACACCGAACGGATGGTCCCCCTCGACGACGAAACCGTCACCCTGCTCGACCGCATCGCCCGCACCCGCACCCCCGGGCGGGCGTTGCCACACCCCCGCACCCGGCGACCCACACAGTTCCTGTTCACCCACCACGGCCGGCGCCTCTCCCAAACCGCGGTCCGCAAAGAACTCGCCCGGGCCGCCGAGATCGCCGGGATCGGACACGTGACTCCACACCAACTCCGCCACACCTACGCCACCGCGCTCGTCAACGCCGGCGTCTCCCTCCAAGCCCTGATGCGGCTCCTCGGGCACGTCTCAGCGGAGATGAGCCTGCGCTACGCCCACCTGTTCGATCACACCGTCCGAGCCGAATACGAACGAGCGCTCGAACTCGCCAAAACCCGCATCGGCCCGATGGCGCCACCCGACAGAAACAAGATCCCCGTCGCCGGAACCCGCTGCTCACACCACGACGAGGACTGGCGTGACGCACCAGCGATCAAAGCCCGCCTCGCCGGCGGTCACTGCCTCCGAGCACCCGCCCAAGGCGCCTGCGTCTACGCCAACATCTGCGAGCACTGCCCGAACTTCCGCACCGAACCCAGCAACCTCGGCGTGCTCACCGCCCAACGCGTCGACACCGAAGCCCTCATCATCGACGCCGAACAACGAGGATGGATCGGCGAAGCCGACCGCCACCGCCGACTCCTCACCCGCCTCGACACCCTCATCGAACAAGCCGGATGACCACCCCACACGACATCGAAACCATCTGCCAACAACTCACCAACGACGGCCGACCGATCACCTTCCCCGCTGTCGCCACCGCCGCCGGGATCAGCCGAACCACCCTCTACCGCAACCCCGAACTGCGTGCCGTCATCGAAGAACACCGCCACCGCAGCCACGACCCCCGCACCCTCAGCAGCGTCACCGCCGAGATCGACCACCTCCGCACCGCACTCAACGCGATCGCCGACCGAGTCCGACACCAAGAACAACGCCTCCGACGACTCGAACAACCAGCACGACGCCGCACCGGCTGAGCGCCGCTCCGCGGCCCGCGATTGGCCGGATAATCCTGGGACAACTCGGTCGCTGAGAGCTGGTTCGGCACGATGAAACGAGAGCTCGCTCACCGCCGCCGGTGGGCCACCCGAGCCGACGCCCGCCGCGATCTGATCCACTGGATCGAGGGCTGGTTCAACGCCCGCCGGCTGCACTCACCAAACAACTACAACAGCCCCATCGACTGGGAGAACCTGTACTACCGTTCGCGGTGACGGCATCGCCGCATAACCACCCGTCCGCCGAACGGGGTGAACCTCAGTTGTCGAGAAGTCGGTCGCTCGGCGGGGTCACGCACTTCGTAACGTTGTGGGCATGGACATTGCGTGGGTGGAGAAGTTCCTCGCATCGCCCGGCACGGATGGCCGGGCGTTCTCGGGCGTGATTGATGTCCGTCGCGACGGCGAGGTGCTCTTCCAATCAGCCTCTGGCCCCGCATCACCGCGCTGGGGTGTTCCGAACACGCTCGACATGCGCTTCGATGTCGCCTCAATCAGCAAGCTGTTCACCTCGGTCGCTGTGCTGCAGTTGGTCGCCGCTGGCCGGCTCGACCTGGACGCCTCGATCCACGAGTACGCCGATCTCACCGGCACCACGATCGCCCCTGCCGTGACGCTACGCCATCTACTCACCCACACCAGCGGCATCGCCGACATCGCCGAGGAGGACGAGGGCGAGAACTACGCCGAGGTCTTTCGACGGGTGCCGTGCCACACGATCCAGACCCTTCGTGACTTCCTGCCGCTGTTCGCCGGCAAGCCGCCGCACTTCGCGCCCGGCGGCGGCTCTCGCTACTGCAACGCCAGCTTTATTGTCGCAGGGATGGCCGTCGAGCACGCCTCAGGCCTGGAGTTCCCGAAATACATCGAGGCCGAGGTGTTTGCGCCCGCCGGCATGGCGCGCTCCGGCTACTTCGACAAGCGTTACGCCATCGGCGACCTCGCTGAGGGGTTCGACCCGACCGACGACGGACGGCTCGAACAGAACATCTACGCCTATCCTCCACAGGGCGCCCCCGACGGTGGCGCGTTCTGCACCGCCGGCGACCTGCACGCCTTCCTCGCGGCGCTCCGACAGCGGCAGCTGCTGCCTGCCGGCCTCACCGACGACTTCTTCACCTGCCAGGTTCCCAGCGACGATGGAGGACCCGGCGGCCAGGGCTTTGGCCTCGTGTTCAACGACTTGGGCTACTACAAGGAGGGCGAAAGTGAGGGTGCCAGCGGCATCGTGTCGCACTTCTCGATCTGGGAGGCTGACGTCGTCATCCTGAGCAACACGATGGACGGAACTTGGCCCGTCCTCGGCGAGTTCGTGCGGCGCGCCCGCGAGGCACACGGCGACACCGCTCCTCCGGCGCGATGAACGGGCCAGAGACGGCGGGGTCTACACAGCGAGCGCGACGATCGTCTCGCCTTCGGAGTCGAGGTCGCCGGTTGGCACGAAGCCGAGCCGGGCGTAGAAGCCCGCGGGGCCGTCATCGGCGGGCACGTAGCGGGACATCCTCTTGGCCAGCCATCACTGGGCAGATCTCGCTGACCGCGCACAGATCGCGGACACGCGGGCCTTCCGTGGATTTCGTTCGCTCGCGAAAACCACAATGACCAGGGCGTTTGCCCTGGTCATCTGGTTGGTGTCGGAGGGGGGACTTGAACCCCCACAACCTTACGGTTACTAGCCCCTCAAGCTAGCGCGTCTGCCTATTCCGCCACTCCGACGTGGTGTTGTGCTGTGACCGTCGAGGCTAGCCGTGCGTCAGACGCGGACCAACAGGAACCCGAGGGCGACCACCGTCAGTAACCAGATGGTGGCAAACACGGTGGTGATCCGGGTCAGGTTTCGCTCGGCGGCGGCCGAGCCGAGCGCCGTCGTGCCAGCGCCACCGAACATGTCCGACAAGCCGCCGCCCTGGCCGCTGTGCATGAGCACGCCGGCCACGAGGCCGATCAGACTGAGCAGGTTGACGATGATCGTCACGTACATGATGAAGTCGCGGACGAGGGGCAATCCTACCGCTTACACCGTGCCAGCGGCAGGCGAGGCGGACAGGCTGACCGCCACCTCGTTGGGGAAGTGGCAGGCCACCTGATGCCCCGGCTGCAGCTCGGTCAGCATCGGCTCGTCGGTGGCGCACACCTCCGCCGCCCGCGGGCAGCGGGTGCGGAACCGGCAGCCCGAAGGCGGGTTCACCGGACTGGGCACGTCACCGGTCAGTACGACTCGCTGGCGGGCCCGCTCCCGGTTCGGGTCGGCGATGGGCACCGACGACAGCAGCGCCGACGTGTACGGATGCAGCGGCGACTGGTAGATGTCGTCGCGCTCGCCGATCTCGACGATCTTGCCGAGGTACATCACGGCCACCCGGTCGGAGATGTGCCGCACCACCGACAGGTCGTGTGCCACGAACATGTAGGCGACACCCAGCTCGGCCTGCAGGTCCTCCAGCAGGTTGATGACACCCGCCTGCACGGACACGTCCAGGGCGGAGACCGGCTCGTCGAGGATGATCAGTCGTGGCTTGAGCGCCAGCGCCCGGGCGATGCCGATGCGCTGGCGCTGCCCCCCGGAGAACTCGTGCGGGTAACGGTTGCCGTGCTCGGAGCGCAGACCCACCAGGGTCAACAACTCGGCGACGCGGTCGGCGATCTCGTCCTTGGGGAACCCGTGGACCACCATCCCCTCGCCGACGGTCTCGTTGATCTGCCACCGCGGATTGAGCGAGGCGTAGGGATCCTGGAACACGATCTGTGCGGTCTTGCGCACCTGGCGCATGTCCTGATGGGACATGCCCATCAGCTCCCGGCCGTCGAACATGATGCTGCCGGAATCGGGTTCGATCAGCCGCAGGGCGGCGCGGGCGGTGGTGGACTTGCCACATCCGCTCTCCCCCACCAACCCCAGGGTCTGGCTGGGGAACACGTCGAAGGACACGTCGGCCACGGCGTCCACATAGGCCTTGGCCCGACCGAACAGACCACCGCGGATCGGGAAGCGCTTGCGCAGGTTGCGGACAGCCAGCATCGGCTCGGTCATGACGCACTCTCCATGAACATGTCGCGGATGTCCACGTCCACCAGGTCCTGCCAGCGGATGCACGCGCTGTAGTGCGTGGCATCGTCGGTGGCCACCAGGGACGGTGTGGCGGCCAGGCATTGCGGCTGCACCATCGGGCAGCGTGAGGAGAACGCGCACCCGGGCTTCAGGTTGATCAGCGAGGGTGTGCTGCCGTGGATCTGGTTGAGCCGCTGGCCGTCGGAGCCCTCCCGCGGGATGGCCCCCAGCAGCCCGGCGGTGTAGGGCATCCGTGGCTTGTAGAAGATCTCGTCGACCGAGCCCTCCTCGGCCACTGTGCCGGCGTACATCACCATCATCCGGTCGGACATGCCGGCCACCACACCCAGGTCATGGGTGATCAGGATGATGGCGATCCCGGTGCGGTCCTGGATCTCCTCCAGGGTCTCCAAGATCTGCGCCTGCACGGTGACGTCCAGCGCGGTGGTGGGCTCGTCGGCGATGAGCACCTCGGGGTCGTTGGCCATCGCCATGGCGATCATCACACGCTGGCGCATCCCGCCGCTGAACTCGTGCGGGTAGCTGTCCACCCGCTTGGCCGCCTGGGGGATCCCCACCAGGCTCAACAGGTCGATGGCCCGCTGGCGAGCGGCCTTCTTGTTGATGTCCTTGTGGGCCCGGACGGCCTCGGCAAGCTGCCAGCCCACGCTGTACACGGGGTTGAGCGAGGTCATCGGGTCCTGGAAGATCATGCCCATCTTCCCGCCGCGATAGGCGATGCGCTCCTTCATCGGCAGCGACAGCAGGTCCACGCCGTCATACTTCGCCGTTCCGGTGATCCGGGCGCTGCGCGGCAGCAGACCCATCACGGCCATGACCGTGACGGACTTGCCGGATCCGCTCTCCCCGACGATGCCGAGGACCTGGCCGCGGTCCACGCTGAACGACACGTGGCGCACGGCCTCGACCACCCCATCCTCGGTGGGGAAGGCGACACTGAGATCATTGACTTCGAGCAACGCCATGACTAGGACCTCACCCGGTTCTGCTTGGGGTCGAACGCGTCACGCAGACCGTCACCGATGAAGTTGACACACAGCGAGATCAACACGATGGCCAGTGCCGGGAACCAGAACAGCCACGGTCGGGTGCTGTAGGCGGGAAGGCCCTTGTTGATCAACAGGCCGAGTGACACCTCCGGCTCCCTGACGCCCAACCCGAGGAACGACAGCGCCGTCTCGGTCAGGATGGCGCCGGCGATCGTGAGCGTCGAGTTGACGATGATCGGCCCGGCCAGGTTCGGCAGGATGTGCTTGAAGATGATCCGCCGGTTCGGCGCCCCGAGGGCCCTGGCCGCCTCGACGAATTCCTTTTCTCGCAGCGAGAGGAACTCGCCACGGGTGATGCGGGCCATCAGCGGCCAGCCGAAGCAGCCGAGCATGACCGGGACGACGTACCATGGCGCCGTCGGGATGCCGGCGCTGACCACCGCGACGATGACCAGCAGCGGGATCACCAGGACCAGGTCGGTGAAGCGCATCAGCAGGCTGTCGACCCAGCCGCGGTAGAAGCCGGCCAGCGCCCCGATGGTCACGCCCAGCACGGTGGAGATGATGGCCACCAGCACGGCGATCTCCAGCGAGCGCTGAGTGCCGCGCATGATCCGGGCATAGCCGTCCTTGCCCAGGTCGTCGGTTCCGAAGGGGTGCCGAGCGCTGGGGCTGAGGCTCTTTTCCGGCGTGTTCAGCTGGGCGTATCCCCATCGCCACATCAGCGGACCGAAGAACGCCCACAGGGTGACGAGCGTGAGCACGATGAGGCTGACGACGGCCAACTTGTGGCGCAGGAACCGGCGGAGCACGGTCTTCCACTGGGCCCGGGCGGCAACCGTGAACTCACGGTCGTCGACCGGTGTGGTCTCCACCGGCGTGGGAGTCGCTACATCAGTCAAGGCGGATCCTCGGGTCGAGACGGGCGTACAGGACATCGGCGATCAGGTTGAAGACGATGACGAAGATCGCCGTCACCATCACGAAGGCCAGCAGCGGGCGGGGCTCCTTGAGCGCCAGAGCCGTGGTGAAGAACGTGCCCATCCCCTTCCACTGGAAGATGGTCTCGGTGATGATCGCCCCGCTGAGCAAGAAGCCGAAATCCAGGGCCACCGCCGTGGTGAGCGGGATCAGGGCGTTGCGCATCGCGTGGCGGAGGATGACCCGGCGCTCCGACAAGCCCTTGGCACGGGCCGTGCGCACGTAGTCACTGCTCATCACGTCGAGCATCGACGCCCGCATGTAGCGGCTGTAGCCGGCGAATCCGACCAGGATCAGCGTCAGGCTCGGGCCGACCAAATGCCAGAAGTACTCCTGCATTCGCTTCCAAAGGTCTGGGGAGGGCCGGGTGGGCGCCTGGCCGATGGTGGGAATCAGCGGGCTGCGGTTGCCCTTGCGGTACTGATTGCCGTCCCAGCCCAACTTGAACACCACGATGGCGGCGAGAGCGATGCCCAGCCCGGCGGACGCGGCCATCAGCCACTTCTTCAGCGGTGGCTTCTCCAGGGCGAACTTGTAGCGGTTGCGCAGCACCAGATACCCGCACAGGGCGCCGAGGGCCAGCAGCAGGACCAGCACCAACGTGGACATGGTGGGATGTCGGGCCCAGGTGTTGAACTCGACGATGCCGAACATCTTCAAGATGCCGGCCAGCACCGCCGTGGGGATGCTGAAGAAGAAGAACGCCAGACCGGTCATGGCGTAGTCGAACGCCGTGTATTGGCGTACCGCGGAGATCAACCCGACGAGGACGCCGAGCAGCACGGACATGATCTGGGCGAAGATCAACAGGCGCAGGGTCACCTGCATCGCCCGCCACAGGTTGGTGGTCACCGGTTGCTTGTTGCCGTTCTTGCCGAAGTCACCCTTCAGGAAGTCCTTGGCCCAGTCGAAGTATCGGGTGACCGGCGGCTTGTCCAACTCGAAGTCGCGGCGCAGGCTCTCGATCGCCGCCCGATTGGGGTTCGGTTTGAGCTGAGCGTCCTCAACCTTTTGAGGCGTGCCCAGGTTGATCACCAGGATGAAGGTGATGATGCTGGCGAGCACCAGTAGCGGGATGGTGACGAGCAGTCGCCGAACGATGAAGAGAAACACTCACGCCCCCTGTGTCGTGGTGGAACCGAGAGCGGCGGCAGGTCTCCCTGCCGCCGCTACCTCTCGGTGTGGCTACGTACGGACTACCGCACGAGGATCAGCTGGCAACTGTCCACTCGTTGGCGTTCCACGTAACACCCAACGGCCCGTTGTACTTCACGTTGCCGATGGCGTTGTTGTACGCAACCAGGTCCTGGAACTGGAACAGTGGCAGCGTGGCCATGTCGTCCCACAGGGTGGCGTCGATCTGGTTCATCAGGTCGGCGCGCTTGGCGGCGTCGAACTCGACGTTGGCCTGATCGAACAGTTCCTGGATCTTCGGGTTGGCGTAGTTGTTCCAGTTCTGGCCACCGCCGGCGACGTAGATCGACGTGCTGGACGACTGGAACGGCGTAGCCACCCAGGCGAACAGGGCGATGTCGTAGTCGCTGGCCGGCAGGCGGACGGAGTTGAAGTCGTTGGCGGCATCGTCCTTCAGGTCGAACCCGGCGGCCTTGCAGGAGGCGATGGTCAGCTCGTTGGTGCTCTGACGGCGCGGGTTCGGGTCACGACGACCCAGACGCAGCGTCAGCTTCTTGCCGTCCTTCTCGGCGATGCCATCGGCGCCGAAGGTAAAGCCGGCGTCGGTGAGCAGCTTCTTGGATGCCTCGATGTCGAAGGTGCCCTGACCGTTGGAGGTGTCCTTGTACTGCGGCTGCGCCGGGATGTACATGCGGTTCTCCAGCACGGTTGCGTCCGGGTTCAGCGGCTTGACCAACGTATCGACGATCTGCTGACGGTCGACGCAGTGGGCGAAGGCGTGGCGCACGGCCGGGTCCTTGAGGAACTCGTTGGCCTGGTTGAAGTCGTAGTGCTCGAAGGTGGGGCCCTGCTCCACCGAGGCGGTGGCGTCAGAGATCTCTTGGAGCTGCTTCAACAGGTCCGGGTTCGGCTGCGGGGCGATGACCTGGACGTCGCCGTTGGCCAGCGCGGCCGGCTGCTGGGCAGCGTCAGCGACGAGGCGGATGACGATTTCGTCGGCCGCGCCGGGCTTGCCGAAGAACTTGTCGTTGCGCTTCAGCACCATGGTCTCACCCGGCGTGAACGAGTCGATCTTGTACCACGAACCCGACAGGGCCATCGTGGGATCGAACCCGAGGAAGCCGTTGCTCCACACGTCGCCCAGCTTCACCTGCTCGGCGGCGTCCTGGGTCATCACGTCGGCCACGCCAGCCTTGGCGGCCACCACGTGAGCGGGGATCAGGTTGCCGAACAGGCCCTGATAGTCGACGTACTTCTTCGAGTACGTGGTCGTGACGGTCTTCTTGTCCTCGGAGCACTCGACCTTGCTGATGTCCTCGTAACCGGTGGTACCGGCGGCGTTGAACACCGGCAGGGTCTCGGGGACTTCCGCACCGTTGGTGTCCAGCACGCTGGGACCGGTGTAGTCCGGGTTCGCCTTGGTGAGGGTTCCGTTCTGGGAGATCCAGGCAAGGTAGAAGTCATCACAGTCGATGGGAGCACCGTCTTCCCACACCGCGGCGGGCTTGATCTTGTAGGTGACCACCTGCGGGTCGGTGCTGGTGAGCTCCACCGAGTCCATCATGTCGGTCCACACCTGCAGGGTGAGGTCCGGCATCGAGATGTACGGGCCAGGCTGCACCATGTTCAGCACCACGGTGTTGGCGAACAGCACCTGGTCCGCGGTGGCGTTGTTGTACGAGGTGTACTCCTGCTCCGCGGCATAGGTGATGCTGCCGCCCTGCGGTGCCGCCGGCGTGGTCGGCGGCGTCGTTGCCGACGCAGAGCCGCTGAATAGCGCCGTGCCTGCCACAAGGGCAAGTCCGGCAGCAAGTGCGGCGGTCTTGCCGCGCTTGGTGTTCGTCACGAAGGATCCTCCTGATGATTGACGGAGGGAGGTTGCGTGGCTGAGTTCCGTGGAACCGCCTATCCGCTCACGTCGTCCTCCCCGATCGACATGAGTATGTGACGAACGTTACCACTCGATCATCCGATCACGAGCAACTCCGTTCCAAGTTGACGAAACGTCCGGCTGATTTGTTCCAGACGCTGGCGTCCCGGCTACCGGCCGAGACCAACGATCTTGGCGAACTCGTCGGGGTCGAGGCTGGCGCCACCGACCAGGGCGCCGTCGATATCCGGCTGAGCGATCAGTTCGGCGATGTTGCCGGACTTGACGCTGCCGCCGTACTGGATGCGCACCGACGCAGCGGCGTCGGCGCCGAACAGCTCGGCGACGCAGCCACGGATGGCCGCGGACATCTCCTGAGCGTCGGCCGACGTGGCGGTGCGCCCGGTGCCGATCGCCCAGATGGGCTCGTATGCGATCACCATGGCGCCCACCTGCTCGGCGGTGACGCCGGCCAGCCCGGCGCGGATCTGGCCGAGCACCTTGTCCGACGTCCGCCCCGCCTCGCGCTCGTCGAGCGTCTCGCCGCAGCACATGATCGGCGTCATCCCGTATCGGATGATGGACTTCACCTTGCTGTTCACCATCTCGTCGGTCTCGCCGAACAGCTCACGCCGTTCGCTGTGCCCGCAGATGACGTAGTCGACGCCGAGCTTGTCGAGGAACCCCGGGGCCACCTCACCAGTGAAGGCGCCCTTGTCCTCCCAGTGGCAGTTCTGGGCCCCGAGGGAGTACCCGAGCTTGTCGGACTCCAGCACCGTCTGCACGCTGCGGATGTCGGTGAACGGCGGATGGAGGCTGACGTCGACGTCCTGCAGCTCGTCCTTGCCCACCAGGTAGGCGAACTTCTGCACGAACTGGATGGCCTCGAAGTGATTGTGGTGCATCTTCCAGTTGCCGCTGATCAGCGGCCGCCGGGTCGATGAAGGGGTGTCAGGCATTCGGTGCTCCTCGCAGCGCTTCCAGACCGGGCAGGTCGCCCAGCTCCAACAACTCCAACGAGGCCCCACCACCGGTGGACACGTGGTCGACGTCGTCGTCCAAACCGAACTGGGCCAACGCCGCTGCCGAGTCGCCGCCACCCACCACGGTGAAGGCCTTGGTGTCGGCCATCGCCTGGGCCACGGTGCGCGTCCCGGCCTCGAACCGTGGGTCCTCGAACATCCCCATCGGGCCGTTCCAGAACACGGTGCGCGCCTCCATGATCACGTCGCTGAACGCCGCCGCGGTGCCGGGTCCGATGTCGAACCCCTTGGCGCCGTCGGGCACGTTGCGCCCGAAGGTGGCGAACTCACCGCGAGCGTCGACACCCACCAGATCCTCGGGGAGGTGGATGGTCTTGCCGCTCTGAAGCAGGCGCCGGCAGGTGTCCACGTGCTCGGGCTCCCACAGGCTGTCACCGATGGCGTGGCCCTGGGCGGCCAGGAAGGTGAAGCACATCGCCCCACCGATGACCAGGCTGTCGACCACCCCGAGGAGGGCCTCGACGACGCCCAGCTTGTCGCTGATCTTGGCACCGCCGAGCACGGCGACGAACGGTCGCTTGGGGTCGTTGCGCAGGCCGAGGAGCACCTCGACCTCCTTCTGCAGCAACAGACCCATGGCCGACGGCAACGTCCTGGGCGGGCCGACGATGGAGGCGTGGGCGCGGTGGGCAGCGCCGAAGGCGTCGTCCACGTAGGCGTCCATGCCCGCCACGATCTCGGCGACGAACGCCGGATCGTTGCCCTCCTCACCAGCGTTGAAGCGCAGGTTCTCGAGCAGGTCGACACCGGGCGCCAACTCGGCGAGCCGGGCGCGCACCGTGTCCATCGAGTACTTCGGGTTCGGCTGACCCTTCGGGCGGCCGAGGTGACTGGCGCACACCACCTGGGCGCCGCGCTCGGTCAACCACTGGATGGTCGGGAGCGCGGCGCGGATGCGGAAGTCGTCGGTGATCCTGCCGTCCTCCATGGGCACGTTGAAATCCGTGCGCACGAGGACGCGCTTGCCGCTGACATCGCCCAGGTCGGCGAGCGTGGGAATGTGGCCGCTCACCGCCGGTGCCTCACTTCTTCTTGTTCTTCGGAAGCTTCGAAGCGACGTACAGCGTGGTGTCGATCAGCCGGTTGGAGTACCCGGCCTCGTTGTCGTACCAGGCGAGGACCTTGGCGACGTTGCCCATCGACATGGTGAGGCCGGCATCGAAGATGCTGCTGTGCGGGTCACCAACGATGTCGCTGGACACGATGGGGTCCTCGGTGTACTTGAGGACGCCCTTCAGCGGACCGCTGGCCGCTGCCTTCTTGAAGGCGGCGTTGATCTGCTCGGCCGTCGCCGGCTTCTTCAGGTTGACGGTGAAGTCGACGACCGAACCCGTCGGGACCGGGACACGCAGCGACGTGCCGTCGAGCTTGCCCTTGAGGTGCGGCAGCACCAGGCTGGTGGCCCGGGCCGCGCCGGTGCTGGTGGGGACGATGTTGATGGCCGCGCCGCGTGCCCGGCGGAGATCCTTGTGCGGGCCGTCGACGAGCTGCTGGTCGCCGGTGTAGGCGTGGACCGTCTGCATCAAGCCGTTCTCGATGCCCCAGTTGTCGTCGAGCACCTTGACGACCGGCACGAAGCAGTTCGTGGTGCAGCTGGCGTTGGAGATGACCGTCTGCGTCTTGGGGTCGAACGACTTGTGGTTCACGCCGTAGACGAACGTGCCGTCGGCGCCGTCGCACGGGGCGGACACGATGACCAGCGGCGCCCCGCCGGCGAGGTGCTGGGCGGCGGCGTCACGCTTGGTGAAGATGCCGGTGGACTCGATGACCACATCGACGCCGAGGTCGCCCCATGGCAGTTCCTTCGGGTCACGGATCTGCAGGACGCGCAGCTCGTCGCCGTCCACGCTGATGCCGGTCTTGGTGGCCTTGATGGTGTTGGGCAGCTGGCCCATCACGCTGTCGTACTTCAGCAGGTGGGCCATGGTCTCCAACGAGCCAAGGTCGTTCACCGCCACGAAGTCGATGTCCACCCCACGCTGCTTCGCAGCGCGGAAGAAGTTCCGGCCGATCCGTCCAAATCCATTGATGCCGACGCGCACGGTCATGGCAGTTCCTTTCAGGGAGATTCCTCGCCAGTCTAGTGAGCGACCGGCGACGCAGCGTCATCTCCCCAGGTCGCGGTGCCCGACGTTCACCACGACGCCACGGCGCCGCAACCTGCCGGCAAGCTCCTCCGCCACGGCCACGCTGCGGTGGCGCCCGCCCGTACACCCGATGGACACGGTGAGGTAGCTCTTGCCCTCCGCCTCGTACGCCGGCAGCAGGTCGGCCAGCATGGTCTCGAACTGGTCGAGGAATGACTGGGTCTGGGCTCGCTCGAGCACGAAATCACGGACCGCCGGATCGTGGCCGGTCAGCGGGCGGAGCTTGTCGTCCCAGTGCGGGTTCGGCAGGAAGCGAACGTCCATGACGATGTCTGCGTCGATGGGCACGCCGCGCTTGAACCCGAAGCTTTCCATGGCCACCTGCATCCGGGTGCCGTCGTGGTCGTCGGCGAAGGCCCGTAACAGCTTCGACTTCAGTTCGTGGACGTTCAGCGTGGTGGTGTCGATCACCAGGTCGGCGGACTCCTTCACCGGTTCCAGCGCCGAGCGCTCCAACTCGATGGCCTCGATCAGGCCGGCGGCCTGGCCGTCGAGCGGGTGCTTGCGGCGCCCGGCGTCGTATCTCCGGACCAACTCGTCGGTGCTGGCGTCGAGGAACAGCACCCTGACACGGTGCCCCTGCTCGCGCAGTGATGACACCTTTTCGAGGACGTCGATGTGCTGGCGACCGGTGACCAGGGCGAGGCGCTCGATGTCGCTGCCTGGCTTGGCGGCCAACTCGACGAACCGCTCGACCAGCGACGTGGGCAGATTGTCGATCACGTACCAGCCGAGATCCTCCAGGACGTCGGCGGCGCCCGATCGGCCCGCGCCGGACAGCCCGGTGATCAGGACGATGTCGGCCACGTGCTGATCGTAGGCAGATCGTCAGTGCTTGACGGTGCGCAGATACAGCAGCCGGGGGATGGTGGAGGCCTCGGCGTACTCCTCCGCCCTGGCCAGGAACCCGGCCGGTGGGGCCGGTTCCTCCATGCGCTGCAGCAGCAGGCCGTTGGCCGCGAGGGCGTTCAGGTAGCGACTCAGCGGCCGGTGGATGAACGGGATGAAGACCCCCTTCTCCACCTCCTCGATCGTCTCGTCCTCCACGAGGTAGGGGCCGATCCGCCAGTACTGCTCGGGCGGGTCGAGCACCTGGTCGTCGATCCATCCGCTGTTCGGGGTCTGCAGCAGCGGGTGGTTCAAGAAGAAGCAGAACCGTCCGCCGGGCGTCAGGACCCGGGCGACCTCGGCGATGGCGTCGTCCACGTCACGGATGTGTTCGAACACCAGGCAGGCGACGACCGCGTCGAACGAGGCGTCGGCGAACGGCAGGCGCGCCGCCCCCGCCCGGGCGAAGGACGCGCCGCCCCGCTGGGCGGCCACCTTGACCTGGTTCCAGGTCGGGTCGACGCCCACCACCGTTTCGCACCCGAGCCGAGACGCCAACCGGCTGACCTGGCCGTCGCCACAGCCGACATCGAGGACCCGCCTGGCACCGGCGAGCTCGGCCGCAGCCATGGGGAGGATCTGCTCCTCGTACTCGGGATCGGCGCCGTCGGTGAACCCGTCGATCCACCACCCGGCGTGCGTCTCCCACAGATCCATCGGGCCGAGGCTACAAGTGCCGGCTACGGGTGGAACTTGGTGTAGATGGCCTCGGCCACTGCGTCGGGCAGGAAGGTCAGCGCCGCCAGATCGTCACGCGACGCCCGCCTGACGGCGTTGACCCCACCCATCGCCTGGATCAGCTTCTTGCGCCGGGCCTCGCCCAACCCGGCGATGCCGTCCAGCGCGCTGGTGGTCATCCGCTTGCCGCGGAGCTCACGGTGGAACGTGTTGGCGAAGCGGTGGGCCTCGTCACGGATGCGCTGCAGCATGAACAGCGCATCACTCCCCCGCGGGACCTCGACCGGTTCGCTGCGCCCCGGGACGTAGACCTCCTCGAAGCGCTTGGCCAGCGAGGCGATCGGGATCTCGTCGGCCAGCCCGAGGCGCTGGACCACCCGCTCGGCCACACCCAGTTGACCCTTGCCGCCGTCCACCAGCAGCAGTTGCGGTGGGTAGGCAAACCTTTTCGGCCGCCGCCGGTCACCGTCGATCAGGTCCTCGTCCAGCGGCTGGTCGCGCTCGCTGAGGTACGCCGACAGCCGGCGCGTCAGCACCTCCTCCATCGCCGCGAAGTCGTCGTTGCCGGGAACGTCCTTGATCTTGAACCGCCGGTACTCACGCTTGTTCGGCAGCCCGTCCTCCAGCACCACCATGCTGCCCACGTAGTCGGTGCCCTGCAGGTGGGCCATGTCGTAGCACTCGATGCGCAACGGCGCTTCGGGCAGCCCGAGCAGGTCCTGCAGCTCGGTCATCGCCCGGCTGCGGGCGTTGTGATCGCCGGCCCGGCGCAGGCGGTGACGGACGAACTCCTCGGTGGCGTTGCGCGTCACCGTCTCGTGCAAGGCCCGCTTGTCCCCGCGTAGGGGAACCCGGACCTGGACCTTCGAGCCACGCATGTGCGTCAGCCACTCCTCGTAGATGCCGACGTTGTCGCTCACCGCCGGGACCAGCACCTGCTTGGGCACGCCGAGCGGGGGCTCGTCGCCGTACATCTCCTCGAGGATCCGCTCGCTCAGCTCACCGGCGGCAAGGTCCTCCACCTTGTCGACGACGAATCCCTTGCGCCCCACCACCCGGCCATGGCGGACGTAGAACACCTGCACCGCCGCCTCCAAGTCGTCCTCGGCGATGCCGATCACGTCGAGGTCCTCGTTGCGGTCGGCGACCATCTGCTGCTTCTCGACGGCGCGCTGCACCGCAACGAGCCGATCACGGATGCGCGCAGCACGCTCGTACTCAAGTTCCAAGGCGGCGGCGCGCATCGCCTCGTTCAGCCGGCCGATGATCTCGTCGGTGTCCCCGGCCAGGAAGTCACACAGCTCGACCACCAACTGGCGGTACGGCATCTCCTCGATCTCACCGACGCACGGGCCCGAGCACTTCTCGATGTGGAACAGCAGGCAGGGTCGACCGAGGCGGTGGTGCTGGTTGAACTTGCCGGGGCTGCACGTGCGGATCGGGAAGCTGCGCAACAGCAGGTCGAGCGTGTCGCGGATGGCGTAGGCGTGGGCGTATGGGCCGAAGTAGCGGGTGCCCTTGCGTTTGCGGCCACGCATCACCATCGCCCGGGGGAACTCCTCGTCGATGGTGACCGCCAGGAACGGATAGCTCTTGTCGTCGCGCAGGCGGATGTTGAAGACGCGGACGGTGCTGCTTGATCAGGCTGTACTCCAGCATCAGCGCTTCGACCTCGTTGCGCACCTCGATCCACTCCACGGTGGCGGCCGTTGCCACCATCTGGGCGGTTCGGGCGTGCAGGTTGCGCGGGTGCTGGAAGTAGTTGGACAGCCGCTGGCGAAGGCTCGAGGCCTTGCCGACGTAGATCACCCGACCCTGGGCGTCTTTGAACTGGTACGAGCCCGGGGCGTCGGGAATCGTGCCGGCGGGCGGGCGGTCAACCATCGACCCCAGGGTATGGTGCTGGGGTGCCCGGCAGGTACCAGTTCTCCCTCCCCGAGCGCCCGCAGCGAGACGGGTGGGTCCGCGTCGGCCAGTTCGACCTGACGACCACGGCCAGCATGGTGTTCCTCGGCATCGCCTCGATGTTCCTGTATGCCGCCGACAAGGAAACGGCGTTCCGACTGGCGTTCTTCGGACCGCTCGTTCGCGACGGGGACTACTGGCGGCTGATCAGCTGGCCGATCTTCAATCCCCCGAACAACGTCTTCGTCGTGCTCACCTTCGTGTTCTTCTGGTTCGTCGGCCATCGCATCGAGGACCTGGTGGGCAAGCGACGCTTCGCTCTCCTGCTGGCGGCGATGACCGTTCTCCCCGCCGCGGTCGTGAGTCTGTTCCAGTCCACCTCGGACACCGCTGCCGCCACCGGGCTGGGCACCCTCGGCATCGGGTTGCTGGTGGTCTACGCACTGGAGCACCCCAACGCCATGTTCTTCTTCGGCATCCCGGCATGGGTCATCGCTGCGGTGCTGGTGGGGATCGATCTGCTCCGCCTGTTGGGCGACCGGGCCTACGGGATCCTGCTCCTGGAGATCGGCGTGATCGTCGTCGCGGTAGTCGGCGCGCGGGTGTTCGGGCTGCTGGGCCAGCTCAACCTGGGTGTCCGGCGCCGGACCCGGGCGGTCAAGCCGGCCTCCCGCGGCAGCGTGGTGGCCGGGCCGTGGGCCGCCGAGCCCGTCGGCGCCGCCACTCGGCAGGCCGACCAGGCGGCGCTGGATCACCTGCTGGACAAGATCAGCTCGGGCGGGATGGACTCACTGACCCGCGCCGAAAAGGAACAGCTCAACGAGCTGAGCAAGCGCCTGCGCGACCGCTGATCACCCGCCCCTCGTTCAATGGGCGCGACAACTTCAGGTATCCGAGGGTTTCGCGCCCATGCACGGGACCACAGCCTTCAATGGGCGCGAAAACTTCACGTATCCGAGGGTTTCGCGCCCATGCGGTTACCACCAGAAGATGCCGACGCGGAACGTCACGACCGAGGAGTCCACGACCACGCCGCCGACGATCAGTTCGTACTTGGCCGAGTCGACGCCCCGGAAGCCGCGGTTGGGCCGATAGACGAGGGACCCGTCCCTGTTCACCGTGAGCCGCCCGTGCCCGGGGCGGCCGGCGCGCACCGTGCCAGCGCACGAGGTGTCGTTGGCCAGCAGCCCGCGCCGTGGCCCCACCCGCAACGTGGTGTTGCGCAGCGTCCGGTAGGTGTCGGCCACGGCGTGCGCGGTGCAGGTGGCCGGGCGGACGTCGAGGTTGACGATCACGTTCTGCGCCGAATCGTCGACCGCCGACTGCAGGATGTAGCTGAACGAATCCGGCCCGACGTACCCGGCGGTGGAGGTGTAGGCGAAGCTGCCGTCGGGGTTGACGGTGACCGATCCGTGCTCCGGGGTCAGGTAGCCGCCGGTCAGGCCGTCGCAGGTCGAGGAGTCGTTGCCCAGCACGCCGGGCGCGGCAACGACGAGTGCCTCGCCGGAGGTGGCCACGTAGCTGTCCTCGACGCCGCCGAGCACGCAGGTCGGGTTGCCGACGGTGAGCGAGACGGTTGCCGTGTCGCTGAGCCCACTCGCCGCCGAGCTCACCGAGTAGGTCAGCGAGTCAGGGCCGGTGTAGCCCAGGGATGCGTGGTAGACGATCCGGCCGTCGAACTGCACGTCCGCCGTGCCATGGCTCGGGCTGCTGGTGATCACCGGAGCCGTCGAGCAGGTCTCGGCATCGTTGGAGCGGACGTCCATCATGAAGCTGGCCTGCCAGTTGGTGCTGTACGTGTCGTCGGCCAGGTCCGGCTGGCAGGTCGGTGAGTCGGCGCCGCGAACTCTCGACGTCGCTGTGGTCGACCCGCTCCAGGCAACCATCGTCAGCCCGATCGCCCCGAGTGCTGCCACCCATCGTTTGCCCATGACCGTGCCCCTTCGTCCCGCCACTCGTGACGTGGCCCGGTGGTGAGTCTGATGCGTCAGCAGTCTGCTACGCCAGTCGGAGGTGATCGGTTCGAGGGTTCAGAGCAGGGCCTTGAGGAAACGCCCGGTGTGGCTGTCGGCCACTCCGGCCACGTCCTCCGGGGTCCCGGTGGCCACGACCGTGCCGCCACCGCTTCCGCCCTCGGGGCCGAGGTCGATCAACCAGTCGGCCGTCTTGATCACGTCGAGGTTGTGCTCGATCACGAGCACGGTGTTGCCCTGATCCACCAGCCGGGAGAGCACGGTGAGCAACCGCCGGACGTCCTCGAAGTGCAAGCCGGTGGTGGGCTCGTCGAGCAGGTAGATGGTGTGACCGGTGCTGCGCTTGGCCAACTCGGTGGCGAGCTTGACGCGCTGGGCCTCGCCGCCCGACAGGGTGGGCGCCGACTGCCCGAGGCGAACGTAGCCGAGTCCGACGTCCATCAGCGTCTGCATGTAGCGGGCGATGGCCGGTTGGTTGGCGAAGAAACCGACCGCCTCGGCCACCGGCATGTCCAGCACCTCGGCGATGTTCTTGCTCTTGAACTCGATGTCCAGCGTGTCCCGGTTGTAGCGAGCGCCCTTGCACACCTCGCACGGGACGTAGACATCGGGAAGGAAGTGCATCTCGATCTTGATGGTGCCGTCGCCGGCGCACGCCTCGCACCGCCCTCCGGCCACGTTGAAGCTGAACCGACCGGGCAGGTAGCCGCGCACCTTGGACTCGGCCGTACTGGCGAACAGCTTGCGGATGTTGTCGAACACGCCCGTGTACGTGGCCGGGTTGCTCCGTGGCGTGCGCCCGATGGGTGACTGATCCATGTCGATGACCTTGTCGAGCAGCTCGACACCGGTGATCTTCTTGTGCTTGCCGGCGGCGTCTTTCGACCTGTAGATCTTCTGCATCAACACCGGTAGGAGGATGTCCCTGACCAGGGTGCTCTTGCCGCTGCCGCTGACTCCGGTGACGGCCACGAAGCAGCCGAGCGGGATGCGCACGTCGAGGTTGCGCAGGTTGTGCTCCCTGGCGCCCTCGATCCCCAGCCACTCGAGCCGCGGGTGCCCGGCGCTGCTGGGGCACAGGGATGGACCTCTTGCCCGACAGGTACTGGCCAGTGACGGAGTCCTTGACCTTGAGGATCCCCTTCACCGGCCCGCTGTAGACCACGGCGCCGCCATGCTCACCGGCCCCGGGGCCGATGTCGACGATCCAGTCGCTCTCACGGATGGTGTCCTCGTCATGCTCGACCACGAGCACCGTGTTGCCCAGGTCACGCAGGCGCAGCAGCGTGTCGATCAGCCGGCGGTTGTCCCGCTGGTGCAACCCGATCGACGGCTCGTCCAGCACGTACAGCGTGCCGACCAGGCCGCTGCCGATCTGGCTGGCCAAGCGGATGCGCTGGGCTTCGCCACCCGCCAGCGTGCCGGCCGACCGAGACAGGGTGAGGTAGTCGAGGCCGACGTCCAGCAGGAAGCCGAGGCGGGCGTTGATCTCCTTGGTCACCCGCTCGGCGATCAGCCGGTCGCGCTCGCTGAGCTCCAGCGCGGCGAGGAACGTGGACGAGTCGGCGATGGCCATGTCGCACACCTCGGCGATGTGCTTGCCGTTGATGGTCACGGCCAGGGTGGCCGGCTTGAGCCGGGCGCCACCGCACGCCGAGCACGGCACCTCGCGCATGTACCCCTCGTACTGCTCCCTCGCCCAGTCGCTCTCGGCGCCCGCCCGGCGGCGGTTGAGCCACGGGATCACGCCCTCGTACTCGGTGGAGTACTCACGCACCCGCCCGTAGCGGTTCTTGTACTTGACCTTGAGATTGCCGTGCACCCCGTTGAGGACGACCTGCTGCTGCTTGGCGGTGAGAGTGCCGTAGGGGTCGTCGAGGCTGAACTCGTACGCCGCGGCCACCGCCTCCAGCATGCGCGTGAAGTACTGGGTGTGTGAGCTGCGCCACGGGGCGATGGCGCCGCCGTTGATCGACTGGTCGTGATCGGGGATCACCAACTCGGGATCGACCTCGAAGGTGGTGCCCAGGCCGTCGCAGGACTCGCACGCCCCGTATGGCGAGTTGAACGAGAAGTTGCGCGGCGCGGGCTCGTCGTAGGAGGCGCCGCAGGTGGGGCAGGCCAGGTGCTGGCTGAACGTCAGCGTCTCGTCGTCAACCCCGTCGCGGCCCACGAGTTCCACCTCGGCAACGCCGTCGGCCAGTCGCAGGGCGGTCTCCAGCGAGTCGGTGAGCCGGCGCTCGATCCCATCGCGGCGAACCAGGCGGTCGACGATGATCTCGATCTTGTGCTGCTCGTAGCGGGCCAACTTCTCGTCACGGCCGAGGAACTCGATGATGTCGACGACCTCACCGTCCACCCGGGCACGCACGTAGCCCTGCCCGGCGAGGTCCGACAGCAGCGTGGAGTACTCGCCCTTGCGGCCGCGCACCACCGGGGACAAGACCTGGAAGCGAGTCCCGTCGGGCAGCAGCAGGATGCGGTCGACGATCTGCTGGGGGGTCTGACGCTGCAGCCGCGCACCGTCGTTCGGGCAGTGCTGTTGGCCGATGCGGGCGTACAGCAGGCGCAGGTAGTCGTAGACCTCGGTGATGGTTCCCACGGTGGAGCGCGGGTTGCGGCTGGCGGACTTCTGGTCGATGGAGATGGCCGGCGAGAGCCCCTCGATGACATCGACGTCGGGTTTGTCCATCTGCCCGAGGAACTGCCGGGCGTAGGCGCTGAGCGACTCGACGTAGCGCCGCTGACCCTCGGCGTAGATGGTGTCGAAGGCCAGGCTGGACTTCCCCGACCCCGACAGACCGGTGAAGACGATCATCTTGTCGCGCGGCAGGTCGACGCTGATGTTCTTCAGGTTGTGCTCGCGCGCGCCACGCACGACGATGGTGGAGTCGGCGTACTTGGGCGCCTTCGACGGCGTTGAACCCTTCGGGGGCATGGGGATCGAACCTACCGATCAGCCGGCGTCGCGCAACTCGCGGCGCAACTCGTTCACTTCGTCACGCAGCCGGGCGGCGTACTCGAACTTCAGCTCGGCGGCGGCCTCGTGCATCTCCTCTTCCAGGGTCTGGATCAGCCGGGCCAGCTCCTGCTGCGGCATGGTCTTCAGCTCGCGCTGGACCTTGTCCCGCTCACGCTGGCGGCGGCGGTCCTTGCCGGGCACCGGCGCCGTGTCGTCCGGGCGCAGCAGGGACAGGATGTCGCCGACCGCTTTGCGGATGGTCTGCGGGTTGATGCCGTGCTCGGCGTTGTAGGCCAGTTGGCGCAGGCGGCGCTGCTGGGTGGTGTCGATGGCCCGGCGCATCGACGGGGTCACGGTGTCGGCGTACATGACCACCTGGCCGTCCACGTTGCGGGCGGCGCGGCCGATCATCTGGATCAGCGACGTCTCGCTGCGCAGGAACCCCTCCTTGTCGGCGTCGAGGATGGACACCAGCGACACCTCCGGCAGATCGAGGCCCTCTCGCAGCAGGTTGATGCCGACGAGGACGTCGAACTCGCCCAGCCGCAACGCCCGGAGGATCTCGATGCGCTGGATGGTGTCGATGTTGCTGTGCAGGTAGCGCACCCGCAGCCCCTGCTCCAGCAGGTAGTCGGTGAGGTCCTCGGCCATCTTCTTGGTCAGCGTGGTGACCAGGATGCGGTCACCCTTGGTGATCCGCTCGTTGATCATCTCGATCAGGTCGTCGATCTGGCCCTTGGTGGGCTTGACGATGACCTCGGGATCCACCAGGCCGGTGGGGCGAACGATCTGCTCGACCACCTGCGAGGAGTGGCTGACCTCCCAGTCGGCGGGCGTCGCCGACAGGAACACGGCCTGGTTGATGCGTTCGAGAACCTCCTCGAAGCGCAGCGGGCGGTTGTCACGAGCACTGGGCAGGCGGAACCCGTGCTCGACCAGCTGGTCCTTGCGGCTCAGGTCGCCGAGGTACTGGCCGTGCAGCTGCGGCACCGCCACATGGCTCTCGTCGACGACCAGCAGGAAGTCCTTGGGG
Organism: Ilumatobacteraceae bacterium; assembly: GCA_037045185.1. Lineage (GTDB taxonomy): Bacteria > Actinomycetota > Acidimicrobiia > Acidimicrobiales > Ilumatobacteraceae > JAKOUY01. The sequence continues at coordinate 701,698 of JBAOHQ010000008.1, forward strand.
AAGTAGTCCAACAAGGTGAAGGGCGGTTCGCCAAAGGATCGGCCGTCGATGTGCATCGAGTAGTTCTCGATGCCGTTGCAGTAGCCGACTTCCTGGATCATCTCCAGGTCGTACTGGGTACGCATCCGCAGCCGCTGTGCCTCGAGCAGCTTGCCGTTGTCCTCGAACCACTTCAGCCGCTCCTGCAACTCGGCCTCGATCCCCAGGACGGCGCGGCGCATCCGCTCGTCACCGGCCACGTAGTGGGTGGCTGGGAAGATGACCACCTCGTCGTGGTCCGACAGGGTCTCGCCGGTCAGCGGGTCGATGGTGGTGATCCGGTCGACGGTGTCACCGAACATCTCGATGCGGACCACCGACTCCTCGTAGCTCGGATGGACCTCGATGGTGTCACCACGGACCCGGAACTTGCCGCGGCCCAGGGTCATGTCGTTGCGGTCGAACTGCAAATCGACGAGGCGGCGCAGGATGCTGCGCATGTCGTAGTCGACACCGGTGTGCAGCTCGAGCAACTGGCCGCGGTACTCGGCGGGGTCGCCCATCCCGTAGATGCACGACACCGACGCCACGACGATGGTGTCCCGCCGGGTGAGCAGCGCAGCGGTCGCCGAGTGCCGCAGGCGGTCGATCTCGTCGTTGATCGAGCTGTCCTTCTCGATGTAGGTGTCGCTGCTGGCGATGTACGCCTCGGGCTGGTAGTAGTCGTAGTAGCTGACGAAGTACTCCACCCGGTTGGCGGGGAAGAACTCACGCATCTCCTGGGCCAGTTGGGCGGCCAGGGACTTGTTCGGGGCCAGGATCAGCGTGGGGCGCTGGACCTGCTGGATGGTCCATGCCACCGTGGCCGACTTCCCCGATCCGGTGATACCGAGCAGCGTTTGGAAGCGGTCACCACGCTCGATGCCCTCGGCCAACTGGGCGATCGCCCGTGGCTGGTCGCCTGCCGGTTCGAAGTCGCTGACCACCCGGAACACGCCGGTGGGCGTGGAGGAGGCACCCGTCAGTGAAGCCACCGGCGAAGCCTATCGCCCGAACGCCTGTTCGTCCACCCCTCGAGCCCGGTGTTGACAGGGGGCGTCTTGACAGCGCTATCATGACAGCGCTGTCAGTCGTGACGGCTCGACCACGGGGAGGGGTTGTCGTGCTGGTCGTCGGGGCCAACCTGACCATCGACCGGACCTTGCACCTCACGCGTCTCCGCCCCGGCAGTGTCCAGCGCCCCGATCACGCCGTGGCCTCCCCTGGCGGCAAGGCGGTGAACGTCTGCCGCGCTGCCGGGGCGAGTGGCGCCAGGACCCGCCTCGTGGCCAACCTGCCCGGTCGGATGGGCCAGTTGGCCGGCGACCTGCTGGAGCTCGAGGGCCATGACGTCGTGCGCGTCGCCACCAGCGGCGAGATCCGCAGCGCGATCATCATCATCGAGGAGGACCTGCGCACCACGGTCCTCAACGAGCCGGGCCCACCGATGACCGCCGCCGACCGGGACCTGTTCGTCGCCGCCGTCGCCGCCGAGGCGCAGGCCGAGGCCGGCGCCGACGGCATCGTCGTCGCCAGCGGGAGCCTGCCGCCGGGCCCCGACGCGGCGACGCTCTATGCCTCGATCGTCGACGAGGCCCACCGGGCCGGCCTGCGCATCGTCCTCGACGCCGCCCGCCTCGATCTGTCGAACGCCCTCGCGGCCCGCCCCGACGTGATCACGCCGAACCTGTCCGAGGCCCTGACGGTCCTCGGTCGGGTGCCGGGCGCCGAGGCCGTCGAGCCCGACTTCGCCGACCCGCGGCAGGCGGCGATGGACGCGGCGAGCGACCTGGCCGGGCTCGGTCCCGCGGCAGTGCTGGTCACCGCCGGGCGTCATGGCGTCGCCGGGGCGCGCCGGGCGGAGCGGTTCTGGCTGGACGCCCCGCCCGTGCGGGAGGTCAACCCGATCGGCGCCGGTGACGCCTTCGCCGCCGGTCTGGCCTGCGGCCTGGCCGAGGGTCGGGACCTGCTGGGGGCCACCCGGCGGGCCGTCGCTACGGGCGCCGCGTCGGTGACCAGCCCCGTTGCCGGGCAGGTGGACCCGGAGCTGCTGGCCGAACTGCTGGCCCACATGGACGCCGTTTCGTGCGGATGGGTCCGATGAGCGAGCGGCCGACGCTGGGCGCCGTGGCCGAGCGCGCCGGAGTGAGCCTGAAGACCGCGTTCGCGGGCGATGAACGGTGAATACGGCGTGGCTGCGGCCACGTCGGCTCGTGTCCACGCCGCGGCCCGGGCGCTCGGATTCCGGCCGAATCACCTGGCCAGGGCGCTGGCCGCCGGTGGATCCAGCGCCGCCGTGGGCCTGGTCATCCCCAGCGTCGCCGACCCGTTCATCGCCGCGGTGGTCGGCGCGGTCGAAGAGGTCCTCGCGCCTCGCGGGTTCAACCTGATGACCGCCAGCCACAACGACGACGAGGAGCGCCAGCGGCGGATCATCCGCGGCCTGGTCGAACGGCGCGTCGACGCGCTGATCGTCATCCCCGCCCCGGGCGACGCCGGCTACGTCGCCGCCGAGATCCACCACGGCCTGGTCGTGGTCAGCCTCGACCGGCCGATGGAGGGCGCACTGGTCGACACCGTGGTCGTCGACAACGTCGAGGGAGCCGCCGCCGCAGTGTCCGCCCTGGCGGCGCTCGGCCACCGGCGCATCGGCGGGCTGGGAACCGACGACCGGTTGTGGACCCTCCAGCAGCGTCACGACGGGTACCGCCGGGCGCTGCAGTCGCTGGGCCTCCCGTACGATCCGGCACTGGCCGACTTCTCGTGCCGCACCGACGCCGCCGCCCAGCACTTCGTCGAGCGCCTCCTTGAACAGCACGATCCGCCGACGGCGTTCTTCTCCGCCCAGCACGTCACCAGCCGCGGCCTGATCCGCGCCGCCAAGCACCTCGGCCACCCGATCGAGGCGGCGATGTTCGACGAGGTGGTCGACACCGACCTGCTCTCGCTCCAACCACGAGTGGTGGTGGCCTCCGGGCCGCACCGCCTCGGTCACATCGGGGCCACCCTGGCCGTCGACCGTCTCACCGCCGAGCCCGGCGACATCCGCCCGCCCCGCTCGGTGGTGCTGCCGGTGTTGCGCATCCCCGAGCACGAGACCTACCGGCCACACACGCTGGCCGAATCACTGGCCGAGCTGGCCTCCGCAACGTCGTCGGGCGCCGACCGATGAGTCACCTGATCGGCGTCGACGTGGGCACCACCCGGGTCAAGGCCGTCGTGTACACCCTCGACGGCACGGTGGTCACCAGCGCGGCGGTGCGCACGCCGTGGCACGAGTCGGCCTTCGGGACCGAGATGCATGTCGAGGACCTCAACCGCGCCGTCGTCGAGGTCCTCGCCCGGGCCAGCGACCGCTGCGACGGCGTCGCTGGCGTCGGCGTCACCGGCATGGGCGAGTCTGGCGTGCTGACCGGCGACGACCACCGCACCGCGCTGGGGCCGATCCACGCCTGGCACAACCAGCGCGGCTCGCTGGCCGAGCTGCGCGACGCCTGCGGGGATGACGGGTTCCGCCGGGCCACCGGGTTGCCCCTCGACGCAACTGCCTCGCTGCCCAAGATCCTGCAGATGCGCGTCGACTATCCGGCCACCGCGGTCGCCTCACGGTTCTACTCCGTACCTGAGTGGGTGGTCCGCTACCTGGGCGGTGATCCCGGCAGCGAATGGTCGCTGGCCAGCCGCACCGGGATGTTCGACGTGCTCACCGCGACGGCATGGCCGGTGGCGGTCGACCTGGCGGGCACCGACCTCCTTGGCCTCCCCCAGCAGGCGGGCACGCTGGTGGGCCGCGCCGGCGGAACTCCCTGTCTCGGCGCCATCGACGGCGCGGCGCTCGCAGTGGGCGGGCACGACCACCAGACCGCCGCGTTGGCAGCCGGGGCGATGCGCGCCGAGACATTGTTCGACTCGATCGGGACGGCCGAGGCGATCCTTCGAATCACCGACGCCGACATCACCCGGGACACCATCGAAACGCTCGTCCAGGCCGGCTTCGGCGTGGGCAGAACGGTCGTCCCCCACCGGCTGTGCGTCATGGGCGGGCTGTCGACGGGGATGCAGCTCGAGCGCCTTGCCACGTCGCTGAACGCGGCGGACGGCCCGTCGCGGGAGCGTCTTGCCGACGATCCCACCTGGATCGACGGCGTCACCCAGATCGTCGCCGGCGCGGTTGCGATGCTGGAGGCGATGCACCGCTGCCTCGGGCCGCACCGCGACGTCCTGGCCGCTGGCGGCTGGCTGCACGACCGACGGGTCATGGAGGCCAAGCGACGCCAACTCGGCGGCCTGGTCCACGCCTTCATCGACGAGGCCGGCGCCGTCGGCGCCGCCTACCTTGCCGGCCACGCCGCCGGTCTGCTACCCGCACCGCACACCGTCGACGGGCCCCCGTGGCCCGCAGCGGTGCACCACCAAGGAGACCCCCGATGAACTCACTCGCCGCGATCGCCACCACGAACGGCCGTCTTGCCGTGCTGGCCATGGACCAACGCGCCACGCTGCGGCGGATGCTCACCGAGGCCGGGCGGCCGGCAGCCGACGACGACATGATCGCCTTCAAGCTCGACGTGGTCGGTGCGCTCTCCCCCGCCTCCTCCGGTGTGCTGCTGGACCTCGAGTACGGCGTGCAGCCCGCACGGCAGGCCGGCGCGCTGGCCGACGATGTCGGCGTGCTCATCGCCGCCGAGCCTGCCACCAAGCGCAAGGTCGACGGCGAGTACCACACCTTCATCGAGGACGACAAGAACGCCGCGTGGGTGCGCGACAGTGGCGGCGACGCCTTGAAGTTCCTGGTCCAGTGGGACCCGGACCGCGTCACGAGCGGAAGCGGGACCGACCCGGCGCAGATGGCACTCGATGTCGTCGGAGGCATCGTCGCCGACTGCGCGGCGATCGGCGTCCCCAGCGTCATCGAGCCGCTGGTCAGCGTGGCGCCCGGCAGGGAACTCACCAAGGAGCACCAGGAGGCCGCCGTCGTGCGTTCGGCCGTTCGCATGGCCGAGCTGGGCATGGACCTGCTGAAGATCGAGTGGCCCGGCGGCCCGGCCGCCTGCGCCAGCGTCAGCGACCAACTCGGCCCCGTGCCGTGGGCGCTGCTGTCGGCGGGCGTCGCCTACGACGCGTTCGTCGAGCGGACCACCATCGCCTTGGACAACGGGGCGTGCGGGTTCATCGCCGGGCGAGCCATCTGGGGCGAGGCGGTCGCCATGGATGGGCCGCAGCGGCGGGCATGGTTGGGCGACGTCGCCCGGACCCGGCTCGATCGGCTGAGCGCCCTGCTCGAGACACACGGACGGTCGTGGCAGGAGGTACGGGGATGACCGACACACTCGATGTCGATGCGCCGGTGGTGCCGGCGTTGGAGGCCGTGGGGGTGACCAAGTCCTTCGGCACGGTGCAGGCGTTGCGCGGCTGCTCGTTCCAGGCCTACCCAGGCGAGGTCACCGCGCTGGTGGGCGACAATGGCGCCGGGAAGTCGACCCTGGTGAAGGTCATGTCCGGGGTCTACGGCGCCGACAGCGGAACGCTCCTCGTGGAGGGCAACGAGGCGCACATCACGTCGCCGCAGGTGGCCTCGACGCTGGGCATCGAGACCGTCTACCAGGACCTCGCCCTGGCCCCGGACCTCGACGCGGCGTCCAACGTGTACCTCGGGCGAGAGCTGCGCCGGCTGAAGATCCTGCACAACCAGCGGGAGATGCGCCGGCGCACCGCCGCCCAGTTCGCCAAGCTCGGCGTCGGCCTGGTCCAGGATCTGCGCGTCCCCGTCGCCTCGTTCTCCGGCGGGCAGCGCCAGTCGGTGGCCATCGCCCGGGCGGCGATGTGGGCCCGCCACGTCATCATCATGGACGAGCCCACCGCGGCATTGGGCGTGATCCAGACCGCCAAGGTGCTGGAGCTGATCCACACCGTGCGCGACCAGGGCCTCGCCGTCATCTTCATCTCCCACAACCTGCCCCAGGTGATCGAGGTCGCCGACCGGGTGGAGGTCCTGCGCCTCGGGGTGCGCGTCGCCCGCTTCCGCCGCGGCGAGGCCGACTTGGACCTGCTGATCGACGCCATCTCCGGCGCCTACGCCAACGATCTCCCCGATCAGGCCCCGCCGGGAGCCGACTGCCGGGCCGGATGTCGGCACGACCGAGACGGCGGTGACGTCATGAGCCGATCGATCGAACCGGAGATGCATGGCATCGAGACCGACACCTGGCAGCTCATCCTGCGACGGGTGCGCAGCGCCCCAGTAGTGGCGACCTTCGCCTTCCTCCTCGGGCTGATGGTGTTCTTCTCGATCAAGGCACCCGGCAAGTTCAACACCGCCGACAACCTGACCCGCCTGGCCCAGAACGTGGCCATCCTCACCGTGGTCAGCGTGGGCACGACGTTCGTGATCGCCGCCCGAGGCATCGACCTGTCGATCCCCAGCGGGATCATCCTCGGCGAGGTCTTCGCCGCCGAGGCGCTGCGGCACATCAACGTCACCATCGACGGCGAGCCGGGCAAGGCCATCGACGTCGCCGCACGGGACACCAAGGCCTGGTTCATCCTCGCGGCACTCGCCGCGGCCCTCGTCGCCGGGCTGCTGATCGGGCTGGTCAACGGGATCATCGTGGCCTACATGCGGGTCCCGGCGATGATCGCCACGCTCGGCACGCTGGGCGCCGGACTCGGCGTGGCGTTGATCATGCGCAACGGCGTGAACGTGGCCAGCTACGCACTCGAGCCGGTCGCCAACGCCCACGTCATCCCCGGGGTCACCAACCTGATCCTGATCGCGGTGGTGGTGTTCGCCATCGGGGTGATCGGGCTGCACTTCTCCGTGTTCGGCCGGCACACGCTGGCGATCGGGTCCAACGAGGAGGCGGCCCGGCGCGTCGGGCTGCGCGTCCAGCGGCACCTGGTCAAGGTGTACGCCTTGGGCGGGTTGGCCAACGGGTTCGCCGGGTTCTTGTCGCTGGCCTACTTCACCACCACCTCGGTGGGCGGGCACACTACGGACAACCTGCAGGCCATCACGGCCGTGGCCCTCGGCGGCACCAGCCTGTTCGGCGGCGTGGCCACCATGTTCGGCACGCTGGTCGGCGTGTGGATCCCGGCCGTGCTGCGCAACGGGTTCATCATCATCAAGGTCAATCCCTACTGGCAGATGGTCGCCGTCGGCGGCGTGCTGATCCTTGCCGTGTGGATCGACCAACTTCGCCGCCGCGGTCAGCAGCGGTGAGAAAGCGATCTGCGTCACCGTCCCAACCACCGGATCACCCGATCCCTTATCCACCAACCCATACAGAAAGAGACACACCCATGAAGCACACACTCCGGGGCACGGCGGTCATCGCCGCGTCCCTCACGATGACCGGGCTGCTCGCCAGCGCGGCATCTGCCACCACACCTCCGGCCGGATCAACGGCAGGCGGCGAGGCGCCGGCGGTCACCGTCGCCGCAGGCTCGGGCGCCGGCAAGAAGATCACGTTGATGGTCGGCGTCAAGGGCGACCCGTTCTACGTGTCGATGGAGTGCGGCGCCCGTGAGGCCGTCGCCGCCGCCGGCGCCGAACTGGACGTCCAGGGCCCTGACAAGTTCGACGCCACCCTGCAGAACCCGATGCTCGACGCCGTTGCGTCGTCGAAGCCCGATGCCCTGCTGGTGGCCCCGAACGACGTCAAGGCCTCGGCCGGCCCGCTGAAGACCATCCAGGACGGCGGCTCGAAGGTGGTCCTGGTCGACACCACCGTCGAGGACACCACGATCGGCGTCTCTAGGATCGCCACCGACAACGAGCTCGGCGGCGAGAAGGCCGCCGAAGCCCTGCAGACCCTCGGCGTGCCGTCGGGCGCCAAGGTGCTCGTGATCTCCACCGATCCCGGCATCTCCAGCGTCGACGCCCGCGTCGCCGGCTTCAACAAGAAGGCTGCCGAGCTGGGGTACGTGCTGGTGTCGGACACCCAGTACTCGCACAACGAGGCGTCCACCGCAGCGCAGGTCATCGGCGCAGCCCTGTCGGCTGATCCTGACCTCGCCGGCGTGTTCGCCACGAACCTGTTCACCGCTCAGGGCGTTGCCACGGGCGTCAAGCAGGCTGGCAAGTCGGGTGTCGTCAAGGTCGTCGGCTTCGACGCCGGCCCTGACCAGATCAAGCAGCTCGAGGCCGGAGATGTCCAGGCCCTCGTCGCCCAGAAGCCGTACGACATCGGCTACCAGGGCGTCGCCCAGGCGCTGGCCGCGCTGAACGGCACCGAGGTCACGGCGAACATCCAGACCGAGTCGCTGGTCGTCACCGCAGCGAACATGGCCGATCCGGCCGTTGCCAAGTACATCTACAAGTCCGACTGCTCGGGCTGATCCCAACCATCACCAGCTGACCGTTCCGGTCGCAGGGGAGCGCCACCTCGTGCGGTGCTCCCTGCGACTGGGACACAACGACGAAAGCACCTGACCCCCATGAAACGACTCGACGAGAAGCTCGCCCGCATCCAGGCCGGCACCTACCAACCCACCGACTTCATCATCGCCGACGCCAAGGACGCCGACATGTCCTTCGGGTCGGCTACACCGGGTCCGGAGGTGAACGAGGGCGGTCAGCCCACCGGACGGATGAAGCCGCTGCAGGCGTACCGCGACGACATGCTGCGGGTGATCGAGTCCGACCTGGTGGACATCATGCTCACCTCGGTCTCCGGCGCCGAGTACCTCACCGGCCTCGACGCCCTCGGCTCGTCGCCCATCACCCAGGCCATCCGGGTGAACGACAGCTCGGACATCTGGAACCCGCGAGGGGCCAACTACAAGACCGGCCCGGCCGCTCCCTTCCGCACCGCCCGCCTCGACCGGGTGGCCGCGCTGTGTGACCTCGGCCTGTACGCGATCAGCTTCTACAACGATCTCGCCACCGATCTGCACACCCTGGAGCGCTACGCCCAGTTCCGCGACGACGCGGCCACGGCCGGCATCCGCCACTTCCTCGAGGTGTTCAACCCGTTGTACCCGGTGGACACTCCCGGCGCGGACTTCGCCGACTACAACAACGACGCGATCACCCGCTGCCTGGCCGGCGTGGCCCGCGCCGACCGGCCGATCTTCCTCAAGGTCGTCTACAACGGCCCGCGGTCCACCGAGGCATTGGCGTCGTTCGACCCCGGCAACCTCATCGTCGGCATCCTCGGTGGAGCGGCCGGCACCACCCGCGACACCCTCGAACTGGTCCAGCAGGGCGAGAAGTACGGCGCCCGGGTCGCCCTGTTCGGCCGCAAGGTGTACTTCGCCGAGAAGCTCGGTGGAGATCCTGCGGGCCATGCGCCTGGTGATCGAGGAGAACGTGACCTCCGAGGAGGCGACCCGCTCATACCACGACGCCCTGGCCAAGCAGGGCATCCGGCCCAAGCGCCCCCTGGAGGACGACCTGCAGATCACCGAGCCGATCGTCCGCGCCGGGATGGCGTAGGCGGCCGGGATGGGAACCTGGCTGACCAGCGCCGAACACGAGCGTTGGCTGTACCACCACGGCCTGGCGTTGCTGGCCTTCGGTCGCCGCACGACCGAAGGCCTGCCCACCGGAGGTGGAGCCTGGCTGCGCGACGACGGTTCCCCCGACCAGAGCCAGCCACTGCTGACCTGGCTCACCAGCAGGACCGTGCACGTGTACGGGCTCGGCACGCTGCTCGGGGTACCCGGCTGCCCATCGATCGCCGAGGCCGCGCTCCGGGGTCTCACCGGGCCGCTGCGCGACACCGACCACGGCGGGTGGTTCTCGTCGGTCGGTCCCGACGGACCGGAGGCCGACAAGTCGTGCTACGCCCACGCCTTCGTGCTGCTGGCCGGGGCCACCGGCACCCAGGCCGGCGTTCCCGGGGCCCGCACGCTGCTGGACGCCGCCGCCGCCGTCTTCCTGGACAAGTTCTGGGACGACACCGCGGGGATGTGCGTGGACACCTGGAGCACCGACTTCTCCGTGGCCGACCCGTACCGCGGGCTGAACGCCAACATGCACGCCGTCGAGGCGATGCTGTCCGTTGCCAGCCTGACGGGTGACACGGACTGGGTGGCGCGGGCGACGTCGGTGAGCCGCTTCGTCGTGGGCCAGGCGGCGGTGAACGAGTGGCGGATCCCCGAGCACTTCGACGAGTCGTGGACGCCGGTCCCGGAATACAACGCCGACCAGCCGGCTCACCAGTTCAAGCCGTACGGCGCCACGGTCGGCCACGCCCTGGAGTGGGCCAGGCTGCTACTCCACCTGGCCAACGCGTGCTGGCCCCGGCCGAGCGTGGCGAGTTGGTCGACGCCTCGGTCTCGCTGTTCGACCGGGCCGTCGGCGACGGGTGGGCGCCAGACGGTGCGCCGGGTTTCGTCTACACCACCGATTGGCACGGCACTCCCGTGGTTGCCGACCGCCTGCACTGGGTGCTGGCCGAAGCCATCAACACGGCCGCCTGCCTGTACCGCCAGACCGGCGAGGAGCGCTTCGCCGCCGCCTATCAGCAGTGGTGGGATCACGCCGCGACCTACCACCTCGACCACCGCCACGGTTCGTGGATCCACCAGCTCGACTCCACCAACCGTCCAGCAGCGTCGGTGTGGTCGGGCAAACCCGACCTGTACCACGCGTTCCAGACCACGCTGGTGCCGCGCCTGCCGCTGTACCCGATGATGGCGGCCGCGCTGGACCGGCCGGGCACGGCGCGCTAGGGAACCGAGCTGCGGGTGGCGTAGGGCGATCCCCCCCAGCAGCCGATGCCGTTCTATCGTCGTGCTGGTGACCCACCGGACCCGCCTCGCGCTCTCGCTCGGCATGAGCGCCTGCCTCGTCGGACCCGCGCCAGGCGCGCTGGCCGACTCCGTCCCGCCAGCCGGAGCGGCGACGCAGCTCACCCTCCCCGACGACACGCTCGACGTCTCGCCCGACGGGGCCACGCTCCTGATCCGCAGCGCCGTGGACTCGGCCTGCGTCGTCCCGCTGAGCATGCCCGACGACGACGGCCCCTGCATCGCGATCCCGGGGCGGGCCGGTCAGGGCGTGTTCTCCCCTGACGGCACCCGGTTCGTGCTGGCCGATCGGGCTGGGGTGACGCTGCGCCAATACGCCGTCGTGGTCGACATCGTCTCTCGCTCGGTCACCCACATCGACGCCGACTTCGGCGTCGCCACCCCTTCGACGACGCCGGGTACCGATCCCCCGCAGACCGCGCCGGCTGCGACCACCCCGACCTTCGGTGGCCCCGCCGTCACGTCATCAGGCGCCGAACCGGGCCCGTCGACGCCGCCGGCGCCGATCGTCGGGTTCGCCTGGACAGACACCAACGAACTCGTCGCCTGGAGCCTGCGAGCCATCTCTCGCGTCGACCTCGCCAGCGGGGAGTTGATCCCGATCAGCACACTGCCCGACGGTTCATTCGTGTGGAACGCAGTCACTGGCGGCAACGCCGTCGCCTACCAGGTGGTGACCAGCTCGGCAGACCACGGCCAGGTCGTCATCGCCGACGTGACGACCGGCATGTCGTCGACGGTCACCCTGGACGATCGGGAAGGGTCGACCGTGCTGGACGTCAGCGGCGACGGCACGCATCTCCTGGTGAACACCACGGATTTGCGGGCCGTCAAGCCGGGACCGTTGCAGGTCGTCGATACTGCCGCCGGGACCGTCTCGACGTTGGATATCTCGCCTGGCGGGTTGATCACCGCCGGCGGCTTCTCCACCGACGGCACCACCGTGTTCGCGGTGGTGGCCGGCGGTCAGGAGGAGTCGCCACTACTGGCGTCGATACCTGTCGGCGGCGGCGTGCGTTCGGTCCTCGGTCCCGCCGACAACACCACGTCGGGCACGATCCGCCAGACCGGTGACGTCCTGGCGACCATCGGGCCGCTGTCGGCCAAGACCCAGGCCTGGCGACTCGTCAGCTGATCGTCGCCCGGGCCGTGTAGTCGAAATCGTCGGGCAGCTGGGGCAGCGCGATCAGCCATTCCCACACCCGGTCGATCTGCGGCCGCAGCGCAGCGCGATCGCCGCTGTTGTCGACCACGACGTCGGCTCGACGTAGACGATCCTCCCGCGATGCCTGGTTGGCGATGCGCGCCCGGGCGTCGGCCTCGTCGAAGCCGCGACCGTGGACCAGCCGCTCGACCTGGACCTCCACCGGGACGTCGACCACGATGGTGCCCTGCAGGTTGTCCCGCGGGTTCTCTGCGAGCAGCGGCACGTCGAGGACGACCACGTGATCGGTGGCCACCTCGGCGGCGACGCGCCGGGCGATCTCGGCCCCCACGGCGGGGTGGACGATGGCGTTCAACGACTTCAGGGCCGCGGCGTCGTTGAACACGATCGCCGCAAGGCCCGCCCGGTCGAGTGCGCCATCGGGACCGACGATGGACTCTCCGAAGCGCTCTGCCAGTGCTGCCAACAGTGGCGCGCCCGGCTGCTGCAGCTCCCGGGTGATGGCATCGGCGTCCACAATGACAGCGCCCCGCTCACGGAGCAGGGCGCTGACGGTGGACTTTCCCGATCCGATGCCGCCGGTGAGGCCGACCAGGATCATGCGACGTGGTGCGGGTCAGGCTTCGGCCGGCGCGTCGGGCGGGGTCTCGCCGGACTGCTCGTAGTACTCGGCCCAGGCGGCCTCGCGCTCGGCGTCGTCGCCGCCGGCGGTCCAGTTGCCGTGCTCGTCGATCTCGAAGTGCTGGCGGTACTCCTCGGCCAGTTCGCCACCCTCGGCGGCCTGCTTGATGGACAGGCTGATCCGCCGGCGGGCCAGGTCGAGGTCGATGATCTTGACCCACAGCTCCTCGCCGGGGGTGACCACCTGCTCGGGGGCGTCGACGTGGTGGGTGCTCATCTCGCTGATGTGCACCAGACCCTCGATGCCGTCGCCCACCTGGACGAAGCCACCGAAGGGCACCAGCTTGGTGACCCGGCCGTAGACCAGCTGGCCGACCTCGTGGGTGGAGGCGAACTCCTGCCACGGGTCCTGCTGGGTGGCCTTCAGCGACAGGCTGATGCGCTCCCGGTCGAAGTCGACGTCCAGCACCTGGACGGTGACGGGGTCGCCCACGGCGACGACGGCGCCCGGGTGGTCGACGTGCTTCCACGACAGCTCGCTGACGTGGATGAGGCCGTCCATCCCGCCGAGGTCGACGAAGGCACCGAAGCTGACCACGCTGGACACGACACCCTCGCGGATCTCGCCCGGCTTGAGGTTGGTGAGGAAGCTGTCCCGGCTCTCCTTCTGGGTCTCCTCCAGGAAGGCCCGCCGGCTGAGCACGACGTTGTTGCGGTTCTTGTCCAGCTCGATGATCTTGGCCTGCACGGTCTTGCCGACGTAGGGCTGCAGGTCACGCACCCGGCGCAGCTCGACCAGCGATGCGGGCAGGAAGCCACGCAGGCCGATGTCGACGATGAGACCGCCCTTGACGACCTCGATCACCGGACCCTCGACGGTGCCCTCGGCTTCCTTGACCTTCTCGATGGTGCCCCAGGCACGCTCGTACTGGGCCCGCTTCTTGGACAGGACGAGGCGGCCTTCCTTGTCCTCCTTGGTCAGCACCAGGGCCTCGACGGAGTCACCGACCTTGACGATCTCGCTCGGGGTCGACGTCGTTGCGGATGCTCAGCTCACGCGCCGGGATGACACCCTCGCTCTTGTAGCCGATGTCGAGCAGCACCTCGTCCTTGTCGACCTTGACGACGGTGCCGTTGACCATCTGGCCGTCCTCGACGTCGACCATGGTGCCGGCGATGGCCTCGGCGAAGGACATGCCCAAGTCGTCGGCGACGACCTGGCGGGGGGTGTAGTTGCCCTCCTCGTCGAACGTGCCCATGGGGCTCGGCGAGACGGCGGTAGAAGTATCGGACAAGGGAAGGTCGCTTTCGGAACGGATGGAACGTGTGGGCCCGGCGGATTCCGGACCGGACAACGATACCAGGGCGGTTTGACCTGTCACCCCAGGCGGCGGGCGTTCACCAAGAATTCAGGCTGCTCCACGCTGGGCGGTTGCGAGCCGTAGTGGCCCGGTTCGACGCTGCAGATCGACACCACCTCCAGCCCGGCGGTCCGACACAGGAGGCGCAGTTCGCGTGGCGTGTAGCACCCGGTCCACAGGTCCACCTCGGCGGCGCTGCCGTGCTCGTCACGGACCTCGGTGCGCTCGTGGCTGACGCCCGAGCTCGGCGTCGAACGTCGCCGCCTCGTGGTACTTGACGGCGAAGTAGGCGTTGAACGCGCTGAGCACCACGATGCCGCCGGGGCGGGTGGCCCTGGCGATGCCCTGGAGCACGGCGAGGTCGTCGCCGTTGGCGGTCATCAGCCCGAAGGCCCCTTGGCACAGGCAGATCACGGCGTCGAACTCGGCATCGAACGGCAAGCGCCCTGGCATCGAGGCGTTCGAAGCTGGCACCCGGTGGCGCCGAGGCCCGGGCCAGCTCGACGAAGCGCTCGCTGATGTCGATGCCGTGCACCGTGCAGCCGCGCCTGGCCAGTTCGTGGGCGTGGCGTCCCGGACCGCAGCCGACATCGAGCACGCGCGATCCCGGCGTGGACGCCGAGACCGTCCATCAACCAGTCGACCTCCTGCGCCGTTCCCTTGGTGAACGAGTACCGCAGGTACGCCGCGCCGAGGTGCTCGGCGATCGGCTCGAACCAGTGATCCGGGGCGCCGGCGATGGCCGGCTGCGCGGGGTCGGCAGCACCCGTCGTCATCGCCACGGTGGACCCGCTCAGCCCTTGGCGTCGGCCCAGGACTGACCCCAGGCGACGTTGACTTCGAGGGGAACGTTCAGCGTGGCCGCGCCGCGCATCAGGTCCAGCACGACCGGCCCGACCGTGTCACGCTCGCCGTCGTCCACCTCGATCAGCACCTCGTCGTGGACCTGGAGGATCAACCGGCTGGCCACCCCGAGGCGGCGTGAGGGCGTGATCGATGCGCACCAGGGCGACCTTGAAGATGTCGGCGGCCAGCCCCTGGATACCAGCGTTCATCGCCTGGCGCTCGCCCGCCTGGCGGACGCGGAAGTTGCTGTTGGACAACTCCGGGATCGGCCGGCGTCGGCCGAACAGCGTCTCGGTGTAGCCGCGCATGCGCGCCTCGATCACCGTGCGCTCCATGTACGCCTTGACGTTCGGGAAGGCCTCGAAGTAGGCGTCGAGGATCACGGCCGCCTCGTCGGTGGGGATGCCGAGACGCTGGCCGAGCCCGTAGGCCTCCATCCCGTAGGCCAGCCCGTAGCTGACCATCTTGGCCTTCGAGCGCTGGTCGACGGTGACCGCCGTCGGCTCGACGCCGAACACCCGGGCCGCGGTGGCGTTGTGGATGTCCCTGCCCGAGGTGAACGCCTCGATCAGCCCGGGGTCCTCGGCCAGGTGGGCGATGCAGCGCAGCTCGATCTGGTTGTAGTCGGCGACGAGCAGGATGTGCCCGGAAGCGGGGACGAAGGCCTTGCGGAACTGGCGGCCCTCGTCACTGCGAACCGGGATGTTGTGCAGGTTCGGCTGGTCACTGCTGAGCCGCCCGGTGCGGGCGACGGTCTGGTTGAACGTGGCGTGGATCCGCCCGTCGGGGGCCACTTCGGCCAGCAGACCGGTGCCGTAGGTGCTGCGCAGCTTCTCGACCTCACGGAACCGCAGGAGCGGGTCGATGAACTCCGGCCACTTGTCACGCAGCTTCTCCAACGTTGCGGCGTCGGTGGAGAACCCGGTCTTGGTCTTCTTCTGCGGGGCCAGGCCGCGCTCGGCGTACAGGATCTCGCGCAGCTGCATCGGCGAATTGGTGTTGAAGGGCTTGCCCACCACCCGCTGCAGCTCGGCGTTGAGCTGCTCCACCTCGGCAGTGAGGTAGGCGTTGAGGCGCTGCAACTCCGCGACGTCCACGGCGATACCGGCGTGCTCCATCCGAGCCAGGACACCCACCAGGGGGTTCTCGATGTCGGCGTACAGCTGCTTCATGCCCTGCTGATCGAGGGCCCGCTCGATGGCGTCACTGAGCGCCCACACGGCCAGCGCGTGGCGGGCGGCCTGGCGGGGCACGTCCATGTCCCCGCTGAAGTCGAGCTGGCCGGTGTCGGCCACCGAGCCGGCCGGCACCGTGTAGTTGGTGTACTTGGCCACCAGGTCAGGCAGGGTGTAGCGGGTCTCTGCCGGGTCGATGAGGTAGGCGGCGATGGCCGTGTCGAGGCGCAGCCCGCCCAGATCCCGCCCCTCGCGCAGCAGGGCGCGCGTCAGCGCCTTTGGCGTCGTGGGCCCGCACCGACGGGTGCCCGGCCAGCGCGTCGAGCACCGCCGGGGCGTGGACGACCGCCTCCCCGAGCCAGACCACGTCCGCACAGGACGGATCACGCACCACCGCGAGCCCGACCAGCCGGCCGCGGCCGGGAGCGCCGTCCCACGCCGGCTCGAGCGTCGACGACGTCGAGGGCGGCGATCACCGCCGCGGCGTCGGCAGGCGTGATCGAGCGTGGTCACCTCGGCTTCCAGCACGGTGGCCTCCGAGGCGGCCATCGGCGAGGCACCCATCACGGTGAGGGCCTCGCCCAGACGGTCACGCAGTGACTTGAACTCGAGGAAGTCGAACAACCGCTTGACCTCGGCATCGTCGGGATGGACGCCAAGGTCGGCGAGGTCCACCTCGACGGGCGCGTCACGGTGCAGGACCATCAGCTCCCAGTTGGCCCGAGCCTGGGCCTCGTGCTCGATCAGGCTGGCCTTCAACTTCGGGGTCTGGGCGTCGACGTTGGCGAAGATCCCGTCGAGCCCGCCGTAGGTGGTGATCAGCTTGGCCGCGGTCTTCTCCCCCACGCCCGGGATGCCCGGCAGGTTGTCACTGGGGTCGCCGCGCAGCGCGGCGTACTGCGGGTACATGCGCCGGGGTCACCCCGGTGCGCTCGAGGATCCCGGCCTCGTCGTACAGCGCGTAGTCACTGACGCCGCGGCGGTTGTACAGCACCCTGACCAGCGGGTCCTCGACCAGCTGATAGGCGTCACGGTCACCGGTGACGATGATCACCTCGTGACCGTCGTGCTTGGCCCGTTCGGCGACGGTGGCGATGATGTCGTCGGCTTCCCACCCGGCACGGTCCACGACGGTGACGTGCAACACGTCGAGGACCTCACGCACCAGGCCCATCTGCTGGCGGAGGATGTCGGGCGCAGCCTCGCGCTGCGCCTTGTACTGCGGGTTGGCCTCGTGGCGGAACGTCGGTTCTGGCCGATCGAAGGCCACCAGCACCCCATCGGGACGGTGGTCCTTGATGAGGTTGATGAACATCGAGGTGAACCCGAACACGGCGTTGGTGACCTGGCCGCTGGCCGTCGCCATGTCCGTCGGCAGGGCGAAGAACGCCCGGTAGGTCAGCGAGTTGCCGTCGAGGAGCAGGAGTTTCACGGGCGCAGCGTGCCGGCCAGGATGCGGTCGGCCACCTCACGCATCCGGGACCGCTCACTCATCGCCGTGCGCTGGATGAAGGTGAACGCGTCACCCTCCTTGAGCCCGCACTCGTCCATCAGCACGCCCTTGGCCCGGTCGATCACCTTGCGTGCTTCGAGCTGTTCGCCGAGCGAGTCGACCTCGCCGCTGAGCTGCTGGAGCTCACGAAACCGGCCGATGGCGACCTCCATCGCCGGGATCAGGTCACTCTTTTGGAAGGGCTTGACGAGGTAGGCCAGCGCCCCGGCGTCTCGGGCGTCCTCGACGACCTCGCGCTGGCTGAAGGCGGTGAGCATCAGAACCCCGCAGATCCGCTCGGCACTGATGAGCTTGGCGGCCTCCAGACCGTCCATGTGCGGCATCTTGATGTCGAGGATGGCCAGATCGGGGCGCAGCTCGCGCACCAGCTCGACGGCCTGATCGCCGCGACCGCACTCCCCGACCACCTGGTAGCCCTCCTCCTCCAACGTCTCGCGCAGGTCCAGGCGGATAATGGCTTCGTCTTCGGCGATCACCACTCGAAGGGTCACGGCGGGTTCCTTTCCTGTCGCGGTCCACGTCTTGGCCCGGGCACCATTCAAGCAGGCCCCGAGCGTGACGGGTCCGGTCAACTCGCTGACCAGCGGTCCAGCAGCTGGTCCTGGGCACGCTCCACCTCGGCGATCCTGGCGCGGACACGATCGACGCTGGCGGGCAAGCGTGTCGGCGTGCTCACGCGCCCGGCGGGCCTCTGGCGCCACGGACAGGTCATCGCTGACCGCTGCCCGCAGGCCGAGGTCGTCGGCGTCGTCACCCAGGTGCCGGACCTGCTCGTCGAGCACCGCCAACTCCTCACGGAGCGAACGGAGCTGATCGGCGGTCCTGGTGAGCTTGCGCTCGACGGAACGCTTCGTGAAGGTCACCCTGCCTTCCTATCGGATCGACGTCCCCCCGCCGACGGTGCCCGAGGTGGGATTCGAACCCACACGCCCTTTCGGACAACGGATTTTGAGTCCGTCGCGTCTGCCATTCCGCCACTCGGGCGAGTGACGCGTCAAGAGTAGCGGGAGGGTGCCCCACCTTCATCGTTGCCGGATTGCGCCCGAAACTGCATCGCCGCAAGCTGGGTCCGGGTGCGGATACCCAGCTTGCGGAAGATGTGGACGAGGTGGCTTTCGACCGTCCGTCGCGAGACGAACAGCGCCGTCGCGATCTGCTGGTTGGTGAGCCCTTCGGCGACGAGCGCTGCGACCTCCTGCTCCGCCCTCGACAGAGAGAGCGAGTGCGTCGGCCGGCCGGTCGGTCGAGCCGCATCCACCATGACAGCAACCCCTTCGGGCGTCGGCAACGCGTCTACCAACCACCCTGCGGGAGAGGCGAGCGAGCCCGGCGCCGTTGCCGGAAGCAAAGTTCGAGGCCGCTGGGCCGCGCCGCACCACTTCCGGATCGTCGTCGCCGCGGCCTCCAACGCGGAAGCTCGCGCCGATCGGCCGGCAGCCGCCACGGCCGCCAACCCCGTCACGGCGTCCGCTGCCCGAAGACGGAAGCCCAATCGGGCCGCGGCCTCGAGCGCCCTGGTGTAGGCCGCCCACGCCTGGGGAAGGTCACCGAGGGCGAGCGACGCGTCGCCGATGGTGGTGTCGGCGACGATGGTGATCTCCCGCAGGCCCACCACGCCGGCCAGCACCGAGACGTCGATCGCCACTCGCTGCGCCCTCGCCGCGTCCCGGTCGCTGCCGGCTTCTGCGAGGCGCCAACGGAGTCGGAGCGGCCATGGCCAGATGTCGACGGGCGGTAGCCCGGGGTCGGGCCCCTCCTGTGGCGCGATCGTCCCCTGCAGCAGGAGCGCGTCGATGACGAAGTCGGTCGGCGGGTTCGGATCGGCCGCCGCTGCCTGGCCGCTCAGGACGCCGAGCGCGGCCGCCTCCCCGTGCCGCCCACGCTCCAGCAGCACACGCCCGCGGACGAGATCGCACGCAATCGCCGAATAGGGATCGTTCAGCCGGGCCCAGGCGGCCGCGGCAGCCAGCGTGTCATCCGCTTCGTCCAGCCGCCCTTGGGCCACCAGGACCTCGGCGAGGAGACGGACAGCCTGATGGTGGTTGAACGGATCGGCGTGACTCCGGCCGACCTCGATGGCCCGCGTTGCTGCGATCTCCGCAGCGCACAGATCTCCTCCGTCGTGCAGGAACGCCGACCTCAGCCCCCACCACCCGCATTCGAGGTTCGGGTCCGGCGTTGCCAGCCGGTCGAGCATCGTCCGTGCCCTGTCGAGCCACGCCTGGCCGGAGGCCACCGACTCGCACTCCGAGGCGCAGATCGCTGCACGCATGACCGCCTTGATCTGCGCCCCGTCGGGGTCAGAGGAGCGACCAGAGAGCGTCGCGATGAGTAACGCCAGCAGGTCCCGATGACGCTGGGCGTGGGTCATCACATCGAACAGCGCGCTCGCGCATGCCGTCGCCGCCTGGCGGGCCAGCGGGCGGGTGGTCGCGTACCAGACGATCCCGAGGACCTCATCGACGTGATCGGTGAGGTTCGGGTCGGACACCGTCGCCGCCGTGGCAAGCCGATCGAGGGTCTGCAGGAGGACGTCGTCCAGGGAGGCGACGTCGATCGCGTGACGAAGGATGGCTTCGCGGATGGGGTACGGGACGATGTATCGGTCCTTGATCGACACGACGAGGCCATGGTCGAGCAGCGGACCGAGCTGAACCTCGATATGGTCGCCCGCTCCGGCGATCAGGGTCACCATCGCCAGGGAGAGCGGGCCGGCCGCCAACGCGAGCGAGTGCATCGAGCGCACCGATGACGCCCCCACGAGATCCAGGGAACGGCGAACGCAGCGATCCATCACCCCCGTGGACACCAGCAACTCCTCGCCAGCAGCAGCCAGCCCGAATCGCGCGATTCGGGCGGCGGAGAGCTCGATCGCCAATGGAAGCCCACCGGTGGCGACCAAGACCACGTTCACCCGGTGTTGATCGTCGAGCAGCTCACGGATGTCTCCGCCTCGAACCCGGACGTTCTCCACCAGGATCTCGAGGGCGGGAGTCCCAGTCCCTGGCGTGGTTGCGAAGGGCCGCAGGCGGACCACCGGGAGGATCCCAGCACCAGACGGATCGCGGCTCGTGACCAGCAGCCGGGCACCGGTAGCCGCGATCGGCCAGGTCGCCAGTACCGGCTGGAGATCAACCGCCAGGTGCTCGATCCCGTCGAGCACCACCACGCCGACCACATCCGACAACACGCTGGCGACCGCCGCTGCGGCGTCGTCCCCCGGATGTAGGGCAGCATCGCAGGACCGCAGGACCGCCAACAGCACCATGTCGAGGCTTGCGCACGGCTCGACGTCCACCCAGATGACGCGGCGATCGCTCGCCCGGGCGGCGGAACCAAGACGTTCCACGACCGCCCGGGCGAGCGCTGTCTTGCCGACCCCGCCTGGCCCGCTGATCAAACAGCGACCCTGCCGCGTCGAGCGCGTTGACGACGTCGCGAAGCTCGACCTCCCTGCCGAGGAGGGACACGCCACCCAGCACATGGCGACACTACCCGTGCGTTGGCAACGGATGTCCGGTCAGGAGACGTGGAACTCCGTCATCATGCCCTTCATGAAGTGCGCCGGGCCGGTCCCGTCGACGTAGGAGCCATCGGCCTTCACGACGCTGCCCTCAGTGATGAAGCAGACGGCAACGTAGTCACCCGGTGTCGAGCGCGATGCGTCGCAACCAGGCGTTGCCGTTGGCCGGGGCGAACGAGAACGTCACTGGCTGGACGTGCGATCCGAACTGATCTTGCGGGAGCATCAGGAGGTCCTGCCACACGGCGGTCTCACCATCGTTGCGACGGAAGATCCCCATCATGTGCTGCTGCCCGCCCGTGTTGCGCAGCAGGATCCCGTAGGTACCCGAAGGGATCTACGCGGGGATCCCGGTGAAGGAGTACTCCGTTCCCTGGACATCGAGACGGCCGTCGAACCGGCAGTGCTCGAAGAGATAGGTCGACACGTTCGACAGCGAGTTGAACAACACGATGGGTGGCGTTTCGTTCTGCTTGATCGTGCCGTCCAGCTGTTGATGACCGAGGCTCGCCGCCGTCACCATGTCTGCGTGGAGTTCGTCAGGCGCTGCCGCGGCGGCGGCGTCGAGTGCTGGTCCCGCCACGGCCGGATCGGGCTGATCGGCGTCCATGGCCTCGATCGCAGCGAAGAATGGGTCGCACAGTGCGTCGTTCGTCGCCGCTCCGGCCGAGAGCGTGGTGGGTGTGGAGTCGGCGGGCGGGGTCGAGGCGGCTGCCGGTGCCGCGATGCCCAGCGCTGAGCTGGTGAGTGCGGCAGTGATCAGGCTGCGGATGTGGGTACTGCGTGATGCCATGGGAGCTCCCTTTGGGGTGTCTGGTCGGGGCCGGAGAGGGACCTGGCCACCGGTGCCCAGCATGAGCCGTGGCGTGCCATCAGCGCATCCAGGAAACTACGGAATCGGCCCCTCGGTCGATCGCCGGCCGCGAAGCCGTTACCCGCTGGTAAGGATCGTTCGGGTGATGTCGGCGTCTACTCTCGTCGCATCATGCTTGCCTTCACCTTCCCCGGACAGGGGTCGCAACGCCCGGGGATGGGGCGGCCGTGGGTGGACCACGAAAGCTGGGAGCTGGTCGACGAGGCCACCGAGGTCGCCGGTCGGGACGTCGCCCGCCTGCTGCTCGATGCCGACGCCGACGAGCTGAAGGACACCCGCAACGCCCAGCTCACCACCTTCGTCAGCAGCCTGGTGGTGCTGGACGCCGCCGAGCGGTTGGGTCTCGAACCCAGTGTCTGTGCCGGTCACAGCCTTGGCGAGTACACCGCGCTCACTGCCACTGGCGCACTGGGCTTCGACGACGGCGTGCGCCTGGTGTGCGAGCGGGCTGCGGCGATGCACGACGCCGGGTCGGCCAACCCGGGCACCATGGCCGCGGTGCTCGGCCTCGACGACGACGACGTCGAGGTGGCCTGCCGCCGGGCCGACAGTGACGTCTGGGTGGCCAACTTCAACGCCACCGGGCAGGTCGTCATCGCCGGCTCACCCGACGGGGTGGCTGCCGCCGGGGTCATCGCCAAGGAGCTCGGGGCCAAGAAGATCATGTCCCTGCCGGTGTCCGGCGCGTTCCACACTCCGTTCATGACACCCGCCAGGGACCGGCTGCGCGCCGCCATCGCCGCGGCCAGCCCGCGTGACTCCGACACGCCCGTCGTGGCCAACGTCGACGGCTACGCCCACGATCGGGGCGACGAGTGGCACCGCTTGCTGTCGGCCCAGCTGTCCAGCCCAGTGCGCTGGAAGCAGTCGCTGCTGACGATGGCCGACATGGGCGTGACCGGGTTCGCCGAGTTGGGCCCGGGTGGCGTGCTCACCGGCATGGCCAAGCGCACCGTCGAGGGTGCCAGGACCATCTCCGTGTCGACCCCCGAGGACCTGGACAAGCTGGTCGAGTGGGTCGCCGCGGGTGCCCCGCGCGGCGCTGCCCAGCTGGAAGGTGAGCACCTGTTCGCCGTCGAGCGGCTGGTCGTCAGTCCCGCCGCCGGGATCTTCACACCCATCGGTGGGCTGGCCGAGGGATGCCGGATCGAGGTCGGCCAGGTGGTCGGCCACGTGGGCGACGCCGAGGTGCGCTCGGCGTTCGCCGGACAGCTACAGAGTTACATCGCCGTCGAGGGTGAGCGCATCACCCCTCGTCAACCCATCGCCTGGCTGCGATCGATCTGAGGGGGACCAGTCATGCCTGCACCGCCAGCCAACATCCGCAACGCGATCATCACCGGGTGGGGTACGTCGCAACCCGAGAAGATCCTCACCAACCACGACCTGGCCGAGATGATGGACACCTCGCACGACTGGATCGTGGAGCGCACCGGCATCCACAGCCGGCGGGTGGGCGGCTCCACCGTCGGACTGTCGGTGGAGAGCGGCCGCCAGGCCCTCGACCGCGCCGGGATCGACCCGAAGGAGATCGACGCCCTGGTCCTGGCCACCACCACACCGGACCGCTGCGTCCCGGCCAGCTCGGCGGCGGTGCAGCAGGAGCTCGGGATGCGCTGCGGGGCCTTCGACGTGAACGCGGCGTGCAGCGGGTTCGTCTACGGGCTGGTCACCGCCCACGGCCTGATCGCCATGGGCGCCAACAAGGTGCTGGTCATCGGCACCGACACCCTGGCACGGATCACGGACTGGAGCGACCGCAACACGGCCGTGCTCTTCGCCGACGGATCGGGGGCCGTGGTGCTGGAGGCCACCCAATCCGGTGAGGGGCAACTCCTCGGCTGGCACCTCGACGCCGACGGAAGCGCCGAGCGGTTCCTCTACGCCGAGATCGGCGGGTTCATCCACATGGACGGCAAGGAGGTCTTCCGCCGTGCCGTCCGGATCATGGTGGACTCCGCCCAGCAGTCCCTCGCCCAGGCGGGCGTCAGCGCCGACGAGATCTCGCTGATCGTGCCCCACCAGGCCAACATCCGCATCATCGAAGCAGCCTGCCAGCGCCTCGGCGTGCCCATCGAGAAGGCGGCCACCGTGCTGCACAACACGGGCAACACCTCGTCGGCGTCCATCCCGCTGGCCCTCGGGGCGGCCATCGACGCCAACCGTGTCAACCCAGGAGATCTGGTGCTACTGGTCGGCTTCGGCGCCGGGATGACCGCCGCCAGCGCCGTGCTGCGCTGGGGCGACGGGCTCCCCCACCACCGGTCGGGCGGCCGATGAGCCGCGTCGTGCTGATCACCGGTGGCTCACGCGGCATCGGCTTGGCCTGCGCCCAGCGGTTCGCCGCGCTGGGCGACCGGGTCGCGGTGACCTACAACACCTCGCCACCGCCGGGCGAGTTCCTCGCCGTCCAGTGTGACGTGACCTCCACCCACCAGGTCGACGCGGCCTTCACCGAGGTCGAGGCCGCCTTCGGGCCGGTGCAGGTCCTGGTCTCCAACGCCGGGATCACCAACGACGGCCTGCTCGTGCGGATGAGTGAGACGGACTTCACCTCGGTCATCGACGCCAATCTGAACGGCGGCATTCCGCGTCGCGCAAGCCGCGCCGCGCCAGGGATGCTGAAGGCCCGCGCCGGGCGCATCGTGCTGATGTCGTCGGTCGTCGGCCTGCTCGGCTCGGCCGGGCAGGTCAACTACGCGGCGTCCAAGGCCGGGCTGGTCGGCCTGGCCCGCTCGGTCGCTCGTGAGCTCGGGTCGCGCAGCATCACCGCCAACGTCGTCGCCCCCGGCCCGGTGGCCACCGACATGACCGCGGCGCTCGGCGACAAGCGCCTCGCCGAACTCACCTCCGCCGTCCCGCTGGGGCGGATGGCCACCTCCGACGAGATCGCCGGCGTGGTCGCCTTCCTGGCATCCGCCGACGCCGCCTACATCACCGGGGCCGTCATACCCGTCGATGGTGGCCTGGGCATGGGCCACTAGCATCCGCTCACGTCTGCGAGACCGCATCGCATCGCCGATCTACCCACCCCCCGACCATCCATCCCTGACAACAAGGAGAACCAACCCGTGGACCAAGAACTGTGGGGCCGCTTCCGCAAGTGCGCCGTCGAGGTGCTGTCCGTGTCCGAGGACCAGGTCACGCCCGATTCCAAGTTCGGTGACGACCTCGACGCCGACAGCCTCGACCTGGTCGAGCTGGTCATGGCCCTCGAAGAGGAGTTCGACGTGGAGGTACCCGAGGAAGACCTCGAAGGCATCGAGACCGTCGGCCAGGCCTATGACCTGGTCGTCGGCAAGATGAAGTGAGGGGTACGGGTCGGCGTGTCGCCATCACCGGCTATGGCGTCGTCGCCCCGTGCGGCATCGGCAAGTCGGCGTTCTGGGCAGGGCTGAACGGCCCAGCCCTCGCTGGCGCGCGCACCACCGCGATCGACCAGTGGGACCCGCTGCCGTACTACGACAGCCCCAAGGAGGCCCGCCGCGCCGACCGCTTCGAGCAGTTCGCCATCGCCGCTGCCGCCGAAGCGTTCGACCAGGCCGGCGCCCCCACGGCCGACACGCACCGGTTCGCCACGATCTTCGGAACCGGCGTCGGCGGGCTGCGCAGCACCGAGGAGCAGATCGAGGTGCTCATCAGCAAGGGCGAGCGGCGGGTGTCGCCGTTCCTCGTGCCGATGATGATGGCCAACGGCGGCGGCGCGGCGATCTCCATGCGCTACGGCCTGCGGGGCGCCAACGAGACCATCTGCACCGCCTGCGCGGCGTCCACCCACGCCATCGCCCAGGCAGCGCGGCTGATCGCCTGGGACCTGGCCGACGCCGTCGCCACCGGTGGGGCCGAGAGCGCCAACTGCCCGATCGGCATCGCCAGCTTCGGCAACATGACCGCCCTGTCCACCTCCGGTCGGAGCATCCCCTTTGACGGCGACCGGGACGGGTTCGTCCTGGGTGAGGGTGCGGCGGTGTTCATCCTCGAGGAGTGGACGGCAGCCGCCGACCGCGGCGCCACCATCCTCGCCGAGATCCTCGGAGCGGGCTCCAACGCCGACGCCCACCACATCACCGCCCCCTCCCCGGGCGGCGTGGGCGCCATCGCCTGCATGCGCCTGGCACTCGACGACGCCGGCTTGTCGCCCGCCGACATCGTCCAGATCAACGCCCACGGCACCTCCACCCCGCTGAACGACGCCGCCGAGGCGGCCGCCGTGACCGCCGTGTTCGGTGAGCGCGGTGTGCCGATCACGTCCACCAAGGGTGTGACCGGTCACGCACTCGGGGCAGCCGGGGCATTGGAGCTGGCCGCAGTGCTCGGCTCGTTCGAACACCGGGCCATTCCCCCCACGGCCGGCACCACCACGGTTGACCAGGAGATGTCGATCGACCTGGTGCTGGGCGCGGCCAGGCCGTTCACCCCCGGCCCGACGATGTCGAACAACTTCGGCTTCGGCGGCCACAACGGCAGCATCATCGTCGCACCGGCCTGACCGCCACCGCGCTCGTCGGCGGCAGCGGGCCGACGCCCCGGCCTACGCGTCGACCAGGACGAACATCAGCTCACACTGGCAGGCCACCTCGCCACCCAGCAGAGCCCGACCAGTGCCCTTGCCGGCGCGTGCCGACATCCGCCCCAACTCGACCTCCAGGCGCAGCTCGTCGCCGGGAGACACCTGGCGGCGGAACCGGGCCCCGTCGAGACCACCGAACAGCGGCAGCTTGCGGGCCTTGGCCGGATCGGCCAGCACGGCGATGGCGCCGATCTGGGCGATGGCCTCGCACATCAGCACGCCGGGCAACGTCGGCCGCCCGGGGAAGTGACCGGACCAGAACCATTCGTCGTGCCCCAGCCGCCACAGGCCACTCGCCGACACACCCGGGTCCAGGGTCAGCACCTCGTCGACGAACAGGAACGGTGGGCGGTGCGGAAGCAGGTCGGCGGGCGCAGGCAGCGAACTCATGCGCTACAGCTTGCCCGACATCGACCCGGTCAGCGTCGAACTCCGGGCGACAGGTGATCGGCGCGGAATCGCCGGGGCGTTGTGGCGAAGGTCCGCCGGAACACCCGATAGAAGTGGCTGACGTTCGGTAGGCCGACCTCCGCGGCGATCAACGAAATGGGCCGGTTCGTCATCTGCAATCGGTCGGAGGCAACCTTCATCCGCACCTCGTTCAAGACGTCGACGGCGCGTTTGCCCGTCGATTGACGAATGACCCTGCTCACGTGCTCCCGGCTGCGGCATGCCAGGCGGGCGAGCCCGGTGACGCCTCCAGCCATCGCGGCCGGTGAATCCGTCCAGCGCGTGAAGCTCTCCACCAGCCACGGCGGAAACCGATACGTAGCCACCGTCCGCGGATGCACCGTGGCGACCACCTCGATCAGGAACCGATCGATCTCCAGCTGCGTCGCGCTCCCGTTGCACAGTCCCCTGGCAATCACCAGCAGTCGACCCGCCTGCTGCGAGGAGAGGTGGTGCAGCCGTGACGGCGCGCCCATCCACGCCGTCGAACGATCCGGCACGTAGCGGTGATGCAGCAACGCCATCGTTCCCACCGGCATGGACAGGTTGATGAGAGCGAAGTCGGCAGACGGCGATCGAAAGCGGTGGACGTCCGTGGTGTGCACGAAGACCAGATCACCGGCGATGAGCGGATAGTCGCGCCCATTGAGATCGTGCACGGCCCGCCCCCCGTCGACGAGGAACATCTCCTCGAAACCGTCGTGGGTGTGGAGCGACCGACCCATCAAGCGGTCGCGGTGGATTCGATACCCGGCATTCCAGCCGATCTTGTCGTCGAAGACCGACCAGTCGATGACGTAGTCGGCTGCCGGGACCATGCTCAGCGTGTTCACGCTCGTCGCGCTCACGCCACTCACCGTAGTCGGTCGACCTCGACGGCTGCTGTGGGGAGGGTGAACGGCAGCTGAATGTCACACTTGCACAACAACGTGTCCTCCCTGGCGCGGCCCGTGGATCCCGATTGCCGTCAAGGTTGGGCGGTGGGCACTCACCGAAGCGACCACTCACTCCGGCGCCGAGCGGCGCCCAAGCACAGCTCAAGGGGAAACCACATGCGAATCACTTCACGGCACACACTGGCTGGCGTGATCGTCTCCGCTGCCTCGCTGGTGGCTGCGGTCTCGACGGCGTCCATGGCTGCGGCCACGACGCCCACCCAACCCGCACCGACACCGACCGGCGAGGCAATCACGATCACCGTCACCACCAACGCGATCAGTGGCGGCAAGAACGGCGCCGAAGCGGACTACTTCACCACGTGGGTGAAGCCCGAGTTCGAGAAGGCGATGGCCGCCCAGGGCAAGAACGTCACGCTCACGTTCGAACCGAACGGCGTCGACGATGAGAACTACAAGACCAAGCAGGCGCTCGATCTGAAGACCGGGAAGGGCGCCGACCTGATCGGAATCGACGGCATTTGGTACGGCGAGTTCGCCGACGCCGGATACATCAAGCCGCTCGACGATCTCGTCGGAGCAGACGTCGTGAACGTGTGGAGCGGGTGGGCCCAGATCCAGCCCGCCGTGCAGGCCCTCTCCAGCTACAACGGCAAGCGGTACGGCATCCCCTCGGGCACCGATGGTCGAGTGATCTACTTCAACAAGGAGATCTTCAAGGCGGCTGGCCTGCCGACCGATTGGCAACCCACCAGTTGGGACGACATCTTGACGGCAGCACGCACCATCAAGGAGAAGACCGACGCCATCCCGCTGCAATGGAACGCCGGATCCTCGATGGGTGAAGCCACAACGATGCAAGGGCTGCTTCCGCTGCTCGCCGGCACGGGTGCACAGGTCTTCGCCGACGGCAAGTGGCTGGGCGGCAGCAAGCAACTCGTCGACGTACTGAGCTTCTACGCCACCGTGTACGGAAGCGAGCAGCTCGGCGACCCGATCCTCCAGCAGGAGGCCCAGGGCCGGGACCGTTCCTTCGAGCAGTTCTCCAAGGGGGAGATCGCCATCCTTGCCGAAGGCGACTACTTCTGGCGTTCGGTGATCAGCCCGAAGGAAGGCGACTTCGCCATGGCGAATCGTGACGAGGTCGTCGGATACGCCAAGATCCCGGCAATGAAGCCCGGCGCCGGAATCAATGGGCAGGACTTCGTCTCCATGTCCGGAGGCGGCGGCTTCGTCATCAACCCCAACTCTGGACACCCCCAGGAGACCTGGCAGCTCATGGCGTTCCTCTCCGAAGCCGACGCCATCAAGGCTCGCCTCGATGGATCGGCGCGCGTCACTGCACGTGACGACGTCAATGTCGAGGTCCTGGGAAAGGACCCGCTGCTCAGCTTCATCGCCAAAGAGGTGCTGCCGATCACGGCGTATCGACCTGCCTTCGCCGTGTACCCGCAGGTGTCGGCAGCCCTGCAGGAAGCCACCGACGCGATCCTGACCGGCACGTCGCCCGCTGACGCTGCCGCGGCCTACCAGACCAAGGTCAGCGATCTTGTCGGGGCGGACAAGGTCGCGACGGCGAGTTGAGCGTCAACGAGCGCTGCGCAACATGCGGGTCGATACGGCGTCCCCCGGGGTGACCGGAGCGCCACCGCCCATCTCGGGTCGCCGTGTCGCCCTGCGAGACGATGGTGACGTGGCCGGCCTCGGCCGGCCACGCGCCGTCGCGTTCGCTCTGCCTGCCCTGCTGATCATCGGGCTGTTCCTGATCCTGCCGGCGCTGTGGACCCTGTGGCTGGGGCTCACCAACTACCGACTCACCGGAACCGCCGCAGCCAATCCGCGCTACGTCGGCTTGGAGAACTACCGCCGGGCACTCACCGACTCGACGTTTCGTGGAGCCCTGTGGCATACGGTTCTGTTCGTCGTCGGCTCGGCGTTGATTGGCCAGACCTTCCTTGGGTTCAGCCTCGCCTGGATGCTGCGACGTGTCCGGCGCTCGGTGAGGTCGGTCGTCGAGTTCTTCGTTCTGCTGGCCTGGATCGTGCCGTCCTCGGTGTCGTCGTTCCTGTGGTTCGCTCTCTACGACCGACGCAACGGCACCTTGAACGCGCTGCTGGGCACCAGGGGCACCGCGTGGCTGATCGAGTATCCGCTGTGGAGCATCGTCGTGTTCAACACCTGGGTCGGCACGGCGTTTTCGATGCTGCTCTACGGGTCGGCGCTGGGGTCGGTCCCGCCATCGCAGCTGGAGAGCGCCCGGCTTGCCGGGGCGGGTGTCGGATCACAGCTGCGAGATGTGATCCTCCCCCACATTCGCGGACACGTCCTCACCAACACGTTGCTCATCACCTTGTGGACGTTCAACGTGTTCACCCCCTATCTGCTCACCGGACCGGCGAACCGTCAGGCCGAGATCATGGCCGGGTTCATCTACCGCACGTCGCTGCGTGGTGGCGAGCTCGGCCAAGGCGCGGCCATCTCCTTGATCATGATCATCATCAACCTGGTCATCGCACTGGTCTACCTGAGAGTCCTTCGGGAGCGGCGGACATGAGCGTCCCGACGTCCGCCACGCTGTCCGCCGCATTCGATGCCCGCCCGGTGCGCAGCTTTCTCGCCGTCATCGGTCGGACGCTGTTCGTCGCCCTGATGCTGGCGTTCTTTTCGATCCCCGTGCTGTGGCTTGTGTTCGCGCCGTTCGATCGCTCACCCGGATTGGGCGTCGGCCTGCCCGAGTTCACCCTGGACAACTTCGTTCGGCTGTATCGAAGCTCATCGGCGCTGCGCGCCCTGCGCAACTCGATCGTGCTCGCCGGCTCGACCATGCTGCTCGTCCTGGTTGCCGGCTCGCTCGCGGCCTACGCGCTCTCCAGGGTGCGCATCCCTGGGCGCGACCTCCTGCTCTACGTCCTGCTTCTGCTGTCGTCGGTGGTGACGGGGACGGCGGCGATGGTGCCCACCTTTCAGCTCGTCAGCGAACTCCATCTCGTCGACAGGATGCTGGGGGTTGTCCTGGTGATCGGCGCGGGCACGATGCCGACGGTCATCTTCATCCTCAAGGACTTCATGGACAACATCCCCAAGACCTACGAGGAGTCCGCGCGGCTGTTCGGGGCGCGACCTCTGCGGATCCTGTGGGATGTCGTGGTCCCCACGGCGCGGCCGGGTCTGGCAGCGATCGCCGTGTGGGCCGTCGTGCAGGTGTGGGGCAACTTCCTCGTGCCGTACATCCTGCTGCGCTCGCCTGACAACACACCGGCCGCGGTGGTGATGTACACGTTCTACACCGAAGGCGGCCAGCCAAACCTCCGGCTGATCTCGGCGTTCGCACTGGTCTATTCCCTACCCGTCATCCTGATGTACTTCGTCGTCAGCCGGCGGTACGGGTTCAGGTTCTATGGAGGGATCAAGAGCTGATGGCGTCGATCAGGACCGTCGAGCTGACCAAGGAGTACCCAGGCGGGGTTCGTGGCGTCGACCAGATGACGCTCGAGATCGTGGACGGCGAGTTCTTCGCCCTCCTCGGGCCGTCAGGCAGCGGCAAGACAACGCTCCTGCGGACCATCGCCGGGTTGGAAGCACCAACAGGCGGCCAGCTGTTCATCGGCGACCGTGACGTCACGCACGTCGATCCTGGCCGGCGCAATGTGGCCATGGTCTTCCAGGACTACGCGCTGTTCCCGCACATGTCCACGCTCGACAACATCGCCTACCCCATGAAGGTCAAGAAGGTCGCCAGAGAGGAGCGAAACCGCAAGGCGACCGAGACTGCCGAGGCGTTGTCGCTCGGCGGTCTGATGGGCCGCCGGCCAAGTCAGTTGTCGGGCGGGCAACAGCAGCGTGTCGCCTTGGCCAGGGCGGTTGCCTCCGACCCGGACGTCTTCCTGTTCGACGAACCACTGTCGAACCTCGACGCCCGGCTGCGGCTCGAGGCGCGGACCTTTCTGAAGCAGCTCCAGCACCGCCTCGGCGTGACCACCGTGTTCGTCACCCACGACCAGGCCGAGGCCCTGGCGCTGGCAGATCGGATCGCCATCATGGACAACGGGCGGATCCAGCAGGTGGGCACTCCGCGGGAGGTCTTCCGCACTCCGGCGTCACGGTTCGTGGCCGCCTTCATCGGGTCGGTGCCGATGAACCTCCTCGAGGGCCGGATCGAGGGTGGCGACTTCGTGTTCGGGGAGTGCCGCCTGGCTGTTCCGCCCAGTGCGGCCCGGACAGCTGCGACCCTGGGCCCAGATGCTCAGGTCACATACGGCGCCCGGCCGGAGTACGTCCACCTCGACCATCGACCCAGCGAGGGCGGGGTCGGCGGTGACGTGCGCGTCATCGAAAATCTGGGAGCGTCGTTGCAGGTCAGCATCGGCGTGGGAGATCAGCTCCTCCGGGCAATCGTCGATGAGGATGACGGTCCGAACATCGGCGACGTGTTGTACGCCACCCCCAACCCCAACCGCGCGCTGCTCTTCGGATCCGATGGTCGCCGGATCGACGACGGTGACACGACAACGGCGGGTGACTTGTGACCCAGCGGTTCGCCGCCCGGCTGATGCCCGCTGATCGCGCCGCCACGCCCTACCTCGACGTTCCGGTGGAGATCGGGGATGGGGTGCGGTCCATGGAGGTCGAGCTGCGGTTCGATCCGAGCGCCGGCGTCATCGATCTCGGCTGCGAGGGCCCGAACGGGTGGCGCGGCTGGTCGGGTGGGGCCCGACACCGGTTCGTGCTGACCGAGCACGACGCCACCTGGGGGTACGTCCCTGGACCGCTCGAGCCTGGGATCTGGCACGTGGTGCTCGGTCTCCACCGTGTCGCCGCGACCGGTGTGTCGGTCGAGCTGACCGTTCACGCCCCAGCCCGCCGGGATGTCGAGCCCGACCCGCCGGCGCCCCCATCACGTGGATCGCCACGCAGCGGCGCCAGCGCACGTCGGCTGCCTTCCTCCGAGTGCCTGACCTGGTGGGCCTGCGATTTCCACAGCCACACGCTGCACTCCGATGGCGCGTTGAGCGTCGACCAGCTCGCGGCCAGGGCCGCAGGGGTCGGGCTGGACGTGCTTGCCGTCACGGACCACAACACGGTGAGCGCCCATCGCCAGCTTCCGGCTGCAGCAACTCGCTACGGACTGACGGTGATGCCGGGCCAGGAGATGACGACTGACCGCGGCCATGCCAACGCCCTCGGCACCCCGTCATTCATCGACTTCCGGCAACACCCGAACACGTGGATCGATGCAGTTGGGCGACACGGCGGGGTGCTGTCGGTCAATCACCCGGTAGCCGGTGACTGCTCGTGGCAGTGGGACGTACGCGCCAAGCCACGCGTGGTCGAGGCGATGCACAGCAGTTGGCGGTTCTCGCCTGGCGACACGTCGATCTGGGCCTGGTTGGCGGCATGGGGTCACCACGATCTCACGGTGATCGGCGGGAGCGACTTCCATGTCGACGGCGAAGGTGTCGACGTCGGCTCACCCACCACGTGGGTGGCGGCCCCTGACCCGTCTGAGGCATCCATCCTCGCGGCCGTCACCGCCGGCGACACCTCCGTATCGGCCGGATCGCCCATGTCCGGTCCGGTCCTGCTTCGTCTTGGCGACGAGATCGTGGCCGTCGATGCCGATGGCGCCATCCATACGGACTGGGAGGGGCGCCAGCGGGTGATTCACGGACCGCGGGTACGTATCCGCGACGCAACACCCGGCATCCATCGGCTGGTGAGTTCCACCGGCCACACCCTGGCCATGACCGGGTAAGCGACGATGACCTCCCCTGACGTCGTCATCGTCCCCCACACGCACTGGGATCGGGAGTGGTACGAGCCCTTCCAGCGGTTCCGGTTCCTGCTGGTAGAGATGTTCGACGACGTCCTGACCAGGCTGGAGCAGGACCCGCAGTTCCGGTTCACACTGGATGGTCAGACGGCGGCGATCGAGGACTACTTGGCGATCCGCCCGGAGCACCGCCAGCGCGTCATCGACCGAGTCCGAAGCGGGCAGCTCGCGCTCGGTCCGTTCCACATCCTGCTCGATGAGTTCCTGTGCTCAGGGGAGACCATCGTTCGCAACCTCCGGCTCGGAATCGCCGGCGCCGAGCAGCTGGGCGGCGCAATGCCCGCGGCGTACTTGCCGGACATGTTCGGCCACATCGCCCAGATGCCACAGATCCTCCGCCTAAGCGGTATCGCCGACGCCGTGCTGTGGCGCGGTGTCCCGCGCCGAATCGAGTCACACGCCTTCAACTGGGTGGCGCCCTCAGGCCACAGCGTTCGGGCCGAGTACCTGTTCGACGGATACGCCAACGGCCTTGCCCTGACGTCCCAACCGGGTTCCCTGCTCACGGTGGCCCCCCGCTATGGCGAGAGCACCTACCCGCGCTTCGGCGGCGAGCCGGTTCTGGCCATGGTCGGTAGCGATCACACGTCGCCGGCGCCCGAGCTGATGGCATGGGTCCGCGCCGCCTCCTCGGGTGGTCTGCGCGTGTCGGTGGCGACGCTGGCCGAGTACCTCGCCCGGTGCGGTCCCGCTTCAGAGTCGGTGAACGGTGAACTGCGCAGCCACGCTCACGGCAACATCCTTCCCGGCGTGATCTCGGTGCGCCGCCCGCTCAAGGTCGCGATGGCTGCAGCGGAGCGGTCGTTGCTCACTGCCGAGCGCCTGGCGCTGAGCTGGAGCGAGCGCCGGTTCGACGTGTTCTTCGATCTCGGCTGGCGCCTGGTCGTTGAGTCGACCGCTCACGACTCCGTCGTGGGCTCGGGGTCCGATCCCACCGTGCGTCAGGTCCACTGCCGGCTGGAGGAGGCCGAACAGATCGGCCGAGCCATCCGGGATGCGACGCTGCGCGAGATGGCGACGGCAGTTCCGTCGGGGTCGGTCGCCGTGATCAACACCCTGCCGTGGCGGCGCGTGGTGACGGCCGAGTTCGACGTCGATGCGGACACCGAACCGCCGTTGCAGGTTCGCACCGCGGACGGCGCGTGCCACACCGTTCAGGTTCTCGATGCGTTGCCGACCGAGCTCGGCAACGAGACCATCGTCGGTCGACTGCTCGCACGACTGCTCCACCGGATCCACGGCTCGGAGCTGTACGGACGGCGCATTCACCACGTCGACATCGGAGCCGGCACCCTGACGTTCCACGTCATCGACGGGTCGACGACGAACACCTTCGAGTCGGCGGAGCTTCGTCGGCTCATCGCCGAACGCGCCGCCGACGAGACCGAATGGCAGGTGAAGATCCTTGCCCGGCCCAGGCTCCGCGTCGTGTGCCAGCTGCCGATCGGTCCGATGGCGATGCTGGCAGCGGTTGTCGAGCCGGCGGCCGCCAGTGCGTCGACACCGTTCGCTTCGGCCGACACCGACACCGACACCGTCACCCTCAGCAACGGCGTGGTGTCCGTGGTGCTCACGCCAGATGGGCTGGCGACCATCGTCGGGGAGCACGGGGTTCGACTCGAGGGTGTTGGTCGGATCGTGGATGGCGGGGATCGGGGAGACAGCTACAACTACGGACCGCCAGCCGCCGACGAGACCATCGAACGCCCGGCATCGGTCTCGGTGACCGTGGAGCACATCGGTCCGGTGCTCGGCTCGCGCCGCTGTCCACCGGTGGTACGAGTGGCCGATCGGATTGAGCGACGATCTCGACAAGCGAAGCGGCGTCACCACAACCACTCAGGTGATCACCAGGTACGAGCTGCGCGCCGGGGAGCCGATCGTGCGCGTCCGGGTCTCCTTCGTCAACCTGGCGCGCAATCACCGGACCAGGTTTCACATTCCGCTTCCGGGACCAGCGCGCGCATCGGCGTCGATGGGCCAGTTCGCCGTCACTACTCGCGGGTTGCAGGCGGAGGGCGGAGGCGGCGAGTACCCGCTGCCCACGTTTCCGGCGTACGACTTCGTCAGCGCCGGGCCGGTCACGGTCCTCCTCCGAGAGGCGACCGAATACGAGCTCGTCGACGCAGGTCGGGAGTTGGCGTTGACGCTGCTGCGAGCCGTGGGGATGATCAGCGTCAACGTCCACCCGCTCCGCGATGAGCCGGCTGCCGGTGAGGTGCCGATCCCAGGCGGTCAGGAGAACGGTACGGACTTGCGGGCCGACTACGGGATCCTCGTGCACCAGGACGGATGGGAGGCGGCGGGTGCCGTCGAGTGGGCGCAGAGCTGGCTCGCCGACGCCATCGTGATCAGCGGACGACGTGAGTCGGCGGAGCAGCCCTCGCCGGTTCAGGCCGTCGAGGTCACCGGGCTGGGGGTGGGTTTGGGGGCGCTGCGCCGGGTGGACGCGTCCACGGATGAGATCCGGCTCATCGGGTACCACGCCAGCCCGTCGACGGCGCGCCTTGACGCCAATTACGCCGACGTCGAGGTAGTCGATCTTCTCGGCCGCGCCGTCGATACGCCCGCCCTCCGGCGTATCGACGGCGGCGGCTGGGAGATCCCCGTGGGGCCCGCGAGCGTCGTCACGCTCCGTGCCACGCGTTGCGGCGCCGGGTCACCGTGACCTCCGCAGGCCGTGGCCGAAGAAGCCACCGCGCGGCCGGGCGTGGGCGTGGTAGTGGTCGGGGATGCTGCGCATGTTGTCGTCGATGTAGTGACCGTCGGCGAAGTGGTAGTGGTCGTCGACGATGCCGGCCAGCCGGGCGTGCAGCGTGGCCAGCACGTCGGCGGGTGGGGCGGGGTCGTGGGTCTTCCACACCACCATCGGCACGTAGCACTGCTCGCACTCGGCGATCCAGCACGACTCGTCCTCGTGGAACCACTCGGTCAGCCGCTCGGCGGCGCACAGCAGGCAGGAGTGACTGCCCGGCTGGTCAGCCACGGCGTGGCCCAGTCATCCGATGGCGGGCGGTCACGATCGGCAGATCGCCGGGCCGCAGGATTCCGGGTGCTGCAGCCACCACCGCCGGGATGGCGTGGATCGCCGGCATCGCGGTGATGAACACGTAGTCGCTGATCTGCCAGCCGCGCACGACGCCCGGCTGCACCGTGGCGGTGACCGGCGGCTCCCCTGCCACCTGGACCACGTAGCCGTGCTGCAGCGTCCAGGCCGGCGCCATGGAGGCGCCCAGGGTCCAGACGACGTTGAGGTCGATCCATGATTGGCCGCCGCGGCGACCCGACCAGGTGGCCTTCAGCCCGCAGTAGTGACCGTGGGGGATCTGCCACCAGCCAAGATCGACGTCGGCGGTGGTCACCGCCCACTCGCTGGAGAACACCATCTCCTCCAGTTCGATCCCGAGGCCGTCGGCCATCACCGCCAGCGCGTCCTGGAAGACGCAGGTCACCCGCTCGGCCATGCCGTGGACCTCGGGATCACCTGCCGGGCGACCCAGACCGAGCTCCTCCCAGGTCTGCACCGAGTCGTAGAACGAGGCGTCAACCGACTCGGTCACCGACACATGGCGCACGGTGCGGCAGAGCTGGGTGACGAACAGGCCGAGGGCGTTGGCGAAACCGGGGTTCGTACCGGTGCCGTAGATGCTGGCCCGCCCGGCCACCGCGGCGTCGTGGATCGCTCGTCGCGTCTCGTCTCCCAAGGACGTACCGTCGATGAAGGCTGCCGTGGTGACCACGTTGATCCCGGCGCGCAGCATGCGGCACACCAGGTCCCAGTCGGGTACCAGCGTCGAGTAGGAGACCACGTCGGGAGCCAGGTCCAGCAGTGCGTCGATGTCGTCGGAGATGACGACGCCGAGCGGCTCGATCCCGCACAGGTCACCAACGTCGCGCCCCACCTTGGCGGGTGACCAGCCGTAGCAGCCGACCAGTTGCAGATCGGGGTGCTCGGCGATGGCCTTCACCGCGCAGGTCCCCACGTTGCCGGTTGTCCACTGCACCACGCGAATCGTCATGGTGGGACTCTGCCCGGTCAGCGGGTCCGCCGACGACATGGGCGCGGTCAATCCACGCGGTCAGATGGCGGCGCGCACCTCGGCGACGTAGGCGGCAACGGCTTCGGGGCCACCGTCCAGCATCCGGCGCATGACCGAGGCGCCCTGGACGACGCCGTCGGCGACGCGTACAGCCTCGGCCGCCTGCGCGGCGTTGGACACACCGACGCCGATCAGCACCGGGACGTCGGTCACCGCCTTCAACCGGGAGGCCAATGCCGCGGCGGTGGCGGCCAGCGACGACCGCTCGCCCGTCACACCCAGCAACCCGACCGAGTAGACGAACCCGCGGGCCCGGGCGGCGATGCGCGGCAAGCGCTCGTCCGGCGCGGTGGGCGCGGCCAGTATGACGGTCTCGATCCCGGCCCAGTCGGCGCTCTCCGTCCACGGCGCCGACTCCTCCAGGGGCAAGTCCGGCACGATGGCCGCGGTCACGCCGGCATCACGCAGTTCGCTGGCGAAACGGCGGTGGCCGGCGCGGTGAATGGTGTTGTAGTACGTCATCACCGCCAGCGGGACCCCGACGTCGAGCGTGCGCACCTCGGCCAGGATCGACGCGTAGGTGGCACCGGCACGCAACGCCCGCTCCGACGCCTCCTGGATCACCGGGCCGTCCATCACCGGGTCGCTGAACGGCAGGCCGATCTC
Organism: Ilumatobacteraceae bacterium; assembly: GCA_037045185.1. Taxonomy (GTDB): domain Bacteria; phylum Actinomycetota; class Acidimicrobiia; order Acidimicrobiales; family Ilumatobacteraceae; genus JAKOUY01. The sequence continues at coordinate 740,001 of JBAOHQ010000008.1, forward strand.
GATGCCGTCGGCGCCGGCCGCCGCCGCGGCGCGAACGCCGTCCTCCCAGCCGGGCAGCCCGCCGGTCAGGTACGGCACGAGCAGCTTGCGTCCCGCCGAGCGCTTGGCCCGGAACCTGGACTCCATCGGTCCGTACTCGGTGCTCATTGCCCGCCCACGATGTCCATCATCTGGGCGACGTCCTTGTCGCCACGGCCGGACAGGTTGACCAGCACGGTCTGGCCGGCCATCGTGGCCGCCTCACGCACCACCCAGGCGATCGCATGGGCGCTCTCCAATGCGGGGATGACCCCCTCGGTGCGGGCCAGCAGTTGGAACGCCTCGACCACCTCGGCATCGGTGACCGACGGGTACTCGGCGCGGCCGATGGACGCCAGGTGGCTGTGCTCCGGCCCGACGCCCGGGTAGTCGAGCCCGGCCGAGATCGACTCGGCCTCCAGGACCTGACCGAACTCGTCCTGCATCAGGTAGCTGCGCATCCCGTGGACCACCCCGGGTTGTCCGCGCCCGACGGCGGCGCCACCGGCCGGCTCTACGCCCACCAGGCGGGAGCGCTCGTCGACGAATCCGCTGAAGATGCCGATCGCGTTGGAGCCCCCGCCCACGCAAGCCACGATCACGTCCGGGACGTCACCGAGCAGGTCGCGGCACTGGGTGTTGGCTTCGGCGCCGATGACCCGGTGGAACTCACGGACCATCCATGGATACGGGTGCGGACCCATCACCGAGCCCAGGCAGTAGTGCGTCTCGCCCACCGTGGCCACCCAATCGCGCATCGCCTCGTTCACCGCGTCCTTCAGCGTCCGGCTGCCGCTGTGCACGGCCTCGACCTCACTGCCGAGCAGGCGCATCCGGAACACGTTCAGCGCCTGGCGTTCCACGTCGACGGCGCCCATGTAGACCTTGCACTCCAGGCCGAACAGCGCCGCGGCAGTGGCGCTGGCCACACCGTGCTGGCCGGCGCCGGTCTCGGCGACCAGCCGCGTCTTGCCCATTCGCTTGGCCAGCAGGGCTTGGCCGACGACGTTGTTGATCTTGTGCGATCCGGTGTGGTTCAGGTCCTCACGCTTCAGCAGCAGGCGCACACCGAGGCGCCCGCCGAGGTTCTTGCACTCGGTCACCATCGACGGGCGCCCGGCGAAGGTGCGCAGCGTGCCGTCGAGCTCGGTGCGAAAGGCCGGGTCGGCCCAGGCGTCGCGAAACGCCGCTTCCAGTTCCTGGCACGCCGGGACCAGCGTTTCGGGGACGAAGCGACCACCGAACTCGCCGAACCGGCCGGTCGCCGAAGGCTCGGCCATCAGGGACATGTGACCACCTCGATGCTGTCTAGTACTCGTCGTCGGCCCAGTCGTATGGCAGTTCGTCGGGGCCGAGATGCGGCACCGGGGCGGCAGCGCGGGCTCGGTCGATGAATGCCTTGACCTTCAGCGGGTCCTTGCGCCCCGGCGACTTCTCCACGCCGGAACTCACGTCGACCCCCCACGGGCGCACCCGCTCAACCGCGGTGGCGACGTTGTCGGGGGTCAGCCCCCCTGCCAGGATCAGCCGCGGCACCTCGGGCACGTCGTCCAGCATGTTCCAGTCGAACAACTGGCCCGAGCCCGGGCTCGGTGCGTCCACCAGCACCATCTCGGTGCCGAACTTGTCGGCGCGCCGGGCGTCGGGGGAGCCGGCGGCCACGGCCTTGATGACCCAGCGGATCTGGGCCGTGACGGCTTCCACCATCGCCGGTGTCTCCCGCCCGTGCAACTGGGCCGCCCGCACCCCGGCGCGGTTGACCGTGTCGATGACCAGGTCGGGATGTTCGTCGCGGAACACGCCGACCGTCAGGATCTCCGGCGGGAGCCGGCGGGTGATGTCGTACACCTGCTTGGCGGCGATCTGGCGGGGCGACGGGGCGAAGACGAAGCCGACCGCGTCAGCGCCCATCGCCACCGCGAACAGGGCGTCGTCCTCGTTGGTGATCCCGCAGATCTTGACGAACATCACCGCACAACGTACTGGTCGCGCCCGATCGATCCCCGTTCATTGGCAAGGCGGCTCAGACGAGAAGCGACGCGACCATCGCGGTGGGATCCGCCGCGGTCACCAGGGTCTCGCCCACCAGCACGGCGTCGTACCCGGCGGCACGCAGCATCCGCGCGTCGTCAGCGCCGCGCACGCCGCTCTCGGCCACACGAACCGCCGCCGCGGGGATGGCCGGACCCATCCGCACGGCTCGCTGGTGGTCCACCTGGAACGTGACCAGGTCTCGCTGGTTGACGCCGATCAGCGTGGCACCGACATCGAGGGCACGGTCCAGTTCGGCCTCGTCGTGGATCTCCACCAGTGCGTCGAGCCCCAGGTCAGCGGCCAAGGCGTGGAAGTCGGCCAACTCGTCGTCGTCCAGGGCGGCGGCGATGAGCAGCACGCAGTCGGCGCCCATCAGCCGGGCGTCGGCGACGTCGTTCACCGACACCGTGAAGTCCTTGCGGATCACGGGGAGGGTGCATGCGCCGCTGGCCCGCTGCAGGTCGTCGACGGACCCGCCGAAGAACGTGCCGTCGGTGAGCACGGACAGGCAGGCCGCCCCTCCGGCTGCATAGGACGCTGCCAGGGCGCCAGGGTCGAGTGCTGCGTTGAGGTCGCCCTTGCTGGGCGAGCGGCGCTTGATCTCGCTGATCACGTTGAGCCGCTGGCCGCGCAGGGCAGCGGCAAACCCGCGACACGGTGGCAGCGAACGTGCCGACTCGACCAGTCGGTCCAGGGGCCGCACGTCCGCAGCGGCCGCCTGGCGGTGGTGCTCGAGGATCCGGTCGAGGTAGGTGGCCATCGTTGCCGCTGCGCCTAGAAGCCCAGCCGTTCGGCCACCGCGGCCTGCACCTCGGCGATCGGCACGCGCACCTGCGCCATCGAGTCACGCTCGCGGATGGTCACCGCGCCGTCCTCCAAGGAGTCGAAGTCGACGGTGACGCACAACGGCGTGCCGATCTCGTCCTGGCGCCGGTAGCGGCGGCCGATGGCCTGGGTCTCGTCGTAGTCACACATGTACCGCTCGGTCAGCGTGGCAGAGATCTGGCGGGCCAGCGGGGTGAGTGTGTCCTTCTTGCTGAGCGGCAGCACGGCCACCTTGTAGGGCGCCAGGCGCGGGTGCAGGCGCAACACGGTGCGGGTCTCGTCGTTGACGACCTCCTCGTCGTAGGCCGCCAGCAGGAAGGCGGCCATCGTGCGCGTCGCCCCGGCGGCCGGCTCCACCACGTACGGTACGTAGCGCTCGTTGGTGGCCTGGTCGAAGTAGTCGAGCCGCTGGCCGGAGTGGGCGGCGTGCTGCTTGAGGTCGTAGTCGGTGCGCTGGGCCACACCCTCCAGCTCACCCCAACCCCACGGGAACTTGAACTCGATGTCGGCCGTGCCGGCGCTGTAGTGGCTCAACTCGTCGGCGTCGTGGTCACGCAGGGTCAGCATGTCGGCGGGGATGCCGAGGTCGATGTACCACTGCAGGCGCGCCTGGCACCAGTACCGGTACCAGGTGGGGCCGTCCGCCGGGGGCACGAAGAACTCCAATTCCATCTGCTCGAACTCGCGGGTGCGGAAGATGAAGTTTCCAGGCGTGATCTCGTTGCGGAAGCTCTTGCCCACCTGGGCGATGCCGAAGGGCGGCTTCTTGCGGCTGGTCTGCAAGACGTTGGCGAAGTTCACGAACATGCCCTGGGCCGTCTCCGGGCGCAGGTACACATCGGCCCCGGCGCCCTCCACCGGACCCGCGGTCGTCTTGAACATCAGGTTGAACGCCCGGGCCTCGGTGAACGCGCCGACGGCGCCGCAGTTCGGGCACACCGTCGGGTCAGCCAGGTGATCCTCGCGGAAGCGTTGCTTGCAGGTGGTGCAGTCGACCAGCGGGTCGGTGAAGTTGGCCAGGTGACCGCTGGCCTCCCAGACCTGCGGCGACGACAGGATCGAGGCGTCGATCAGCACGACGTCGTCGCGCTGTTGGACCATCGTGCGGATCCAGGCCTCCTTGACGTTGCGCAACATCAGCGAACCCAGCGGGCCGAAGTCATAGCTGGAGCGGAACCCGCCGTAGATCTCGGCCGACGGGTACACGAAGCCGCGGCGTTTGCACAGGTTGACGATCTGGTCGAGGTCGGAGGCAGGCATAGCCCGGTCAGGCTACGGCCGCTGCGCACGCCTGGGGCCACCCGTGGCCGCACCAGGCCGAAACATCCGTGAGCGCCGAGCCGCCCCCAGCCGCCCCAGGCTCACGCACCGAAACATCCGTGAGCGCCGAGCCGCCCCCAGCCGCCTGGGGCTCACGCACTGGCGCGGTTCCTGCCGCCCGCTCCGGCCACCGGCGTGGAACAATCTGCGTCGTGAACACCACCCTTCGCCGTCCGTGGGCCTGGCTGAGTCTGTCCGGGTTGACGCTGCTGGGCGCTGCCTGCAGCACCGACTCCGAGACCCTCCGGCCCGTGGAGCAGTCGACGCCGATTCTCGACACGCTGGTCGAGCCCGGCGACCCGCAGACTCCCGACTCGCTCCCGCCGATCCTCATCAACGTGCCGCTGCCGTCGATCACCGAGCCGCCGTTCCAGGAACCGAACCCGAACGAGACGACGAAGCCGCCGAAGAAGACCACGACCACCACCGAAGAATCCACGACGACCACCAAGCCGCAGAAGACGACGACCACCACCACCACCGAGGAGGAGACCACCACCACGCTGGAGGAGACCACGACCACCGAGGAGGAGACGACCACCACAGCGCCGGAGGAGACCACCACCACCGAGGAGGAGACCACCACCACGCTGGAGGAGACCACGACCACCGAGGAGGAGACGACCACCACCACCGAGGAGGAGACCACCACCACGCTGGAGGAGACCACGACCACCGAGGAGGAGACGACCACCACAGCGCCGGAGGAGACCACCACCACCGAGGAGGAGACGACCACCACGCTCGAGGAGACCACCACCACGCTCGAGGAGACCACCACCACCGAAGGCGAGACCACCACGACGGCGGCGCCGGTTGTCGACGTCACGCCCGGCACGGGCGGGTTGGGTGAGGTCCTGTTCGGCGGGGCGGGCCCAGACGTGCTCGGTTTGCTGCAGGCCGCCCTCGGCGACCCGACCGACACCAACGCCGTGCACTTCACCGTGGACAACAACGACGGCACGTTCAGCACGGCCAAGGGCGCCACATTCACCTTTCCGTGGATGTCCCGCAGCTGCTACTCGAACGGGATCTGCGCGATCTTCGGTGGAGCCAAGAAGAACCCCGCCACCCACGCCTTCGTCGGCTGGCTGACCACGGAGAACCAGTTCGTCACGGCGTCGGGCATCAAGGTCGGCGACACGCTGGACGCCTTCCCCGATCTCGTGGTCGAGCCTGGAACGTGCCCGGACGTCGCCTACACCGCTGCCGACGGGTTCCGCCTGCGGCTGAAGTCCAACGGGGATCCGTTCGGCCCGGACACCCCAGCCGATCGCAGCGTGATCGAGATCACGCGCATCGAATCGGGCCAGGTGTCGACCCCTGCGCCGACCTGCTGAACGCGCCGCGTGCGGCTGTGGCCCTGGCTACAGCCGCTCGAACATCGCCACCGTTCGCAACCGGCGCTCGATGTGATGCTCCATGGCCCGCGCCGCGTGGCCGGCCACCTCGTGGGTGACCGGTGACGGTGGGAGCGCCAGGGCCTGGTTGAGCCGGCCGTCGAGGATGTCGCGCATCACGTCCAAGGCCTCGGGGGTGATCGGCGCGCCGCTGCGGCAGGCTCGGCACAGCACGCCACCGTGGTCCATGTCGAAGGAGACGAACGGACCTTCCTCGCCGCAGCGCACGCACACGTCCAACTCTGGACGGATGCCCTCGGCCGCCAGCACCTTCCAGAAGAACGCAGGTACCACCAGCGGTCCGCCGCGTGCCGACACCGTCCGCAGGGCGCCGACCAGCATGCGGTACAGGTGGGGCGCCGGCTCGTGTTCCAAGGCCAGCTGGTCGACAGCCTCCAGGATGGCCAACGCACTGGTGACGTGGTCGAGATCGGCCACCAGGTGCGCCACCGAGTCGATGGCCTCCACCTGGCTGATCGTCGACAGGTTGGGGGCCTCGGCCACCAGCAGCTGCACGTGGCTGCCAGGTTCCAGTCGGGCACCGAACTTCGATCCGGTCTTGCGGATCCCGCGGGCAACAGCCCGGATCTTGCCGTGTTCCTCGGTGAGCATGACGATGATCCGGTCGGCCTCGCCCAGCCTGTAGGTGCGCAGCACCACGCCGCGGTCGCGGTAGAGCGGCCGGCGCATCAGTCCAGCCCACCGAACCGGCGATGGCGGTGGGCGAACTCGGCGAGCGCGTCCTCGATGTGCCGCCCCGTCAGCTCGTGGCCGGGCGGTTCGATGAACACCAGCTCGGCATAGGCCAGCTCCCACACGACCGAGGCAGGGAGCCGATGGTCGGGCCCGACCACCACGATGAGATCCGGATCCGTCGGAGCGGGGTGGTTCAGCGCGGCGCTGACGGCCGCCTCCGACGCGTCTCCCGGGAGGCCGGCCAGGACACCGGCAAGGCGGCGCCGACCATCGGGCTCGGCGTCGACGATGACGGTGCACCCACCGACGTGATGCACCGCCGGGACGGGCGGGTGGATGGCCGGCGTGCCCGTCGTCGGCCGCACGCTGAGCCACGGGATCCCGGCGTGATCGATGACCTTGGCCCACTCGTCGAGGCGCGAGAAGAGGTCGTCACCCGGCCACTCCGACCCGGCCCCGGACACACCGACGAGCACGGCGACGTGGCCCAGCCCAGAGCCGGGCACGGGGCGCTGAGCAGACCCGTCACCTCGAGGTTCGCCCAGACCCGTCACCCCCTCATTGTCTCAGACAATCGGCCGCCAGCGGTGCCTCGCGCGCCGGGTCCGCGGAACGTATCGTGGACCGGTGCTCCGACACGTGGCCTGCATCATGGACGGCAACGGCCGCTGGGCACGCCAGCGCGGGCTCCCGCGCACCGACGGCCACACCGAAGGTGAGGAGAACCTGGCCCGGCTGGTGCGTGTCGCCGTGCGCCGAGACGTCGGCTGGCTGACGGTCTTCGGGTTCTCCACGGAGAACTGGGTCCGGCCGCGCAAGGAAGTCCGTCACATCCTCGGCCTGCACGAGCGGTTGTTCGGCCGTGTCGCCGAGCTGAACGAGCTGAACGTGCGCATCCAGTGGATCGGCCGGCCTTTCGACACCCCCGACGCGCGGACCCCCCGCTACGTGCAGCGGGCCATCCGCAAGGCGATCAAGGACACCACGCGCAACACCGGCATGGTCCTCACCGTGGCCTTCGACTACGGCAGCCGGGCCGAGATCCTCCACGCCGCGGCCGCGGCACGGTCCGCCGGGCAGCCGGTGGACGTGAACGGGATCGGCGCGCACCTGTACCTGCCTGAGCTCCCGCCCGTGGACGTGGTGGTCCGGACCTCCGGGGAGCGGCGGGTGTCCAACTTCATGCTCTGGCAGGCCCAGGGCGCGGCGATCTCGTTCACGACCAAGTCATGGCCCGAGTTCGACGCCGAGGGGCTGGACGCGGCACTGGCGCTGATCGGCACATGACCGGCGCCAGCCGGGTGCTGGACGCCCTGGCGCGGGTCACCGCCGCGCTCCCCGCAGCGGAGGAACGCCCCGGCCAGCAACGCATGGCCGAGGCTGTCTCGGCGGCGATCACCGACGGACGCCACCTCGTCGTCCAGGCGGGTACCGGCACCGGCAAGACGCTCGCCTACCTGATTCCGGCGATCCTGGCGGGGAAACGAACGGTCGTGGCGACAGCCACCAAGGCCCTCCAGGACCAGCTGGCGGCCAAGGACCTGCCGTTCCTCGAACGTCACCTCGGCCGCCCGTTCACCTGGGCGGTCCTCAAGGGCCGCAGCAACTACGTGTGCCTGCAACGGCTGCGCGAGCTGGGCGGTGAGCAGCAGAACGTACTCGAGCTCGACGATCTGGCCCCGGTTCGCGCCGAGGTTGACCGCCTCGTGGCCTGGGCGGCCGCCACCCACGAGGGCGACGTCGCCGAACTCGCCCACCAGCCCAGCGAGCGGGCCTGGCGGGCCGTCAGCGTGGGTAGCGACGAATGCCCTGGGCGGACCCGGTGCTCGATGGGCCAGAGCTGCTTCGCCGAGGCGGCGCGCGAGCGCGCCGAGCACGCCGACGTCGTCGTGGTCAATCTGCACCTGTACGGGCTGGACGTCGCCACCCGCGGGGCGATCCTGCCCGAGCACGACGTGGTCGTCATCGATGAGGCCCACCAGACCGAAGACATCATGAGCGACACCGTCGGGGTGGAGATCGGACCCGGGCGACTGACCAGCTTCGCCACCGCAACCCGGCGGATCATCGACGACCCGGCACTCAACGCCCGACTCGTGGACGCCGCGGGGATCCTCCCGGCAGCGATCGCCGACCGCCACGGGGCCCGCCTGCCGTGGCCGCTCGACGACAACCTGCAAGGCGTGCTGGCGGACATCCGTCTACGCGTCGGAGATGCCGTTTCGGCGCTGGGCAAGGTGCCCGCCAACCAGGGCGACGACGTCCAGCAGCGGACGCTGCGCGCCCAGCAGCAGGGAGGGCGGCTGGCCGAGAGCCTGGACCTGGCGTTGCGCCACCCCGACGGGTTCGTTCCGTTTGTCGGCGGGCCGTCGGCCACGCCGCGGCTGGAGATCGCCCCGCTGGACGTCGGTCCGCAGCTCGAAGCGGGGATCTGGTCGCAGCGAACGGCCATCCTCACCAGCGCCACCATCCCCGCCTCGATCGGGCCGCGCCTGGGCCTGGACGAGTTCACCCAGCTCGACGTGGGCAGCCCGTTCGACTTCGCCACCAACGGGCTGCTGTACTGCGCGCTCGACCTGCCCGACCGCCGCAGCCCGGCGTTCGCCGACGCCGCCCACCGGGAGATTGCCGCGCTCGTCACGGCCGCAGGTGGCCGGACCCTGGCGCTGTTCACCAGCTGGAAGGCGATGGACGCCGCGGCCACCGCGGTGCGCGGGTTGGTCGAGGTCCCGATCATCACCCAGCGCGAGCGGTCCAAGGCCGCGCTGGTCCGGGCGTTCAGCGAGGACGAGTCGACCTGCCTGTTCGCCACCTCCGGGTTCTTCCAGGGCGTGGACATCCCCGGCCGGACGCTGAGCCTGGTGATCATCGACCGCCTGCCCTTTCCCCGCCCGGACGACCCGCTGCTGTCGGCGCGCCGTGAGCTGTTGGGCCAGCGGGCCTTCGCCGAGATCGACGTCCCTCGGGCCTCGATCCTGCTGGCCCAGGCCGCCGGCCGGCTGATCCGCACTGCTACTGACCGGGGTGTGGTGGCCGTGCTCGACCGCCGCCTGGGGACCGCGTCGTACCGCTGGGACATCGTCCGGGCGCTGCCACCCATGCGCCGGACCCGGCACCGCAGCGAGGCCGAGGCGTTCCTGCGCCAGATCACCAAGTGACGCACCCGCCGCGGTGGCTACAGTCGGCGGCGTGGGATCCCTCGTGCGTGTCGATCGTGACGGCCCACGGGCCACCATCACGCTGGACTCCCCCACCCGGCGCAACGCCCTCTCCGGTGCGCTGCTGGCCGATCTCCATGCCGCGCTGGACCTCGCCGCAGACGACGACGTCGGCGTCGTGGTGCTCGGCCACACCGGACCGGCCTTCTGTGCCGGCGCCGACCTCAGCGAGCGCAGGAGCGGCCCGGCGGACTCCACCCCGCTGGTGCGGGCGATCGAGCGGATCAGCGAGCTCCCCGTCCCCGTGATCGCCGCGGTCCGTGGTCCGGTCAGGGCAGGCGGCGTAGGGCTGATGGCCGCGTGTGATCTGGTCGTGGTCGCCGAGCCGGTGACGTTCGCCTTCACCGAGGTCCGCATCGGAGTGGCCCCGGCCATCATCAGCGTGCCACTCCTGGCCCGATGCGGCTGGTCTGCGTTGGCCGGGCCGTTCCTCACCGGCGAACCGTTCGACGCCGCCGCCGCGGCCCGGATGGGCTTGGTCACCCATGTCACCGACGACGTCGACGCCACCGTCGAGCGGCTGTGCGCAGGGGTGCTGGCCGGCGGGCCGTGCGCCGTTGCGGCCACCAAGCGCCTGCTGCGCCGGCCGGGCACGATGCACGAGATGGCCGCGCTGTCCGAGTCATTGTTCGCATCGACGGAGGCGGCCGAGGGGATGGCCGCGTTCCTCGACAAGCGGGCACCCGCCTGGGCGGCGCAGTCATGACGATCCTGCCCGACCGGGTGAACCGGGCGAGCGAGGCCTTCGCTGCCAACCGAGCGGCGATGGAGGCCCAGCTGGCCCGCCACGACGCCGAACTGGCCATCGTCAACGGCGGCGGGGGCGAGAAGTACACGGCCCGGCACATCGCCCGCGGCAAGCTCCCCGTGCGCCAGCGCGTCGAGTTGCTGCTCGACCCGGACACGCCGTTCCTGGAGCTGTCCCCGCTCGCCGCCTGGGGCTCGGAGTTCCCCGTCGGCGGTGGGCTGATCACCGGGATCGGCACCATCGAGGGCACCGAGTGCATGATCTCGGCCAACGACCCCACCGTGCGCGGCGGGACGATCAACCCGCTGTCGGTGCGCAAGTCGTTGCGGGCGATGGAGATCAGCCGGGAGAACCGCCTGCCGCTGGTCAACCTGGTCGAAAGCGGCGGCGCCGACCTACCCACGCAAAGCGACCTGTTCATCCCCGCCGGGCGGACGTTCCACGACATCACCGCCCTGTCCGCGGCGGGCATTCCCACCGTGGCCATCGTCTTCGGCAACTCCACCGCTGGCGGCGCCTACGTCCCCGGGATGAGCGACTACATCGTGATGATCAAGGAGCGGGCCAAGGTGTTCCTCGGCGGGCCCCCGCTGGTGAAGATGGCAACGGGTGAGGAGAGCGACGACGAGAGCCTCGGCGGCGCCGACATGCACGCCAGGATCAGCGGGCTGGCCGACTACCTGGCCGTCGACGAGCTCGACGGCCTGCGCCTCGGCCGCCAGGTCGTGCGGCGGTTGAATCAGCGCAAGCGCGGCCCCGGGCGGCGCGGGCCGGGGACCGCGCCGCGCTACGACCTCGACGACCTCCTCGGCATCCCCAGCGCCGACCCGAAGGTTCCCTTCGACCCCCGGGATGTGATCGCCCGGCTGGTGGACGACAGCGACTTCGACGAGTTCAAGCCGCTGTACGGCAGTTCGCTGGTGACCGGGTTCGCCGAGATCCACGGCTATCCGGTGGGTGTGCTGGCCAACCACCGCGGGGTCCTCTTCAGCGAGGACGCCCAGAAAGGCGCCCAGTTCATCCAGCTGGCCAACCAGATCGACACACCGCTGGTCTTCCTGCAGAACACCACGGGCTACATGGTGGGCAAGGAGTTCGAGCAGCGCGGCATCATCAAGGACGGCGCCAAGATGATCAACGCGGTGACCAGTAGCCGGGTCCCGCACCTCACCATCCATATGGCCGCCTCCTACGGCGCCGGCAACTACGGCATGTGCGGCCGGGGCTACGGCCCACGGTTCCTGTTCGCCTGGCCGAACGCCAAGACCGCGGTGATGGGTCCGGCGCAGCTCGCCGGAGTGATGTCGATCGTCGCCCGGCAGTCGGCGGCGTCGATGGGCAAGCCCTTCGACGAGGAGGCCGACGAGGCGATGCGCGCCGCGGTGGAGGCCCAGATCGAGCGCGAGTCACTGGCGCTGTTCATGACCGGCAAGCTGTACGACGACGGGATCATCGACCCGCGCGACACGCGCACGGTGCTCGGGATGTGTCTCAGCGTCATCGACAACAACGACATCACCGGCACGCGGGGCTACGGCGTGTACCGGATGTGACCATGACCCGCCTCTCCCCGCTCACCATCGGCGCCGTGCTGGTCGCCAACCGCGGCGAGATCGCCCGGCGCGTGTTCCGCACCTGCCGGGCACTCGGCATCGGCACCGTCGCCGTGCACAGCGACGCCGATCGTGACGCGCCGTTCGTGTCCGACGCCGACATCGCCGTCGCCCTGCCGGGCAACTCCCCGGCCGAGACCTACCTGCGCGGTGACTTGATCATCGCCGCGGCGCGCAGCGCCGGCGCGGATGCCATCCACCCCGGGTACGGGTTCCTCTCGGAGAACGCGGCCTTCGCCCGGATGGTGCTCGACGCCGGGCTCGTGTGGATCGGCCCACCACCCGACGCCATCGCCGCGATGGGGTCGAAGGTGGCCGCCAAGGAGCGGATGCGTACCGTCGGCGTGCCGGTGGCGCCTGACAGCACCAGCCACACCATGGCCGAGATCGGCCTGCCGGCGCTGGTCAAGGCGTCGGCGGGCGGCGGTGGCAGGGGGATGCGCATCGTCCGCCAGGCTGGCGACCTCGACGACGCCGTCGCCGCGGCCGAGCGCGAGGCGGCGTCGGCGTTCGGCGACGGCACCGTGTTCGTCGAGCGCTACGTCGAACACGGCCGCCACGTCGAAGTGCAGATCGTCGCCGATGCCCACGGGGCAGTCGTCGCCCTCTTCGAGCGGGACTGCACGTTGCAGCGCCGCCATCAGAAGGTGCTGGAGGAGTCCCCGTCGCCGGCGGTGGACGAGCCGCTGCGCCACCGGATGTGCCAGGCGGCCATCAGCGCGGCGAGAGCCGTCGGCTACGTGGGCGCCGGGACGGTGGAGTTCCTGCTGGAGCCGGACGGGAACTTCTGGTTCCTGGAGATGAACACCCGATTGCAGGTGGAGCACCCGGTCACCGAACTCGTCACCGGGATCGATCTGGTCGAGGTGCAGCTCGACATCGCCGCCGGGCTGCCGCTGGCCGATCACGTGCGCACGGCACGCATCCACGGCCACGCGATCGAGGTCCGGCTGTGCGCCGAGGACCCCTACCACGACTACCGCCCGAGCCTCGGCACGTTCAGCGAGGTCCGCTTCGATCCACGGGTCCGCGCCGACACCGGCATCGAGTCGGACTCCGTGGTCTCGCCGTACTACGACTCGATGGTCGCCAAGCTGATCGCCCACGGCCGCTCACGGGCCGAGGCGGCACGCATCCTGATCGCCGCCCTGGATCGGTCCACGTTGGTCGGACCCACCACCAACCGCCCGCTGCTGCGCCGCCTGCTCACCGAGATCGTCGCCGAGGGCGATCAGGTGGATCCGGCCGTGGACACCGGCTGGCTCGACCGCCTCGACCTCGGCCCCGCCCCGCAGCCCACCGCGATGGAGATCGGTGCTGCGGCCATGGCCGTGGCCCGCCACCGTGGCGGGCGTTCGCCGTTCCCCACGGGGTGGCGCAACAACCCCTCGCAGCCACACCGCCAGGAGCTGGGCGACCACGTGGTGGAGTACCGCTTCGACCGGAACGGCGAGGTCAGCGAGCTGCGCGTCGACGGTCACGAGGTCGACACATCCTTCAGTGGACGGCGGGCGCTGGCTCGGGTCCCCGTCCACGTGCTCGAACAGCGGGTTCACATCGCCAACGGCGCCTTCGTCCTCGACCTGGTACCACGGTTCGTCCTGCCCGACGAGGCCGGGCGGGCCGGCAGCACCGTGGCCCCGATGCCCGGCACCGTCGTGCGGTTGCTGGTGGACGTGGGCGACGAGGTCGTTGCCGGACAGCCCATGCTGACCATCGAGGCGATGAAGATGGAGCACCAGATCGTCGCCCCGGCCGGAGGCACCGTCACCGAGATCATGGTCGTTGCCGGCCAGCAGCTGGACCACGGCCAGCCGCTGGTGGTGGTGCAATGAACAATCAGCGGGGCACCAGGGCGGTCCGCATCGGCAACTGCTCGGGGTTCTTCGGTGACCGCATCGCCGCCGCCCGGGAGATGGTGGACGGCGGCGACATCGACGTACTCACCGGGGACTGGCTGGCCGAGCTGCACCATGCTGATCCTCTCCAAGCAGCGGGCACGCAACGCGGAAGCGGGCTACGCGGCCACGTTCCTCACCCAGATGGAGGACGTTCTTGGCACGTGCATCGATCGCGGCATCAAGGTGGTCACCAACGCCGGGGGGCTGAACCCACAGGGCTGCGCGGCGAAGGTCCGCCAGATCGCCTCGCGGCTCGGCCTGGACGTCAACGTCGCCCACGTCGAGGGCGACGACCTGATGGAGGATCTCGACGGCCTGCGTGACCAGCTCACCCATCTCGACACCGGTGCGCCGCTGACCGGGCGGCCCGTGTCGGCCAACGCCTATCTCGGCGGTTGGGGCATCGTGGCCGCGTTGGACGCCGAGGCCGACGTGGTGGTCTGCCCGCGTGTCACCGACGCGGCCGTGGTGCTCGGCCCGGCGGCGTGGTGGTGGCAGTGGGACCAGGACGACTGGGACGCGTTGGCCGGTGCGGTGGTGGCCGGGCACGTCATCGAGTGCGGGGCCCAGGCCACCGGCGGCAACTACGCCAGATTCACCCGGATCCCCGATCGCTCCACGCTCCCCGGGTTCCCCATCGCCGAGATCGACCGGGACGGCTCGACGGTGATCACCAAGCACCCGGGCACCGGCGGCATCGTCGAGGTGGGCACGGTGACGGCCCAGCTGCTCTACGAGATCGGCCCGCAGCACTACCTGAACCCCGACGTCACCAGCTGGTTCGAGACCATCCGCCTGGACCAGGTGGGCGCCGACCGGGTACGGATCAGCGGAACCCGCGGCTCGCCTCCCCCGCACACGCTGAAGGTGTGCATCAACGCCGACGGCGGGTTCCGCAACAAGGTCACCTACATCCTGTCCGGCTCGAACCAACAGGACAAGGCGGCGTGGATCACCGACGCACTCTTCGGTCAACTCGGCGGCCGGGAGCGCTTCGACCAGGTCGACGTGCGCTTCAGCCCGGCGCCCGAGGACGCCCCGACCCAGGAGGCATCGTCCGGGCGACTGCACGTCCACGTCCGCAGCGCCGACGAGCGCCTCGTCGGCCGAGCGTTCTCCAACGCGGCCATCGAGTTGACGCTGTCCAACTACCCGGGGCTGTTCGTCTCGGCGCCACCCGCGCCCGCCCAGGCCGTCGGGGTGTACTGGCCGGCACTGGTCGAGCGCACCGCCACGAACCACACGGTCGTACTGGCCGACGACACCCGCCTGGCGATCCCCGAGCCGCCGACGGCGGACGACGAACCGGCGGTGGTGCCGGCGCCCGGCGACGAGCCCGCCGGTCCCCGTGCGGGGGAACGCCTCGGTCAGTACTTCGCCGCCCGCTCGGGCGACAAGGGCGGCAACGCCAACGTCGGGATCTGGGCCGACGACGCTCCGGGTTATGCCTGGTTGCACGCCAACCTGGACGCCGGCGCCATCCACACCCTGATGCCCGAAACCGCCGGGTGCCAGGTCCGCCGCTACGAGCTGCCCAACCTCCACGCCCTGAACTTCGTCGTCGTCGGGCTGCTGGGCGAGGGGGTCGCTTCCAGCACGGCATTCGACCCGCAGGCCAAGGGCCTCGGGGAGTACCTGCTCAGCCGGCGGTGGCGGGGCTGATCACCCGGCGACGGCGAGCCGGTAGCCGATCCCGCGCACGGTCTGGATGAGCTTGGGCTCGTCGGGATGCTCCTCCACCTTCACCCGCAGGCGGCGGACGTGGGCGTCCACCAGGCGGCTGTCGCCGAGGTACTCGTAGCCCCAGACCCGCTCCAGCAACTGATCCCTGGACAGCACCATGCCGGCATGGTCGGCGAACTCGCAGAGCAGGCGGAACTCGGTCTTGGTGAGGCTGATCTCCACGCCGCCCTTGGTGACGATGCCCTGCTGGCGGCGAAGTTCCACGTCGCCGAAGCGAGACGCCGGGGTCTGCGACGCCGACTCGTGCAGTTGCATGCGGCGCAGCGCGGCGCGGATGCGCGCCGCCAGTTCCTTGGGGACCACCGGTTTGGTGACGTAGTCGTCGGCCCCGGCCTCCAGGCCGGCGACCAGGTCATAGGTGTCGGTCTGGGCGGTGACGATGATGATCGGCACGATGCTGCCGGCGCGGATCGTCCGGCACACCTCGAACCCGCTCATGTCCGGCAGGCGAAGGTCGAGCAGCACCAGGTCGGGTTCGCGCTCGGCAAGCGCGGCGAGCCCGTCACGCCCGTTCGGCGCCTGGCGGACGACGTAGCCCTCGTCCTCCAAGGCCAGGCTGAGGGCCAGGCGGATGGCGTCGTCGTCCTCGATGAACAGCAGGTTGTTCACGAACCGTTCACCATCCGCGGTAATTCTGTTACAGAAAGCGCGCACAGGGCGAGCACAGCTGTCATAGAGGAGGGCCACCATAACAACCGTTCACGCTGCGACGGCGGGGTGCCACTCTCCCCCTGTCACCCCGCCGGCAGCGCTGGCACCGGAACTGCCCCATGCTCTCCCAGCCGCGACAGCCCGCTGAGCGGCTGGGAAGGGCGGCTCACCCTCGTGGGCCACGGGCCGCGACCAACCGCAGGTAGCAGCGCCCGAGTTCCACCACCGTGGCCAGCTCGGCGTCGTCGGCGAGGCGTCCGGCGGCATGGCGTTCGAAGTCGTCCCACGACCCGAGCCACCGGGGCCGGTCCCAGCTGCCGGGTTCGCTCACCGCGCCGGCCGCCGACACGGCCACCATCCACCGCTCGTAACTGGCGCCCAGCAACACGTAGTCCTTGCCGTAGGACACGTCGAAGCCGATCGCTGCGCCCGGGAGGATGTGCGGGCCGTCCTCGCCCGGGGTGACGACGGCGTCGCCGAAGACGACCGAGCCACCACTGATCCGGGCCGCGCCACCCACGCGGGCCCGGTCGCAGACGATGCTGTCGTCGGTGATGGTGGCGTTGCCCTCGACCACCGCCTGATCGCGCACCACGGCCCGGCCAGTCACCTGACCACCCTGGCGCACGCGCGCCCGGCCCATCACCACCGCGCTCGCCGACAGGCTGGCCCGCCTGCCATGGACCCAGCACGTCCCGCGCTGGGCGAGGTTCGCCGCGGACTGGACGAACCCGCCGTAGGCACCGGCGCGCACCCCGACCTGTTCGAGGTCGCGCACCGCCTTGACCTGGCGCAGGGTGACGCCGTCGAAGGTCCGGACGATGTCGGTGAGCTCGTAGTTCATCGCCTCAACGTAGGCGGCAGTAGCAACGGCACGGGATCGGGCACAATCGTGTCGTGACCGCACCACGGCGCCGCTCGCTGCGGCTGCGCACCCGGGTGATGCTGTTCTTCAGCCTGACCGCCCTGGCCGCCAGCTTGGCGCTGGCCGTCATCACCTATGCCGTAGCCAGGACGTTCCTGATCGACCAGCGCGCCTCGGTTGCCCGGACCCAGGCGTTCGCCAATGCCAAGGTGGTGAATGACCAGCTCCTGGCCGACGCCGAGCAGGTCGGCGACATCGTCAGCCTGCTGCGCACCGAGGGAGGCGGGTTCGCCAAGCTGACCTTGCCGGACAAGGAGTACATCACCGACGCCAACTACTCCCCCGACGCCATCCCCGCCGGGCTCACACGGCGTGTGGAAGCCAAGAGCAGCGGGCAGCAGTACTTCACCATCGACGGCCGGCCGTACCTGGCGGTGGGCGTCTACCTGGCGACCACCAACGCCCAGTACTTCGAGGCCTTCCCGATGGCCGACACCGACAGCACGCTGCGGGCCATCGGTACGGCGCTGGGGATCGGCGCCGTCGCCACCTCGCTGATCGCCGCCGGGTTCGGGTGGTGGACGAGCCGACGCCTACTTCGCCCGCTCACCCGGCTGGCGACGGCAGCAGGGGAGCTGGCCTCCGGCGGGCTGGACACGCGCATGTCCCCGGAGTCCGACCCCGAGCTCGACCGCCTGGCCACGTCGTTCAACGAGATGGCCGACGCCGTCCAGGCGCGCATCGAACGTGAGGCCCGCTTCGCCTCGGACGTGAGCCACGAGCTGCGCTCTCCGATCACGGCGCTCGGCGCGGCGGTGGAGGTGCTGGACGGCCGGCGTGACGAGCTCCCCGACCGCAGCCGCCAGGCGCTGGACCTCGTGGTGACCCAGGTCCGGCGCTTCGACCAGATGGTCCTGGACCTGCTGGAGCTGTCGCGGATCGACGCCGGGGCCACCGAGGTGCACCGCGAGGCCGTGGCGCCGGACAGCCTGGTGTCACGCATCGCCCAGCGCTACGGATTCGAGGACGTGCCCGTCGTCATCGACCCGGCGCTTCCCGGCACGGTGCACGTGGACAAGCTGCGCTTCGAACGCATCCTCGCCAACCTGCTGGACAACGCCCGCCACCACGGAGGGGGTCCCACGTCGGTTCGGGTCCGCGCCGACGGCGGGCGTGCCCTGGTGCTGACGGTGTGCGACGAGGGTCCCGGGGTGGTGGCCACCGAACGCCTGCGGATCTTCGAGCGCTTCGCCCGCGGGGGCGCCGCCCGCCACCGTTCGGGCACCGGGCTCGGTCTGGCCCTGGTGGCCGAGCATGCTGGCGCCCATGGCGGGACGGTCTGGGTGACCGACGGCGAGAGCGGTGGCGCCTGCTTCCACGTCCGGCTGGACCACGTCCGATGAGGCGCCGCCACCGGCGGATCGGCCGGGTGGCAACGGGCCTGCTCCTCGGGCTCACCGCCTGCGGGGTCCCCGATCAGACCGACGTCCAGCCCCTGGAGCGCGTTCCGTTCGGCCTCAACGCGACAACCACGACAACCACGACAACCACGTCGACCACGTCGACCAGCCCGACCACGTCGACCAGCACGACCACGTCGACCAGCACGACCAGCACGACGTCGACCACCGCCAGCACGAGCACGACCCAGCCCGTGGCGACCAGCGCGCCGCTGCCCCTCGCCAGCGCCGTGGCGACCTCGACCACCACCACGACCCCGGCGAGGACCACAACATCGACCGTGCCCACCACGACGACGTCGACCGTGCCCACCACGACCACCTCCACCACGAGCAGCACCGTCACCGTGGTGACGGCGACGACCGAACTGGTGGAGAGCGTCAGCCTCTACCTGGTGTCGACGGATCGGCTGCGGCTGTTCAACACGACCATGCGCTACCCGGCCGGGCTGCCGGCGGTGCTCGTCACCCTGCTCGACCAGCCCGGTCCGGCCGCCGCCGGGCTCGGGCTGCGAACCGCCCTGCCGCGGGACTTGCGCATCGGGGTCCGAGACGGGCGCAACGGCATCGCCACCGTCGACCTTCCCGACGGCTTCTTCGAGCGGATCGCCACGTTCGACCAGCGGTTGGCGGTCGGCCAGATCGTGCTCACCCTGGTGGAGCGGCCGGGGATCGGGCAGGTGCGGTTCACCCGCAACGGCGCGCCGTATCCCGTGCCGCGGGGCTCGGGCGAGCTGGCTCGCGGTGGCGAGGCGCTGTCCCGGCTCGACTACCTGACGCTGGTGACTGCGCCGCCCACCGAACCCGCCGTGACGCCGGCGGGCGACGGCCCGACGCCCACTACCGAGGCACGCCAGCGCCCGGCGGCGACGGCACCCCGGTAGCGTCGGGCCGTCATGCGCAGCGGATTCGTCACCCTCGTCGGTCGGCCGAACGTGGGCAAGTCCACGCTGGTGAACGCGATGTGCGGGCGCAAGGTCTCCATCGTCAGTGACAAGCCGCAG
Source organism: Ilumatobacteraceae bacterium (assembly GCA_037045185.1). Classification (GTDB taxonomy): domain Bacteria; phylum Actinomycetota; class Acidimicrobiia; order Acidimicrobiales; family Ilumatobacteraceae; genus JAKOUY01. Next base: position 759,497 of record JBAOHQ010000008.1, read on the forward strand.
ACCACCCGCACCCGGGTCCGGGGCGTGCTGACCCGCCCGGACGTCCAGATCGTCTTCGTCGACACCCCGGGCCTGCACAAGCCGGTCACCGCGCTGGGCCAGCGGGTGAACGCCACCGCCCTCGACAGCGTCGCCGACGTGGATGCCGTGTGCCTGGTGATCGACGCCACCCAACCCTTCGGCCGGGGTGACCAGTGGGTGGCAGGGCACCTCGACCTGGCGCGGGCCATCGTGGTGTTGAACAAGGTCGACGCCGTGTCCAGGGACGTCGTGATCCGCCAACTGGGCGCTGCGGCCGCGCTGGACGCGGCGGCGTACTTCCCGGTGTCGGCCCGCACCGGGGCGGGGATCGGACCGCTGGTCGAGCACCTGACGGCGCTGCTCCCGCACGGACCCAAGTTCTTCCCCGACGACGAGGTAAGCGACCTGCCAGAGGACGCCTGGGTCGCCGAACTGGTCCGCGAACAGCTGCTCGCCGTGACCCATGACGAGCTCCCCTACAGCATCGCCACGCGGGTCACCGAGTGGGAGTGGCCGCGCATCCGCTGCGAGATCATCGTCGAGCGTGACAGCCAGAAGGGCATGGTCATCGGCAAGGGTGGCAGCGTCTTAAAAGCGGTTGGACGGCGAGTCCGCCAGCAGCTCCCCGAGGGTGTCTACATCGAGCTGTTCGTCAAGGTCGACAAGGACTGGCAACGCCGCCCGGACCGCGTCGAGCGCCTCGGCTACTGACCCGCCCCCACCCCTTACCCCACCCGCATGGGCGCGAGGACTACGGATTCACGAGGATTTCGCGCCCATGCCGGCCGGGGCCAACGTTGCATGGGCGCGAGAACTACGGATTCACGAGGGTTTCGCGCCCATGCGGGAGAGCGGGGCCGGGGCCAACGTTGCATGGGCGCGAGAACTACGGATTCACGAGGGTTTCGCGCCCATGCCGGCCGGGCGGGGGCGCCGGCCGGGCGGGGGCCGGGCGGGGGCGGGGGCCGGGCGGGGGTCGGGGTCAGGGCTGCGGGCGGCGACGGCGGATCTCGGCGGTGATCGCCGGGACCACCTGGTGCAGGTCGCCGATGACGGCGAAATCGGCCTTCGACACCATGTTGGCCTGCGGATCGGTGTTGATGGCCAGGATCCGCTTCGAGCCCATCGCCCCGACCCAGTGCTGGATGGCGCCGGAGATCCCGCAGGCGATGTAGATCTCCGGAGCGATGCGGGTGCCGGTCTGGCCCACCTGATCGGTGTGGTTCCGCCACCCGTTGTTGGTCACGGCCCGGCTGCACCCGACGACCCCGCCCAGCAACCCGGCGAGCTCCTCCAGCGGGGCGAACCCGGCGGCGGAGCCCACGCCACGCCCACCGCTCACCACCACGGGCGCGGTGGCGAGCGTCAACCCGGCGGCGCGCTGCACCCGCTCGACCGCAGCCGACCGGGCGACGGACACGTCGAGATCCGGCGTGAAGGCGTGGATGACGGCGGCGCCGGGCGAGGGCGCCGGTTCGGGCTCAGCGTGCGGGGCGACGGTGAACAGCAGCGGGCCGTCGGACCGCACCTCGGCCTGCTCGATCAGGGAGCCACCCCAGCGCACCCGGCGAACCCTCAACGGGTCGCGACCCTCGATGGACAGCACGTTGGCGACCATCGGCAGGTCCAGCACGGCGGCGGCGTGGGCCATGACCTCGTTTCCCGTCTCCGACCCTGGCGCAACGACGTGACCGGGTTCCAGGTGGCGGATCGCCGCGGCCAGGACATCGCCACGGGCCTCCGGGTTGTACCCGTCGAGCAGGTCGTGGGACGCCTGGTGGATCTCGTCGACGCCGTACCTGCCCAGCACGTCACGGTCGGCCTCGGACACGGCGCCCACCATCAGGGCGACGATCGGCTCGAGGAACGAGCGGGCGGCGTTGAGGCATTCCAACGAGCCCTTGGTGACGCCGTCGACGCCGGCCTCGATCAGCACCAGGGTGGTCACGGCAGCACCCCGATCTCGGTGAGCAGATCGACCACCGCGCCGGCGGCGTCGGGCCCGCTGCCAAGGATCTGGGTGGTGCTGGCCTGCTCCACGGGCGTGTGCAGCGACACCAGCCGTTGCCCACCCGCCGCGGCCGCCGGCTCGATCACCGTCACGGCGATCTTCTTCGACGCCAGGCGGCCCTTCATCGTCGGGTAACGCGGCAGGTTGATGCCCTCCTTGACACCGACGACCGCCGGCATCGCCAGGGCGTAGACGTCGAGGCCGTCGTCCGTGGGCCGCTCGACGCGCACCGCCTGGCCGTCGACGGACACGTGCTTGGCGCCGTTGACCACCGATCGGCCCAAGGCACGGGCGACGCGGATGCCCACCTGGAACCCGCCCGAGTCGGCCGACTCGTTGCCGAACAGGACGAGGTCGAACGCACCTCCGGCGGCTTCGAGCTGACCCACCGCGGCCGTGATCGCCCGTGCCGTGCGCTGAGCATCCCAGTCCGAGCCGTCGGTCGGCACCAGCACGGCCGCGGCAACGCCCACGCTGGCCGCGTAGCGGAGCTGCTCCTCGGACTCCGGGGGGCCCACGGTCAACACGGTGGCCTCACCGCCGTGAGCTTCGACCAGTTGGACTGCGGCCTCCACCGCACACTCCTCGTGCGGGCTGGTGGCAAAGCCGAGGAACGAGGTGTCCACGGCCAGACCGTCGGCGGTGACGTTGATCTTGGCGCCCGGCGCCGGGACGCGCTTGACGCAGACCAGCACCCTCACGACTTCATCCGGCTGTCGTCGGGGTCGAACAGCGGCCGGCTGCCCACCCGGCTGACCACCACGGGGAACAGCTCGTTCATGTACATCACCCGCAGCTCGGTGCCTTCCACCGCGTACTCCGGTGGCAGGTAGGCCAGCAGCAGGTACGTGCCAAGTGACGGAGCGGCGCCCGCGGTGGTGACCCGGGAGACACGGCCCTTGCGGTCGACGATGCGCTGGCCGTCGACGGTGAGGATCGGCTCGTTGCCACCCGTGGGGTACCGCGGGATACCCGATGCCGAGGCGTGGTCGGTGATCGACAGCGTGCACAACGTCGCCGCCGGACCGTTGGCCTCGGCGTCGGCGCGGGCGGCGAGGTAGGCCTGCTTGCCGATGAAGTCGGCGCTCTTCACCTTCGGGCGGGCCAGGCCGGCCTCCACCGGGTCGTACTCGCTCTCCAGTTCGGCGCCCATCAGCCGGTAGCCCTTCTCGATGCGCCCGGTTACCGCATAGACACCCATGCCGACGGGCACGATGCCGAACTCCTCGCCCGCCGCGGCGACGGTGTCCCACAGCCGCAAGCCGTGCTCCATCCGGGTGTAGATCTCCCACCCGTTCTCACCCACGTACGAGATCCGGAACAGGGTGCAGGGGATGCCGTCGATCAACAGGTCCTGGCACGAGCCGTAGGGGAACGCCGCCTGGGAGACGTCGACGGTGGCGCCGGTGTGCGCCCGCTCGGGCGTGGCGACCTTGGCCAGCACCGCCTCGGCCCGCGGACCCCACAGGCCGATGGTGCACAGCGACTGTGACGTGTCGGTGAAGGTCACCGAGCCGTCCGCCGGCAGGTACTTGTTGAACCAGTAGTTGTCCCGACCGCCGTCGAAGGCCCCGGTGATGACCCGGAAGTGCTCCTCGCCGAGACGCAAGATGGTGAGGTCACCGTGGAACCCGCCGTGCGGCGTGAGCAAGGGCGTGTACACGCTGCGCCCCACCGGCACGTCCACGTTGTTCACGACGATGGCCTGGAGCCCGGACATCGCCCCCGGACCCTTGATGTCGAACTCGTTGAACGCCGTCAGGTCCACCATGCCGACGCGGTCACGCATCGCCAGGTGCTCGGCGTTGATGATCGGCGACCACCACCGGGCGTCCCACTCGTGCGGGCGGTCCACGTTGGCCTGCGGGTAGTCGGCGAACAGGCGCTCGTTCGACGTGTACCACTGCGGGCGCTCCCAGCCGCGGGCGTCGAAGAACACCGCCCCGAGGGCTTCCTCCCGGGCGTAGAACGGGCTGCGGCGCATGCCGCGCTCGGTGCCCCACTGCTCACGGGGGTGGACGATTCCGTAGGTCTTGTTGAAGTGCTCGGCGCAGCGGGCGCGGATGTGATGCTCGGTGCGCTCGTGGGGGTAGAAGCGGCTGATGTCGCTGGTGTGCGGATCGCACACGTGTGGGTATCCGTAGGTCATCCACTCGGCCACCAGCTGGGCGATCCCGGGTCCCTCCTTGATCCACACCGCCGCCGCGCTCCACAGGTTGCGGACCTCCACGCACTCACCGAGCACCGGCATGGCGTCGGGCGTCAGGGACAGCAGACCGTTGATCGCATAGCGGATCTCGGCAGTGTCGAGGATCTCGCCCATCAGTTCGAGGGCCTGCTCCATCTGCGGGTCGAAGTCGTCGGCGGTGAAGGGCAACTCGGTGGGGCTCAGCGCCGACTCGTCGTTGGAGGGGATCTCGTCGGGGTGGTGGAAGATGGGGCGGTGGGCGTAGCTGCCCACCTCCATCGAGCCTGATGACTGGCGCTCGTAGCAGAAGGTGTCCATGTCACGGATGATCGGGTAGGCCACCTCCGTGCCGCTCTGCTGGAGGATGTCGATCGGGCCGACGTCGGCCATCTGGTGCACCGCCGGGGTGAGCGGGATCGTCGCCCCGGCCATGGCCGCGATGCGTGGGCTCCACACCCCGCAGGCGATGGCGACGTGCTCGCACTCGATGCGGCCCTTGTCGGTGACCACCGCACGAACGGCCCCGCCTACCACCTCGATGTCAGTGACCTCGGTGTTGGCGAAGACCCGGCACCCGGCGGCGACGGCCTCGTCACGCATCAGCGTTCCGGTCTGCAACGAGTCGACGACACTGACGCTTGGCGTGTAGTAGCCGCCGAGGATGACGCTCTCGTCGAGGAACGGGACCATCTCCTTGACCTCGGCCGGGGTGACCAGGCTGGCCTCGATCCCCCACGCCTTGGCCGACGTCATCCGCCGGTTGAACTCCTCCATCCGCTCCTCGGTGCGGGCCACCTCGATGCCGCCGCAGGTGTTGTTCATCCCGTGGTCCACGTACTGACGCTGGCTCTCCAGCGTCAGCAGGGCCATTTCCTTGTTGTGGTCGGTGGGAAAGATGAAGTTGCTAGCGTGGCCGGTGCTCCCACCTGGGTTGGGCAGCGGCCCCTTGTCGAGCAGGACGAGATCGGTCCACCCGAGCCTGGTCAGATGGCCCACCAGGCAGTTACCGACGATGCCCGCGCCGATGACGACGCAACGGGCCGAGGAAGGAAAGTCAGACGATTCCGGCACGGTTGTCACAGTAACGCCGCCATCGCCGCCGCCATTCATGTCACCGCATGAACGTACAGTTCGTTCGTGCGGTGACATGAACGAAGGTGCGTATCGTGACGGGGATGGGTTCGCCGGTCGTTCAACAGTTCATCGCCGGTCGCCCCGTCGAGGGCACCTCCGGCGAGACGTTCCCCTCGATCAACCCGGCAACCGGGCGGGAGATCGCCACCGTGCAGCACGCCTCGGCCGCCGACGTCGACGCCGCGGTCCGCTCGGCGAGGGCCGCCTTCGAGCAATGGCGGGACCTGCCCGGCGCGGCGCGCGGGCGGATCCTGATGAACGCCGTGCGCCTGCTGCGGGAGCGCAACGACGAGCTGGCCGAGTTGGAGGTGCTCGACACCGGCAAGCCGATCGCCGAGGCGCTGACGGTCGACGTGGCCAGCGGGGCCGACTGCATCGAGTACTACGCCGGCATGGCAGCCACCCTCCACGGCCAGCACATCGACTTCGGTGGCAACTGGGGCTACACCCGGCGCGAGCCGCTCGGCGTCTGCGCCGGGATCGGCGCCTGGAACTACCCGATCCAGATCGCCTGCTGGAAGTCGGCCCCGGCCCTGGCCTGCGGGAATTCGATGGTGTTCAAGCCGGCCGAACTGACCCCGCTCACCGCCGTCAAGCTGGCCGAGATCTATGCCGAGGCCGGCGTCCCCGACGGCCTGTTCAACGTCGTCCACGGCGACCATCGAGTTGGCCAGGCGCTGTGCGCCCACCCGGGCATCGCCAAGGTCTCGCTGACCGGCGAGGTGGGCACCGGCAAGCTGGTGATGGCCCAGGCCGCTGCGACGCTCAAGCACGTCACCCTGGAGCTGGGCGGCAAGAGCCCGCTGATCGTGTTCGACGACGCCAACCTGGACAACGCGGTGTCGGCCGCCCTGCTGGCCAACTTCTCTACCCAGGGTGAGGTGTGCTCGAACGGGACGCGTGTCTTCGTCCATCGTGACGTCAAGGACGAGTTCGTCCGCCGCCTCGTCGCCCGCGTGCAGGCGATGACCATCGGCGATCCGCTGGACCCGGCCACCGACGTGGGCGCGCTGATCAGCGAGGGCCATCTCGCCAAGGTGATGGAGTACATCGACCTCGGTCGGGCCGCTGGGGCCCGGGTCGTGGTGGGCGGGCGACGGGTCACCGAGGGCGCCCTGGCCGACGGCTACTTCGTCGAGCCCACCGTGTTCGACGAGTGTGCCGACGACATGCGCATCGTGCGCGAGGAGATCTTCGGCCCGGTCATGGCGGTGCTCGAGTTCAGCGACGAGGACGAGGTGGTCGCCCGGGCCAACGACACCCCCTACGGCCTGTCGGCGGGGGTGTTCACCCGTGACCTGAGCAGGGCCCACCGGATGGTGCGGCGACTCGACGCCGGCACGACGTGGATCAACACCTACAACATCACCCCGATCGAGCTGCCCTTCGGCGGCGCCAAGCAGTCGGGTATCGGCCGGGAGAACGGCGCCGCGGCGATCGAGCACTACACCCAGCTGAAGAGCGTGTACGTCGAGATGGGCGATGTCGATGCCCCGTACTGAGCGCGACTCGACGATCTACGACTACGTCATCGTCGGCGGTGGTTCCGCCGGCTGCGTGCTGGCCAACCGGCTCAGCGCCGATCCCTCCACTCGCGTGCTGGTCCTCGAAGCCGGGCGGCCCGACTACTGGTGGGACGTCTTCATCCACATGCCGGCGGCGTTGATGTTCCCCAGCGGCAACCGGTTCTACGACTGGAAGTACGAGAGCGAGCCTGAGCCATTCATGGGCGGCCGGCGGGTCTTCCACACCCGCGGCAAGGTGCTGGGCGGGTCGTCGAGCATCAACGGGATGATCTTCCAACGAGGCAACCCGCTGGACTACGAGCGGTGGGCCGCCGACCCCGGGATGGCCCACTGGGACTACGCCCACTGCCTGCCGTACTTCAAGCGGATGGAGAACTGCCTGGCCGCCGAGCCCGACGACGAGTTCCGCGGCCACGACGGCCCGCTGGAGCTGGAGCGTGGACCGGCCACCAACCCGCTGTTCGACGCCTTCTTCGCCGCCGTGCAGCAGGCCGGGTACCCGCTCACCGAGGACGTCAACGGGTTCCGCCAGGAGGGCTTCGCCCGCTTCGACCGCAACGTACGCCGCGGCCGCCGGCTCAGCGCGGCACGCGCCTACCTGCACCCCGTGCTCGAACGGGAGAACCTCGACGTCATCACCCGGGCCACCGTGATGCGCGTCCTGTTCGAGGGCGCCACGGCCACCGGGGTGGAGTACCGCAGCGCGTTCGGGCGCACGAAGCGGGTCCGGGCCAACGAGATCATCCTCTGCGGCGGGGCGTTCAACTCACCGCAGTTGCTGCAGGTGTCGGGCGTGGGTCCGGCGGACCACCTGCGCTCCCTCGGCATCGACGTGGTCCACGACCTGGCCGGCGTGGGCCAGAACCTGCAGGACCACCTGGAGGTCTACGTCCAGCACGCCGCCAAGGAGCCGGTGTCGCTGAACCCGCTGCTGAAGTGGCGGCACCGCCCGCTGGTGGGGCTGCGCTGGCTGTTCCGCCGCGGCCCCGGGGCGTCGAACCACTTCGAGGGCGGTGGGTTCGTGCGCAGCAACGACGACGTTCGCTACCCGAACCTGATGTTCCACTTCCTGCCCATCGCCGTGCGCTATGACGGCTCCTCGCCGGCCGGCGGTCACGGATACCAGGTGCACGTCGGCCCGATGTACAGCGACGTGCGCGGCAGCGTGACAATCACCTCGCCCGACGCCCGGGTGAAGCCGGCGTTGCGCTTCAACTACCTGTCCACGCCGACCGACCGGCGGGAGTGGGTGGAGGCGATCCAGGTGGCCCGACGCATCCTCGACCAGCCGGCCTTCGCCCCGTTCAACGGCGGCGAGATCTCGCCGGGCCCAGCGGTGACCACCGACGACGAAGTGCTGGCCTGGGTGGCCAAGGACGCCGAGACCGCGTTGCACCCGTCGTGCACCTGCGCGATGGGCGTCACGCCGATGAGCGTGGTGGACCCGGCGACGATGCGCGTCCACGGCGTGACCGGACTCCGTGTGGTCGATGCCTCGGTCATGCCGTACGTCACCAACGGCAACATCTACGCCCCGGTGATGATGCTGGCCGAGAAGGCCGCCGACCTGATCGTCGGCGCTGCGCCGCTGCCCGCCGAGCACGTCGAGTTCTACCGGCGCCCGGCCCCGTGACCCGCCCGCTGGTCGTCGCCTGCGGCGCGCTGGTCGCCGAGCTGCGCGCCGTGCTCGGCCAGCTCGCCTCGCCGGAGGACGTCGAGGTCGTCTACCTCCCGGCCTCGCTGCACAACCGGCCCGACCGCATCGTCCCGGCGGTGGAGCAGGCCCTGGCGGGGGCGGCCGATCGGCCCGTGTTCGTGGCCTATGCCGATTGCGGGACCGGCGGCGCGCTGGACCGGTTCCTCGATGCCCACCCTGGTGTCGACCGGCTCCCCGGCGCGCACTGCTACGAGTTCTTCGCCGGCGCGGGCGCCTTCGCCGCCCTGCACGACCAGGAGCCTGGCACGTTCTACCTGACCGACTTCCTGGCCAAGCACTTCGTCGCCCTGGTCTGGCAGGGCCTCGGCCTGGACCGCCATCCCGAGCTGCGCGACACCTACTTCGCCAACTATCGCCGCGTGGTGCTGCTGAGCCAGACCGGCGGTGAGGAGATCCTGCGGGCCGGGCGGGCCGCGGCGGCAACACTGGGTCTGAGTTTCCAGTACGTTCGTACCGGTTTCGGACCGTTCGGCGACGCCGTACGCGTCGGACTTCGGCGACAGGAGAACCATGACTGACACCATCGTGAGCTCGGCCACCAAGGAAGTGGTCATCGGCTTCGGCAGACCCTTCGTGATGATCGGTGAGCGGATCAACCCGACCGGCAGGAAGCTGCTGGCCGAGGAGATGAAGAACGGCGACTTCAGCCGGGTGGAGGCCGACGCCCTGGCCCAGGTGGCCGCCGGGGCGCAGATGCTGGACGTCAACGCCGGCATCCCCCTGGCCGACGAGCCGGCGCTGCTGGCTCGCGCCGTGCAACTGGTGCAAAGCGTCACCGACGTCCCGCTGTCGATCGACTCCTCGATCATCGAGGCCCTGGAGGCCGGCCTGGCGGTGTACCGGGGCAAGGCGCTGGTGAACTCGGTCACCGGCGAGGACGAGGTGATGGAGCGCGTCCTGCCGCTGGTCGCCCGCCACGGCGCGGCGGTGGTGGCGATCAGCAACGACGAGACGGGGATCAGCATGGACCCCGACGTCCGCTTCGCCGTCGCCAAGCGGATCGTCGAGCGCGCCGCCGACCACGGCATCCCCGCCAGCGACGTCGTCGTCGACCCGCTGGTCATGCCGATCGGCGCCCTGGGCCAGGCCGGCCAGCATGCCTTCCAGCTGATCCGCCGGCTGCGCGAGGAGTTGCGCGTCAACACCACCTGCGGGGCGTCGAACGTCAGCTTCGGCCTGCCCAACCGCCAGGTGGTGACCGGCACGTTCCTGGCGATGGCCATCGGGGCGGGGATGACCTCGGCGATCATGAGCCCGCTGCATCCGGAGGTGCTGAACGCCGTGCGCGCCGCCGACGTCCTGGCCGGCCAGGATCAGGACTGCATGGCCTGGATCCGAGCCAACCGGGACCCCAACGCCGAGGGCAGCGAGGGCCGCGGCCGGCGCGAGGGCCGGCGGCGGCGACCTGCGGAATGACGCGTCGCGTCGTCTTCACCCCGAGTGGCCTCACCGGTGAGGTGGCCGAGGGCACCACGGTGCTCGACGCTGCCCGCCGGCTCGGCGCCGATCTCGACACCGTGTGCGGCGGCCGCGGCATCTGCGGCCGGTGCCAGGTGACGGTGTCCGGCGGTCACTTCGCCAAGTGGGGCATCACCGTCGAGCCCGGCGCACTCAGCACCCCTGGCCCCCTGGAGACCGACTACCGCGGCGCCAGGCCACTGCTGCCGGGTCAGCGCCTGGGATGTGCCACGTCGATCCACGGCGACGTGGTCGTCGACATCCCCGCCGCCAGCCAGGTGCACCGCCAGGTGATCCGCAAGGATCTGGCCGGCGCACCCGTCGCGGTGGACCCGCGGTTCTCGCTGCACTACATCGAGGTCCCGGCCGCCGCGCTGGGCGAGGACGTCTCGGCGGTGGAGGCCGTACGGGCGGCGCTCGCCGGTCAGCATCGCCGCGCCGTGGGCGAACCCACCACTGCCGCGCTGCGGCGCATCCATGGCGCCATCCGCCGGGGCAGTGCCACGGCTGCGTTGGACGGCGAGCGGCTCGTCGCCATCTGGCCGGGCTTCGTCGACAGCGCCCTGGGCGTGGCCGTGGACATCGGCTCGACGACGGTGGCTGCCCACCTGTGCGAGCTGTTCAGCGGTGAGGTCGTCGGCAGCGCCGGAAGGATGAACCCGCAGATCCGCTACGGCGAGGACCTGATGAGCCGGGTGTCCTACGTGATGATGAACCCCGGCGGTGAGCGCCACCTGACCGCGGCAGTGCGGGCCGCCGTCGACGAGCTCGTCGGTGAGCTGCTGGTCGCCGCCGGGCGGGAGCGCGACGAGGTGCTCGAGATCGTCCTCGTCGGCAACCCGATCATGCACCACCTCGTCCTCGGCATCGATCCCACGCCCCTCGGCCAGGCCCCGTTCACCCTGGCCACCTCGGCGCCCGTGATCGGGCCGGCGGTCGATCTGGGCCTCGACCTGCCGGTCGCCCAGTTCTACGCCGGGCCGTGTCTGGCGGGCCACGTCGGTGCGGACGCCGCCGCAGCCGTGCTTGCCGAAGGACCGCACCTCGGCGAGGCATGGCAGCTCCTGGTGGACGTGGGCACCAACGCCGAGATCGTGCTGGGCAACCGTGACCGCCAGTACGCGGCGTCCAGCCCCACCGGGCCGGCGTTCGAGGGCGCCCAGATCAGCTGTGGCCAGCGAGCAACGGCAGGCGCGGTGGAGGCGGTGCGCATCGATCCGGAGACACTGCGCGCCAGGGTGCGGGTCATCGGCGCCCCGATGTGGAGCGACGAACCGGGCTTCGCCGAGGCCGTCGCCGCCACCGGTGTGACCGGCCTGTGTGGCTCGGGGATCATCGACCTGGTCGCCGAGATGTACCTGGCCGGGGTGATGGACGCCGACGGGGCCATCGTCGGCGCCAACGCCGACCGCAGTCCCGACGTGGTGCCCGACGGGCGGACCTTCCAGTACGTCTTCTACCGCGACAGTCAGCGCCAGTTGTCGCTGACCCAGAACGACGTGCGCGCCGTGCAGTTGGCCAAGGCCGCGCTGCGCGCCGGGATCGACCTGCTGGCCGAGCACGCCGGTCACCCGGAGATCCACGACATCCGCCTGGCGGGCGCATTCGGGGCGCACATCGACCCGGTGCACGCGATGGTGCTCGGGATGGTCCCCGACTGCCCGCTCGGCGGCGTCCGCTCGGTGGGCAACGCCGCCGGCGCCGGGGCGGTGGCCGCGCTGCTCGGCAGCGCGTCGTCACGCCAGGCGATGGAGCTGGCCGTCAGCGGGATCACCAAGATCGAGACGGCCACCGAACCGCGGTTCCAGGAGCTGTTCGTCGCCGCCATGGCCCTGCCGCACAAGACCGCCCCGACCCCGCACCTGGAGGCACTGGTGTCCCTTCCACCACGAACCACCGCCGACGCGGCGGGCGGACCACCCGTGCGCCGCCGAGGCGCCCGCTACGATCCCCGGCGCACGAGGGGGTTGGGATGACGGACACGGCACACGGGCGGCGATCCGGCGGGAGGGCTGCCAGGCAATCGGCGCGCGCCGCGGCGGTGGTGCAGCGCGATCCGTTCATCCGCCGTGCCCTGGCCCCGGTGGAGATCGTCAGCGAGGAGGGCCTGGCGATCATCGAGCACAACGCCGACACGATCCTCGAGCAGGTCGGGGTGGAGATCCGTGACTATCCCAGCGCCATCGAGCGGTTCCGCGGCGCCGGCTGCGAGGTGGACGGAACCCGGGTGCGGTTCCCCCGCGGTCTGGCCCGGGCCCTGGTGTCCAGCGCTCCGCCGTCCTACACCCAGCACGCCCGCAACCCGGCCAACGACGTGCAGATCGGCGGCGACGCCACCGTGTTCGCCCCGAATTACGGGTCGCCGTTCGTCCATGACCTGGACAACGGCCGCCGTTACGCCACGCTGGCCGACTTCCAGAACTTCGTCAAGTTGGCCTACCTCTCGCCGAACATGCACCACAGCGGAGGCACCGTGTGCGAGCCAGTGGACGTGCCGGTCAGCAAGCGCCACCTCGACATGGTGTACAGCCACATCCGCTACAGCGACAAGCCGTTCATGGGCTCGGTCACCGCCGGCGAGCGCGCCGCCGACACGGTCGAGCTGGCGCGCATCGCCTTCGGCGGCGAGCTCGCCGGGCGCACCGTGGTCACCAGCCTGATCAACGCCAGCAGCCCGCTGGTGTGGGACGCCACGATGCTGGCCTCGGCCGAGGTCTACGCCGAGGCCAACCAGGCGTCGATCATCACCCCGTTCATCCTGGCCGGGGCGATGGCCCCGGTGACCAGCGCGGGGGTGGCGGCCCAGACGCTGGCCGAGGCGCTGGCCGGAATCGCCTTCACCCAGCTGGTCCGCCCCGGCTCGCCGGTGATCCTCGGGTCGTTCGCCAGCTCGATGTCGATGGCCACGGGCGCCCCCACCTTCGGCACCCCGGAGCCGGCCGTGGTCCTGTACACCCTGGCCGCGCTGGCCAGGCGGCTGCGGCTCCCGTTCCGCAGCGGGGGCTCGCTGACCGCGGCGAAGGTCCCCGATGCCCAGGCGGCCTACGAGAGCGCCTCCACCCTGCTACCCACGATGATGGCCGGCGTCAACTTCGTCCTCCACGCCGCTGGATGGCTGGAGGGCGGGCTGGCAGTGGGTTACGAGAAGTTCGTGCTCGACGACGACCAGTGCGCCATGATGGCCACCTTCGCCAAGGGCCTCGACCTGTCCCCGAACGGTCAGGCGCTGGACTCCATCGTGGCCCATACCCCCGGCGAGCACTTCCTCGGGACGGCGCACACCCTGGCCAACTTCGAGACCGCCTTCGCCCGCAGCGCCACCGCCGACAACTCCAGCTTCGAGCAGTGGACCGAGGACGGGGGCCTCGACGCCGCCCAGCGGGCCAACAGGCTGTGGAAGCAGCGGCTCGCCGAGTACGAGGCGCCGGCGCTCGACGAGGCGATCGACGCCGAACTGGCGGACTTCATCGCCCGGCGCAAGGCCGAACTCCCGGACACCTTCGGCTGATGAGCAGCGCCATCACTGCCCTGCTCGATGCCAGCAGGTTCGAGATCCTCCCGCTGAAGTCGTCGGCTGACGCCGTGGCCGCGCTGCCCCCGGCGTCGGAGGTGTCCGTGACCTGCTCGCCGGCCCATGGTCTGCACGTCATGCAGGACCTGGTCGCCCGCCTGGCCGACCTCGGTCACCACGCCGTCCCGCACATCGCCGCCCGCCTGGTGCAGGACCGGGACCATGCCCGCCGGCTGGCCGGGTGGTGCCGCGATCACGGCATCCGCGAGGTGTTCGTCATCGCTGGCGACGCCCTCGAGCCGTCCGGGCCCTACCCCGGCGCCGAGCCGTTCCTGCGGGACTTCCTCGACGCCGGCCCTGGTGTGAGCGGTGTGGGCATCAGCGGCTATCCGGACGGCCACCCGCTGATCGCCAAGCACACCCTGAGCGACGCCCTCCTGGCCAAGCAGGAACTGCTGGAGTCTGCCGGGGTGCCGTCGATGATCAGCACACAGATGTGCTTCGACGTCGAGCGCATCGTGTCGTGGGTGCGGCACATCCGCGCCGACGGCGTCACCCTGCCGATCCGCCTCGGCGTGCCCGGCGTGGTGGACAAGGGCAAGCTGCTGGCGCTGGGAACGCGCGTGGGTGTTGGCGCATCGCTGCGCTACCTGCGCAAGAACCGGGCGCTGGTGGGCAAGCTGGCCATGCCCGGCGGATACGACCCGTTGACCCTGATCCGGGCCATCATCCCGAACGCCGAGGCCTGCGCCATCGAGGCGCTGCACGTCTTCACCTTCAACGCCGTCCAGCCAACGCTCGAACGCTGGGCAGCGGCGCACTGATGGCCGAGCAGCGGCCGGTTGCGCTGGTCACGGGGGCCGGGCGTGGCATCGGCGCGGCCACCGCCGAGGTACTTGCCGGCCGAGGGTATGCGGTGGTGTGCCATGCCCACGCCAACGCCGCGGCGGCGGCCCAGCGTGCCGAGCGGATCGGCGGCCTGGCGGTCACCGCCGACCTTGCCGATGCCGGCGCGATCCGCAGCGATGTTCGATCAGGTCGACCGGCGCTTCGGCCGTCTCGACGCGCTGGTCAACAACGCCGGCACGACCTCGGGTCACGGCTCGGTGCTGGACGACGACGCCGGGTACGAGCCGGACGCGCTGGCCCGGATGCTGGCCGTGAACGTGACCGCGGTGCTGCTGTGCATACGCGCCGCCGCCCAGCGGATGACCGGCGGCGGGGCCGTCGTCAACATCTCCTCCATCGCCGCGACCTTGGGCGGCTCGGGCGAGTGGGTCCACTACGCCTCCACGAAGGGCGCCGTCGACACCATCACCCGCGGCTTCGCCACAGAGCTCGCCGGCCGTCACATCCGGGTCAACGGCGTGCGCCCCGGGCTGATCGACACCGACTTCCACCACCATGCCCCAGCCGGGCGGGTGGACCGCATCGTCCCCACCGTCCCGATGCAGCGCGCCGGCACCACGGCCGAGGTGGCCCAGGCCGTTGCCTGGCTGCTGTCCGACCAGGCCTCCTACGTGACCGGGGCGATCATCGACGTGGGCGGTGGCCGCTGACCGTTCAGGGAACGCCCGGTTGGGCGTGGAACCCGACCTCGTCGAGCAGGTTGAGACATCGGACGGCGCCGCGCAGCCTGGTGGGAGCGCCCACCGCACGCAGGGCGATGCGCCGCCGGCCACCCGGGGCCAGGTGGAAGAAGTTGTCGGTGGGCTGCCAGCCGGCGCAGTTGATCTGGACGAACTGGGCGAATCCCTCCGTGGCGACCTCCACCCAAGCATCGTGTTCGGTCCAGACAGCCGCGGCGTCGATGCCGAGGTCCGGCACACGAGCCCGAGCCCGTCCGGACGGCAGGTGGAAGGCCTCCAACTCGTCGCCGTCCGTCGAGGTCAGCTGCACGTGAACCACATCGACGGGCGGCGGGCCGAAGCGGTAGGCAAAGGTGAGGTCACGAAACCCGGCCAGCAGCGCCTCGGCGGCGACGCAACGGGATCCATGTGAGGGCACCTCGATCTCGGAGCGCCCCTCGTCGACCACCCGACCGCGCGCCGAGAAGAGCCGCACCGTGAGCACCCCGGCAAGCGGCACGGGGTGGTCGTTGTGGCAGTGGATCCGCAACCCGTTCAGCCCCTCGTCGGTCAGGGTGACGGCCCGGGCTCTCGCCGTCCTGGCGAAGCCGTAGTACACCGACTTCGGCTGGCCGGTGTGGTCGAGCATGCCCCACCCTGCGCCGGCGACGGCATCCTGCCAGTTGAGCACGATCGCTCCCCCGCAGCCGCTGCCGGTTCGACGCCACTCGCTCAGCGACGACTCGAACGCGGTGCACGACGCGGCCCGCCCGAGGTCCAGGAAGCGGCGACGGTCGAAGCGCCTGACCTCGCCGGGGTCATCACCGAAGAGCTGGCGCACGTAGAAGTCACGAACGTCGTCGAAGTCCCAGTCGGCAAAGGCATCGCGCCCGGTGCCGAACTTCCAGTCGGGCCCGTAGATGCCAAAGGTGGGGCCGAGTGCCTCGGCGACGACCTCGTCCGACGGCACATGGGACATCGCCAGGCACTCGGTTGCGAAGCGCGGGCGCGCCCGGCGGGCGTCCTCGAGTGGTCGAAGGTACGCGCCGACACCGAAGTAGCTCGACGGACCCTCGTCACACACGATCGGCAGCGCTCCCCCGGAGGGCGTGTTCGCCACGTACGGCACCAGGGGGGCGCGGTTGGCGCAGACCTCGGCCAGCAGCGCACGGCCGATCTCGTTGACGGCCCCGTCGTCGGCGATCCCCATCATCGACGCCTGCTGCTCGACATCGGAGCCGCCGCACAGCACGGTCAGGCACGCATGGCGAAGACCACGATCAAGGAACGCGTCAGCCTCGTGGCGCACGGCGGCGGCGAAGGCCTCGTCGCCAGCCGGATAGTCGAAGTTGGCGAACATGAAGTCCTGCCAGACCATCACGCCCAACTCGTCGCACAGCGCATAGAACTCGGTCTGCTCGTACGTGGACACGCCAGTGACCCGAACCATGTTCACGCCGGCGGCCACAGCCAGCTCCAGCGAGGCGCGCAGCGCATCGGGGTGCTGGGCCGCGGCCAACGGGTCGGGTGGGGTCCAGCATGCGCCGCGGCAGAAGACGTCGACACCGTTGACGCTCACGGTGAACCCGCCACCCGTGCGATCGACGCCGACCGTGCGGAACCCGACACGGCCGAGGTCGATCCGCTCCCCTGCCGAACTGGTCACGGCCGCCTCATAGAGCGTCGGGCGACCGTGCGTGTGCGGCATCCAGGCCGTCACCGCCGGCAGTCTCACCGTGGCGTCGATGATCTCCCCGCCGGCGCCGACCGGCAACGGGACCGACCACGAACCGACGTGCAGCGTCCACTGATGGCCGCCCGTCAACCGGCCGGAGAGCTCGACGACGCCGGCGTCACCCTCACGACGGCACATCAAGCGTTCCACCCGCGGGGTGTCCGGGGTGCGCACGACGACCCGGCCCGTCAGGCCCACCGGCGCGGCAAGCGGCCGCCAGGCGCGGATCCTGCCTCGCAGCGCGGTGCGCACCCAGCGCGCCTGGGGTAGGTCGACCATGAACGTCTTCCACCGTGCCCGCGGCCTGGCGGGCACGGTGTGGGCGCGCAGGGCCCGGCACACGACGTCCAGCCGGTTCGCTGCCTGGAGGCGCACCGAGACCTGGCACGGCACGAACATGTGCGAGCTACGGGCGACCAACTCCCCGTTGAAGAACACCTCGGCAATGGTGGCAATGCCGGCGAAGCACAGCTCGGCCTCGTCCCCCGGGTTGCCGTCGAACTGGGTCCGCCACCACCAGTCGTCGGCGTCCAGATCACGCAGCGACCGCGCCGACCAGGCGCCCGCCGCACGCAACGCCTCGGCCACCGTCCCGGGCGCCCCAGCCGGGATCCAGCCGGGCGAGGCCGTCAGCTCAGCGGGATCGGCGCACTGCCCCGCGGGTGTGCCCAGCAGCTCCCACTCGGTCAGCTCGCCGAGGATGCCCACGATGATCCACGCATGACCTCGTAGGCCACGTCCCAGTGGTTGGCCATCGAGTGGAACTGCTCACTGAGGTCGACCGGACGCCCGCTGGCCAGGCGAGCGAGCCTGAACTGCATCGCCTTCGCCGTCGCCGACAGCTCGAACAAGGCCGTCACAGCGCGTCCGAGGCCCTCCGCGTCCAGCCATTGCAGGAACGTCGCCAGGCACTCGGCCCAGGCCCCGCAGGGACGCAAGGTGGCAAAGGCGTACCCGTGGAAGAACTCCGCCTCGCGGCTGATCAGCGCCTGCTCGTCGGCCGCGACAGCGGGCTTGCATCAGGCGGATCTGGTTCGTGCCCGGCGCACGGTGCAACTGGTCGGCGAGCAGCGGCCTCACCGCGGCCCGGAGCTCGTCGTCGGAGCGCTCCACCACGTCGTCGAACCGTACGAGTTCGGTGTACGGCAGGAGATCCTGGGGTGGCGCCCCGTGGCGCAGCACACCGACGTAGTCGTCGCCGGCCAGGGTATAGAGGCCGCGGTTGTGCACGTAGACCAGCGTCCGTCGCTGCGGATCGATGCCGAGCGGGGCAATGGTGGTCTTCTGGTGCTTGACCTGGTAAGCCGTTCCGGCCGTATCGGGCAGGTACCAGGAGTCGACGTCGACGAGCAGCATGTTGCCACGCGACCCATGGTCGATGATGTGCTCCTCGAGGGTCAGCCACAGGTTGAGCTCGGCGACCGACACCCCGTAGAGCGATCGGAGATCGGGGATCTGGAACTTGAACAGGTCCCACTGCTCGCCGTTGAACCCGGCGCTCACGCAGCACACCAGGCCGGCAACAGGGTTCAAGCCGAGCGCGTGGAGCACCTCGATCCACAAATCGACATAGCAGTTGGTCTCCGGCCACATGCGGGCGTCGTCGTGCATGAAGTGGCGGCGGTGCGCCGACGGGTCGAGATCGCCGAACGCAGGCAGCACGTTCACCCCCACAGAGCGGCGCGCACCGGCGACGGCCACGCCGCGCTGGACATGCCGTGGCGCTGGAACAGGGCCACGGCGCACCGGTCGAGTCCGACCCCGGCACAGGACGAGTGCGCCTCCGACCCGTCCGGCATGTGCAGGTGGTACAACTCCCCGAAATGGTTGCGGTGGTAGTTCACCGATGCGCAGGCGGTCGGGTCGTCCTCGCCGAAGACCGGCACCAGAAACTCGATCTTGAGCTGGTTGGCGCGCTGGCCCATCGCCATCAGCCGCCCGACGCGGCCGAAGAACGCATCGTTGGCGACGTCTGCCGCGGGCCTCCAGCTGCAACTGGTCGAACAGCTCGACCAACCGGCCGAGCCACACCTCGCGCCACGCCAGCACACGGTCCGGGTCGGCGACACGGACGTTCTCCCACATCCGGAAGGCCTGCAGCCGCATCGGATCCACCGACGGCTCATGGCGAAAGCAGTACGTCTGGTGCTCGATGATCACCCCATCGTCGGGGAGGTCGTGGGGCAACGACGGATAGAGCGGGTAGCAGCATGCTGGGGTCAGGGCCACGTCGGTCTGGGTGAGCAGGTCCTCGTACCGTTCGCCGGCGTCCAAACGCCTGATCAGCTCGCCGTGCGCAGCGTCATCGCCACGGAACGAGTAGACCGGACCGGACAGCTGCGGGAAGTTCCGCAGGTACTGGATCTTGTCGAAGATGGTCCGCGGCAGCATCGGGGGGAAGCTGGCGAACCGCGGCGCGTCCGGCCTGGCCAGACGAGAGCACGCGGCCTGCACGCCCTGCAGGACGGTTTCGTACTCCTCGCTCTTGCCATACAGGCCGTCGACACCGGTTGGGATCAGATGCCCAGCGGCGAAGAGCCGTTCGCGCAGTTCTGAGTGGGCGACCTCGAGGTCGGACGGTGTCACGTCAGGGCTCCTTGTAGACGCAGAGCAGCTTGGCACTGCCGTCGACGATTCGGTCGTTGTGGATCATGATGGTCGCGCTGTGCAGGTCACGCAGGTGCCGGCCGAGGGAGTACTCCCCGTCGAGGCGGTAGCCGGAGAGGCCGCAGGTGTGCATGCAGTCCTGGACGATCCTGCCCGCGGCACGCGAGGCGTACAGCTTCAGCGCTGCCATGCGCAACGCGAAACCGGCCGAGCCGATGGTGGCGATGTCGTCCTTGTGCCGCTCGTAGTCGGCAACCGATGTGGCCACCATGGCCCGCAGGGCGAGGTAGTCCGCGTACACGTCGACGAGGTGGGTCGCCGCCGCCGGGACGGTGCCCGGCTTGGACCGTGCCGCATGGCGGGCGAAGGCACGCGTGCGCTGCACCGCGTCGCCGGCGATCCCGGTCCACAGCGCGGCCCAGGTCGCGTGGGCCCACGGCACCATGGTGCGCGCCGAGACATCGGCATAGGGCGTCGAGACGATGCGCTCGGTCGATCCGGTTGCCTCGATGAGGAACCCGACGCTCTCGGTTCCGCGCATCCCCAGCGCGTTCCACTCACCGGTCCTGGTCAGTGTCAACTCCGGTCGGGAGACGTGAACGATCACCTGGTCGCTCGGGGGGGACGCGGGCGTGGCCCTGGCCGTCACCAAGACGTCATCGACGAAGTCGCCGTAGGAGAGCACCGAGGCGTCCTTGACGAGCCGGAACCTCGACGGACCGTCGGGCTCGACCGCGCACGTGCTGGATCGGATGTCGCCGCCCGTCGTGCGCTCGGTGGTGGCCGAACCCACCAGCGAGCCCTCGGCGGCTATCCGGCGCAGCGTGTCGGCGAGGTGCGCAGACTCACCGTGGTGGCGGGCGAGGCAGGCCACCTGGATGTGGTGCATGGCGAACACCATCGCGGCCGAGGCGCAGAACATCCCGAGCTGCTCCGAGACGGCGGCGATGTCGGTCAGCGAGAGCCCCCAGCCGCCGAACTCGGCGGGCACGCTGGCGCCGAGGAGTCCTGCCACAGCGAATGGCGGCGACCGACTCGACGGGGAACCTCGCCTCGGCGTCGACCGCTGCGGAGCATGGACCGGCAACCTCCCTGCCGATCTGCTCGGCGAGGCGCAAGGCCTCGCGCCCTCGTTCCGACAGGTGTGCGTCGAACGTGGAGCTCACTCGGATCCCAACAGCTCGTCGAGGGCGTCGGTCAGGTTGGCGACGGACTCGAACGTCGCCCGCTGCAGGTACCGCTCGGGGAATTCCAGACCGAAGTGGTCCTCGAGCGCCAGCATGACATCCACGCTGGCATGGGAGGTCAGCCCAGCGGCATAGAGGCTCTGATGGTCGTCCACCTGGTCGATCCCAACGGGGAGCCGACCGAAGGCGCCAACGATTGCCCGCACTTCGTCTTTCCGTGACATGTTCTCATCTTCCCAGTCGGTCCGGCGGAATGCTACCAACGGGACAGAGCCGCCCCCACGGAGCCTGATACAAACGTTCCCTGAACCCGGGCAGGACCCGGCATCCGCTGTCGTGTCACCGCCCGGGCGAGCGGATGACCTGCCACAGCGCGCCGGGCGCCTCCACCAGATAGCGGCGCCACATCCGCCGCGGCTCAGCCACGAGCCGGTACAGCCACTCCAGGCCCCAACGCTGCATCCAGGCCGGAGCTCGGTCGACGCGGCCCGCCAGGAAGTCCATCGACGCACCGAAGGCCAGGAGCACCGACGCGCCGCTGCTGAGACCATGGCGATCGATCCACTGCTCCTGGCGTGGTTTGCCGAGCCCGACCACCAACAGGTCGACTCCGGCCGCGGCGATCTGCCGGGCGGTGGCGCCCGCCCGCTCGGCATCGGTGATCTCGGCGCGAGATGGCGCCCACATACCGGCCACGACCAGGCCCGGCATCCGCGCCGACAGGGCCGCGCCCATCGCCCGCTGGGCCTCGGCCGTACCACCGAGCACACCGAGGCGCACGCCGCGGGACTCCGCAAGCCGGAGGATGGGCTCGATCAGATCCGCGCCTGCCAGGCGCGGCCACGAGCCCCCCGTGCGGCGGTTGGCCACCTTCACCAGCGGCATCCCGTCCAGGGTCACCAGCCACCTCAGGTCGGTCCGGTCCACCTGCGGGGTCCCGGCGTGCAGCCGGCCGCGGCCGAAATGGTGGATGTGATCGAGGTTGGCCGAGGCCACCGCCAGCGGCACACCCCGCTCCGACCAGGCGGCGTCGATCGCTCCGAGGAGCCCGTCGCGGGTGAGGAGGTCGGCGGCGCATCCGCCGAGAAGGATGCGGCTCCCGGTCACGAGGTGCGCCTCGGGCGCGTCGCCCAACGCCGTTCACCGACGGCGACCGTCGCCGCGAGCAGACACCACGCGGCGATGGCGAAGGTGGCCTCCTCGAAGAAGTTCTCCAGGCGGAGCTGGCGAGTGAGCGGTCCGCCGCCCGCGGCGCTGATCACGTGATGCTGATGCCGGTCAAGCAGTTCCGATCCGATGAGGAGCAGCCCGGCGCACGCAGCCATCACCCGGATCAGCCAATGCCGAAGGTCACTGGCGACCAGCACCGATCCCACGGCGAAGGTCCCCAGCATGACGACGTGGACGAGAAAGTCGCCGTGCGGCCAGGCATCGTGCCACCGCATCCGCGCGTCGGCCCCCACGAAGGCGGCCGATCCGGACATCGCCAACCAGCCGAGACGATGCCGAGGAGCAGCAGCGGTGACGGCGAGCGCGAACATCACCGCGCCGGCCGCCACCAGCCCGAGCGCGCCGAGCGAGACCGGAACATGGGCAAGCTGGGGGCCAGGCGGCATGGGGACGACGTGGTACATCTGGTCGATGAGCCGAACGAACCGGACCAGGCAGACCGCCGCCGCAGCGACAGGGAGCGCGGCAATCGCAACCTGACGGGAGGTCATCGCACGCCGACCGCCAGACGCTGCCTCCGCGACATCTGGTCGGCGAGCCCGGCGACGCGCTCGGCGACCTGCAGGAACTCCGGAAAGACCTGGAAGGGTGTCGTCGAGCAGTACGAGAAGGTCATCGAGTACCGGTCGGTGGTCGACGGCGGCGTGGCGCGATGAAACAACCGGCAGGTATCGACATAGACGCCCGAGTAGGTGGGCCCGAGCAAGCTCTGCCACCGGGTGCGGGGTATGACCGCAGCCATCCGATCATCGGCGACGAATCCCGACCAGTAGCTCAAGCCGTCCACCGCTGCCTCCGTGTCGGCACGATCGAGATACTCGAATGGCCCACAGGACGGCGTGACGTCGCTGAGGTACACGATCATCTTCATCATCCGCCGATCCTCGATGTCGAGGTGGAACTGGCGGACGTCACCCACCTCGCCGTTGGCGAACTCGCGCTTCGACCTCGAGCCCGAGGTACCGCACGGGCAGACCGAAGTAGTGCTCGGCGACGGCGAGATGCGCTTCGGACAGCCCCCAGAGGTAGAGCGTCGGATCGTCGAGCTGCTCGTCCGGCCCGATGCGCGCCGACGTCCCGGTCACCGATGGCCGATCCACCGCCCGGAGCTGCTCGACGAACCGAGTCGCCTGCGCTTTCGCCGGGTCCGGGAGTTCCTCGGAGAACCGATGACGAACGAGGCCGTCGGCGCGCAACCCGTCGAGCACGGAATGGCCACCCGCCTCCAACGGGCCGATCGCGTCCGCTGTGCCGCCCGCGCCGGCTGCCTGGTAGCGGAGTTCGTCGAGTTGCCTGACCACCGGTACTCGCACGACACCTCGTCGGAGTTTGCCGACCACCCGGCTGACGGTTGGTGATGTCATCCTGTCGCCTGTCGCTCCTGTCGCTCCTGTCGCTCCTGTCGCACCCGGCGTCGCCCGCTCGATGACCGTGATCGCCCCCGGCGCCAGCACCGTCGACACGTCGCCGCCATCATCGCGAACGTCGACGGGCGTCAACCCTTCGGCCTGGCCGTTGTAGGTGAACGCGCGCAGCGCATCGCCCGGGCAACCCTCCAAGCTCACCACCAGGTCTACGGCCTCGTCGAGGCTCGGGTTCACGGCCACCAGCACCGTCGACGAACGGTCCGACGACATCGAGGCGAAGACGGTCGCTCGATCACCGCCGTCGACCGGCACCGACAGATCCCCGAAGTGCGCGCCGCTGCCGTCGTAGTTGCGGAATGCCCGAAAGGCCCACGACGAAGCGCTGCCCTCCGCGGGAAACGTCCAGTAGTACGCGGCGAACACGCCGAGGCGGCCGAACCAACCGAGCGCCAACGCCTGGGCCAGCGCGCCACTGATGTGTTGCTCCCCACCGAAGTTGTACTCCCCGATCGACAGTTTCGTTCCGGGGTAGTAGTCCTCGATCAGGCGCTGCATGCGCGGGATCAGCTCGATCCGGTCGTCGATGAAGGACTGGTCGGTATAGGTCGGATCCCACAGTGACCGGGTGCTGCGGATCCGGCGCTCGGCGGTGGGTCGATCGACCGGACCGTTGAAGAGGTTCGCCTCAGGGTAGTAGTGGATATCGAGGACATCGAGCAGGCGAACACCGAAGCGGTCCTCGTACTGCTTCATCTGCTGCAGGTACCACTGCAGGATGGGCACACCGCCGTGAGCGTCCCGATCGCGCGGAGGATCGAAGCTCGACTCGAAGTCTCGTCCCGAGAACGAGTACCCCCACCACCCGAACGGCGATGGTCCGGCGACGAGCGCGCCCGGATCCGCGGACTTGATCGCCGCGGCGTAGGCCTGACCCTTGGTGAGCAACTCGTCGTAGGAGGTGCCGTCGGCTCGGATGTCGCGGTGCGAATCGGCCCACAGCTCGGGCTCGTTGTCCAGGAAGTACATGAACGGCTTGGCCTGCTTGGCCGCGGCCGCCTTGGCAGCCATGTCGGCCAGCCACGGCTCCACGTCGGCCTCCGACCACGGCGTGTTGGTCACCGTCGGGTCCTGGGCAGCCAGCCTGGTCTCCCCGTCGGGGAGCAGCCCATCGCCGGCATCGGGGTTGTTCGGGTTCGTGGCGTGCTGCGGGCCGAGTCGACTGACCGGGAAGGACGGCGAGGTGTTGTCCTTGGCGACCCAGCCGAGCATCGGAATCGTCACCGCGCTCGACGCACCGTGCGCCCAGTTGCCCTCCAGGTAGGCGTCATGAGCCCGCGTCCCGCCGTCGAGGGAGGTGTTGGTGAAGTAGAAGTCCTTGCCGGTGTTCCAGGCGCCGAGGCGCCAGTTGTAGACCGAGGTGGTGTTGCCGCCCCACCGCCGTGAGGTCGCGCCGGTGGCCCATTGGCCCTGTGTGTCGTTCCACGGGGCGTAGCCGATCCCGTAGATCATCGGGCTGATCGGCGTCGCCGAGGCGCCGCAGTCGACGTTTGCGGCATCGGCCACCACTCCGGGTGCTGCCGGCAACGCCCGGGAATCGAGTGTGATCGCCTCGACCTGGACGGTGACCCCAGGTGGCAGATCCCTGTTGGCCATGATCTGGATCCGGTCGAAGGAGGCCTGAGGCGCGCCCATCAGGTCCACCATCGGAACGACGAGCGACTGCCTCCCAGGTGTGGCCTTCAGCGTGGGCACCACAGCGGCCAATTCACCCGACGGGTTGATCAAACGGATCCGCAGGGCGTCGGAGCCAAGTCCGCTGGTGGAGATGTCGACGCGCAGCTCGCCGAACTGGGCGCCACTCAGCATGCCGTCGCGGTTGGCGACGACCCAGCCACCCCAGCGACCGAGATCGATCGTCGTCGGACCCCCGGGGGTCATCGTCTCGGCCCACCCGAAGGATTCCCAACCGTCGGCGAGGCCGGCACGGCCGAACACCGTGAGGACCTCGGCGGGTGCGTCCGGAGGTTCGGTGGTCGTCGATGCCGCGGCCACCTGGAGACCCACGACCGAGCACATCGCGACACTCATCAACCAGCGCACGACGCCTCGCCTCGTCCCCATCGCCGGACGATCCAGCCTGGCACCGAGTCCGCCTGGCCGCTGCGCACGGCCTTGGCGACGTACCGCCGCAGGCCAGCCCAGCTGGCGCGCAGCGAGCCGTATTCCTGGCGCACGCCGCTGAAGAACTCCCAGCCCCACACCACCCCGCAGCCGCGCATCGCCACGCGCTCCAAGCCGACACGACCGAACCAGTTCGCCACCGCGTACAGCATCGGGGTGAGCCTGGTGGCGAGACGGGGCGTGAGCACAGGCACCGCGCACAGCAGGCGGCCCGCCATCGGGAGGGAGAAGGCGTAGCGCCACGGGTCGGCGCTGGCGACGGAGTCCAAGTCGTCGGAGATCCGCTTCTCCAGGCGCCCGTGCAGGTGTTGACGCCCACGCCACACCGAGGCATCGGTGTGATCCGAGCAGTGCACGGACCCCGCCTCCGAGGAGTACACGAGCCGGACACCGATGCGTTCAAGATCCAGGCCGAGGCGGAGATCCTCCAGGCGCGCCAGGTCGAGATCGAACCCGCCGGCGGCCAGGTAGTCCTGGCGGCGCATCGACGTGTTCCCGGTGGCCAGGTACGTGCCATTCACCGTGATCGTCCCGCTGCCGACCCGTTCGGTCAACTGGTCCCACTTCAGCCCGTGGTACCGCTCGAACAGCGGCTTGTCCTGGATGTCCGGCGGGCTGATGTAGCGGCCGATCACGGCGACGTGCTCGTCGGCCCGCCGATGATGTTCGGCGTGGGCGGCGAGGAACTGAGGGGGAAGCGTCATGTCGTCATCGACGATGACCAGGATCTCACCGTTGGCACGCAGGATGCCGTGGTGCCGGGCCGACGACGCGCCGGCGCCTGCCTGGCGGATCAGCGTGAGCACGAAGGGGTACGAGTTCGGGTCGACGACGTCGTCGACGGGTATGTCGGATCCGTCGTCCACCACGACGACTTCGAACTGGTCCGCTGGCATCGTCTGGTGGCGCAGTCCGTCGAGCAGGTCGAGCAGCAGCCGGGGACGGTTGTGCGTCGCCAGGACCACGCTGACCACTGGCGCTGGCTGGGTGCTCACGGGGCATCACGGAGGAAGGGATCGAACTCGGCGCACGCGGGCTCGCCGACGACGGCCTCACGGGGAACCCGGTAGACCGAGACGAGCGCCTGACATGCCCACAGGCGGCGGAGTTGGGCGGCCCCCTCTGTGGTGAGACCCGTGCCGTCCACCAGGTCCACGCGGCGGAAGAAGAACTCCTCGAGATCCGGCCCGCGGATCACCTGCGGCCTGGCCTTCACGGCGACGCGGACGGTCTTGTTGTACGCGGCGATCCGGCCCCGGGTGATGTCGTCGGGGCTCGAGTTCGGGTTGATCCGGCTGTCACCGATCCACGGGGCCACGGCGACGATCGGGGTTCGTCCGGCGGCGATCACCGCGTCGATCAACGCCGTGATCCGCTGACCGAACACCTCGACGGGGACGTCGGCCGCCGCATCACTGACACCGAATCCAATGACCACGTAGCGACCGGGGAACTCCGACAGCAGCGCTGGCAGCGTGAACGCCGCGGCCCCGACGGTGTCGGCGTTGCTGGCCGCGTTGATCAGGTTCGGATCGTTCGTGCCGACGAGGCGATGAATGATCGAGCTCCAATCGTCGCCGACCGCCGCCGCGCCGGTGGCCGAATCACTCAGCGCCGCCCAGGTCACAGCGTCGCCGAGGAAGACCCAGCTGTCACCATCGCCAAGGCCCGGCGGCAGCGACCGGACGTCGAACCGGTTCAGCCGGAGGGGTCCGCCATCTGTCGTCGAGGTGACCACCAGGCGGATCCAGTTGTAGCCGCTGAGGTCGACGATGCTCTCACGCGCCCGGACCGCGTTGTCCGTGACCGACAGCAGCCGGCTCCACCCCGCCGTTGGCACCGTGCCGCCCGGGGCGGCATTGCCCTCGATGGCGTACGACACCGGCACACCGCTCGCCGGCGCGTCCGGCGCCGAGCGGTACTGCGCCGCCGAGCTGGCGAACGTGGCCGCGACGATCGAGCGGTCGGCGAGGGCGCGGTCAGACAGGTCGTAGGCCAGCCATTGCGGGGCGTCCGATGTAGGTGTCCCACCCGAAACCCAGTCGGCAGCGACAGCCCGCTCATCCTCCCCGGGGACCCGCCGACTGAGCTGTGTGGGGTCACCGCTGGCGGTGCTGGAGGCGACGATCGGTGCGTCTGCGGAGATCAAGGGAGTCGGCGCCGGGGCGCCCGGACCGGCTTGCAACGGAGCGGACGGCTGGACAGCCGTTCCCTCGGTGGTGGGTACGGAATCCGGCGGCACCGTCGCGGCAGTGGTTCCCACGGGCGGTTCGGTGGGGCGACTCGGCTCGGTGTCGGGAGGCGCGGTGTTCTCGGGCGGCGCGGTGCCTTCGGGCGGCGCGGTGCCTTCGGGAGGCTCGGTGTTCTCGGGCGGCGCGCTGTTCTCGGGCGGCGCGCTGTTCTCGGGCGGCGTCGTCACCTCGGTGGCTGGCGTCGTCTCGCCGGTGGCGCCGGGGGTGGTGCCGCTCGTTCCCGCCGGACCCTGGGCCGTGGTGCCCGCCGGCAGGCGCACGGTGGGCGGTGGCGGCGCCACCGTGCCGACGGAGGCAGGGGTCGCAGCGGTGGGTGCGGTGACCTCGGCATCGGCAGCCTTCACGACGAGGAGCATCCCGAGCAGGTCGGCGGCGTTGCGGGTGCGCACCGACGCCCCGTCGATCGATGAGCCGGACGAGCGCTTGTCCGCGGTGCGCAAGGTGATCGGCGCCGTGCTGTCGGTTCGCTCCACGTAGTCGCCGTCCACGGGGAGCCTCACGTTTCCCGGACCGGCTGCGGCCACCAGCAGCATCGATCCGCCAGGAATGGGCTCGTTCCAATCCAGCGTCAGGTGTGAGCTGCGCTCGGCCTCCACCACCGGTTCTCCGATGAGTGGCCGAGCGAGGTCGACCCCGCTGTACTCGAGAACGTGCACCGCGCTGGCCCCCACGCACTCGACGCGCAGGCTTGGGGCATCGGCGATGTTCGCCGCGGCGAAGACCGCCATCGCGATGTCGTCGTTGTTCACGGCAGCAACACGCCGATACGAGTTCCGGTTGGAGTCATGGGCGGCCGTCGACGAGAGCGGCGTCGGCGATAGACAGACCACGAACATCACGTCGTCACGATGGGCGATGTTGATCAACGTCGCAGAGTCGGCGCCTGACAACGCCTGACGGAACACGATGGGGACACGCGCTCGCTCGGGCCGGGCGGCGGAAGGCGGCGTCGTGCACCCCACCATGGCGAGGACACCGAGCGCGATGCCGGCAACCGTGCGATTCACGACATCACCGCCTGGGCTCGACGCGCCACCGGCGCAAGCGCTGGCGCCGGTGCCGGTGCCGTAACGCTGGACGCCACGCCGGCGCCGCACAGCACCGCGGTCAGCACGACCGGGAGCGCATCGAAGAACCCGAGGTCGCCCCATCCCTGCACCAGCATGCCGAACCATGCGGCAACACCTCCGGCGAACAGGTGCGCCTGCAGGGTGTTCGGTTGTCGGCGGCGAGCCAGATGAGTGGAGCGGACGCTGAGCACGAAGGGCGCCAGCAGGGCGACGAATCCGAGCGGGCCGACGTACAGCATCATCGCCATGAAGCTGTTGTGCGGCTTGAACAGGTAGTCGGGAAACACTCTGCTCAGGTCGTCACCGGGTACGTATCTGACGTACTCCTTGCCGAACCCGTACGGCAGAGGCAGATCGTTGCGCATGTTGATGCGCAGGTTGGCGTCCTCCACCTCGCGAAACACGTTCGACAGCGTCGCGGTCGTCGGTGAGCGACTTGACCGCCTGCACCGGAGCGAACACCTTGGACGGCGGGGCCACGTAGCCAACGACCACGTACACCACGATGACCGGGAGCAGCCAGACCATGGTCGGGCGCATCCGCTGGCGAGCGGGCTGGCTGGCAGTCAGGAGCACGTAGAGGACGGCCCCGAACAGGGCGACGAACGACAGGCGCCGGTCGTTGAGGATCAATGCAGCCAGCAGCACGACCACCTGCAGCAGCGTGACCCATTGGTTGCGCACGAGGGTCGACTCGACCAGCTGCGCCATCAGGATCGCCGCGCACACGACCCACAGCTGTGAGTCGTGGTGGGCCGTCACGTACTCGACGACGGCGCCGGAGTTGCGCACATGGGCGACGTACACGTAGATGGCCAGCACGGCCCGATACATGCCCATGGCCAGCACGACGGCGCCGAGCTGGACCACGAGCGCCCGATTCGCCACCGCCGCGACCGCGGCGCAGATGCACGCTCCGATCACGATGGTCCGCACCTGGTGGAATGCCATCTGGACGTTGCCACCGGTGGCGAGCCCGTAGGCGCTGAACACACGCGACCGCGGCGAGCGACAGGACCGTCGCCTGGCGGAACGCCTGCGGCAGCCTGGCGGTGGGTGACGTGCGTGCCCGGTCGGCGCGGGCCAGGACCGCCCTCACCAGCAGGATTCCGGCGATGATGAACATCGGCGACACCGGAATGGGCACTGCCGGAACGCTGGCCTTGATGGGCCCGATGAAGAAGTCACCGGCGCGCTGGATGGGCGAGGTCCAGAGACCGGAGAAGGTCTTGTCGGCCTCGGTCTCCACGCCCAGCGTGAGCATCAGGAACGCGATCAACACCTGGTCGATCCGGAACAGCACCGATGCCGCCAGCGCGCCGGCGATGGCCAGGGCACGACCCGGTGTGGAGGCGTTGAGCGCTTGCAGCACGACGGCCGCCACGAGGAACACTCCGACGAGGCGCGCCTGCGACACCCTCGGCTGTTCACGCTGGCAGCGGCGCGGTGCGTGAGGTCATCGTCGGTCAGCCGAGCCTCGGGAGGACGAACAGGGCCACCAGCCAGTACAGCACCGCCATGCAGCACAGCCCGGTCAGCTGCACCAGCTGCGAGCGACGCTTGGCCACCAGCGGCAGCACGGCGAGGGCCAGCAGCAAGGATTGGGCAACGAGGCCGGTCATGATCGGCGCTTCCGTCGGTCGACCATCACCGCCACGACCCCGACGGACTCGGGCAGCATGACGCGTACCTGCTCCAGGTCGCGCTGGCGACTCCCCCGACCGTCACGGCCAGCAGGATGGTGCGGCACCGCTGCAGGATGGGAACACCGCCCTGGTCGATGTTGGGTGGGTCGACCACGACCAGGACCGGGCCGTTCGACACCTTGTCGACGAGCGTGGCGGCGATTGGCGCCGCGTCGAACGGTGAGACGCCACGTCCGTCGATCACACGAACGGGCCGGGACTCGATGGCCGCGCCGATCCCCGCCAGTCGCACGGCGAAGTCGTAGGCGTCGCGGCTCGCCGCCGGGGGTATCCCGACGACCGCCACGGGTGAGGCGGCCATGTCACCCAGCTGGAACCAGACGGACTCGACCTCGTGGTTTCGGGCGGCGCCGGCGACGGGCGAGAAGGTGGTCTCGCGGGGAGTCCTCCCGGTTTCAGTTGACGGCACGGTGCACCTCCTGGGCAGCGGACACGACATCCTGGCGCGCCGAAGCGCTGCGCGCGGTGCGGACCCATTCGCCGTCGGTGGGCGCAGCATGGCCGGCCCGCCGGCGAACCGCCTTCCACGCCGCGAACCACGGCGCCCGGATCGCCACGGCAGCGGACTTGACCGGATCGGAGCTCGTGGCGATACCGGTCGCCACGTGTCCAAGCAGCACGGTCGCGGCAACCGCGGCGATCCTCAGCGGCCAGGGACCGGTCCACCGGCGCACGACAGCGGCCACGGCCGCGGCGGCGACGGTCCGTGACGCGACGGTGGCGAGCGGGGGGCAGTAGAGGTCGGCGGCCATGTCGGCGATCACCGCGCTCGGCCCGGTGACGGCTTCGGCGACCAGGGTCGGTCCGAGCCGAGTGCGCAACGCATCCCGGCCGCCCTCCCACCGGGTCCGCTGCGAGCCAGCCGTGGACGCGCTGGTGGGCATGTCGCCGGCCACCCAGGTCTCCGCCGCGTACTGGACCACGATGCCGTGGCGGGCCAGCTCGATGCCGTACTCGAGGTCTTCGACTCCGGAGAAGGCCCGATACGGGCAGCGCCGCAGGGTCTCGCGTGACCACAGCATGCCGTTGCCACGGAGTCCGGCCGACCAACCGAGCAGGCGCCTGGCCCGGCCGCGGATGTCATGCTGGCAGACGAAGGCGACGTCCATCAGGCGGGTTCGCCACGACTCGGCCGGGTTGCGGACGCGATAGTGCGCCTGGACGGCGGCCGCGCCGCGGCTGGCGTACCCGCCCAGCACAGCGAGGAACGCGTGGTCCACCACCGTGTCGGCGTCGACGACGACGACGGCATCGAACCAGCCGTCGTCGCTTGCCCACCGGATCGCCAGTTCCAGCGCATAGCCCTTGCCGCGCCGGTCCGGCTCGTCGCGAACCAGGACCTCGGCGCCGGCGCGGCGGGCGACCTCGGCGGTCTCGTCGGCGCAGTTGTCGGCCACCACCAGGATCCTCACCCGATCGGCCGGATAGGGACAGGAGCGCAACGAGGCGACGGTGGCGCCGATGACGGGCGCCTCGTCGTGGGCAGGCACCACGACCAGCAGCCGGGCCGCCTCAGAGCCGCCGTCGACCACGGTCACCCGGCGGCCGCGGCAGCGATCGACCAGCGAACACGCCGTCAGGCCGCCGACGTACAGCGCGGGAGCGCCAGACCAACCGGCTACGCCGACCGCGAGCGCCCGAGCGGGCTTGCTGCTGATCACACCGCGCCGGCGGTCGTTGCCGCACCCGATGACGCCGCCGTCGAATCCTGTGGGTTGAGTCGAACCGTGCCGAGCAGCGGCACATCCAGCCGAGTGACCTGCCACGGCTCGACGATCCGGCCCCGACGGATGTCGAGCAAGGCCGTCGCCCCCAGTGTGAGCGCGACCACCACGAACACGACCAGCACGTACGGGATCGTGCTGCTGCTCAGCGGCGTGCCGGTGGATTCGGCCCGGTCGAGCAGGATGTAGCGGAACTCCACGCTCTCGTTGGCCTTGCCCAGGTCGATCTGGGCCTGGGTCAGCTGACCCTGCAGGTCGACCGCCCGGCGCAGGGCATAGTCGAGCTCACTACCGGCCGGCACCTGGTCGCTCGGCTTGATGCCGCTATTGGCACGAACGCGCTGGACCTCCGCCTGGGCGTCCTCGACCGACGTCGTCAGCAGGGCGACGGCGCGCTGCTTGGGCGACGCTTCGGCTCGTAGCCGCTCGGCTTTGAAGATCGAGAACACCTCGTTGGCGATCGCCGCTGACTGCTCGGCATCGGGCCAGGTCACCGTTACGTTCAGTGTGTCCACGCCGTTGGGTGTCACGATCAGGATCGCCGCCCTGAGCTTGGCACGCAGATCTGTCCGCCGGCCGTCGGCCGACAGCGGCGACGAGATCAGGGACTTGATCTTGGCTCGCACGCGGCCGAAGAACGGTTCCTGTGGTGTGTCGTCCATGAGGCCGAGCTGATCGATGAGCGCATCGAGGTTGTCCCGCCGCAGCACGCTCGGGGCCGCTTGGCGGACGATCGCGGCAAGTTCGGCGTCAGGCGTGATCGCATCGCCGAGCTGCTCGCCACGGAGCTGGATGGTGATCGTCGACTGGTAGTCCGGTGGCGACGCCAGGAACAGCATGCCGCCGAGCAGGGCGGCCACGAGCGCGACACCAACCGCCACCAGACGGTGGCGGGACAAGGCCGAGCGCCCGGCGAAGCCGATCCAGCGCCGAAGCGGCTCGACGGAGAACAATGGCTCCTCCGCTGGGCCGACGTCGCCGATGCCGGAGCGCACGGTCCAGGACTCGGTGTGTTGTCTCTCGCTCGGTGGGACGCCCATATCCCTGCGATCTCCTACCTGGTGCCAGACGCAGCTCCCTATCCTAGACGGCGAGGGCCGATCACGCGCAGGCGGCAGGAATTCGGAGGACTACGCTTTCGTGGTGACATCGGCGGACGAGCAAGGGCCGGCGACTGCCACGTCAGCAGGCCCGGCCGCGCTGGCGGCGACATCGCTGCGCAACTCCTTCGCGTTCGGCGGGGCGCTGATCGCCTCATGGGTGCTGGTCCTCGTCGGTCGCCTCATCATCCCCCGGGTGCTGAGCAATGCCGACTACGGCACGGTGTCGCTCCTGGAGTCCACTGCGGTGCTCGGCATCAGCGTGGTCTCGCTCGGGTTCGACACCCACATCCGCAAGGCCGTCACCGAGGAGCCTGCTCACGCTCGGCGAATCATGCAGCCGGTGCGGCGCATGCAGATCGGTCTCGGCGCCGTCGTCATCGCCGTCCTGGCCGCCGGGTTCCTCGTCATCGGCGAGGCGCCGCGCAAGGCACTGATCGTGGCCCTGTTCGGCATCGCCCAGCTCTCCTTGACCGTCGGCCAGAACGCCAACGCCTACCTGCACACCTTGCACCGGGTGCGTGAAACCACCATCAGCACCGTCGCCGTCAAGATCGCCTGGCTGTGCGTGCTGATCGGCGTCGCTGCCACGGATCACCGGCTGTACGCCCTACCGGTGGCCGCGGCGGTCTCGGAGATCGCCCGAGCCCGCTACCTCGAGCGGCGGGCCACGCAGCAGTTCCAGCCGGACCGCACCGCCCGGCTGCGCGAGGTCGTGCCGGTGCTGAAGGAATCGCTCCCGTACTACCTCAACTCGTTGAACATCACCGCCAACACGCTCGCACTCCCGGTGCTGATCGGCATGATCGCCGGCGAGGGCGACGTCGCCCTGTACGCCAGCGCCAGCATGTTGATGACGATGCCACAGATGTTCCTGCCGCTCATCGGCCCGGTGCTGGTCCCAGCACTGGTCCGCGAACGCGCCAACGGAGACGGCACCGTGTGGGTGCGCACTCGGGACCTGATGACGCTCCTGCTGCCGCTGCTCACCGTGGTGGCAGGGGTCATCGCGATCTTCGGCGAGCTGATCATCCGCCTCGCCGTCGGCTCGCGCTACGCCGACGCAGCGGCGCCACTGGCGTTCATGGCTCTTGGGCTGCCGGCGACCTTCGGCACCGTGTTGCTCAGCACGGCCATGATCGTGGTCGGCCGCAGCTGGCAGACCACACGTATCAACTGGGTCACCATGGTGGGCCTCGTCACGACCGGGGCGTTGCTGCTGTCGCTGATCGGACGAGGCAATCCTGGCGCACCGGCCGCCGCTGGCGCACTGGTCCTCATCGTCTTCGAGTGGATCACCGTTGCCTGGATGTCCGCGGTGAGCCCCGTCGGCGTGATGACCAGGCGGTGCGCGTTCCACGTCCTGATCGCCGCCGCCGGCTGGGCGGTTGCCGAGGCCGGCCGCTGGTTCGAGGGTCAGTTACTGGTGACCAGGATCATCGCCGCCGGCCTGCTGGGTGTCGTCGCCGTCCGGGATCTTCCCCGCCTGGTCAGGACCGTCCGCGGGCTGCTCAAGCGCCCGGCCGAGGCCTGAGCGCTCCATCCACGAATGCAGATCGGCGAACACACGGTCACGCTGGGTCAGATCGGTCAGCACGTGTCCGAGGCCTGGGTAGGCCTGTACCTCCACGGTCGGTAGCTCTCCTAGGCGGCGCCGATGCCGACGCCAGTACCGATGGGACGCCTCCTGCTCGTCGAGCAGCAGCGCCACCGGCATGCCGCGGCGCCCGAGGCGCCGCAGCGTGCGCAGCACACGGCTCGGCGGGGAGTAATCGATCCGATACTTCACTGCGGCCTTGTACATCAATCGCCGGCGGTCCAGGCGTTTCAGGACACGGAGCGACCGCCTGCCCGTCACACCGTCGTCGGATCGGAACAGCCAGGACCCGGCGTACAGCCCGGGCTCGATGGCGGCGATGCCGGCGACCTCCGAGTCGAACTCGGCCAGCAGTGCCGACCGGGCGGACGAGCAGAACCCGAGGACGGTCGGAGCGGTTCCGTTGACCTCGTGCCAGAACGACGCCATCTGGGCGATGGCATCGGGTTCGTTGGGTGAGT
Source organism: Ilumatobacteraceae bacterium (assembly GCA_037045185.1). GTDB lineage: Bacteria > Actinomycetota > Acidimicrobiia > Acidimicrobiales > Ilumatobacteraceae > JAKOUY01. Next base: position 794,848 of record JBAOHQ010000008.1, read on the forward strand.
TCAGTTCGTTGTACCCCCAACCGGGCTGGCGCGGGGTGAAGCTGGAGCCGGGTTGCTCGAAGCGCAGCGTCGGCACCCCGCGGCAGGCCTCCTCCCTGGCGAACTCGATGAATCGGCGTCCGGGTTGGACGTGGGTCGGGATGATCCACCCGCCGGCGACGGCTGGTCCGTGGACCGGGTCGCAGCGAACGGCGAAGATTCGCCCGGGCCCGACACGCTCGATCGACTCGCGCAACTGGACGCCGCGGACATCGACGATGACGGTGGTGGGAAGGTCGACGTGGTCTGTGGTGTCGGCGCCGAGCGGACCGGCCCGAGCGGTGACCCAGTCGACGATCGCCGCGATGTCAGACGTCGGCGTCCTGCTCTGCTCGCTCAGCACGTACAGCCATCCGGCCACGTCGACGCTGTCGATCGATTGGACCTCGCCACCCTCGCCGAGCAGGGCGATCGAGCCGCCGTCCCGACGGCCGGGATCGTCGAGCACCAGCACGGCGCGGGCCCGCCCCGTGGCGGGTCGCAGCGCGGCGATCCGGTCGAGGACCGTGTTCGGGACGTCGAAGGTCCCGACGATGGTTGCGCCCGCCCCGCCGCCGGCCGCACCGGCGCCGACGCTGCCAAGCAACTTGATCTCGCGCACGAAGCGGCGACCGTTCAGCACCGGCGCCCACAGCACCATGGTGTCCACGGCGCCAACGACCTCACTGTGCATCACCAGCAGGGAGGCAAGCCGGGTGGTGACGACGTGGACGTGGTCGAAGCCTCGTGATCGCACGGACTCCACGATTCCGGCGATCGAGGCGACCCAGCGATCGACGATGTGCTCACCGAGCATCCCCGAGCTGTGACCCGTGGCCTCCAGGTAGACCACCATCGTCGGGACGCCCTGCGCGGCCAACTGCTCGGCCAAGGGATCGACGGCGACGGCGCACTGGCGATCCTCGGTGAACGGACCGGGAATGACGACGGCGGCGGACGTGCCCGCACGCGGGCCGCGGTACCAGGCTGCGGCCAGGGATGCCCCGCCGACGTCGAGCCACCCGGGTGACACGACGACGAGCGCGCCCGTCCGATCCTGGTGCCGGTCCCGGGTACGCCCACTCACAGTGGGGCGAGCCTACAAGCCCTCAGGCAACCGACCTGCTCATCAGGTCCGGCGACTCGGCAGCATCGATCGCGCTGGCCTCCGCACGATTGCGCACGAGGACGCGGGTGAGGACTTGTTCGACCGTGCCGAACAGGATGACCAGATCGAGCAGGAGCGACCAGTTGTCGACGTAGAAGAGGTCCATCCGGTGGTAAGCCTCGAACGACGGGTTGTCCCGGGCTTCGACCTGCCACAGCCCGGTGATACCCGGCATCACGGTCTCACGGAGACGAAGCGTCGGCGAGAACTCGTCGACCTCCTTGGGGAGCACGGGGCGCGGCCCCACGAGGCTCATCTCGCCGCGCAACACGTTGAACAGCTGCGGCAGTTCGTCGAGGCTGGACAGGCGCAGGAAGTGGCCGATGCGGGTCACACGTGGGTCCACGTCCATCTTGAACAGCGGGCCGTTGCGTTCGTTGGTGGCCGCCAGCTTGGCCAGCAGTGCCTCGGCGTCCACGACCATCGTGCGGAACTTGAGCACGGCGAAGTTGGATCCGTGCAGGCCGACACGCTGTTGGCGGAACAGGATCGGGCCGGGACTGTCCCGCCGGATCAGCAAGGCGACCGCAGCCATCACCGGCGCCGTCAGCACGATGAGCACCGCCGACAGGATGATGTCGAACATCCGCTTCAGCCAGCGCTGTGTCCGTCGCAGCGACGCCCGCTCGATGAACAGCACCGGCTCGTAGGCCACCGGCAGGGCGCGGACACGCCGCTGATGGAGGCTCGACTGGCCGGTGATCATCTGAACGTGGAGGCCGCGGGCATGGAAGTCACGCACCAGGAATGGCAGCTCAGGCAGCTCGAGCACGGCGGGCGTCAGCAGCACGCCCGTCAGTTCGGCCTGTCCGCCGATGCTCGACACCTCGGTGAGCTCCGCCAGCCCACAACTCGCCGATGCCGCTCGCCTCTGCCTCCTCCCGGCTGCCCAGGCATGCCGTGACGACCACGCCCGTCTCGGGGTGATCGCGAAACAGATCGACGATCTTCCTGGCGTACCGGTCGGTGCCGACGACCACGACGTTGCGACGGTAGCGACCGCGGCGGCGCTGCACCTGCAGGATCACCCGGAAGGCGCTGCGGCCGACCATGACCACGATCAAGCCAACCGCCGCGCCAGCGACGATCTGACGCAACCTCACCCCGGTCTGCAGGACACGGTCGAGCACCACCATCGCCCCGGACGTCAACGCCAGCGCCCGAATCGTCCGGGTCAGTTCGATCGTCCGGATCGAGTTGACCCGGCTGAGGTACAACTCCTGCGATCGCATGCACAGCACGCCGAGCGCTGCGGCGAGAAGACTGACACCGGCAAGCATCCCCCAGCCCGCCCGAGCCTGGAACGACACGGCGAGCAACACTGCCGCAAAGCCCACCGTCAGCCCGATCACGTCGGACGCGTAGAGAAGCGCCCGGAGCTGCCCGCTACTGAGTTCTTTCCGTTGCACAAGACCACCTTGCCCAGAGGTTGATCGGTCGACGCCTCGTTGAGATCACTCTCCGTAGACATCGGATGACTAGTTGTGATGACGATGTCGCGTTGCGTAGTTGCTAGTCACCGTATACGAAGAGTAGCCACATCCCGGACCAGATACAACGATCCTCGAGATCTCACGACAAAAGTCACCACGGACGCTGGGGCCGCCGTGCCGACCGGCACGGACCGGCGGTAGCGGGTCGGCTACCTTCCTGCCATGCGAGCCCTGGTGATCGTCGCCCACCCGGTGGCCGGCAGCTTCACCCACGCGGCCGCCGAGGCCGCGGTGACGGGCCTGCGCGCCGCCGGGCACGAGGTGGAGGTCAGCGACCTGTACGCCATCGGGTTCCGCGCCGCCATGTCCGCCGACGAGCGCCGGGCGTACCACAGCGGCCAACCGGTGCTCGACCCGCTCGTCGCCACCCAGGTGGACCTGGTCACCTCGGCGGGCATCCTGGTCTTCGTCTACCCCACGTGGTGGAGTGGGCTTCCTGCGATCCTCAAGGGCTGGCTCGAACGTGTGATGGTCGAGAACGTCGGGTTCCGCTTCAACCGTCGGCGCAAGGTCCGCCCAGCGCTCACCAACGTCCGTCAGATCGTCGGGATCAGCACCTACGGGTCGCCGCGGCTGTACGTCTCGGCCATCAACGACAACGGCAGGCGGATCCTCACCCGGGCCCTGCGGCTCAGCACGGGCTGGCGCACCCGGCGCACCTGGCTGGCCCTGTATGCGATGGACACCACCACCGTGGAGGAGCGCACGGCGTTCCTGGAACGGATCCGCACCAGAGTGGCGGCGATGTGAGCCGCCGAGTCCTGGTCGTGGTGTGCCACCCGCTGCAGGACAGCTTCACCGCGGCGATGGCGGCCAGGGTGGTTGCCGGGTTGGCCGGCGCCGAGGTTCGGGTGACCGACCTGTATGCAGAGGGGTTCGAAGCGGCGATGAGTGCCGAGGAGCGCCTGACCCACCAGGACTCCCCTGACGGCAAGACGGCGATCGCCGCCCACGCCGACGATCTGCGCTGGTGCGACACGCTGATCCTCGTCTACCCGACCTGGTGGAGCGGTCAGCCGGCGATGCTGAAGGGCTGGATCGACCGGGTCTGGGTCCAAGGCGTCGCCTGGACGATGCCCTCCGGCGCCAACCGCCTCAAGCCGCTGCTGACCAACATTCGCCGGATCGTCGCCATCACCTCCCACGGATCCTCCAAGCTGGTCAACGCCGTCGAGGGCGAATCCGGCAAGCGGGTCGTCACCCGATCGCTGCGGGTGCTGTGCCACCCGCTGACCCGCACGACGTGGATCGCCCTGTACGGCATCGACCGGCGGACCCCGGCGCAGCGGACCGCCTTCCTCGACCGCGTCGAACGGCGGATCCGCCGACTCGTTCGATAGCAACCGTCAACGCCGCTCGAACACCGTGACCACCTCGACGTGGGGTGTGTTCGGGAACAGGTCGAGCACCTCGGCGCCGCAGTGCTCGAAACCGGACTCGGCCAGCAACGCGGCGTCCCGGGCCATCGCCACGGGATCGCAACTCACCAGCACCACCCGGCGGCTCGCCGCGGCAGCGACCACGCCCACCCCGGCACGGCCCAACCCGGCCCTGGCCGGATCGGCGATCACCAACGGCGCCGGAGTGGGCGTCCAGTCCTCCACCGTGGAACAGACGACGGTCGCATCTGGCCGTCCGCGCAGGTTGCGCCGGGCATCGGCGCAGGCCGAACGGGAGGACTCGACCACGATCACCGGGCCACGGGACACGCAGACGCCGAACAGGCCGACGCCGCCGTAGGCGTCCACCACCGGGCCGTCGGCCAGCGTCCCGCTCGCCCGGCGGACGGCTTCGACCAGCACGTTGGCTGCGGCGGGGCCCGATTGGAAGAACGAACCGGCTGACACGACGAGATCGGCGCTTTCGACCCGCTCGGTGATCGTGGCCCGCTGGCCGATCCCGACATCACCGGGGACGCGCCCGAACCGCGGCTGATCACGACCCCTGGCGTGGGCCAGGGCGTTGCGCTCCCCCGTCGCCGACGAGACGCGCAGCGTGATCTCGTCGGCGCCGGTGACCGCCACGTGGCCGAGCAGGTCGTCCAGCAGCGGATGTGCGACCAGGCAGCCGTCGAGCGGAACGACGCGATGCGAGGCGCCGCTGCGCAGACCCAGACCGCCAGGCGTGACGGCGCAGCGCATCGTGGTCCGGTAGGCGAACGCGGGCACCGCAGCGCCGAGCGTGACCACGGCGCCGGGCAGGCGCGCCGTGCGCCGCAAGGCGTCGGCCACGACCTCGGCCTTCATCCTCAGTTGGGCGCCGGGATCGGCGTGTTGCCACCTGCACCCGCCACAGCCGCGCGCCAGCGCCGGGCACGGCGGCTCGATGCGGGCCGGGGACGGCGTGACGACCTCGACCAGGTCGGCCTTGGCAAAATCGCGCTTGTCAACGGTCAAGCGGACCTCGACCACCTCGCCGGGCAGCGCCCCATCGACGAACACCACCCGCCCGTCGGCCAGGCGACCCATGCCGTCACCGCCCGCCGCGACCTTGTCGATCGTGACGGTGGCCCCGATGCCCGCGGTCACGGCCTAGCGGGCGGGCCCGGAGCGCCGCACGGGGTGGATCCGCATCACCTCGGCCTCGTGATCCATCACCCCGCGCACCGACCGCCCAGTGGCGAACACCACCTGCTTGAGGATGGCCAGACCGGCAAGGATCAGCAGGCCGGCGGCGAGCGGGCCGAGCAACGCCTGCAGCATCCACGTCGAGCTGCTGGTCATCTCGGAGAAGACCCCACTCTCGACCGGTGAGCCGTCGGCCAGCAGGGTGCGGATCGGATCCTCCAGCACCGGGCAGGGCGCGTCGGTGTCGTTGACGCCGATCACTGCGTCACCGCCGAACTTCGGGGCCGGCTCGCGCACCCTGCTGATCAACCGGCCCTTGGAGGCGCCCACCCCCACCACGTACTCCTCGCCCAGGCGAAGGAAGCGGGTCTCCTGGACGTACAGGACGTCGACCAACTTGCCAACGGCGTAGCCGCGCAGCGATCCCGTCCGCATCCTGGTGACCTGGAACCGCGCCGTGGTGGAGGAGTTGGCCACGAGCTTGCCCTCGAAGATCGCCGCCGCGGTGGGTGGAGCGCTGCAGCCCGCAGGCAGCGGGATCAACGGCGGCAACTTGCCCGTGCTGGCCTGGAGCGGGCGGGGCACCTGCAACGGGACGTCACCGCTCGAGGGCATCGTGGGCAGCGGCTCGGCAGTGCCGGGTGTGGACCCCTGCGGACCACTCGATACCGCCGCCCGGGCGGGGACCAGCAGCCCCGCCGCGACCGGGATGGCGACCGCCGCGGCGAGGGCGATCTGCACGTACCGGCGAAGCACGGCACCACGCTAGTGAGCCTGGGTCCCGAAAACCGGGCAGCCCGATCCGGCGGCCATACTGATCGGCATGGGCATGAACCCGTACCGCCGGCGAGTCACCCGCCGGTCCGACATCGTCTTCGTCATCGCCGCCGTCGCCCTGGCCGTGGGCCTCATGGCGTGGGGCTTCCTCGGCTGACGGCTCGGCCCGGTCGACGGGGTCAGAACGCCGACTCGATGACGTCCACGTGGGTGCCGGTGATGGCCACGACGTCGAAGCGCACGGCGCCACGGTGCTCGCGGTGGGCGGCCAGGAACTCGGCGGCGAGGGCCCGCAGGCGGCGCTGCTTCACGGGACCCACAGCCGCCGCCGCGCCGCCGAAGCGGTCGTCGGCGCGAGCCTTGACCTCGGCGATCACCAGCGTCCGCCCATCGGTGACGATCAGGTCGACCTCCCCGGCGGCGCCCCGCCAGTTGCGTTCGACGATCACATAGCCGAGCCGGCGGTAGGCCCCGGCGGCGAGGTCCTCACCCCACCGGCCACGGGCGACGGCAGCGAGGTTGGCGGTTACAGCTCGGCGCGCGGCAGTTCCTCGACGTTGACGTCCTTGAACGTCAGGACCCGAACCTTGGGGACGAATCGGGTCTTGCGGTACATGTCCCACACCCATGCGTCGGTCAGCTCCACTTCGATCACCGGCCTCGCCGCGTCGCCACCAACGGTGACGTTGACGTCGTTGGCCAGATAGAACCGGCGCTCGGTCTCCACGGCGTAGCGGAACATGCCAGCAACGTCCTGGTACTCCTGCGCAAGGTGGAGCTCGCGTTCGGCCTCGAAGTTCTCGAGATCGTCAGAGCTCAATGGGGTGACCCTCCGATGTGGCGGACGCGGCGATCAGCGCTCGCGCTTCTCGCGAATCTTGGCGGCCTTGCCGACCCGGTCACGCACGTAGTACAGCTTGGCCCGGCGGACGTCACCCCGCTTGAGGACTTCGAGCTTCACCACGGTGGGGGCGTGCACGGGGAACGTCCGCTCCACACCCACGCCGGAGCTGACCTTGCGCACGGTGTACGTCTCGGCCACGCCGCTGCCCTGGCGGGCGATGACGTTGCCCTGGAAGACCTGGACGCGCTCCTTGTTTCCCTCGACGACCTTGACGTGGACCTTGACCTCGTCGCCAGGACCGAAGTCGGGGATGTCGGTGCGCAGGTACTGGTTGTCGACGAGATCGGTGGACTTCATGGTGGCTCTTTCGCAAGGCGGCGACAGGCGCCGTCAGGGCATCAACGTGGGACGCTCAAGGATAGGTGACCGGGGGGAACTCTTCCAACAGGCGGGCCTCGTTCTCGCGTAGCCCGCCGCGCGCCTCGATCAGGTCGGGGCGGTCACGGAGGGTGCGGTGCAGGGCCTGAGCGTGGCGCCAGCGGTCGATCGTGGCGTGGTCCCCGCTGCGCAGGACGCCGGGCACCTCCCACCCACGGAAGTCGGCGGGCCGGGTGTAGTGCGGCTCCTCCAACAGGCCCGTGGCGAAGCTCTCGGTGAGCGGGCTCGTGGCGTTCCCCATCGCCCCGGGCAGCAGGCGCGTCACCGCTTCGATCACCAGGCAGGCGGCCACTTCACCGCCGTTGAGCACCACGTCCCCGACGGAGATCTCACCGTCAACCAGATGTTGACGGACTCGGTGATCGACACCCTCGTAGCGGCCGCAGACCAAGGAGAACCCGTCGAGACCGGCCAGGTGAGCCGCCATCGCCTGGTCGAACCGCCGCCCGCCGGGGCCGAGGAGGAGCAGCGGGCGCGGCGGGCGGACCGCGTCGACGGTGGCGAACAGGGGCTCGGGCTTCATCACCATGCCCGCTCCCCCGCCGAAGGGGGCATCGTCAACCGTGCGGTGGACGTCGGACGTCTGATCGCGCGGGTCGTGCAGGCGCAGCTCGACCAGACCGCTGCGCCGGGCCTTGCCCACCATCGACTCGGCGCAGAACTGGTCGACGAGGTCGGGGAAGATGGTGATGACGTCGATGCGCATGGCTGTGCCAGCCTAGGTTCGATGATCTTCCACCTGACCACGGCCGAGGAGTGGGCCGCCTCCTTCTCGGCCGGCGTGCACACCGGGAGCACGCGCGGTAGGACGCTGAGCCAGGAGGGATTCATCCACTGCTGCGCTGCCGAGCAGTGGCCGGAGGTTCGGCGGGCGTTCTTCGTCGATGTCCCCGATCTCGTGCTGTTGCACATCGACGAGACGTTGCTGAGCTCCCCGCTGCGCTGGGACGACGTGCCCGGCGCGGGGACCTTCCCGCACATCTACGGGCCGGTCGATCTCTCGGCGGTCGTCGCCGTGGAGGTGCTGCCGGCGCTCGACGGGCCGAGCCGCTCGCCGGGACGGCGGCGAAGCATGGGCGCCTCGACGAAGCGGTAGCTCGTCCAGGCCAGCACCCCGGTGGCGGCCAGAGCCTTCACCTGCCCGGCGGAGTGACCGGCGAACACCGCCTGCATCGGGACGTGGACGAGGTAGATGCCGTACGAGCGGACCCCGACGGCGACGGCCGGTCGGGAGTTCAACAGCCCCGCGGCCCACCCGCGGTCGGTGTGCACGGCGACCAGCACCAGATACCCCGCGGCGAGGGCCACCACACCCGAACCCGGGCCGAACAGCCATCCGGGCGAGGCGGTGATCGCCGACCGGCTCCCCCGGTTGGCCACGACGACGAATCCGACCACCAGCAGAGCCAGCACCGGGCCGCGGGCCCGTGGTGGAGGCAGCAGTCGGCTGGCAGCGGGCAGGGCACAGGCCACCGCGGCGCCGATCAGCAGGGCATCCATCCTGGTGTCGGTCGCCAGATACAGGCGCTGCTCGGATGCGCCGCGGATCCACAGGACGAACCGCCAGATGTTGACGGCCAGAATCGCGGCCACCAGGACGCCAACGAACCGGCGCGCCGGCATTCGGCGCGCCGCCCGGACGACCACCGGCCAGACCAGGTAGTACTGCTCCTCGACGGAGAGCGACCACAGGTGGCCCCACCCGTCCCCGCCGTAGGGCGGTCCGGGATGGCGGAGCCAGACGAGGTTGTGGACGTACAGCAGGACCGCCAGCGAGGCCGGGACGGTGTGGCTGGCGACGGACGGTTTGAGCCAGGCGATGAGCCACAGGATCACCAGGGTCACACCCAGCGCTGGCAGCAGGCGGTACGCCCGGCGGGCGTAGAACGTCCTCAGCCGCATCGGCGACGCACCTGTCGCGCCACGCAGCAGCACCGTCGTGATCAGGAACCCGCTGATCACGAAGAACAGCGTGACGCCGATGTAGCCGGCCCGCAGTTGGTTGAGCGCCGGGAGCGATGACAGACCGGGGATGGCGCCGTAGTTGTGCCACACGACGACCCCGATCGCCAGGGTTCTCAGGCCGTCGAGCCCGGGGAGTCGCTCGGGCCGCCCGACCACTGCCGACTCGGTTGTGTCGATCCTCGAAACGCTAGTCGAACAAGCCGTCGGGCGCGACCACGTCGATCACGCCGTCTGCGACACGGTCGACGAACACCACGGGTACCAGAGCGCCGCTGTCGAGCTCGAGCAGATCGTGGGCAGGATTGGCGACGACCGCCATGCAGACGCCACGGTCCACGCCATGCTGGTCGACCACGTGTGAGCCGACGAGTTCGTGGACCCACAAGGCGTCAGGGTCACCACCGTCGTCGGCCACGGCGAACAGCGCCGTATGGGCCAGCTCCTCCGCCGCGCTGCGGTCGGCGACACCGGCGAAGCGCACCAACCAGCGGTCTGGCAGCTTGCGGCTCGTTTCGACGGTGTGCCAGCGATCTCCGACGCGCACCGCCGAACCTGGCGCCAGACGATCCTGGCGATCGGTGAACAGCTCCACGCTCATCTCGCCACGCACCCCATGGGCGCGGTGCGTCACGCCGATCTGGCGAACCTCGGTGGCCGGATCAGGCGTCAACGAAGTCGACGTCGACATCCGTCTGGTCGCGCACGGCTGCGGCGCGAACCACGGTACGGATGCTCTGGGCGGTGCGGCCGCGGCGGCCGATGACCCGACCGAGATCACCGGGGCCGACGGTGACTTCCAGCTTGATCCGGCCGCGATGCTGCGAGGCGTCGACCGAGACAGCCTCAGGGTCGTCGACGATCGAGCGCACGACGTGGGTGAGCACCGCCGTGGCCGTGGGCGCCGGGATGGCGTTGGCACCGTCGGCGTGATCGGACGCCGTGTGCTGGGACGCCGTGTGCTCGGCTGCCGTGAGCTCGGACATCGGGTCGGTCATGACGTGGCGCCAGCGCGAGCCGAGCCGAACTCGGCCCAGGCACCCGAAATCTCCAGCAGCTTGCGCACCCGCTCGGTGGGCTGGGCGCCGTCCATCAGCCACTTCACGGCCTTGGCATTGTCAACGTTCAGCGCCGACGGCTCCTGGCGCGGGTTGTAGGTCCCGACGATCTGGATGAAGCGGCCGTCACGCGGCGAGCGGCTGTCGGCCGCGACGATGCGGTACTGCGGCTGCTTGGTCTTGCCGACTCGGGTGAGGCGCAACTTGACTGCCATAACGTGCTGGGCTCCTGGAGATAACGGTCATTCCGGCGAAACGAACCAAGCAAGGATAGCTAGCGCCGCGGGGGAAACCCACCGGGGAAGCCAGGCGGGCGCCCACCCTGACCACCGAACATGTCGCCGAAGTCGGGCAGCCCGCCCGGGCCGGCCGGCCCGCCGAGACCGCCGAAGCCGGGGAATCCGCCGCGGCCCTTGCCCTTCTTGCCCTTCTTGCCGGGCATCGCCGACATGCCCATGCGCTTCATCATCTTCTGCATGTCCTGGAATTGCTTGACCAGGCGGTTGACGTCGCCCACGGTGGTGCCGCTGCCCGTGGCGATGCGCGTCCGCCGGCTGCCGTTGATCAGCTCCGGCCTGCGCCGCTCCAGCGGGGTCATCGAGTGGATGATCGCCTCCACCGGCTTCAGCGCGTCGTCGCCGATCTCGGCGTGCTTCATCTCCTTGGGCAGGCCGGGCATCATCTTCAACAGACCACCGAGCGGACCCATCTTCTTGATCTGCTGCATCTGCGCCAGGAAGTCGTCGAGGGTGAACTCACCGGCCAGCATCGCCTCGGCGGCCTGCTCGGCGGACTCCTTCTCGAAGGCCTGCTCGGCCTGCTCGATCAGCGTCAGCATGTCGCCCATGCCGAGGATGCGTCCGGCCATGCGGTCGGGGTGGAACTGCTCGAAGTCCCCGAGCTTCTCTCCGGTGCTGGCGAAGGCGATCGGCCGGCCGATGACCTCTTTGACGCTGAGCGCCGCGCCACCGCGGGCGTCGCCGTCCAGCTTCGACAGGATGACGCCGTCGATGGCCAACGTCTCGTGGAACGCCTCGGCCACGCCAACGGCGTCCTGGCCGGTCATCGCGTCGATGACCAGGAAGGTGTAGTTCGGCTGGACTGCTTCGGAGATCCGCCGCACCTGGTCCATCAGGTCGGCATCGATGGCCAACCGGCCGGCGGTGTCGACGATCAGCACGTCGCGCCCCAGGCGGCGGGCCTCGTCGAGCCCTCGCTTGGCGGTGGCCACGGGGTCGCCGGGCTCGCTGAACACCGGAACGTCGATCTGGCGGCCCAGCGTGCGCAGCTGCTCGACGGCGGCCGGGCGTTGCAGGTCGGCGCCCACCAGCAACGGCTGACGGCCCTGGCGTTTGAACCAGCGGGCCAGCTTGGCCGAGCTGGTCGTCTTGCCGGAACCCTGCAGGCCGGCCATCAGCACCACGGTGGGCGGGCGGCCGGCGTAGGTGATCTTCAGCGTCTGCCCGCCGAGCATCTCGGTGAGTTCGTGGTTGACGATCTTGACGACCTGCTGGGCGGGATCGAGGGCGGTGGACAGCTCGACACCCACGGCCTGGTCGCGGATGCGGGCGACCACGCTGCGGACCACGCCGACGTTGACGTCGGCGTCGAGCAGGGCGGTGCGGATCTCCTTGAGGACCTCGTCGACGTCGTCCTGCGTCAGCCGTCCCTTGCCGCGCAGACGCTTGACGATGCCTTCCAGCCGTGACGACAGCGAATCAAACATGCGCCGAGCAGGCTATCCCGCCCCCTCCTCACCCCGCTTCGTGAGCACCGAGCGGCACACCGGCTCCCAGCGCTCACCGAGCATCAGTCGGTGGCGAACAGTGCGGCGATGAACTCGGCCGGGTCGAAGGGGATCAGGTCGTCGATGCCCTCGCCCAGGCCGACCAGTTTCACCGGGAGTCCCAGCTCTGTCTCGATGGCGAAGACGATGCCGCCTTTGGCGCTGCCGTCGAGCTTGGTGAGCACCACGCCGGTGACGCCACTGTCGGCCCCCGACCCGGCCAGGTTGGTCGCCCGCCCGAACTCGCGTGCCTGGGTCAAGCCGTTCTGGCCGGTGGTGGCGTCGACCACGAGGAGCACTTCGGTCACCCGGCCGGCGCCCTTGGCCGCCACCCGGCGCACCTTGGACAGCTCGTCCATCAAGTTGGTCTTGGTGTGCAGGCGGCCAGCGGTATCGCCGAGCACCAGGCCGATCCGGCGCGCGGTGGCCGACTCGACGGCGTCGAAGATCACCGCCGACGGATCACCGCCCTCGTTGCCGCGGACCATGTCGGCGCCGCTGCGCTGGGCCCACGTCTCGAGCTGTTCGGCCGCCGCGGCGCGGAAGGTGTCACCCGCGGCCATCATCACCGAGCGACCCTCGGCGCGCTGGCGGGCGGCGACCTTGCCGATGGTGGTGGTCTTGCCCACCCCGTTGACGCCCACGAACAGCCACACGTTGGGGCCACCGGGGGACTCGTCGAAGCGTAACTCCCGGTCGGCGCCAGCGAGTCTGGCCACCATCTCGGCCTGCAGAGCGTCGAGCAACTGGTCGGGATCGGTGATCTCCTTGGCCTTCACCCTGGCCTTCAGCGGGTCCAGCAACTCGTCGGCGACGCGGACCCCGACGTCGGCCTTCAGCAACGCCTCCTCGAGGTCGTCCCACGTGTCGGCGGTGATCCCACCGCGGGCGCGGATGCCCAGGAACGCCCCGGCCAGCGCGGAGCGAGCCTTGGCCATCCGTCCACGGAACGTGGGCCGCTCGACGACGGCCACCGGCGCGGCGTCGTCGGTGCCGCTGTCCGCCTGCTCGTCGACCGCCACGACGTCGCCGGCCGCGCCGGCACCGTCGGGGACGGCCGCCTTGGGCGCGCTCGGCCCTGCTGGCCGCGGTGGCCGCTCGATCGATGGCGCGGGTGGAGACGGTGGCGCCTGGCCAGCCGCGGCGCGCCGCCGGTTGACCAGCACCACGGCAACACCCACCACCAGAACGAGCGCGGCCAGGACGAGATAGATCCACAACATGGTGGCCTCACGCTACCCATGGCTCCGTTTGTTCACCTGATCTCCAGTGGGGTGGGAATGTGAGTGAACAAACCCGGGCGGACCAGGGTGGAGCGGGTATCCGGCCGGAGCGGTTTGTTCACCTGATCTCCAGTGGGGCTGGAGTGTGAGTGAACAAACGGGAGGGGTGGGGTCAGGTGGGGGTGGGGTCAGGTGGGGTCGGGGCCGCCGTCGCTGAGGCGCTGGGCGAGCCACGCCAGGGGGATCGAGACCACCATCACGAAGGTGGCGACGACGTTGACGAGGGGCACGTCGTTGGATCGGCCGATGCGGGTGAAGATCCACTGCGGCAGCGTCTCGAACCCGGCGCCGGCGGTGAACGTGGTCACGACGATCTCGTCGAAGCTGAGGGCGAACGCCAGGATCCCGCCGGCGAGCAACGCCGACCGCACCAGCGGCAGGGTGACCAGGCGGAACGTCTGCATGCCATGGGCGCCCAGGTCGGCCGACGCCTGCAGCAGGTTGGGCGACGAGCGGCGGAGCCGGGCGATGACGTTGTTGTAGGCGATCACGATGCAGAACGTGGCGTGGGCGATGACCAGGGAATGGAAGCCGAAGCCGATGCGGAAGCTGACCAGCCAGAGATCGATCCGCCGGGAGAAACTGTTCTGCAACGCGACCGCGGTGACGATGCCCGGCAGGGCGATGGGGAGCACCATCAGGAACGACAGCGTCTGCTTGCCGAAGAACTGGTAGCGCTGCATGGCGAAGGCCGCCAAGGTTCCAAGCACCAGGGCGAGCGCCGTGGCAGCCAGGGCCACCTGCACGCTGTTCCACAACGCGTCCTTCGGCCCGGGGGTCTCCCACGCCTTGCGCCACCACTCCAGCGTCCAACCCCTCGGCGGCCAGCTCAGCGACTTGGCGGTGTTGAACGACAGCCTGGCCACCACCAGCAGCGGCACGTACAGGAACGCCAGCGTGGCCGCCAGCATCAGCACCAGCACGGCCCGCGCCCAGCGGGAGATCTGCATCAGACGTTCTCGAACGCGCCGGCCCGGCGCATGGCCAGGAGGTAGACGACGATGATCGCCAGCGGCCACAGGGTGAACGCCGCGGCGAGCGGCTGGTTGGGGGCGAGCAGCGTGCGCTCGACGAGGTTGCCGATCATGATGACCTTGCGCTCGGTCACCACCGCCGGGATGATGTAGTCGCCAAGCGACAGCGAGAAGGTGAAGATCGACCCGGCAGCGATGGCCGGGATCAGCATCGGCATGGCGACGCTGGCGAACGTGCGCAGCGGCTTGGCGCCCAGGTCACTGGACGCCTCGACCAGCGAGTTGGGCAGCCGCTCCATGCCGGTGTACACGGGCAGCAGCATGTACGGCAGCCACAGATAGGTGAGCGACAGGATCACCGCCAGCCAGCCGAACCCGGGCGACCAGCCAAACGTGCTCTGTAGGAACCCCCCGGCCTGGTCGACGCCGAACTTCGATCCCTGGCGGAGCATCGCCTTCCAGGCATACGCCTTGACCAGGTACCCGGCCCACAGCGGCAGCAGGAAGGCCACCACCACACCGCGGCGCATCCACCGTGGCAGGAGGCGCGCCACGCAGAACGTCACCGGCACGGCGATCAACACCGACAGCGCCGTGACGGCGACGGCCGCCCCGAGGCTCTGGCCGACCACCTTGAGGAACTCCGATTGGGTGAACGCCTGACGCAGGTTGTCGCCGGTGAACGAGGTCGTCGGGCGTTGGGTCCGCCCGTCGAGCTTGAACAGCGCCACGGCGACGAGGGCGATCAGCGAGCCGACGTACACCACCATCAGCCATGCCACCGGCGCGGTCAGCAGCGAGGTCAGCGCCAGCCATCGGCGGGTGAAGGCCCGGCTGACGCGCTTGCCTACCCGGGGCGGCACCGACACGGGCGCCCCGGGTAGGACTGCTTCGTCCGAGGTCAGGCGCGCAGCTTCGTCCAAGCGTTGACCCACTCGGTGTACGCAACGCACTTCACGTCGGTGCGCCCGTCGAGGCACGCCTCAGTGGCAGTGGTCCAGTACCACACGTCCTTCCAGTAGTCCGTCTCCTCGGCGTGGAAGGTGGCGCAATGGTTCGGATCGGCCGTCAGCGCACACGAGGCCTTGTTGCTGGGCGCCTCGCCGAAGTACTCGGCGACCTGAGCGTTGGCCCATGGCGATGCGATCCAGTCCATCCACAGCTTGGCGCAGTTCGGGTTCTTGGCCTTCGACGACAGCATCCACGTGTCCGACCAACCGGTGGCGCCCTCCTTGGGCTTGACGGCGGCGATCTTGGCCCCGTTGGCCGTCGCCAGGTTGACGATGACCTGCCAGGTCGTTCCGGCCAGCACCGTGCCGCCCTCGAGGGCGGTCTGCTGGTCGGTGTAGACCGACCAGTACTGGCCGGTGATGCCCTTCTGCTTCTCCAGCAGCGCGATCGCCGCGTCGAACTGCGCCTGGTCCAGGGCGTACGGGTTGGTGATCTTCAGCTCCGGCTTGGTGGCCATCAGGTACAGCGCTGCATCGGCGATGTAGATCGGGCTGTCGTAGACCGAGATCTCCCCGTCTGCCTCGGTGCCACCGTCGAACATCGGGCTCCACGAGTCCGGCGCCGCCGGGAACGCCTCGGTGTTGTACACCAGCAGGTTGGCGCCACGACCGTGGGGGATGCCCATCGGCTTGCCGTCGAGGCTGTTCCACTGCTTGAGCTTGAGGTCGTCGAAGATCCCGGCGTAGCTGGAGAACTCGGCGGGGTTGATCTCCACCACTTCCCCACCGGCGATCAGCCGCTCGGTGGCGTCACCGGATGCCGACACGCTGTCGTACTCGCCGCTTTGCATCAGCTGCACCATCTCGTCGGACGAGTTGGCGGTCTTGACGTTCACCGCGCAGCCGGTCAGCTCGGTGAAGGGCGTGACCCAGGCCTCCTCGGCGTAACCGGCCCAGACGATGATGTTCGCCTGGCCCTCGCCCTGGAGGGCCGGATTCGGCGTCCAGTGGTAGTCCACGGGACCGGCCGCCGTCCCGGCCGGCGCGGCAGTTCCCGGCGGTGTCGTGGCGGTGGCGGTGGTGGCGGCCCCAATCGCCAACAGCCCGCCAAGGCCCATGGTTGCCATCACTCTTCGTTGCATGTGTCTCTCCTGGTTGTGCTGATGTGTGTTGGATCGTCGGGTCAGTGGGCGACGCGGTACGCCGCGCCGGCGGGGATGACCACCTCGACCGCGTCGCCGACCTGGCGATGGTCGATGTCATGGCTGGTGTCGGCGAGCGTCAGCACGAACGCCCCGTCGTCGAAGCTCACCCGGACCCGGCACTCGGCGCCGAGGTACTGGATGTCCTCGACCACCCCGGCCAGGCGAACGTCCGCGGCGGCGGCGTCGGCGCCAAGGCGCACCAACTCGGGACGAACGGAATGGACGGCGTCGACACCGAAGAGCCGCAGGCTGAGCTCGGGTGACAGCAGGTTGGAGGACCCGACGAACCCGGCGACGAATCGGGTGGCGGGCGCCCCGTAGATCTCGCGCGGCGTGCCGACCTGCTCGATGCGCCCGTGGTTGAACACCGCGATCCTGCTGCTCATCGACAGGGCCTCGCCCTGGTCGTGGGTGACGAAGACGAAGGTGATGCCCGACGGCGCGCTGGATGGACTTCAACTCGACCTGCATCTCCTCGCGCAGCTTGAGATCCAGCGCCCCGAGCGGCTCGTCGAGCAGCAGCACCTTGGGGTGGTTCACCAGCGCCCTGGCCAGGGCGACACGCTGGCGCTGCCCGCCGCTCAACTGCGTGGGCTTGCGGTCGCCGAACCCGCCGAGGCGCACGACGTCGAGCATCTCGGCGGCGCGCCGGCGGCGCTCGGCCCTGGCCACTCCCTTGACCCGCAGCCCGTACTCCACGTTGCGCTGCACCGACATGTGCGGGAACAGGGCGTAGTCCTGGAACACCGTGTTCACGTCGCGGTCGTAGGGCGGCACACGGGTCACGTCCTGTCCCTGCAGCAGCACGGCGCCGGCGGTGGGCAGTTCGAAGCCGGCGATCATCCGCAGCACCGTGGTCTTGCCGCTTCCGGATGGGCCGAGCAGCGAGAAGAACTCGCCCTCACCGATGGAGACATCCACGTTGTCGACCGCGACCACGTCGCCGAACGCCTTGCGCAGCCCGACCAATTGGATCGCCGGCCGGCCCTCGGGCTCGGCGGACGACGGTGCGAATGTCATGGCGACGAGGTCACCCACCAGATATCGACGCTCCCCCAGGTTCGAATCGTTCCGGGAACGCTACTCGCTTCGGCCGCAGACGCTGGCAAGCTGGAGCGATGCCCAGCGCCGTCCAACTGATCGTCGGCGGTGGGCTGGCCGGTTTGGTCATCGGGCTCACCGGGATGGGGGGCGGCGCGCTGCTCACCCCGATGCTGGTCCTGCTGTTCAAGGTCGACCCGCTGACGGCCGTGTCCAGCGACCTGGTTGTCAGCCTGGCCATCAAGCCGCTCGGCGCCGCGGTGCACCGGCGCCACGGCACGATCGACCGCCGCATCGTGATCTGGCTGTGCACTGGTTCGATCCCCGCGGCGTTCCTCGCGGCAGCCGCGCTGGACTGGTTCGACGCTGATTCGGTGCAGACATCGCTGAAACCGGCGCTGGGCGGGGCCCTGGTCGTCGCCGCCACGGCGATGCTGCTCAAGCCCCTCCTGGCCCGGCGGCGGGAAGCGCCGGACGTGATCGCCGCCCACCGCCCGGCGGTGCTGGTGGCCATCGGACTCGTCGGCGGGACCGTGGTCGGGCTGACCTCGGTGGGATCGGGATCGCTGATGATCGTGCTGCTGATGTGGACCTACCCACACCTCACCGGCCCACAGCTGGTGGGCACCGACCTGGCCCAGGCCATCCCCCTGGTTGGCTCGGCCACGGTCGCCCACATGATCTTCGGCCACGTCTCGGCCCCGCTGGTGGGCTGGCTCGTCGTGGGCGCGATGCCAGGCGTGCTCGCCGGCAGCCTGATGTCGTCACGGGCGCCGGAGCGGGTGATCCGCCCGATCCTGATCGTCGTCCTGGTGGCCAGCGGCCTGAAGTTGTTGAAGGCGATCTAGGCCAGACCTGCGACCGGTCGACGAATACTCGTACATTCCGATCGATTCAATCGGCCGTAGGCGACGCTCGCCCCGTGCCTCCTCCCGTCGCCCTTCGCCGTGCTGCCCCACCCCAACGCTCCCTTGCCGATCTGGCCGAGCGATCGGCGGCGTTCGAGGCCAGCCCGCCCGGAGAGATCGTCGCCTGGTCCGCCACCACCTTCGGCGACGGTCTGGTGGTGACGGCCAGCTTCGAGGACGCCGTGCTGATCGACGTCGTCGCCCGCCACGCCGCCGGGACCGAGATCGTGCTGCTCGACACCGGATACCTGTTCGCCGAGACACTGTGGTACGCGGAGCAGCTCCGCCGGCGCTACGACCTCCTCGTCACGCTGGTCCGCCCCGTGGCCCCCGAACCCGACCAGTGGCAGTACGACAGCGAGGGCTGCTGCGCGGCCCGCAAGGTGGAGCCCCTGGAGCGGGCGCTCGCCGGGCGAGCGGCGTGGGTCACCGGGATCCGCCGGGCCGACGGCCCGACCCGGGCCACGGCCCCGATCGTCAGCCGTGACCTCGGCCGTGACCTGATCAAGATCAACCCGCTGGCCACGATGACCGATGCCGGCCTGGCCGCGTACCAGCAGCGCCACGACCTCCCCCGCCACCCGCTGGCCGACCGCGGGTACCCGTCGATCGGCTGCTGGCCGTGCACCCGGCCGGTGGGCCCCGGCGAGGACCGCCGGGCTGGGCGCTGGGCGGGCCAGGCCAAGACCGAGTGCGGGCTGCATCGATGAGCCCGCTTGCCGCCGACACCGGCTTCCGGCTGATCGCCGACCCGCACCTGTCGGGCGCTGGAGGCGACGAGGCCGTCTCGATCATCCGTGAGGTCACCGCCGAGTGCCAGTCACCCGTGCTGCTGTTCAGCGCCGGCAAGGACTCCGCTGTGCTGTTGCACCTCGCCATGGCCGCCTTCGCCCCGGCTCGCCTGCCCTTCCCCGTGCTGCACATCGACACCGGTCACAACTTCCCCGAAGTCATTGCCTACCGGGATCGAACCGTTGCCGCGTTCGGCCTGGAGCTGCTGGTCGCCTCGGTCCAGGACTCGATCGACGCCGGGCGGGTCGTGGACGAGACCGGTCCCGGCGCCTCGCGCAACCGCCTGCAGTCGGTCACCCTGCTCGACGCCATCGCTCTGCACCGCATCGACGCGGCGTTCGGTGGCGGGCGCCGGGACGAGGACAAGGCCCGCGGCCAAGGAGCGATTCGTGTCCTTTCGCGACGTGCGTCGGCGCGTGGGAGCCGAGGGCCCAGCGGCCAGAGCCGTGGGGCGTGGTCAACACCGCCCTCGGCCGCGGCGAGCACCTGCGTGCCTTCCCGCTGTCGAACTGGACCGAACTGGACATCTGGCGGTACATCGACGCCGCAGGCATCGAGCTGCCGTCGATCTACTTCTCTCACCGCCGCCCGGTGGTGCGCCGCGCCGGGATGCTGCTGGCCGTTGGCGGACCGGTGCAGTCACTGCCGGGAGAAGCGGTGCTCACCGAGACCGTGCGCTATCGCACGGTGGGCGACATGAGCTGCACCGGCGCGGTGCTGTCGGAGGCGTCGACGGTGGACGAGATCATCGACGAGGTCGCCGTTGCCCGGATCACCGAGCGAGGCGCCACCCGCGCCGACGACACGGTCAGTGACTCGGCGATGGAGGACCGCAAGCGCGAGGGGTACTTCTGATGGGCTCGATCGCCGCCGAGCGCGGGGCGCTGCGTGTGGCCGCCGTCGGATCGGTGGACGACGGCAAGTCCACCCTGATCGGCCGCTTGCTGCACGACACCAAGTCGATCCTCGACGACCAACTCGCCGCCGTCGGGCGGGCCAGCAGACGTCACGGCGACGGCTCGTTCAACCTGGCACTGCTGACCGACGGCCTGCGCGCCGAACGCGAGCAGGGCATCACCATCGACGTCGCCTACCGCTAC
Source organism: Ilumatobacteraceae bacterium (assembly GCA_037045185.1). Lineage (GTDB taxonomy): Bacteria > Actinomycetota > Acidimicrobiia > Acidimicrobiales > Ilumatobacteraceae > JAKOUY01. The sequence continues at coordinate 815,212 of JBAOHQ010000008.1, forward strand.
GTCACGACCGCGCACCGCTCGCTGATCCTGGCCGACACCCCGGGCCACGTGCAGTACACGCGCAACATGGTGACGGGCGCCTCGGTCAGCGACGTCGCCCTCCTGCTGGTGGACGCGCGCAACGGCGTGGTGGAGCAAACCCGCCGTCATGCCTTCGTCGCCGGGTTGCTGGTCGCTCGCCCATGTGGTCGTGGTGATCAACAAGATGGACCTGGTGGGCTGGGATCAGGCCATTGCCACGCAGATCCACGGGGAGGTCGCCGAACTGCTGGCGCCGTGGCCCCACCCACCTCAGATCCACGTGGTACCCGTGTCGGCGTTGCACGGCGACAACGTCGTCGAGCGCTCGGCGAACACTCCGTGGCATGGCGGGCCATCCCTGCTGGAACTGCTGGAGGGCCTCGACGTGACGCAGGAGCACGAGCACGGTGACTGCCGTCTGCCCGTGCAGTGGGTGATTCGCCCGCGCACGGCCGAGCATCACGATCATCGAAGCTACGCCGGACGTCTCGACGGTGGCCCGCTGCGCCACGGCGACTCGATCACCGTGCTGCCGGGAGGCCAGTCGAGCACGGTCGCCGGGATGCACCGCGGCGGCACGCCCGTCGACATCGCCCACCCGGGAGAGTCCATCGCCGTGCTCCTCGCCGACGAGTTGGACGTGGGGCGTGGCGACGTGCTCGTCGCCGGGTCGGTCCCGACCCTCGGCCGGCGAGTGGTGGCCGACGTGGCGTGGATGGCCGAGCGGCCCATCGCCGCCGGCGAGCACATCGTCGTCAAGCATCTCACCCGCCTGGTGAGCGGGCGCATCACGGCCATCCGGCACCGCTGGGATCTGGGCACGCTGCAGCCGGGACCAGCCGACCACATCGGGCTGAACGACATCGCCAGGGTGGAGCTGGACCTCGACCAGGCGCTGCCCATCGACGCCGGCAGTGCCTGGTCGTCGGCCGGCCGATTCATCGTCATCGATCCGGCGACGCGCACCACGGCCGCCGCCGGGGTGATCCGTGCGGTGCTGGCGTGAGCATCGAGGACATCAAGGCGGCCAGCCGCGGCCTGCGCGGCCCCCTGGCCGAGGAGTTGGCCACCGACGACCTGGCCTTCGGTCACGACGCCGCCGTGCTGCTGAAGTTCCACGGGATCTACCAGCAGGACCATCGTGACACCCGCCGCCGCCTGGCCCAGGCACGCCAGCCGCTCGACCACTCGTGCATGGTCAGGGCATCGGTGCCCGGCGGGGTGATCAGTGCCCAGCAGTGGCTGGCCCTCGACCGCCTGGCCGTGCTGACCGACGGTTCGCTGCGGCTCACCACCCGCCAGGGCGTGCAGTTCCACTTCGTGCCCAAGCGATCGCTGCGCGACACGGTGGCGGCGATCAACGCCTGCGATCTCACCACCCTGGCCGCGTGCGGGGACGTGGTGCGCAACATCATGGCCTGCCCGATCCCCGACGAGCGCCAGGAGATCCTCCAGCCGGCGCTGTGGGACCTGGTTCGCCGTTTCCGGCCGACCACCCGGGCCTACTGGGAGCTGTGGGTCGACGGTGACCGGGCGGTCAGCGCCGAGGCCCCGGCCGACGACGAGCACGAGCGGATGTACGGCCCGGTGTACCTGCCACGCAAGTTCAAGATCGCCCTGGGCTGGCCAGGCGACAACTGCGTGGACGTTCTGGCCAACGACGTTGGCATCGTGCCGACGATCGAGGGCGGCCGGCACACCGGGTTCACCCTGTTCGCCGGCGGAGGCATGGGGGTGAGCCATGCACGGCCCGATGACACGTTCCCGTCCCTGGCACGGGCCGTCGCCTGGGCACCCGTGGGATCGCTGGGCGAGGTGGTGGAGTCGATCGTCATCGTCCACCGTGACCACGGTGACCGCGCCGACCGTCAGCGGGCTCGCCTGAAGTACCTGGTGGCCGAGCGCGGTGTGGGCTGGCTGGCCGAGCGGATGGCCGAGACGCTCGGGCGGGCGGTGGCGCCGCCCAGGCCGATCGCCGCCTGGGCGGCTGGCCACGAGCACCACGGCTGGGCGACCCACGGCGACCACCGAGTGCTGGGCCTCCCGGTGCCCAACGGTCGGGTGACCGGACACCTCCGTGCGGCGCTCGCCGAGCTGGCGGCAGCGGGAACCGTGAGCGAGTTCCGGGTGACGCCCCGCCAGGACGTCCTGCTGTGCGGCCTGTCCGACGAACGGCAGGTCGCCGCGGTGCTGGTTGCTCACGGTGTGCCGGTGCCCGGCGAGGTGCGGGCCATCCGCCGCCTGGCGATCGCCTGCCCGGCGCTGCCCACCTGCGGGCAGGCGCTCGCCGAGGCCGAGCGGGTGATGCCCGATCTGATCTCCGGCAGTGGAGGCCGAGGCGGTGGCCGCCGGGGTCGGCGATCATCCGATCCGCATCAACATGACCGGGTGCCCGAACGGGTGTGCCCGCCCGTACAACGCCGAGGTCGGCATCGTCGGGCGGACCAAGCGAACCTACGACGTGCACCTTGGCGGGTCGCCGTTCGGCGACCGCCTCGGCAGCGTTGCCGCGGAGGCGGTCACCCTGGCCGAGATCCCCGGGCTGCTGGGACGTGCCCTGCGTCGATACGCCGCGCTGCGCAGCGTCGGCGAGTCGTTCGGTGATTTCTGCGACCGGTTCGGCCCGGCCGCTGCCCTCGGCGCCGAGCCGCCGAGCGCCCAGTCTGCGGTCTGTCCACGCAGCGATCGCAGCGCCGGAGTGGGGTCGTGACGGTCTGGCTGGTGGGGGCCGGACCGGGTGACCCCGATCTGCTGACCGTGCGCGCGCCGCCCGGCTGCTCGGCGATGCCGATGTGGTGGTGCACGACGCACTGGTCGGCGATGGTGTGCTGGCCCTGGCGAACCCGGCGGCGGAACTCATCGACGTGGGCAAGCGACCGGGCCTCCCGGTGCCGCAGGAGACCATTTCGGCGCTGCTCGTCCAACTCGGCCGAAGCGGGCGACGAGTCGTCCGGCTCAAGGGTGGCGACCCGTTCGTGTTTGGGCGCGGCGGCGAGGAACTGCTGGCACTCGCTGCCGCCGGAGTCGAGTGCGACGTGGTCCCCGGGGTCAGTTCCAGCTTCGCTGCGGCTGCGCTGGCCGGGGTGCCGGTGACCCATCGCGGCCTGTCGGCATCGGTCACCGTGGTCACCGGGCACCGCCAGCCCGGTGGCGAGGAACCGGCCTGGGCGCATCTGGCCAAGGTGGGTGGCACCATCGTCGTCATGATGGGCGTCGCCCGCCGGGGGCACATCGCCGATCGACTGATGGCAGGCGGTCTCGCCCCCGCCACACCGGTGCTCGCCGTCATCCGAGCGAGCACGCCCACCGAGGAGCGATGGGTCGGTCGCCTGGACGAACTGGCCACGTCGCCGATCACCAACCCGGCGACGCTGGTGATCGGCGCGGTGGCGGAGCCTACGGCCGAGCCCTGGCAGGCGGTCGGCGCCGCCGTCGGCCACGCTCATCCAGTAGGTGGCTCGGCGGATCGGGCAGCGTCCAGCGGGGCGCCCGCCGACCACAGCTGCTCGATCTGCGCTCGCCAGTCCACGGTCTCGGTACTGCCGCCCCGGCGGTGGATCGCCTGGCGGCGGGACAGCAGCTCTGCCGCCACGGCCCCGGCGCGGGCCTCGTCGACCCGCGTCGGCGATGCGGTCCCCGCAACCACGAGGCGAACGCCGGGGCAGACCCACTGGTGGACACGGACACCACGACCGGCCCGCGGCGCAGCACCGCCGGTAGCAGCGCCGAGCAGTGCTGCGGGTCGTCGGCGGCATTGACGAGGATCCCGGCGCGCTCGGCGTCGTCGGCCACGGCGGCGTTCACCGTCGGATCGCCCGGTGGCCGCGACCGCGAACAGCGCACCGTCGAGATCGCCGCGCTCGTACGGACGCTCGACCACCATCGGACCGCGCCGGGCGGACGCGCGCCGCCGCGCGTCGCTCAACGTCCGGAGCCACGACGGTGACGACGGCCCCTGCCTCCACCAGCGCGGCGATCTTCCGCGCGGCCACCGCTCCCGCTCCCACGACGACGACGGGCCTGCCACGCAGGTCCAGCATCACCGGGTAGAGCATCAGCCGCCGGCCGTCCGCTCGGTGACCACCTTGGACGACCCACCAGGCTGCATGCTGACGCCCAGCAGGCTGTCGCCCGCCTCCATCGTGCGCTTCTGATGGCTGACGATGAGGAGCTGGGCGTCGCGCCGGAACTCGCCGATCAGGCCGAGGAACCGGTGCAGGTTGACGTCGTCGAGCGCCGCCTCCACCTCGTCCATCACGTAGAACGGCGAGGGTCGGCTGCGGAACACGGCGAACAGGTAGGCCAAGGCGGTGAGCGACCGCTCCCCGCCGGACAGCAGCGAGAGCTTCTTGACGTTCTTGCCGCCGGGCTTGGCCTCGATCTCGATACCGGTGTTCAGCAGATCGTCGGGGTTGGTGAGCGTGAGCTTGCCCGTGCCGCCGGGGAACAGCAGGTTGAACAGGCTGGCGAAGTGGGCGCTGACATCGGCGTAGGCCGCGGCGAACACCGACTGGATCTCCTGGTCGACGGCGCGGATGACACGCAGCAGCTCGCGCCGGGTGGAGCGGACGTCGTCGAGCTGCTCCTCCAGGAAGGTGTGCCGCTGCTGCAGCTCGTTGAACTCCTCGAGGGCCAGCGGGTTGATCGGCCCCATCAGGCGCAGCTCACGCTCCAGCTCCCGAGCCCTGGCCGGGGCGGGCACGCCCTCGGGCAGCGCCGGGAGCTCGGCGGCCTCGGCGGTGGCCGGCTCGATGTCGTGGTCGCGGCGCAGCGCCTCGACCGCGCCCTCGAGGCGCATGCGCAGTTCGGCCTCGTCCACGTCCAGCCGGCGGGTCTGCTCACGCAGTTCGTCGAGCTGGCGCTCGGCTCGATGGCGGGCGCTCCTGGCCTGATCCAGGCGGGCGGAGATCTCCCGGACCTCGTCGCTCTGCTTGCGGCGCAGCTCGCTGAGGTGCTGGTGGCGGACTTCGACGGTTGCTCGGTGCCCGTCGACCAGCTCGACCAGGCGGTCGACCACGGCGAGCGATCGCTCGATGCGCTGGCGGTGCTCGGCGGCCTGCGACCTGGCCTGCTGATCGGCGACGAGCCGCCGCTCGGTCTCCTCGGCCCGGCGCTGCAGCAACTGCTGGCGCTCCACGAGCGAGGCGTTGCGGACCTCCAGGTTCTGGCGGCGGCGGCGCAGTTCGGCAGCGGCGGCCTCCACGGCGGAGCGGGTCTCGTGCTGCAGGCGCGCTGCTTCGGCCTCGGCGGCCTCGTCGGTCTCCAGCGCCGGCAGCACGCGCTCCAGGTCGGCCAGCCGGGCGTGGTCGGCTGCGGCGCGCGCCTCGCCGTCGGCCAGCGCCGCGGTGAGGGCCTCGATCTCCGCCGCGCCCTCGCGGTGCTCGGCATGGGCCCGGGCCAGGCGTTCCGACATCGCCGAGAACCGGGCGTCATGGTCGTCGAGCAGCACCGCGGCCTCGGTCACCTGGCGGACGGCAGCCTGGAGCTGCGCCGATGCCGCGGTGAGCCGCTGCTCGTAGGCGCCGAGTTCCGCCGCGGCTGCCGAGGCACGCTCGTCTGCTTCGGCGTGGGCCGCTGCCGTGGCGCCACCACCGGCGACACCGAGCCGCCATCCGGCGGCCCCGAACCGATCCCCGTGGTCGGTGACCACGATGGCCGACGGGTGGCTGAGGGCCACGTCGACGGCGACGCGCCAGTCCTGGACGCGGGTGGCCGAGCCGAGCACGGCGTCGAGCAACGCATCCATCCCGCCGCGCCGGCCGCGCACGTGCGGGCGCACCGGCGCCCCGGCGGGCGGCGGCGTGGACACCACCCGCTGCGCCCCGAGCGCCAGCACGGCCCCGCTGAGGTCGGCCCGATGCAGCGACTGCAAGGCGGCCCGCCCGGCGTCTGGCGACGCCACCACGACCGCCTGGAGCGCCTGGCCCAGTGCCGCCTCGACGGCGCTCTCCCAGCCGTGGTCGATCTCGATCAGATCCAGCACCGTGCCCAGCACACCCTGCACACCGGCAAGGTGGTCGGCGCCGGCGCGGGCCCGCGCCCCTTCCAGGGCCTGGGCCAAGGCGTCGGCTCGGGCCCGCCACCCGCTGACGTCCTCGGCCAGGCGCTGGCGCCGCCGCGCTGAGCTCCTGCACGGCGCCCTCGGCGGCGCGCTCGGCCTCCTCGGCCGCGTCCGCCTGGGCCACCAGCGAGGCCTCGGCCCCCTCGGCCCGGTCGCACTCGGCCAGCAGCCGGTCGGTCTCCTCGGCCAGGGCCGCCGAGCGTTCGACGAGCGTCTGCAAGCGGGCGGTGAGGCGCTGGCGTTCGGCGGCGACGTGCTCGGCCCCGGCGCGCAGGGTGCGCAGCTCACCGCGCACCTCGGCCGCGGCCGTTGCCGCCGACGACGACGGCGCCTGGGTGTCCAGCGCGGCGAGGGACTCGGCACGGCGGGACTCGAACGCCGTCTCGTCCTCCACCAGACGCTCGCTGAGCGGCCCCAGCGCGGCCAGCTCCCCGGCCACCTCCTCCAGCTCGACGGCCACCCGTGAGGCCTCGGCCTCCAGGTTGGCGACGACGCCGCTGTCCATCAGCGGCGCCGCGATCGCGCTCCATGCTCCGCCGCCGCTCCACGAGCACCGCCGAGATCCCCCTGGCCCGCTCGCGGAGTTGCTCGACGCGCACCATCTCGTCGCCCAGGTCGAAGTCACCGCGGGCAGTGAGCTCGGCCTCGGCGGCGATGACCGCTGTGTCCAGCGCGGTCAGCTCGCCGCGCAGCTCCTGATCCCTGGCGGCGGCGTCGTGGCGGGCGGCCGCAGTGGAAGCCAGGCGGGTGCGCAGGCCGGCGATCTCCCGGCCGGCGAGGAAGATCTGCAACGCCGACAGCTCGGTGATCAGGTCGCCGTGACGGCGGGCGGCCTCGGCCTGGCGCTCCAGCGGGCGGAGCTGGCGACGGACCTCGCGCAGCAGGTCCTGGACCCGCAGCAGGCTGGCCTCGGTGGCGTCGAGCCGCCGAGCGGCCTTCTCCCGGCGGCGGCGGTACTTGAGCACCCCGGCCGCCTCCTCGATGATCGAGCGGCGATCCTCGGCCCGGGCGTTCAGCACGGCGTCGATCTGGCCCTGGCTGACGATGACGTGCTGCTGGCGGCCAACCCCGGCGTCGCTGAGGAGCTCCTGGACGTCGAGCAGGCGGCAGGTGACGCCGTTGATCGCGTACTCGCTCTCCCCGCTGCGGAACAGGGTGCGCGACACCGTGACCTCGGTGAACTCGATCGGCAGGAGCCCTGCCGAGTTGTCGATCGTCAGCGCCACCTCGGCCCGACCGAGCGCCGGTCGCTTGGCCGTCCCGGCGAAGATCACGTCGTCCATCTTCTGGCTGCGCACGGCGCTGGGGGCCTGGGCGCCCAGCACCCAGGCGATCGCGTCCACCACGTTCGACTTGCCGGACCCGTTCGGACCGACGACGACGGTGACCCCCGGCTCCAGCTGAAGGGTGGTGGCGTCGGCGAACGACTTGAATCCTTTGAGGGTCATCGACTTCAGGAACACGGCGCCCCGACCCTACCGGACCGCACCCCCGGCACCCCTGGACCCACGGGTCCGTTGGTCAGTGTTGGCAGCGCGGGCACCAGCACGTGGAGCGGCCGGCGCAGATGACCCGCTCGATCGTCGCCCGGCGGCAGGTGCGGCAGCGCTGCCCGGCGCGGTCGTACACCCGGTGGTCCAGCTGGAACGTGCCCCCGTCGCCCATCACGTCCACGTACTGGGTGTCCGACAGAGTGCTCCCACCGGCCTCGATGGCCGCGCCGAGGATGCCGTGGATGGCCCGGTGCAGTCGGCCGATGTCGGCGCCCGACAGCGTGGCTGCGGACCGATCGGGCCGCAGCCTGGCCAGGTGGAGGATCTCGTCGCAGTAGATGTTGCCGATCCCGGCGATGACGCGCTGGTCGAGCAGCAGTGCCTTGAGCTGGCGGTTGCGGCCGCGTAGCACCCGGGCCAGCTCGGCCCTGGTCAACCCGTCGGTGATCGGATCGACGCCCAAATGGTGCAGCTCGGGAAGCTCATCGGCCACCGCTGCGGGGTCGAACACGACCATCTCCCCGAAGGTTCGCGGGTCGACGAACCACAGCTCCTCGGGGGGCGAGCCGTCGAGGTGCAGGACCACGTGGGTGTGGGCCGGGCGCTCGGCGCCGGACGGGCTGAGCAGCACCCGCCCGCTCATCCGCAGGTGGATCATCAACACCTCGCCGGTGTCGAGGTGACCCAGCAGGTACTTGCCACGACGCCCGAAGCCGGTGATCGTCGCGCCGCGCAGCCCGTCGACCAGCGCCTGGGCCGACGTTCGCCGGACGGTGCGCTCCCGGCCGACCTCGACGTCACGGATCCGCCGCCCGGAGACATGCTGAGCCAGGCCGCGGCGGACGGTCTCGACCTCGGGCAGCTCAGGCATCGGATCGCAGCCGCGTGCACTGCCGCCTCGGCCGCGGCCTGCTCGGCGAGCTTCTTCGTCCGGCCGCTCCCCCGCCACTGCTCGACGCCGTCGATGGTGACGACCGCCTTGAACGACTTGGCGTGGTCCGGCCCGGTCCCGCTGACGGCGTAGACGGGCACGTGGTCGCGCTGCGCGGCCAGTTCCTGCAGCTGGGTCTTGTAGTCCTGGCGATTCAGCGCGCTGGCGTTGGCGTCCAGCCGATCGCCGATCAGCCGGGTGACCAGGTCGTGTGCGGCCACCATGCCGCCGTCGAGGTAGACCGCGCCGATCAACGCCTCCATCGCGTCGGACAGGATCGACGTCTTGTCGGCGCCACCGGCCAGCGCCTCGCCGTGGCCGAGCATCACGTACCGGCCGAGCCCGATCGAGCGGGCCACGTCGGCCAGCGCCGCGGCGTTGACCACCGACTTGCGCAGATCACTGAGCTGGCCCTCCGACGAGTCGGGAAAGGCCCGGAAGGCCACGTCGGCCACGACCCAGCCCAGCACGGCGTCGCCGAGGAACTCGAGGCGCTCGTTGGACAACGCGTCGCCGTGCTCGGCGCACCACGAGCGGTGGGCCATCGCCCGGCGCAGCAGCGACTGGTCATCGAACCGGTGCCCGACGATCTCCGCCAGCGCGTCCAGCGTCGCGGGAGCCTGCTGGTCAGGGTTCAGGCTGCTTGCACCTTGGCGTAGACGTAGTCCACGGCGTCACGCACGGTCTTCAGGTCCACGAGGTCCTCGTCCTCGATGCGGAACCCGACCGACCGCTCGCCGAGCTCTTCCTCCAGCGCCTCGACCAACTCGATCAGGGCCAGCGAGTCGGCGTCCAGGTCGTCGGCGAAGGACTGACCCTCGCTGATGGACGACGGATCGATCTCGAGGATGTCGGCCAGGTTGCCGCGCACGATCTCGAACACCGCGGCTCGGTCCAGCGGGCCGTGTTCGACATGGGTTTCAGCGGGCACGATGCACTCCTCTGTGGGTTCCCGGCGGGGCCTGCGGGGACGGATGGCCCGGGCCAGCGTAGCTAAGCGGCGCCGACCGCGGCACGGATCTGGCCGACGATGTCGCGCTCGGCCATGTCGTGGGCCAGGCGGATCGCGTTGTGCATCGCCGTGGCGTTGGACGAGCCGTGGGCTGATGATGCACACGCCGTCGACGCCCAGCAGCATCGCCCCGCCGTAGGTGTCCGGGGACGAGCTGGGCGTGCAGCGGGAGCAGGGCCGGCAGCAGGGCGTCGGCGTGCGGCTGGTAGCGCTCCTCGGCGCCGAACGCGGCCGAGCAGCGCCCGCAGCACGGCCTTCATCCCGCCCTCGAGGGTCTTGAGGATGACGTTGCCGGTGAACCCGTCGGTGACCACGACGTCGGCGTTCTTGGTCATCATGTCCCGGCCCTCGACGTTGCCGACGAAGTTGAGTCGGCCCGGCGCCGCTGGCGAGGAGCTCGTAGGCCTCCTTGCGCAGCGTGTCGCCCTTGCCCGGCTCCTCACCGATCGACATCAGCCCGACCTTCGGGGCCGCCGTGCCGAAGCGCACCGCGGTGGTAGACGGCTGCCCATCTGGGCGAACTGCACCAACCACTCGGGCTGGACCTCGGCGTTGGCGCCGGCGTCGAGCAGCACGTTGGGCACGGCCTCCCCCGGGATGGGGATCGGGGCGGCGATCGCCGGCCGGGACACACCCTTGATCCGCCCCATCCGCAGCAGGGCCGACGCCATCGTGGCGCCGGTGTTGCCGGCCGACACCATGGCGCCAGCCGCGCCGTCGCGTACGGCCTCCGCGGCGCGCACCAGGGTGGAGTCCTTCTTGCGGCGCACCCCGCCGGCGGGATCCTCGTCCATGGCGATGACCTCACTGGCCGGGATCAATCCGAGCTGCACCCAGCCCGTCGAGGTCGATCGGGCCGACCATGACCACGGGCAGACCGGCGGCGGCAGCGGCGTGGGCGCCGGCGAGGATGTCGGCGGGGTCTGCTGCTTTCTTGGCTTCTATAGCTTTAGCTTCATCCAGATCCTGACTGCGTAGAGCTGTATCTGCCAAGATGGTAACTGTATCAGGTTGAACTTCCAACATGCCACCCGACACATAAACTAACTCATCATCATTCAATTGAGTTTTGATGCGGACCATACCCGATTTTATTTTCGTTAGCATCGGCGTATGGTGTGGATAAATTCCGACTTCCCCCATTTGCGCAGGCGCCACAATAAATTCCACTGGACCTGAATAAATAGATTCCTCAGCACTGACGATATCGAGATGAAATATGGTACCCATTTGTTTAATCTCTCATTTATTGAAGTGTTTTAGCTTTCTCAACGGCTTCTTCGATGCTTCCTACCATATAAAAAGCTTGCTCTGGAAGCTCATCATATTCACCTTCGACGATACCCTTAAAGCCCTTTAGAGCATCTTTCAGTGAAACATATTTTCCAGGTGATCCTGTAAGTAAGAATACCTCTGCTACATTAAACGGTTGTGATAGGAATCGTTGTAGTTTTGCGTGCACGACTTACTGCCAATTGATCTTCAGGTGACAAACTCACTCCATTCCAAGAATAGCAATAATATCTCTTAATTCTTTATATCTCTGAAGAGTTTGTTGCACAGCTCGTGCAGTATTATAGTGATCCTCTCCAACTACTTGAGGATCTAAGATACGTGACGTTGAAGTCCAACGGATGCTACGGCTGGATAAGATTCCCAAAGCAGCAATATCACGATCCAGAACTACGTTGTTGCATCTAAGTGAGTAAATGTTGTTGCTGGAGCTGGATCTGTATAAGTCATCCGCAGGTACATACACGGCTTGAACTGAAGTAATAGAACCATGTTTTTGTTGAAGTAATACGTTCTTGCAATCGCCCCATCTCTGTCAGCCAAAGTAGGTTGATATCCAACCGCTGATGGCATACGCCCAAGTAACGCTGAAACTTCGGTTCCTGCCAGTGTATATCGGTAAATATTATCTACAAAAAATAGATACATCTCGACCTTCATCACGAAATGATTCTGCCATCGTTAAACCAGTTAATGCTACTCGCACATCTATTTCCTGGAGGCTCGTTCATTTGCCCATAGACAAGTGCTACTTTATGCGAGCACTTTAGACTCTTTCATTTCATGATAGAAATCATTTCCTTCACGAGTTCTTTCTCCTACGCCTGCAAACACTGAGATAACCACCGTGTTCTATGGCAATATTTCGAATCAATTCCATCATATTGACGGTCTTTCCAACACCTGCACCTCCGAATAAACCAACTTTTCCACCTTTTGCGAACGGAGCAAATTAAGATCAATTACTTTGATACCCGTTATCTAACAATTCGGTAGACGCTGACAATATCATCAAACTGCTGGAGCCTCACGATGAATGGACATTTTCTGTTCGGCTCCTATATCGCCCATTTCATCAATTGGACGTCCCAAAACATCCATAATACGCCCCAGCGTTTTAGTTCCAACCGGTACAGTAATCTGCTTTCCTGTATTTTGAACTATCATACCGCGACGTAAACCATCTGAAGAGCCTAGTGCAATCGTTCTAACTACACCATCTCCAAGTTGTTGTTGAACTTCAAGTGTGAGTTCTGATCCCTCCATCGCTAAAGCGTCATAGACTTTTGGAATAGATTCACGTGAGAATTCCACATCAATCACTGCACCGATACACTGAACAATTTTTCCTTGACTCATTGTTGTTCCCTAAATACTAAAAATGTTTAAACAGCCGCCGCACCACCGACAATCTCTGATAACTCTTTGGTAATTGCTGCTTGCCTTGACTTATTGTAGATCAATGTCAATTCGTCAATGACACTTCCTGCATTATCTGATGCAGCTTTCATAGCAACCATCCTTGCAGATTGTTCCGATGCCATATTCTCAGTGACTGCCTGATATATCAACGCCTCTACATAACGTATCATTATATCGTCAATAACCGACTTAGCTTCTGGCTCGTATATATAATCCCAAGTTAATCTCTGCTTTTCATCATTGCTACTTTCTTCGCTTTTGATACGCTCATCCGTTAATGGTAGCAATTGTTCCATTATTGGTTCTTGTTTCATAGTATTAATGAAACGATTATAAAATATATATACTTTATCAAACTTATCTTGCGAATATCCATCCAGCACAACCTTAACCGCACCTATAAGCCTCGACATGTCAGGTGTATCTCCGAGTCCCACTACTTGCGAGATCACATTTGCATTGATTCGACTCATAAAACCTAAACCTTTATTGCCTATGCAACAAACTTCAATTTGTTCATTCTCAGCTTGCCAAATTTTCATTTGACCGATAACCTTGCGCAGTACATTCGTATTTAAACCACCGCATAATCCTTTATCTGATGTAACGATCACTATTCCGATGCGTTTAACCGTATCTCTTTCTATTAAGAAAGGATGGCGATACTCGGCATTTGCTTTACTCATATGCGCTGCCACTTTACGTATCTTTTCACCGTATGGTCTTGCTTTTTTCATACGATCTTGAGCTTTGCGCATTTTCGACGCCGCTACCATTTCCATAGCGCGTGTTATTTTTTGTGTATTCTTTACACTTTTTATTTTATTGCGTACTTCTCTGCTGCCGGCCATGGCTTAATACGTTCCGTTGTTCTTGAATGAAATTATTGCCGCTATCAATTGCTTTTCAGTCTCAACATCAAGCTCCTTATTTTTCTCGATTTTATCGAGTATTTCATTGTGTTGACTACGTATGTAGCTTTTTAGCGCTGATTCAAAAGCTAGAGCGCGTTTCACTTCAACATCATCGAAATAACCATTATTAATAGCAAATAATGTTAAGTGCCATTTCTGACACGCTTAAGGTTGCGTACTGAGGCTGCTTCATCAGTTCTGTTGCCATTTTTCCACGCTCTAACTGCTTTCTTGTTGCTTCATCTAGATCTGATGCAAATTGTGCAAACGCTGCCAATTCACGATATTGAGCTAATGCTAAGCGTATCCCACCACCTAATTTCTTAATTACCTTGGTTTGCGCTGCCCCTCCCACACGCGATACTGAAACACCCGCGTTAATTGCAGGTCTTATACCCGCATTAAACAGATCTGTTTCTAGAAATATTTGCCCATCTGTAATTGATATTACATTTGTTGGCACGAAAGCTGTTACATCACCAGCTTGAGTTTCAATTATTGGTAGTGCTGTCAACGATCCTGTTTTACCCTTAACTGCACCATTGGTCGCTTTCTCTACATAAGCCGCACTTACTCTTGCCGCCCTTTCAAGTAAGCGTGAGTGTAAATAAAACACATCCCCTGGATATGCTTCTCTACCTGGAGGTCTTCTTAGCAATAGAGATATCTGCCTATAAGCCCATGCCTGCTTCGTTAAGTCATCATAAACAATCAGTGCATCTTGCCCTTTATCGCGAAAATACTCCCCCATAGTACAGCCTGAATATGGGGCTATAAACTGCATCGCCGCAGACTCAGATGCAGTCGCAGCCACGACAATGGTGTACTCCATAGCACCATGCTCTTCCAATTTACGGACTACGTTCGCAATTGAAGATGCTTTCTGACCCACTGCGACATATATGCAAAACATATTTTGTCCTTTTTGATTCAGAATTGCATCGATTGCTACCGCTGTTTTTCCTGTTTGTCGATCACCGATTATCAACTCACGCTGCCCTCGCCCTACAGGAACCATCGAATCAACTGACTTTAAACCTGTTTGAACTGGTTGATCAACTGATTGACGCCAAATAACCCCCGGCGCAATTTTCTCAATCGGCTCAGATCTATCTGCTGTTATTGGCCCTTTACCATCTATCGGTTGACCTAACGCATTAACAACACGCCCTAGCAATCCTTCACCAACGGGTACTTCTAGAATACGCCCTGTACATTTAACTATATCGCCTTCGCAAATATGTTCATAAGCACCCATAATAACTGCGCCGACTGAATCACGCTCTAGATTTAATGCCAAACCAAATGTGTTACCTGGAAATTCCAGCATTTCACCTTGCATTACATCTGATAAACCATGTATTCGCACAATTCCATCTGTGACAGACACAATAGTTCCCTGCGTACGAATCTCTGTCGTATCAGAAAGTCCTTCAATCCTTTTTTTAATCAGCTCACTGATTTCGGATGGATTTAACTGCATTTTTTAACTCCTAGCTTTTAAGGGCAATAGCCATGGCTTCAAGTTTCCCACGAATTGAGGCATCTAATATCTCGTCACCAATTTCAACTTTGAATCCACCTATTAATTCTGGATCAATCGCTAACTTGAGCTTCTATCTTTTGCTTAAACTTTTGCTCGAGATCATCTACCAATTTCTTGAGTTGCTGTACTTATCCATTGCAAAAGCACTAACTAATTCTAGCCTCCAAAACACCCTCGTGCTTGCGCTTTTAATTGCTCAAATAGATCAACTGATTTGGGGCAGCACTAATATGCGCTTATTTTCTGCCAGTAGCTTCATAAGATTATGGACATCAGCATTAAATTCTATTTTGACCAATATCAAAAATTATCTCACCAAGCTGCTTCGCTGACACTAATGGATTTCCGATTAACATTTTAATATGTTTATCTGTCGAAATCATCGCTGCCAATTGCAACATTTTAGACCATTTAGCCAATTGACTATTTGCAATTGCCAATTTATAAACTGCTTCTGCATATGGTCTAGCAACAGTAATTGCTTCAGCCATTATTTCAAATCTTCCTCAATTGAAGCGAGCATATCGGCATGCGCTTTTAGCATCCACTTCACGACGCAGTATTTTTGCTCGCTCCTGCAACAGCCAATTCAGCAACATGCTGCCGTAACGCTTCTTTTGCACTAAACATCTCGTGCTCTATATCCGCCTTTAGCGCCAGCAACAATTCGATCTCCTTCTTCTTTTGCGGTGTTCTTTTGCTTCTTCAACAATTTCTGTTGCTCGTTTTTCTGCTTGTAGAATTATCTTCTGAGGCACGTTGCTTTGCCTCTTTCAATGACATCAGATGATCGCTGACTTGCCAACTCTAATTCATGACGCCCGCGTTCACCAGCAGCCAATCCATCAGCAATCAGTTTTCTGACGCTCCTCAATAGCACGCAGCAACGGCGGCCATACAAATTTAACAGTAAACCAAATAAATATTGAAAAGGCTATCGCCTGAGAAATTAAAGTAAAGTTAATATTCATGACAAGCCTGTAATATCTGATCTATACAGCAATAGCATTATTATTGAATAACTGCCAGCAGTGGATTACCGAAATGCAAATAACATTGCCAAACCTACAGCAATAATAAATGAAGCATCGGTTAAGCCCAGCAAAAGAAACACTTTACCTTGCAAAGTCGGTATCATTTCTGGTTGACGTGCCGCGCCCTCCAGAAAACGACTACACATCACACCAACACCGATACATGCGCCCAGCTGCACCAAGTCCAATCATCAAACCAATACCTATTCCGGTATACGCTTGAATCATTGCCAAATACTGCAAATTCTCCATTTTAGTTTCCTTTTGTTAAGATTAAAATTAATGATTTTGCAACAAATAAAAGCTTATAATTATCTAATGCGACTCATGCGCCATCGATATATACACTACAGTCAACATCATAAAAATAAATGCCTGCAAGGTAACAATCAAAATATGAAATATCGCCCAACCAGCCCCCAAAATTGCACCAAAGAATGCGCCAGATCACACCCGTTGCAGCCCACATTCCAAGCAACAAGAAAATAATCTCGCCCGCGTAAATATTCCCAAATAACCGCAACGAATGCGACAAGCGGCTTAGATACATACTCAATAAAATTAAAGAACAAATTCAATACCCATAGCAGCGGATTTTTTCCAAATGGAGTACAAAAAAGCTCGTGCATCCACCCACCGAACCCTTTAACCTTTAGACTAAAGAATATCATTAAAAACCATATCGATAGAGCTAGCGCAAAAGTTGTATTTACATCCGTTGTCGGCACGGTTCTCCAGTTATGCAAACCAAACGCATGCTCGTAAATCCAAGCCATAATATCAATAGGCAAGATATCCATAGCGTTCATCATCAAAACCCACACAAATATCGTTAACGCTGTAGGTGCAACAAATACATGTCGATTCCCATGAAATGTATTTTTAACTTCATTATCAATAAATTCAACCGCAAGCTCCACAAATGCTTGACGTTTTGATG
The DNA here is from genome assembly GCA_037045185.1 of Ilumatobacteraceae bacterium. Lineage (GTDB taxonomy): Bacteria > Actinomycetota > Acidimicrobiia > Acidimicrobiales > Ilumatobacteraceae > JAKOUY01. The sequence continues at coordinate 831,879 of JBAOHQ010000008.1, forward strand.
GCACACCAGGTGTTGCTTTTCGCACAACCAGCCAAATAAACCCAAAACTTATAAATGCCAAGGATCATAGATGTAACCAAGCGTATCAACATGCAGCACCCAAAACGCACCTTCATTGACTTGCACTGTCAAATTAGTTAAATGATGATCTATGTATGATGTTGGTGTAAGCTCTGTACTTGATGCCATTCGCCACCTATTTTACTTATATTAATTTATTTTGTTGTTTACATTATCTGTCACAAGCAGCGCCAAGCTGTGCGCCAGAATTGTTACAATAAAAACTCCGATAAAGGCATATACATTTATATTTTCATAATTTTTAAGCACTAGCCCATAACAGAATTATTATTATGATTATTTTTACTGCCTCCGCTCTCAGAGCTATTCTAACTGTATCACTAGCTGAATATCCTTTGTGACTAGATATGATAAGTGCAAATGCCGTTGAAGATACAAAACTAACCATACCCCCCAAAAGAACCGACAATACTCCATGCACACCTAACCAAAACCCAATCCCTATTGCGGCGACAACTGTAATAATCAATTGTGCACTTATCACCACCTTAAGTGGCCTACTTTTTATCCAAGACATATCTTATCTTTGGAATGCTGAACAGCACTGAACTGCAAATTGAATCGCTTAAAAAGTTAGGCATTCTAGTTTAAATACCCCATTCTCGTCAATGTAAAATTCCAGCTAAGCTGAAATGCTTCTTTTTTGATTTTTGAGATATGCTGATTCTCAAAGAATCCAAAGTTAAATACCTTTTAAAACTATGCAATAAATTAATTTTCTACTGAATTTCTTTTCTTCTCCAAGTGACTTTAGGAAAAGCAGATCTGGTGAAGATCCTAGGCACAATGATCAGTCACTTTATTCCACTCCCAATAACTCGCAAAATAGCGTTTGCTACTCCATAGAATTTCGCTATTCATTACCAAGGCCAACAGCCAAAATTTTCGCTTTTCCAGAATTAATGCTAAGAATCCATAGTGTTCTGCCGTTAATTCCACACAATCTCAATTCATCTTTTTGAGTTTCTACAATATTTCCCGGCATAGTAATTTTTTTGAATATCCCCGGCTCTTCAGGAGTTTAATTATGGCAACTATCACAGCTCAAACAGAAAAGAAAATAAAAGAAATCAATTATTCGTGGGAGGGAAAGGATAAAAGTGGCAAACAAATCAAAGGTGAAATGCGAGCGGCTGGAACAGTTGTAGTTACGTCTACTTTACGTCGCCAAGGAATTAAGGTTACTAAAATCAAGAAAATTCAATCAGGCGGAAAAATCACTGACAAAGATATAACACTATTTACTCGTCAGTTAGCTACCATGATGAAATCAGGCGTACCTTTGCTGCAAGCTTTTGATATAGTGGGCAAGGGCCATAGCAATCGAGCTGTCAGCAAATTGCTGATGGACATCAAATCTGATGTTGAAACAGGCAGTAACTTAGCAGATGCTTTTCGCAAATACCCTCTTTACTTCGACGCTCTGTTTTGTAATCTTGTTGGCGCAGGTGAAGCAGCTGGTATTTTAGATAACTTATTAGATCGTTTGGCAACCTACAAAGAGAAAATTCAAGCTATTAAAGGAAAAATTAAATCTGCACTTTTTTACCCTATTTCAATTATTGTGGTTGCTTTTGTAATTACTGCTGTAATCATGATTTTTGTGGTTCCCGCTTTTAAGGATTTATTTGAAGGGTTCGGTGCTGAGCTTCCTGCACCCACACTATTTGTAATGACTGTCTCAGATTTCTTTGTAGATTATTGGTGGGCTATTATTGGTATTTTAGGGGGTGGAATTTATGCTTTCTTTTATGCTTGGAAGCGTTCAATTCCGATGCAACGCGTCATGGATCGAATGGTTCTCAAGTTACCTATCTTGGGCGAGGTAATCCGTAAAGCCACTATCGCACGCTGGTCGCGTACGCTTTCTACCATGTTTGCCGCGGGTGTTCCTTTGGTCGAATCGTTGGATTCGGTGGCAGGTGCAGCCGGTAATTATATCTATTATGAAGCAACCAAAAATATCCAAATTGAAGTCAGCACGGGTAATAGCTTGATGTCTTCTATGGCTAATGCCAATGTATTTCCCAGTATGGTAGTCCAAATGGTTGCTATTGGTGAAGAATCCGGATCACTAGATTCCATGCTCGGTAAAGTTGCAGATTTCTACGAAGCGGAAGTAGATGATGCAGTCGCCGCGCTTTCGAGTCTGATGGAGCCCGTCATAATGGTTGTATTGGGTACACTCATTGGTGGCATGGTTGTTGCAATGTACTTGCCCATTTTCAAAATGGGTATGGTTGTTAGTTAGGTTTTGCATTCTTAACATTCTTTATTTACTAAAACCAATCATGTCACTGATATCTGTACTGGAAGAAACACCTGCCTTTTTTATCTCATTCATCACCATCGTCGGTTTAATGGTCGGTAGCTTTCTAAACGTTGTGATATACCGTTTGCCAGTAATGATGAAAAGGAATTGGTTGCAACAATGCACAGAATTACGTGATGAACCCATCGCAGATTTGCCAGTTTTCAACCTCATCACTCCTCGTTCAGCCTGTACTCAGTGTGAACACAAACTATCAGCACTTGAAAATATTCCCATTATTAGTTATCTCTTCTTAAGAGGGCGCTGTTCTCAGTGTCAAACACGCATCTCTTTATGCTATCCACTTGTGGAAACAGTGACGGCTTTAATGAGTGGTTTTGTTGCCTGGCATTTTGGTTTTGGTTGGCTTACAGTTGCGACGTTATTTTTTGTATGGGCATTAATTGCTCTGGCTGTGATTGATTTAAACACTCAATTGTTGCCGGATGATATAACGCTGCCACTCCTATGGGCAGGTTTACTGGTCAATATGAATAATGGTTTTACCGATATTCATTCGGCAATTATTGGGGCTGTTGCAGGCTATCTTTCCTTGTGGTGCATTTACTGGTGTTTTAAACTCATCACGGGCAAAGAAGGGATGGGATACGGCGATTTCAAATTACTTTCGGCAATTGGCGCGTGGCTAGGATGGAGCATCCTTCCATTGGTCATTCTTTTTTCATCACTAGTTGGAACTGTCGTTGGTGTTGGTTTAATTATTGCTGCCAGACTCAATAAAAACATACCTATTCCCTTCGGTCCTTATTTAGTGGGCGGCGCACTTATTGCCTTATTCTGGGGGAACAAGCTAAATCATGCTTATTTTGGAACGTTTTAATTCATGACCTTTGTCGTTGGATTAACAGGAGGAATTGGTTGTGGAAAATCAAGTGCCAGTCAATTTTTTTCTGATTTAGGTATTGATGTCATTGATACAGATATCATCGCTCGCCAGCTAACCCAACCCAATGGTTCAGCTATTAGCCTGATTCAAAATACTTTCGGATCTTCTATCATTGCTGCCGATGGTACTTTGGATAGAAATAAAATGCGTGATTTGGTTTTCGCCAATAGCGAATTGCGACACAAGCTTGAACAAATTCTTCATCCATTGATTCTGAAAGAGGTAATCCGCCGAATTAAGCAGTGCCAAGCTCCTTATGTCATCGTTGTCATTCCTCTTTTATTTGAAACGAATGATTACAATCATTTAATTCGACACATACTGGTTATTGATTGTGATGAACAACAACAACTCTTACGTACTATGGAGCGTAGCAATCTATCGGAACAAAAAGTAAGATCCATCATGGCTACACAAGTTGCACGAGAAACCCGCATACAAAAAGCAGATGATGTCATTCTGAATAATCAGGATATTGAATATCTAAAAGCACAAATCTTATTGCTACACCATAAGTATCTGGCTTTATCAAAAAATGAACCTGCTACTTAGTAGCTATTCATTAAAAAATTTAATTTTTAATTGTGAAATAATGCAGCTTAAGGCAAGATTGGGACATTTCATATCTTCCCTGTGGATGCATACCTATTGTGATTTGTTACGAACACCCACTTAACGAACGTATTCGTACTCTTCTGCGATTAGAAGACTTATTCAATAAAATAGATTTTTTTTCCACTAAAGATACTGCAATCGAACATCATGCCTCACTTGTTGCGTTGTTTGAAGTGCTTGAAATCACCAGTCGCGCAGATATTAAATCGGATTTATTGCAAGAGCTTGAGCGACAGAAACAAATACTCGAATCATTGCGAAAGAACCCTAATGTCTCTGAAGCCGCGCTTGATAATGTACTTAATGACATTAAAATCACTTTTCGCGAAATGTTGAATATACCAGGGAAGGTTGGAGAACATTTGCGTGAAAATGATTGGCTGATGACGATCAAACAGCGAATCGGAATTCCAGGCGGCTGCTGTGCTTTTGATTTGCCATCGTATCATTATTGGTTAAATTTGGATCCTACTCAAAGACATCAAGACTTCAGTGAATGGCTAGCTCCATTTCAACCTGTGCGTAATGCTTTCGGAATTGTACTTTTTCTGTTGAGAAAGAGTGGGAAGACCTTGCAAGCTGTGGCAAATCAGGGCATTTTCCAACAAACAGGATCAGAATATGCTGCGCATTTGTTAAGACTCAACCTTGAATGATGATTTACCTTGTGTTCCTGAGATTAGCGCCAATAAATATGCGCTAAACATTCGCTTCATTCCCGCTCAATCTGAACAAAAGAATAGAGTTTACGAAGGTGATGTTAAATTTGAGCTAACCTTCTGTAATCTGTAACGACATTCCAAGCCATTCCAGCAGCACCCACAAACTCAATAATTCCCTCTGTATATCAACAATTAACTGTGTTTCTTGTTGTTTCATGTAGCGCTTTAAATCTCAAATAAACGACCCCGTGGCAAGACCACGGGGTATTAGAAAAGCTCAAGTTGACGCAGTTCTTCTTTTGGTTTGCCTTGATTCTTTACATACCGCTCAACCACACCCCAATCCGCTCTTTCCCCTACAGTTGCAACATAATAGCCATCCGTCCAAAACTCACCACCCCACAGATCTCGTTTCAAATCCGGCTTCCTCTTAAACAATTCCCGTGCTGTTATGCTTTTGAACACCCTAACAATCTGACCCGGTGCAATTTTTGGATGTGCCGTACAAAGTATATGTACGTGGTCTTTGTCGCAACCTATCTGCTCAAACTCAATGTCGTATCGATCTTCTATCGCTTTCGCAGTCATCATAATGATTTTTACAACTGCGTCATCTAACAGTCCCCGTCTGTATTTCACAGGAAATACAATGTGATAATGTATCTGCCACGCACAGTGGCTCGCCTTCTCTACAACATCTCGCATCCCAACATTCTAAAGCCTAATTAGATCCCCGTGGCAAGACCACGGGGAATCGCAAGTTTAATTGATTAGCTAATAAAATATTCAGAAATATATGTATGTAGCTACTCAAGCAGGCAAACATGGGAAAATTAACTGATATTCAAATGCGGAATTGGACTTAAGCTGGAAATCCCCACCGCAAAAGCAGATGGAGACGGACTAACTTGTTTGCGTTTCTTACTCATTTCATTACCCTTCTATTATGCAAAGGCAGAACTTAGCAACCTGCCCAGGTTTCCGGTATCACTTCACTTTAGATTGTTATGTTCTTTTCTGATCAGTAATTTGCTCAATCTTTGAGTGTTCTAGCCGTACATATGCGAGTTAACTTGGGTTTTGTTTATTTAACAACTATTAGTAATTATTACGAATAATTGTTATTGCACATGGAATTGCCACTAGGGGATGTTGTATGAATATAGTAGAACTGCTTGCATTCGTGGTTAAGAATAGCGCCTCAGATTTGCACTTATCTGCTGGCATGCCGCCGATGATTCGGGTACATGGCGAGATCCGGCGCATCAATTTGCCAGAGATGGATCATAAGGAAGTGCACGCGATGGTGTACGACATTATGAATGATAGTCAGCGCAAATTTTATGAGGAACATTTGGAATGTGATTTCTCCTTTGCTATTCCAAATCTTGCGCGTTTTCGTGTCAACGCATTTAATACTCAGCGCGGTGCAGCAGTAGTAATGCGTACAATTCCATCAAAAGTTCTGAGTCTGGAAGATCTTAAAGCTCCTAAGATATTTGCTGAGATTGCTAAGCAACCGCGTGGAGTAGTTTTGGTAACAGGGCCTACCGGATCCGGGAAATCCACCACATTAGCAGCAATGGTCAATGACATAAATGAAAATGAATATGGCCACATTCTGACTCTTGAGGATCCTATTGAATTTGTGCACGAAAGTAAGAAATGCCTGATTAATCAGCGAGAAGTCGGGAGAGATACCTTAAGTTTCTCTAATGCTTTGCGCTCGGCATTGCGTGAAGATCCTGACATCATTCTAGTGGGTGAAATGCGAGACCTGGAAACCATACGTTTAGCAATGACAGCAGCTGAAACGGGACACTTAGTTTTTGGGACGTTGCATACAAGTTCTGCCGCCAAAACGGTTGATCGTATTATTGATGTTTTTCCAGCAGAAGAAAAAGAAATGGTTCGAGCAATGCTATCGGAATCATTGCGGGCAGTTATATCGCAAGCACTTTTAAAAACAAAGGATGGTAAGGGGCGTGTAGCTGCCCATGAAATAATGATTGGCACACCAGCTATTCGTAATCTTGATCAGGGAAGCCAAAATTGCGCAGATGTATTCTGCAATCCAAACAGGCCAAAATGTTGGCATGCAAACACTGGATCAAAATTTGACTGATTTGGTAAAACGCAATGTTATTTCAATGGCTGAGGCGCGAAGCAAGGCTATGAATAAAGATAATTTCAGAATTTAAAAGATTGCTCGAGTAGATCGAAATTCCAGGAGTATATGATGGATAAAGAACAAGCGACAAAGTTTATGTCTGATTTGTTGCACCTGATGCTGAGTAAAAAAGCCTCGGATTTATTTATTACAGCCGGATTTCCACCCGCACTTAAGATAGATGGAAGAATGACTCCTGTTTCCCAACAATCACTATCTGCGCAGCATACGGAGATGTTAGCGAAAGCAATAATGAATGAAAAACAAACCGCTGAGTTTGAAGCCACCAAAGAATGTAATTTTGCTATTCATCCTGCCGGAATAGGACGCTTCCGGGTTAATGCTTTTGTTCAGCAGCAACGGGTTGGTATCGTGTTGCGCACTATTACGACCAAGATTCCTCAGTTTGATGATTTGGGCTTGCCACAAGTTCTTAAGGAAGTTGTCATGAGTAAGCGTGGTCTTGTGATTTTTGTTGGAGGCACAGGTTCGGGAAAATCTACCTCAATGGCGGCATTAATCGGTCATCGCAACAAGAATAGTCACGGCCATATAATTACCATTGAAGATCCAGTGGAATTTGTGCATGAGCATATTAATTGTGTGATTACCCAACGTGAGGTAGGTGTTGATACCGAGTCTTGGGAAGCGGCCTTAAAAAACACACTCCGACAAGCGCCCGATGTCATACTAATCGGAGAAATACGAGATAAAGAAACGATGGAGCACGCGATTGCATTTGCAGAAACAGGCCATCTATGTATGGGTACACTGCATGCAAATAGCGCTAATCAGGCGCTTGATCGTATTATTAATTTTTTTCCGGAAGAACGGCGATCTCAATTATTGATGGATCTGTCGCTGAATTTAAGAGCGTTAGTAGCGCAACGCCTGATACCGGCTAAAGATGCGAAAATGGGCGAGTGGCGGCCATTGAAGTGTTACTTAACTCGCCACTTGATAGCGGATCTGATTTTTAAAGGAAGTGTTCACGAAATCAAGGAAATCATGAAAAAATCCGGTGAGATGGGAATGCAGACATTTGATACTGCTTTATTCGAGCTTTATGAGGCTGGCAAGATTAGCTATGAAGATGCGCTACGCAATGCAGACTCTATGAATGAATTACGTTTGCAAATTAAGTTGGATGGTGCTGAAGCTAAAGGGCGAGACCTAAGTTCTGGTATAGCACATTTGACAATCACATAAAATAAAACCTTGGCGCGATTAAAATCAAGATCTATGGGGCGATACTATAGTTAATTGATGGCGCTTTGCTTTGAGTTCGACCCAAGGATCAGTGCTTGCTTAGCTATTTAGCAGGCCAATGGAATGGACTCCTCCCACTCGACGGCATCGCAATGTGCCAAGCTAAAGATTTTAGCAATCAAAGAGGGGGAGGAGATTATGAATATAGCACGTATCGGAATTGATTTGGCGAAGCAGGTATTCCAGATTCATGGCGTGGATAGAACGGAGAAGGTACTGGTACGCAGGCAATTGCGCCGATCGCAGATGCTGGGTTATTTCAGCAAACTGACGCCATGCCTGATTGGCATGGAAGCATGCGGGAGTGCGCATTACTGGGCGCGCGAACTGGGCAAATTGGGTCATGAAGTTCGATTGATGGCGCCGCAGTTTGTGAAACCTTACGTCAAGAGCGGCAAGAACGACGCCAATGATGCAGAGGCGATCTGTGAAGCTGTTGGTCGGCCGAACATGCGTTTTGTCGCGATCAAGACGGCCGAGCAGCAGGTTATTCAGGCGGAACACCGCATCCGTGCCCGGCTGATCAAATCACGCACGGCGTTAAGCAATGAGATACGGGGTTTACTGGCCGAGTTTGGTATTGTGGTCGAAACATCGATTGGGAGATTGCGAAAGGCGTTGCCTGAGTTATTGGAAGATAGTGAGAATGGGTTGCCGAGGAGTTTTCGTGTGTTGCTGGCCGGGCTTGGCGAGGAGTTGCGCGCACTGGATGATAGCATTACAGCCTTTGACGCCGGAATTGCCCAGAGAGCTCGTGAGGATGGCCGCATCAGGCGGCTGCTTGACGTAGAAGGGATTGGTCCGATCACTGCCAGTGCGCTGGTCGCGGCAGTGGGCAACGGCACACAGTTTAATAGTGGGCGGGACATGTCCGCATGGCTTGGTTTGACACCGAGACAATATTCCAGCGGCGGCAAGAACAGGCTCGGCGGAATCAGTAAACGTGGCGACAAATATATGCGCATGCTGCTGATACACGGCGCCCGTGCTGCGCTTAATGCCGCCAAAAATAAAGAGGATGGACGAAGCCGCTGGGTAAAAAGTCTGGCTACGCGGCGCAACAAAAACATTGCAACAGTGGCGTTAGCCAATAAGAACGCACGTATTGCATGGTCGATATTGAGTCGTGGCGAGTCTTATAGGAAGGCAGCGTAGCGTCTTTCATGTAATACAGCAAGTTTTGTTTAGTAGAGGGGAAAATCACTGGTAATTGCGTAGCAAAATGAAATGATGGCAAACAGGTCAGACCGGCGTAAGTAATTCAGTCTTTTCAACAGGCTCCCTGCACGACGCATGACAAGGCAAAGCCGCCAGGCCGATTTGAATCTTACGCGCGAAATCCATCATGGCTCGGATAGTAAAGCTATCTGACAAGAAGCCGGATATACGGAAGCAGTTGCACCTTAAAATCATCACAAATTTTGCTTGCAAAACGGGAGGAGTCCATATACGTTGAAAAACGTTTTCGAGGTAGCCGATACAAGGCAGAAACAGGCGAAAAAGCGCAGTTTATGTGTAATAAATGAGCATTTTGAGCCTGTTTTTAACACCGTAGCGGCAACGCAGATAGTTTTTCAACGGCCTGTTAGTAAAGGATTGCCTTTTCTTTTTAGCGATATCCATTACTATACTGCTCTTTGTGAATTTCAGAGCTATACCATGCATGATTTTAAGGTTGGTCAACGATGGATCTGCGACGTTGATTTACAATTGGGTCTTGGCACTGTCCAAGAGGTCGAACATAGACTAATACGCATTGATTTCAAGGCTGTCGGCGAAACTCGTTCTTATGCCAAACATTCAGCGCCACTGACGCGCGTTATTTTTAAAGTGGGCGACACTATCAGCAGTCATGCAGGAATTTCACTGAAAGTGACTGTTGTGAATGAACGTGACGGGCTATTGATTTATTCTGGTATTAGTGAACAGGGTGATGTGATAGCACTGGCAGAAGAACAGTTAGCGCATCATTTACAATTCAATCGCCCGATGGAGCGCTTATTCAACGGGCAGTTCGATCAGGATAAATGGTTCCAGATCCGCTATCAATCCCTGTTATTGCGTCATCAGCTAGCAAAAAATCCGCTCTATGGATTAGTAGGCACTCGCACCAGCCTGATACCGCATCAACTTTATATTGCTCATGAAGTAGCGCGTCGTTATGCTCCTCGCGTTTTGCTGGCGGATGAAGTGGGCTTGGGAAAAACCATTGAAGCAGGATTGATACTCCACCAGCAATTGCTATCGGAGCGCGTCAAGCGAGTATTGATTGTAGTTCCGGAAACATTAATGCACCAATGGCTGGTGGAAATGCTGCGACGCTTCAACTTGCAATTCAGCGTATTTGATGAAGCACGATGCCACTCACTGGAAGAAAGCGACGAGCAAGAAAATCCATTTCACAGCGAACAGTTGATTCTTTGCAGTCTCAGTTTTTTACGCCAAAGTTCGAAACGATTTCAGGCTGCTTTAAATGGCCATTGGGATTTGCTGGTTGTGGATGAGGCGCATCATTTGCAATGGTCTGAACAATCCGCCAGCGCCGAATATACGATGATTGAGCAACTGGCCGCTCACACTAAAGGGGTGTTGTTATTAACAGCCACACCGGAGCAATTAGGCAAAGCAAGTCATTTCGCCCGCCTGCGTTTGCTTGATTCGAACCGCTTTAACGATTTTGCAGCTTTCGTTGCCGAAGAACAATCCTACGAGCCGATTGCCAAAGCGGTCGAAGCTTTACTGAACCATGAGGAATTGGATGACAATATCAAGCAACTCATTGCTTCAACGATTGATCCAGAACAATCGAAAACATTGCTGGCACAACTGAAAGATCAAGCTATCGATTCGGCTCCAGCACAGCAAGCCAGGGAAAAACTGGCTGAGTTATTGCTGGATCGGCATGGCACTGGCCGTATCCTGTTTCGTAACACGCGCGCTGCGGTCAAAGGATTTCCTGATAGAAAACTGATTGCGATTCCTTTGGCGCTCCCTGCACACTATCAAGAGTGTCTCGAGACTTTTGAAACAGCACATCTGTCAAAACCTGAGCTATTACTGTGCCCTGAGTTGCTCTATCAAGTCCGGGCGGAGCCGGAAGCACCCTATTGGACGGAAATAGATCCACGTATTCATTGGTTGCATCTCACGCTCAAGCGACTGAGACCGGAAAAAATACTGGTCATCACTGCCAATGCACAAACCGCCCGTGATATTGCGCAAGCACTCAAAGTGCTGACAGGGCAACATATGCCCGTCTTCCATGAAAGCATGTCTTTAATTGAGCGGGATCGCGCTGCCGCTTACTTTGCTGATAAAGATGCCGGCAGTCAGATTCTGGTTTGCTCGGAAATCGGCAGCGAAGGGCGCAATTTCCAGTTTGCCCATCATCTGGTGCTGTTCGATCTGCCGCTGAATCCCGATCTGCTCGAGCAGCGCATTGGCCGCCTGGATCGCATCGGCCAGACCGACACCATCAAAATCCACGTACCTTATCTGGAAAACAGCGCGCTGGCGGTGATGTTCCATTGGTACCACGCCGGCCTGAATGCGTTTGAAAAAACCTGCCCGGCGGGTCAAACTGTCTTTTTGCAAACGGAAGACGCGCTCATTGCCGCGCTGCACCGGCGCCAAACCCACGGCGACACGCTGTCAGCTCTGATCACGGCCACACAATCCGCCAATCAGTCCCTCAATGACGCATTAGAACGTGGGCGCGATAAATTGCTGGAATATAACTCTTTCCGCCCTGCTATTGCGCAAAGGCTGTATCAGGAAGCACGTACCCAAGATGCCGACCCAACGCTGCCGGACTATATGGAAACAGTGTTCGACTGCTGCGGCGTGCATGTCGAAGAACACCGCAGCGGCAGCTATTTGATCGAACCAAGCGAACACATGAGCATACCGTTTCCCGGTCTGGATGATGAAGGCTCAGTGATCACGTATGTCAGAAATGTAGCGCTGGCCAATGAGGATATGCACTTCCTGACCTGGGAACACCCGATGGTCACGCATGCCATGGAGCGCATCCTGAGCCACGAAAGCGGTAATGCGGTAGTTGCCGCACTGAAGCACAAACAAGTGCAGCCGGGTACCTTGCTGCTCGAAGCCCTGTTTGTGCTCGAAGCCAGCGGACAAAACGTACAGCAAAGCAACCGCTATTTACCGCCCGCCGTGATTCGCATCCTGCTCGATGAACAAGGCAGCGGCGACTATCCGTATCTTGACCACGACTCAGTCAACCAGCATCTGCAACCGGTTGCGGCAGGCATCGCCAAACAAGTGATTCAACTGAAAGAAGACGCCATCCGCGAGCTGCTAACCGCGAGCGAGCAACAAGCCAGCGCGCAAGCGCCGCAACTCATCGCCCAGGCGGAAGCACGCATCCAACAAACCTTCACCCCGGAAATCGAACGCCTCAAAGCCTTGCAGCAGGTTAACCCGAACGTGCGCGATGAAGAAATTCAATTCTTTGAACTGCAATTGCAGCAACTGACCAGCGCACTGAAATCCAGCAACCTGCGGCTCGATGCTGTGCGAGTGATTGTGGCGACGTGAATTCACCGGGAAGCGTGTCTGTTTTTTTGAAGTATCATCAGGCATCGGCAGTGCAAAAAGAGCAACATCAAAAACCGGATTCCCGCTTTCGCGGGAATGACGAGAGGGCCGGTAATGTCAGCGAGAAGGCGGCATGATGGCTCCAGCGGTGTATTTGTTGGCCAGTCAAAGAAACGGGACGCTCTACATTGGCGTGACATCGAACCTGATACAGCGTATTTGGCAGCATCGCGAAGGTTTGGCGGAAGGTTTTACCAAAAAATACCGGGTTAAAACCCTGGTCTGGTATGAACAGCACGCTACGATGGAAAGCGCCATTGCCCGGGAAAAGGCATTGAAAAAATGGAACCGCGCCTGGAAATTAAAACTGATTGAACAAACCAATCCGCAGTGGCGGGACCTCTGGCCGGAAATAAACGGGGAGACGGAACCTTAACCTCTCTGTCCCTCTACTGCAACATTTCATCATCCCCCACACCTCTGCAACCCGTCATCTCCGCGCACATCCCCGTCATTCCCGCGCAGGCGGGAATCCAGCGGTTTTGCTTCGCCCCAGTCCAGCAGGGACTGGGTTCCCGCCTGCGCGGGAATGACGGGATCGTAGAGATAGAGCGGGAAGCACTGACCCTTCTTCGATGTTATCTAGAGCTTACTCAAAAAGTATAACTAGCTGATTGAATTTATTAATATTTTGTTTTTTGGTAGAATAGTGCACATAAATATGTGAATTAACACCAAAAACCGTGCACTATGATTCGTTACGTCAGCCAAAAGCAACTGCCCCTCGAAGGATTTGATACACCGCCCGGCATGATTCTAGATCCCACTAATCGCTGGGTAAAACTGAGGGATTGCCTACCGTGGGATGAGTTGTCCGAGAGCTACTATAAGACGTTATGTTCAAATCTGGGCCGCCCAGCCAAAGATGCCAGGATTGTGATTGGAGCGGTGATTATTAAACATAAATTATCGATTTCAGATGAAGAGACGGTTGAACAGATTCGAGAGAATCCGTACCTGCAATATTTTATTGGCCTGAAAGGTTTTCAAGCGAAGGCGCCGTTTGCGTCATCATTACTGGTTGAGATACGCAAGCGCATGGGTCAGACGGTATTCGATGAATTTCATGAGTCGATCATCGAAACGGTTGAACCTAGGCGGACAAAGAAGTCAGTCAAAGCAAGTGATGATGACAACGACGATGATGTGTCAAATAGCGGTGAGGTAGGTAGCAGCGGCGCGGCCACCGCAATGGAAGCAGAGCAATCTTTGGCAGATGAGCAGCCGCGCAATCACGGCAAATTAATACTGGATGCCACCGTTGCAGAACAGGCCATACGCTATCCGACAGATCTTGGACTGCTGAACGAAGCGCGTGAATTGAGTGAGCGTATCATTGATGAACTGCATGCCAAAAGTAACCGGGCACAGAGAAAGAAGCCGCGCACTTATCGCGAGATTGCCAGAAAAGCTTATCTCAGCCTGGTCAAGCTGAGACGGCCATCCAACAGAAAACGCCGTGCCGGTATCAGGCAGCAATTGCAATTCCTGCAGCGGAATTTAAATCATATTGAAGCGATGCTGACGGAATATCCGCTTGGCACACCCATACCGTTACCCAATGGGTTGTTACGCCGCTACTGGGTATTACCCCATCTGTACCAACAACATTATGCAATGTACAAAACCAACACCAGACGCTGTGATGATCGCATTGTCAGTATCAGTCAGCCGTATCTTCGGCCCATTATCAGGGGAAAGCAAGGCAAGGCAGTGGAATTTGGCGCCAAAATAAGCGTGAGTCTGACAGACAAAGGATTGGCGCATGTCGACAAGCTGCACTGGGATGCGCAACATGAAGGCCATGATCTTGAAGCGCAAGTTGAAGCCTACAAAAAGCGTTACGGCTATTATCCAGAAGTCGTCATTGCCGACACGCTATATGGTTCACGTGATAATCGCAGCTATCTGGAACGCAAGCACATCCGCTTCTCAGGAAAACCACTGGGACGTCCGCCAAAGAGTACACCTGAAAACAAAGATGAGATCAATCGCCTGAAAGCACAACGCCGGCAGGAATATCGCGAACGCATTCCAATTGAAGGAAAGTTTGGCCAAGGAAAGTATGGTTATCGGCTCAACAATATTCGAGCCAAGCGCGCTGATACGTCTGCCGCATGGATTAATAGTATCTTCCTGGTTATGAACCTGCTCATCTTGGTGCGGGTTTTTATTTATCTAAAAAATCTTGCTGTCAGAATAGTATTTTGGGTGACAAAAAAGTGCATACCCAGAGAAATTCCGTTTGCGCACGCCTGCCAGTTCATCTCAAACCGGAATTCTTACTTGGTAGCGCATATCTGATCGCTGAATTTCTGAGTAAGCTCTATCTAAACAAGGCAATGTATCTGCCATCAGCGCCGAGAATCCGCTTCTCGCTCCAATACCTGATACGCAAATCACCCGATTCCCATGTCATCAGCCCCATATTTCGGAAGGCTGCTGTCGGCACGCTCAGCGATCAGTTCAGCAGCGGTCTTGCCGGTGACGGCGAAGTGCAGCTTATTTTGGATAAACCTGAAAAACTGAGTGGTTTCCGGCAGCGAGGGGGAGTAATCAGCTGCCATTGAAAAAATATCGTGCACCCGCAGATACATCCGGCGCTCGCTAGCTCGGATGTCGCGGATGCGATCCAGCAACTCTTCGAAACGGTCTGGCACTGGTCGATCCGGCGACCGGCGGGTTTTTAGCCGCTCATCATCCAGCGTGAAGCCCTTGACTAGGTACTCGCGCAGGCTCGCCGGCTTGTGGATCTTCCAGCGCGGGGAGTTCCAAACATTCCAACAGGCATTCCTCAGGGACTACGCACTTGCCTCCGGCATGGTGCTTTTCGCCAGCCTGCTGTGCAGCATCCCGCTGGGTTGGCTGGGGTCGCGCCTGCTGCTGCGTCCGCTGAGGGATTTCCGCAAAGCCGTCGAGGCGGCGGATCGGCGCCCCGATGACAAACGCATCGAGTCCGGTGATT
>JBAOHQ010000009.1:0-117205 GCA_037045185.1 Ilumatobacteraceae bacterium
GGCGCTACAGCGACGATGTCGGCCACGGCCAGCCGCCCGCCCGGGGTGAGAACGCGGCAGGCCTCTGTCAATACTCGCTGCTTGTCGGTACAGAGATTGATCACGCAGTTCGAAATGACAACGTCGAAGCTGGCCGTCGCAAAACGGAAGACACTCAATCTCGGCTTGCAGGAAGTGTACCGATCGCGACGCCAGCGTCGGCGGCATGGCGACGGGAAAGGCGAACCATTGCGAGTGTCATGTCGACTCCGACGACCCGGCCACTAATGCCGACCTCGACGGCTGCAGCTAGGCAGTCGAAGCCGGCACCACTGCCCAGGTCCAGGACCCTTTCGCCCGGCGAGAGCCTGGCAAGCGCTGTGGGACTGCCGCAACCGAGGCCGCTGTGCGGCGTGCAGGTGGTGCATGTTCGTTCGGAATCAACGACTCCCGCCTTAGCGGCGGCGAGTGAGTATGTCCGTCGCACTTCTTGGCGTAATAGATCGCTTCGCGCCTGCGGCGAAGCATTCGGCTGTTGGCTGATGAGTTCCGCTACGCTCACGATTCACTTCCGCAAGCGCCCGGCGCACCCTCTTGGGGCCGATATTTCATGTTGTAGAGGCAAAACGGCATGAGCCGGCCATCGGCCGTAAGCTTGTGCAGCGCAGCAGCGGCGCGCCCGCTCCTGGTCGAAGCAGAGAGCGTCCATCATGCCGTGAAAACCGACCGAAAAAAACTCGACACCGTCGAGCAAGTCGGCCAGCTTTTCCCTTGCATCGTCCTTGCCATCGCCACAACCGCAGCTGGCGCTGTCGCAGCCAAGTTGGCGAAGCAGCACATCCCAGTCGCTCATGTCTGCCACATGCTGGCGCAGTCGCTCGTCTCCGACCAGCCGGTTGAGTGGAAGCAACTGGCCATCCTTGTCTACAACAATGTAGGCGAACAGGCCGCAGCGCGGATCGGAGCAGGACATAGGCATCATGTCGGTGGCCCGTAACTGCCCCTCGCTCTGCCTTTCGATCGCACGCATGAAGTGGGTGGCGGTCAAGCGCCGGTGACCCTGGTCGAGTTCGCGCGGATACCGTCCGGACAGCACTACCGGCTGGAAGTTGATGCCGGTGAGGTGCTGTTCGGCGGCAAACCGTATCAGGGACCACAGTGCCATGTCATTGACGCCAGGCACCACGGTCACCGACAACACCACCTGCAGGCCGGCGTCACGGCAGTGGGCGATGGCTTGCAGCTTTTCGGCACGAAGATCGCGACCGCGAATGAATTCGTTTTCCGCCGCTCCAAGGCCGTCCATCTGCAGGTAGACGCCGGTCAGGCCCGCCGCGCGCAATTCGATGGCCAAACGTGCATCGCGGGCGAGCAGCAGGCCATTGCTGTCGATCTCCATCTTGCTGAAGCCCAGCGCGCGGGCCCCGCGCACGATATGCAGGAGTTCCCGGTGCAACGTCGGTTCCGCCGCCGGCGAACTGCAGTGGCACGGGCTGGCCCTCGGTGTCGATCAAGGTCTGCAATGCGCCGAGAATCTGTTGGAGACTCAGTTCGGTCCCCTTGGCGGTGGCGTCGGCCAGGCACACCGGGCAAGGCAGATTGCAGCGTTCAGTGATTTCGACTATTGCCAGGCAGGTATGCTGGTCGTGTGCAGGACAAAGGCCACAATCGTCCGGACACCCCTTCGCCTCGGGCACGTTTGCAACTCGTGCCGGCAGCTTCACGGTAGCCGCGGCGAGCGCCGGATGCGCCTCAGAGCTGACTGCATATCGGTGGCAATGAGGCTGTCGGAAAACACCGTGCTCGGGGCAGGTCTTGCGCATGACGACGCCAGCCGGCGTAGACAGCACCCTGCCAGGGATTGTCAGCAGGCACTGTGGGCACATGCTGGTAACGTCGTGGCCGTAACGCAGTCCGCCGGCAATGTTGACGCGCGAATTGGACTGCGCGGACGCTGCGCCGGGCGAAGGCGTGCAGACCGGATCGCTCATTGGAGTTCGATCATCACGCAGGCATAGACCATGTTGCGCTTGAAATTCGGCAAATCGAGGGTCGTCAGCTTGACGCTGCGCGATGCCCAGTCCGGCGTACCGAGTTCGTCGCGAGCACCGAGGCTGGGCCGGATGCTCTTTTTCAATAGCCTCAAGGAACTCCGCCTCGGTTGGCATTTCGGTCAGGAAGATGATGCGGTAGTCATTGCCGGCCAACGCTTCCATACGCACCTTCTTCCAGGGCTTGGATGGCAGCGAAATCAATTGGCACGTCGCATTGTCAGGCCAGCAATGCTTCGATGAAGACGCGGCGATGCCTTGGAACGCATCGTTAACCCGTATTCTTGGCTAACAACGTCGCAGCGATTTCCGCTGCTCTGACGTGTAGCGTTCGCAGCGGGTGTGCAACTCTTGTTTGCCGAACATGAGCTGCCCTTCTGGCGTGCTGATGTCGCAACCGAGCAATTGTTCGCAGTTGCGACCGCCGAACTCGTTTTCAAACACTTGAACCAGTTCCTGTGTCGCTGCATAGGACGCCTCGGCGGACTGCGCCTGTCGCTGCGACCCAGCGACAGGCTGAGTCCCATGACGGCGCCGGTCAGCGCGCCGCAAGGTCCGCAGGTAAGCGACATGCCACCGCAGAAGGCTGTCGCCATCTTTGGGATCAGTCCATTCGATGTCCTGCGCCTTGGCCAGGGCACTCACCACCGCCTCGGCGCAATACAGGCCGGAGTCGAACGCCTCTTCGGCCGCACGCCGGACCTCGGCGACGAACTGCGTTGCTTCGGGGCGTTCGGTATCCATTGATCAGACGGCGATGCTCGCCCCGCCGTCGACCGCCACGTATTGGCCGGTGACGTGGCGCGAGGCTTCGGCTGCCAGAGGAACGCTACGACGCCCTTGATGTCATCCTTGCCGCCCAGACGATGCAGCGGCGTGGCAGCGATCAGCGCTTCGCCGACTTTTTCAAGATGCCCAAAGGTCATCTTGGTTGGAAAGTAGCCCGGGCAGACGGCATTCACATTGATGTTGTACTTCCCCCACTCGGAGGCGAGCGCACGGGTAAAATCGAGCACCGCGCCCTTGCTCGTGCAGTAGGCAATGGTCGTCGTTCCGACCGAACCACCGGCCAAGCCGGCGACAGACGAGATGTTGATGATTTTGCCGAATTTGCTTGGGATCATGCAGCGCCTGGCCACCGCCTGGGTCAGCAGGAGACGGCATTGATGTTGAGATTCATGACCTTGTTCCATGCCTCGGCAGGATGATCCTCGGCCGGGGAACCCCAGGTCGCGCCGGCGTGTTGTTCACCAGGATGTCGATAGTGCCGAATTTTTCCACCACGTGATCAATCAGCGCAGGGATCTGGTCGGACTTCGCAAGATCATTGGCAACTGTCAGTACCTCTAGCCGAGCGCAACAATCGGCTGATCGCCACAACCGTGTCCTTTGCCGACTCGATCACTTCGGACAAGTGCTCTGCGAATGTGTTCCGCGTCAATGCGCGCGCCGGCATGCAGTCGGCAGCGCTGGCTGACTGGATGGCCGCGACCAAGCCTAACGCTAATGTGTTCTACCTGGGCCCGGACTACGAGATGGTTGAAGTACCGTCTCGCGGCCTTCAAGTCTGCTGCCGAGGGCAAGGGCGCCAAAACGGTGGGTGAAGTCTTCGCACCACTGGACAACAAGGACTACTCGCCATTCTTCGGTCAGATAAGCATCCGAGGATCGGAACTCCTTGACCAGAGTGGTGGCTTCCGACAACTGCGATGTCTCAACGGCCTTGCGTGCGTAGTCGTAGGTGCTTTGGAGTTTTTGCTGGTCTCCAACATGCTTACCCTCGTCCGGAATCCGCTAACCAATCTGGGTGAGAGGGATCATTACTCCTACGGAGGCCGATGCGGCGACGCTCTTGCCGACGATCGAGTCTTCACCCTAATCCCAGCCGCCGGTTGACCTCGCGGGCCACCGAGTTCAGTTTCTGGAGCTGCGTCGAGCCGTCGGATCCGCCATCGGACGTGGTGCTTGCGCCTGAGCGTTGTTGTGAGCGGTCGAAACTGTCCTGGATGCCGAGTGCATTGGTAAGGGCGGCCGACTGGCTGCGCTGCATCGAATCGCGTTCGGTCCTGGCAAGGGTTTCCGATTCGCGGGCGTTTTCTGAAAGGGATGGTTGCCTGGCGCTCGCTGAAGGTGAAGGTCGTGGCCAGCCGGCTCAAGGTGGCCTGGTAACGGAAGACCCCCGCATCGGGCCCGCTGCCCTGAATGGTGCTGCCGTGGGCATTGCTCGTCGTGGACATGAAGGCGGAGGTCCGGTTCGGCGCGAGTTGTTGCTGGTCGATGGAAACCGAGTTCTGGCTGACGTTACCATCGCTAAGCGGGCCAACGATCTAATAGGTGAGGGGAAAGCAGATCTGATCCAAATTCGACTCCGTTCAAATCATTTGCTTGACGAGATAATCTGCTTCCGGAACGGTATCCCCTAGAAATCGGCGCCGCGTGAGCGATACCCGATTGCTCCTTTCATTGGCGCACCACCATAAAAATGCACCGCTGCGTGTCTCCAATGCGCTGGCCATCGACTGCTTCGCCGGCTTGCCGCAGGAGAGGATCGCAGCATCGATGACCGCGTTACCCACCGCGCAGCCCGCCTACGGTCTAGAGGGACCTTCGGCAGGCCGCACCGTGGATAACGCTACACCGCAGGGCTCCACTTATCGCCGTGGAAACTCTGTCCAATCAAACGGGGCCGGTTCTTGCTGTCCAATAAAATGGGACCGGCTCTTTCCTTGATGGAAAGGTTGAAAACGCTGATACCGGTAGCACCCGTTAGCAAAGTAGCTTTCTAAGCGGCAGCGATTTTTGCAGGTGTGCCCCAAGACCGGGCTACATCGGTATTCTCGAGAGTCGGCGCTGGTGGGGCGGCGCTGACTCGGCCAACTGATCTACTATATTGATAGTCAAATTGATAGTCAAAAATGCTATAAAAACAAAAAAGCCCACAGAATCATGGGCTTGATATGTTGATAGCTGGCGGAGAGGGAGGGATTCGAACCCTCGTTAGGATATTATCCTAAACACGCTTTCCAGGCGTGTTATTTTTATTTTATAAAACATGTTAACCACGAGGTTCTTGTGGCGTTGTGTGTTGTGATATAGTATTTTCCATCACAATTACATCACACTACGGGAAAAACATGGCTCATATTCGGACGGTTCCATCGGGGCTTCACCAGGCGATTGTGCGGCGGAAGGGCCATCCCCAACAGTCAAGAACGTTTGACAATAAGACCGACGCGGTTGACTGGGCCGCGATGTCGAAGCAAGCATGAAGCGCGGCGTATTCCAAAGCACTAGCGACGCGGAGCGTACGACTCTAGGGGACATCATCAAGCGCTTCAAAAAAGAGTTCGCCCCGTTTCATTACCGCAAGCGGGCTGATGAAAAGGAGGCATGGCGGTTTCAACTCGATCGGCTGAATGATGCCATGGGCAAGTACAGCCTTGCGGCAATCGACGCGAAACTGATTGCCGCGTTTCGCGATAGCAGGCTCGCAGGCGGCGCCGATCGCAAAGCAGTCGCCGAAAGCACAGTCCGCAAGGAAATCTACATGCTTTCGAAGGTGCTGGATTTTGCGCAGACTGAGTGCGACATCGCGCTGCCGCGTGGAAACCCCGTCGACAAGATACGCAAGCCCACCGAGGGCAAGGGCCGGAACCGGCGACTCACTGACGATGAGTGGACGAAGCCTGACCGTCGAGATTGATGCCTCGCGTAACCCATACATTTCCGCCGCGTTTCAGTTATCTGTAGAGACCGCCATGCGACAAGGCGAACTTCTGCAAGTCACATGGCGCGATGTCGATCTCAAACGCAAGTTCATCATGCTGAGCGATCCGGACAGGATTAAAAACGAAGAGGTCCGCGCCGTGCCGCTGTCCAGCAAAGCGGTGGCGGTTCTAAAAGGCTTGCCCAAAACGATTAAGGGGCCGGTCCTGCCAGTCGCCCGCTTGACGCTCTACCATGCGTTTATGTATGCGCGCGACCGCGCCGGGATCAAAAACTTCACCTGGCATGATCTCCGCCATGAAGCGCTTTCCCGTCTGGCCGAGCGTGGCGACTTCAATGTCATTGAGCTCGCTGCGGTGTCTGGTCACAAGACGCTTCAGATGCTCAAACGATACACCCACTTGCAAGCAGAGAAATTGGCGCAGAAGCTCGGGTAGTCTTATCTGCGCCCTGGATAGCGGCCAATTATCTGTCCGTCCAAGTGGGCAGGATGGGCGTAAAGTGAGGTAACTGAAAAGTGGAAGGAACCGCGCTCAATCAGTTCCAGCACCAGTAGCGCCGATGGCGACAGGCGTAGGCTAACTTTCAACTTTCCATCACCCTCGGTGTTGTAAATTGGTCCGGAGTGCCCGAGTTTCTCGTAGACAAGCGATGGGACACTCAATCCGGTTCGCTTTACCCAATGTCCGTGGCGCTTCCATATGTGGGCTTCACCATAGGCGATATTCCCCACTTTCAGCCGTATCGGTAGTGGATCGGCGAGTCCTGCGAGGATCCTCCGGGGAAAGTCGAAAGTCTCGGGGATTCGTTGACTAGCCATAGGTGCCACGGCTGATCTCCTTGACGGGTAAAGGTGGGCATTGCAATTTTGGGTCGGTGGAGCTATATTACGGGCGTCCGAAGATGATATGCCCGCTGATCGGCCTTGATAGCGCGGCATCGAAGCGGAGAGTGGGGCCGAACAATACCACTCGAACGGGGAATCCGGGAAACCGGATACGGAATTCCGAAAGGATACCGCAGGCGCCGTTCTGGAAACACGATAAGCCGCCTCCGGGCGGCTTATCTTTTTGGGTTTCATCGAAAACTTGACCGTCCGAAGTTTTCTGATATATTGATCTGAATTGCTACGGGGTGCGCCGAAACCCGAGCGACGATGTTTAGATCGGACGGTCGGGAAGCGGAATCCGACGCGGCACTAAACGTACTTAGAGTAAATCGGGCGGCTGGGCAGCCGGTGGTACCATCACCAAACGAATACCGTCATTGACGGGGCCAGGCAAACAGCGCACGACAGGCATCCGCGAATTCGAGAGAACTCGCCATGCTGTCCACAATTTCGGCTTCCCCAATTCGCCTTGCTTTAACACCGAAAGACGCCGCCGAGGCGCTAGGCCTGTCTGTTACGGCATTGTGTCGTGATCGCACTAACGGTGGCCTAGGTGGTATTCCATTCGTCCGCCTAGGCGGAAAAGTGGTCTATCCGGTTCGCGATCTGCAAGAGTTTCTGTCAGAGATCGCGCAGCGCGCCCAGGCACCGCAAGCTCGGCCGCCGCCCCCGTGGAGTCCGGGCCGGCTGTAGTCGCTGCCCCCGTGGTCAAACGCGGTCGCGGCCGCCCCCGCAAACTCGCCCAACAATCCAATAAATAAAAACCCGGTCGCGGTTTGCCAGAACCGCGCCGGGCATGGGGATGCTGCACTCGACAACAGCATTCTATCACACTTCAAGCGCTAATAGCAAATCGCTATCGGGTCTCGTCAAGGAGACCCAATGGATTCCACTTCCGCAGTGCTCGCCGTTCACGGTGGCGGCGAAGGCTTGATCTGTCTTGCGGATCGAGAAAGCACCGACTACTACTGCACCCACGAGCAAATCGAGCGCGGCGACCAGGCTGCCGGCTGGCGGCTGGAGTCGCCGGATCTCCGGTTCTCGCTCGCGCGATTCACGGTCGGTCGGCAGCGAACAATCACTGAGCTGATCGGCCTCTCGGCAGTCTCCACCGAGCTTCGCCCAGCCGCGCCTGGCCGCATTCCGCATGCATGGCAACGCAGCCGCGACCCTTCCGCTGTCGCCGCTGAACTGATCGAGCGTGCCGGGATCTCGGCGAAAGCCACGATCGCCGCCGCTGGTGATGGCCTCCGCATCACGGTCGCACATGGCCACCTTCCGCGCCAAGCCGCGCCGCGCTGGCAAGCGTTACAGCACGAATTCACGCGCCTCCTAGCGCCCCTTGGCGCCGTTGCCGAAACGCGCATCACACAGATGATTCCTGCCGGCCGGGTGCTTGCCGTGGGCGAGCGGGGCGACTTCGAGCAGCTTTGCGAACGGCTGCTACCGCTGACGCGCGACGAATGCCACGAAGCGCGGCGGCGGCGGGTTGAGAGGTTCGCGTATGGAAGCGAGGGATCGAAACTCTGGTGGCGCCGGCTCGCCGAGATCCGAGAATGGTGTAAGCGGTGCTGGCCTGCCGGCGTGCCTCCCGAGTACCGCCAGCGGGTCTTGTTCATCATGTGCAATGCCATCGGCTGGTCGGTCGCCGACCCGCGCGAAATGCCCGGCGAAATTCACGCGCTCGCGACGGAAATCATGCCGGGAATGCCGGGCTGGGCTGTCGAACCGCGAAATTGCTCAAATGCAGGATCGGCTAGCGAAAGACGTGTCGGAACGGTCGAAACTGTACAAATACACAAACAAGCGACTGAAAGCAGAAGTAACAGAAGGTATGAGTCGAGCAGAAAAGCGTGCACTCACGAAAATAACAAAGCCTGGGCTCTCGGAGCGTCAGAAACGCCGGGGGGAGATTCGGGGTCGGCAGCAGCAAATCGCAATTCGCGAAAGCGATTTATGGGCGAGGGTGGCTGAACTCGCGCGACAAGAATTGTCGACTCGGAAAGTCGCCAAGGCGGTCGGGATTTCTCAGTCGAAAGCCGCCCGTTGGATGCGCGAAATCAGGGGTGAGTCACCAGCCATGTAATGGCAACGCCCGTGGACCTGGTTCTCTTCGAGAATCTTCTAAAAGCAAAGTCAAAAGACTGGGCCGGCGAAAGGGGGAACAGGCGTAACAACTATGAGTTCAACATCTCATAGCGGAAATTTCGGGGTGGGGAGGTGGAGGGGAGGCGGGAAGCAGGGGAGGCGTGGAGCGGGAAGGCCGGACTTCAGGCAAATCCCCGGCAGGGTCATTTGTAGCCCCGTGGTGCGGTTTTCTGGGTGGCGGAGAGGGGCGAGGTCACCCGGGGTCGGGAAAACGGCTCTGAACGCCTCTAATCGATTCTTTGGGGTTTTAGTTTGACGGCCATGGGCGCCCCGGCGATGTCGCCGGCTGGGCTTTCGTGCGGCGGCATCGAGCCCCCGGGGGGGGCTCGACCTCCGGCTTCAATCCCTGGCGCAGATGCCGCCGGCCGGCGGCACTGGAAAGAAAATTTCTGCTCTTGACCGTGACATTTGTCACACCCGCAAGACACGCCGATTCGAGACACGCAGCTTACGCCGGTGCGTTTTCTGTCCGTAGAACATACCCATCACAAACTATGAATCTGTGTAATCAGCCGTGTTTTCAATGTATTCGTTAATAAACGTGGTTCGTAGAACATATGTGTTACGGACACGCTGATTACACAGACTGCAAGTGACTGTAAAGCTTGACGAAAAGTAGTTTTTAATGTAGAATATGCAACAGTGCAAAACATGCACATTTCTAAATTTCCAAGGAGTCAAAAAATGACACAAAAAGCCCTGACCGTCCGCCTGCCGGACTCGCTGTTTTTGGCCATGGAGCAGGCCGCAGAAGAGAAGAAAACCACCGTGGCCGACGCTGTGCGGGCTGCTTGCGCTGCCTCGGTCTCAGGCGCCTCGATGAACGACATCGCCGCCGCCATCGCGCGGCTGGAGAAGCGGCTGGATGAGTTCGCCGCAGAGGCGGCGTGAGGCGACCATGAAAATCGAATTTGAAGACATGGCCGCGCGACTCAAGAGTCTCCGAGATGCTTTTCGGGCTGAATTCGAGGCCGAGCGGAACCTGGAGAACGCGCAAGAGGCGCTTGCAATCGCGCAGGCGGACGCGGCTCTTGAGATCGAGCGGTTGCTTATCAACTTCGAAAAATGACCCCCGCTTCCCCTCTCCCGCGCCCTGATTGGTCTGCCGGCCTCGCGGTCGGCGCCGCCGCACTGGTCGCAGGCGCGATACTCGGCGTGCCCCTGGCCTTCTCTTTGAGCGGGCCATGGGGTTCGCCAGGGGGTGGGGAGTACACGACCGGAAATTTCATCCTGGCGGCGCTGCGCGGTCGCCTGCCGCCGGTCGCCGTGTGGCCGGTCAAACTTCAGATCGCCGAAGCGATCGCCGTCGTTATTTCTATTTTCTTTGCCGTACTGGCGGCGTGGGCCACCAGCCGCCCGCGTGCCGCCATCGTGCACGCCGAGGGCGCCCAGTTGCGACACGGCGCTGCTGCCCTGGCCGGCGCGCTCAAGCCTGAATCCCGGCTATCCGACCTGCTTTTTAGCGCCGCCGGCATCCCCTGGCACCGCGACCGTATCCGCCGCAGCGTCCTAGTTCTTGGGTCAATCGGCGGCGGGAAAACGCAGATGATTTTGAGCTTCCTCGGTGGCCTGATCGCCAGTCGCCACCGGGTTTTGATAGTCGATGGCCCGAAGGGTGACTATTCGCAGGTCATGAAAAATCCACTCGTCCTCGCGCCCTGGCACTCCGGGCACGCATGGGACGTTGCGCGGGACACGCCGTCGCGCGGGCATGCCGTCGCCCTGGCCGGCGCGTTGATTCCTGATAGCAAAGATCCGCTCTGGTCAAACGCTTCGCGGGCGGTCCTGATCGCCGCGCTATGCAAGCTGATCGCGACGCGATCGGGCGAGTGGACGTGGGCAGACCTGTATTCCGAAGTCACCGGCGAAGTCGACGAACTGTATTCGACCGCCCGCGAGTTCTACCCGCCGGCGGTGCGGCTGCTCGAAGATGCGGAGTCGAAGACCACCGGCTCAATTCTCATGAACTTGTCCGCATTTCTGCTGCCCGTGGCCGAGCTGGCGGGTGCATGGGGAAGCGTGACACAGAGATTCAGTTTTGTTGATTGGTGGTCCGGAAAGCCTGGCCCGCAAGTCGTGATCATCCAGAGCAGCGCGGAATTTTCGGCGCTCTCCGGCGCCTACATCAGCGCGATTTTGACCCGCTTGGCGCTCCTGACCGCTTCGCCGAGTTACAAAGAATCGCCGACTCGCAAGAATGCTGTGGTCATCGATGAATTCGCGCAGCTGCCGAAAATTCAAGGCTTCGAGAAGTTCATCGAAATCGGGCGATCGAAAGGGTGCAGCGTGATCCTGGGCACTCAGTCACTCGCGCAGATTAGAAAGACCTGGGGTAAAGACGACATGTCGGCCTGGCTCGCGATGATCGGAACGAAGTGCTTCGCCCGCACCGCAGGCGCCGATGACGTTGAGCTTGTGCAGCGCGAAATCGGCACTCGCAAAGTCCTCTTGCCCATGTCTTCCACTTCGAATTCAGAACGCGCCGGAACCGCCGCCGGTTCGTCATCGTCGGCGAGCTGGCAGCGCGAAGATCGGCCGGTCGTTTCCCAAGAAGACCTGTCCGGGCTGGGGCCGACGCCGAAGGGCATCCGGGCCATCGTCCAGGGTATCGGAACCGATCCCGCCCGCGTGCTTTTCCCGTTGGTCAACTTGCCAAGGTTGCGCGAACCGTTTATCGCGAACCCGGATTTCAATGTGATCACCCCGACATCGACGGCGACCGTGAAGCCCGCAGACTCCGCATCGCCTACGGTCATCGCTGTGTCTCCGGAACCCTCCACCGCGCCGCCAGCGGAACACATGGAATCCGAATCGCTGAATCTCCTGCTTGCAGACCTGTCGGAAACCCCGGCCGCGTGCGGAGACACGCCGCCGACACCCTGCGAATCGCTTAGCGCACCCGCACCGCGCTGCGAATCGCCAGAGCTCAAAACCGATTACATCGATGACGCAGGTTCGCCAACCGTCGATTACATGGAACCGGAATCGTTGTCATCGCCTGATGGTGCCTTGCCGGAAACCCTTGTGGCACAAGGCGACACAGAGACTCCGGAAACGAAATCAGCCGGCGATTTTGCAGAGAATGCAGTCTCCGCCGCGCTGGAAATCGACCTGCATTCGGTCTCCCTGGCTGCCGAAGTCGCTGATCTTGTAATCAGTGAAACTTCAGGTGGGGCGGGCGATTCCGGGGAGCTGGCAGCGAAACCGAATCGGCGTATTCGGCTGGTGAAGAAGAGAAGTAGTCATCTGGAATCTGTGTAACTGTCTTGATCGGCTTGGGTTTGGTGGCGAAAGGGAATTGAAATGAAATCAATTAATCAATGTGTGCGAAATCGAATTTTTCAACATAGCGAGCTATGTCGGGGTGCCCCCCGACGCCTCCGGGAGCTCCCTGCGGTCGCCCCGGTTACTCACTTCGTTCGATTTCCGCTGGCGGCGGCCTGATTTCTGATTTCCGGAGAGCGTGATGCCTAGCAAAAATTACCTGAAAATTTCGATTTCGCCGGACGACGAAACCGCGATTCGCGACATCGCCGCCCGCCTGCGCCTGCCGGTCTCCCGGCTCGTTCGGGACGCGATCCTCGGTCGCCCGATCCCAACGCCACCGCCCGCGATCCCGGCCATCAATCGTTCGACCTACGCCGACCTCGGCACCATCGGCAACAACATGAATCAAATCGCGCACAAGCTCAATTCCGGCGGCTCTCCCGAAGTCGCAGGTTGTCAGGTGATTCGGTCATCGGCAACAGCTCGGCGTCGTCGGCGGCGACCATCCAGTCGGCCCAGGCCACCGAGGCGAAGTGCCGGCGCAGCAACCAGGCCGGATGCCTGGCCCGCTCCCACAGCGCGGTGGCGATGTCCCCGCGGGATCGCTCCGGGTGACCCGGCGAGCCGCCGGCGAGCACCGCGGCGTGCTCCGGGCACAGCGCCGCGACGTATTCACCCTGGCTGATGCAGGCGTTGTTCTGGCCGAGCGTGGTCATTGCCGAGGCCAGCTTGTCGAGGAGCAGATCGGGCTCGCCGGTCTCCATGTCGTGGACGTTGTGCGGGCCCTCGCCGAAGTGGACGGTGACGGCGGACGGGGTGGTCACGCCGCGGCTGGCGGCCAGGCCACCCCATGGCGACGCGGCGAGGTGCTCCGCGCCGCAGAACCCGTACTTGGCCGGACCGCCCTGGGTGGACGCGTCACCGTCACCCACCGTGGCCCCGCCGATGTGGACCAGGATCAGCCGCAGGGCCCTGCCGGTGGTGGCATTGGCCCGATTGCCCGGCCCGAAGGCGCCGGTCCCGTAGCGGTATCCGGCGGTCTCGACGACGTCACCGTGGACGATGAGCAGCGGTGCGACGGGATGGGTGGTCGCCGTGACACCGCGCAGGTTGACCTCCGGTCGGGCGATCGCCCGCACCGCACTGACCAGGACCGGGAGCTGCGCCGGGCGGCACCCGGCGAGGACGGCGTTGACCGCGATCAGCCGGCGGGTGGCCACCCCGCGGCGCGGCTCGAGAACAGCCACGACCTCGTCGGGGTCACAGCCGGGCGCCCCGGCGGCCAGCATCGCCTCGACGCGGGCCTCGGTGGGCGCGACCAGCGGGAGCCCGTCACCCCAGCCGCGCTGCTCGAACAGCTCGAGCAGCGCTGTCCGGGTCGACGTCCTGGCCGAGGTCCTGGCCGAGGTCCTGCTCGAGGTCGATGAACGCGCTGCACGCGCCGGTTAGCTGCAGTGGACGCACGTGGTGGTGTCCGGTAGGGCTTCCAGCCGGGCCTCACCGATGGGCTTGCCGCAGCTCTGGCACACGCCGTACTGGCCGGACTCGGCGCGCCGCAGGGCGTGCTCGGCGGCCTCGACGGTGCCGCGGGCGCCCTCGAGCAGGGTGCGCACCGAGTCACGATCCTCCTGGAGGACGTCGGGGTTGCTCAGACACTCCGCGTACTCCCGCTCCAGGTGGGCGCGCTGCTCGATGGCGTGGGCCAGGTCGGCGCGCAGCCGGGCCGACGCACCGGCCTGGTCGAAGTCAGGTGTGGACACGACAGCCAGCGTAGACCCGGCCGGGTCACGATCGCTGGTAGTTCGGCGCTTCCTTGGTGATCGTCACGTCGTGTGGGTGGCTCTCCTCCCGCCCGGCCGTGGTGACGCGGATGAACCGGGCGCCCGTGCGCAGCGCAGCCAGATCGGCGGCGCCGGCGTAGCCCATGCCACTGCGCAGGCCGCCCACCAACTGGTGGACCACCTCGCCCACCGTGCCCGCATACGGCACGCGCCCCTCGATGCCCTCGGGGACCAGCTTGTTGCTGGTGGCGGCGAGCGCCGATCCCTGGCCGGAGGCGTACCGGTCGGCGCCGAGTCCCTGCATCGCCCCCAGCGAGCCCATTCCCCGGTAGCTCTTGTACCGCCGGCCCTCGAACAGCTCCAGCTCGCCGGGGCTCTCGTCGGTACCGGCCAGGAGTGACCCGAGCATCACCGCGGTGGCCCCGGCGGCGATGGCCTTGACGATGTCGCCGGAGTAGGCGACGCCACCGTCGGCGATGATCGGCACGCCGCGGCGCGCACCGGCCCGGCTGGCGAAGTAGACGGCCGACAGTTGTGGCATCCCCGCCCCACTGATGACCCGGGTGGTGCAGATCGAACCGGCCCCGACCCCCACCTTGACCCCGTCGGCGCCGGCGTCGGCCAGGGCCTCGACGCCCTCCTCGGTGACCACGTTGCCGGCCATGACCGGCACGTCCGGCCAGGCGCTCTTCAACGCCCGGATGGTCTCGATCACCCCGGCCGAGTGCCCGTGGGCGGTGTCGATGGCCAACACGTCGACACCGGTGGCGATCAGCGCGTCGGCGCGCTTTTCGGCGTCGGGGCCCACACCGACGGCAGCGGCCACCAGCAACCGGCCGTGGCGGTCGTAGGCGGCGTTGGGGAAGTCCTGGCGCTTCTGGATGTCCTTGACCGTGATCAGCCCGGCGAGGCGGCCGTCGTCGTCCACCAGCGGCAGCTTCTCGATCCGGTACTGCTGCAGGAGCGCCTTTGCCTGATCCAGCGAGGTGCCCACCGGCGCGGTGATCAGCCCGCGCCCCGCCGCCCCGGTCATGAACTCGGTGACCGGGCGGGACAGGTCGGCGGGGGAGGTGAACCGCAGGTCGCGGTTGGTGAGGATGCCCACCAGGCGGTTGTCGTCGTCGACGATCGGGACGCCGCTGAAGTGGTACCGGGCCATCAGCGCTTCGGCCTCGGCCACCACGGCGTCCGGACCGAGCGTCACCGGATCGGTGATCATCCCGCTCTCGGAGCGTTTGACCCGCTGGACCTCGGCGGCCTGGTCGGCGACGGGCAGGTTGCGGTGGATGACGCCGATGCCCCCCTGGCGGGCCATGGCGATGGCCATCCGTGCCTCGGTCACCTTGTCCATCGCCGCCGAGACCAGCGGGATGTTGAGGTGGACGTCGCCGGCCAGGCGGGTGCGCACGTCGACCGCATCGGGCAGGGTGGTGGAGTATCCGGGGACGACGACCACGTCGTCGAAGGTCAGCGCTTCGAAGCGGTCGAAGAACTCGCCCCTGGTTGCGTCATCGTGGCTGGGCATGATCCTCCTGTGTGGCAGCGGGTGTGGCGAGCATCGCCAGCGTGGCGACCAGCAGCTGGTGCTCGGCGGCGTGGACGCGGGTGGTGAGGGTGTCGAGCGTGTCGCCCGGCTGGATGGGCACGGTGACCATGTTCAGCACCGGGCCGTTGTCGACGCCTTCGTCGGGGACCAGGTGGACCATCACCCCGGTGTGGTCGCGCAGGCCGCGGTGGGCCTCGGCGAGCGCCCGCTCGATGGCCTGGGTGCCCGGGAACTCGCCGGGCAGCGCCGGATGCAGGTTGACGACCCGCTTGGGGAACCGACCGAGGAACGACATGGACAGCAGGCGCATGAACCCGGCCAGGACGATCCAGTCGGGCGCGGACGGCGCCACCGCGGCAGCGAGGCGGGCGTCGTAGTCCTGGCGGGGTTCGCCGGGGTTCCGGGGTAGGGCGATGGCCGGGATGCCGGCGGCGCGTGCTCGCTCCAAAGCGCCGGCCTCGCCGCGGTCGGACACGACGACGCAGACGTGCATGGCCCGCCGGGCGAGGTCGCCGCCGCGCCCCGGATCGCAGGCGTCGACGATGGCCTGCAGATTGGAGCCGGCGCCGCTGGCCAGCACGGCGACGCCGGTCATCGCAGCGTCACCCGCGCCCCGCCGTGATCCCCGCCGTGATCCCCGCCGTGATCGAGGGGGACCACGCGGCCGATGATCCAGCTCGGTTCACCCCGCGCCGCCAGGGCGGCGATCAGCTCGGTGGGCCGGTCGGTGACGGCGACCATGCCGATGCCCATGTTCACGGTCCGGTACAGCTCGTCGGTATCCAGGGTGGCCACCTGGCGGACCAGCTGGAACAGCGGCGGGACCGGCCACGAGCCCAGCTCGACCTCGGCGCCGAGGCCGTCGGGCAGGGCCCGCGGCAGGTTCTCGGGCAGGCCGCCGCCGGTGATGTGAGCCAGCGCCTTGATGCTCCCCTTGGTGAGCGGATCGTCGAGGATCGGCCCGAGCACGCCGAGATAGCTGCGGTGCGGTTCGAGCAGGGCGTCGATCAGCGGGCGGTCCAGCGGGGCGGGTTGGGCGTCCAGCGGCAGCCAGGCGAACAGGTTGCGCAGCAGCGAGTAGCCGTTGGTGTGCGGTCCGTTGCTGGCCAGGCCGACCAGGGCGTCCCCGGCGATGACGGCGCCGGGGCGGGGGAGCAGCTCGGCCCGTTCCACCAACCCCACCAGGGTCCCGGCGATGTCGAAGGCCCCGTCGTGGTAGACGCCGGGCATCTCAGCGGTCTCCCCGCCCAGCAGCGCGCAGCCGGCGTCGGCGCAGGCCGCGGCCATCCCGCCGACGACGTCGGCCACCATGGCGGCGCGGATGGACGAGGAGGCGATGTAGTCGAGGAAGAACAGCGGCCGGGCGCCCTGGACCAGGACGTCGTCGACGCAGTGGTTGACGATGTCCCGGCCCACCCCGGCGTAGCGCCCGGCGCGCGCCGCCAGTTCCACCTTGGTGCCAACACCATCGGTGGATCCCACCAGGACGGGATCGGCCAGGTCGCGCAGCGCCGCGGCGCTGAATGCCCCGCCGAAGCTGCCGATGCCGCGCAGCACCGCCGGGCCGTGTGTCGCCTGCACCGCATCGGCGAGGGCGGACACGGCCCGGGCGCCTTCGTCGATGTCGACGCCGGTGTCGGCGTAGGTGCGGATCGCCGCCGCGTGGGCCCGCCAGCCGATGTCCGGGCGCACGTACTTGCCGTCGAAGTGGACCCGCTCCATCGCCGCGTAGGCAGCGCGGCGGGCCTCGGCGAGGTCGGCGCCCACCGCGGTGATCGACAGCACCCGGCCACCCGAGGTGACCCCCGAGGCGACACCGGATGGGTGCAGGACGGCGGTGACGCCGCCGTGGGTGAGCTCCACCGAGCCGGGCCCGAGCGGCTCGCCGTCGAGGGCGACCGCGCCGCCCAGCCGAGGCGCGGTCGGGTACCCGTCGGCCGCCGCCACCACGGTGCAGGCCGTACCCGGGCGGGTGGCGATCGCCGTCCCGGCTAGGCGGCCCTCGACGCAGGCCAGGGCGATCTCGGTCAGGTCGGACTCGACGAGGGCCAGGACCGCCTGGGCCTCGGGGTCGCCGAACCGGCAGTTGTACTCGACCAGGCGGCACGGCTGGCCGGAGTCCTGGCCGGCCTCGGTGACCATCAGGCCGGCGTAGATCACCCCGACGTAGGGCGTCCCGGCGGCGGCGAAGTGGTCGACGATCGGTTGAACGAACGTCGCCGTCAGCGCCTCGGGGTCGAGGCCCTGGGTGTGCGGCATCGCCGGGGCGTAGGCGCCCATCCCGCCGGTGTTCGCCCCGGTGTCGCCCACCCCGATGCGCTTGTGGTCCTGGGCCAGGGGCAGCGGCCGGGCGGTGACGCCGTCGCAGACCGCCAGCAGGGTGACCTCCGGGCCGCTCATCCGCTCCTCGACGACGATGGGTCCCATGGCGCCCAGCGTGCGCAGCGCCGCTTCGGTGGAGGCCCGGTCGTCGGGCACGATGACGCCCTTGCCGGCGGCCAGCCCGTCCTGCTTGACCACGATGTCCGGGCAGCCCGCGGCGGTCCAGTCGGCCAGCGCCGCCGCCGCCGCGCCGTCGGGGCCCCCGTAGACCCGGTACCACGGACCGGGGATGCCGAGCGACGCGGCCAACTCCCGGGCGTAGCCCTTGGAGCTTCTCCAGCCGGGCCATCGCCGCGCTGGGCCCGAAGCAGGCGACGCCCGCTGCGGCACAACGATCGGCCGCCCCGGCGGCGAGCAGTGACTCCGGGCCGACGATGACGAGATCGGGGGCCGGGTGGTGGGCCGTGCCATGGTTCAGGGCATCGAGGAACGCCGGTACCTCGGGCGCATCGACGATCTGCACCGTGTGGCCGTGACGAGCGCACGCCCAGGCGATGGCGTGCTCCCGCCCACCGGCGCCGAGGACCACCACCCGCCGCTCGGTCACGGGCGCAACGCCCCCTCGAAGGCCAGCTTCACCGGGGCGTCCTCCACCGGGATGGGGTAGCGGCCGGTGAAGCACGCCGTGCACAGCGGCGAGTCGGCGTTTCCTGCACCGTCGGCGCCGGCAACGGCGGTGATCGCCTCGAGCATCCCCTCGTGGCTGAGGAAGGCCAGCGAGTCACAGCCGATGAACTGGCGCATCTCCTCGATGGTGAGGCGGGCGGCCATCAGGTCGCCGTCGTGGCCCATGTCCACGCCGAAGTGGCAGGCATGGACGATGGGTGGGCAGGTGATCCGCAGGTGGACCTCGGTGGCTCCGGCGTCACGCACCAGCTTCACCAGCGGCCCGGCCGTGGTGCCGCGCACCAGCGAGTCGTCGATCATCACGACGCGCTTGCCGGCCAGGTTCTCGGCCAGCGCGTTGAACTTCAGGGCCACGCCGCGCTGGCGCTGGGCCTGGGCCGGCTCGATGAAGGTCCGCCCGATGTAGCGGTTCTTGATCAGGCCGTCGTTGAACGGCACGCCACTGACGTGGCTGTACCCGATCGCCGCCGGGATCGAGCTGTCCGGCACCGGCACCACCACATCGGCGTCCACCGGTGACTCCGTGGCCAGGCGCTCACCGAGGCGCTGGCGGACGTGGTGCACGTTGTGCCCCAGCCAGTTGCTGTCGGGCCGGCTGAAGTACACGAACTCGAAGGCGCAGTGCGCCGGGCGGCCGGCGGCCAGCATCGCCCGGCGGCGGATGTCGGCGCCCTGCAGCGTGACGATCTCGCCGGGGCGCACCTCGCTGACGTCGGTGCAGCCCAGGGTCAGCAGGGCGCAGGTCTCCGATGCCGCGGCCCAGCCGCCGTCGGGCAGGCGGCCCACCGACAGCGGGCGGAACCCCCACGGGTCACGGGCGGCCAGCACCCGGTCGTGGGTCAGCACGACGAGGCTGTAGGCGCCCTTCCACGCCGGCAGGGTGCGCTCCAGGCGCTCCTCCCAGTCCCGCCCTCCTGCGCTGGTGAGCATCAGGGTCATCACCTCGGTGTCGCTGCTGGCCGTCAGCCCGAAGCCCTTGGTGAGCAGTTCGGTGCGCAGCGCCGGGGCGTTGACCAGGTTGCCGTTGTGCGCTAGGGCCATCGGACCGTGCATCGTCTCGACCAGGAACGGCTGGGCGTTGCGCGCCCCGGCGCCGCCCGTGGTGCTGTAGCGGGTGTGGCCGATGGCGTGGTACCCGGTGAGCGGGGCCAGGCGCTCGGGGTTGAACACCGTGGCCGCCAGGCCGGCGTCCTTGTGCAGGCGGGCCCGCTGGCCGTCGCTGACGGCGATCCCGGCCGCCTCCTGGCCGCGGTGCTGCAGGGCGTACAGCCCGAAGAACGCCATGCTGGCGACGCCGTCGCCGTGCGGCGTGGACAGGCCGAGGACGCCGCACATGTCAGCCCGCCATGCCGTCGTGGTGGTCGGCGTCGGCCCGCACGACGCTGCCGAACTGCTCGGCCCGGTACTGGGCAAGGCGGGTGGCGATGGCCCCGTCGTGCTGGGCGAGGATCTTGGCCGCGGCGAGGGCGGCGTTGCTCGGATCGAGCACCAGCAGCGGGGCCACGTCGGCGGGCATGCGCACGCTGGACCAGAGGTCCTCGGCCATGGCCAGGGGTGGGCAGGCGATGACCGGAGCGCTGACGGCGGCGTCGACGAACGCCGACAGGGCGTTCGATCGCCCGGCGATGGTGACCCACACCTTCGGGCGCGGGTCGGCTTCGTAGTGGTCGATGATCTCCAGGACGTGGCGGGGCGTCTTGTGGGCGCTGCCGATCCTGGTCTCCACCGTGAGTCCGAGGCGTGCGGCCGTGGCCGCCACCTTGGCGGCGTGATCGCGGTCAGCCGGGGAACCCATCAGGATCACCAGCAGGGTTCGCCCGCCCTCCACCACGGCGCTCACCGGAGCCACCCGGCGACGTTGCCGGCCAGCCGTGGCGCCACCGGGTACTCGCCCGGCTCGAAGCGGCGGCCGGTGATCCGTTCGTAGGCGGCGATGTAGCGGGCCGTCGTTGCGTCCCACACCACGGGGTCGAGCGTGGGCGGTGGCCCGTCCCCGGTGTAGCCGGCGTCGGCGAGGGCTCGGCGGATCACCTCCTTGTCAAGGCTCTCCGGTTCGTCGCTGGCGCCCAGCCGTTGCTCGTAGCTGTCGGCCAGCCAGAACCGTGAGCTGTCCGGGGTGTGGACCTCGTCGATGAGCAGCAGGGCGCCGTCGGGCGCCAGGCCGAACTCGTACTTGGTGTCGGCCAGGATCATCCCGGCCGCCGCGGCCACCTGGCGGCCGCGGTCGAACACCGCCAGTGCTGCCGCCTGGACCTCGTCCCACAGCGCCGGGGTGACCAGGCCGCGCTCGGTGACCTCGGCACAGGTGAGCGCCTCGTCGTGCCGGCCGGCCTCGCCCTTGGTGGTGGGGGTGATGATCGGGGCGGGAAGTTCGGTGTTCTTGCGCAGCCCGTCGGGAAACTCGTAGCCGTAGATCGTGCGCGCCCCGTCGGCGTAGCGCCGCCACAGCGAGGTGCCGGTGACCCCGGTGATGTGGCCGCGGACGATGACCTCCACGGGTAGCGGGCGGGCAGCGACGGCGATGGTGACGTTGGGGTCCGGCTGGGCCTGGACGCTGGCCGGCAGGGCGCTGATGTGGTTGGACACCACGTCGGCGGTCTGCTCGAACCACCATGCGGCGAGCTGGTTCAGCACCTGGCCCTTCCACGGCACGCCGGCGATGATCTGGTCGAAGGCCGACAGCCGGTCGGTGGTCACGAACAGCCGGCGGTCCTCGGGCAGGGCGTAGGACACCCGGACCTTGCCCACCCGCCGGTCGGCAAGATCGAGGGTCACCTCGGTGAACGGGGCGGGATTCACAGTGACAGCTCCTTGGCGTGACGCACGCCGTTGACGAACAGCTCCAGACCAAGCCCTGGCGCCGGGCCCGGGCCACCGGCGCGTCGCAGGTACGTGGGGTGCTGGCGGGCCAGTACGTGGTTCTCCGGGTGGGGCATCAGCCCGAGGACGACCCCGCTCGGATCGGTGATGCCGGCGATGCCGTCCACCGAGCCGTTCGGGTTGACGTCGTAGCGCAGGGCGATCTGGTCGCCGGCGCGCAGCGCCGCCAACGTGTCGTCGTCGCACACGACGCGCCCCTCCCCGTGGGCGATGGGGCAGTCGATGGTGACCACCGGGTCGAGCTCGGCCGTCCAGACGCAGCGCTGCGAGACCGGGTGCAGGCGGACCCAGCGGCAGTCGAAGCGCCCGGTGTCGTTGGCCGCCAGGGCGACGCGCCGCTCGGCGCCGAGGCCCGCCAGCAGCCCGGTGCGCACCAATGCCTGGAACCCGTTGCAGATCCCGATCACCGGCCGGCCAGAGCCGACGAAGCGGGCCAGGGCATCGCCGAGGTGGCGGTGCAGGTCCAACGCCAAGACCCGCCCGGCGCCGAGCGAGTCGGCGTAGCTGAAGCCGCCCGCCAGGACCAGCAGATCGGCGGTGTCGAGGAGGCTCGGCCGCGCCTCCAGCTCGCCGATCAGGGCCACGAACGGGTGGGCGCCGGCCAGCGTCAGGGCCAGGGCGACGTCTCCGTCACGGTTGGTTCCGGGGGCTCGGACGATCATCGCCCGGGGTGCGCTCATGGTGCGCTTCGCTGCCTCGGGGCGATCGCCGTCGTGGCCCGAACCATCTCCCGCACCGTACCGAGGCGGGTGCCGGGGACGGCCGGTTCGTGACGAAAAGTTCAGTGGTGGTCGAGCTCCACGGCGCCGTCAGGGTGCAGGAGCATCGTCGACAGGCCGACCGGGGCACGGCTCGCCCCCCACCGCTCACCCGCGTGGTCGATGGAGTAGTAGGTGGACGGACCGCCGGCCAAGAGGCACCCGCCCGGCAGGACGGCCCGGTACTGCTGATGGGTGTGACCGCTGAGCACCAGGCGCACCCGCGGCCGGGCGATGATGACGGACTCCAGCTCGTCTCCACCGCGCAGCTGGAACCACGGATGCGTGCTGTTCGAGCGCAGCGGGTGGTGCATGGCGATGGCGATCCATGGCCCGCTGAGCCGGTCGAGGGTGGCGGCGGCCCGGGCCGCGTCGATCTCACCGTGGACCACCCCGGGAACGGCGGTGTCGAGGCGGACGATCTGCCAGGCGCCCACCGTGATCACGTCATCGGGGGCCACCTCGCGCACGACCTCGATCCGGTCGTGGTTCCCCGCCGTCATCATCACCCGCTGGCACCGCGCCCGCAGGAGTTCGGCGACCTGTGTGGTGGCCTCGGGCGACCCGTCGTCGGTGATGTCACCGGTGTGCACGATGACGTCGATGTCGTCGCCGATGTCGTCGCCGATGTCGTCGTCGTCGCTCGGCAGGCCGAGGGCGGCGATCAGGTTGGCGGCGGGGTCGACGGCGGCGGGGTCGAGGGCGGCGTGCCGGCCCGTCTCGCTGCCGGGAGCGACGAGATGGGTGTCGCTGACGTGCACCAGGCGCACCGAGGGTGTCGTCGCCGCCGTCACCGGCTGGGCTGCCAGGCGGTGAGCAGATCGTCGAGGGGGATCTCGGTGGCCCCGATGCGCAGGGTGGGCGAGGCGCTGACGACACCGATCACCCGGGTCTGGTGCGCCAGGGCACGCTGCACGGTGTCGAGGTGGTGGGCATCGATCTCGGCGACGAAGCGCCCGTTGGCCTCGCCGAACCACTCGCCGGCGGTCAGCTCGTCGAGGTGGGCGCCGAGGCGTCCACCCATCGCCATCTCGGCGACGGCGACCGACAGCCCGCCCTCGCTGACGTCGTGGCAGCTCACCAGGTGCCCGGCGCCGATCAGGTGGTGCAGCACCCGGTAGCGCGCCGGGGCGGCGCGGTCGGGCGGCGGGACCTCCGCCGAATGGTCGGCGAGACCGCGGACCATCGCCAGGTGGCTGCCTCCGAACCAGGCCCGGTGGGCGCCCGCGTCGATCTGCCCGCCGATAAGCACCAGGTAGTTGCCGGGCTGCTTGAGGTCCGCTGACAGCAGGCGGTCGGCGTTGGGCACGTGGGCCACGGCAGTGATCACCAGCGTGGGGGGTACCGAGTGGCGCTGTCCATCGCTGCCGGTGTACTCGTTGTTCAGGCTGTCCTTGCCACTGACGAACGGCGCATCGTGGTCAACGGCCGCGGCGCAGCAGCCGCGCACAGCCGCGGCTAGATCGCCCAGCGTGGACGGCCGCTGCGGGTCTCCCCACGAGAAGTTGTCCAGCAGTGCCACCTTGTCGGGGTCGGC
Organism: Ilumatobacteraceae bacterium; assembly: GCA_037045185.1. Lineage (GTDB taxonomy): Bacteria > Actinomycetota > Acidimicrobiia > Acidimicrobiales > Ilumatobacteraceae > JAKOUY01. Next base: position 23,572 of record JBAOHQ010000009.1, read on the forward strand.
GCCGATGGCCACCACGTTGCGGATCGCCTCGTCGACCACGGCGTGGGCCATCCGTTCGGGGTCCACGACGCCATACCACGGGTTGACGCCGATGCCGATGGCGATGCCGTGGTGATGTGTCGGCTCCACCAGTGCCACACCGTCACCGTGCCCGTCGACCAGCGGACCCACCAGTGGCCGCAGCGCGGTGGCGCCGCGGATCTCGTGGTCGTAGCGGTGGATCACGTCGGCCTTGCTGGCGATGTTCGGATGGGCCAGCAACGCCAGCAGCGTGCTCGCCGGGTCACCGCCAGCCGGGTCACCGGCCTGGTCGCCACCAGCGGCCGCCCGCGGCGGATTCGGCCACTCGGCCCGCAGGATGACCCGCGGCTGGCCGTGGTGCAGGAACTCGGTGTCGAGATCCACGACGACCCGTTCGCCATGTCGCACGACCAGCCGGCCGTCGCCGCTGAACCGACCGAGGTCGGTGAGCTCGACGCCGTGGCGATCACAGACCGCGGCCAGGTCGCCCAGGCGAGACGGGTCGACGGCCAGCACCATTCGTTCCTGGGCTTCGCTGAGCCAGATCTCCCACGGCGCCAGGCCGGGGTACTTCAACGGCGTCCCGGCCAGGTCGACCACGCATCCCAGGGTCTCGGCCATCTCGCCAACCGCCGAGGACAACCCGCCCGCCCCGCAGTCGGTGATGGCGGTGTACAGGCCGGTGGCCTCGTCGAGCACGTCGATGAGCAGCTTCTCGGTGATCGGGTCGCCGATCTGCACGCTGGCCCCGGCTACCTCGCCCGTGGCCCCGTCCATGGTCCGGCTGCTGAACGTCGCCCCGCGGATGCCGTCGCGCCCGGTTCGCCCGCCGATGACGACCACCCGGTCGCCGGGGTGGGGCCCGGTCAGCGGGGGGTCGAGGGTGGACGCGACACCGATGCATCCGGCGTACACCAGGGGGTTCGCGGTGTACCCCGGGTCGTACACCACGGCCCCGGCAACGGTGGGCAGGCCGATCTTGTTGCCGTAGTCGGCGACGCCGGCGATCACCCCGTCGGCGATCCGCAGGGGATGCAGCACGCCGTCGGGCGTCTCGCCCTGATCGGGTGGGCCGAAGCACAGGATGTCGGTCACGGCGATGGGCCGGTGGGCGGCGCCCATCACGTCCCGGATCACCCCGCCCACACCGGTGTTCGCCCCGCCGAAGGGTTCGATGGCGCTGGGGTGGTTGTGCGTCTCGGCCTTCAGGGCGATGGTGCGTTCCTCGGTGAACGACACGATGCCGGCGTTTCCGGTGAAGGCGTTGATCACCCATGGCCGGTTGATCTGCTCGGTCGTGAGGCGCAGTTGTGTCAACAGCGGCGTGATCAGCGCACCGTCGGGCAGGCGGATGGTGGAGCGGAACGTGGTGTGGGCGCAGTGCTCGCTCCAGGTCTGGGCGATCATCTCCAGTTCGGCGTCCGTGGGCTCACGGCCCATCTCCCGGAAGTGTTGGGCAACCGCCTGCATCTGGCCGAGATCCAGCGATAGCCCGCGTGCCGCGCTGAGCCGGGCGAGCTCGTCGTCGGTGAGGGTGGTGACCGTGACCCGGTCCACCTCGCTGCGCGGACCCACGCCGAGATCGGCCGAGAGGCCGGCGGGCTCGTTCAGCGTCCATCGCTCGACGACCGGGTTGGCCAGGAGCCGGCGCACCAACGGATCCAGGTCGGCCCCCGATGCCACCCCATGCACGAGGTAACGCCTGCCGCAGTGGCCGTTCACCTGCTGGCCCACCCACCGTCCGGCACGCTGCAGTTCGGCCGCGGCACGATCGGTGACCCCGTCGCGAGGCAGGACGTCGACGGTGTGGCCCGCCTCGCCGGCCGGCGTGTCGTCCTCGACCTGGATGAGCGGGTCGATCAGCAGTGAGCGCAGCGCCTCCCCGATGGGCTCGTCGGTGACGAACAGGTCGGCGACCTCGATCGACACACCGTGGTAGCCGAGGGCTGCCGCGGCCCGGGTGGTCGCCGTCGATCGTGGGTCGGTGTGACGGCTGGCGACGACCAGGCGGTGACTCATGGCCGCCACGGTATGCAGACCGGTCCGCGCTCTGGCCAGCAGGGGTAGCGAAAAGTCAATGCTCACCCCGGTCATGGTCCCGCCCCGCGTCCGGCCCGGTTGGCCAGCGCTTCGAGAACCGCACCCGACGGAAGGGTGATGACCAGCCGCCGCCCCGGATGGAGCACCGCGGCCCAACCCCCTTCATGGAGGTCGTGATGGTGCCGCCAGCACACCGGGAGCAGGTTGTCCAGATCGGTGCGGCCTCCATGACGCCACCAGACGACGTGGTGCGCGGTGCATTCCCCGACCCGTACCGCGCAGCCCGGCACCGCGCAGGTGGCGTACAGCGCCCGCAGGACCCGGCGCTGCGCCGGACTGGCCACACGCGCGCCTTCGCCCGAGGTTCAACGCACCCGGGGCGGCAACCACCCCCGCTCCATCGAGGTCGACGGTCACCTGTCGCGCCCCGGCGCGTAGCCCGGCGACCACCGAGAGGGGCAGTTCGGTGTCGATCCCGAGATCGATGTGATGGCCGTCAGCGTGTCGCCGGTCCTCGACGATGATGTACTCGGGGCGGCCGACCCCCGCGGCCCTGCCCTGCCCGGTGATCAGGCCGATGAGTGCGTGGGCACGAAGGAAGGATTCACGCTCCCGGAGCTCGATCGGGGCCTCCGCTGGCATGGCGCCGCCATGGAAGATCGCCTCGGCGGCGGCGCGTAGCCGGCCTGTGGCTCGAAGCGCTGTCTCGGGATCCATCGTCAGTTGCCAGTAGTGCATGCCGTTGTCCTGGCCGACCCACGTGCGCAGTCGGACGTCGGCCTTCTGCCGCGCCAGGCGGGTCTCCCCGCCATCGGCGTGCAACTCGTGCTCGACCCCGCGCAGATGGGTGGCGAACTCCTCGGGTGACGTCCGCTCGGCGACGGCAACCAGTTCCTCGGCGTGTTCGAGCAGGCGTTTCCGGCGCTGCGGATCGAGACGGCGTAGAGCCCCACCCAGCCGGTCGACGTGACCGGCCGACACGGCACCGTCCGCCAGGGCGTCACGGAATGCCGGAACGCGACCCGCTACCTCGGCGCGATCCAACGTTGATGCGGCATCCCGGCGATCGATCCCCGACACCGTTGCCAACTCGCTCTGGGGCGTCGGCGACAGGTGCCGCAACGCCGCGGCGCAGACCATCCGCTGGGACTCCAACACGGCCATCAGCCGAGAGATCGAGATCATCGCCGCGTCGATTGCCTGCCGCTCGGCACACCCATGACGGACCGCCAGCGCAGTGACCAGCAACGTCGTCGCCTGCTCAACGTGCATGACTCACCTCCCCGGGCATCGTTCGACCTCTGTCGTGCGTTTGGCTGTGGTTCGCTTGGGGAAGCTGGTCACTACTGTAACAAGTCGAACACCAGTTCGCAACCAGAAATCTCGGAAGTCTTGAATCTGACGGGTCGTCAGATCGGCAGTAGCGTCGGGGCATGTACCTGGCCGAGACCGCCGAGCAGCAGGCCGTGCGCGCCGAGATGCGCGCCTACTTCGCCCACCTGCTGCGCGACGAGCCGCGCTTTTGGTGAGCGGGAGGGACCGGAGGCCTCGGCGTCCTACCGCCGGGTGATGCGCCGGCTGGGCAAGGACGGCTGGCTGGGCCTCGGCTGGCCCACCGAGTATGGCGGGCAGGGACGCAGCCCGATCGAGCAGTTCATCATGTTCGACGAGATCCAGCGCGGCCCATGTCCCGTTCCCGTTCGTCACCGTGAACACGGTCGGCCCGGCGATCATGGCTCACGGGACCCAGGCCCAGAAGGACACCTTCCTCGGCGGCATCCTCGCCGGGGAGATCAACTTCAGCATCGGCTACACCGAGCCGGAGGCCGGCACCGACCTGGCCAGTCTGCGCACCACCGCCGTCCTCGACGGCGACGAGTGGGTCATCAACGGCAGCAAGGTGTTCACCTCCGGCGCCAACCAGGCCGACTACATCTGGCTGGCCTGCCGCACCGATCCGGACGCCCCCAAGCACCAGGGCATCAGCATCATCATCGTGCCGACGTCGTCCCCCGGGTTCTCCTGGACCCCCATCGTCACCGTCGGCGACGTCCTCACCGCGGCCACCTACTACGCCGACGTGCGCGTCCCGACGGAGAACGTGGTCGGTCCGATCAACGGCGGGTGGGCGCTCATCACGATGCAGCTCAACCACGAACGTGTCGGCCTCGCCGCGCTCAGCGCGTGCTGGGGGAGCGGCTGTGGGAGGACGTCGTCGGCTGGTGCCGGGCCACGCCGGCGCACCCCTCGGACCCGGACACGTTCATGATCGACGTTCCGTGGGTGCAGTCCGACCTGGCCAAGTCGAAGGCGCTGCTGCAGGCCATGCGGCTGATGACCTGGAGCTCGTCCGCTCGGTGAGCGAGAACAGCCTCGGCCCGGCCGAAGCCAGCAGTACCAAGGTGCTCGGCACCGAGCAACTGGTCGAGGTCTACAAGATCCTCCAGGGGGTGCTCGGCCCGGTGGGCTACCTGCGCGCCGGGTTGGCGGGGGCGGTGCTCCACGGCGAGCTCGAGCAGGCGGCGCGCGCCGCGGAGATCAACACCTTCGGCGGCGGCGTCAACGAGATCCAGCGGGATCTGGTGGCTACCGCCGGGCTGGGGCTGCCGCGGTCCGGCTGAGCGCGCCGACGCACATCTGCGCCAGGTTGGTCACCCAGGCCTCATGGCTCAGCGCCGGCCGGGACACCCGATCGATCAGCCGGGCCCGTGAGCCGAGGGCCTCGGCCGTCAGCTCCAGGAAGCGGTTGAGCCGCTCCCGGCGCACCAGCGGATCCGCCAGGTGGACGAGCCGCTCCCCGATGGCGGACAGCGTCCGCAGCGTGGTGGGTGGCATGGTCTCGTTGGTCCACTCGTCGAACAGGTCGTTGAGTTGGGAGATGATCGACAGGAACTGGCGTCCCTCGGCGTCGTCGAGCAGTTCGGCCTGTGGGCTGATCCAGGCGTCGACGAGCTCCTCCAGCGAGGGCTTCTCGCCGTAGCGCTCGAGCAGGGTCAGGCGGCGGACCTCGATGCCCTCGTTCGTCGCATCGATGATCGCGTCGAGCAATCCCTGCCGGCTCCCGAAGTGGTAGTGCAGCGCCGAGGCGTTGCGTTGACCGGAGCCGTCGACGATGGCCTTCAGCGGGGTGGCGAACACCCCCTTGGTCGCGAACAGCGCTCGGCCGACATCGATCAGTCGTTGGCGGGTGTGGGCGCCATCGCGCGGCATCAGATCCTCTGCAGGATCGTGCCGGTGGACACTGCGCCGCCGCAGCACATCGTGACCAGGGCGACCTCGGCGTCGCGGCGCTCCAGTTCGTGCAGGGCCGTCGTGATCAATCGGCTTCCCGTCGAGCCCACGGGGTGCCCGAGGGCAATGGCGCCTCCGTTCACGTTGACCTTGTCCATCAGTTCGTCCTCGGTGACCCCGTACACCGTCGCCCAGGACAGCACGACGCTGGCGAAGGCCTCGTTGATCTCGACGATGTCGATGTCCCGCATCGTCATGCCGCTCATCTCGAACAGTTTGGCCGTGGAGTTCACCGGCCCGTCGAGGTGGTAGTACGGGTCGGCGCCGACCAGGCACTGGGCGACGATGCGGGCCCGCGGCCGATGGCCCTCGGCGCGGGCCCTGGCCTCGTCCATCCACAGCACCGCCGTGGCGCCGTCACTGATCTGGCTGGAGTTGCCGGCCGTGTGGATGCCGTTGGGTACCACCGGCTTCAGCTCGGCGAGCTGGTCCGCCGTGGTGTCCCGCAGGCCCTGGTCGTGGGTGGCGGTCACGCTGGCGCCGTCCTCCAGGGTGACCTCCACCGGGATGATCTCGCGTTCAAAGCGCCCCTCCTCGGTGGCCCGGATCGCCCTGCGCTGGGAGATCAGCCCGAGGTGGTCCACCTGCTGGCGGGTGATCCCGCGGTGGGTGGCGATGCGCTCGGCGGCGCCGAACTGGTCGGGTACGTCGAGTGGGAAGTCGTCGGCCTTGCTCCGGCCGTTGACGAACTCGTTGTCCGCCGTGCGCGGCACCGCCGCCCCGAGCCACACCCGGCTCATCAGCTCGACCCCACAGGCCAGCCCGGCGTCGACGACGTCGGCGGTGATCATGTTGGCGATCATGTGGTTTGGCCTGCTGCGACGAGCCGCACTGGCAGTCGATGGTGCTGGCGGCCACCTGCCACGGCAGGCCACCCTGCAGCCACGAGGTCCGGGTCACGTTGCTGGCCTGCATGCCCGCCTGGGTGACGCACCCGCCGACGGCCTGGCCGATCGTGGCCGGGTCGACGCCGCTGCGCTCGATGACGCCCTTCTGGGCGGCCGACAGCAGGTGCGTGGCGTGCAGGCCGGCGAAGATGCCGTTGCGCTTGCCGATCGCCGTACGGCCGGCCTCGATGATGACGGGGGTTCCCATGCGTGCTCCTTTGGCTGCAACCACGTTATGACCGGGTCTTCGAGTCCCGGCAACCGGACCACGGCCGGCGGATCTGACCCGATCAGCTGCTTCCACCTATCGTCGGGGCATGGACATTTCAGGCGTCAGCGCAATCGTCACGGGTGGAGCATCGGGAATCGGCGCGGCGACGGCCCGCCGCCTGGCGGCCAAGGGCGCCAAGGTCGTCGTCGCCGACCTGCAGGCCGACAAGGGAACGGCCCTGGCCGACGAGATCGGCGGCGCCTTCTGCAACGTCGACGTCACCAACACCGACGACATCGTCAACGCGATCGAGATGGCCAAGAGCATGGGGCCGCTGCGCGTGCTGGTGAACTCGGCCGGGATCGGCTGGGCCCAGCGCACGGTGGGCAAGGACGGCGCCTATGACTCGGCGGCCAACCTCGATGCGTACAAGAAGGTCATCGCCATCAACCTCGTGGGCACCTTCGACTGCATCCGCCTGGCGGCAACGGCGATGAGCACCACCGAACCGCTGGAGTACGGCGAGCGCGGGGCCATCGTCAACGTCGCCTCCGTCGCCGCCTTCGACGGCCAGATCGGCCAGGCCGCCTACAGCTCCTCGAAGGGCGGTGTCGTCGGCATGACCCTGCCCGTCGCCCGTGACCTGGCGGCCATCGGCGTGCGGGTCAACTGCATCGCCCCCGGGCTGATCGACACCCCGATCTACGGCGAGGGTGAGGGCAGCGAAGCGTTCAAGGCGAACCTGCAAAAGGGCGTGTTGTTCCCCCAGCGACTGGGCAACCCCGACGAGCTGGCCTCGATGGCCGTCGAGTTGGTGACGAACAGCTACATGAACGCCGAGACGATCCGCGTCGACGGCGGCATCCGCATGCCACCCAAGTAGCCGCTACGCGTTGACGAACCGCAGCGGGCCGAGCGAAGCCCGCCACTCGGTGATCTCCGCCCGCACCGCGGCCGCGCTGGCCGGGTCGTGCAGGACGCGGGCGATCATCGCGGCCAGCCGCGCCATGTCCCCGGCGGTCAGGCCGAGGCGGACGATCTCGGGCGTGCCGAGGCGCAGGCCGTTGGTGTCGCCGTCGACGGGCTCGATGGGCAGCCCGATCCCGCAGCACAGCAATCCGGCCTGACCGAGGAGCGCGGCGGCGCGCTCGTCCCCCGCCGTAGGGGGCGGCGATGACGGCGAGCTGATGGGACATCGTCGGCCCGGCCGTGGTGCGGAACACGGGCACACCGTTGGCCAGCAGCGCCTCGGCCAGCGCCTGGGCGGTCTCCACCATGGCAGTGGCGTAGGCCGCGCCGTGATCCACCCAATCGAGCAGCGTGCAGGCCAGCGCGGCGATGCGCCCCGGGTCGGCGTTGGCCGTCAGGCCCGGGTAGGCGATCTGATCGAGCCGTTCGGCCAGCTCGGCGCTGCGTGTGACGATGAGCCCGCTCGGTGGGCCGCCGAGGCTCTTGTACGTGCTCATCGTCAGCGCGTCGGCCCCCTCGTCCAGCGGGTTGGGCCAGGCTCGCCCGGCGATCATCCCGCACAGGTGGGCGGCGTCGAACATCAGCATCGCCCCGACCTCGTCGCACACGGCGCGCACCGTGCTCACCGGGTGCGGTTCAAGGTTCATGCTCCCACCAACCGTGATCAGCGCCGGGCGCGCCTCCCGGGCCACCCGGCGCAGGGCGTCCACGTCGATGGTGTAGCGCGCCGCGTCAACCGGCGCGGCGACCGTGGTGAGTCCGTACAGGCCGGCGGCCCCGGCGGCGTGGTGGGTGACGTGGCCGCCGATCGACGGGGGAGGGGCGATGATCGTGTCGCCCGGTGTGCACGTCGCCATGAACACGTACAGGTTGGAGATGGCCCCCGACGGGACACGGACCTCGGCGTCGTGGGCGTCGAAGACCCGGCAGGCCAGGTCGGCGGCCATCACCTCGATCTGCTCGATGGCCTCCAACCCGGTCTCGTACTTGTCGCCGGCGTGCCCGAGCGATGCCCGTGACCCGAGCCCGGCCGACAGCAGCGCCTCGGCCCGCGGGTTCATCACGTTGCTGGCCGGGTTGAGGTTGAACGCGCTGCGGTCGTGCAACCGGTGGTTCTCGTCCACCAGCTCCGTGAGCCTGGCGAACAGCCCGGCGCTGTCGAGACCGGCCAACGATGCCGTGATCTCCTCGATCCGGGCCTCGGCGTGGGTCGGCAGCCAGGAGCGGTGGTGCAGCGGAGCCACCGGCCGAGACTACCGAGGTCAGGTGGTGTAGTCGGCGTTGATCCGCACGTACCCGTCGGTGAGGTCACACCCCCACACCGTCGCCGCGGACCCCCCCACGGCGAGATCGACGGAGATCAGCACGTCGTGGCCGCGCAGGTAGGCCGACAGGGCGGCCAGCCCGGCGTCGTCGACGCGCGTCGGGTAGACCTCCTGGTCGCCGAAGCGGATCACCACCCGTGACTGGTCGATCTCGTCCGCCGTCGTCACCTTGCCGATGGCCATCGCCACCCGGCCCCAGTTCGGATCGGCGCCGTGCACGGCGGTCTTGACCAGCGGCGAGTTGACGATCGCCTTGGCGACCCGTTTGGCCTGCTGCGGATCCGCAGCGCCCTCGACGCGCACCTCGATCAGCTTCTCGGCGCCCTCGCCATCGCGGGCGATCTGCTTGGCCAACGACTCGGCGACCTGGTGCAGCGCAGCCTCGAACTCGGCCTCGTCCACGGCGCCGGCCGCACCGTTGGCCAGGATCACGGCGGTGTCGCTGGTGGAGGTGTCGGTGTCCACCGACACGCAGTTCAGCGTGCGCCCGACCACGGCCCGAAAGGCCCGGTCCAGCGCCGTGGCGTCGAGGTCGGCGTCGGTGACGAACAGGGCGATCATCGTGGCCATGTCGGGCTCGATCATCCCCACGCCCTTGGCCACGCCCACGATCCGGGCGGCGCCAACCGCGGCCTCGGCCAGCTTGGGAACCGTGTCGGTGGTCATGATGCCGCGGGCCACCGCGCCGGCGTCGGTGCCGGGCAACCGGGCGGGGATGGCGCCCAGCCCGGCGCGGACCCGGTCCATGGGGTAGTGCCGGCCGATCACGCCGGTGGAGGCGATCAACACCTCGTCACGCGGGATCCCCAACGCTGCGGCCACGCCGTCGACCACCTCGTTGGCGTTGGCCAGGCCCTCCTCGCCGGTGGCCACGTTGGCGTTCTTGGAGATCACCACGGCGGCCCGGGCGTGATCGGACGTGGCCCGTGACACCACCACGCTGGGGCCGGCGAAGGAGCTCTTGGTGTACAGGCCCGCCGAGGCACACGGGCGGACGCTGGCCACGACGGCAAAATCGTCGGAGTCGTCCTTGATCCCGAGATTGGTGACGTAGCAGCGGAATCCGCTGGGCAACGCGACGGTCATCTGCCGAGTATGGCTCGCAGCGCCGGCGCCAACTCCGGTTGATCCCAGTGGAATCCGTCGTTGGCGAGTACCTCCGGCATCACCCGCTGGCCGTCCAGCAGCAACGCCTCGGCGAGTTGCCGGCCGAGCACCAGCTTGGGGCCGAAGGCCGGAATGGGCAGGAACGACGGCCGTTTCAGCACACGCGCCAGCACGGTGGTGAACTCGGCGTTGGTGACCGGGTTCGGCGTGGTGAGGTTCACCGGCCCGTCCACATCGGCGCCGAGCAGGCGCGCCACCGCGGCGACGTGGTCGTCGATGGTGATCCAGCTCCACCACTGCCGACCGCTGCCGATCTTGCCGCCGAGGCCCACCTTGAACAGCGGGAGTTGCTTGCCCAGTGCCCCTCCCTGGCTGGCCAGCACGATGCCGGTGCGCAGCAGCACGACCCGCGCCCCGTGGCGTCCAGCGGGCGTGGCAGCGGCCTCCCACTGCCGGCAGACGTCGGCCAGGAACCCGGTTCCGGGCGCCGAGCGTTCGGTGAGCACCTCGTCGCCGCGGTCACCGTAGGCGCCCACCGCGCTGCCCGACAGGAAGGTGATCGGTCGCTTGGTCTCGGCGATCGCCGTGGCGAGCGTGGAGGTGGCCCCGATGCGGCTGGCAAGGATCTCGGCCCGGTATGCCCGGGTCCAGCGGTGGTCGCCGATCCCCGCGCCCGCCAGATTGACCACGGCGTCCACCCCGTCGAGGGCGTCACCGGGCAGCGAGCCCGCCGCCGGGTCCCAGAGGAGGTCGGACCCGGCGGGCGAGGCGCGCACCAGGCGGATGGGGTGGTGGCCGTCGGCCGTCAGCCGGGCGGTCAGTGCCGTGCCGATGAGGCCGGTGGCCCCGCTGATCAGGATGCGCATGGACCGAGCGTACGGCGCTCAGCCGCCGGCGTCCTCCAGGGCGGCATCGAGATCGGCGGCCTCGACAGGACCCAGCCGTGACATCACATCACCGGCCAGGTTGACCACGACCATGGCCGGTTGAGCCGGGATGCCGAAGCGGGCGTAGACGTCGCCGTCGGGATCGCTGATGGTGGGAAAGGTCAACCCGTGCTTGTCGACGAACCCCTGAAAGGCGTCGTCGTCGCCGCTCCAGGCCACACCGACGAAGTGCGCCTTGCCGGCCCATCGCTTGCTGGCCTCCTCGACCGAGGGGGCTTCACGGTTGCACACGCTTCAAGTCGGCGCCCAGAACCACAGCACCACCGGCTGGTCGGCCAGGGTGGACAGGTCCAGTTCCGTGCCGCCCAGCAGCCGGGCGGTGAAGCCGAGGGCCGTTTCCGGCGGAGCAGTGGCGGCGGCGGTGACGGGTGCGCCGGCCGGAGCGGTGACGGCCGCAGTGGCCGGAGCAGTGGCGGTGGGGGACTCGTCGTCGCCGCACCCGGCAATGCCGCCCAGGGCGGCCACAGCGGCGAGCAGGCTGGCGAGGCGGGCAGGTAGGCGGCGCATCCCGGCAGCCTAGCGCCGTAGCCTGTGACGCCGATGAAGACCCGCACCCTGCTGCTGCTGGCGGTGGCCTGCGGGCTGGCCGTCCTGGGTGCAGGCGTCGCGTTGATGGTCCGCCTGGCCAACCAGCAAGAGGCCGCCCCACCGCACCGTGTGGGCGAGAGCGTGCGGGTGGGCGACGCCACCGTCGTGGTGCACTCCTCGAACGTCGACAGCGGCGAGATCACCATCGAGCTCACCATCGGGGGCGTGGACGACCGGCGCGGCGGCGACGGGTTCCGCCTGGTCGCCGCGGGCACCCTGGTGGAGCCCGGTTCGGACGGCTGCGCGGCCTTCACCGTGGCGGCCCGGCAATGCCGGTTGCGGTTCCGTCTGCCGCCAGCCAGTGGGTCCTCGGTGAGCCTGGTGCTGCGCCGCGCCGGCGAGTCGGCGAACTGGCAGCTGGCCGGGTGACGGGCCGCGGCCGAGCGGATACGGTAAGCGGGGCATGTCAGCGACAGGACGAGGGACGACGATGAACGACGGCACCGACTCGAGCGATCGATTCGACGTGGTCGTCATCGGTGGCGGGCCCGGCGGGTACGGCGCAGCGCTGTACGCCACGTCAGCCGGGCTGCGTGTCGCCGTGGTGGAGAAGGACGCGATGGGCGGGACCTGCCTCAACCGCGGCTGCATCCCGGCCAAGGCGTTTCTGGAGACCGCCGCGGTGCGCCGCCACGTGGCCCACTCGGCCGAGTTCGGCATCAACGCCGGCGACCCGGTCGTCGACTTCGCCGTCGCCCAGGCTCGCAAGCAGAAGATCGTCGACGACACGGTCAAGGGCCTGACGGCGTTCATGGGCTCGAAGAAGATCACGATCCTGTCGGGCATCGGCCGGCTCGGCGCGAACCGCACGGTCACGGTGTCGCACCCCGACGGCGCCTCGTCCACCGTCACGGGCGACCACGTGATCCTGGCCGCCGGGTCGGTGCCGCGCACCATCCCAGGGTTCGAGCCGCCGCCTCCCGGCCAGTCGGGCCCGGTGATGACCAGCGACGAGGTGCTCATGCTCAACACCGTTCCGCCTCGTCTGGCGGTCATCGGCGGCGGGGCGATCGGGTGTGAGTTCGCCAGCACGTTCGCCGACCTCGGCTCGCAGGTCACCATCCTCGAAGGCCTGCCGAAGATCCTGCCGGGTCTCGACACCGACGTCGCCAACGTGGTGGTGCGCAGCTTCAAGAAGAAGAAGATGGACATCCGCACGGGCGTCCAGGTCACCGGCCACACGCCCACGGGCGCCGGCGGGACGGTCGTCCACCTCGGTGACGGCTCGAACGTCGAGGTCGACGCGGTGGTCGTCAGCATCGGCCGGCGGCCCTACGCCGACCAGCTCGGTCTGGACGGAACCGCGGTCACGGTCAGCGACCGGGGATTCGTCGAGGTGGACCAGTACTGCCGCACCGCCGAGCCCGGTGTGTACGCCATCGGTGACCTGATCAACACCCCACAGCTTGCCCACGTTGGCTACGCCGAGGCGATCCTGGCGGTCAAGCAGATCAAGGGCGAGCGGGCGATGCCGGTGGATTACGAGCGGGTGCCGTGGGCCATCTACTGCCACCCGGAGGTGGCCTTCGTCGGGCCCAGCGAGGAGGCCGCCAAGGCTGCCGGGCACGACGTGGTGGTGGCCAAGCACCAGTTCCGGGCCAACAGCCGGGCCAAGATCCTGGGCGAGATCGACGGTCTGGTGAAGGTCATCGCCGCCAAGAACGCCGACGGCACGGCCGGGCAGATCCTGGGCGTGCACATGGTCGGCCCGTGGGTCACCGAGCAGTTGAGCGGTGGCTATCTGGCAGTCAACTGGCAAGCCACCGTCGCCGAGGTGGCCGAGTTCATCCAGCCCCATCCGAGCCTGACCGAGCTGTTCGGTGAAACCGTGCTGTCGCTCACCGGCCGCAGCCTCAACGTCTGAACCACCACCCGCCGAGGAGCATCACCATGGCCGAAGTCAGCCTGCCGCAGTTGGGCGAGACCGTCACCGAGGGCACCATCACCCGATGGTTCAAGCAGGTGGGCGACACCGTCGCCGCCGACGAGCCGCTGTTCGAGGTCAGCACCGACAAGGTCGACACCGAGGTGCCGTCGCCCGTTTCTGGCGTGGTGAGCGAGATCCGCGCCAGCGAGGGCGAGACGGTGGCCGTTGGCGCCGTGGTCGCCGTGGTCGGTGACGCTGGCGGCGCACCGGCCCCGACGCCCGCACCCGCCCCGTCACCGGTCGCCGAACCGGCCCCGACGCCTGCCCCTGCCCCGACGCCTGCCCCCGCCCCGGCCGCGGCCGCGGCGCCGCCGGCCCGGGCAGCGGCCCCCGTTGCGGCGCCCGCGCCGGCGCCGGCGCCCCAGCCTGCGCCGGCCCCCGAGCTGGCCACGTCGGCGCCGCTGCTGCTGTCGCCCGTGGTCCGCCGGTTGATCAACGAGCACCGCCTCGACCCCGCCACCATCGCCGGCAGCGGTCCGGGTGGCCGGATCACCCGTGACGACGTCAACAACCACATCGACCGCCTGACCAGCGCCGGCGCCCCGCCCGCCGCGGCGCCGGCCCCAGCCCCGCCGGCGCCCAGCGCGTCGGCGCGCCGCCGTGCCGGCTGCGCCGCCTGTGTCGGCCGGCGAGCGGGACAGCACCGTCGGGCTCAGCAAGATCCGCAAGCTCACCGGTAGCCACATGATCATGAGCAAGGCGGTCAGCCCGCACGCCTTCAGCGTGGTGGAGGTCGACTTCGCCAACGTCGACGCCACGCGCAGCGCCGTGAAGACCGAGTGGAAGAAGTCCGAGGGGTTCGGCCTGACCTACCTGCCGTTCATCACCCGGGCCATCGTCGAGGGACTCGCCGAGTTCCCGCACCTCAACGCCAGCGTCGCCGAGAACGACCTCGTCGTCCATCACTTCGTCGACATCGGCATCGCCGTCGACATGGACTACGAGGGTCTACTGGTGCCGGTGATCCGCAACGCCGAGACCAAGCGGCTGCGGGCCATCGCCCGGGAGATCAACGACCTGGCCACCCGGGCACGGACCAAGAAGCTCGGCCCGGACGAGATCAGCGGCGGGACCTTCACGGTCTCCAACAACGGCTCGGCGGGCAGCGTGCTGACGATGCCCATCATCAACCAGCCACAGGTGGCCATCCTGTCCACGGACGCCATCGTCCGCAAGCCGGTGGTGGTGGGTCTCCCCGGTGGCCTCGAGGGCATCGCCATCCACCCGGTGGGCAACCTGGCGATGAGCTGGGACCATCGGGCCTTCGACGGCGCCTACGCCGCCGGGTTCCTGGTGAAGGTCAAGCAGGAGCTGGAGCAGCGCGACTGGAGCAGCGAGCTCTGACCGCGGGCATCGCCACGCTGCGGACCCGCTGGTTGGGGAGGGTTCCGTACCGCCAGGCGTTGGCCCTGCAACAGGCGCTGTTCGACCACGGCGCCGAGAACCATCTGCTGCTGCTGGAGCACCCGCACGTCTTCACCCACGGGCCGCGCGCCGATCTGGCGGTGAACGTGCGCGTCGACCCCGCCGCCGTCGACGCCGAACTGGTCAGCGTCAAGCGCGGTGGTGACGTCACCTACCACGGCCCCGGCCAACTCGTCGGCTACCCCATCGTCAACGCCCATCACGCGCTGGACGCCGCCGGCCACGTGGCCGCCATCCAGCGCGTCGTCGTTGCCGCCCTCGGCGATCTCGGGATCGACGACGCCGGGGTCCTCGCCGAGTACCCAGGGGTGTGGGTCGGGGTGTCCGGACCCAACCCACGCAAGATCTGCCGCGATCGGGGTGCGCCTGGCCAGGGGGCGGACGATGCACGGGCTGGCCCTCAACGTCACCACCGACATGCGCTACCTGCGGGACTACATCGTGCCCTGCGGGATCGCCGACAGACCGGTGACCTCGATCGCCGAGGAAGGTGTGGTCGTGTCGATGACCGAGGTGGTCGACGCCGTGGTCTGCCGGGCCGCCCACGAGTGGGGCCACCCCGAGCGCCAGGACGTCGCCTGGATCACCCGACCGGAGGACCTGTCACCGTTCTCGCGGCGGGCTGGGCCCCGGCGAACCGGTGCGCCTGTCCAGCCGCCTCGCCGCGGCAGGGGTCACCGACGGGCTGGCCATCAGCGCGCGCGCAAGCCCGACTGGCTGCGCACCAAGGTCGCGCTCGGCGCGGGGGTGCTGGGGCTGAAGCGGGTGATCCGGGACCACGGCCTGGTCACCGTGTGCGAGGAGGCCGGGTGCCCGAACCTCAGCGAGTGCTGGGCGGACGGCACGGCGACGTTCATGGTGCTGGGGGAGCGCTGCACTCGGGCCTGCGGGTTCTGCCTCGTCGACACGCGCAAGCCGCTCGCCCCGAGCGACGACGAACCCCGGCGCGTCGCCGAGGCCGTCGCCGCGCTGGGGTTGACCCACGCCGTGCTCACCATGGTCGCCCGTGACGACCTCGCCGACGGCGGGATGGGGCACGTCGCCCGCTGCGTCGCCGCCGTGCGCCACCGGGTGCCGGGGTGCCGGGTGGAGACCCTGATCTCCGACGTCAAGGGCGACCACGGTGCGCTGGATGTGCTGCTCCGGGCGGCCCCCGACGTGCTCAACCACAACGTCGAGACCGTGCCCCGCCTGCAGCGCGCCGTCCGCCCGTCGGCCGGGTACGCCCGCAGTCTCGCCGTGCTGGCCAGGGCCCGCCAGGCCGGTCTCACCACGAAGTCGGGGTTGATCGTCGGGATGGGCGAGACCACCGCCGAGGTGGAGGGCGTGCTGGCCGACCTCGCCGGGATCGGCGTGGGGATCGTCACCATCGGCCAGTACCTGCGGCCCACCTCGCACCATCTGCCCGTCGACCGTTGGATCCCGCCCGAGGAGTTCGCCCACCTCGCCGACGTGGGCCAGCGGCTCGGCATCGGTCACGTCGAAGCCAGCCCGCTGACGCGCAGCAGCTACCACGCCCGCCAGGCGGCCGAGGCAGTGACCCCGGTGAGCCTCGGTTCGCACTGACGAGGGCCGCTGCCGACGGCACATCGTCTGTGTGGTCTGCAACGATGGCCCCCGATGGACATCGTCGAGGTCGAGCGTGAGGAACGGCGGCGCGACCGCAACCGGCGGCTGATGGCGCTCATCGCCGTCGGCGCGCTGGTGGTGGGTGTCGAGCTGTGGTTCCTGCTCGCCGACGGTCGCTCGGATGCCGCCGAGGTAGCCGTCGCGGACGCCACGATCCCAGGCACTGCGGTGCCCGACTCCGAACCGCAACCCCCCCGAATCCCGGGTGTGCTCGCCGTGGTCGACGGGTTGGGGGACAGCGGCTCCGACTACGCCGGAGATCCGCTGCCGCTCGTGACCCAGCGGACCACGGCGGCCGGCATCGCCCTGACGCTGCGCGACGCCGGTGGGGGGCAGTTCGGCGAGATGCGCGGCGGCGTCTTCATGCCAGCTGGGCCGGCTGGGAACGCGGTGCAGGTCGTCGGCAACGACGGGGCGGTGGTGTTCACCGACAGCTCCGGCCAACAGATCCCGGCGCCGCCGTGGTGCTGGTCGACCGGCGTCTACCGGCTCACCGGTGTCTACGAGGGAGCGGTCTCCGTGGCCAGCCCGGCGATCCACACCCTGCTGGCGCCGCTGGTGCGTGCCTCGCTGCACATCGGCGGGCAGGCTGAGGGTCACCCGTTCCGGATGCTGGTCGTCCATCCACCGGAGGGCACCACGTCCGTCTCCGTCCGCTTCGCCGACGGAACGACGGACACCGCGCCGGTGGCCAAGGGCGTTGCCGTCCTGGCCACGGCCGGCCCGCCGTCGGGCGAGTTCACCCTGACGCTCGAAGGGCAGGCGACGCGCCGCGTGGTGCCGTGGTCCCAGGTGCTACGCGACGGAGACCCCGTGTGGACCAGGGCCTGCCTCCCGATCACCGGGTTGCCGGACCCGGGGTCGGAGCAGCCGGCCGATCCCGACGCCGAGAGCGTCGCCATTCGTGAGCAGTTCGCCCACCTATTCCAGTCCCACGAACCGCTCGGTCGGCGGACCAGGGTGCTCGACGACGACACCGGAGTCGTCGACGCCGTCGAGGAGATGGCCGGGACATCCGGCCAGGAGATGTGGGATGACGCCACCTACGTGCTCAACGACATCGTCTTCTCCTCGCCCAAACACGCCTGGTTCAGCTACTTCGCGAAGTTCTCCGGGAACAACTTCGGGTCGCGCCTTCGGCGAGGCGACACGAGTGGGTGGCCGGTGGAGGATCAGCCGGGCGACGATCTGCCAGGACATCGCCTGGGTCGGCGGGACGTGCCAGCCGTTCGTCGACCTGGTGACGCCGGGATGAGCTCGCGGATCGCCGACACCGATCCCGACGAGGTGGGCGACCACCGCAACCGCTGGTGGTGGACGGTCGGCGCCGTCGGAGTGCTGTGTCTGGTGGTGGCGGTCGTGCTGATCGCCGCGGCGAACGGCGACCCCACGCCGGGCACGGTGGCGGATACGCAGGCGAACACCGAGCCACCCGGCACCGTCGCCACGGTGCCGGAGATCACCTCCACGGTGCCAGGCTTCCCCGCCTCGGGCAGTGACTACGCCGGGCAACCGCTGCAGGTCCTGGCCCGGCGGACCACCCCGGGGGGAGTCGCCATGGTGCTGTACGACTACGGGCCCCTCGGTGACATCCCCGGCCCGACCACCGGCGGGTGGGCGCCGGCGCCGTGGTGCAACCCGACGAGCTCGTACCGGCTGACCTCCACCCTCGGCAGTTCCGTCAGCGTGTCCAACGGCCCGCTGTACGCGGCCACGGACGAGGTCCGGGCGATGCTGCACGCCGCAGGCGACGCCGACGGCACCCCCTACCGGGTGATGCTGGTGCAGGCGCCAACCGGCGCCACGCAGGTATCGGTCCGCTTCGGCGACGGGGCCACCGACACGGCGCCGGTCACCGATGGCTACGCCCTGCTGGCAACCACTGGCGCCTTCCACGGCAAGTTCTCGCTCACCGTGACGGGAGGCGGCCCGCCACAGGTGGTCGATTGGTCGCAGATCATCGTCGAGAGCAGCGTTCGCTGGCAGCGGGCATGCCTTCCACCACCGGCCGGGCTGCCGCAGCCGGGCCCGGAGCAGCCCGTCGACGCCGACGCGGCGCGCAACCTGATCCGCGAGCAGTTCTCGGTGCTGTTCCAGTCGGGCAACCCGATCGACGTACGCCTCAGCGCCCTGGACGATCCCACCGGTGTGGCAGCCGCGCTGGACGAGGTGAACCAGGGGCAGTTCGCCGAGGCCGCCACGAAGGCCGCCTACGTCCTCGGGGAGATCGTCTTCGCCACGCCGACGCAGGCCTGGTTCGACTACACCCTCGCGGCCAACGGTTCCACGTTCTCCGGCAGATTCGGCGAGGCCAACCTGGTGGACGGGGTGTGGAAGATCAGCCGGGCCACCATCTGCCAGGACCTGGCTCTCGCCGCCGGGACCTGCCAACCCGTGGTGGACCCGGTGAATCCCAACCCGGTCCTCCCGCCGGTGGAGGGTGACACCTGACGGCTCGGCCGGTCAGCGCGTCGCGTGGTGGCGCAGGACCTCGGCCAGGCACACGGTGAGCCGTTCGGCGGTGGGCAGATGGAGGAACTCGTTGGGGCCGTGGGCGTTGGTGTTCGGACCCAGGACGCCGGTGATCACGAACTGAGCGTCGGGGAACCGTTCGCCCAGCATCCCCATGAACGGGATCGACCCGCCCTCGCCGAAGGCCTGGGGTTCCTGCCCGAAGGCGATCATCGACGCCTCCGACATCGCCGCATCGAGCCATGGGGCAAAGGGCGGCGCGTTCCATCCCGGCCCGGCATCGGAGTGCTCGAACGCAACGGTGGCGCCGTAGGGGGGATCGGCGGTGAGCGCGCCGGCCAGGGCCTGGCGGGCCTGCTCGGCGTCACAGGTGGGTGGCAGGCGGACGCTGAGGCGCAGTTCGGTGAACGGCCGCAGCACGTTGCCGGCACGACCGGTCGGTGGCAGGCCACCGGCGCCGGTGACGCTCAGCGTCGGCCGCCAGGTCCGTGCCAGCAACTGCTCGGCCGTGCCGACCGACATCGGGCCCGTCGAGCCGGCCCACGGGTAGTGGCCCTCGATCGAGAACTGCGCCGCCGTGGCATGTGCCTGATCGACGCGATCGGCAGGGATGTCCACGTGTAGCTCGTCGAGCAGCATCCGCCCGGTGGTGCTGTCCTCGATGCGGTCGAGCAGCTGGCGGGCGATGCGGAACGACGAGGGGACGACCCCGCTGCCGTCACCCGAGTGGATCCCCTCGGTCAGCACGTCGACGCGCAGGGTGGCCCCCACCATGCCGCGCAGCGACGTGGTGACCCACATCCGCTCGAAGTCCAGGCATCCGGAGTCGAGGCACATCACCAGGCTGGGTGTGCCCAGCCGGTCACCGAGGGCATCGAGGTGCGCGGGCAGGTCGACGCTCCCGCTCTCCTCGCTGGCCTCGATGAGCACGACGCAACGGTGGTGCGGGTAACCGAAGCGCTGGGCGGCCTCGATGGCGGCCAACGAGGCGAACGTGGAGTAGCCGTCGTCGGCGCCGCCGCGGCCGTACAGCCGGTCGCCCTCGCGCACGGGGGTCCACGGGCCGAGGTCCTTGCGCCAGCCGGTCATCTCCGGCTGCTTGTCGAGGTGCCCGTACAACAACACGGTGTCGTCGTTGCTCCCACCGTTGGCGGCGGGGATCTCCATGACGATGACCGGTGTCCGCCCGGGCAACTCCTGGACCTCAACGGTGAGCCCGGCGATGGCGCGGTTGGCACTCCACGCCCGCAGCAGCTCGACGGCACGGTCCATGTGCCCGCTGGCCTTCCACTCCGGGTCGTACTCCACCGACACGTTGGGAATGGCGATGTACTGGGTGATCACCGGGACGATGTCGTCGGCCCATGCCGCGGCGACGTGGGCGGGCAGGTCGGGGTGGGCTGGCGGCGTGGTCATCGGTTCTCCGTGTAGGGGCCTGGTTGGCGAAGGAAGCGGCGGTGCCACCGGCGCGGGGTGACGAGCGCGGCGCGTGGTTCGTCCTCGAACATCCACCGGGCGAAGGCGCGCCTGGTCCAATCGCCGCGGTCCACGAGGGCCAGCGCGCCGTTGGCGACACGACGGTGGGCGAGCGCCCGGTTGAGCAGCGTGGACAGGCGGTGGTCGGTCAGCAGGTGGTGGCGCACGGCCGTGCGGTAGCGGGCGGCCAGCGCCGCGGGCTCGCCCACACCGCCCAGGATGGTCTCGGCCGCCAGCCGCCCGGTGAGCAGTGCCTGGCCGATGCCCTCGCCGGTGAGCACATCGGTGGCCCGGGCGGCGTCACCGACGAACAGCACGCGGCGTTGGGCCAGGGTGGCCCGGTCGATGGCTGCCGGGATGGGCCAGGCGGTGTGCCGCCCCTCCGGCGCGAACCCGTCGCCGAGGGCGCGCAGGATGTGCGGGCGCTTCAGCAGTTGCGGCCACAGGTCGCCCATCTCTTGGATCTTGCGCGTGCCGTCACGCAGGACCCCGAAGCCGATGTTGGCCCGCCCGCCCGGCAGCGGGAAGCTCCACGCGTACCCGGGCAGGAGGTCGGGTTCGAACCACACGAACAGGTGGCTGGCGGCCTCCCCGGTGACCGCGGCGTACTGGCGGAACGCGTGCCACTCTCCGAGATAGCCGTCGTCTGCGAGGCCGAGCAGCTTTCGTGTCGGCGACCACATGCCGTCGGCGGCGATCAGTACCGGCGCGGCGACCGTGCCGATGCCGTCGAGGTCGGCCTGAACCTCGCCGGGGAGGTTGCGCACGCCGGTGAGGCGGTGGCCCTGGCGGACGTCGGTCCCTGCCTTGATCGCCAGATCGACGAGGGTGGCATCGAGCTCGGCACGCGGTGCGGTGGCGGCGAACACGCCCTGGCGGGGGAGCGCCAGGTGGACGTCACGCCCGCTGGGTGACCGCAACCGGACATCGGCCACGCTGAACCAGTTGGGCACCATCGACGGCGTCAGCCCGAGGGTCTCCAGCTCACGCAGGGCCAGAGTCGTCAGGCCGTCACCGCAGCACTTGTCCCGCGGAAAGGTGGCCTTGTCCACCAGCAGCACGTGGTTGCCGCGCTGGCCGAGGGTGATCGCTGCGGCGCTGCCGGCGGGTCCGGCGCCGATGATGATCGCGTCGACCCGTTCCATGCGGGCACCAGGCTAGGGCCCACCGGCCGTGCCCCGCCGGATCAACTCCAGGCGGCTGCCTGGTCGGCGACGCGCTGGCGGATCTCCGGGAGCCGCTTCCACAGGTTCTTGCCCGGGCAGGTGGTGGCCGACATGCTCCGGTGGCCGTTGATGATCGGCGTGGTCACGCTCTTGCCCTTCGGCCACTTGTTCGACCCGCGGGAGACGAAGGTGGTCGTGGCATCGGGGGACAGATCCAGCCCGTCGCGCAGACCGATGTGGGCGAGGACCTTGACCAGCGAGTCGACGTGCGCCTCCGTGGGCTGCTCCTTCTCGAAGTTCCCCGTCAGGCAGACCAGTTGCGCCCACCCCTGGCTGCCGCCGGAGGCATCGGCCCGCACCGGCCCGTCGAGGGACCCCTTGCGGCCCTCCCACACGTCGCCGGCGCGGCCGACGAAGAACTGGTAGCAGACGTCGGGCCATCGCTTGTACTGGCTGGTGTGCCACCAGTAGGCGACGCGGATGTGGTTGCGGGTCGTGCGCGCCGTGCTGATGCCACCCGTGTGGTGGACCAGCAGGAACTTCGTGGTTTCCGGGTAGATCCTGCCCTTCGGCTTCAGATCGGCGCCCCACGCCGATCGGGGGAACACGTCGAGACCCGGGCGGACCGGCACGGCTGCCACGGCCTCGGGCCGGATCAGGCCGGCGTCGGCGGATCGTGCGCCACCGACTGCCACAGCCGCTGCTGCCAATGCCCCACCGACGAGCAGTTGCCGGCGCGTCGGCGCCTCGATGTCCAGGTGTTCGTCCCGCATGGACGTAACCTACGCCACCGGTCAAGGGGTGCCCGGCTCACCGGCCAGCGCCGCGGGAAGGCCGCTGGCGGTCACGAGATGGAGGACCTGGACGGCGCGGGTCATCGCCACGTAGAGCAGGCGGGCGCCCCGCTCGCTGCCGTCGAAGATGTGCTCCGGGTCGACCACGACCACACCGTCGAACTCCAGCCCCTTGACGGCTTCGGCCTCGAACACCGGCACCTCGTCGTGTTCGAGGAGATGGACGTGGGTCGTGGCCCGCAGGTTGCGTCGGGCCAGGGCCTGGGCCAGCGCGGCGTGCCATGCGGCCGGGGCGACGACGCCGGTGTTGTGATGACGGTGACGAACGGCCAGCACCTCGTCGGCGGCGCGGTCCGCCACGGTCGAAGGGGTCGCGGTGCGAACGACGGGCGGGTCGCCGTCGACGCGCACGCTGCTGGTCGGTTGGGCGTCGACGCCGGTGAACGGCAGCAGCCGATTGGCCAGGTCGAGGATCGGCCCGGGGACCCGGTATCCAATGGTGAGGTGGGCGATGGCGGCGGCGCCGTTACCGCTGCGCAGGTGGTCGAGGGCCTCCTCCCACGACCGCTGACCGGCCGGGGTGGTGCTCTGGGCCAGGTCGCCCAGCACCGTCATCGACCCGCTCGGGCTGCGCCGGCCGATGCAGCGCAACGCCACCGCGCTGTGGTCCTGGGCCTCGTCCACCACGACGTGGCCGTAGGTGAACGGCGTGCCGTTGAGCAGCGAGTTGGCCTCGTCGATCAGGAACCGGTCGGCCACGGTCCACGCCCGGCGCCGGCCACGCGGCCCGGCCAGCACGGCATCGATCAGCTTCACCGGCTGCTGGGTCGGCCAGGCCTTGCCCAGCGCGGCGCGGAGCGCCGGGGCCTGCTGCCAGATGTCGTCGCGGCCGTAGCGGCGCAGTGTGTCCCGCTGGACGAGGCTTGCCAGGCTGGCCCGGCGCTTGTTCACCGGGGCACGCCCGTCAAGCGCCCGATCGATCCAGCCGTTGAGCTCCTCGGCGGTGAAGGTCAGGGTCCTGGCCCCCACCGGGACGCGCAGGTCGGTGGTGGGACGTCGGATGTGGGAGATCACCGCGGCGCCCAGCGCGGCCAGCATCTCCGGGCTGCCCTTGTGGGCCCGCTCGGCCGTGCCGTCGGTGCCGGAGACGGCCACGGCTGGCACGCACAGGTCAACGGCCGTGCACTGCCGAACGCTGCGCTCACCCAGGCTGGGCAGGACGTTGCCGATGTAGTCGAGAAAGACCGAGTTCGGCCCCACCACCAAGACACCGTCGTGGGCCAACCGCCGGCGGTGCTCGAACAGCAGGTAGGCGGCGCGGTGCAGGCCCACCGCCGTCTTCCCCGTGCCGGGGCCACCCTGCACCACCAGGCACTGGTCGGCCGGGGCGCGGATCACCACATCCTGTTCGGCCTGGATGGTGCCGACGATGTCGCGCATCGCCCCGGTGCGTGCCGCGCCGATCTCGGCCAGGACCGGGTCGGGGATCCCCGAGCCGGCCGCCTCGTGGTCCGGGTCGTCGAGCTGTTCGTCGAGGTACGCGCTCAACTCGCCGTCGCTGGTGGTGAACCGCCGGCGGTGCGCCAGGCCGAAGGGGTCGACGTGGGTGGCGCGGTAGAACGGCGCAGCGATCGGGGCGCGCCAATCGATCACGACGGGGTCGTGGGTGGCGTTGTCGATGTGCCGGCGGCCGATGTACCACTGCTCGCCGTCGTCCTCGGTGATCCGCCCGAAGAAGTCCCCGGCGCCCGGGGTGCGCAGGTCCTCCAACGCCTCTGCCACCGTGACCTCGATGTACTCCTTGGTGATCTCGTCGGCCGAGGCGTCGGCGTCGACACCCTCGAAGCGTTCGATCATCCGGTCGCGGCACGATCGGGTGTAGGCCAGGTGGGCCTGCTCGGCGGCCAGCTCCGGGAAGGCATCGGGGTGCGTGGCTGGGCTCACGAGTCCTGGTGGCGGGCGATGAAGGCGGCCATGCCGGGGACGGTGAAGGCGATCTTGCCGTGTTCGGGGGAGAACACGATGCCCTTGGCGATCAGGTTGGCGCGCGCCGGGCCGAGGGCGGTGGGCTGTTTGCCCAGCCGGCGGGCGATCTCCCCGCTGGAGCTGGGCCCGTCACCGTCGGCGGCCATGGCGGTCAGGTAGGAGCGCTCGGCGACAGACGCCCGCTCCCAGCGAGCCCGGAAGAAGCCGGCGTCGAGGCGAGCCAGGCCGTCGGCCACACCGCCGGTGGCGTCGAACAGGGTGATCGGTGACGTGGCGGCGACGTCCCAGGTGGACTTGCCGAACTGTTGGACGAAGTACGGGTAGCCGTTGCTGCGCTCCACCACGTAGGCCAGGGCATCGGCCCGCCACCGCACGCCCTCGACCGACGCCGGTTTGGCCAAGGCCTCGCCGGCCGCGGCCGGCGACAGGCGGTCGATCAGCCGGTACTCGAACAGCCGCTCGGCGTAGGACTCGGCGGTGGCCAGCTGGGCGGGCAGGTTGGGGAGTCCGCAGCCCACCACGAACCACGGCAGGTTGCGCTGCCCGGCCTCGTGGCACGCCCGGCACACCGCCGAGAGCTCGGCAGCGGTGAGGTCCTGCATCTCGTCGATGAACACGGCGACGCCCCCCTTGCGCTCCACCGCCGCCTCGGCCAGGTCGAGGGCCAGCTCGGGCAGATCGGCGTACAGCGAACCGCTGTCGGCCCGGCCGCGCCTGGCATCCACGTCGAACCCGAGGGCGACCCCGCCGTCGGGATTGACCGTGAGCGAGAACGACGTCACGGTGCGCAAGGCGTCACGGAAGCGCTCCTTGACCCGCCCCCGGCTGCGGGCCCGGCGCAGGGAGGTGCCCAGCGATCGGGACAACCCCTCGGCGAACGACGATCGCCCATCGGTGCGATCAGCCTCCACGTTGGCGGTGATCCAGCCGCGCTCCTCGGCCCGCCCGGAGAGGTCCTGGAGCAGCACGGTCTTGCCCACGCCGCGCAGCCCGGTGAACACCAGGCTCTGCGACGGACGGCGCAACTCGGCCCGGTCCATCAGGATCTCGAACGCCTCGACGTCGCCGTCTCGCCCGGCCAGCTCCATCGGGCGCAGCCCTGCGCCGGGCGAGTACGGGTTCCGCCTCGGGTCCATCGGCTGACCGTAGCATCATCTACTTCGTTCTATGTCAGGACTTATACATGACTAGTTTTTAGTAGCACGTCCTACACTGCTCCCATGACCAGACTGTGTGAGGGACGAATCGCCATCGTGACCGGGGCCGGACGCGGCATCGGCCGGGAACACGCGCTGATGCTGGCCCACCACGGGGCCAAGGTCGTCGTCAACGATCTGGGCGGCAACGTGGACGGCAGCGGTGGTGATCAGACGCCGGCCCAGCAGGTGGTGGCCGAGATCCAGGCGATGGGTGGCGACGCCGTGGTCAACGGGGACAACGTGGCCTCCTGGGAGGGCGCCCAGCGGCTGATCAACACCGCCATCGAGACCTTCGGCGACCTGCACGTGGTGGTCAACAACGCCGGCATCCTGCGCGATCGGGTGCTGGTCAACATGACCGAGGAGGAGTGGGATGCGGTCATCAACGTCCACTTGAAGGGCACCTTTGCTCCCAGCCGGTGGGCGGCGGCGTACTGGCGTGAGCAGTCCAAGGCCGGCAGGCCGGTGAGCGGGCGGATCATCAACACCACCTCGGTCAGCGGGATCTACGGCAACCCGGGGCAGACCAACTACGGCGCGGCGAAGGCTGGCATCGCCTCGTTCACGAACATCGCCGCGCTCGAGCTGGCCCGCTACGGCGTCACCGTGAACGCGGTGGGCCCGGTGGCGCTGACCCGGATGACCGAGGGTCTCGGCCCCGCCCCGGAGACCGACGAGGAGCGCGAGGCTCGCTCGCCGCGCTGGATCGCCCCCATCGTCACCTGGCTGGCCAGCGAGGAGTCAGCTGGCGTCAGCGGCAGGGTGTTCGAGGCCAGCGGTCAGGTGCTGGCCGTGGCCGAGGGCTGGGTGCGCGGCCCACGCCACGCCCCGGTGGACGACCCCACCACGCTCGGTCCGATCGTCGCCGACCTCGTGGGCAAGGCCCGGCGCAACAGCGGGATGAACGGCGAGCCGGGCGGGTACCCGCAGCCGAAGCTGTAGCCGTCAGGCGAAGCGGCACAGACCCTGGTCGATCACCGTGCGGTCACCCACCGCAGTGGTGAACACGGCCTCACCGTCGGCGGTGCGCCAGATCCGCACGGTGAGCTCCTCACCGGGCAGAACCGGGCTGGCGAAGCGACCCTCCATGTGCCCGAAGTTGGCCGACTGGCCGGCGCACAGGCTGTGCAGCAGGGCCCGGCCGGTGAACCCGTAGGTGCACAGGCCGTGCAGGATCGGGGTGGGGAACCCGCCCATCGCCGAGAACGACGGGTCGCTGTGCAGCGGGTTGCGATCACCCGAGAGGCGGTAGATCAGCGCCTGGTTGGGCAGCGTGGCATAGCTGACGGTGTGGTCCGGATCACGGTCCGGTGGCTCGTTCTGGGCCCCGCTCGGGCCGCGCTCGCCACCCCAGCCACCCTCGCCGCGGATGAACGCCGACATCGTCGTGGTGTACAGCAACTCACCGTCGGTGTCGTCGGTCGCCGAGTTCTCGATCACCACGACGGCGGCCTTGCCCTTGTCCCACATGTTGGCGATCCGGCTGCTGACGTGGACCGCGCCGTTGACAGGCAGCGGCTTGTACAGCGTGACCGACTGCGATCCGTGGACCAGCATCGCCGGGTTGAACGTGCCGATCGAGCCAAGCGCCGCCGCGCTGCCGGTGCTGACCACCACCGGGAACGTGGGGAAGACCTGCTGGTCGACACCCGAGGTGTTCTCGGTGGCGAACGCCAACTCGTCGGTGCCGGCGCCGATGCCGACGGCGTACAGCAGAGCGTCCTTGCTGTCCCACGACGTGGGGGACGGATCGGTGGTGGTTCCTACGGCATCTGGATTCAGCGGCATGTGCCGGTTATAGCCGCGCCGTCAGCCGCCCGACGATCTCGGCCAGCGGCACGTCGCTGCGCTCGCCGGAGCGCCGGTCCTTCAGCTCCAACACCCCGTCGGCGAGGCCGCGGCCGACCACCACGATGGTGGGCACGCCCAGCAGTTCGGCGTCGTTGAACTTCACGCCGGGTGACACGCCGGTGCGGTCGTCCAGCAGGACGCGCAGCCCGGCGGCCTCGCAGGCCGCGGCAAGTTCCTCGGCGGCCGGGAGCTGGGGGTCGGTGGGCTTGCCGGTGGCGACGATGTGCACGTCGGCGGGGGCCACCTCGGCCGGCCAGATCAGCCCCTGGTCGTCACAGTTGAGCTCGGCGATGGCGGCCATCGCCCGGGTGACACCGATGCCGTAGGACCCCATCGTGACCACCTGGGTCTTGCCGTTCTGGTCGAGCACCGTCAGCCCCAGGGCCTGGGCGTAGCGCCGGCCGAGCTGGAAGATGTGGCCGATCTCGATGCCGCGGGCGATCTCCATCGCCGAACCGCAGCGCGGGCAGGGATCGCCGTCGTGCACCTCGGCGGCCTCGATGGCGCCGTCACCGGTGAAGTCCCGCCCGGCGACCAGGTGGGACACGTGCCGGCCGGGCTCGTCGGCCCCGGTGATCCACGCCGTGCCGGCGACGATGCGCGGGTCGAGCAGGTACCGGATCCCACTGGGGCGTTCCAGGCCCGAGCGCGCCCGGGCCGATGTAGCCCTTGGCCAGGGTGGGGTGCTTGGCGAAGTCGGCCTCGGCGAACGGCGCCACCTCGGCGGGTGACACCTGGGCCTCGACCCGCTTGAGGTCGACGTCGCGATCGCCGGGGACGCCGATGGCCAGGGGTTCGGTCGTGCCGTCGGGGTGGCGGAGCATGACCACCAGGTTCTTCAGCGTGTCGGCGGCCGTCCACTCGCGGTCGGCGCGGCGCAGGTCGGGGCGGGCGTTGTACAGCGCCACGAGGGTGTCGATGGTGGGCGTGTCCGGGGTGTCGGACACCACGGCCGGGGCCAGACCCTCGACCGGGGTGGGCACCGGCGGGCGGATCTGCACCGCTTCGGTGTTGGCCGCGTAGTCGCACGAGGTGCAGCGCACGAAGGTGTCCTCGCCGACGGCCAGCGGGGCCAGGAACTCCTCGCTGGCCGAGCCACCCATCGCCCCGCTCATCGCCGAGACGATGACGTAGGGCAGCCCGAGGCGGTCGAAGGTGCGCTGGTAGGCCTGGCGGTGCAGGTCGTAGCTGACCTGCAGCCCGGCGTCGTCGATGTCGAAGCTGTAGCTGTCCTTCATCGTGAACTCGCGGCCGCGCAGCAGCCCGGCGCGCGGCCGGGGTTCGTCACGGAACTTGTTCTGGATCTGGTAGATGACCAGCGGGAGGTCCTTGTAGCTGCTGTACAGGTCCTTCACCAGCAGGGTGAACATCTCCTCGTGGGTCGGCGCCAGCAGCATGTCGGCGCCCTTGCGGTCCTGCAGGCGGAACAGGGCGTCGCCGTAGTCCGTCCACCGGTTGGTGAGCTCGTACGGCTCGCGCGGCAGCAGGGCCGGGAAGTGGACCTCCTGGAACCCGGCGCGGTCCATCTCCTCACGGACCACGCGCTCGACGTTGCGGTAGACGATCCAGCCCAGAGGCAGGAAGGTGAACCCGCCGGGGGCGGCGCGGCGGATGTAGCCGGCGCGCACCAGCAACCGATGGCTGGCCACCTCGGCGTCGGCCGGATCCTCCCGCAGGGTGCGGACGAACAGGGTGGACAGGCGCAGCACGGGGTCGAAGGCTAGCGCTCGCCCCGCTCCGGCGGGTTTCCGTCGGAGGGTTGGCGAGTGGCCGATATACTTCCGGGGTCCTTTGAAGTTCCATGAACCGAAGGCGTGGGCTCATCAGGGTCCACGCCTTCTTCAATGAATGGCCCAGAACCGTACCGCAGGAGGTGACCAGCATGACCGAATCCGCACTCATCGCCACGGTCACCACGCTGGTGGCGCCGATCGTGGCCGACCTCAAGCTGGACCTCTACGACCTGGAGATGCGCTCGGGCACCCTGCGGATCACTCTCGACTCGCCGCCCGGCAGTGAGGGCGGGATCAGCCTCGACCGCTTGGCGCTGGCCAGCCGGCTGATCAGCAAGGAACTCGACGCCGCCGACCCGATGCCGGGTCGCTACACCCTCGAAGTCACCAGCCCCGGCCTGGAGCGCAGCCTGCGGACCCCGGCGCACTTCCAGCGCGAGTTGGGCAAGACCATCGCCGTGCGCCTGCGCGACGTCGTCAACGACGAGCGCCGGCTCACCGGCGAATTGGTCGAAGCTGGGGCGACCACCATGTCGATGCGCCTCACCGAGCCACCGGCGGCGGCCGGTCAGCTGCGCAGCGTGGCCTACGAACAGATCGATCGGGCCCGCACGGTGTTCGTGTGGGGCCCCGCCCCCAAGCCCGGCAAGGGGCCCAAGGCCCCCAAGCCCGCCAAGCCCGCAGCCGCGCCCGCCGTCGCCGAGAACGCTGAACTCGTGAAAGGGTCCTGAATGAGCAGCCTTGACATGTCAGAAGCCGTCCGCATGCTGGCGATGGAGAAGAACATCTCCGTCGACACCTTGCTGCACGTGTTGGTCGATGCCCTGGCCACCGCCTACAAGCGGCGCCCCAACGCGGCCGACGAGGTCGTCGTCGAAGTCAATCCGGACACCCTCGAGTTCACCTTCATCGCCTACGACGTGGACGAGGACGGCAACTGGGTCAACGAGCGTGACGACACCCCCAAGCGCGAGGAGATGGGCCGCATCGCCGCCCAGACGTTCCGTCAGGTGATGAGCCAGCGCATCCGTGAGGCCGAGCGCGATCGCAAGTTCGAGGAGTACGCCAACCGTGAGGGTGACATCGTCACCGGCATCATCCAGCAGAGCGACGAGCGCTACACGCTGATCGACCTCGGCCGGGTCGAGGCCCTGATGCCCAAGGCCGAGCAGGTCCCCCACGAGCGCCCGGCCACCGGCGATCGGGTCAAGGCCTACATCGTCGAGGTGCGCAAGACCGCCAAGGGCCCCCAGATCGTGGTCAGCCGCACCCACCCCGGGCTCATCAAGCGGCTGTTCGAGCTCGAGGTGCCCGAGATCGCCGACGGGATCGTCGAGATCCGCGCCTGCGCCAGGGAGCCAGGCCACCGCACGAAGATCGCCGTGTGGAGCAACGACCACAACGTCGACCCGGTCGGCGCCTGCGTCGGCGCACGCGGCGGGCGGGTGCGCATGGTCGTCAACGAGCTGCGTGGCGAGAAGATCGACATCGTGCCCTACAGCGAGGACTTGGCCGACTTCGTCGCCAAGGCGCTCTCGCCGGCCAAGGTCAAAGAGGTCATCATCTCCGACGACATGACCCAGGCCGACGTGATCGTCCCCGACCATCAGCTCAGCCTGGCCATCGGCAAGGAGGGCCAGAACGCCCGCCTCGCGGCCCGCCTGACGGGGGTGCGCATCGACATCCGCGGCGAGACCCAACCGGTGAGCGGCTATGACGACGACGAGGCTGACTACGAAGAGGGCGAATGGGTGGCCAACGCCGAGACCGGTGAGATGGAGTGGCACGCAGCCGATGGCACCGTGGTCACCCAGGCCGAGTGGAACCAGCAGGCCGAGACCTCGGCGGCCCCGCCCGCCACGACCAACACGACGGAGGCAGGTGACGCACCGAGCGAGTGAGCAGCACGAACCGGTGCGGACGTGCATCGGCTGCCGGCGCAACGCCGCGTCATCGCACCTGGTGCGATGCGTGGCCACTGCTGACGGAGCCGCTGTCGGCCGCAGCGCGCCGGGGCGCGGCGCCTGGCTGTGTTCGGCGGAGTGTTTCCGCCTGGCACAGCGCAAGCGGGCGTTCGACCGGGCCTGGCGGCGCCAGGTCCCAGCGAGTCACCTGGACCAACTGTTCATTTCATTCGAGGCGGCGCTTGCCGACATGAAAAACTCATCAACGGTTCGGGAATCAGCGCCCGGGCCCGTGGTGCCAACGAAAGGCTGACCCGCTTTGGCGAAAAACATGCGCGTGCACGAGCTTGCGAAAGAGCTCGGCATGACGAACACGGAAATGATGGAGCTGGCCGATCGAATGGGCGTCGGGGTGAAGAGCCACTCCAGCACGCTCATCGAGGCGCAGGCCGACCGTCTACGCCGTCGCGCCGAGAAGGACGGATTGACCCGTCCGGAGCAGCCCGAGGAGGTCAAGCCGGCCAAGAAGGGCGCCGCCAAGTCCACGGCCAAGTCCTCGACCAAGCACGGCGCTGCGGCCGACCACGCGGCGCCCGCTGAGCCGGCGCCGGCCGAACCGGTCGCCGCACCCGTCGCCGAACCCGCCGCCCCGGTCGCCGCACCCGCCGCCCCGGTCGCCGAGCCCGTCGCCGCGCCCGTGGTGGAAGCGCCGGTTCCGGTAGCCACCCCGCCCGCAGCGCCGGTCGAACCGGCGCCGGTGGCCGAACCGGTTGCCGCGCAGCCCGCGCCGGCGCCCTCGCCCGAGCCGGCCGCGCCGCCCATCGACGGTGACGAGCCACGCCGCATCGTCAGCAGCCGCCCGGCCGCCGACGCGCCGCGGCCCGCCGGCGCCACGCCCTGCCGGTCCGCCCCCTGGGGCTGCCAGCAGCGCCCCGGCCCCACGCCCGACGCCCGCCGCCGGTCCCGGACCTGCGCCCGCCGGCTCGGCGCCGCGCCCACCCGGCCCGCCGCCGGGTGTCCGGCCCACCTCGGCCTCGGGCCGGCCCATCCCGCCGCCGCCCGGCGCCGGTCGCCCGGTGTCGGCCTCCGGTCGCCCGATCCCGCCTCCGCCCGGCTCGGCTCGCCCCACGGGGAGCCGGCCCGGCAGCTACACCGCCCGCCCCGGTGGGCCCGGCGCCGGCCGCCCGATGGGTCCCCGCCCCGGTGGGCCCGGTGGCGCCCGCCCCGGCGGGCCGGGCGGTCCCCGCCCGGGCGGCTTCGGCCCGCGCCCTGGTGGACCCGGTGGGCCGGGCGGCGCCCGCCCGGGCGGCTTCGGCCCGCGCCCTGGTGGGCCCGGTGGCCCTCCCGGTGGTGGCGGCGGTGGCCGTCCCAGTGGCCAGCGTCGCGCCCCGCGCAAGAAGAGCCGTGCTCGTCGGCGTCGTGACTTCGACGAGTTGCAGCCCAACTACAACTCGAACTACACCTCGTCGTCGGCCCCGGTTCCGGAGGGCACCATCGTGGTGGAGCGCGGCGTGTCGTCGCAGGAGTTCGCTCCGAAGCTGAACCGCACCCCGGCAGACGTCATCCGCTTCCTGATGCAGAACGGTGAGATGGTCACGGCGACGATGACCCTCTCCGACGAGCAGATGGAGCTGTTCGCCCTGGAGATCGGCGCCGACCTGTTGCTGGTCGAGCCCGGCCAGCAAGAAGAGCTCGAGCTGCAGGCGATGTTCGACGACAGCGACGACGACGACGAGTCGTTGCAGGTCCTGCGGGCCCCGGTGGTGACCGTGATGGGTCACGTCGACCACGGTAAGACCACCCTGCTCGACCGCATCCGCAACGCCAACGTCGTCGCCGGCGAGGCCGGTGGTATCACCCAGCACATTGGCGCCTACAAGGTGGACACCGACGACGGTCAGGTCACCTTCATCGACACGCCCGGTCACGCGGCGTTCACCAAGATGCGCGCCCGCGGCGCGCAGGTCACCGACATCGTCGTGTTGATGGTGGCGGCCGACGACGGTGTCATGCCCCAGACGATCGAGGCCATCAACCACGCCCGCGCCGCCG
Organism: Ilumatobacteraceae bacterium; assembly: GCA_037045185.1. GTDB lineage: Bacteria > Actinomycetota > Acidimicrobiia > Acidimicrobiales > Ilumatobacteraceae > JAKOUY01. Next base: position 56,572 of record JBAOHQ010000009.1, read on the forward strand.
AGGTGCCCATCGTGGTGGCGGTGAACAAGATCGACAAGGACAACGCCGACGTCCAGCGTGTGCTCAGCCAGCTGGCCGAGCACGAACTGGTCCCGGAGTCCTGGGGTGGCGACACCATCGTGGTGGAGATGTCCGCGCAGCAGAACTTGGGTGTCGACGATCTGCTCGCCCAGCTGGTGGTGGTGGCCGAACTCGAAGAGCTCACCGCCAACCCGACAGGCCGGGCCAAGGGCATCGTCCTGGAGGCCAACCTCGACGTCGGTCGTGGCCCGGTGGCCACGATCCTGGTCGACAAGGGCACGCTGCGCGTCGGCGATCCCATCGTGGCCGGCGGGGCCTGGGGCCGCGTCAGGGCGATGATCGACGACAAGGGCCAGCAGGTCAAAGAGGCCGGCCCGTCCACCCCGGTGCAGGTGCTCGGGTTGCAGAGCGTCCCGAACGCCGGCGACGAGTTCCGCGCCGCGGCCGACGAGAAGACCGCCCGCACCGTGGGCGAGGCGCGTGAGCAGCGCCAGCGGCTCAAGGCCCAGCGCGGCGATGCCCGTGTGCAGCGCGGCGTGAAGTTGGAGGACATCTTCAGCCAGATCCAAGCCGGCGAGGTCGCCACCTTGAACCTGGTGCTGAAGGCCGACGTCCAGGGCTCGCTGGAGGCGGTGACCGAGTCTCTGCGCCGCTTGGAGCGTGACGATGTCAAGCTGGCTTTCGTTCATCGCGGCGTGGGCGCCATCACCGAGAACGACATCAGCCTGGCGGCCACCACCAATGCCACGCTGATCGGTTTCAACGTCCGCCCGGACCGCAAGGCCCGGGAGATGGCCGACGCCGAGCACGTGGAGATCCGCCTGTACGAGATCATCTACAAGTTGCTCGAGGACATCGAGAAGGCCATGGTGGGCATGCTCGCCCCGGAGTACGAGGAAGTGGTCACCGGCGAAGCCGAGGTCCGCGAGATCTTCCGGGTGCCGCGGCTCGGCGCCATCGCCGGGTGCTACGTGCTCTCCGGCCAGATCACCCGTGGCTCCAAGGTCCGCTTCCTGCGCGACGGCACGATCATCTGGAAGGGCAGCATCCAGTCGCTGCGCCGGTTCAAGGACGACGTCCGCGAGGTCCGCGAGGGCTTCGAGTGCGGTATCGGCCTGTCCGACTTCCAGGACCTGAAGCCGGGCGACATCATCGAGACCTTCGAAGAGCGCGAGATCGCTCGCGTCTGAAGACCGTTCCGGCGCGCCGTCTAGGACCCGTCGGTGAGGTGGGCGAGACGTATGGCGACCTCGTCAACGGCGGTGCGATGCGGCGAATGGCCGACGCCGTCGAGGCGGTCGTGCGACGATCCGGCGAGGCGCGCCACGCTTGCCTCGAGCACAGCGTCGCCGAACAGCGGGTCGTTCGTTCCGGTGATCAGGTGCACGGGTCGGGTGGCCGCCCCGCGATCCGCCGGCGGTGGTGGGAACCAGAGCAGGGCGCGGTACCAGTTGAGCATCGCGGCGACCTGCCCCGGACGGCGCCAACCGTCGGCGTAGACGGCCATGTCGTCGGGGTCGAGGGTTGCCGACAACCAGGCGCGCATCACCCGATGATCGCCGCGGCGCAGCCACCACGGCGCCAACCACGGAAGCTGCGCCGCGACCATGTACGCGCTGCGACGGCGCTGATCGGGGTCGAAGCGCAGGGATTGCCGCAGTACGGCCGGGTGGGGTGCGGCGAGGACGGTGATCGATCTGACCTCGCTCGGGCAAGACTCGGCGACCGACCAGGCCACGGCGCCACCCCAGTCGTGACCAACAAGATGAACTGGTTCATCCAGCTGGCGGACGACGTCGAGCACGTCGGCGACGAGCCGATCGAGCCGATACTCCCGGATACTCCGAGGGGCATCGCTGGCGCCGTGGCCGCGTTGATCAACACTGACCCACGCGCACCCCGTGGCGGGCCAGGGCGTGGGCCAAAGGCCGCCACGTCAGGCCGTTTTCCGGGAACCCGTGAAGGGCCAGCACGACGGGGCCACGTCCGGCCAGGGGAGCGGTCCACTGCCGGGCCAACACCGTGATGCCAGTCGTCAGCCGTATGGCCGAGCTGTGCATCGCAACGTCGCCGGACCACCCCTGCGACCCGGGAGATCCCTCGCTCATCGCGCCGTGCTGCCGCCGTCGACCGGAACGATGGCGCCGGTGATGAATGACGCGGCGTCGCTGGCCAGAAACGCAACGGCAGCGACGACCTCCTCCGGTGCGGCGAATCTGCCGAAGAGGTTGCCTGACGAGTACAGCTGTTCGAACTGCTCGGTGGTGAGCGTGCCGATACGTTCGTGCAGCGCCCACATCATCGGCGTGTCCGTGGGCGACGGGCAGACCGCGTTGACCCGGATCGCCGGTCCAAGCTCCACGGCAGCGCAGCACGTCAGGCCGACCACGGCGTGCTTGCTCGTGGAGTAGCCCACGATCCTGGCTGCGCCACGGAGCCCGACGATCGACGAGTTGTTGACGATCGCACCGTGACCGGCGGTTGCCCGAATGAGCCGTGCTCCGTACTTGATGCCGAGGAAGACGCCACGAACGTTGACCGCGAGCACCCGGTCGAACTCGGCGACCGGATAGTCCACCAGATCGCCGATCGGGCCTTCGATCCCGGCGTTGTTGAACACCACGTCGAGCCGTCCCACGGTGGTCACGCACATCTCGGCCACACGGGCCCAGTCGTGTTCCACGCTGACATCCATGCCGATTGGGATCGTGCCTTCGCCGAGGTCGGCGGCCACCGCGTCCGCTGCGGCAGCGTCGAGGTCGGCGGCGATCACACGATAGCCATCGGCGGCGAACCGAGCCGCGCATGCCCGGCCGATCCCTCGACCGGCACCAGTCACGAGTGCGACCCGGCGATAGCCGGCTACCGCCGGGGTCACCGCTCGAGGAGAGCGTTCATTGTCCACATACACCCCAACTCTGGTCGTTGGCGCAGGGACCGACGATCGTCGAGTTCGTCGAATGCCAGCAGTTCCGCCCAGTTTCCATCCGGGTCCCGTAACCGGGCGAGACGCACACCATCGTTGGTGCGCGGCGGGTCAGCCACGTCGAACCCGTGCTCGACGGCGCGGTGGACCACGTCAGTGAACTCGACCGGATGGCACTCGAACGCCAGATGCCCGCAACCGGGGGACTCGAAGCAGAGGTCGGCACAGCCGTGTGTCGGTGGATGGTGGTACTGCCAGATCTCCACATTGGCGTTCGCCAGTGGCACCCAGGTGACCGTGACGTCGCCGTCGGTCAGCCCGGTGCCGCGGTCGAACTCGGGGTGATGTCGGACCCGCGTGGTGTGACTCGTTTCGACCCCGACGAGGCCGAGGTAGGCCGACCGCAGGCGGTCGATGTCGGACGTGGCAAGTGCACCGTGACCGAGCCAGGCGGCGTGCTCGGCCGGCGCGTGCCCCGCGCCCTCGACCTCGGTGACCGAGCCCTCCGTGTCGCGCACGTAGAGGTACTCGAATCCGGTACCCAACCGCACCGGGCCGTCATGCCGATCCATCTCCGATTCGATCAGCCTGGCGAGGACACGCTCCATGCGCGGCGCCTGGATTGCCGCGTGGGTGACGCCCGGTTCGTTGACCTTCGCGCCGCGATGGCGCTGCTCCAGCGACCTCGATTAGTTCCAGCCAGCCATTCGGGCCGCCCGCCAGTGCGTGGCGGGTGATCGGGCGGCCCTCGATGAGTGGGCTGTGTGTTCGCACTTGGATCGGCCAACCGGTGAGCGTCGCCAGGTCAGCCACGGCCGCTGAGAGGTCGGTAACGGCCCTGCCGACGTGGTGCAAGCCGATCCCGATCACCAGTCTGTCCGTCTCATCGTCATCCGATCTGTCCAGTCCCAAGTCGTGGAGCACCGCGAACCTTGACAGCGCCACTGTTGACAGGAATTCTAATAGCATCGGAATCGGCGGATGCAACCCGCCTGGAGGGAGGGACGGATGGATGTACGACTCGCCGGGAGGCGGATCCTCGTCACAGGGGGGACTCGTGGCATCGGCCGGGCCATCGTGACGGCGCTGACGGCTGAGGGCGCCCATGTGGCGCTCTGCGCCCGAAGCCGGCGTGGCATCGAGGAGACTGTCGGTGCGTGCCAGCAGGCTGGTGTCGAGGTCATCGGCGAATCCGTGGATGTCACCGTGCCTGGCGAGTTGGAGGGGTGGGTTGACTCAATCCACCAGCGGTGGGATTCGATCGACGGTCTGGTCAGCAACGTCTCGGCGCGCGTGTATCGCGATGACATCGGCCGTTGGGTCGAGACCTTTCAGGTGGACCTGCTCCAGCACGTGCGGGCCATCGAGACCGTGTTGCCCCACCTCCGGGCGTCCTCGGGCTCGATCGTGGTGATCGGGTCGGTCGCCGCCACGATGTCGGAGCTCCCCGAACTCGACCGGGCATACGGACCGATGAAGGCTGCCCTTGCCAGCTATGTGTCCCAGGTCGCCCAACTCGAAGGCCGAAACGGTGTTCGAGCGAACGTTGTGTCCCCCGGGCCGATTCATGTCGACGACGGGTTTTGGGGCACGGTGAAGGCCCAGGCCCCGGAGGCGTACGCCCGTGCAGCCTCTCGGTCGGTCTTTGGCCGGCTGGGACGCCCAGAGGAGGTCGCGGCCGCGGTGGTCTTCCTGTTGTCGCCGCTGAGTTCGTTCACGACGTCTGCGAACCTGCGAATCGATGGTGGTCTGGTCAAGGTGGTGCACGCCTGATGGTGGATGTTGGCGCGTTCGGTGGGGAGCAGACGCTGGCGGTTCGCTCGCTCCGCGTCTCGTTCGACCTACGCGGGACGCTGCTGCCGGCCGTCTCGGACCTGTCGTTCCTCGTCCCGGCAGGTCGCACCCTCGGGATCGTTGGCGAGTCAGGGTCGGGCAAGACCGTCGTCGCCCGAGCGGTGATGGGGCTGCTCCCGCGCACGGCAAGAACCTCCGGCTCGGTCACCTTCGGTAGAACGGAGCTGCTCGGGCTGGCCGACAGTCAGCGGCGGCTGGTCTACGGTCGACGGGTCGCCATGGTGTTTCAGGATCCGTCGACGGCCCTGAACCCGGTGCGCACGATCGGCGCGCAGCTGGCCGAGTCGCTTCGGTTTCATCTGGGACTTGATCGTCACGCAGCGCGCGAACGCTCGGTCGAACTCCTCGAGCGAGTCGAGGTTCCCGACGCCCGCCGACGCATCCGGCAATACCCGAACGAGTTGTCCGGCGGAACCCGCCAGCGCGTGGTGATCGCCATGGCCATCTCCTGTGGACCGCGCCTCCTCATCTGTGACGAACCAACGACGGCCCTCGATGTGACGGTGCAGCGGACAATCCTCGACCTGCTTCAGCGATTGTGCACCGAACAGCAGACCTCGATGATCCTGATCACCCATGACCTGTCCATCGCCCGCGGGCGATGCGACGACGTGCTCGTGCTCTACGCCGGGCAGGCGGCCGAATACGGACCCGCACGAGCAGTCCTCGCCCAGCCGATCCACCCATACACGTCGGCCCTCCTCGACGCCGTGCCGCGCCTGGGTTCTGCTCGCGGCGAGCCGTTGCGGCCGATCCCGGGGCGGGTGCCCGATCTCGATGACCGGCCGGGTGGCTGCGCGTTCGCGCCGCGGTGCCGGTTCGCCGGCCCCGAATGCGGGACCGCGCCGCGGGCCGGGGGGACGGACGGGCACCGCTGGTGGTGTCACCACCCGGCGGGAAGCTCCGTTGACGTCCGGTGTGGCGTGATGGCCGGCACCGGCACTGGTCACCTCCGCGAGGAGGCGTTGCTGCGCGTCGAAGGGTTAACGGTCAACTTCGGGCCGGTCCAGGCCGTCAGCGACGTGTCGTTCGACGTTCAGCGTGGCGAGACGCTCGGGTTGGTGGGCGAGAGCGGCTGCGGCAAGTCCACCACAGCACGTGCGGTGCTGCGGCTGGTGGAGCCAGCGGCCGGGTCGGTGCGCTTTGGTGGGCTTGATCTGGCGACGCTTGACCGTGAAGCGCTGCGTTTGCAGCGGCCCCGCCTGCAGTTGATCGCCCAGGACCCGATTGGCTCGCTGAACCCGCGACGCAGTGCATTCGACACCGTCGCCTACGGGTTGCGGTTCGGGCCCGACCGTGCCACCAACGTCGAGTCACGAACGGAGGCGATCCTGCAGGTGGTCGGGCTCGACCCGGCGACCGCCCGAGGCCGTCGCGCCCATCAGCTGTCCGGGGGGCAGGCACAGCGGGTGGCCATCGCCAGAGCGCTGGTCGTCGAACCCGACCTGCTGGTGTGCGACGAGCCGGTCTCGGCCCTGGACGTGTCCGTGCAGGCTCAGATCCTCAACCTGCTGTCCGAGATCCGCCGGCAGCGGAATCTGTCGATGTTGTTCATTTCCCATGACCTCTCGGTGGTGCGATACGCATGTGATCGGGTGGCGGTCATGTACCTCGGGCGGATCTGCGAAGTCGGTGACGTGGACAAGGTGTTCTCGTCGCCTGCCCACCCCTATACCCGCGTCCTGACCGCCTCGGCGCCAAGCGCCGACGTCAGCGCGGCCGAGGTGCCTGGGCTGACGGGCGAGTTGCCGTCAGCGGCGAATCCTCCCAGCGGGTGTCGGTTCCGCACCCGTTGTTCGCAGGCCACGCCGACGTGCGCAGCCGAGGTGCCCACCGTGCGTCCCGTCGGATCGGCAGATGACCACTACGTCGCATGTCATCACCCCCTCGTGACAGCGGCCCCTTGTTCGACTGTCTGTCAATAGCTACTATTGGACAAGACGTCAACAAGAGACGACAGCGACGAGGGGGTCGGGCATGCACAGGAATCGTCAGGGTTGGTCGGGCCGTCTGCGCGCTGGCGCACGTGCCGCCGGAGCTGTACTCATCTCGACATGGTCGCTGAGCGCCGGAGTTGCCCAGGCAACGACACCACCACCCGTTGGATCAGGTGCGACTGACGCAGGTGAGCCGGTGAGCGGGGGGCAGCTCACCGTCGCCGTCGAGGCCGAGCCAACCGGTTGGAATCCGCTGACCGATCCGTGTAACGAGGCGTGCAGCGCGGTGCGAAATGCCTTCTTCGAACCGCTCGTCGACTACGACGCCGGCGGAGCGGTGAAACCGTTCGTGGCCGAGTCGATCACGCCCAACCAGGATGGGTCGGAGTGGACGCTGACCCTGCGCGCCGGGGTGACGTTCAGCAACGGCGCTGCCGTCACCGCTCAGGCCATCAGCGACCTCTTCACCATGCTTCGCGGCGAGGGATCTCTCGTCGCGAGCCGGCTGGCTGGCCTGAGCGAGGTGGTCGTCTCCGACCCGTTGACCGTAACGTTCAAGCTGGCAGGGCCTGACACCGGGTTCGCCGATCAGTTGACGACGATTCCCGTGTTCGATCCAACCGCTGCCGCGGCAGATCCTGGCGCCTTTTCGTCGAGTCCGGTGGGGACTGGACCGTTCGTCGTCTCCTCGTGGGATCGTGGTTCTCAGCTGGTCGCCTCGCGCAACTCCAGCTACTGGCGGAAGTCAGCCTCTGGCGTGTCGTTGCCATATCTCGACGGCATCACGTTCCGTTTCATTCCCGACGAGGACGCCAGACTGGCGAGTCTCGAAGCTGGCGACGTCGATGTGATCCAGACGCTCAGGGAATCAACGGTGCGCCGCGCGGGTGAGGTCACCGGTGTGGTCGTGGAGTCCTTCCAGGGAAACCAGAGCACGGGCGGTGTGTTCAACACGGCCAAGGCGCCTACCGACGACCTGCGCGTCCGCAAGGGCCTCACCGCCCTGCTCGACCAGGCAGCGCTGATCGACGTACTCGGCGGCGCCGGCATCTCCGAGCCGGCGACGCAGCACTTCGCCAGGAGTAGCCCGTTCTGGTCGCAAGCGGCGGCTGACAACTACACCATCAGCGATACCGAGCGAGGGACGGCCTGGCTCAAGGAGTACATCGACGATCCGGCGCGGTCGGACGGCAAGGACCCCGGCAGCCCCATCCAAGTCGAGTTCAACTGCCTGCCGGATCCGTCGCTGACCGAGATGAGCCAGGCCATTCAGGCGCTTTGGCAGCAGACCGGCCAGGTCGAGGTGAAGCTGAACACGCTTGAGTCGGCGGCGCACATCGCCGCCGTCGTCGGTTCGGATCCCGACTACGCAGGCAGCTTCCAGGTGGCCTGTTGGCGCAACGGGAGCCAAGCCGATCCGTCGACGGTGCAGACGAACTACTCGGCGACCGCCGGGAACCCCGCAAACTTCCACAACGAAGTGGACGAGGACATCCTGTCGTGGTTCGAGGCCGCCAAGCGGGAGACCGACCGCGCCACGAGGGCGGGCTACTTCCAGCGGATCTTCGCCAGAGTCGACGAGCGGGCGTACTTCTACTACCTCGGGCACACGGTCAGCGCGCTCGGTGCGCTCGCCGCGGGTCAGTGCGTTGGACGCGTGGACGCTGCCCGATGGGAGCGCCGGGTATGGCCACCCGAACGCCGTCGCCAAATGGCAGGAGGCATGGGTCTCGGGATGACCTGTGGGTAGGGCGGCGGGTGCCGCGGCGGGCCTCGCCCGCCGCCTGGCAGCGCTCGTCGTGGTCATGCTCGCCGTCTCGGTGGTGACGTTCCTGCTGCTTCGGCTACTCCCCGGAGACCCGGCGGTGTCCATCGTCGGGGCCGAGAACGCCACCGCTGAGAACCTGGCACGGGTTCGCCGCGACCTTCGACTCGACCGACCGCTGCCGGTGCAGTACGGCGCCTGGCTGTGGGGTGTCGTTCGCGGTGATCTCGGCCAGTCGTACCAGAAGAACGCGCCAGTCTCGTCACTGATCGGCGCGGCGCTGCCCGTGACGGGTGAGCTCACCGTCATCGCCTTGCTGATGTCGACCGTGTCCGTGCCGATCGCCGCGGTCGGCCTGCGCCGGCGTGGCGGGCCGCTTGGGCGGGTGATCAACGTCATGCCGTTGGTGTTGCTCGCCATCCCAACGTTCGTACTCGCCCTGCTGATGATCTGGACCTTCTCCGTCTGGCTCGACCTGCTGCCCGCCAGCGGCTGGGTGCGGCTGTCCGACTCGTTCAGTTCGAATCTCCGCACTGCAGTTCTCCCGGCCAGCGTGCTTGCCGCCGGGAACATCGGCGTGCTCACCCGCGTCCTCCACGGCGAGATGAGTTCGACGGCGCAGCAGGACTTCGTGGCCGTGGCCCGGGCCAAGGGCTTGACCATGGGTCGCATCGTCCGCTCGCACATCCTGAAACCCTCGTTGCTTCCGGCGATCACCGTGCTCGGGCTCCAGGTGGGAGCGATGCTGGCGGGAGCAGTGATCGTCGAGACGGTGTTCGCCATTCCGGGCATCGGACGCCTCCTGGTCGAGTCGATCTATCAGCGTGACCTGCTCACCGTGCAGGGTGTGGTGCTGCTCGTGGCTTGTGTCTACGTCACGATGAACACGCTGGTTGACGTGTTGTACGGCATCCTCGATCCCAGAACGCGTCGGGTGGGGACCCATGGTTGAGGGGTTGGCGGGTGAAGCCCCCGAGTACGCCGTCACGGCCCCGCGCACCCGTCGTGACCGCCGGGTCGGCATCCGGCTCGCTGGTGTCTGGCTCACCGTCGTGGTGGCGGCCGCCGTAACCGCCGATCTTCTGCCGCTTGGCGATCCGAACAAGCTGGCCATCGGGGCCAAGTTGGCCCGCCCGTTGACCGCTGGTCACCTGCTCGGGACCGACGGGCTTGGCCGAGACCTGCTGTCCAGGGTGGTCTTCGGCGCGAGGGTCTCACTGATCGTTGCGGCCGTGTCGGTGATCGTCGGGGTCCTCATTGGCGGGGCGCTTGGCGTGCTCGCCGGCTACCGCGGGGGTCTGGTCGATCTGGTGATCATGGGTGCCCTCGACGTCGTGTTGGCCTTCCCTGCTCTCGTGCTGCTCCTGGCCCTCGTCGCCGTTGTCGGTCAGAGCTTGATCACGATCTCGTTCGTCGTCGGTCTGCTCTCGGTGCCGTTCTACGCGCGCGTCGCAAGGGCAACCACGTTGCAGGTGCGTTCGGCCGAGTACGTCACGGCGGCCCGCGTCCTCGGCGTGAGGCCTGGGCGAGTCCTGCTGGGCGAGGTCGTCCCACAGGTCGTGCTGCCGTTGTTCACCTTTGCGACCGTCGCGATGGCGGCGGTCGTCGTGTTGGAGGGAAGCCTTGCCTACCTCAACCTCAGTGTTGCACCGCCGACCCCGACGTGGGGCCTGATCATCGCCGAAGGGAAGCGACACCTCCGCGAAGCTCCGCACGTCGTGGCAGTACCTGCGTCGACCCTCTTCCTGACGGTCTTGTCCTTGAATGTGCTCGGTCAGGCAGGTCGGGCGCGGGTGTCCGACCGCGGTGCGATGTCGTGAGCCTGCGCCGCAAGGAGATGCTCGAGCCCCACCCACGCGGTGGAGAAGAAGACGTCTTCGACGACGTTTCGTTTCACTCGGGAACGAGCAATCAACTCCCACATCATCTCGCTCGCACCGTTGAACAGCGTGGAGAACACCAGCGCAGAATCCCCATCGATCCCCATCGACGTGACGAGGTCCGCCCACCAGCGAACGTTCTGATTGTGGATCCGCTTTCGCAGCCGCTCGACCGAGACCTCCTGGCTTGGCTCCGCCATCAGCCGATGGAACAGCAGGCCACTCCGCTCGATCTGATCGAAGTACCAGCGCGTCGTGCTCTCCAGTCGCTCGTCGAACAGTTGGCGAGCTTGCGCGTGGGTCAACGTTGTGCTCACCGGCTCCATCGGCTGGACCGACCAGATCTGCGCAACAAGGTCCCACAGCGCGGACAGCAGCCCGGCGCGGTTGTCGAAGTACGTGTACACGAGCGCCCGCGAGACATTGGCGCGTGCCGCCACAACCTCCATCGACAATGCTGCGACTCCGTCGCGCTCGACGACGTCACGAGCGACGCCGAGCAGGTGCCGCCGTCGATCGTCAGGGGTCAGTCGAGGACCCATCGTTCTCATGTCGTCCACAGGGCGCGCCACACCAGCCAGTCTGCCAGCGGGGGCCGGTGGGTGATGCGTCTGCTCGGCCGCCGCGGCGATCAACGGGGCCGAGTCCGATGAGCGAGGCCACGATCCGCTACGGGATCATCGGCACCGGGCTGATGGGGTTGGAGCACTTGCGGAACCTGCTCGACCTCCCCGGAGCATCGGTCGTGGCGATCTGCGATCCCCACCCGCGGAGCCGGGAATTGGCCCACCTGACGGTGGGGGACCGTGGTTCGCTGGTCGACTTCAGCGATCATCGCCAACTGCTCGCGGCTGGTCTGTGCGATGCGGTTGTCGTCGCCACCCCCAACCACACCCACCGGAGCGTTGTCGGCGACGTGCTGCGGGATGGGGTGCACGTCCTTGCAGAGAAGCCATTGGGCATCTCCGCCATCGAATGCTCCGAACTGATCGCGATCGCCGATGCGACACAGCACGACGTGCCGGACCGTGTTGTGTGGATGGGAATGGAGTATCGGTTCATGCCTCCGATCCGGGCGTTGGTCGAGCGCGCCCACACCGGCGAGGCCGGGGTCATCCGAATGGTCTCGATCCGCGAGCACCGGTTCCCCTTCCTCGACAAGGTCGGGCACTGGAACCGGTTCCGGCGCACCACCGGGGGCACGTTGGTCGAGAAGTGCTGCCACTTCTTCGATCTGATGCATCTGATCGTGGGACGCGAGCCCGTCGCAGTGATGGCGAGCGGCGCCCAGGACGTGAATCACCTCGACGAGAGGTACGACGGCGAGAGGCCGGACATGTTGGACAACGCCTTTGTGGTCGTCGAGTTCGATGGTGGCGCCCGCGGAGTGCTCGAGCTCTGCATGTTCGCCGAGGGGTCCGTCAACGAGCAGGAGATCTGCGTCGTCGGCGACCTCGCCAAGGTCGAGGCGTTCGTGTCGGAAGGCACGATGCGTGTGGGTCGCCGGGCTTCCGGCGCGCGAGGGGTGACGTCGAGCGTGGTGCAGGACCAGACGATCCGTCACGTCGGCATGCACCATGGGTCGTCCTATCTGGAGCACGTGGGGTTCCTCGACGCCATCCGCCGCGGCGCCGCGCCAGCGGTCACACTCGCCGACGGCCGACGAGCGGTCGTCATCGGCGAGGCCGCCCACCGATCGATCGATGAGCGCCGGTGGGTCGAGGTCGCCGAGTTCGCCTGGTCCCCGTCGTCGGCAGGGTAGTGTCTGGCCGGCACGCACAGAAGGTCTGGGAGGTCCTGAGGTGATGAGGTCGATGCGCAGCGTGGTCCTCTACGCCCTCTCGCTCGGGTTGCTCACGTCGTCAGGATGGGCGGTAGCCGAGGCATCAACGCCTCCGACCACACCGCCCTCCACGCCGCTCGGGACGGTGCTCGTGAGCGGTACCGTCCCGGATGTCGACGACGGCGAGATCGTCCCTGACGATCTTCCGGCCGACCCCCGAGCCGCCCTGTCGACGGAGGACGGGCGCTGGGATGTCCAGGCGGTGCTGGCCGTGCTGGCGACCAAGACCCCGCTCGACGGTGTGACGCCCGACCCGACGCTGGCCGCGCTGATGACCGACGAGGATCTTGCCGAGGCGCTGCTCGCCGTGCTCGACCAGCTCACCGAGGCCCAGCGGGCGACCGCAGAGGCGTTCGTCTTTCCCGGCCCGGCGGAGCGCACGGAGACGTTCACGCTGACAGTGACCGACGCCGACATCGCGGCCGAGCCCGTTCCTGCTGCCACCGAAGGCAGCACCCCGCAGGCGCCACGCTCGTTCGACTCCGCTCCCAGCGGGTTCGTCCGCCGGGCGCCGGCGCGGCTCTCGCCGGCCGAGGACGTCGTCGGCTACATCCGCACCTACTTCGTGCGCAGTGGCCTCGCGGTGCAGAACCTGGCCGTCGAGGTGGAGCACGGGCCGACCAGTGGCGGTGTGCTGGCCACCGCGCTTCCACTCACCGATGGGCGCAACGGTTGCAAGGTCCGGGTCTCCACCAACAACGTCTCGGCCTCGCTGGCCAACACGCTCGCTCACGAGGCCTACCACTGCGTGCAGTTCGCTGTGCGCGTACCGCTCGGGTTGGGCGCATACAACGAGCCGCGCTGGGTGATGGAAGGCACCCCCTCGTGGGCCAGCCAGCAGGTGGCCCCGTCGGCGGCGTGGGCCGATGGGTGGTACGAGCGCTGGGTCAGCAGCGTCTCCCCGCTGACCACGCGTGACTATGCGGCAATGGGGTTGTACGACACGATCGACGCCTCGTCGGACATCGACATGTGGCGGCTGCTGGTGGAGCTGCTGTCCACCGACGACCCCGCCACCGTTCTGAAGAACCGGTTGAGCGCGGTCACCTTGGGCCATTGGGGTGCGCAGTACTTCGACGATCCAGCGCTCGGCCGGCTGTTCTTCTTCGGCGCCTTCGACGGCGGCAAGCCGCTGGTCCTGCGCGCCGCCGTGACCCTCGGGGGCCCACCGAAGATCCTGACCGTCCCACCGATGAGCTCCCGCGCGTTCGAGGTGTCCGGGCTGGGTGGGGAGGGCGTGTTCGTGCTGCGGGCCAACGCTCAGGGCATCGCCCGCGTCGGCGTCGACACGTTCGCCTTCGACGCCAACCATCCCGGCTTCCTGTGCGTCGGTGAGGCGAGCTGTCAGCCATGCCCAGAGGGCGGCCCGGTCATCCAGCGCGTCAGCGGTGAGGCCGCGGCGATCGGCGCTGCGTCCTTCACCGGTGGCAGCGTGCGAGTCAGCCTGGTTGCTCGCGAACTCGTCTGTGCCCCCACCGTCCCGGTGTCCCCCGGAGGAGCCAACTGCATCGTCGGCCAGTGGTCCTCGACCCAGATGGTGGTGCCGCCCGTCCCCGATCAGATCTCCTCGATCGGCGGGGCCGGGACGCTGCTGGACTTCTCCCCCGACGGCACCCTGATCGCCGACTTCAACGGGATGGAGCCGTTGCTCGTGCAGTTCCGCGGACCCGACCACGGCGAGATCATCACCACCGGTACGCGGTTCTCCGGCAGCGCCCAGACGACGTACGCGGTCAACGATGGCAATCTCGACGCCGGGGCGCTGGATCCCAACGCGATCCGGATCATCGCCACGATGGAGATCGACAACGTGGGCAAGGGGCCCAACGTGCCCGAGACCGAGGTGCTCAACAAGACCCTGGCGGAGGTGCAGGCGTTGGCGGGCGCGCTCGGGGCGAGCGCCGGCCCGGACTTCGGCCAATCACGGCTCGTCTGTGACGGCAACACCTTGACGATGACGCGTAGCACGCCGACGGGGGACTACTCCTGGACCTTCGAGCGAGTGCGCTGAGCCGCCTCGCTAGCGTGGCCCCATGGCCGATCTCGAGTTCTTCTTCGACCCCGTGTGCCCGTGGGCCTACATCACGTCCCGGTGGGTGTGCGAGGTGCGTGACCGGCGCAGCTACGACGTCGTCTGGCGGCCGATCTCGTTGTACTTCGTCAACGACAGCACCGTCGCCGACTGGTACGACGCCGACTACCGGCGCGGCCACCTCACCGGGTTGGAGGGCTTGCGCATCGCCACCGAGATCGAAGCCCGCCAGGGCAATGGCGGCGTCGACGCGTTCTATGCGGCGGCGGGTGACTTCATCCATCGCCAGCGTCGCCAGCGTGAACTGAAGGCCGACTCGATGCACGGTTGGACGACGATGCTGAGCGAGTCCGGCTTTGACCCTGCGCTCGCCGCCTTCGCCACCGACCAACACCACGACGCCGCGATTCGCGCGCGTCGACCGAACTGGCCCTGACGCGGACCGGCAAGGACGTGGGCACGCCGATCCTGACCTTCCACCCCGGGCAACCCGACGAGAACAGCTTCTTCGGTCCGGTCATCGCCACGATCCCCCGTGGCGAGCAGGCGGTGACGTTGTGGGACGCGATCGAGCTGATCGCCACCACCAGCGGGATGAACGAGCTCAAGCGCAGCAACCGCATCCTCCCCGACTTCGCCTAGGGCCCGTGCTCACCCGGGCGCGCAGGCTCACCGGTAGGGTGACTCCCCGACGAAGGAGCACTGCGATGAGTCGTCCCCGCCGCCCCGCCACCACCTCTGCCCACCGGTACCCGCGCACAGCGCGGTTGAACGAATCGCTGCGCGAGGTCATCGCCGAGGAACTGACCCGGATCGACGACGAGCGCCTCGATCTGGTCACGATCACCTCCATCGACGTCGACCCGGAGATGAACCGGGCCATCGTCTACTTCGACTCGCTGCGTGGTGAGGACGGGGACGCCGAGATCCTCGCCGCCCTAGGCGATCACCGCGTCCGGATCCAGGCCAGCGTCGGCCGCCAGGTGCGTGCCAAGAAGACACCGATCCTGCACTTCCGCGTGGACGAGACCATCCGCGCCGCCGAGCGCATCGACCAGGTGCTGCGCCATCAGGACACCCTGCCGGAGCGCCCGGAGCAGCCCGACGACGGGCCCGATGGCGCGGCGTAAGCCACCCGTCACCCACGGGCTCGCCGTGGTGGACAAGCCCGCCGGTGTCACCAGCCACGACGTCGTCGCCCAGCTCCGCCGGCGCTTCGACGAACGCCAAGTCGGCCATGCCGGCACCCTCGACCCCGACGCCACCGGCGTCTTGCTCGTCGGCGTGGGCAAGGCCACCAAGCTGCTGCGATTCCTCACCGCACTGGGCAAGAGCTACACCGGCCAGGTCCGCCTGGGGGTCACCACCGACACGCTCGACAGCGCCGGTTCGGTGACGGCGACGTTCGAGATGGGCGGTGTGTCCGTCGAGGACGCCCGCCGCCTGGCCGCCGCGCATCTCACCGGGCCCATCATGCAGGTGCCGCCGATGGTCAGTGCGCTGAAGCTCAACGGCACACGCCTGCACGAGCTGGCCCGCCAGGGCATCGAGGTGGAGCGGGAGGCGCGCCCGGTCACGGTGCACCGCTTCGAGATCAACCCGACGGATGACCCACTCGTGCTGGCCATCGAGGTGCAGTGCTCCTCGGGCACCTACGTCCGCTCGCTGGCCGATGACCTCGGCCGGCTGCTGGGCGGCGGCGGCCATCTCCACGGTCTGCGCCGAACCGCGGTCGGTAGCTTCACCGCCACCGAGGCCGCCCCGCCGGACCTGGCCCCCCTGCTGACCCCCGCCGAGGCGATGCGTGACTACCCCCGCCTCGTTGCCGAGCCGGCGACGGCAGCCCTCATCCGCACCGGTCGGGTGCTGCCGGCCCAGGCCTTCCCGGGCGACGGTCCGTGGGCCGTGGTGGACGAATCCGGTTCCCTGCTGGCGATGTACGAACGCTTCGACGCCGACACCGTCAAGCCCGCCGTGATGGTGGCCACGGACTGAGAACGCCTCCGTCGACCCTGGCGGCGGGAGGCGTGGGCGGTAGCGTTTCCGGTCGTGCAGGTCGTCGATGATCTCTCCGCTCCGGTGTGGCCGGGTGAACGGAGCGTGGTGACCATTGGCGCGTATGACGGTGTGCATCGTGGTCATCGTGCGGTGATCGAGGAGGTTCAACGGATCGCCGCCGCCGACGGGCAGCGCTCGGTCGTGGTCACCTTCGATCGCCACCCGGCGTCGATCGTCCGGCCGGAGTCGGCGCCCAAGCTGCTCACCGATGTCGACCAGAAGCTGGAGCTCCTCGGGGCAACCGGCGTGGATGCCACGGTGGTCATCCACTTCGACGGTTCGCAGTCGATGGAGACGGCCGAGTCCTTCACCAAGCGGGTCCTGGTCGACGCCCTCGGCGTCGCCACCGTAGTGGTGGGTGAGGACTTCCACTTCGGGCACAACCGCCAGGGCAGCGTGCCGATGCTGCAATCGCTCGGCGCCGATCTCGACTTTCAGGTGGAGCCGGTCGAGTTGCTGGCCCGGTTCGACGGTGTCGACGAACCGATCAGCTCCACCGCCATCCGCCGAGCCCTCGCCGGGGGGCAGGTGGGACTCGCGGCGAAGATGCTCGGCCGCCCGTTCGAGGCCCGGGGTGTGGTGGTGCAGGGTGACCAGCGCGGCCGGTTGCTCGGCTTCCCGACGGCCAACGTCCAGGTTCCGGCGTCGATCTGCCTGCCGGCCGACGGTGTGTACGCCGGCATCTACCTGCGCCCCGATGGCAGCCGCCACGCCACGGCGATCAATCTCGGCCGCCGGCCGACGTTCTACGAGCACGCCGAGCTGTCCATGCTGGAAGCCCACCTCATCGGCTTCGAGGGAGACCTGTACGGCGAGCGGGCCCACGTGCAGTTCACCCACTTCCTGCGCAGTGAGCGCAAGTTCGACGGCATCGACGCGCTCATCGCCCAGTTGAAGCAGGACGTCGACAACGCGGCACAATCGGTCGAGCCGCTGCTCCCGTAGCGGCGCCAGCCGAGGGGGCCGACGATGTACACCCAGCAGGAGATCTCCGACCGCCTGGAGATCCAGGACCTGATGTTGCGCTACAGCCATGCCGTGGACACCCGTGACTGGGCAGCGTTCCGGCGGGTGTTCACCGCCGACGCCGTCATCGACTACCGCGTCTTCGGCGGACCAGCGGGGAACGTGGACGAGACCGTGGCGTTCCTCGAGGCGGCGATGCCGATGTTCAGCCACTACCAGCACATGATCAGCCCGCCGATGCTGGACCTTGACGGTGACTCGGCCACCGCCAGGACGATGTGCCACAACCCGATGGTGTGGCCGGCCGACGGTGGCGACCACGTCTTCGTCTGCGGGCTGTGGTACGTGGACAAGCTGGCCCGCACCGCCGACGGGTGGCGAATCGCCGAGCGCGTCGAGGAGAAGTGCTACGTCGACAACTTCCCCGAAGCACTGACGCCGCCGTCGTCGTAGCCCGAGGCGCCCGACTAGCGCTCGGAGAGGCCCGCGGCGAGGTTCGCGGGGACGCGGCCGTAGGTGGTGGTGCGCTGTTCGGCCCGGCGACCCAGTTGCTCGGTCAGTTGGGTGAAGCTCTGCGGGGTCATCGCCTGGCCGTGGGCTGCCCCGGCGGCGCGGGAGATGTTCTCGTCCATCAGCGTGCCGCCGAGATCGTTGCATCCCGCCTGCAGGAGCTGCAGCGCGCCGTCGGCGCCGATCTTGACCCAACTGACCTGGATGTTGGGGATCAGCCCGTGGTAGACGATGCGGGCGACGGCGTGGACCAGCAGGGTCTCGCGGAACGTCGGACCGCGCCGAGCCCGGTTCATCAGGTAGATGGGCGAGGCCATGTGCACGAAGGGCAGGCCGACGAACTCGGTGAACCCGCCGGTCTCGCGCTGCAGGTCCCTGGTGACCAGGAAGTGCCGGGTCCAGCTCTCCGGGTGCTCGATCGAGCCGAACATCATCGTCACGTTGGAGCGCAGACCCACCGCATGGGCCTGACGGTGGCACTCCAGCCACTCTTCGGTGTTCACCTTGTCCGGGCACAGCACGGCGCGGACTCGGTCGTCGAGGATCTCCGCCGCGGTGCCGGGCAGCGAGGCCAGCCCGGCGTCCTTCAGCCGAGTCAGGTAGGTGGCCAGGTCCTCGCCCAGGCGCCGGGCGCCCTCGGTGACCTCCAGCGCCGTGAACCCGTGGACGTGCATGTCCGGCACGGCGTCCTTCACGGCACGGGTCACGTCGATGTAGTAGTCCCCGTCGAAGTCGGGGTGGATCCCGCCCTGCAGGGTGACCTCGGTGGCGCCGAGCTCCCACGCCTCCCTGGCCCGCTGGGCAATGTCGTCAAGGGTCAACAGGTACGGCGTGCCGCGCAGGTTGAGGGCCAACTTGCCCTTGGCGAAGCCACAGAACCTGCACTTGAAGGTGCACACGTTCGTGTAGTTGATGTTGCGGTTGTGGACCCACGTGACCGCATCACCGACGGCCTCGCGGCGGAGCTCGTCGGCCAGTTCGGCCACGGCCACCACCTCCGGCCCACGGGCGCGGAGCAGCGCGTTGATCTCGGCCTCGCCCACCTCGTGGCCGAGGCGCACGCCGTGGAGGATCTCGTCGATGGCCGAGCCCGGCCGAGTCGCCCCTCGCCCGGGGACCAGGCGCGGCGCCGGGGTCGTCGCGCCGCTGTACCACTGCGTGCTGCGGTGCCCGATCAACACGACCTCGGCGCCGTCGTTGACCACATCCGCCGCGGTGACCTTCTCCGGCCACACCGCGCCGGGATCGTCACGCCCGAGACCCTCGGCGTCGCTGCGGTCGAGGATCCGGAAGTGCAGGGCCGGATCCACCCAGGTGTCGGCCGCCAGGGCGAACTCGGGGTAGATGGTGAGCCGCGGCGCCAGGGTGAACCCGGCCCGCTCGGTCACCTCGCGCAGGCGGTCGAGGTCGGGCCACGGCCGCTCCGGGTTGACGTGGTCGGCGGTCACCGGCGAGACCCCGCCCCAGTCGTCGATCCCGGCGCCGATCAGCGCCCCGAAGTCGTCGCTGAGGTTCGGCGGTGCCTGCAGGTGGATCTCCGGCGGCAGGAGCAGCCGGGCGGCGGCGATCGACCACAGGAACTCGTCGGGTGGGCAGGCCGCGGCGCGCTGCATGCCGGTGCGCAGCTTGGGCAGGAAGTTCTGGACGATCACCTCCTGGACATGCCCGTGCCGGGCGTGGGCCTCGGCGATGGCCTGCAGCGCCGCTAGACGATCCGCCCGCGTCTCCCCGATGCCCACGAGGATCCCGGTGGTGAAGGGGATGCGCAACTCGCCGGCGGCTTCGAGAGTGGCCAGGCGCCGGACCGGGTCCTTGTCCGGCGCGGCCTTGTGGCAGTCGAGGTCGCCCCGCAGCGTTTCGATCATCATCCCCTGGCTGGGGCTGACCCGGCGCAGCATGGTCAACTCGTCGGCGTACAGGGCGCCGGCGTTGGCGTGGGGGAGCAGACCGGTCTCGTCGAGGACCAGTTGGGCCATGGCCGCCACGTAGTGGATGGTGCTGTCGTAGCCGTTGCCGCGCAGCCAGTCCCTGGCGACGTCGTAGCGCAGCTCGGGCCGCTCTCCGAGGGTGAACAGCGCCTCGTGACACCCCGCCGAGCGCGCCACGCCGAGCGATGGTCAACACGTCCTCCGGCGCCAGGTAGGGATGGTCGAGACGGGCCGGTGGTTGGGCGAACGTGCAGTACCCGCACTGGTCGCGGCACAACATCGTCAGCGGGATGAACACCTTCGGGCTGAACGTCAGGCGTGTCCCGTGGCGGGCGTCGCGCCGGGCGGCGGCGGCCGCCAGCAGTTCGTCGAGGGGCATGTCCAGGATGTGCTCGTGCATCGGCCGGCCTTTCATCGGGTCCCCGCCGGGGCGGGCCAGATCAGTTGGTTGTCTGGTGCGTACACAGCGCGGCTCGGCCGGTCGTCGACCAGGTCGGTGACGATTGGCACGATGCCGCCGAACAGGCCGGTGTCGACGCCGGCACGTACTTCGGCGTCCAGCAGCGAGCGCATCGGGATGCCCGGCGGCACCTTGACCGGCGAGCCCTCGATGATGGCCGCTTCGGCCTTCCACCTGGCCGTCTCACGGTCGGCGTCGAAGTCCGCCACGTCGGCGGGAAGCGCGGCGGCCATGGCCGCCACCGCCTCGGCCGGGTTGGCCAGTGCCTCGTCCCGGGCGCGCGCCGCGGCACGGATGAAGTCCTCGACGATGGTGGGATAGTCCAGGGTGAAGGTGGCGTTGGTGTACAGCACGCCGAAACTTCCCGGGACCTTGTTGCTGGCCGGATCCAGGGTGTGGAACAGGGCCTTGGCCGCGGCGAGGCGGATGAGGTCGTCCGAGCGAGCGCCGGTGATGCCCACGACGGCGGGATCGGCCAACCGGACGAGCGGGTCCAGGTCGGTCTGCAGCTGCTCCTGGTACGACTTGACGACGACCCCGTCGGGTCCGACCTCCTGCAGGCCGGCCCGGGCCAGCATCGTCGCAACCGCCGGGGTCACCGCCCCCTGCACGCCGATCGTTGCGCCGCGCAGATCCTCGGGGCGGTTCGCCTGGCCAGGGCGCAGGATCAGCGTGTCGAGTGGTTCGCGGCCCACCACGGCGACGGCGACGAACTTGGCGTTGTTCCGCCCGGAGAAGTCGACCATCTCGCTGAAGGAACCGGCGGTGGCGAACTGCGCCTCGTTGGACGCGACGATCTCATAGTTCTCCGACGAGAAGCTGGGGGTGACGACCACGTCGAGGCACAGCTGGTCGAAGTACCCCTTGGCCTTGGCCAGCAGGACCTCGATCACCCCGGCCGAGGCGGTGTACTGAGCGTTGGTCAGATAGGTGATCGGCCCGAACTCACGGTTCTTGGCGCATCGCTCGGCCGGGAACTGCCGCCCACCGCGCACCCGCATCGAGGCTGGAACGACCGGGCCGCCGATGGTGTCCTTGGTCCCCGGCTTGTACACCTGCACCGTGCGGTTCGAACACGCGCCGAGCGATGCCAGGCACAGCGCAGCCGTCAGAGGGACGGCGAGAGCAGGCAGCTTGCGGGCACGTTGGCGGAACACGACACCTCGATGTCTGGAGGAGGACGCTTGGGTGGATCGATTGTTGCCAGGTGCACCCGGGGACTGTGCCTGATAGGAGCGGCGCAGCACCTTGCTGGGTTGCTGAGCGCTGATCGTAGCGAACTCAGCGGGCAGATGCTGCGTCGAACATCGCCAACACGTTGTGCGCCCCGATCCCCACCCGGTGCCCGGTTCGTGAGAGGAAGCCGAGGCGGACCCCGACGTCGGCCTCGTCGGCGGCGAAGAACTGCTCGTGGCCATCGGCGTCGACCAGCACCGGGGTGACCAGCGTGGCGCCGAGATCCTCCAGGCACGAGCGGGTGAAGCCGGCGTTGAGCACCTCCACCGCGACGTGCTGGACGCCCGGTCCGTTGCGGTCGAGGTAGTCGCCGACCCCCGCCGACGCGGCGCGGCCCACCAGGACCACGGTGACCCCACCGGCCACCATCGTGATCACCTCGGGATGCTGCGGATCGGGGTGGGCGTGGAAGCCGTAGCGTTCGGTCAGGGTGGCGCTGGCCAGGACGGCGCTCTCCACCGCCACCACGAGGTGGTCCACCCGGCTGGCGACGGTGTCGAGACCGGAGCCGGCGTGCGGGGACGTCGCCACCTTGTCGGGGGCCTGGTCGTGGCGCAGTCCGGCCACCTCGATGCGGTGGGTCTCGGTCAGCAGGACGCGGAACAACTGCTCGACGAAGTCAGGATCCACGCCGGCTTCGATGGCCTGCTGGCGCCGGCTCGTCACCACGTCGCGCACCCGGCTCGGCTGGATGACCGAGGCGCCGGACTCATGCTTGCGGTCGGCGACCTCCTGGCACACGGCCAGCCGTTCGGCGACGACGTCGATCAGCGCCTGGTCGAGCCGGTCGATTCGCGCACGGAGGTCGGCCAGGTCGGCGGACGGCGCCTCGCCGGGGGTCTCGGGCATCGCAGGAACCATATCCGCCGCTAGCCTGTGACGGTCCGTTGGGGCCACCCCTCCGGCGGATGCCAGTCGGTCACCCGGCCGCCTGGCGACCCCGTCACCACGGAAGGCAGATCATGTCGACTCAGGACACCATCAACGCGCACAAGTTGCACGACTCGGACACCGGCTCCCCGGAAGTCCAGATCGCCCTGCTGACCTCGCGGATCAACCAGCTCACCGAGCACCTCAAGACCCACAAGAAGGACCACCACAGCCGTCGCGGGCTGTTGATGCTCGTCGGTCGCCGCCGGCGGATGCTCGACTACGTCAAGAACATCAACGTCGAGCGCTACCGCGAGATCGTCCAGAAGAACGGCCTCCGCCGGTAGCGGATGCTGCCCTGGTAGCCTGGGCCGGACATATCAACCGAGCGGATTCCTGGTTCGGTTGTCAGTCGCCGGTGCCGAGGCGCCCTGCGTGTGCGGGTTGCAGCGTCGGCAGTGCCGACTGGGAACCGACCTCCGCTCCCACTGCGTGACGCTGGACGTGTCGCGCTGAAAGGAGCTCGTGATGGCTGACGCCATTCGAGTGTCGGGCCTGCTCACAGGCACTGACAAGACCCTGTCCTTCGAAACGGGCAAGTTCGCCCAACAGAGCCAGGGGGCGGTGATGGCCAGCCTCGGCCAGACCGTCGTGCTGGCCACGGCGAACGCCGCCAAAGACGTCCGTCCCGGTACGGACTTCTTCCCGCTGACCATCGACGTCGAGGAGCGGGCCTACGCCGCCGGCAAGATCCCCGGCTCGTTCTTCCGCCGTGAGGGCCGGCCCACCGAGGACGCCATCCTCACCTGCCGGCTCACCGACCGCCCGCTGCGCCCGGCGTTCCCCGACGGGTTCCGCAACGAGGTCCAGGTGGTGCTCACCATCCTCGGCGCCGACATGAAGAACCCCCACGACGTGCTATCGATCAACGCCGCTTCGGCGTCGCTGATGATCAGCGGCATCCCCTTCGACGGCCCCATCGGCGCCGTGCGCGTGGCCTACACCCAGCAGGGTGAGTGGATCCCCCATCCCACCTACGAGGAGGGCGCGGCCTCCACGTTCGAGCTCGTCGTCGCCGGCCGCCAGCTGGACAGCGGCGACGTGGCGATCATGATGGTCGAGGCCGGTGGCACGTCGAAGAGCTTCGACTACTACGACAACGGTGCGCCGAAGGTGGATGAGGGCGCGCTGGCCCGTGGCCTGGAGGCCAGCAAGACCTGGATCAAGGACTCCATCGCCCTGCAGCGCCAGCTCGTCGCTTCGGTCATCGCCCAGCGCGGCCCGATCGCCCGGATGGAGTACACCGTCTCCACCGACTACGCCCCCGAGGTGTTCGAGGCCGTCAGCCGGATCAGCGGCGACGCCGTCGGCCGGGCCATCACCATCTCGGCCAAGGCCGAGCGCAACGCCGCCACCGACGAGGCCGCCGCGGCGGCCATCGCCGAGCTGTGCGGTGAGGGTGGGGAGTTCGAGGGTCGGGAGCGCGAGATCAAAGAGGCCGTCCGCAGCCTGACGAAGAAGGCGGTGCGCAAGCGCATCGTCGACGAGGGCCTGCGCATCGACGGGCGTGGCCCGCGTGACCTGCGCCCGCTCACCAGCGAGGTGGGCGTGCTGCCCACGGCCCACGGTACGGGTCTGTTCCAGCGTGGCGAGACCCAGGTGATGAACGTCTGCACCATGGCCATGCCGCGCATGAACCAGTTGCTCGACACGCTCGGACCGGAGACCAACAAGTACTTCCTGTTCCACTACAACATGGCCCCGTGGGCCAACGGTGAGACCGGCCGCGTCGGCTCGCCCAAGCGCCGCGAGATCGGCCACGGTGCGCTCGCCGCCCGGGCCCTGCTGCCGGTGCTGCCTGGTCAGGACCGCTTCTCCTACACCCTG
The DNA here is from genome assembly GCA_037045185.1 of Ilumatobacteraceae bacterium. GTDB lineage: Bacteria > Actinomycetota > Acidimicrobiia > Acidimicrobiales > Ilumatobacteraceae > JAKOUY01. Next base: position 80,745 of record JBAOHQ010000009.1, read on the forward strand.
CGGCTGGTCGCCGAGGTGCTGTCGTCGAACGGCTCCACCTCGATGGCGTCGGTGTGCTCGGGCTCACTGGCCCTGATGGACGCCGGCGTGCCGGTGCGTGCTGCCGTGGCCGGCATCGCCATGGGGCTGGTCTACGCCGAGGGCAAGTACACCACGCTGACCGACATCCTCGGCGCCGAGGATGCCTTCGGTGACATGGACTTCAAGGTCGCCGGTACCGCCGATGCGATCACCGCCCTGCAGCTCGACACCAAGATCGACGGCATCCCCGCCGAGGTCCTGGCCAGCGCGCTGGACCAGGCCAAGGAAGCCCGCCTGCAGATCCTTGACAACATGAACGCCGCGCTGTCGTCGCCACGCCCCGACGTTGCCGCCACGGCGCCCAAGATCATCTCGATCACCATCCCGATGGACAAGATCGGCGAGGTCATCGGGCCCAAGGGCAAGGTCATCAACACCATCCAGCAGGAGACCGGCGCCGACATCGCCGTCGACGACGACGGCGCGGTTGGCATCGTGACCATCGGCGCCGTCGAGGCCTCGAAGATGGAGGAGGCCAAGGCCCGGATCATGGCCATCGTCGCCCCGCCGATGGCCGAGGTGGGCGCCACCTACATGGGCCGGGTGGTGAACCTCACCAAGTTCGGTGCGTTCGTCAACATCCTCCCCGGCCGTGACGGCCTGGTGCACATCAGCAAGCTCGGCCGCGGCAAGCGGATCAACAGCGTCGAGGACGTCTTGACCCTCGGCCAGGAGATCGAGGTCGTGGTCGAGGAGATCGACGAGAAGGGCAAGGTCAGCCTGACCCCGGCCGCCAGCTGGGGCGGCGCCGACGGCGCCGAGGGCGCCCACGGCGAGGGCGGCTCGTCCGATCGCGGCTCGGATCGCGGTTCGGATCGTGGCTCGGAGCGCCGCCCGCAGGGTGGCGCTGCCCCGGCCGACGGTTCGGTGAGCGTGTCGTTCGATGACCACTTCGACGCCGAGATCGCCGGTGCCCTGGGTGACCTCGGCCCCGGCGGCGAAGCCGGCGGCAACGCCGGTGGCGGCTTCGGCGGCGACCGTGGCGGCGAGCGCCGCGGTGGCGGTCGTGACCGTGGTGACCGCGGTGGTCGCGGTCGCGGCGACCGCCGTCACCGCTGACCCACCCCGACCGGCTGACGTGATCAGCGTTGGTGGCCCACCCGGCCACGAACGCTGATCACGTTGCGCTTTCGGCCGGGATCCGGGAGAGCGAGGCCGTGGACGTCTGGTCTACCCTGGAGGTCGATGACACCGAAGGAAGTACTCGACTACTGCCTTGGGCTCCCGGGGCCTGGGAGGACGATCCGTGGGGTGACCATGCGGTGGCCAAGGTGGGCCCTGGCGAGCGGGGCAAGATCTTTGCCTTCGTGGGTGACGGCACGGCGGTGGGGGTCAAGGCCGGGGCCACCCGTGACGAGGCCGACGAGTGGTTGCACCGGTTCCCGCAGGACGCATCAGTGATGGCCTACATCGGCCGATCGGGGTGGAACACCCTGCGCGTCGGAGGGGCGATTCCCGACGACGAGATCTGCGAGGCCATCGACGAGTCCTACGAGCGGATCGTCGCCAAGCTGCCCAAGAAGTTCCGCCCGACGGGTAACCGCGATCGCCTGACGGTGCGGCCCGCCAGGTGAGCACCTCGCCTTGACCCTGCAGCATCACCGTGCCGGCCATCACCCGCAGGCGGCGGGGCTCGAGCCGCAGGACGCCGAAGCTGGGCACGTCGGGTCCGGACCAGCCGGGGATGACCGACGGGTCATAGCCCACCGGCGCGGGCCCGTGCAGGAACCGGTCCCACCCGGCGCGTCGCTGCTCGGGTGAGTCCTCCCACACGGTGGCGCACTCCGCGGTGCAGGTGTCGTGGTTGGGCGCCCAGTACGTCAACGACATCGCCGGGCGCAACAGCAGATGGGCGGCCTTCGGGGAGTTCGGCATCGTCAACACCCATCCGGTGAGCCGGTCGTCGGCGAACTCCCAGATCGGGTGCAGCACTCTGGTGGAGGGCTGCCCGCTGGTGTCGACCGTGGCCGCCGTGCACCACACGATCCGATGGGCCATCTCGATGAAGGATGCGCTGATCCGGTGGAGGTCCGACATCTGCCGAGAGTACCGTCGGGTCGATGAGCGAGCAGACCGAATTGATCCGGGTTGGCGTGGTGGGTGCTGGTGGGCGGATGGGGGCGACCGTCTGCGCGGCGGTGGCGGTGGATCCGGCGCTGGACCTCGTGGCGGCCGTGGACCCGCATGCCGTGGGTGGCGCCGTCCATGGCGTGACCATCGCCGGGGAGTTGCGCGCCCTGGCCGACGCCGGGTGCGACGTCGTGGTCGACTTCACCGTCGCCGACGCGGCGCGGGTGACGCTGCCCTGGCTGGCGATGCACGGGATGCACGCCGTGGTGGGCACCACCGGGCTGACCGACACCGACTTCGCCGCGTTTCGCTCCGAGTTCACCGGGAGCAACTGCATCATCGCCGCCAACTTCGCCATCAGCGCCGTGCTGATGATGCGCTTCGCCGAGCTCGCTGCGCCGTTCTTCGACACCGCCGAGATCATCGAGCTGCATCACGACGCCAAGGTCGACGCGCCATCGGGCACCGCCGTGGTCACCGCCGAGCGGATGGCGGCGGCTTCAGCCGACTGGGTGGCCGACCCCACCAGGCACGAGGTGTACACCGGGGCCCGTGGAGGCCTGGGCCCCGCTGGGATCCGCGTCCACTCCGTGCGGATGCGTGGCATGGTGGCTCACCAGGAGGTGCTCCTCGGCGCCCATGGGCAGACCCTGAGCATCCGCCAGGACAGCTACGACCGGATGAGCTTCATGCCGGGGGTGATCCTGGCGTGCAAGCACGTCCACGAGCACCCCGGCTTGACGCTGGGCCTCGACCCGCTGCTCGGCGTGTAGCGGCGCTCAGCCGAGCGCGGCGATGGCTGCGTCGTAGTCGGGCTCCTGGGCGATCTCGGGGACGAGCTCGCTGTGCAAGACCTTGCCTGCCCCGTCGACGACGACCACCGAGCGGGCCAAGAGGCCGCGCAGCGGACCATCGACCATCAGCACGCCGTAGTCCTCACCGAAGGAGCTACGGAACACCGACGCGGTGGACACGTTCTCGATGCCCTCTGCGCCGCAGAACCGGCCGAGGGCGAAGGGCAGGTCGGCCGACACGCAGATGACCCTGGTGTCGTCCAGCCCGGCGGCCAGCTTGTTGAACGTGCGGACGCTGGTGGCGCACACACCGGTGTCGATGCTGGGGAAGATGTTCAGCACGGTGCGGACCCCGTCGAGGTCGGCCGAACTGATCTCGGCCAGGTTGGCGCCGGTGACGAGGAACGACGGGGCGAACTGGCCGGGGGCCGGCAGGTCGCCAATGGTCTGAACGGGAGTGCCCTTGAACGCGGTGGTAGCCATGGGTGACTTGTCTATCAGCGGCCGCGGCGGAAGTTGCGCACGTTGGCCAGCACCACGACAGCAACCGAGATGCCGATGATCGGCCACTGGTAGCGGGTCAGGAAGTCGACCACCCGGCGGAGCTGGCTCTCGAACGCGTGGGCCAGCCACCAGATGAGAGCGAAGCGGGCGGCCGCGCCGATCAGGAACAGCGGCACGAGCTTGCGCCACGACGAGCGCGCCGCGCCGGTGAGCACGAAGACCAGGTTCGAACCGACGAACAGCGGCACCAGGGCGACCTCGGCCGAGTCGAACTGGCGCTCGAACTGGCGGACCCCACTCTCGCTCATCCCCATGAACTTCCAGAACCACTTCAGCGCCGCGTCGCCGTACAGCCGGCCGAGCATGTGGCAGACGATCGCGGCAACGCCGAGGCGGACGACCCCCACGCCTGCCCACTGCCACCAGGCGATCCCCGAGTCGATCGCTGTGAAGGCCATGTACCGGTTGCGTGACGACAAGGCCAGCAATCCCAGCGGGTGGCCGGTCACCCAACTGGCGAACACCGAGTTGGCCACGTTGGTGCACACCACCAGCCCGACGAAGGCGACCACCCACGGCACGCCCCGGGCGCCGACCGGTTCCAGGCGCGGGGTCTCGGCGGCAGCGGGCTCTGACATCGGAGGCACTCTACGGCCCAGCTACTGTCACCACCTGCAGAGGGGAGCGTCGATGAACACGAGGGCACGGCTGGCTGGAGCGGCAGCGTTGGGGCTGGTAGCGACGAGCTGGGTACCGAGCCGCGGGCGACGACGCCGCCCGCCGCGGCCGCCACGACCGCCACGGTGAAGGCCCTGGACAACACGTTCAGTCCGGAGACGATCACCGTCGCCGTGGGCACCACGGTGACGTGGGAGAACCGGGGGCGCAACGACCACAACATCGTCCCGGTCGACGACGCCCAGATCGGCGAGTGGGGTGTCGTCGACAAGAACGACTTCACACCGAAGGACACCTACGAGCACACCTTCAACCAGCCGGGCACGTACGCCTACTACTGCACGCTGCACGGCACCAAGGACAAGGGGATGATCGGCACGGTGGTGGTCTCCGAGGACGCGGCGGTGGCGTCCAGCCCGCCAGGCTCGGCCACCTCGGGCGCCACCGCGTCGGCATCGGCCGGCGTGCACGCCGTACCCGCCGACTTCCCGACGATCCAGGCGGCCGTGGACGCCGCAGCGCCGGGTGATCTGATCCTGGTGTCGCCAGGCATCTACCACGAGGCCGTCAACGTCACCACCGACAACCTCACGCTCCGCGGCCTGGACCGCAACGGGGTGGTGCTCGACGGAGAGTTCACCAAGGACAACGGCATCCGCGTCCTCGGCGCCAAGAACGTCACGGTCGAGAACATGACCGCGATGAACTACACGGCCAACGGGTTCTTCTGGACCGGCGTGGAGGGGTTCCACGGCGCGTACCTCACCGCCTACCGCACCGGCGACTACGGCGTGTACACCTTCGACAGCGTGCGCGGCCAACTCGACCACATCTATGCGGCTGGCAGTCCCGACGCCGGGGTGTACGTGGGCGGGTGCTTCCCGTGCAACGTCGTCATCGACCACGTGGTCAGCGAGCACAACGGGCTTGGCTACTCGGGGACTAACTCCGGTGGCGACCTCCTGATCGTCAACAGCACCTTCCGCAACAACCGTGCCGGGATCGTGCCCAACAGCGGCAGCTACGAGCCCTGCTACCCGGAGCGCAAGACCACCATCGTCGGCAACCTCGTGTACAGCAACAACCAGGGCGACACCCCGGCGATCGACGTCGCCCTACTGGCGATGGGCAACGGCATCCTCCCGGCCGGCGGTGTGCAGAACGTGATCGAGCGCAACCGGGTGTTCGACCACGACAAGAGCGGCATCGGCCTGGTCCCGTTCCTGGAGGAGGATCCCAACGACGTGGTGCCGACCCCCGACAAGTGGGAGGTCCCGTGCTCGGTCGCCAAGGGCGAGCCGGTGACCCAGCCGGAGGGCGGCGTGCTGTGGGACGCGCAGCAGAACCGCGTGGTGGGCAACGTGTTGGAGAACAACCGCGCCGCGGACCTGATCGTCGCCAGCGTGGGCACCGACCCGGCCACCCTGGGCAACTGCTTCAGCGGCAACCAGTTCACCACCTCGGCGCCGAACAAGGTGGAGACCCTGGCGCCCTGTGACGGCGCCGGGAGCGGTGACTGGGCCGACGGGGCGTACAACATCGCCACCTGGCTGAGCGAGGTCCATCCGTCCCCGGCCGACTGGAAGACCGCCACGTCTGCCGGCGCTGGCCCAACTGGAGAACATGCCCGACGCTGCAACGGCCCCCGGGCATCCGGCGACCGACATGCCGTCCACCGTGGATCTGGCCGCGATCCAGGTGCCGGCCAAGCCGTGAACTCTCGCCGCGGCTGGATCGCGGCGCTGCTCGTGGCGGTGACCGCAGGGTGTGGGTCGGGGCACGGCGCGCCGGCGGGCGCGCCGCCGGCCCCGGTCCCCACCACCGGGCACCACCATCACCACTTCGACACGACCAACGGCAGGCCCGACCGGGTGATCACCGGACCACAGGGCAGGCGCGGCCAGTTCGTCGTGGAGTGCCCGTTCAGCCACGAGGCCGCAGACGACCCGATCGTCTACCCCAACCAGCCGGGCGCCTCGCACCTCCACGAGTTCTTCGGCAACGTCTCCACCGACGCCGCATCGACGGTGGAGTCGATGTCCGCGGCGGGCACGACATGCGACCAGCAGCTCGATCGGGCCGGGTACTGGGCGCCGGCCCTGTTCGACGGTGATCGCCGCGTGCCGTCGGTGAAGAGCACCGCGTACTACCGCGCCGGGCTCGACGTCGATCCCACCGCGGTGACGCCCTACCCGGCGGGACTGGCGATGATCGGTGGCAGCGCCGCGGCGACGACCGAGCAACCGGTGGAGGTCGTCGCCTGGACGTGTGGGACCAGCGGCCTGCGTGAGGCGCGCCCACCCGAGTGCGCCCCGGACCGCGGCCTGCGGCTGATCATCACATTCCCGGACTGCTGGAACGGCGCCGACCTGGACAGCGCCGACCACCGGGCCCACGTCGCCTACAGCCACGGAGGCGCCTGTCCGCCGACCCACCCCGTCCCGATTCCGCAGCTGCAGTTCAGCGTCGAGTACCGCTTCCACGGCCCAACTGCCGGCTTGCGCCTGGCGTCGGGCGAGATCATCACCGGCCACGCCGACTTCCTCAACGCCTGGGATCCGGCCAAGCTGGCCACCGAGGTGGAGCTGTGCATCCGCCGCGACGTGGTGTGCGGAATTACCAGCGGACGCAAGACCGGATAACGTTCGTTGCTTCAAGGGCCACACGGCCAACGAGTGGGGAGAACCATGAAGTTCAAGACAGCTTTTGCCACTGTCGTTGCCGCCGGCTTGCTGGTGGCTGCCTGCGGCGACGACGAGAAGGAATCGCCGAAGACGGACCACGGCGCCATCCGGCACCACGGCATCCGCGGGCACCACGGCATCGGGCGGGACCACCGCCTCTGGCGGGACCACCGCGTCGGCCGGCACCACGGCCTCGGCCGGCACCACGGCGTCGGCTGGCACCACGGCCTCCGCCGGGACCACGGCGTCGAAGGGCACCACCGCCTCCGCGGGCACCGCCGCCAGCGAGGGCACCACGGCCGGCGCAGCCGGTGAGGCCGTCGACTGCAAGCCGGTGAAGTCCGGCGTGCTCAGCGTCGTGACCAGCCTTCCTGGCCCGAACTTCTGGGGCACCGGCGAGGCCGAGCCGTCGAAGATCAAGACCGGCATCGAGTACGACCTGGCCAACCTGATCGCTGCCAAGTGCGGCCTGAAGATGGAGTTCCGCAACGAGAGCTTCGACGCCATCGTCGCCGGCCAGGTGGATCCGGAGAGCTACGACATCGTGCTGTCGCAGGTGACCATCACCGAGGAGCGGGCCAAGGTGGTCGACTTCTCCGTCGGCTACTTCAAGAGCGATCAGGGCGTCCTGGTCAAGAAGGGTACGCCCATCGCGACCTACGCCGACCTGAACAAGCTCACCGTGGGTGTCCAGGCCTCCACCACTGCCGAGTACTACGTCACCTCCGGTGAGGTTCCGGGCTGGAAGCTGGACAAGACCAAGGTCTTCCCCGATCTGGCCTCGGCCTATGCCGCGCTCGACGCCGGCACGATCGACGCGGTCATGATCGACACGCCCATCAACCTCGGCCAGACCAAGTCGATGACCGGTTTCGAGGTCCCCGCCCAGTTCGCCACCGGCGAGGAGTACGGGGCCATCTTCGGCAAGGACTCTGGCAAGAAGGCCATCTTCGATCCGATCATCCAGGGTCTGGTCGACGACGGCACGGTGACCGGGCTGATCGAGAAGTACCTCGGTGGTGACCCGACGAAGGTGCCCTTCGTCGAGGTCCCGGCGCCGGCCACCGGCGCCACCACCGGCAGCTGAGTCGCTCACACCGTTGAGCGACACCCTCGTCTCCGGCCCACCCACGCGTGCGCGGGTGGGCCGAGTACGTACCCACCGTCGCGCCGCGATCGGCGCCTTGCTGTTCCCGTTCACCGGGGTGGTGGCGCTGGTGCATTCCCTGCGCGCCGGCCGCCTGGCAAAACGCGGCGCCGTCGACGAGGCCCGCCTGGCCGGGTCCAAGGCCCACGAGTGGGCGTGGATCTCGCTCGGCGTCGGACTGTTCGTCTACTTCCTCGGCTTCGTCGGCTGGTTGCTCACAGCGAACAACGCGGGCGTCACCCGCGTCTTCTTCAGCTGGAAGCATCTCGGCAACGGGGAGATGTGGTCCGCCCTGTGGCGCGGGTTCTGGATCAACATCCAGATCTTCCTGTGGGCGGAACTCCTGGTGCTGGTCTGGGCGCTGCTGGTGGCCATCGTCCGCATGTTGCCGGGGCGGGGCTGCGGCCCGATGCGGTTCCTGGCGACCGCCTACGTCGACTTCTTCCGCTCCCTGCCGTCCATCCTGGTGGTCGCCATCCTCGGATTCGGGCTGCCCAAGGCCAAGGTGCCCGTCCTGCGTGACCTGTCCGACGTCCAGATGGCCGTCCTGGCGCTGACGCTGGTGTACGGGGCCTACGTGTCCGAGGTCTACCGCGCCGGCCTGGAGTCCATCCATTGGAGCCAGACCGCTGCGGCCCGCTCGCTGGGGTTGTCCAGCGGACAGACCCTGCGCTTCGTCGTCGTGCCCCAAGCCGTGCGCCGGGTCATCCCGCCGCTGATGAACGACTTCATCGGGCTGCAGAAGGACACCGCCATCGTCAGCATCATCGGCCTGATGGACGTGATGAACCAGGCCCGGTTCTACAACAACGCCAACGGCACCCTGGCCGGCTACTCCGGCGCCGCCATCCTGTTCTTCGTGATGACCGTGCCGATGACTCGCTGGTTCGACTGGATCCAGTCCCGCCAGAAGCGGCGTGTCTCGGCGGGGGGTCGCTGACATGTCGTTCCTCTTCGCCCGCGGGGTCCACAAGCACTTCGGCGACCTGCACGTGCTGCGTGGCATCGACCTCGACGTCGAGCTGCACCAGGTGGTCACCCTCATCGGCGGCTCGGGCAGCGGGAAGAGCACGCTGCTGCGGTGCATCAACTCGCTGGAGATCATCGACGCCGGCGAGATCCGCCTCGACGACGACCGCGTCAGCGGGCCAGGGATCGATGTCGACGCCCTACGCCGGGACGTGGGCATCGTGTTCCAGAGCTTCAACCTGTTCCCGCACATGACCGTGCTGCGCAATGTCACCCTCGGGCCGATGAAGGTGCTCGGCCATCCCAAGGCGCTCGCCGAGGAACGGGGCATCGCCCTGCTGAAGCGCATCGGGCTGGACGCCAAGGCCAACGAGTATCCGGACCGGTTGTCCGGCGGTCAGCAGCAGCGCGTCGCCATCGTCCGGGCGCTGGCGATGGAGCCACGTCTGCTACTGCTCGACGAGATCACCTCGGCGCTCGATCCGGAGCTGGTGGCCGAGGTGCTGAACATCGTCCGTGACCTGGCCGAGCAGGGCATGACGATGATGCTGGCCACCCACGAGATGGGCTTCGCCCGCGAGGTGTCCTCCAAGGTGTGCTTCCTGCACCAGGGCGTGATCCACGAGGAAGGGCCGCCCGAGCAGATATTCGGTGACCCCCGTGAGGAGCGCACTCGCGCCTTCCTGCAGCGGATCATCGACGCCGGCCGGCTGTAGGGGCGGCGATCACCCGTTGACAGTGAGACGGAATCGTCTTACTGTCTCACGAATGTCGGACCTCGAACGGCGTGTCCTCGATGCGGCGAAGGTGTGCTGCGAGCGCCACGGCCTGTCCAAGGTCTCCGCCGACGATGTGGCTGCCCTGGCCGGCGTGTCCCGGGCAACGTTGTACCGGCTGTTCCCCGGTGGCAGGGACGTCCTGCTCGACGCCCTGCGGGTGCGTGAGCTCGGCGAGTTCTTCGCCAGGGTCACCGCCCACACCGACGACGCCGACGGCCTGAACGATCTGATCGTCCGCCTCGTCGTGGCCTCCACCCGCGAGCTGCGCGCCGACGAGCACCTGTCGATCATGCTCGCCGGTGAGCCCGGCGAGACGATGCGTGAGCTGTCCGTCGACGGCTTGCCGCGGATCATCAGCGCCGCCACGCAGTTCCTCGTGCCCCTCGTCGACCCCTACCTGCCCCGCCACGACTCCCTGCCGCTCGTCGAGCTGCTCGCCCGTCTGGTGATCAGCTACTTCCTTGCCCCGTCCACGTTCGTCGACCTCGGCGACCCGGCATCCGCATCTCGCTTCGTGCAGGCCCACGTCCTGCCGGCCCTCAACGCTCAGGAGTACACGTCATGACCACCACCGACAACGCCCGCATCCTCGGCCGCTCCGAGATCGACGACCTCGACGCCATCTTGGACATCCCGCTGGTCGATCCCACCGAGGTCGAGCACCTGCTGCGCGCCGAGCGGGAGACCGTCTTCACCTGGGACTACGCCCAGGCCCGGCCGGGGCTGCACAAGCTGTACGAGAAGGCCAAGACCGGGCAGTGGAACGGCACCACCGACTTGGACTGGTCCACCGACGTGGACGTCGAGGCGGTGATGACCAAGGACATGGAGGTGCTCGGCGCCGGGGTGGACAAGACGCTGTACATCGGCACGCCGGTCGAGAAGTGGGGTGATCGGCAGTGGTTGGAGTTCGGCATCCACGGCCGCAACTGGATGCTGAGCCAGTTCCTCCACGGCGAGCAGGGCGCGTTGATCTGCACCGCCAAGATCGTCGAGACCGTGCCGTGGTACGACGCCAAGATGTATGCCAGCACCCAGGTGATGGACGAGGCCCGCCACGTGGAGGTCTTCGGCCGGTACCTGCGCGAGAAGCTCGGTGGCGAGTTCCAGATCAACACTCACCTGCGCATGCTGCTCGACGACATCATCGTCGACGGGCGGTGGGACATGACCTACCTGGGCATGCAGATCATGGTCGAAGGTCTGGCGCTGGCGGCGTTCGGGTTCCTCCACCAGATCACCGCCGAGCCGCTACTGCGTCAACTGCTGCGCTACGTGATGAGCGACGAGGCCCGCCATGTGGCCTTCGGCGTGCTCAGCCTGCAGGAGATCTACGCCCAGATGACCGACGCCGAGATCAAGGATCGCCAGGAGTTCGCCTTCGAGGCGGCGGTGCGCATGCGCGACCGCTTCATGCAGCAGGAGGTGTGGGAGCGCATGGGCGTCAACACCCGTGAGGTGCTGCCCATCGTGATGAACGACCCGACGCGCAAGATGTTCCAGTCGATGCTGTTCAGCAAGATCGTCCCGAACTGCAAGAAGCTCGGGCTGCTGGAGCGCAACGACGCCTGGCTGCGCCGCCGCTTCGAGGAACTGGAAGTCATCCAGTTCGAGGACTGGGAGAACACCGGCGACGAGTACCTGAAGTTCGAGGTGAACCAGCCGTTGCCGCTGGCTGGCGCCTGATCCGGCGCCTGCCGCGCTCCGTCAGTAGGCCCAGGCCACCAGGCCCATCTCGAGCGGCGTCGTCAGGTCCGTGTTGGCCGGCACGACGCGTGCGGTCACGCCGTAGGGGCCCGCCTCGCCGATCTCGTACTGGCCGGTGAACAGACCGTCGGTGGTGTGGCTCAGCACGACCCGGGCCGGATGGTTGACGAAATCGCCGGCGCTGTCGATCCCGCCATGGATGAGTTGCACGGCGACGTCCGGCGCGGCCAGTCCGTTCAACTCGACGTGCACCGTTGCCGTGCGCACCTCACCCTCACTGGCGGTGCTCTCGTCCACGTCCAGTGACGTGATCGCCACCCGCGGCCAGGCCTTGGTGACGCCGGCCTTCCACGCCGCGAGGCGCTTGGCCTTGGCCCCGCCGTCGGCCGTCAGCCGCCGGCCGTCCTTGGCGGCTGGTTCGTACAGATCGGTGGTGTAGTCGCGGACCATCCGGGCGGCGGTCACGAACGGGCCGAGCGTGGACCAGTTGCGCTTCATCATCTCGATCCAGCCCTGCGGCAGGCCCTTGTCGTCACGCTTGTAGAACAGCGGGACGATCTCGCGCTCCAGCAGGCCGAACAGGCTGACGGCCTCACGCTGGTCACGGCGGCCGAGATCCGGGTCGTCGTCGGCCGAGGCGATGGCCCAGCCGTTGGTGCCGTCGTAGCACTCGTCCCACCAACCGTCGAGGATGCTGCAGTTCAACCCGCCGTTCAGGGCCGCCTTCATCCCGCTGGTCCCGCAGGCCTCCAACGGGCGCCGCGGCGTGTTCAGCCACACGTCACACCCGTGGTACATCCGCCGGGCCACACCGATGTCGTAGTCGGGGAGGAACACGAAGCGGTAGCCCACGTCCAGCTGGCGGGCGAAGACCTCGATCTGGCGGATCAGCTCCTTGCCCTCGTTGTCGGCCGGGTGGGCCTTGCCGGCGAAGACGAACTGGATCGGACGGTGCGCGTCGAGCAGCAGTTCGCGCAGCCGTTCTGGCTGGCCGAGTAGCAGCGTGGCCCGCTTGTACGTGGCGAAGCGCCTGGCGAAGCCGATGGTGAGCGAATCGCCGTCCAGCACGTTGTCGCCCAGACGGGCCCGGGCGTAGGCCACCAACTCGGCGCGGCCCTTGCGCTTGGCCTCCCACACCGCGGCGGGATCGAGGCGATGCACCGCGGCCCACGACGCCTCATCGGCGCCGTCCCACACCGGACCGACGCTCTCGCGGAACAGGGCGTCGACGTGTTCGGACGTCCACGTCCGCGCATGGACGCCGTTGGTGACGCCGACGATGGGCACCTCGTCCACCGGAGTGTCCCGCCACAGGCCGGCGAACATCTTCCGGCTCACCGCCCCGTGCAGCTGGGCCACGCCGTTGGACCGCCCGGCCAGGCGCAGGCCCATCACGGCCATGTTGAACTTGGTCTCGTCCGGTTCGTCTGGTCGGCTGCCGAGGGCCAGGATGCGCTCGAGGCCGACACCGCACTCGGCGGCGAAGTGGGTGAAGTAGGTGGCCATCAGCGCCGGATCGAACCGGTCGATGCCCGCCGGCACCGGCGTGTGGGTGGTGAACACGCACCCGGGACGCACGGCCTCGACCGCCTCGTCGAAGCTGAACCCCTCGGCGACGTGCTCACGGATCCGCTCCAGGCCGAGGAACCCGGCATGGCCCTCGTTGGTGTGGAACACCTGGGGGTGCAGGCCGAGCGCCCGCAGGATCCGCACCCCGCCGATGCCCAGCACGATCTCCTGGCGGATGCGGTGCTCGGAGTCCCCACCGTAGAGCCGATCGGTGATGTCGTGGCCGGCCTGGCTGTTGCCGTCCACGTTGGTGTCCAAGAGGAACAGCCGGATCCGTCCGACGTTGACCTCCCAGGCCTGGATCTTCACCGGGTCACCGGCCAGGTCCACGGTGACGGTGACACCCGTCGGGCGGATGGGCAGGCCGTGCGGATCGAGCTCGGGGAAGCGCTCCTCCTGCAGGCCGTCGGCGTTGAGCCGCTGGCGGAAGTAGCCCTGGTCGTAGAGCAGCCCGATGCCGACCAGCGGCAGGCCCAGGTCCGAGGCCGCCTTGAGATGATCACCGGAGAGCACCCCGAGGCCGCCGGAGTACTGCGGCAGGGTCTCGGAGATCCCGAACTCGGGGGAGAAGTAGGCGATCAGGTCCAGGGGTGAGGTGGTGCGGTCCTGGAACCACCGCGGGTTCTCGATGTCGTCGCGCAGGCGGGACAGGGCCCGCTCGGTCTCGGCAATGACGTCGGTGTTCGCCGCCAGCTCCTCCCAGCGGTGCGGGCTGAGCCCGGCGAGAACCCGCTGCGGGTCGTTGCCGCTCTGGTGCCACAGCGTCGGGTCGAGGCGGCGGAACAGGAGCTGGGTCCGGCGATCCCAGGTCCAATGCAGGTTGTGGGCAAGCACGGCGAGCCCGGCGAGGGGTTCGGGAATGGCGGGGACGACGTTGAACTCACGGACGGCACGCACGGCGGTTCAGGCTACAGCTGGGAGCGCCACGGGCTTACCCGATCGCGTCCTGATAGACCCGAGCGGTGGCGCCGGCAATGGCCTGCCACGAGTACCGGGCGGCCAGCAGGTCGGCCGCCCTGGTGCACATGGCTGCCGCCGCGTCGGGCTGGCGGATCACCTGTTCGATCCGTTCGGCCAGATCGGCGCCGTTGCCCGGCTCGAACAGCAGCCGCGGCGTCGGTGCCGCTGACGATCTCCGACAACCCACCGGTGCGGGCCACCACGGTGGGGGCGGCGGAGGCCATGGCTTCGAGGGCGACGATGCCGAAGGGCTCGTACAGCGACGGGATGACCACGCAGGACGCCCGGTCGAGCAGGCCACGCAGTTCGGCGTCGCTGACGAAGCCGGCCAGCGTGACCAGGTCACCGACGCCGTCGACGTCGATCCGGGCCTGCAACTCGGGCAGGTAGCTGCCCCGGCCGGCGATCACGCAGCGGATGCCGGAGATCCGCTGGCGCAGCGCCCCGATCGCCTCGGCCAGGACTTGGAAGCCCTTCTCGTACTGGATCCGGCCCCACGACACCACCAGCGGCGCCTCGGCGTCGGGGGAGCGGGCACCCGCCGAACGCCACTGATCGATGTCCACGCCGTTGGGGATCAGGTGCACCTTGTCGGGCGGCAGCTCGAAGCCGCTCACCACCTCACGAACCATGAACTGCGAGCAGGCGATCACCGCCCGGGCCTCGTAGGTCAGCCACCACTCGGTGGCGTTGATCGCCGCCGGCATGCCCGCCGGAACGTGCCCGCCGTGGCGGCCGCGTTCGGTGGCGTGGATGGTGGCGACCAGCGGCGCGCCGAACAGGGCCTGCAGGGTGTCGCCGGCCCAGGCCACCAGCCAGTCGTGGGCGTGCACCACCTCCGGACGCCACGAGCCGAGCTGCGCCGCCAGCTGCACCAGATGGTGGTTCGCCGACGCCATCGAGGCGACGATGTTGTCCTCCGGCAACCACGGCAGGTCGACTCGGGCGCGCAGGACGCGCACGCCGTCGGCCATGGCGTCGTCGCCGCTGTCGTGATGTTGCAGGCTGAACACGGTGACGTCATGGCCGGCGCCGGCCAGCGAGCGGGCCAGCCCCTCGACATGGGCGGCGATCCCTCCCACCACCAGCGGTGGATACTCCCAGGAGAGCATCAGGATGCGCACACCGGCGACGGTAGCCGGGCTGCCTGGCGCGTCACGTACGCTCGGCGGCGATGGCCTTGCTCGACAACGACTTCGGTTCCTTCAACGCCGGCCGGCATCTGCGGCTGTGGGAACTCCTCGGGGCGCGGGTGGTGGAGGTCGGCTGCGTGTTTCGCGTGTGGGCCCCCAACGCTCGCAACGTCGCGGTGCGGGGTGACTGGTCGCGGTGGTCGGGCCGCTGGCAGATGCACCGGGTGGGCGACACGGGGGTGTGGGAGGCCTGGGTGGAGCAGGCGCTGCCCGGCCAGCGATACAAGTACGAGATCGAGGACTGCAACGGCTGGGTGACCCTGCGGGCCGACCCGATGGCCAGGGCCACGGAGATCCCGCCCGACAACGCCAGCGTCATCTGCGGCGCCAGCGAGTACCAGTGGGGCGACGAGGCGTGGACCGCGCGGCGCCGGGAGCGCAACGACCGCCGGCTGCGGATCTACGAGGTGCACCTCGGCTCGTGGCGCTTCGACCTGCACAACTACCGCGAGGTGGCCCACGCCCTGGCCGGGCACGTCAAGCATCTCGGGTTCACCCACGTGGAGTTGTTGCCCGTCAGCGAGTTCCCGTACGGCCCGTCGTGGGGGTACCAGGTCACTGGCTACTTCGCCCCGACGGCCCGCTACGGCGCCACCGACGACTTCCGGGCGTTCGTCGACATCCTCCACCAGCACGACATCGGCGTGATCGTCGACTGGGTGCCGGCGCACTTCCCGCGGGACAGCTGGGCGCTGGCCCGCTTCGACGGCACGGCGCTGTACGAGCACTTCGATCCGCGCCGCGGCGAGCAGCCCGACTGGGGGACGCTGGTGTTCGACTTCGGCCGGCCGGAGGTCCGCAACTTCCTGGTGGCCAGCGCCATGCACTGGTTGGACGAGTACCACGTCGACGGGCTGCGCGTCGACGCCGTGGCCAGCATGCTGTACCTCGACTACTCGCGCGGGCCAGGGGGGTGGGCCCCGAACATCTTCGGCGGGCGGGAGAACCTCGAGGCCATCGACTTCTTCCGCCACCTCAACGGCACGATCGCCTGGCAGTATCCCGGCACGATGGTGATCGCCGAGGAGAGCACGGCGTTCCCGGGTGTCACCCATGCACCGGCCGACGGGGGCCTCGGGTTCACCCACAAGTGGAACATGGGCTGGATGAACGACACGCTGTCGTATCTGGCCAAGGCCCCGGTGCACCGCCAGTGGCACCATCACCAGCTCACCTTCGGGCTGATGTACGCCTTCTCCGAGCGGTTCGTCCTGCCGCTCAGCCATGACGAGGTGGTCCACGGAAAGGGCAGCTTGTACGGCAAGATCCCCGGCGACCACTGGCAGAAGATGGCGACGCTGCGCACGTTGTACGCCTGGATGTGGGCCCTGCCGGGCAGCCCCCTGCTGTTCATGGGCGCCGAACTGGGGATGTCGGCGGAGTGGAACGAGAACGACGGGCTGCCCTGGCACCTGCTGCAGTTCCCGCTGCACGATGGCATCAACCAACTCATCGGCCGGCTCAGCGCCGTCTCCGACACCTGGCCGGCGATGTGGGAGCGTGACGACGATCCCGGCGGGTTCACCTGGCTGGACGCCGACGACGAGAAGCACTCGACGTACGCCTTCATCCGCTGGGCCACCGCCCGGCTGCACGCCGTGGTCTGCGTGGCCAACTTCACCCCCTCGCCGCGTGACGGGTATCGGGTGGGTGTGCCATGGGGTGGCGTGTGGGACGTGGTGGTCGACACCGACGCCGCCGCCTGGGCGGGCAGCAACTACCGCGACCAGGACCAGGTCTACCTGGCGGGCGACGCCCCGGCCCAGGGCCAGGCGCACTCGATCATCATCGACATCCCCCCGCTGGCGATGGTGTGGCTGGCCGCCCACCTGCCCGCCGAGACCGCCGACGAGGGCGCCGCGTCAGGCGGGTCGGCGCTCGATCAGCCGGCGAAGGCGGCTCAGGTTGCGCCGCCAGATCAGCGGAAAAAGCGTGCGCGCCGCAAGCCCGGCACCAAGCCGGCCGGCTAGCCACGCCGGGAACCGCAACTCCTCGGTCCACTCGAACCGCGTCCGCCGGCCGAGATCGATCGGTGTCAACGAGAACCGGCCGCTGCCGGTGACCACGCCGACGTGGCGCACGCCCATGGCCTGCCCCGGTAACCACTCGGTGATCTCCATCTCGTCGGCCAGGCGGACCGGCCCGAACCTGGTGACGCACCGGAACGTGGTGCCCACACCGCGGGTCTGGTGGGTGTGGAACTCGATCGACTCGGCGTCGCTCATCCACTCCACGTGGCGCTCGACCGGTTCGATCGCGGCCCACACCTGGTCGGGGGTGGCGTCGATCTCGACCGCCACCGTGGTGGTGGGCATCTCAGTGGCTGACGAGCGCCTGGCGGAGCTCCGCCGCCGCCGTCTCCGGGGCGACGATGTTGATCAGCACGCCCGTGCCGCGCTCGAACCCGGCCGTGGTGATCAGCTTGGGGAACAGGTGCAGGTGCCAGTGGTAGGCGCCCACGTAGGCGTGCGGGGCAGTGTGCAGCACGGCGTTGAAGGCAACATCGCCATGGTGGTGGCGCAGCAGGGAGATGGCATCGCGCAGGGCCACCCCCACGGCGTGTAGCCCGCCGGTGTCGGAATCGGGGAAGTGCTGGGCGTGGGTCCGCGGGATGATCAGCATCTCATAGGGCACGCCGCTCCAGTACGGGCACACCACCGCGACCTCGTCGTTGCTGAACACGACGCGGGTGCCGGCGGCGACTTCCGCCTCGACCGTGGCGCACAGCACGCACCCGCCCTCGAACCGGGTGAACGCCCGCTGCTCGTCGAGGATCTCGCCGGGCACGAACGGCAGCCCGAGCAGTTGGCCGTGTGGGTGGGACATCGACGCCCCGGCCTCGCGGCCGTAGTTGATGATCGCCTGGGTGTAGCGCACGTTGGGGGTGTCGGCATGCTGCAGTAGTCGCTCGCGCAGCAGATCCATCGCGTCGGCGGCGTCCTCGGCGGTGTCGCCCTCCGGGCGGCCGTGGTGGTCACGCGACAGGATGAACACCTCGTGGATGCCGCTGGCGTCGGCTTCGATGTGCACCGGTCCGTGATGATGCACGGCGAAGGGTTCGTCACCGTCGAAGGCCGGGTACAGGTTGGCGACGATTCGCTGCGTCCAGCGGCCGTCGGCGTCGCGGTGCTCCAGCACGGCGGGCACGTGCGCCTGCTGGTCGGGGCAGAAGGGGCACGGGCGGTCACCGTTGGTCTCCACGGTGGCCGAACGCGGGGCGAAGTCCGTGGGGCGTTCTGCTCGATGGGCGACCATCGTGACCCATCGCCCGTTGAGGAGATTCAGACGAAGATGACTCACAGTGCGTTCAGCCTAGGACCGATTGGGCCGCCGAAGGGCGTACCGGCGGGTAATCAGTTGGTTGCCGGTAGACGGACACGTGGTGACCGTCACCAGCGGACAGTGGTGACCTGGCGTAGTCGGCGTACCGGCCGACGAGGGCCAGCCCGGCGATGGCGGCCATCTCGTCCAGTTGGGCGGGGGTGCACCAGCGGATCGACCACGGCCGCAGGCGGATCCCGCCGGCCTCGGTGATCGAGATGTACTGGCCCTCGGCCAGTTGGGCGTCGGGGTCGTGGCGGCTGACGCTGAGGACGACTTCGGTGGCGGTCATCGAGCGGACCCGGACGTCATCACCGGCGTCGCCGGCGCTGGGGATCGCGGCCTCGACGATGAAGGCCGCGCCGGGGGCCAGGCGCCTGGCGACCGCGGTGAGGCAGGCCTGCTGGCGGGCCTCGGTGAGCAGGTTGAAGAAGGTGTTGAAGCCGCAGAACGCCAGGCCGAACGGCCCGTCGGGCAGGTCGTCGACCATGTCCCCGTGCACGGTCCGCAACCGCCCGCCGGTGACGGTGGGGATCCGGGCGAGCATCGCCGCGCTGGCGTCGATCCCGACCACGTCGAGGCCGGCCTGGGCGATCGGCGCCGCCAGACGTCCGGTGCCGATGCCCAGCTCGAGCACCGGGAGGTCGGCAAGCGCCAAGCCGTACACCATCGCCGTGAACGCCTGGCGGTCGGTGAGGTCGCCGTACCAGCGGTCGTACACGTCGGCGAAGGCGGCCCCATAGGAGCCGATCGTGTATCCCTCCATGCCGTCATCATGGTCCACGGACCCGGGCCGAGCCGTGGCGGCCTAGCCTTTTCCCGATGGAGCGGCTGATCTACCTCGACCACGCGGCGACCACGCCGATGCTGCCGGCGGCGATCGAGGCGATGCTGCCGTTCCTCGACGTCGAGTTCGCCAACCCGTCCGGCTCGCACCGCTTCGCCCGGCGCGCTCGCCAGCGGGTGGACGAGGCACGCGAGCGCATCGCCGAACTGGCGGGGTGGGCGCCGGGCGGGGTGGTCTTCACCTCCGGCGGGACCGAGGCCGACAACGCGCTGATCCAGGGCGTGGTACGCCGCGCCGGTGGGCAGGCGGTGTGCCCCGCTGCCGAACACCATGCCGTGCTGGCCAGCGTGGAGGCCGGCGCCCACCGCATCGTGGGCGTGCTCGACGACGGTTCCGTCGATCTCGACCAACTTGCCGCGGCCGTCGGGCCGCAGACCGCTGTCGTCAGCGTGATGGCGGTGAACAACGAGGTGGGCACGGTCACCGATCTGGCCGAGGTGGCAGCGGTGGTGCGGGCCCGCGCCCCGCACGCCGTGGTGCACACCGACGCGGTCCAGGCGGCGTGCTGGCTGGATCTCGCCGGCCTGGCCCGTCACGTGGACGCGCTGTCCCTGTCGGCGCACAAGTTCGGTGGGCCCAAGGGGGTTGGTGTGCTGATGGTGCGCCAGCACGTGGAATGGGCGCCGCTGCTGGTGGGCGGGGGCCAGGAGCGCGAGCGGCGCAGCGGTACGCACAACGTCGCCGGGATCGTCGCCATGGAGGTTGCCCTGGCCGAGAGCCAGCGGTCGCTGGTGGCCGAGTCGGCGCGCCTCGGCGCGCTGCGCGACCGGCTGGTCGACGGGCTCGCCGCCGAGGCGCCGTCCATGGTGGAGACCGTGGCGCGGTGCGCGCAAGGTGGCCGGCTCGGCGCACGTGATGTTCCCCGGGATCGAGAACGAGGCGATCCTGTTCCTGCTCGACGAGGCCGGGCTGTGCGCCAGCGCGGCGTCGGCCTGCGCCAGCGGGGCGATGGCGCCCTCGCACGTGCTGGCGGCGATGGGCGTCCCGCGCCGCCTGGCCGGGGGGTCGTTGCGCCTGACACTTGGCCGCACCACCACCGAGGACGACATCGCCAGGGCTGTCCCCACCATCGCCGGCGCGGTCCACCGGCTGCGTCCCGGTTCGTGACGGTGATCCGGTGAAGGTGCTGGTGGCGATGAGCGGCGGGGTCGACTCCTCGGTGGCTGCGGCCGAACTGCTGGCCGCCGGCCATCAGGTGACCGGCGTGACGATGCGCCTATGGGGTGGGCAGAGCGACACCGGGTGCTGCTCGGTGGCCGACGTGGACGATGCCAGGCGTGTCGCCCAGCAACTCGGCATCGACCACGTGGTCTTCAACTTCACCGACGACTTCACCCATCACGTCGTGGACCCCTACGTCGAGGCTCACCGCCACGGCCTGACGCCCAATCCGTGCATCGAGTGCAACCGCCACCTGAAGTTCGACCGCTTGGTGGCGCGTGCCGACGCACTCGGCTTCGATGCCGTGGCCACTGGCCACCACGCCCGGATCGCCACGATCGGCGGGACGCTCCTCGTGCAGCGCGGCGCAGACGCCGCCAAGGACCAGAGCTACGTCGTGCACATGCTGGCCCAGCACGAGCTGCGCCGGACACTGTTCCCGGTGGGCCACCTCACCAAGGTCGAGGTCCGGGCGATCGCCGCCCGGCTGGGCCTGCGCACGGCCGACAAGCCGGACAGCCAGGACGTGTGCTTCATCACCGATCGCGGCGGGCGGGAGGCGTTCCTCGGGTCACGGATCCCGTTCACCCCGGCGCGCATCGTCGATCGCGGCGGCGCCCACCTTGGCGCGCACCGATGCGGTCCAACTGGTCACCATCGGCCAGCGCCGCGGGCTGGGCCTGGCGGGCGGGAGACCGAAGCGCTACGTGGTGGACGTCGATCGGTCCGCGGCCACGGTGGTGGTGGGTGACGAGGCCGACCTGCTCGTCGAGGCGACGCGGGTGCACGCCCCCGTCTGGGCCGATCGGGCCGTCTCCGGCACCGTCCTGGCGCAGTGCAGCGCCCACGGCACGTCCCGCCCGGCGGTGGTCGGCGCCGACGGGGACGGTGTGGTCGTGCGCTGGCAGGACCCGCAGCGCCGGGTGGCGCCCGGCCAGAGCGTGGTGTTCTACGACCCGACGGACCGCTACGTGTACGGCGGCGGCGCCGCGGCCTGATCAGTGGCGGGTGATCGCGCTCAACGCGGCGCCCGGCCTGCTGGGGGCGACGAGGAAGGACTGGACGTGCACCGCAGACGCCGCGGCCGAGCCACGGCGGACGAGCATCGTCACCATCTCCCCGACACGCACCTCGACCAGGTGGCCGGAGGCCGGGCCGGACAGATCCAACGCCTCGGTCCCCTCCCGGGCCAGCGCCGCGGCGCGGACGTTGCCCGTGGGGATCATCGCCGTCTCTCCCAGCATCACCGGGTCGTGGACGACCAGCCCGGCGGGAACACGCACCAGCCAGCGCTGGGCGAAGCGATGCCACCGCGGCCACAGGAACCAGCTCAACCCGGCCCACCCGGCAACCAGGATGCCGCCGGCAAGGCCCCGGCCACCGCCCAGAACCAGCACCGCCGACACCCCCAGTGCGGCCCACGCCAGCCAGGCCAGCCCCACCGGGGCGAGGTACGGCACGGGCGCACGCAGCGGGAAGCGCTGCTCGTGACCGTAGGCCGAGGCCTGGACGAACGCCTGGCCGGTGTCGGCGCTGAACACCGCCGCCAGGGAGACCAGGGCGATGAGCACGGCGGGCACGGCGCGCGAGACCTCGCTCCCTGCCACCCACATGACGCCCACACCGGCCAGGTGCAGGGGGATCAGCAGGCGCAGCGCCGTCAGCGAGGCCACCGCCGGGGTCAGGACAGCGACCAGCAGCACCGCCCAGCACGCCCAGCAGGCTGCCAGCCCGGTGGACCGGGCCATGGCGGAACGCCCCGCCACGGCGCTGGCCAGGGTCAACGCACCCGAGGTGATCGCCGCGCCGACCGCCAATCGGGCGGTCCACAGCTGCCGGCGGGACGTGACCATCGCCAGCCAACGTACCGGCACGGAACCAGGCCAACGGGTTCGTCGTACCACCATGTCAAGTGTCACGATGTCTCGGTGCGTCGTGGGCAGACGAACGAAGGAAGGTGAGACATGGCCACGCAGTGGCGCCCCCAGGGGATGGTGACCGGCATCGGCAGTCTCCCGCATCGTGACGCCTCGGCTGCGGCCGCCTTCAGCCTGGCCAGCGCTGATCTCCCGGCCATCCCCACCCTGCCGCGACGCTCCCCGGCCGAGGGCATGATCAGCCAGGCGGTCGCCGGGATGCGCGGCTTCACGATCGGCCAGTACGGAAGCATCGCGGTCGATGTCGATGCCGTCGACCCCGACGATCCGGCCTCTTCCCAGCTGCACGACGACGCCTATGCCGGGTTGTTCGCCTTCCTCGACGAGGCTGCCGAGCGGCGGTATCAGGGTCCGGTCAAATGGCAGTTCGTCGGTCCGGTCACGCTCGGGATGGCCCTGCTGCGCGCCGGGTTGCCGTCGCCGTTGGCCTTCGACGTCGCCGTTCGTTCGGTGCGCGCCCACCTGGCCAAGTTGCTCGACGTGGTGCACACGGCGCTCCCTTCCAGCGAGCAGGTCGTGTTCATCGACGAGCCGAGCTTCGGTGACATCTCCGACGAGGACTTCCATCTCGCACCGGACACCGCCATCGACCTGGTGTCGGCGGCGCTGGCGATGGTGGAGCCGCGCGCCGCGGTCGGCCTGCACTGTTGCGCCTCCGCCGACGTCGGCGCGCTGCTGGCCACCGGCCCGCATGTGCTCAGCATCCCCGTGTCCGCGTGCCTCGACGGCGAGGTCTCGCGGCTGATCCGCTTCATCGAGGACGGCGGCATCGTCTGCTGGGGCGCGGTGCCCACGTCCGGTCCGCTGTCGTCGTCGTCGGATCGGTCATGGCGGGCGTTGGCTGACCTGTGGTGTGACCTGGTGCGGCGCGGCGCCGATCCGGTGCAACTCCGCCAGCAGTCGCTGATCTCGCCAGAGTGCGGGCTGGGGACCCACAGCACCGAGGTGGCCGAGCAGGTCGCGGCGATGACCCGCCAGATCGGTGACCGGGTGCGCGATCAGGCCCTGGCCACCCAGTTCGCCTTCGGTGCGTGACAGGTGAGCGAGGCCTAGTCTCGGCCCGATGCGCTCCGAGCCGACCGACTTCCCCACCCCGGCCGCCGAGGCCGAGTCGTTGCGCCGCCAGATCGCCTACCACAACGAGCGGTACTACGCCGACGACTCGCCCGAGATCAGCGACGCCGACTACGACGCGCTGGTCCGCAGGCTGCGCGCGGTGGAGGACGCGTTTCCCGAGGTGATGACGCCCGAGTCGCCCACGCAGCTGGTGGGCGCCGGCGCCCTGTCGGCGACGTTCGCCCCCGTGGTGCACCGCCGTCCGATGACCAGCCTGGACAACGCCATGGACGAGACCGAACTCGCCGCCTGGGGCCAGCGGGTGCTGCGCGGCCTCGGTGACGAGCCGGTGGCGTATGTCTGCGAGCTGAAGATCGACGGGTTGGCGATGAGTCTGCGCTACGAGCACGGCCAGTTCGTCCAGGCGGCGACGCGCGGTGACGGGCGGGTCGGCGAGGACGTCACCGCCAACGTGGCCACCATCGCCGCCCTGCCCGCACGGCTGCCCGCTGGCGGGCCTCCGGTGCTGGAGGTCCGCGGCGAGGTCTTCATGCCGCGGGCCAGCTTCGACGCGCTGAACGAGCGGATGGCCGCGGCCGGCAAGGCCCGCTTTGCCAACCCGCGCAACGCCGGGGCCGGCAGCCTGCGGCAGAAGGACCCGGCCGTCACCGCCCAGCGCGAGCTGTCACTGTGGTGCTACCAGCTGGGTGAGACCGAGGGCGGCCCGACGTTCGTCAGCCACCAGCAGACGATCGACTTCCTCGGCGGGTTGGGGTTCCCGGTGAATCCGGAGATCCGCGTGGTGCACGACCTCGCCGCGGTGACGCAGTTCTGCCGCCACTGGCAGGAGCACCGCCACGATCTGCCCTACGAGATCGACGGCGTCGTGGTCAAGGTGGACGACCTGGCCCAGCGCGAGCGCCTCGGGTACACGTCACGCGCCCCGCGGTGGGCCATTGCCTTCAAGTTCCCTCCGGAGGAGCGCACCACGGTGCTGCGAGACATCCAGGTGTCCGTCGGGCGGACCGGTCGGACCACCCCGTTCGCCGTGCTGGCGCCGGTGTTCGTCGGCGGGTCCACCGTGGCCATGGCCACCCTGCACAACGAGGACCAGGTGCGCGCCAAGGACGTCAGGCCCGGCGACACCGTGGTGGTCCGCAAGGCCGGTGACGTGATCCCCGAGGTGGTGGCGCCGGTGCTCTCGCTTCGCCCGGCGGACAGCCAGCCGTGGGTGTTCCCCAGGCGCTGCCCGTGCCCGGTGGGCTCGGAGCTGGTGCGCGCCGAGGGCGAGGCCGACACCCGCTGCGTGGAGGTGGCCTGCCCGTTCCAGCTGGAGCAGCGGATCATCTACTTCGCCTCACGCCAGGCCATGGACATCGAGGGCCTTGGCGACCGCACCGTGACCGCCCTGTGCGAGCGTGGGCTGCTGGCCGATCCCGCCGATCTCTATGCCCTCACCGAAGAGCAGGTGCTGACCCTGCCGAAGTTCGCCACGACCAGCGCGGCGAACCTCCTTGCTGCCATCCGTGGGTCCACGTCCCGGCCACTTCCCAAGCTGTTGACGGCGCTGGGCATCAAGGGCCTCGGGCCGTCGGCCAGCGAAGCGCTCAGCCGGGCCTTCGGCACCCTCGACGCGATCATGGCGGCGCCGGGCGCCGACTTGGCGACCACCGACGGGGTGGGCCAGGTCATCGCCGCGTCGATCGAGCGCTGGTTCCAGGTGGAGGCCAACCGCCGCTTCGTCGACAAGCTGCGCGCCGCCGGCGTCGACTTCGGACGCGTCGAGGTCATCCGGGTTCCCCAGAACCTGACGGGGATGAGCATCGTCGTCACCGGGACGCTGGACGGGTTCTCCCGCGAGGAGGCCGAGGCGGCGATCAAGGACCGTGGCGCCAAGAGCCCCGGCAGCGTGAGCGCCAAGACCACGGCCGTCGTGGTGGGCGCAGAGCCCGGGGCCAGCAAGCTCACTAAGGCCACCGACCTCGGGGTGCCGATCCTCGACGAAGCCGGGTTCCGCCACCTGCTGGAGACCGGCGAGCTCCCGCCGGCCTAGAACACGTTGAACTGCCAGGCGAACGTGCGCGCCGCGGCGGGGCCGTCGACCAGCTTCCAGTAGCGCAGCGTGACCACGTGCAGGCGGGCGTCGAGCTTCTCCACCGGAGCGCCGTCGGTGGGGGTGTAGGTCAGCGTGGCGTTGCCCGGCTCGAACAGCGTGACGCCGTCGGGGACCTCCGCCTGGGCGCCCGGCAGGCTGCCGGCGTCGGACCCGTCGCTCATGTTGTAGGTGCGCAGCTCGACCCCGTCGATCGTCAGGATGCCGGTGTAGCCCTCGCCGAGGTCGACACGGATGGAGGTCTGGGCGGGCACCGCCTGGGCGCCACGCACCGGCGACACGCTCTCGATGCCGGTCGGCAGGCCGGAGGTGCCGTCACGGGTGGTCGACGACAGCACACCGACGACGATGCCCACCAGCCCACCGGCGATGACCAGGCTGACCAGCACCCGCTGCCACCAGGTGAGGTTCAACGGCACGGCGCCCTTCTGCATGTCCGCCAGTGTCCCAAATCGCTCGCCGATTTCCTACCCGGCGGCCTCGCGTGTACGGGGTCGGCGGCGGCGGGTAGGTTCTACAGGGCCATGTCATCCACTGACTCACACCCTGCGACCCGAACCCTGGCCGGGCGATTCCTGGTTGGGGCCCGCCGTGGATCCGGGCTGGAGGTCGCCACCTTCGACGGCGTCGATCAGGAGACCGACGAGCCGGTGGTGCTCAAGCTGGTCCATCCCACCATCTGTGAGGACAAGCCGTTCCGCTTGCGGTTCAGCGAGATCATGGCCCAGGTCTCCGACCTCCATCATCCGAACCTGGCCCGCGTCCTGCACTACGGGGCGGACATCTGGAACGGCCGCCCGATGCTGTTCGTGGCCAGTGAGCACCTTGGCGGTGGCAGCCTGCGTGACCTGCTCGACCGTGGCCGGGTGCTCAGCGCCTCGCAGGCGTTGATGGTGGGGTTGGAGGCCTGCAAGGGCCTCGACGCGTTGCACCGCGCCGGGCAGCTGCACGGCGACATCCGCCCGGCGCACTTGATCTTCGGTGACGACAGCCGGCTGCGGATCAGTGACTCCGGCCTGTCCCGGGTCATCTCCGAGCTGGTGTGGTCCGACGGCTCCCAGCCCACCATGGAGCGGGCGACCTACGCCTCACCGGAGCGAGCCCTCGGCGAGGAGATCGGCCCGGAGAGCGACGTGTACTCCTTGGCCCTCACCGTGGTCGAAGCGGCGACGGGCAAGGCGCCCTTCGCCGGCGACTCGGCGGTGTCGACCCTGGCGAACCGGGTCGACCGGCTGCTTCCGGTCAACGCCGACCTCGGCGCCCTGGCGGCCGTGCTGGAGCGTGCCGCCCGGCCGCATGCCGACGACCGCTACTCGGCGGCCGGGTTCGGCGCGGCGTTGCTGCAGGCAGCGCAGAAGCTGCCGCGGCCGGCGCCCATTCCCACGCTGTCGGGTGGTCTGTTCGCCGAGCGCACCACGGCCGGCGACCCCACCGGGCCGCTGTCGCGTGCCGGGGAACCCACGCCGGCGCGTGGCCTGCCCCGAGAGCCACAGGCGATCCCGCGTCCCGCCCAGACGGACCTACCCGCCGAGCCGGTTCCCGCCAAGCCAGTTCCCGGAGAACCGCCACCCGCGGCCGAGGAGAGGCCCGAGCGCCAGCCGCCGTCCGCCGAGCCACCCGCCACCGCGGACACGGTGGGCGCGGACACCGGCAGCGCGGACACGGAACGGCCCGCCGCCCCGGTCGAGGTGCCCGCAGCCCCGGTCGAGGCGCCCGCCGCGGTGACCCCGCCGCCACGCCGCCCGCAGCCGCCACGCCGCCCGCAGCCCGCCGGGGTGCCGCCCATCGTTCGACCCGCCGAGCGCACCGTGGACCGTCGCGACGCCCCGCCCGCAGTGCCGGAGGTCGCACCCTCGCCACCGGAGGTCGCACCCTCGCCACCGGAGGTCGCCGTGCCGCCCGCCGCGCAGCAGGTCGCCGCGCCAGCGGCGCCTGCCGGTTCGCCGCCGGTCGCCACCGGACCCGCGGCCCAGCCGGTCCTGGCACGTGGCCGGCGCGCCGCCCGGGCCCAGGCCAGGGAGGCGGCGCAGACCGTCACGCCCGCCGAGCCGGTGGCGGTGTTCGACCAGGGGCGCCGCCGGTCGCTGTGGTGGATCGCGCTGCCACTGCTCCTGCTCGTTGCCGCCGGCGGCGGGCTGGCCTGGTACCTGAAGATTCGCAGCAGCGAGCATCGCCTGCCGGCGCTGGCCGGGATGACCGAGACCGAAGCCCGAGCGCTGCTGAGGCCTCTCGAGTTCACCCTCGAGGTCACCCCGGCGGCCGACGAGCAGATCCCCGCCGGCAAGATCGTCAGTACCGACCCGGCAGAGGGCGTCACCTTGCGCGAGGGCGACACCGTCAAGGCGATCGTCAGCTCCGGCCCGGCGCCGCGCCGCGTTCCCAGCCTGATCGGCATGACCATCGCTGCGGCGACCGACGAACTCGCCGCCGACGGGCTGGTACCGCAGCGAGACGCCGACGTCTTCGACGAGCAGGTGGCGGCCGGCTCGGTCGTCTCGTTCAGTGTCGACGGCCAGCCGGCGGCCAAGGCCGGCGACGACGTGGCCCGTGGCTCGGTGATCCGTCTTGTCGTGTCCAAGGGGCCCAAGCTGCGCAAGGCGCCACAACTGCGTGGCTTGTCGACCGCCGATGCCACCACCGTGCTTGATCAGCTCGACCTGGTCCTCGACGTCTCCTCCGAGGCCTTCAGCCCCGACGTCCTCAAGGGCTCGATCATCAGCCAGGAACCCGCCGCCAATGCCGACGTGGCGCGCGGCGCCTCCGTCTCGGTCGTGGTGTCCAAGGGGCCCGAGATGGTTGCCGTCCCGGATGTGGCCGGTCTCACTGCTGCCGGCATCGTCAACGCCGTGCGCGCCGCCGGGCTGTCGGTCGACCTGGCGGCGAGTTCCGGTGACTTCGACGGCGCGCTCACCAGCATGACCTTCGAGGGCAAGGCCCTCAAGGCAGGCGATCTGTTGCCTCGCGGCACCAGGATCGTGTTGAACTTCGACTGAGTCCAACTTCGAGGAATCGGGCTCGCTCGGTAATCTCGCGCTGCTCGACTCCCCGCGAGACTCACGGAGGCAACACATGGGATCACTGGACGGCCGCGTCGCCATCATTACCGGCGCCGGGCGCGGCATCGGCCGCGAGCACGCCCTGCTGTTCGCCCGCGAGGGCGCCAAGGTCGTGGTCAATGACCTCGGCGGCGCCAACGACGGCAGCGGCACGGATCTGACGCCCGCCCAGCAGACGGTCGCCGACATCCGCGCCGCCGGCGGCGAGGCCGTGGTGAACGGGGACGACATCTCCGATTGGGAGGGCGCCCAGCGGCTCGTCAACGCGGCCATCGAGTCCTTCGGGGACCTCGACATCCTGGTGAACAACGCCGGGATCCTCCGTGACCGGGTCCTGGTCAACATGACCGAGGACGAGTGGGACGCAGTCATCAAGGTTCACCTCAAGGGTCACTTCGCTCCGACGCGGTGGGCAGCGGCCTACTGGCGTGAGCAGCACAAGGCCGGCGTCACCAAGCCACGCAACGTCGTTCACACCTCCAGCACGTCGGGCCTGTTCAGCAACCCTGGCCAGAGCAACTACGGCGCGGCCAAGACCGGCATCGCCACGTTCAGCCAGATCATCGCCAAGGAACTGTCGCGCTACGGCGTCAAGAGCAACACCATCGCCCCGGCGGCGCGCACCAGGTTGACGCTGGCCACGCCAGGTGTCGAGGACCTGATGGCGGCCAAGGACGGCCAGTTCGACCAGTGGGACCCGGCCAACATCTCCCCACTGGTCGCCTATCTGGCCACCGCGGACTGCGCGTTCACGGGTGAGACGTTCTTCGTCCAGGGCGGCGCGGTCACCCGGGTCGAGAGTTGGGCCCTCGGCCCGTCGGTCCAGCAGGACGCCCGCTGGGACGTCGCCGGGCTAGCCGACGCGTTGCAGGGCCTGGTCCGTCGCTGAGCGCGGCCGGGCCGGGGCGATCGTGAGCTGACCCGCCGTGCCCGTCCATCACCCCGTCGGGCAGGGCGCGGCGCGCCCCGACCCGATGCCCGACGCCGTCGGGGTGGGCGACACGGGGATGCTGCCCTGGCCGCTGCTGTTGCGCCGGCGCCTGGCCCGCCGGGTGGGCATCGACCGCCGGTGGGCCATCGTGATGGTGGTGCTCGGCGGGCTGTTCACGGTGAGCTGCACCATCACCATCCTGGTGGTGTCACTGGAGCGGATCGCCACCGATCTGGACAGCAGCGTGGCCACGGTCAGCTGGTCACTGACCGGGCCGATGCTGGCCTTCGGGGTGGTCGGTCCGGCGTTCGGCAAGGCCGGCGACATGTTCGGGCACAAGCGAGTCTTCGTGTCCGGCATCTTCTTCGCCGGCGTGTTCGCCGCCGCGACGGCGCTGGCATGGGATGCCTGGTCGATGATCGGCCTGCGGACGCTGTCGGCGGCGTGCGGATCGGCGTGTGGCCCCTCGGCGATGGCCTACATCAATCGGCTGTTCTCGCCCGAGGAACGCGTCCGCCCGCTCAGCTACTGGAGCTTCGTCGGCGCCGGCGCCCCGGTGCTCGGCGTCGTGATCGGCGCTCCGATCGTGGAAGCCCACGGGTGGCGAACGATCTTTTGGGGGCAGGCTCCGCTGTGCGTCGTCGGAGCGGTGCTCGCCCTGTGGCTGCTGCCCGATACCGAGCGCCAGAGCGGCGTGCGCTTCGACGTCCGTGGTTCGCTGACGCTGGGCGTCGGTGCGCTCTGCGTCTTGGCGGCCATCAGCCAGGGCAGGGAGTGGGGCTGGACCAGCGCGCTGACCCTCTCGGTGTTGGTCGTCGGCGTTCTCAGCCTGGCGCTGTTCGGCCGGATCGAACGGGTGGTCGCCCAACCGTTGGTGATGATGCGCTGGTTCCGCACCCGCAACGTGTCGTTGCCAGTGCTCAGCCAGTTCCTGTGCAACTTCACCTACATGGGCTCGTTCATCCTCGTGCCCCAACTCATGACCCGCGGCCTGGGGATGCGCGAAACCGAGTTCAGCACGCTGATCATCGCCCGGCCGATCACCTTCGCCGTGATCGCCCCGATCGGCGGGCTGCTGGCCATCCGCACTGGCGAACGCCTCGTCGGCGTGGTCGGGTCGCTGATCGTCGCCGCCTCGATGCTGATCTGGTATCTCGTCGACCGCGCAGACCAGCACCTGCTGATCGTGGTCGCCTTGGCCGTGAGCGGTCTCGGTCTGGGGCTGACGTCACCGTCGATGACCTCGTTGACCACGAATGCCGTGGACCCCGCCGATGTCGGCGTTGCCGGGGCGATGCAGCAGCTCGCCCTGCAGATGGGCGCCGTGCTGGGCGCCACGGTGCTGACCACGATGGCGCTCTCCGGTGGCCGCGGCAATCTCGGCCCGTTCCACGCGGCGATGTGGGTAGGCCTCGCCGTGGCGCTGGCGGGCGCCGCGGTTGCCACGCAGGTGCGCTCCACGCCCCGTCACGAGGCCGAGCCGCTCAGTCGGTGATCGCCACGATCTCGTGGGCCATCGCCGTGGACTCGGCGTCAGTGGGCGCGGCCTGCTGCAGGGCCATCATCTTCATCAGGTCACCCTGGATCCTCAGTTGCCCGCCGAGGAACGCCTGCATCACCGCCGCCTGGTCGCGCTCGACGAACAGGGCCTTGGCAGTTCCCCAGTCGGTGGTGATCGTCAGGTCGGGACCGTCGAGGTGCCCCTCGTCGAGACCGAGCGCTCCGCTCGAGGTGTCGACGTGCAACTGGACCGGTTCGTCCTGGAACGGAAGCTCGGTCACTACCAGGTTCATCCGCACGGAGACGGCAACGGGGGGCAACGTGGCTTCGTACTTGAGGCGGATGGCATGGGCGGCGGCCATCCAGTCCGGGGACAGGAACGCGAACGGCATGGGACGGTACGGTACCGCGGCGGGCTGACAGTTCGTCTCATGCCCGTGGCAACGTCGGTCAATCCCGATAACACTGGTCATCTATGGCACGGATCCTGGTCACCGAAGAGATCGCCGAGGGTGGGCTCGACCGTCTGCGCGCCGCCGGGCACACCGTCGACGTCCAGCTCGACCTGTCCGGCCTGGCCGGCCATCTGCCGGGGGCCCAGGCGCTGATCATCCGCTCGGCCACCCAGGTCACCGCCGAGGTGCTCGACGCGGCCGGCGACTTGATGGTGGTGGGCCGGGCCGGGATCGGGTTGGACAACGTCGACGTCGAGGCGGCCACCCGCCGCGGCGTGATGGTGGTCAACGCCCCGCAGAGCAACATCATCTCGGCCGCCGAGCACACCATGGCGCTGCTGCTGTCCCAGGCGCGCAATGTCCCCCAGGCCCACGCCGCGCTCACGGCCGGGCGGTGGGAGCGCAGCCGGTGGGAGGGTGTCGAGCTGGCCGACAAGACGCTGGCCATCATCGGTCTCGGGCGGATCGGCAAGCTGGTCGCCGACCGGGCCAAGGCCTTCGGGATGAAGCTGGTGGCCTACGACCCGTTCGTGTCCGCCGAACGGGCGTCGAAGATGGGTGTCGAGCTCCTGGCCCTTGATCAGGTCGTTGCCGAGGCCGACTTCCTCACCGTGCATCTCCCCAAGACCCGGGACACCACCAACCTCATCAACCGTGACCTGCTGCTGAAGGCCAAGCCGTCGTTGCGGGTGATCAACGTGGCCCGCGGCGGGATCGTCAACGAGGCCGATCTGGCCGAAGCCGTGCGTGACGGGGTGATCGCCGGCGCCGCGCTGGACGTCTTCGACCGGGAGCCCACCACCTCCTCGGCGCTGTTCGATCTGGACTCGGTGGTGGTCACCCCGCACCTTGGCGCCAGCACCCGCGAAGCCCAGGACAAAGCCGGCGACACCATTGCCGACATGGTGCTGCTGGCCCTGGCGGGTGAGTTCGTGCCGTTCGCGGTCAACGTCAACGCGGCAGAGGCCAACGAGACGCTGCGCCCGTACCTGCCGCTGGCCGAGCGGCTCGGGTCGCTGTTCGCCTCGCTCGCCGGCCACCTGCCGCCCACGCTGGAGTTCACGACCGAGGGCGAGATCGCCGGCTACGACACGCGCATCGTGACCCTGGCCATGCTGAAGGGCTTCTTCGGGGCCATCACCGACGACCCGGTCACCTACGTGAACGCCCCGCAGCTGGCTCGCGAGCACGGTGTCGAGGTGCGCGAGACGAACACCACGGCGATGCCCGACTACGTGAACCTGCTCACGGTACGGGGTGGCGGGCGTTCGATCGCCGCCACCATCCACGAGCGGCGCAACGAGCAGCGCATCGTGATGATCGACGACCACGCCGTGGACATCCCCCCCGCCGAGCACATGTTGATGGTCAAGAACGACGACCGTCCCGGCGTGATCGGCACCGTCGGCACCCTGCTCGGGTCGGCCGGGGTGAACATCGCCGACATGGACGTGGGCCGTGCCGCCGAGCCGGGGACGGCGATCATGCTCATCGCCCCCACCGCGGTGGTGGCCGACGAGGTGGTGGCCGAACTGCGCCAGGCCCCCGGCATCATCAGCGTCGACGCCCTCGGCTCGTGACCTGCTCCTAGCGGCGGCGGTAGGCGTTGATCTCGTCGCGTGTGGACAGCGCCGCGGCGCGCGCCGCCGTGGCCCAGTCGTCGCCGTCCGAGGCGTAGAGGATCGCCCGGCTGGAGTTGATCAGCATGCCCCGCCCGGTGGAATCGGCGCCGGCCTCCACCGTGGCGGCGATGTCGCCGCCCTGGGCCCCGACGCCGGGGATCAGCAGGGGAAGGTCGCCGACCGCCTGGCGCACCTGGCGGAGCTCGTCGGGGTAGGTGGCGCCCACCACCAGCCCGCAGTCGCCCATCTCGGCCCACTCCATGGCCACCCGCCGGGCGACGTGCAGGTACAGCGGCTCGTCGCCCACCATCAGCGACTGGAAGTCGCCGCTGCCCGGGTTGCTGGTACGGCACAGCACGAACACCGCGCCTCGCTGCAGGAACGGCTCGACGGAGTCGGTGCCGAGGTACGGGTTCACCGTGACGGCGTCGGCGCCGTAGCGGTCGAAGGCCTCGTGGGCGTAGTGCAGGGCGGTGGAGCCGATGTCACCGCGCTTGGCGTCGAGGATGATCGGCACCTGCGGAGCGCGGTGGCGGATGTGCTCGCACACCCGCTCCAGCGCGGCCTCGGCGCCGTGCGAGGCGAAATAGGCGATCTGCGGCTTGAAGGCGCAGACCAGGTCGGCCGTGGCGTCGACGATGTCCCGGCAGAACTCGTAGGTGCTGACCCCCGTGGGCAGCCGGGCCGGGTCAGGGTCGAGGCCGACACACAGCAGCGACGACGACGCCGACCACGCCTGACCGACACGTTCGGCGAAGCGGCCGGGCACGACGGCCGTTCAGTCCGTGACGGAGATGGCCGCCGTCGGGCACATGTCCGCGGCGGTGGTGACCTTCTCGCGCAGTGCTTCGGGTGGATTCTCCTGCAGCACGTACAGGTATCCGTCCCTGCGGACTTCGAACACCTCAGGGCAGATCTGCATGCACGAACCGGTCGAGGCACACAGATCGAAGTCGACGCTGACCTTCATGCCGCCGACCTTATCCGTCGGTCGCTCGCTGATGCCGCTCGAAGGCGTTCAGCACCGCCCGCAGCGACGCCGTCGTGCTGTTCTCGTCACGGCCGACGCCCCACAGGACGCGCTGGCCGGACTTGCTCTCCACGTAGGCCACGGCGGTGGCGTCCGAGCCGGCGCCGATGGCGTGCTCGGCGTAGTCGGTCACGTCCAGGTCGGCGCCGAGGCCGACGCGCAGGGCGTTGACGAAGGCGCTGATCGGCCCGTTGCCGGTCCCCGTCACCGTCAGGTGCTGGTCACGCACCACCAGCTGCGCCGTGATGGTCGTCGTGCCGCTGGTCGAGTCGCTGCGCAGTTCGTGGCCGACCAGGCGGTAGTCCGGGGCGGCTGGGAGGTACTGGGCCTCGAACTCGTCCCACATCATCCCCGGGCTGATCTCGGTGCCGGTGTCCTCGGTGATGTGCTGGATGGTCTTGCTGAACTCGATCTGCAAGCGGCGGGGCAGGTCGAAGCCGTGCTCGGCCTTCATCAGGTAGGCCACGCCACCCTTGCCGCTCTGGCTGTTGACCCGGATGACGGCCTCGTAGCTGCGCCCGAGGTGCTTGGGGTCGATGGGCAGGTACGGCACACCCCACTCCTCGTACTCGCCGGCGCCGGCAGCTCGGGCCTTCTTGTCCAGCGCCTCCAGCCCCTTCTTGATCGCGTCCTGGTGGCTGCCGCTGAACGCGGTGTAGACGAGGTCGCCGACCCACGGGTGGCGCGGGCCGCATCGGCAGGCGGTTGCAGTATTCGGCGGTGCGCCGCAGGGCGTCGATGTCGCTGACGTCGAGCCGCGGGTCGACGCCGTTGACCAGCAGGTTGACAGCCAGGTTGACGATGTCCACGTTGCCCGTGCGCTCGCCGTTGCCGAACAGGGTCCCCTCGACGCGGTCGGCGCCGGCCATCACGCCCAACTCGGCGGCCGCCGTGGCGGTGCCGCGGTCGTTGTGCGGATGGAGGCTGATGATCACCGAGTCACGGTCGCGGATCGAGCGCCCGAACCACTCGATGATGTCGGCGTGGACGTTGGGCGTGTAGCACTCGACAGTCGCCGGCAGGTTGAGGATCAACGGCCGTTCGGGCGTCGGTTGGATCACGTCCATCACCGCCTCGCAGATCTCCACGGCGAAGTCGGGCTCGGTGAGGGTGAAGCTCTCCGGTGAGTACTCGTAGCGGATGTCGGTGCCGGGGATCAGGTGCTCGTTGGCCTTGCACAGCATGGCCCCGTTGACGGCGATGTCGATGATCCCCTGGCGGTCGGCGCCGAACACCACCTCGCGCTGCAGCGGGTTGGTGGAGTTGTAGAAGTGGACGATCACCCGTGGCACGCCCTGCAGGCATTGGTAAGTGCGCTCGATCAACTCCTGGCGGCACTGGACCAGCACCTGCACGGTGACGTCGTCGGGGATCAGCTGCTGGTCGACCAGGTTGCGGACGAAGTCGTAGTCGGGCTGGCTGGCCGACGGGAACCCCACCTCGATCTCGGTGAACCCCATCTTCACCAGGGCGTCCCACATCCGCCGCTTGCGCACCGGGTCCATCGGGTCGATGAGCGCCTGGTTGCCGTCGCGCAGGTCGACGCTGCACCACTGCGGGGCCGAGGCGGTGACCACGTTCGGCCAGGTGCGGTCGTGCAGCACGATGGGCACATGAGCCCGGTACTTGTGGTGGGGCATCTGATTGGTGGCGGTGGGAGGCATCGTCAGGGTTCCTTCGAGGGGGAGAGCGGTCGGGTGGGTCGAGGCGGCCGGAAAAATCAAGAACCCCCCGGCCGGGCGGCGGGGGGTGCGGGCAAGCGCGAAGTATGCGGCGCTTGCCCTACATAAGCAGCAGCAGACCGGTGCGCGACATCGCCGCACAGTCTGCCCGGACCGTGCGGCGATGTCAACGTGGATGGTGACGGGTGTCGTCAGGCGTTCGGTGGAAGATGGATCCGCGCGGGTCCACGACCGACGCAGCGATCAGCAGCGGACCCTGCACCGGGCGACGAGGCCGCAGCCGAGGACGAGAACCGGGCCGGCCGGGCGCCGCCCGTCATTCGGCGAATTGGGGAGCGATCGAGACCAGTTCGGCGTCGATCGTGGCGGCCTGGGCCGCGGCATACAGGCTCTGCCAGTCGTAGGCAATGCCCTTGCGTCCTGCGTTTGCAGTTCCGTCGAACTCGTTCATGACCGGCCTCCCCGGGATTGTGGTGGCCCGTGGGCCGAGCTATCTGGTCCTTCCTGGCCGGGCGATCCGGCACAGCGGTTGGGCACCATAACGACCAGTGCCGTCCCGTTGCTACTCACTGACTCATCAGGTAGCCGGGCTGATACGTCGGTCAGCGATGCACC
>JBAOHQ010000010.1:0-211037 GCA_037045185.1 Ilumatobacteraceae bacterium
CAGCGGGTTGTCGTCACCGATGGCCTCGGCGACATGGCGAAACGCGTCAGACCCTGGGTTGCGATACCACGGGCGCACGGGGTGCGGCGTGGGGATCCCGATCCGCCGCCGCAGGGCCTCGATGCGTTCGTCGGTGATCGCCGGCTCTGTCCCCACGGGCGAAATATATAGTATGAAATCCAATGTCCGGCGATTCGCGTCCTCCCACTCGACGCCACCTCGACGGATGACGACGTGCGCGAGGTCGTCGGGCGGTGGGTCCTCGACCAGGTGCCGCAACCATGGCGAGACGCTGCTGACCGGGGCCGTGCGGCCATCCGTGCCGTGCGCACTCGCCAGGCCTACGAGGACTGGTACCCGGTGTTCGCCGCGTCGGGGCTGGTCGTTCCGACGTGGCCGGTTGCCTACGGCGGGCTGGGGCTTCGGCCTGCGCAGGCCCGAGTGGCCGAGGGCGTGCTGGCGCCGTTCAACCTCGGGCGGCTGAACCCGCTCGGGCTGAACAATGCCGCCGCGCCGCTGTTCGCCCACGGCACCGAGGAGCAGCGCCTGCGCTACCTGCCGCCGATCGTGGCCAACACCGAACGCTGGTGCCAGCTGTTCAGTGAGCCGGGGGCAGGCAGCGATCTGGCATCGCTGGCCACCCGCGCCGAGCGGGATGGCGACGAGTGGATGCTGACCGGGCAGAAGGTCTGGACGACGTGGGCGCACGAGAGCGAGTTCGGGGTCTGCCTGGCGCGCACGGATCCGCGTGCACCCAAGCGTCAGGGCATCACCTTCTTCATCGTCGATCTGCGCGCACCGGGCGTGGAGGTGCGCGAACTCCCGCCACCTCGGCGGCGAGGTCGACTTCAACGAGGTCTGGCTCGACGCCGTGCGCGTCCATGACCGCGACCGGGTCGGCGCGGTCGGGGACGGGTGGCGGGTCGGCAACGCCACGCTGGCCGGCGAGCGCCAGATGGTGGCCGGCGCCGGCTCGGGCGGGGTGGACCGCATCGGCGGGAGTGGCGCCGAGCGACTGATCGCCAGCGCCCGCCGGCTCGGTCGGTGGGACGAGCCTGTGACCCGCCAACGGCTCATCCGCCTGCTGAGCGAGGAGCGCATCCGCCGCTGGACCAACGACCGGGTCCGTGCCGCCGTGAAGGCCGGTGGGACGCCTGGGCCGGGCGCCTCGATCGGCAAGCTCCACCAGGGCGCGCTGAACCAGCGGATGCAGATCGCCGCGGCCGACCTGCTCGGCGCGGCTGCACTGGCCTGGACCCGGCAGTCCACGCACCGAGATCCGGCGTCGTGGGCCGCCGATCTGCCCTACGAGGTCGCCGGGATGTTGCGCAGCCTGGCCAACACCATCGAGGGCGGCACCACGGAGATCAACAAGAACATCGTCGGTGAGCAGATCCTCGGTCTGGCACGTGAGCCGGATCCGTACCACGGCAAGCCGTGGGAGGACACGCCGCGGTCATGAGCAGTCTGGCCGATCTGCTGGCGCAGCACCCGTTCGCCGACGACGAACCGGTGCTGTTCGGCGCCGCTCGTACCTGGACCGCTGGTGAGGCCCGCCGGGCGGTCGCCGAGGGCGCCCGGCGTCTCACGGCGTCCGGGTTGCAGGCCGGTCAAGGCGTGGGAGTGATGCTCGACGGCGCCCCGGTGGTGATCGCCATGATGTCGATCTGGGTTGC
Source organism: Ilumatobacteraceae bacterium (assembly GCA_037045185.1). GTDB lineage: Bacteria > Actinomycetota > Acidimicrobiia > Acidimicrobiales > Ilumatobacteraceae > JAKOUY01. The sequence continues at coordinate 1,677 of JBAOHQ010000010.1, forward strand.
CGGTGGCGTGTTCGTGCCGATCAACCCGCGCCTGCCACCGGCTGCGCTGGACGAGGTCATCGCCGCCGTCCAGCCCAGCCTGGTGCTGACCGAGGCCGGGCCGGCCGGGACCGGACACGACCGCCGCTTCGCCAGCGGGACGGCGTTCGTGCTGTGGACCTCCGGGACGACCGGGCGGCCCAAGCCGGTCCTGCACACCCACGAGGCGTACGTGGAACTGATCGACCGAGTGCTCTTGCCGCTGCGCGGCTCGGCGGCGAACGCAACCACGCGGCCGTCACCGAATCTGATCCCGGTATCGATGGCGGTGAACGCCGGTATCTACAACGCCCTGTTCGGCCTGCGAGCCGGTGCCGCGCTGGTGGTGATGGACCGGTTCGAACCGGTGGCGTTCGCCGAGACCGTGGCCCGCCACGGCATCCGCTCGACGGTGCTGCCCCCGGCGGCGATGACGATGTTGAACGACAGCGACGTCACGTCACTGGCGCCGCTGCGCTTCGTCCGCTCGATCACCGCGCCGCTGTCGCCGTTCCAGGCCAGGCGATTCACCGAGCGGTTCGGCGTCACGGTGCTCAACAGCTACGGCCAGGCCGAACTGGGCGAAGTGATCGGCTGGACGGCGGCCATGGCCAGGGAGCACCCGGCCAAGGTGGGCGCCATCGGTCGCCCCCACCCGGGCGTGGACGTGCGCATCGACAGCCCGGACGCCAATGGCGTCGGCGAGCTGCTGGTGCGCCCACCGAACCGGGCAACGGGATACGCCAGCGGTGACGACCTCGGCGAGCGGGTGACCGAGTCCGGGCACGTCCGAACCGGGGACCTGGCGCGCGTCGACGACGACGGCTATCTGTGGATCGAAGGCCGTGTCGGTGATCTCATCAACCGCGGGGGCAACAAGATCTTCCCCGCCGAGGTGGAGGAGGTGCTCGTCGCCCTTCCGGCCGTCCGCGAGGCAGCAGTCGTCGGCGAGCCCGACGATCGCCTGGGCGAGGTCCCGGTCGCCTACGTGGTCACCACGGCGCCGATGACCGACGAGGAACTGGCCACGGCCTGCCGGGTGGCGCTCGTCCCGTACAAGATCCCGGTGCGATTCGAGCGCCTCGATGCGCTACCGCGCACCGAGATCGGCAAGATCCAGCGCTCCCTGATCGGCCACGGCGTCGCCGATCAGGAGCATCGCGCGCCACGTGTGCCCTACGCTCGGGAGGCATGACAAGCCCCACCGCGCGCGCCGCTCACATCGACGCCGAGTCCGCTCGTTTCGCCGGCGTGCTGGGAACGGTCGAGCCGTCCACACCCGTGCCCACGTGCCCGGCGTGGACGGCGCACGACCTGCTCGCCCATCTCACCGAGGTACACAGCTTCTGGGCGGCGGTCATCGGTGAGCGGTTGACCGCCGCCCAGGTCGGTGAGTTCGAGGAGCGCCGTGACTCGCCGCCCACCGATCGAGACGACCTGCTCGACACGCGTCGCCGGGCGACCGCGTCCATGCTGGCCGCGCTCGAGGCCCGGGCGCCGGAGGAGGCCGCGTGGAGCTGGTTCGAACCCGACCAGACGGTCGATTTCACCTGGCGGATGCAGACCCACGAGGCGACGATGCACCGCGTCGACGCCGAGCTGACGGCCGGCGTCGCGCTGTCACCGATCCCCGCGGCCATCGCCGCCGACGGCGTCGATCACGTCGTCAACGTGATGTGGGCCTGGGCCCCCGCCTCGGCGGCGCGGCGCGTCACCGGGCGAGTCGACCTCCGAGCGACCGACACCGGCCGCGTCTGGCGCCTGGCGACGATCCGCTGGTCTGGCGAGGCGTGGGGCCAGACGTTCACCGACCAGGCATCGTGCGTGCCTGCCGATGACGACAGCGGGGTGGCACAGGCCGTCGTCAGCGGCACGGCCGAGGCGCTCGACCTGCTGGTGTGGACGCGACGCGATGAGGGCATCGAGCGCTCGGGTGACGAGCAGGTGCTGGCCGAGTTCCAGGCGACCCTCGACGGCGGCATCGCCTGAGCGCGCCGATCAGCCGATTTGCCCGTTGGCCCGCAGCCACGGGATCGTCGCCTCCATCGCCTGTCGCTGGGTCCGGGGCACGTAGCCCAGCTCGGCGCGGGTGATCGAGTTGTCGAACCACGGGACCGGCCAGGTGCGCGTGGCCAGATCGATCAAGGTGTCCCCGTAGGTGGCCCGGGCCGCGGCATCGTCGGGATCGACGGCGAGCTCGTCGATGCGGTGAGCGACACCGGCCACCTCGCAGGCCACGTTCAGCCACGAGGCCGTGGACTGGGCGTCTTCCTGACCGAAGGCCAGGTAGGCCCGCCCCGGAACACCACGCTGGGCGGCAGCGATGCAGGCATCGGCGACGTCCTCGGCGTAGACGAACGGCGAGCGGTAGGTCAGGTACCGGGAGATCTTGCCGTTGACCGCCCCGCGGATGGCCCGGTTGAAGCTGGTGGCGCTCATCGCCCTGGACAGCACCAGGCCGGGACCGTAGGTGCCGCCGGGGATCAGCAGGACGATGTCGTCGCCGTCCTCGGCAACGCGCCGCTTGGCCTCGACGTAGGCGTGGCCCTTGGTCACCGTGTACGGGTCGTCGCTCCAGTGCTCGGCCACCGGTGAGTGCTCGGTCAGCGTGTCCCGGTGGTCGAGGAACGGCGTCGACGACAGGGCCACGACGCGGATGCCGTGGCGTGCCGCGGCGTCGTAGGCGTGCAACGAGCCCTCGATGTTGGTCACCCGTTGCTCGTCGATCTGCTGCGCCGCGCCGCCGAGCAGCGCCGCCGAGTGGATCAGCGCGGTGGCGCCCTCGCACGCGGTGGTCAGGTCGTCGAGCGAGCGGACGTCGCCGGCGACGAGTTGCACGCCCGCGTCGGCCAGCGGCGCGGCGACGTCGACGTCACGCACCAGGGCACGCACCCCGTGCCCGGCTTCGATCAACCGGCGGCAGACGTTGGAGCCGATCAACCCGGTGCCACCGGTGACGACGTAGGTGTCGGCGCTCATCGGGCGCCGCCGTCACGCAACGGCGCCAGCACTGCCGCCAGCTCGCGGGCTTGGTGATGCCGGCCAGATCGGTGCGCCCCACCCATGACGGGTTGGGGGGCGTGTCCAGTGCCGCCCACTCGGGCGAGGACGGCCAGTGGTTGCGGGTCATTCGTTCCTCCCAGGTGGTGACCCCCGCGCGGCGGCAGGCGTCGGCGTAGTCGATGCTGGTGCGACGGGCGCCGTCGCGATCCCAGTAGTCCTCTTCGGCCCGCCACAGGCCATCTCCGCCATACCAGAGCACCGACAACCCGGGGAAGTCGAAGTACTCGGGCCCCTCGGAGTGCGGGTTGTCGCGGCGGTTCTCGCAGCGGAAGATCACCTTGTCGCCCTCGATGGCGTACCAGTCGAGCACGGTGTAGATCTCCGGCACACCCATCATGACCGGATCGATCCAGGCGGCGACCTCCTCACGCCCGCGCAGCGGTCCCCAGAAGTGGTCCACGTAGGTCACGTCCGGGGTGAAGCAGCGGACCCATTCGACCCAGTTCTCGCCCACCGGACCGGTGCGCCAGTAGTGGATGAATGCCGCTTCGATCTCGTCCCGATCAGGCCCCATGAAGATTGCATGATATATACAATCCTCTGAAGCGACGAAGCGGGCGGCGTCGCCGGGCCAACGTCGGGATCAGCAGACGGCAGCCTCGATGCGCTCGACGATGTCAGCGGTCAGCAGCGGAATCACATCCAGCGCGCCGAAGTTGTCCACGACCTGGCTGACCTTGCTGGCCCCGGTGATGACCGTGGACACGTGCGGGTTGAGCGTGCACCACGCCAGTGCCAGCTGCGCCAGCGAGCAGCCCAACTCGTCGGCGATGACCCGCAGGCGCTCCACCTTGGCCACCCGCTCGGCGCCGGTGAGCTCCCTGGCCAACCAGGAGTACCCGGCAAGGTTGGCCCGGCTGTCGGCGGGGATCCCGTCACGGTACTTACCGGTGAGCAACCCGGAGGCCAGCGGGCTCCAGATGGTGGCGCCCAGGCCGATGGGCTCGTCGTACAGCGGGGCGTACTCCTGCTCGACCCGGGCGCGGTTCAGCAGGTTGTACTGCGGCTGCTCCATCACCGGCTTGTGCAGGTGATGACGGTCGGCGACCTCCCAGGCGGCGCGGATCTCGGCCGCGCTCCACTCGCTGGTGCCCCAGTACAGCGCCTTGCCGCTGGCCACCATGTCGTGCATCGCCCACACCGTCTCGTCGATGGGCGTGCTCGGGTCGGGGCGGTGGCAGTAGACGAGATCGAGGAAGTCGAGCCCGAAGCGCTCCAGCGAGCGGTCGATGGCCTGCGCCAGGTACTTGCGGTTCAGGGTGTTGCGCATGTTGGGGATGGCGCCGTTGATCCCCCAGAAGAACTTGGTGCTGACCACGTAGCTGTGCCGCGGCCATCCGAGGCGGGCCAGCGCCCGGCCCATGATCGCTTCGCTCTCACCCTGTGCGTAGGACTCGGCGTTGTCGAAGAAGTTGCACCCGGCATCCCAGGCGGCCTGCATGCAGCGCAGCGCCAGGTCGTCGTCGAGCTGGTTGTCGAAGGTGACCCAGCTCCCGAAGGACAGCACGGACAGCTGCAGGCCACTGCGCCCGAGGCGCCGGTAGGTCATCGAGGTCATGGCTGGAGGGTACCCGGGCACCGCTCGTCAGGGGCGTGTCAGCACCCCGTTGGCGGCCAGGACCGCCTTGGCCTCACGAATGGTGTGCTCGCCGAAGTGGAAGATGCTGGCCGCCAGGACCCCGGTGGCGTGGCCGATGGTCACCCCGTCGGCCAGGTGCTGCAACGTGCCGACACCGCCGCTGGCGATGACCGGGACCCCGACGGCGTCGGCGATCGTCGCGGTGAGGCCGAGATCGAACCCCTCGCGGGTCCCGTCGCGGTCCATCGAGGTGAGCAGGATCTCCCCCGCCCCGAGGGCGGTGACGCGCTGGCGCCCAGGCGACGGCGTCGATGGCCGTCGGCGTGCGGCCGCCGTGGACGTAGACCTCGTAGCCGGGTCCGTCGAGGCGGCGCTTGGCGTCGATGGCGCAGACGCAGCACTGCGTGCCGAACTCGGCGGCGATCTCGGCCACCAGCTGCGGGCGGTCGACGGCGGCGGTGTTGACGCTGACCTTGTCGGCGCCGGCGCGCAGCATCCGCCGGGCATCGCCAACGCCGCGGATCCCGCCTCCCACGGTGAGCGGGATGAACACCTGCTCGGCGGTGTGCGAGACGACGTCGACCATCGTGTCGCGCCCGTCGGAGGATGCCGTGATGTCCAAGAAGACGAGTTCGTCGGCGCCCTCGGTGTCATAGCGCGAGGCCAGCTCCACCGGGTCGCCGGCGTCGCGCAGGCCGACGAAGTTCACTCCTTTGACCACCCGGCCGTTGGTGACGTCGAGGCACGGGATGACCCGGGCGACCCTCACGACCGGCCCGCCAGCGCGGCCAGTGCCTCGGCCACCGAGAACCGCCCCTCGTACAACGCCTTGCCGGTGATCACCCCAGCGATGCCTGGCACGGCGGCCAGGGCGGTGACGTCGCCCAACGTGGCCACTCCCCCGCTGGCGATCACCGGGATGGTGGTCGATGCGCCGGCGGCGGCCAGACCGTCCAGGTCGGGGCCGTCGAGCATGCCGTCGCGGCTGATGTCGGTGATGACGAAGGCCGCGGCCGTGGGGAATCGTGGGAGCAGATCGGTCACCGTCTCCCCGCTGGCCGCGGTCCAGCCGTGGACCGCGACCTCACCGTTGCGGTGGTCCAGCCCAACCGCCACGGGGACGATGGTTGACACGAGCCCGACCAGGCCGGGATCGGCCACCGCCGCCGAACCCATGACGACCCTGGCCACCCCGGCGGCGGCGAGGGCGTCGGCGTCGGCCGCGGTGCGCACCCCGCCGCCGGTCTGGACACGGGCCCGCCCGGCCACGGCAGCGGCGATGGCCGCCACCACGGCGCGGTTCTGCGGGGACCCGGTCCTGGCCGCGTCCAGGTCGACGACGTGGATCCATGTGGCGCCCTGCTTGGCGAAGTCGTCGGCGACGGCTTCGGGGTCCTCGCCGTAGACCGTCTCGTCGGCGTACTCGCCCTGGCGCAGGCGGACCACCCGCCCGCCGCGCAGGTCGATGGCCGGGTACAGCTCGACCGTCACGCCGCACCCGCCTGGCGGACGAAGTTGGCCAAGAGGCCGAGGCCGTCGTGACCGGACTTCTCCGGGTGGAACTGGGTGGCGAAGACGTTGCCGCGGCGGAAGGCGGCGTTGACGGACTGGCCGTACTGGCACGTGGCGGCGACGTGCCGGGGATCGGCGGGCACCCCGTGCAGGGAGTGCACGAAGTACATCCACGGGTGTGAACCGAGCCCGTCGAACAGCGCCTCGGGGCAGCGGATGTCCAGCCGGTTCCACTGCATCTGCGGGCGGGGCAGCGAGGTTCCCAGCCAGCACACCCGCCCGGGGATGATGCCGAGCCCGGTGTGCGCCGGATCCTCCTCGCTGCCGTCGAACAGCATCTGCATCCCCACGCAGACCCCGAGGAACGGCCTTCCGCTGGCCACCGCGTGGTGGGCCACGTCCTCCAGGCCGGCCCGGCGCAGGGCGCTCATGCAGGCCCCGAAGGCCCCGACACCCGGGAGCACGACGGCGGCGGCATCGGCGACGAGACCGGCGTCGTCGGTGAGCCGGGCGTCGGCCCCGACATGTTCGAGGGCCTTTTGCGCCGATCGCAGGTTGCCGATGCCGTAGTCCAGCACCGCAACGAGCGGACCGGTCACAGGGTCCCCTTGGTGGACGGCAGCGTCGTGCCCTCCACGCGCACCGCGTCACGCAGGCAGCGGCCGAGACCCTTGAAGACCGCCTCGATGATGTGGTGCACGTTGCGGCCGTGGCGCAGGGTGACGTGCAGGGTGACACCCGCCGAGGTGGCCAGGGAGGTCACGGCGTGCTCGGCCAACTGCGGATCGAACGCCGGCTCGCCCAGTGGGAGGCACTCGGGCATGGGCACGTCCCACACCACGAACGGCCGCCCGGAGAGGTCGAGGGCCAGCTCCACCAGGGCCTCATCGAGTGGGTACAGGCCGCTGGCGAAGCGGCGCACGCCAACCTTGTCGCCCAACGCCTGGCGGATCGCCTCGCCCAGGGCGATGGCCACGTCCTCGACGGTGTGGTGGGTGTCGACGTGCAGGTCGCCGGTTGCCGCAACGGCAAGATCGAAACCGCCGTGCTTGCCGACCTGCTCGATCATGTGGTCGTAGAAGGGGATCCCGGTGCGCGCCGTGGCCGCCCCGGCGCCGTCGAGGTCGATCGACACGCTGACATCGGTCTCGTTCGTGGCGCGCCGCACCGACGCCGTGCGGGTCATCGGAGGATCTCCTCCAGCGCGCGTCGAGAAAGGCCCCGTTCTCCTCCGGCGTGCCGACGGTGACGCGCAGGCAGTCGGCCAGGCGTGGCCAGCCGGAGCAGTCACGCACGAGGATGCTGCGATCGAGCAGGGCCTGCCACACCTCGCGCCCTCCCAGGCGCCGTGGGCGGAAGAGCACGAAGTTGGCCCCGCTGGGGAACACGTCGGCCGGGAGGGCGGCGAGGGCGGCGCTGATCCGCTGACGCTCGCTCTTGATCTGGGCGACGCGCTGTTCCATGTCGGCGACGAAGCCGACCGCCAGCCGCCCGGCGATCTGCTTGGCGCTGTCGAGGTGGTACGGGAGCACCACCTTGTCCAGCTCGGCCACCAGCCAGGACGGCCCGATCAGGTAGCCGAGCCGCGCCCCGGCCATCGACCAGGTCTTGGAGAACGTGCGGGTGACCACCAGGGCAACGTCCTCGGTCACCAGGTCGAGCGCCGACCGGCTGGCGAACTGCCCGTAGGCCTCGTCCACCACCACCAGGCCGGGCGCGATCCGCAGGGCGGCCTCGACGGTGGCTCGCGGCTCTTCCAGGCCCGTGGGATTGTTCGGCGAGCACAGGAACGTGACCACTGGCCGAGACTGGCCGATGACGCGCGCCACCTCGTCGGTGTCGAGGGTGAAGTCGGCGCGCCGCTCCCCTTCGACCACGGTGGCGCCGGTGAGCCGGGCGATGTGCCCGTGCAGCTGGTACGTGGGCTCGAAGGTGGCGACGGTGCGGCCGGGACCGGCGTAGGTGAGCAGCAAGGTCTGGAGGACCTCGTTGCTGCCGTTGGCGACGAAGATCTGCGCCGGGTCGACCCCGTGCAGCCCGGCGATGGCGGCGCGCAGCTCGGCGGCGGCACGATCCGGGTAGCGATGCCACTGCACCCGGGACAACTCGGCGGCGAAGGCATCACGCCAGGCGGCCGGGGGCGGGGTGGGCGACTCGTTCGTGTTCAGCCGGACGCGTACCCGCACCTGCGGCGAGTGATACCCCTCCAGGGCACGCAGATCGTCTCGAACCGGAACCACAGGCACCGGGCCACGATACCGAGCACCCTCACCCGGCACCCGCCCCATTGTCCGAGCGGTCGGGGGGGCGGGCCGGCGGCGGTGGCAGACTGCGGGGATGTCGACCTCGGCCGTGGCCACGCTGACCGTCATGATGGAACACCTGGGTGAGTACCAGGCGCGGGTCATGGCGATCGCCGGGGACCTCGCCGGCGGCCGCCACGAGGATGCCGTGGCCGTTCTCCACGAGGCGGACCGCAACCTACGGCTGGCGGCGCGAACCCTCCGCCGGGCCGCCCAGCTCATCGGCTGAGCCGTCCGGTCGGCTCGCCGCGCCAGAGCTATTTGACCGATGGATCAGTTTCGGTCGAAAAACGCCCGACGGCCCCACGGAGGGGCCGTCGGTGGCGACGCCTGGGCGGCGGATCCCGGCGTCACGAACCGACCCAGGTGGCGGGAACCTGGTCGGTCGGACCATTCTGGCGACCGACCTCGCAAAACGCAAGGCGCGCCGCCATCATTTCGCGGTCCGTGACGGGCACACGGCGAACACGCTGCACTCCCAGCACCGCGGTCGCTTGGCGTCGCACACCCGCCGGCCGTGGAGGATCAGGCGCAGGCTGAAATCACCCCACTGCGAGCGCGGCAGCAGGGCGCCGAGGTCGGCCTCCACCTTCACCGGGTCCTCCTCGGTGGTGAGTCCGAGACGCCTGCTCAACCGGCCGACATGGGTGTCCACGGGAAGTCCAGGGAGTCCGAAGGCCACGCTGCGCACCACGTTGGCGGTCTTGCGGCCGACGCCGGCCAGGCTCACCAGGTCCTCCATCGCCGTGGGGACCTCGCCACCGAAGCGCTCGACCAGCGCGCTGGCCATGGCCAGCACGTTGCGCGTCTTGGCCTGATAGAACCCGGTCGACTGGACGATCCGCTCGACGTCGTCGGGCGAGGCGGCAGCGAGCGCAGCGGCGTCGGGATACCTGGCGAACAACTCCGGGGTGACGGTGTTGACCCGGGCGTCGGTGGTCTGCGCCGACAGGATCGTGGCAACCAGCAACTCGAACGGGTTGCGATGATCCAGCTCGCACCATGGCTCGGGGTAGTCGAGGGCCAGCTGCTCGGCGACGAAGCGGGCCCGGCCCTTCGGCGTTCGCGGCAGGCCCATCGCGCCCACGTTACCGTGGCCCCCAGTAGCGTGATCGGGCCATGGCAGGACCCCGGATCCGTGATCGGTTGCGCACCTCCGAGCTCGCCGACCTCGACGCCCTGCTGGGTCGCATGGGCGCACACCTCCCCGACCAGTTGACCGCCGACCTCACCGCGCCACGTGACCCGGATTCGTCGCCGTGCTGGTGGGCGAGGACGGCGGCCCGCTGCGCGGGTACGCCCAGGCGTCGACCGTCGGGCCGGCAGCGTGGCAGATCGCCGTCGTGCCGGAGACCTCGGCCGAGGCCCTCGACGGCCTGCTGGACGAGCTCCGCCGGCGCGGCGGCGGCAGCGTCACCTGGTGGACCAGTACCCCGGCGGCGCCGTCGTTGGCGGCCCACGCCGGGCTGACGCCGGGCCGCGGCCTGCTGCACCTGCGCGTCGAGCTGCCACTGGCCGGCGTGGACGACACCCTGGCAACCCGACCGTTCCGCCCGGACACGGACGAGGTCCCGTGGCTGGCCGTCAACGCCGCCGCCTTCGCCACCCACCCCGAACAGGGTGGGTGGGACCTGGCCACGCTCCGCCAGCGCCAGGCAGAACCGTGGTGGGACCCCGCCGGGTTCCTGATCTACGAGGAGCACGGGGCGATGGTGGGCTTCTGCTGGACCAAGATCCATCGCGACATCACGCCGCCGCACGGCGAGATCTACGTCATCGGCGTCGCCCCCGGCGCCCACGGCCGGGGGCTTGGCCGGGCGCTCACCGTGGCCGGATTGGCGTCGCTGTCCCGGCGCGGCATCCGTCACGGCATGCTGTTCGTGGACCTGGACAACGCCGCGGCTGTGGGCCTGTACCGCAGCCTCGGCTTCACCACCGCCCGCACCGAGCAGGCCTACGCCGCCCGATTGGAGCCAACATGACCCGCCAGGAGCCGGCCAGCGCCGGACTGCTGACCGACGACCTGCCGCGCTGGGACGTCACCGACCTGCACGAGTCGTTCACGGCGCGGTCCTTCCTCGATGCGCTGGACAGGCTGCGCGCCGATGCCGGGCGGCTGGAGGCGCTGTTCGACGAGCACGGCATCCGCGCCGTCGAACCCCGCCCGGTGACCTCCGCTGACGGCCAGGCGGCCGACGCGGTGATCGCCGCCTTCAACGAGGCCGCCGCAGCGGCCGACATCGAGTCGGCCTACGTCTACGCCACCGTGGCCACCGACAGCTACCACGACCACGCCCAGGCGCTGCTCACCGAGTTGACGGCGCTCGAAGCCCGCCAGCGGCCGCTACTGGCCCGCCTCGCCGCCTGGGTGGCTGCGTTGGGCGTGGATGCGCTGGCCGCGGTGAGCCATGAGGTCGGCGAGCACGTCGGCCCGTTGCGCCGCCTCGCGGCGCGCGCCCAGCACCAGATGACCGAGGCCGAGGAGCACCTGTACGCCACGCTCCGGCTCACCGGCTCCAGCGCGTGGGACCGCCTGCACGCCGACGTGACCTCGCAACTGTCCGCCGTCGTCCAGCTTCCCGACGGGTCCATGCCGGAACTGCCCATCGCCGCGGTCCGCAGCCTGTCGACCTCGCCCGATCCGGCGGTGCGCCGCGCCGCCTATGACGCCGAGATGCGCGCCTGGCCCACCGTGACCACGCCGTGCGCCGCAGCGCTGAACGCGGTCAAGGGCGAGTCCTGCGCGGTCAACGAGCGGCGCCGCTGGGCGACGCCCGTGGCCGCGTCGCTGTTCGCCAACAGCGTGCAGCCGGCCACCTTCGAGGCGATGCAGGACGCCGTCGTGCGCAGCCTGCCCGACCTGCGCCGGTGGATGCGGGCCAAGGCCCGCCTGCACGGCTACGACGGCGGTCTGCGCTGGTGGGATCTGGACGCCCCACTCCCCCACGTCACCGGCAGCGTGGCCTGGGCCGACGGAATGGCCACGGTGCGCTCGGCCTTTGCGTCCTACAGCCCGCGGCTGGCCGGAATGCTCGACCAGGCGCTGGACCAGCGCTGGATCGACGCCGGCGCCCGACCCGGCAAGCAGGGCGGCGCGTTCTGCATGGGGTTCATCGACGACCGCTCGCTGATCCTGATGAACTGGAGCGGCAGCGCCGACAGCACCCAGACCGCGGCCCACGAGTTGGGCCACGCCTACCACAACACGCAACTGCACCGCCGGACGATGCTGCAGCGGGCCCTGCCGATGACCTTGGCGGAGACCGCCAGCATCTTCTGCGAGACCATCACGGTGGAGGCCGGGTTGGCCGCGGCGCAGGGGCAGCAGCGCCTGGCCCTGCTCGACGTGGATCTGGTGGGCGCCAGTCAGGTGATCGTCGACATCCACAGCCGGTTCCTGTTCGAGTCGGCCGTGTTCGAGCGGCGCCGCCACACCACCCTGGGCGTGGCCGAGCTGAACGAGCTGATGCTGGCCGCGCAGCTCGAGGCGTACGGCGACGGCCTCGACCAGACCACCGCCCACCCGTACATGTGGGCCGTCAAGTCCCACTACTACGGCTCGTCGTTCTACAACTGGCCGTACACGTTCGGGATGCTCTTCGGCATCGGGCTGTACGCCCAGTACCGCGACGACCCCGAGCGGTTCCGCCTGGTGTACGACGACGCCCTGTCCCGGGCGGGCATGGACCAGGCCGAGGAGCTCGCCGTGCTGTTCGGCTTCGACATCACCGACGTGGGCTTCTGGGACGCCAGCCTCGACGTCGTTCGTGGGCGCATCGAGCAGTACTGCGAGCTGGCCGGGGGATGACCACCCTGTACGGCGTCGATCGCGACGAGCTGGCGGGAACGCTGGCCGGCGAGCCGCGCTACCGCCTCGACCAGCTGTGGGACGGGCTCTACGCCCAGCTGGCCCTGCCCACCGAGCTGACCACCCTGCCCAAGGCGCTGCGCCAGCGGATCACCGACGGCCTACCCACCGCGCTGGTCGAGGTGGTCCGCCAGGTGAACGCCACGGGCGACACGGTGAAGTACCTGTGGGAGCTCACCGACGGGTCACGGATCGAGACCGTGCTGATGGTCTACCCCGACCGGGTCACCGTGTGCGTCAGCAGTCAGGCCGGCTGCGCGATGGCGTGCGGGTTCTGCGCCACCGGGCAGGCGGGCTTCACCCGCCACCTGACCGTGGGTGAGATCGTCGAGCAGGTCGTGCGCGCCGGGCGTGACGCCAAGGCGATGGGTCGCCGCCTGGCCAACGTGGTGTTCATGGGGATGGGCGAACCGCTGGCCAACGAGGCCGCCGTGTGGGGCGCCATCGAGCGGATCCACGGCGCCATCGGCCTGTCGGCGCGGGCCATCACGGTCAGCACCGTCGGGCTGGTCCCCGGGATCCGCCACCTCGCCGACCGCAACCTGCCGGTCAACCTGGCGGTGTCGCTGCACGCCGCCAACGACGCGTTGCGCGACGACCTGGTGCCGATCAACCGCCGGTATCCGCTCGACGCGCTGATGCACGCCTGCGCCGAGTACCTGACCAAGAAGGGTCGCCGGTTGAGCTTCGAGTGGGCCCTGATCAAGGGGGTCAACGACCGCGACAGCGACGCCCAGGAACTGGCCAGGCTGTGCCGCCGGTTGCGCCTCCCGGCCCACGTCAACCTGATCCCGCTCAACCCGACACCGGGATACCCGACCGTGGGGTCGTCGCCCACGCGCTGTCCACGAGTTCCGCGAGCTCCTGGAACGGCTGCGTGTCAACGCCACCGTGCGGCGCAACCGGGGAACCGACATCGACGCGGCCTGCGGGCAGCTCGCCGCCGGGCGGCCGGTCACGCTGACCGAGCCGCGGCCGCGGCGGTCCGTGCCGTGAGCCCGATGCCCGTGCTGGACCTCGCCGGCGTCTCCGTCGTCGCCGGCGATCGGGTGATCCTGGCGCCGTTGACCTGGCGGGTGCTGCCCGGCGAGCGTTGGTTGGTGCTCGGGGCCAACGGCTCGGGCAAGACGACCCTGCTGAACGTGGTCTCGATGTACCTGCACCCCTCCACCGGGTCCGTCACGGTCCTCGGCGAGCGCCTCGGGCGGACCGACGTGCGCGTCCTGCGCCGCCGGATCGGGTTCATGTCGGCCGCCCTTGCCGGCCAGCTTCGCCCCGCCCTGGCCGCCATCGACGTGGTGATGACGGCGAGATACGCGGCGCTGGAGCCGTGGTGGCACACCTACACCGACGACGATCGGGCCGCGGCGCTGCGGTGCCTGGGGCGTCTGGGTGTCGCCTGGGCGGCGCAGCGCCCGCTCGGTACGTTGTCGTCCGGCGAGCAGCAGCGCGTCCTGCTGGCGCGCACGCTGATGAACGACCCGGGCGTCATCGCCCTCGACGAGCCAAGCGCCCGGCTGGACCTCGGCGGCCGCGAGCACCTCGTGAGCGCGCTCGGCGAGCTGACCCTCGATCCACTGGCCGCCCCGCTGATCCTGGTCACCCACCACCTCGACGAGGCGCCGCCCGGCATGACCCACGTGCTGATGCTGCGCGATGGTTCGGTGGTGGCCAGCGGGCCGATCGACGAGACCCTCTCGGCCACCAGCCTGAGCGAGACCTTCGCCATGGCCCTGCAGCTCGAGCGCCGCCCCGACGGGCGGCTCACGGCGTGGGCGTCACCAGCGCGATCAGCCGATCGCGCCCCTGGTTGATCTGCTCGGTCAGCGCCCGCTCCAGCACCCCGCCGGTCCACAACCCGCCGCCGTAGTGCAGGTGGACGGCGAGGTCCGCCAGGTCACCGTGTGCCCCCACCTCGGCCGACAGGATCCACGGCGAGTGCGAGCGCCCATCCAGCTCCTGGCGCTCGAAGCGCACCACCCGGCGCTGCGAATCATGCACGGTGCGCACCATGCGCAGTCGCTTGCTCCTGGCCAACGGGCCGAGCCGGGCGCGCAGCTCGGCGTCCCACACCGGCGGCTCGCCGTCCAGCCGGTCGGCGGCGTGGACGAGGTCCATCCACGCCGGATAGCGGCCGAGGTCGTCGACGTAGGCGAACAGCTCGTCGGGATCGCAGCGAGCCTGCAGTGCAGCGGTGACGTCCATCGTGCTACCGATCGGGGCGAGGGACGCCGAAGGCCCTGGCCAGCAGCGGGCTGGACGCGCTGAGCAACCCGTTCAGGTCGTCACGGTCGTCGAAGGACGGGCGCCATGGCAGGACCCGGGTGGCATCGGCATCCTCGGGAACCGCGGCGATCTCGCTGGTCGGCGAGGTGTCCTCGACGGGTTCGGGTGGGATCGGTTGGTCCACCACCAGCCGGAGCTGCTCGGGCGGTCTCGCCGGGGCAAGGCCGGCCGACGGGTGGCGGCGTTTGGGTCTGATCCGCTCCGGGACGGCCGCCAAGCGGAACAGGGGTGGCGCGCTGTCACGGCGATCGTCCAGCGACCAGCGGCGCGGCACGGTCATCGCCGACGCATGCACCAGGCACAGCAGACCCGAGGGCGGCGCAGGATCGGGCAACCGGTGCAGCGTGACCACCAGCCGGCCGACGTCGATGCTGTACACCGCCTCCACCGGGCGGGAGCATCCTGGCCGCTCACACTGTCGCCCCACGGCCCGCAACGGTACCGCGTCGGCCCGCCGCCAGCGTGGAGGGCGGCTACCCTGCGTCGCGTGCGAGCACCACTCCGCCACGCCGCCCTGGCGCTGGCCATCGCCGCGCTGACCGTCACCGGGGCAGGGGCCGCGACCGCGACCCACCGGGACCTCCGCTGCGGTCCACGTCGGTGATCGCCCCGGGGTGCAGCTCTTCCAGTGGACCTGGACGGCGATCGCCGCAGAATGCCCCTCGCTGGCCGACAGCGGATTCGGCTTCGTCGTCACCTCCCCACCGCAGGAGTCGGTCAGCGGGCCGCAGTGGTGGACGTCCTACCAGCCGGTGAGCTACGCGTGCCGACCTCCAAGCTGGGCACGCCCCAGGCGTTCGCGGCGATGATCCAGGCCTGCCATGCGGCCGGCCTGGCCGTGGTCACCGATGCCGTGCTGAACCACATGGCCGCTGGCGACGGTGTGGGCACCGGCGGGACCCGCTACCGGCACTACGACTACCCCGGACTGTGGTCGGCGGCGGACTTCCACCACTGCGGACTCACACCCGACGACGACATCGCCAACTATCAGGACGCGACCGAGGTTCAGACGTGCGAGTTGCTCAACCTGGCCGACCTGGACACCGGCCGTGCCAACGTCCGCCGGCGCCTGCGCCAGTACCTGGCCGACCTTGTCGGGCTGGGTGTCGACGGGTTGCGCATCGATGCCGCCAAGCACATCTCCGCAGACGACCTGGCGGCGATCCTCGACGGCCTGCCGGGTGATCCGGCCGTGTTCAGCGAGGTGATCCGGGGCGGCGGCGAACCGGTCACGCCCGAGCAGTACGTCCGCTTCGGCCGGGTCTACGAGTTCGCCTACGCCCAGCGCCTGTCGCCCGGGTTGAGCCTGTCGATCCCCGACCGCATCGTCACCGCCGGCGATGGCGTCCTGGCGTCGTCCAGCGCCGTGTCGTTCGTGGAGAACCACGACACCGAGCGCAACGGCCAGAGCGTCACCCGCACGAACCGCGCCGCCCACCGGCTGGCCGAGATCGTCCTGCTCGCCGACGACTACGGGCTGCCGATCCTGTACTCAGGGTACGACTTCACCAGCCGCGACGAGGGGCCGCCGGCCAACCCCGACGGCACGGTCATCGACGCTGCCTGCGGCGTCCCACCATGGACGTGCGCCCACCGCGCCCCACACGTGTCCACGATGCTCCACTTCCGAGCGACCGTGGGCGCCGAGCCGGCGGTGACCACGGTGGCCGGCACGTTGGTTGCCTTTGCCCGCGGCGCCCGCGGCCTGGCGGTGGTCAACGTGTCCGGCGCAGCGTCGGCGGCCCCGATCGCCACGACGATGCCCGATGGGCGGTACTGCAACCTGCTGGCTGCCACCTGCGCCGGCGACGCGGTCGTCACCGTGGCGGGCGGCTCGGCGTCCGTCTCCGCCGGCGGCAACGACGCCGTGGTCATCGACGTCGACCATCCGGCGCGGTGATCACGTCGGGTCGCCACACGGCGAAGGCCCCGCCGAAGCGGGGCCTCGTGACCTGTGACCAGGGCCGTTGCGGTGGGCGATACCGGGCTCGAACCGATGACCTCTACGGTGTGAACGTAGCGCTCTAGCCGACTGAGCTAATCGCCCGAAGGCGCCGACGAATCTACCAGCCCACCGGCCGAGTCCCTCAGACGGCGGCGGCCACGGTTCCGCCGGCACGCCAGTAGAGACCGTCGGCACGGTCGAGGAATCCGGCATCCACCAGGTAGCGGCGCAGCGCCGCGGTGTCGGCATGGCGCTTGGCGATGATCGCGTTCACCTGCTGCTCGGTGAATCGCCGTCCTGGCTCGAAGTCCTGGACGAGCCAGTCGAGCAGCACCATCCGCCGCCCGGCAGCGGCGGGCAGCGCAGTGATCCGGCCGTCCTTGACGAATGCCGAGAGCACGGCTCGCAGCGCCGCCGGGGCGTCATCGTGCTCGGTCGACCTCGGCCTGGCCAGCGCCTGGCGGGCGGCGGCCTGGAAGGCGGCCCCGAGGACCACCAACGTCCCGGCGCCCTCCACCACCACGCCGAGATGGACCAGCCTGCCCAGAGCCGTCACGGCCGCGGCCCGGGTCAGCCCGGTGGCGTCGACGACGGCGTCGAGCGACCCGGCCCCCAGTTCGACGGCGGCGAACACCTTGCGGCGGTCGTCGTCGGCCAGAGCGCCGATCAGCGCGCCGAGATCAGGGCTGCCAGGGGGCATGGCGGGTCAGTAACCGAGATCGGCGTCGACCGGGCCGATCAGCTCCTCGCCGGCGGCGAAGCGGCGGACGTTCGTCGTGATCCGCTCCGCCAGCAGCGGCACGGCCATGTCGGGTGTGTTGCCCACGTGCGGGGTGATGATGCAGTTCGCCATGCTCCACAGCGGGTGGTCGCCGGGCAGCGGCTCGGGCTCGGTGACGTCCAGCGCGGCGCCACCGATCACGTGGTTCTCCAGCGCCCACACCAGTTCGTCGGTGACCACGTGACGGCCGCGGGCGACGTTGACCAGCCAGGCATCGTGATCCATCAGCTCCAACTCGGTCCGCCCGATCATCCCCTCGGTGTCGGGCGTCAGCGACAGCGCCAGCACCACCACGTCGGCCCCCGGGAGGGCGTCGACGTAGCGGTCCGCTTCGAGCACCTCGTCGGCGCCCTCCATCGAGACGACACGATTGCGCACCACGGTGGTGTGGCAGTCGAACGGCGCCAGGAGGCGCAACAACGACTCGGTGATGCCACCGCCGCCGAGGATGGTCACGTGCGCGCCCAACAGGTTGCGGCCCCGCGGGGCCGTCCACGACGTCGCCCGGGCGAAGGGCACGACCCCACGCAGGCCGGCCAGCATCAGCGACAGGGCCAGCTCGGCAACAGGTTCTGCGTACACGCCCTTGCCGCAGGTCCACAACCGGCGATCGTCCACCAGATGGACGAACCGTTCGACACCGGCCCAGGGCAGCTGGACCCAGTCGATGTGGACCGCATCCTCCAACACCTCGCTGAGCCCGGCCGCGTCCCTCGGCGACGTCCACACCAACGCCTCGGCGTCTTCGAGGGCAACGACCTGCCCGCCACCGGCGACCACCGCGTCCTCGACCCACGACGGCACCTCGCCCGGGCCCAGCGCGATGCGCGGGTGACCGGTTCGGGGTGAGCTGGTACTTGGAGGCATGGACGAAAATGGTACCGCTTAGCCGAGCTTGGCCCGCCGCCGATTGCCCACCACGGTGCCCACCAGGATGATGGCCACCGCCACGAGCATGATCAGCGTCGCCAGCACGTGCACCTGCGCCGGGATGGTCACCTTGGCCGAGTCGAAGATCTCCCGCGGAAACGTCTTGACGTCGCCGGCGACGAACGAGGTGATGATGTAGTCGTCGATCGACAGGGCGACCGACAAGAGGAACGCGGCCACGATCCCCGGCACGATCAGCGGAAGGGTGATCTTGCGGAACGTGCGCAGCGGCGGCGAGTAGAGGTCGGCGGCGGCGTCCTCCAACCCCCAGTCGAAGCCGCGGATGCGGGCCTTGACGGTGAGCGCCACGAACGACAGGCAGAACATGGCGTGGGCGATGATGATCGTGGTCCGGCCGCGGTCGACGTCCTGGTTGAAGAACAGCGTGAACAGCGACGCGCCCATGACGATCTCGGGGGTCGTGAGCGGCAGGATGAGCAACAGGTTGATGGCCGCCCCGCCCTTCATCTTGTACCGGCTCAGCGCCAGGGCGATGAGACCACCGAGCACCGTGGCCAGCGTGCACGCCGCGGCAGCGACGATGAGGCTCTCGCCCAGCGCGCTGGTGAGGTCGCTGCTGCGGAAGGCGTGGCGCCAGTTGTCGAGGGTGAACGCCCGCCATTCGGTGTTGAACTTGTTCTTCCCCGGATCGTTGAAGCTGAACACCGCGATCGTGATGATCGGGACGAACAGGTAGACGAACCCGAGGAACGTGACGATCCACAGCAGGTAGGTACCGAGAGGCCGACGCTTCATACGAGATCATCCGTTCCGAGGAACTTGGCGTACACCAGCACTGCTGCGGTGATGATGGCCATCAGGACGAAGCTGATCGCCGCCGCCGTCGGGTAGTCGTTGCGCCCGAGGAACTGGTTCTGCACCACGTCGCCGATCACCTTCGTCTGCGGGTTGCCGAGCAGCTTGGCGTTGATGAAGTCACCCGTCGCCGGGATGAAGGTGAGCAGCGTGCCGGCGAACACGCCCGGCAGCGACAGCGGCAGGATCACCTTGCGGAACGAGCGCCCGAACGGCGAGTACAGATCGGCTGCAGCGTCCATCAGCCGCAGGTCGATCTTCTCCAGGCTGACGTAGATGGGCATCAGGGCGAAGGGCAGGAAGTTGTAGGTCAGGCCGCCGACGACGGCGGTACTGGTGTTCAGCATCCGGCCGTTGTCGAGGATGCCCAGTTTGTCGAGCACGCCGTCGACGCTGATCCCACGGAGGAAGTCCATGACGATGCCCTGGTCGGCCAGCAACGTCTGCCAGGCAATGGTGCGCAGCAGGAAGCTGGTGAAGAACGGGACCATCACCAACCCGAGCAGCAGGTTCTTCCAAGCCCCCGAGCGGAAGGCGATGAAGTAGGCGATCGGGTAGGAGATCAGCACGCACAGCACGGTGGCGATGCCGGCGTAGAGGAACGAGCGCACCAACTGCCCGCCGAAATCGGTGAACGCTGTCGAGAAGTTCCCCCACGCCCAGGTCAGGTCGTACTTGGGCAGGAACGGGTTCGGCTTGGTCGACAGGGCCACCTTCAGCAGGGTGACCAGCGGGACGATGAAGAAGATGAACAACCACAGCAGGCCGGGCAGCGACATCACATACGGCGCGGACCTCGGCCTGGCGGAGGGAGCGATTCTCGCCCGCATCGGCGGCCATCGATCAGCCCCCCGTCACCTTCAAGAACTCGTCGGTGAGCGCCAGATCGTCCTCGGTGGACAGCTCGCCGAACACGTGCAGGCGCTTCTTCGTCTCGGCGTCGGGGAACAGGATCGGACTCTCAGCCAGCGCCGCGGCGTCGCCGCCCATCGCGATGAGCTGCTCCTTGACCCCCTTCACCGGGCTCACGTACTGCACGTACTGGGTGAGCTGGGCGGCCTGCACGGGGTCGTAGACGAAGTTCATCCACGCCGCGGCCTGCTCCACGTGCGGCGAGCCCTTGGGGATCATCATCGTGTCGAACCAACTCATCGCCCCCTGTTCGGGGAAGACGAACTTGATGTCCGGGCGGGTGTAGTTCAACTGGACGATGTCGCCGGACCAGGCGATGCAGGCGACGAAGTCTCCGCTCTCCAGGCTGCGCAGGTACTCGTTGCCGGTGAACTGGCGGATCTGGCCACTGGAGGTGGCGTCGGCGATCTTCTTCAGCGCCTGACGCATCTCGTCGATCTTGCCCGCCGACGGGTCCAGCCCCATGGCCAGCATCACCAGCCCGATGGTGTCACGCAGCTCGGTGAGCATGGCCACCTTGCCCTTGAACTCCGGGTCGAACAGATCGTTGATCGAGGTCAGCTCGCGCTTGGTCAGCGCCGGGTTGTAGGCCATGCCGGTGAGCCCCGCCTGCCAGGGCATGTGGTACGCCGCGCCCTGGTCCCAGGACAGGTTGAGGTACTGGTCCTCGAGGTTCTGGTGATTGGGGATCAGGTCGAGGGGCAGCTTCTCCACCCAGCCGAGCGTCTTGATCCGGTCGGCCATCCAGTACGTCGGGCACATGATGTCGAAGGACACCTTCTTGCCGACGCCGAGGATCGGCTGCAGCTCCCGGTTGAAGACCTCGTTGTTGTCGTTGAAGTCCTCGGAGTAGTCGACCTTGACACCGGTGGCCTGCTGGAACCGGTCGACCGTGCCGGTGGCGCCGTCGGCGGTGATGTCGATGTACTCCTGCCAGTTGAGGATCTTCAGGTCCCCGCCGATCTGGCCGCCGGCGCCGGCCGTGGAACCGGCCGGCGCGGTAGTGCCTCCCGCCGCCGTCCCGCCGGTCGCGGTGCCCGCCGCGGGCGTCGTGGCCCCGGTGGCGCCCGGCGTCGAACCGGTGGGTCCCGGCTCGGTGGGGGCCGTCACGACGTTGTCGGCGGAGTTGCCGGTGACCCACAGGATCCCGCCGATCACCGCCGCGGCAGCGGCGGCGCCACCGCCCATGATCAGGGCTCGGCGGCCGATCCCGCCAGCGGTGGAAGGCGCGCTGGGCGGCGCTGCGGAGGTGACCCCCTCCATCGTCGCCTGCACCATGTCCACGTCGGTGGTGGTGGCCCCGGCGTGAGCGGCCCGGCCGCGCAGCAGGTAGGGCACGTCGGGCGACCAGGTCATCCACATCGGCTGACCCGGCGTCACGGGTGGGAGGTGGTCGTCCTCCTCCACCGTGGAGATGATCTCGGTCTCCCCTGGCATGTCCATGATCAGCCGGGCGGTGGCGCCCTGGTAGATCAGCTGGCCGACGGCGCCGGCCAGCGCGTCACCGTCAGGCTGGTTCACCGTGGGGATCAAGCGCTCCGGGCGCAGCATCACCGTCACCGGGTCACCGGGCTTGACGTCGCCCGTGTTCGGGACAGCGAGCACCTGGCCGGAGTCGAGCCGGACGGCGCCAGGCGCCCCGGCAGCGTCGAGCGTCCCCGGGAGCAGGTTGGCCGAGCCGATGAATCCGGCGACGAACACCGACGCCGGCTTGGAGTAGATCTGTTCGGGCGTGCCGATCTGCTCGACACGGCCCTGGCTCATCACCGCGATGCGATCGCTCATCGTCAACGCCTCACCCTGGTCGTGGGTGACGAAGATGAACGTGATCCCCACCTCACGCTGGATGCGCTTCAGTTCGATCTGCATCGCCTCGCGCAGCTTCAGGTCGAGGGCCGCGAGTGGCTCGTCGAGCAGGAGAGCGCTCGGCATGTTGACCAGGGCCCTGGCCAGGGCGACACGTTGCTGCTGGCCACCGGAGAGCTGCGCCGGGCGGCGGGCGGCGAACTCACCGAGGCGGACGATGTCCAGCATCTCCTTGGCCCGCCGCCGGGCCTCGCCGTGGGCCACTCCGGAGGCATCGAGACCGAAGGCCACGTTGTCCAGCACGCTCATGTGCGGGAACAGCGCGTACTGCTGGAACACCGTGTTGACGCTGCGCTTGTACGGCGGCACCTTGGACACGTCGTGGCCGTCCAGCAACACCCGTCCCTGGGTGGGTTGCTCGAACCCGGCGATCATCTTCAGCAGCGTCGTCTTTCCGCAGCCGGATGGGCCGAGCATCGAGAAGAACTCGCCCTTGCGAATCGCAAAGTCGGCATCGTGCACTGCAACGAAACTGCCGAACTCCTTCCGGACGTGATCCAGCTGGATCACCGTGCTCTCCGCGCTCCCCGGGCCGGGAACCGTTGATTCCGTCACGTCATCTCCATGTCGTCGTGTTCACTCGCGCCGAACCGACCCACCATAACCCGGCGACGCATCCCGCCCGTGCCTTCGGTCACCGCCCGGCCGGGTTGCGATTCGCCGTGATCAGGTTCATGATCCCTGGTCGTGAACCGACGCGGCATGCACCTCGACGACACCGATCGAGCGATCATCGAGCATCTCCAGGCCGACGGTCGGATGCCCTACACCCGGCTCGGCGCCGCCGTCGGGTTGTCCGAGGCCGCGGCACGCCAGCGCGTCCAGCGCCTGCTCGACGCCGAGGTGGTCCAGGTCGTCGCCGTCACCAACCCGCTCGCGGGTGGCAAGCGACGGATGGCGATGATCGGGGTCCGCACGTCCGGGGCCACCGGCCCGGTGGGCGACGCCCTGGCCGCGATGGACGACATCGACTACCTGGTCGTGACGGCCGGGTCGTTCGACTTCCTGTGCGAGGCCATCGTCGACGACGACTCGGCCCTCCTGGTGCTGGGCAACCGGATCCGCAGCGTGCCCGGCGTGGTCTCCACCGAGACGTTCGTGTACCTCGACCTGGTCAAGCAGACCTTCGCCTGGGGCGCCCACTGACGCCGCCTGGGCGCGTGGTCAGCTGTCGAGGTTGGCCATCACGTGCTTGATGCGTGTGTAGTCGTCGAGGGCGTAGGCGCTGAGGTCCTTGCCGTAGCCGCTCTTCTTGTACCCGCCGTGGGGCATCTCGGCCACCATCGGGATGTGCGTGTTGATCCACACGCAGCCGAAGTCCAACCGCCGGGCCATGCGCATCGCCCGGCCGAAGTCCTTGGTCCACACGCTGCTGGCCAGGCCGTACTCCACCCCGTTGGCCCAGGCGATGGCCTGGTCCTCGTCGCTGAATCGCTGCACGGTGATGACCGGGCCGAAGATCTCGGTCTGGATCATCTCGTCGTCCTGGCGCAGGTCGGCGATGACCGTCGGTTCGAAGAAGTATCCGTCCCCACCGATCGAACCGCCACCGGCGGCGACCGTGGCGTGGCTCGGGGCGCGATCCACCATCCCGGCGACACGGGCCAACTGGTTGGGGTTGTTGACCGGTCCGAACAGGACGTCCTCGTCGTCGGGGCTGCCCGTCTTGGTGCCCTTGGCCTGCTCGGCCAGGGCGGCGACGAAGTCGTCGTACACGCTCGGCCCGGCCAGCACGCGGGTGGCGGCGGTGCAGTCCTGGCCGGCGTTGAAGTACCCGGCGATGGCGATGCCCTCGGCGGCAGCGGCGACGTCGGCGTCGTCGAACACCACGACGGGGGCCTTGCCGCCCAGTTCGAGGTGGACGCGCTTCAGGCTGGAACTGGCGGCGGCCGCCACCTCCATGCCGGCGCGCACCGAGCCGGTGACGCTGACCATGGCCGGGGCGTCGTGGACCACCATCGCCCGCCCGGTGTCGCGGTCACCGCACACCACGTTGAACACCCCGGGAGGGAGGAACTCGGCGGCGATCTCGGCAAGCAGACCGGCGGTTGCCGGGGTGGTGTCGCTGGGCTTGAGGACGACGGTGTTCCCGGCGGCGATGGCCGGGGCGAACTTCCACACCGCCATCATCATCGGGTAGTTCCACGGGGCCACCTGGGCGCACACGCCCACCGGCTCGCGGCGGATCATCGAGGTCATGTTGCGCATGTACTCACCGGCGCTCTTGCCCTCCAGGTGGCGGGCGGCCGTGGCGAAGAAGCGGATCTGGTCGACCATCGGCGGCATCTCTTCGCTGCGGGTCATGTGCACCGGCTTGCCGGTGTTCTCCACCTCCATGGCGACGATCTCGTCCGATCGGGCCTCCACCGCGTCGGCGATGCGGAACAGCGCCAGGGAGCGCTCGCTGGGCGTGCTGTCGCGCCACCCGTCGAACGCCGCGGTGGCCGCGGCCATCGCCGCGTCGATGTCTGCCTGACCTGACAGCGGCGCCGACCCGTACACCTGGCCGGTGGCCGGGTTCACCACCTCGGTGGTGCGGCCGTCTGCCGCCTGGACTCGCTGGCCGTTGATGAAATTGCCGAAGACCTTCATGCCACCGACGATACTTCGGCGCCCCGTCCGTGTGCGCCTGCCTACGCTGGGCCGATGCCAACCGATGACCCGCGCACCGACCCGCCCCTCGCCGGTTCGGAGATCGCCACGCTCCGGGCGTTCCTCACCTATCACCGTGACACGTTCGCCATCAAGACCGCCGGACTCGATGCCGGCCAGCTGGCCGCGGCGCTGCCACCCTCGCCGATGACGCTCGGCGGGATGATGAAGCATCTCGCCGTGGTCGAGTCGAGCTGGTTCTCCGAGGTGTTCGAGGGTGGCTCGCTGATGGCCCCGTTCGACACCGCGCCGTGGAAGGAGGACCGCGACTGGGAGTGGCACACGGCGGCCGGCGACGACCCCGCCGAGCTGCGCGCCCTGTGGTCCCGGGCGGTCGCCGACGCCGACGCCGTGATCGACGCCGCGCTGCGGGCCGAGGCCGGGCTTGACGGCCTGTCCGTGCGGGCCAACCGCCAGGGTGAGAAGTTCAGCCTGCGCTGGATCCTGGTGCACATGATCGAGGAGTACGCCCGGCACAACGGCCACGCCGATCTCATCCGCGAGTCCCTCGACGGTGTCACCGGCGAGTGACCAGGTGCGGCTGCGCGATCATGGCCGACTATGAGCGCAGCAGCCATCCGCACCGTCGGGGTGCCCAAGGAGATCAAGACCGCTGAACATCGGGTGGCGATGACGCCCGACGGGGTGCGCGAGCTGGAACGGTCCGGGGTGGACGTGTTCGTCGAGACCGGCGCCGGCGCCGGCGCCAGCTTCACCGACGCGGACTACGTCGCCGCCGGGGCCGACATCGTCCCCACCGCCGCCGACGCCTGGAGCCAGCAGATGGTGGTCAAGGTCAAAGAACCCAAGGAGGAGGAGTTCGGCTACCTGCGCTCCGACCTGACGCTGTTCACCTACCTGCACCTGGCGGCCTACCCCGAGGTGGCCAAGGCGCTGATCGCCTCGTCGTGCACCGCGTTGGCCTACGAGACGGTCCAGGCCCCCAACGGCGCCCTGCCGCTGCTGGCGCCGATGAGCGAGGTCGCCGGGCGCCTGGCCCCGCAGATGGGCGCCCACTACCTGGAGCGTCACAACGGCGGGCGCGGCGTGCTGATGGGCGGCGCGCCCGGCGTCCAGCCGGCCAAGGTGGTCGTCCTCGGCGCCGGCAACGTCGGCTGGAACGCGGCGTGGATCGCCGCCGGGATGGAGGCCGAGGTCGTGCTGTTCGACAAGAACCTCGATCGGCTGCGTTGGGTCGATCAGATCAACAAGGGCCGGATCATGACCCTGGCCTCCAACCGCGGCGCCCTGGAACGCAACATCGCCGACGCCGACCTGGTGATCGGCGCCGTGCTGGTGGCAGGTGGGCGGGCGCCCGTGGTGGTCACCGAGGACATGGTGGCCTCGATGAAGCCCGGAGCGGTGATCGTCGACGTGGCCATCGACCAGGGCGGGTGCATCGAGACCATCCACGAGACGACGCACAACGAGCCGGTCTACGAACTGCACGGGGTCGTGCACTACGCCGTCGGCAACATGCCCGGAGCGGTGCCGCACACCTCGACCTACGCGCTGACCAACGCCACGCTGCCGTACATCCACGACGTCGCCGTGCACGGCGCCGCCGGCGCGTGCCGCCGTGACCCGGCCATCGCCTTCGGTCTGAACACGTATCGGGGCCAGGTGACCAACGCCCCGGTGGCGGATTTCCTCGGGTGTGCCGCGGTGGACCCGCTCGCCGCGCTCGGCTGACCGTAGGCTCGTCGAGCGCTGCCGCGCTCTATGACGACCTCCTCCACCTCGCCCGCCTCCGGCGCGGCGCACGGCACCATCGGCGCCGTCCTGCGCAACCGCAACTTCGTGCTGCTGTGGTCGGGGATGATGGTGTCCAACACCGGTTCATGGATGCAGACCGTGATCCTGCCGGCCTACATCGATCAGCGCACGGAGTCCGGGCTGTGGGTCGGCCTGTTCACCTTCGCTCTGCTCGGGCCGGTGCTGCTGCTGTCGGTGGTGGGTGGCGTGATGGCCGACCGCTTCCCGCGCAAGCCGTGGCTGGCC
Source organism: Ilumatobacteraceae bacterium (assembly GCA_037045185.1). GTDB lineage: Bacteria > Actinomycetota > Acidimicrobiia > Acidimicrobiales > Ilumatobacteraceae > JAKOUY01. Next base: position 28,212 of record JBAOHQ010000010.1, read on the forward strand.
GGGATGCAGAGCCTGCAACTGGTGATGACCGTCGTCATCGCCGCGCTGGTCTCGCGTGATGCCGGGCTGGTGTGGATCCTGCTCGCCCAACTGGTCGCCGGTGTGGGCAATGCGCTGAACAACCCGGCGATGCAGGGGGTGCTGCCGAACATGGTCGACCCCCGTGACATCGGCGGCGTGGTCAGCCTGAATTCGGTGGGCATCAACGGTTCCCGGGTGGTGGGCCCGGTCATCGCTGCCGTGCTGATGGCACGCGGCGTCAGCACCAGCCAGGTGTTGTTGATCAACGCGGCGACGTTCCTGGCCGTGATCGCCGCCATCCTGGCTGCGACGTTCCCGCCGCGCGAGCAGGCCACGCAGTCGCGCGGCTGGGCCAACGTCACCCACGGGATCCGCCTGGCCGCCCGGCGCAGCGTGCTCGGCCGGTTGCTCGGCGGGATGGCCATCTTTTCGTTCTTTTGCCTGCCATGGGTGGGCCTGTTCGCCCCGATCACCCGGCTCAATCTCCATCTCGACTCACGCACCGCGACGTACAAGTGGCTGTACGCCACCTGGGGGCTCGGCGCGCTGGTCGGCGCCCTGGCCCTCGGCACCGTGTTGGCCCACGTGGACAAGGCCCGCCTGATCCGCCCGCTGCTGATCGGCTTCGCCGTCACCGTGTGCGTCTTCGGGCTGCTGCGCTCGGTCACCCTGGCGTTCCCCGTCGCCTTCGTCCTCGGCTGGTTCTACTTCGCCATGGCGACGTCCAAGCTCACGGTCATCCAGCACAACCTGCGCAGCAACGAGCGGGCGCGGGTCATGGCCCTGTGGTTCATGGGCTTCGGTGGGACGGTCGCCATCGGCAACCTGGCGTTCGGACCGGTCATCGATGCGATCGGGCCGCGGCCGGTCATGCTGATGGGCGGCGCCGTCGCCCTCGGGCTCAGTTGGTGGTGCGACGTCCCGAACCGGCGCCTGCGCCTGCTGGCCGACGATGATCCGCCGTCAGGCGCGGTCCACCAGCGCCTCGGCGACCCGCTCCAACCCGGCGACGCGGCTGCCCTTGACCAGGACGGCGTGGCCGCCGGCGACTGAGCCGACCGCGGCGACGGGGTCGTCGCACGGATCCACGCCGTAGAGGTCGGTGCCGACGGCGATGATGTCGATCCCGCGGGCCGCGGCGTAGTCCACGATGGCCCGGTGCTCGGCCGCCGCGTCGGCGATCTCGGCCATGACCCCGACGACGGCGACGCGCCGCGCCGCGGGAAGCTCGGCCAGGGCGTCGAGCCCGGCGCGCATCGAGGTGGGGTTGGCGTTGTAGCTGTCGTCCAGGACCGTGCCACCCGCCGCCGTCGGGCGCACGGCCATGCGCTGTGCGCCGGGCCGCACCTCGGCAAGGGCTGCCGCGCCGGCGGTGAGGTCCGCACCGAGGGCGCCCACCACGGCCAGGGCGCCGGCTGCGTTCACGGCCATGTGTGCCCCGCTCACCGACAGGCGGACCTCGGCGGCGCCCCACGGGCTGTCGACCACGAAGCGCGGTCTGGCCAACTCGTCGAGGCGCAGCCGGGACAGGCGCACGTCGGCGATCGGCGCGGCGCCGAACGTGAGGACCGCGGCCCGGGTCTGGCCGGCCATCGCCAGGACCCGGTGGTCGTCGGCGTTGAGGATCGCCGTGCCGCGCTCAGGGAGGGCGGCCACCAGTTCGGCCTTGGCCCGGGCCACACCGTCGAGTCCGCCGACGCGGTCGCTGTGGGCCTCGGCGACGCGCGTCACCAGACCGATCGAGGGATGGGCGATGGCGCACAGCTCGGTGATCTCCCCCGCGGCGCGCATGCCCATCTCCAGCACCAGCACCTCGGTGTCGTCGGCTGCGTTGAGCACCGTGGTGGGCAGGCCCTGTTCGTTGTTGAAGCTCTTGGCGTTGGCCGCGGTGCGCCGGCTGGCCCCGACCGCCGCCCAGCACAGGTCCTTCGTGCTGGTCTTGCCCACCGACCCGGTGATGCCCACCACGGTTCCGGCGAACCGGCGGCGCATCGCCGCGGCGAGATCCATCAGGGCCCGCAGCGTGTCGCCGGCGACGACGATGGACGTGGCCGATGCCGCGGGTCGCTGGGCCAGGACCGCAGCGGCGCCGCGCTCCACGGCATCGGCCAGGAACTCGTGCCCGTCGCGCTCACCGCGCAGGGCGACGAACAGCTGACCGGGCCGCAGCATGCGGCTGTCGAAGGCCACGCCGTGGATCGTCACGTCGGGGCCGACGAGGGCGCCGCCGATCGCCGCGGCGGCCTCGCTCGCTCGGAATCGCATCGGCCCACACGGTACCGTCGTCGTGCCATGACAACCGCGCCCGCTGCCGCCCACGACCCCGCAGACGACCGCATCCACCTGGTGGTGCTGTACGGCGGGCAGTCGGCCGAGCACGACGTCAGCTGCGTCACCGCAGCCCATGTGATGCGCGCCGCCGATCCCTCGCGGTACCGGATCACGCCGGTCGGCATCGGCCGTGACGGGACCTGGGCGCTCGGGCCGGCCCCCGACCTGGCGGTCACCGACGGCACGATGCCGCCGCTCGATCCCCGTGGCCAGGCCATCTCCCCGGTGGACGTCGTGACATCCGGGCAGGGCCGCACCGTCGTCGTGCCGCTGCTGCACGGCCCGATGGGTGAAGACGGCACCGTGCAGGGGCTGCTGGAGCTGACCGGGGTCCCCTACGTGGGCACGCCGGTGCTCGGCTCGGCGGTAGCGATGGACAAGGCAATGGCCAAGCAGGTCATGACGGCCAACGGCATCCCCCAGGCCCGCTACCAGGCCCTGCGTGAGTCCGACGCGCAACCGTCCACACCGGCGGAACTGGTGGCCGACCTCGGCCTGCCGCTGTTCGTCAAGCCGGCCAACATGGGTTCGTCGGTGGGAGTGACCAAGGCCAAGACCGTGGAGGAGGTGGCCGCGGCGATCACCGTCGCCCTGCAGTACGACGAGTGGGTCGTCGTCGAGGAAGCCATCACCGGGCGGGAGATCGAGGTCGCCGTGCTCGGCAACCTCGATCCGAAAGCCAGCGTGCCGGGCGAGATCATCCCCGGCGCCGAGTTCTACGACTACGCCGACAAGTACGTGGACGGCGCCTCGCAGACCGTCGTCCCCGCCAGGCTGACCGCCGAGCAGGCCGGCGAGGTGCGGGCGATGGCGATCCGGGTCTTTCGCGCCCTGCGCTGCGAGGGGCTCGCCCGAGTCGACTTCTTCTTCGAGGAGGGCGGCCGCGGGTTCTTGTGCAACGAGGTCAACACGATGCCCGGGTTCACCCCGATCTCGATGTATCCCAAGCTGTGGATCGCCAGCGGACTGTCCTACGCCGAGCTCATCGACGAGCTCGTCCGCCTGGCGCTGGAGCGCCACTCCCGCCAGCGGCGCAACACCAGCCGCTGATCAGCCCTCGACCGTCGTCGCGGCCGGGGCCGGGGAGGCGTCCTTGGCCTGCAGGATCAGCTCGACCAGCTGGTCGGCGCCGTTGACGTTCGCGGCGCGCAGCTCCTGGGCGTCGGCCAGCAACGCGTCCAGCGTCAAGCCGCGGGCGGTCACCACGGAGTTGCCGCGCAGCACCTCGGCCACGCCGGCCACGGTGGCAGCCAGCTTGGTGGCGGTGGGAACGGCGCCGCTGCTGAGGGTCACCGGCCGGCGCAGTTCCTGCGCGCCACCCTCGGTCGACGTCCACCGCAGGGCGACCTCGGCCGCCGCCGGCCCGGTCGCGCCGGCCTTGAGGCGCACCTCGTACAGCGCCGACACCCGGTGTCCGGCGCCGAGCTCGCCGGCGTCCGCAGCAGCGTCGTCGAACTGCTCGTCGTCCATCATCCGGTTCTCGTAGCCGATCAGCCGGTACGTGTCGACGACGGCCGGGTCGAAGCGCACCTGGATCTTGGCATCCTTGGCCACCACGGTGAGCGTGGGGGTCAGGTCGGACACGAACAGCCGCCGGGCCTCGGCCAGGGTGTCCACGTAGGAGTAGAACCCATCGCCCCGGTCGGCCAGCTGCTCCATCAGGAAGTCGTTGTAGTTGCCCATCCCGTAGCCCACGGTGACCAGATGGATGCCCTGCTCTCCAGCCTTGGTGATCTGTTCGGTCAGCACCGTCGGATCGGTGCTGCCGACGTTGGCGACGCCGTCGCTGGCCAGCACCACCACGTTCAGCCCGCCGGGGCGGAACGCGGCACGGGCCTGGTCGTAGCCGAGCATCAGCCCGGCCTCCATGTTGGTGCTGCCCTCGGAGCGCATGGCGTCGATGACCGCGACGATCCGGTCCACGTCCTGCACGGGGGTCGGCTCGAGCAGGACCCTGGCCTCGCTGCCGTACTCGACGATCGACAGGGTGTCGCCGTCGTTGAGGTGCTGCACCAGCAGCGCCAACGAGGCCTTGACGGTCCCGAGCCGTTCACGGATGTCCATCGAGCCGGACGTGTCGACGACGAAGGTGATGTTGGCCGGCGGCCGGGAGGCGTCGTCGATCGCCCGGGTCGTCACCCCGACGCGGACCAGCTGCGTGCCGTCGGTGGTGTGTGGCGCCTGGCCGCTCTCCACCACGACCGCGAGATCGGTCCCCTCGGGGTCAGGGTCGCCGTAGGCGAAGGCGTTGACCCACTCCTCGACGCGGATGCTGGCGGGATCGGGGCGGGTGGCCATGTCCAACGTGGTCCGGGCGACCCGGTAGGAGCCGGTGTCCACGTCCAGCCCGAAGGTCGACTCTGCGTCACTGGCGCAGGACACGAAGGTGGAGTCGCCGCTGTCGACGAAGACGTTGTCGTCGAGCGGGCCGGGCACCGGATACGCGGTTGCGCCGGCGCCGATCGTGGTGCTCGGGCTCTTCGACTCCACCGACACCGGCAACGGCACGGGCGAGGCCGTGTCGACGGCGGCGGTCTGGTACCCGTCGATGTAGGACTGCGGGTCGAGGTCCTTGGCCCGCTTGGGCGCGTCGGGATCGGCGACGGGGGACGTGGTGGTCGTGGTCGTGGGGGCGATCGTTCCGGCCGGCGCCGCCGAGGCGCCCCGGCCGGTGCAACCGCTGGAGAGGAGCAGCACGCCGAGCGTTGCTGCGATGGTGAGGGTTCGTGTGCCGCGCATGGTCGTCCGACGACCGCCGTCCCGATCCGGTTCCCGCCGTGTTGCCGGGCGTGTGTGGAACCCTCAGCGGGCGCGCGGTGCCCGCCGGCGCCGGCCAACCTTGGAGGCAAGCCGTTCGACCTCGGCGAAGCTCGTCGCCAGGGAGCGCACGAGGAGGTCGACGTCGGACACGGCGGCGGCGTCCGCGTTCACCCCGAGGAACGCCGCCCCGCGGTAGGTGTGCATGGTCACGTTGATCGCCGTGCCGCTCGGTGGGCCGAAGGCAAACAGCTTGTCCAGCCGGGCCCCGCCGACGTAGGCCTGGTCGTTGCCTCCCGGCACGTTGCTGACCACCAGGTCGAAGCCCTTCGACATCGCCCCGATGAACGGGACCAGCATCGGACCGAAGGCGTTGAGCACCGGCCCCAGCGCGGCGGTGAGCGGGTACTTCAGATCCTCCCGGGCCGTCTTCACCGACTCGTGGATGCTGGCGATGCGGTCCTCGAGCGAGGCCCGGTGGGCGGGGATCTCGGCGCGCACGATGGTGACCTTGTTGCCACCGCCCCGGTCACCGCGCTTGCGCACGCTGACGGGGATGCACACCTTCAGGTTGGCGACCGGTGCGCCGAGCGCTTCGTGGTAGTCCGACACGCCGCCCACCACCCCGGCGGTGTAGACGTCGTTCACCGTGGCCCCGAGAGCCTTGGCCGCGTCCACCAGCGCGGCCGTGGTGGTCTCGACCACGCCGAAGCGGTTCCAGCCGCGCCGCCCGGTGATGACGGTCGACTCGGTGGCGCCTGGCGGCATGAGCATCTTGCCGAACGCCCGCACGTTGCCGATCACCTCGTCGACGGCCCGGCGCGGGTTGCGCAGCATGGCGGGCACGGCCCGCCACGCACCGGCCATCGCTCGCCTAGTCAGCTCGACGTTGCGCCGCTGGCGGCGGCGCAGCGATTCGGAGAGCATCGCCATCGCACCCCGCTGGCCGGCCTCCGGCTCGGGGGGCATCGGCCCGAGCGGGTCGCCCTCGGGGTCGTTGTCCAGCAGATGAGCCATCAGCGCCAGGCCGCCCACGCCGTCGGTGAGCACGTGGTGCACCTTCAAGAACATGACGGCCGTCGACCCGCTGGGGTCATTGAGGCCGTCGAGGAACGTCGCCTCCCACATCGGTCGGTCCTTGTCCAGGCCGGCCATCACCGATGTCTGGGCATATTCCAGGGCGGCATCGAGGGTGCCCGGCGTCGGCACCCCGGCGCGCCTGACGTGATAGTGCAGGTCGAAGTCCTGGTCCACCACCCACGCCGGCGTGTCCAGGCGCAGCGGTGGCGAGACGAGGCGGTGGCGGAAGTTCGGCGCCAGCCTGCTGAGCCGGTCGAAGCGCTCGGCGACCCGGGCGAAGTCCGGCATGCGGTCCAGCAGGGCGACCACCGCGATGGTGTTGCGCAGCACCGGATCTGCTTCGACGCTCCACAGCATCGCGTCCATGCCGGCGAGATGTTCGTAGTCGCGGCCCCCATCAGCCATGCGGAGAATCTACGCCATCGGCGCCAGGGCGGCGCGCAGGAACGCCAGCAGCTCGGCGCGGAGCTGGCGAAGCCCGGCGACCGACGGCTGCCAGCCCACGGTGCGCAGCGCCTCTGGCTCGGTGGCGACGCCGGTGACCGTGGCGTAGCACAGTCCGGCCACGAGCCGCGGGTCCGCTCGGCGCAGCCGCCCGGCGTCCATCTCGCCGTGCAGGTAGGAGACGCCACGCTCGACCAGCGGGGCCAGTTCGGCACGCAACCGGTCAGCCGACGCCGGCGCCAGCCGGTCGACCTCGCGCACCAGGCCCAGCAACGCCGGGCGGCGCACCGCCGGCCGGAACACGGCACGCACCACCGCGGCGATGCGGTCGAGTGGTTCATCCGGCGCGGCGCGCACGGCCGCCTCGATGAGCACGGCGAGTTCCGCGACGGCCCCGGCGAGCACCGACTGGACCAGGTCGTCCTTGCTCGGGAACCAGTACAGCAACGTCTGCTTGGCCACGCCCACCTCGGTGGCGATGACGTCGAGGCTGACCGCATCCACGCCGCGCAGGCCGAACAGGTCCGTGGCGGCGTCGAGGATGCGCTGGCGGGTGCCGTGCTTCACCCACCCAACACTAGGGCGTCCCTCTACCAGTTGGTAGAGAGATGTGCTAGACAGGGACGGTCATGTTCGCCGAGTCACTCGCAGGTACGCGCCTCGCCATCACCGGTGGGACCGGCTTCGTCGGCACGGCCCTCATCGAGCGGCTGCTGCGCTGCGTCCCGGACTGTGAGCTGGTCCTGCTGGTGCGTGCCGGCAAGCGGCACTCCGCCAGCGAGCGGGTGCGCCGGGAGATCCTGAAGAACGACGCCTTCGACCGCCTGCGCCGGGCGGCAGCCGACGGTGGCGAGTCGTTCGAGGAGATGGCCGAGCGGCGGATCACCACGATCACCGGCGACGTCAGCTCCGACGGTCTGGGGTTGAACGACGCCGACCGGGCGATCCTCGCCTCCTGCCAGACGGTGATCCACTCGGCGGCCGCCGTCTCGTTCGACTCCCCGCTCGACAGCGCGGTGGAGATCAACCTGATGGGCCCGGTACGCATCGCCGAGACGCTCACCGCGCTGGGGATCACACCTCACCTGGTGGCCGTGTCCACCTGCTACGTGGCAGGCAACCGGCGCGGGCGGGCCCCCGAGGAGCTGGTGTCGGCCGGCCCGTTCGACATCGGCCTCAACTGGCGCCGCGAGGTGGCCGCCAGCCGGCGGCTGCGCGCCGACCTCGAGGACCGCAGCCGCACGCCCGACATGCTCAGGCGCTTCCGCCGTGAGGCGCACGAGGAGCTCGGCGCCGCCGGCACCCCGGCGCTGGCCGCCAAGACCGAGCAGATCCGCGAGCGCTGGGTGGACCACGAGCTGATCGAGGCCGGGCGGGCCCGCGCCGCCAGCGTCGGCTGGCCCGACGCCTACGCCTTCACCAAGGCACTGGGCGAGCAGGCGTTGACCGAGACCAAAGGGCAGATCCCGGTCAGCATCGTCCGGCCGTCGATCATCGAGTCGGCCGTTGCCGAGCCGCACCCCGGGTGGATCCGCGGCTTCCGCATGGCCGAGCCGGTCATCCTCAGCTACGCCCGCGGCCTGCTCAGCGAGTTCCCGGGCGTGCCGGAAGGCACCGTCGACGTCATCCCCGTGGATCTGGTGGTGGCGGCCATCATCGCCGTCGCCGCGCTGGGCCCACGCCAGGCGCCGCCGATCACCCATGTGGCCTCTGGATCGACCAACCCGCTGCACTACGGCACGCTGGTCGACAACGTCCGGGAGTGGTTCACCCAGCACCCGTTGTACGACGGCAAGGGTCAGCCCATCGACGTGCCCCAGTTCCGCTTCCCCGGGCGTGGCCGGGTGCAGGGCCAGCTGCACCGCGCCCAGAAGGTCATCACCCGCAGCGAGCGCGTCCTGCAGAAGCTGCCGCTGCGCGGCAAGCAGGCCGAGTGGAGCGCCCGCCTGGAGGAGAAGCGCCTCGACATCGAGCGCGCCGTGCAGTACGTGGAGCTGTACGGCCTGTACACCGAGTGCGAGGCCATCTACGCGGTCGACAACCTGATGTCCATCTGGGACGGGATGGACGAGACCGACCGGGCGACGTTCTGCATCGACCCGCGGGTGGTGGACTGGCCGCGCTACATCAGCGAGACGCACCTGCCCTCCATCGTCCGCCACGGGCGGGTCAAGACCACCCCCGGCAAGTCGACCAGCGAGAAGCGCAGCTCGCGACTGCGCCGCCAGATCCTGGAACCGACCCGCCACGTGGCCGCCTTCGACCTGGAGAACACGCTGATCGCCAGCAACGTGGTGGAGAGCTACTCGTGGCTCGCCACCCGGCGGCTGAACCAGGCCGACAAGGTCCGCTACACGCTGCGCACGCTGCGCGAGGCGCCCAGCCTGCTGGCCCTCGACCGGCGCGACCGCAGTGACTTCCTGCGGTTCTTCTACAAGCGCTACGAGGACGCCCCGATCGAGCAGATCGACACCGACGCCCGTGAGCTGTTCACCCAGCTGATCCTGACCAAGAGCTTCCCGGCCGGGATCCGCCGGGTGCGCGCCCACCGCGCCGCCGGGCACCGCACCGTGCTGATCACCGGGGCGATGGACTTCGTGGTCGAGAGCCTGCGCCCGCTGTTCGACGAGATCATCGCCGCCGAGATGACCGTGCGCCCCGACGGCACGTACTCGGGCGAGCTGATCCAGGTCCCACCCACGGGTGAGACCAGGGCCCAGATCCTGGCGGATTACTGCGCCGCCGAGGGACTGCGCCTCGACCAGTCCGTCGCCTATGCCGACTCCACCAGCGACCTGCCGATGCTCGAAGCAGTGGGCTTCCCGGTGGCGGTCAACCCGGAGACCCGCCTGGCGGCCATCGCCCGCAAGCGCGGCTGGCTCGTCGAGCAGTGGGCCAAAGCCCCCGGCGCACCGCGCCCGCTGCTGCCCCTGGCCCCCACCCGCACCCCCACAGCAACCCCCCGATGACCCCCCCACCCCACGATGACCCCACCCCCACCCCACGCCCACCCCACCCCCGACCGGCTCGTTCATGTCACCGCATGAACGAACTGTTCGTTCATGCGGTGACATGAACGGGGGGCGGCGGTGAAGGCGCTGGTCATCGAACGCAGCCTGGCGCGCTTTGCCGCGGCGCGGATCGCCTCGCTGGTGGCGCCGGGCAAGGCCGGGGGGCACGGGCCGTTGTCGTGCCAGACCATCACCGAGCCGGCCCTGCCGATGACCGACGGGTCGTGGCACGAACTGCGACCGAGGCTCAGCGGGATCTGCGGCAGTGACCTGGCCACGATCGAGGGCTACGCCAGTCGGTACTTCGAGCCCATCGTCAGCTTCCCGTTCGTCCCCGGCCACGAGGTGGTGGCCGACAGCGACGACGGCCGGCGCGTCGTCGTCGTCCCGGTCCTTGCCTGCCTGGCTCGAGGGATCGACCCGGTCTGCGCCCAGTGCGCCGCCGGGCAGACCAACCGCTGCGAGCGGACCGCCTTCGGCCACCTCTCCCCCGGTCTGCAGAGCGGGTTCTGCACGGACACCGGCGGCGGCTGGGGCCAGGTCATGGTGGCCCACACCAGCCAACTGGTGGAGGTCCCGGCGGACCTGACCGACGAGCAGGCCGTGATGGTGGAGCCCACCGCGTGCGCCGTGCACGCCGCCAAGCGGTTCACCGGGGCGCCGACGGTGATCATCGGCGCCGGAACCCTCGGCCTGCTCACCCTGGCCGCGATCACCGCCCAGCGTGGCTCGAAGCGATCGAAGCGGTCCGCCGGACCGGTGATCGTGACGGCGCGCTACCCGCACCAGACCGCCGCGGCCCACCGGCTGGGCGCCGACCGCGTGGTGACCGGGCCCGAACTGGCCCGAACGGTGCGCAGCATGACCGGCAGCATGGCCGTGGGCAACCAGCTCACCGGCGGCGTGCCGACGGTGATCGACTGCGTCGGTTCCAGCGACAGCCTGGCCCAGGCCCTGCAGATCGTCGCCCCCGGCGGGGAGATCGTCATGGTGGGCATGCCCAGCAACGTGTCCCTGAACCTCACCGCCCTGTGGCATCGTGAGGTGGCCGTGCGCGGCTGCTACGCCTACCAGCGGGCGGACTTCGACACGGCCATCGACCTCGTCGGGCGCTTCGACCTCGGCCGGTTCGTGACCCAGACCTACCCGATCACCGAGTACGCCGCGGCTGTCGAGCACGCCTCGAACGCCGGCACCCGTGGCGCCATCAAGATCGCCTTTGACGTGAGGAAGCGGTAACCATGCCGAGACCCGGATTCGTGCTCGACGTTGATCGATCCACACCACCCACCCTGTTCTGGCGCGGCGAGGGCTTCAGCCTGGAGAAGCTGCCGGCCGACCGCAGCCGGGTGATCTACCCGGCGGAACCGCTGCCGGCCATCGGCGACGTGGACGGGGCCATCCGCGAGGCCCTCCTGCACCCACTGGACAGCGACCCGCTCCCGGCGTTGCTGTTCCCCGGGATGAAGCTGACCATCGCCTTCGACGACGTCAGCCTGCCGCTGCCGAAGATGCGCCGACCCGACATCCGCCAGCGGGTGATCGAAGCCGTCCTCGACCTGGCGGCCGAAGCCGGGGTGGACGACGTGCACATCATCGCCGCGCTGGCGCTGCACCGGCGGATGCACGAGTTCGAACTGCGCCACGCCGTCGGTGACCGGGTGTACGACGCGTTCGCCCCGCGGGGCCTGCTGTACCAGCACGACGCCGAGGACCCCGACGGCTTGGCGTTCCTCGGCGAGACCCCCCACGGCGAGGAGGTGGAGATCAACAAACGCGCCGCCGAGAGCGACCTGCTGGTGTACGTCAACATCAACCTCGTCGCCATGGACGGCGGATGGAAGAGCACGGCCACGGGCCTGGCCAGCTACCGCAGCCTGCGTCACCACCACAACCCCACCACGATGCAGGCCAGCCACAGCTTCATGGACCAGCACAAGAGCGAGCTGCACAAGAGCAACTGGCGGATGGGCACGGTGATGCGTGACAGCGGGCCGAAGGTGTTCCAGATCGAGACCACGCTGAACACCGACACGTTCCCGAAGGGTTTCGAGTTCCTCTCCCGCCGGGAGTGGGAGTGGACCACCCGTGACCGGGCCAGCTACCTGGGGGTCAAGAAGGCCCTCGATCGCACACCGGTGAAGCTGGCCCGCAAGATCTTCCACTCCATCGAGGCGCCGCACCAGATGACCAGCGTCCAGGCCGGCGAGGTCGAAGCCGTGCACCGGCGCACCACCGAGCACGTCTACGCCCAGCAACTGGTCGAGGTGCACGGCCAGACCGACATCCTGACGATGGGGATCCCCTACATCAGCCCGTACAACGTGCACAGCATCCTCAACCCGATCCTGGTGATGTGCATGGGCCTCGGGTACTACTTCAACATGTACCGCGGCATGCCGCTGGTGCGCCAGGGCGGGGTGGTGATCATGACCCACCCGACGCTGCCCGACTTCCACCCGGTGCATCACCCGAGCTACATCGACTTCTACGAGCAGGTGCTGGCCGAGACCACCGACCCGCACCGCATGTCGGCCGAGTTCGAGCAGCGCTTCGCCACCGACGAGTGGTACCGCCACCTGTACCGGACCAGCTACGCCTACCACGGCGTGCACCCGTTCTACATGTGGTACTGGGGTAGCCACGGGTTGCAGCACGTGGCCAAGACCATCATCGTCGGCGGGGACCCGAAAGCGGTGCGCCGCCTGGGGTTCACCCCGGCCAGCACGATGGACGATGCCTTCGAGATCGCCAGCGACGTGGTCGGGCGCAACGCCACCATCACCCACCTGCATACGCCGCCGTTGATGGTGGCCGACGTCAAGTGAGCAGCTGATGGCCCGGGTCCGCAACGGTCTCCCCACGCCACTGGCCACGGGCCGCGACGCGGCCCGCGCCGTGCGCACCGTGGCCGCCGGAGAGCTTCGCCGCTCCGTGACGGCCAGCAAGGCACGGATCACCCGCGCCGGGTTCCCACTGCGTGCCCCCACGGTGCCGGGCAACGTCGAGGTTCCCGAAGCGCCCGACGAGCTCGGGCCGAACTTCGACACCGACTGGGCACGCCGCCGCGCCGGCCAAGGCGGTCCGCAAGGTGGTCACCTACGGCCCGCTCGCCGCGCTGATCAAGGCCGTGGCCAATCCCACGGTGATCGGCCGGGACCGGCTGGAGGACCTTCGCCAGCAGGACCCGGTGCCGCCGGTGATCTTCGCCCCCAACCACCACAGCCACCTCGACATCGGCCTGGTCATCCGCTGCCTCCCCGAGCCGTGGCGCAGCAACGTCACGGTGGCCGCCGCAGCCGACTACTTCTTCGACACCAAGCTGAAGGGGCGGATGGCTGCGCTGGCGTTGAACGCCTTGCCCATCGACCGCCACGAGGTGGGTCGCAAGTCCAGTGACCGGATCCGCCGGCTGATCGAGGACGGCTGGAGCCTGGTCATCTTCCCCGAGGGCGGTCGCTCCCCCGACGGGTGGGGCCAGGACTTCAAGGGTGGCGCTGCCTACCTGTCGGCCAAGACGGGCGCCCCGGTCGTGCCGGTCTTCATCGACGGCAGCGGGGCGATCTTCGGCAAGGGGATGAAGCGTCCCACGCCGGGGACCACGACGGTGGTCTTCGGCAGCCCGTTGCGCGCCGCCGACGGCGAGTCGTCACGCAAGTTCGCGGCGCGGATCGAAGCCGAGGTGACCGCGCTCGGGGACGAGGCGCTGACGGACTACTGGACGGCACGCCGCCGGGCGGCGACGGGGACGAATCCGAAGCTGGCCGGACCGGACTACACCGGTTGGCGCCGGCAGTGGGCGCTCAGCGAGCGGCGCAAGCTAGGTGCGGCGGGCGTCCGCCGTCGGCAGAAGCGGCGCTGGCCGGATCTCGGGTGACGAGCCCGGCTACCTGCACTTCTTGGCCGGGTACTTGATGACCCCGCCGACGACGAAGCGCTTGTAGGCCCGCACGTCGGCGTTGGCGGCGTCCAGGTCGTCGACGGTGAGGCCCAGCTTGTTGGCCACCTTCTTCTTCGTGTCACCCTTGACGATGGTGTATTCCTTGTAGCACTTCGGCGCCTGGGTGGTCGACGTGGACGAGACGGCGGGTCCGCCCTGCTCGCCGGCGGCCACGCCAGCGGGAAGGACCGCGTTCTTCGGCAGGTAGATCGTCTCACCGGCAGTCAGGCGGTGCTTGACCCCGTCGTCCCAGTTGTTGGCGTTGGCGATGGACTGGGCGGTGACCTTGTGCGCCCGGCCGATCGCCGCCAGGCTGTCGCCAGCCTTGATCACGTACTTCAGCAGCAACGAATCGGCGCCGGCGACATCACCGGGCGGGGTGGTCACGTTGGTGTTGGGGATGATGGCGAAGTTCGTGGGAGGGATCTCCGTGGGCCGCGGGCTGGCCGAGGCGCTGCCATCCCCACAGCCCGATGCTCCGAGGCTCAGCGCGGCGGCCATGCCGAGGGCGCCCAGCACCGTGAACCGCTTCGAGGACGTCATGGCCCACAGGATACGTGGGGATGTCACATGAGTGGGCGCACCCATGGGGCAATCGGCGCCGGGAGCTCGCTCTCACCCATCAGGTAGCGGTCGACTCCAGCGGCACACGAGCGACCCTCGGCGATGGCCCACACGATCAGGCTCTGGCCACGGCCCATGTCACCGGCGACGAAGACCCCGGGCACCACCGACATGTAGTTGTCGTCGCGCACCACGTTGCCACGCGGGTCAGAGGTCACACCGAGCTGTTCCAGCCAGGGCGCCTGCTCAGGACCGAGGAACCCCATCGACAGGAAGACGAAGTCGGCGGGGATCTCCCGATCGGTGCCCTCGACCTGAACGAACCGGCCGTCGACCACCTCGACGTCATGGATGCGCAGCGCCCGGACCCGGCCGGCGCCGTCGTCGACGAAGCACTCGGTGTTCACGCTGTAGAGCCGCTCGCCACCCTCCTCGTGGGCCGAGGCGACCCGGTAGATCATGCTGTACTGCGGCCACGGGTTACCGGCTGAGCGGGACTCGGGCGGGCGGGGCATGATCTCCAGCTGGGTGACACTGGCAGCACCCTGGCGGTGCGCCGTGCCCAGGCAGTCGGCCCCGGTGTCGCCGCCGCCGATGATGACCACGTGCTTGCCCTCGACGTGGATCGGCGAGCGCTCCAGATCGCCGTGCTGGACCTTGTTGGCCAGCGGCAGGTACTCCATGGCCTGGTGCACCCCGGCCAGCTCCCGCCCGGGGATGGCCAGGTCACGCCGCCAGGTCGCCCCGCAGGCCAGCACCACGGCGTCGTAGGAGGCCAGCAGCACCTCGATGTCGACGCCCTCGCCGACGACGGCGTTGGTGCGGAACTCGGTGCCCTCGGCCTCCATCTGGGCGATGCGCCGGTCGAGGTGGCGCTTCTCCATCTTGAACTCGGGGATGCCGTAGCGCAGCAGACCACCGATGCGGTCGGCGCGCTCCAGCACCACCACCTCGTGGCCGGCGCGGGTGAGCTGTTGGGCGGTGGCCAGCCCGGCCGGGCCGGAGCCGATCACCGCGACCCGCTTGCCGGTGCGCACCGACGGCACCTGCGGCTGCACCCAGCCCTCGTCCCAGGCCCGGTCGATGATCTCGACCTCGACCTGCTTGATCGTCACCGGGTCGGCGTTGATGCCCACGACGCAGGCGCTCTCGCACGGCGCCGGGCACAACCGACCGGTGAACTCGGGGAAGTTGTTGGTGGCGTGCAGGCGGTCGATGGCATCGCGCCAGTGGTCCCGATAGACGAGGTCGTTCCAGTCGGGGATCAGGTTGCCGAGCGGGCAGCCGTTGTTGCAGAACGGGATCCCACAGTCCATGCACCGCCCGGCTTGGGTCCGGACCTTGTCCACCGGGAAGTCCTCGTACACCTCCCGCCAATCACGCAGCCGGACGGGCACGCTGCGCCGCTGGGGCAGCTCCCGTGACCACTTCAGGAATCCTGTTGCCTCACCCACGGGCGGCCTCCATCACTCGGTCAAGGGTGGCCTGTTCGTCGAGCCCGTCGGCGTTGGCCTGGCGCATCACCGCCAGGACCCGCTGATAGTCGGTGGGCATGACCCGCTTGAACGCGGCGAACCCCTCGGCCAGCACGGCGCTGGCCAGGTCGCTGCCGGTGTAGTCCACGTGGGCCTGCAGGGTGGTCTGCAGGAACGACCGGTCATCGTCGTCGAGGTCCTGCAGCTCGACCATCTCCGGGTTGAGCTTGGCGGCGAAGACGTCGTGCGGGTCGTACACGTAGGCGATCCCGCCACTCATCCCGGCGCCGAAGTTGCGCCCGGTGGGACCGAGGACGACGACACGCCCGCCGGTCATGTACTCGCAGCCGTGATCGCCGAGCCCCTCCACCACCGCCGTGGCACCAGAGTTGCGCACGCAGAACCGCTCGCCGACCACGCCGCGCAGGTAGATCTCCCCAGCGGTGGCCCCGTAGCCGATCACGTTGCCGGCGATGACGTTCGCCGACGGCGGCGAAGGCCGCGTCGCGGTCCGGGCGCACCACGATGCGCCCGCCCGACAGACCCTTGGCGACGTAGTCGTTGGCGTCACCCTCCAGGCGCAGGGTGATCCCGGCGGGGACGAACGCCCCGAAGCTCTGACCGGCGCTGACCGCGCAAGCGGATGTCGATGGCGCCGTCTGGCAGCCCGGCGCCACGGTGGGCCTTGGTCACCGCGTTGCCGAGCAGGGTGCCGACGGTGCGGTTGACGTTGCGGATCGGCAGGTCCACGCGCACCGGCTCGCCGCGCTCGATCGCCGGCGCGCAGGCGGCGATGAGCTCCTGGTCGAGAGCCTCGTGCAGGCCATGGTCCTGGGCGACACTGTTCAGCAGGGTCTGGCCGTAGGGGTTCTGCGGCACGGCCAGCAGCGGGCTGACGTCCAGGCCGGCCGCCTTCCAGTGGGCAACGGCACGGCGGGTGTCGAGGGCTTCGACGTGGCCGATCATCTCGGCCATCGTCCGAAAGCCCAGTGCGGCCATGTGCTCACGGACCTCCTGGGCGATGAATTCCATGAACGTGACGACGAACTCCGGCTTGCCGCTGAAGCGGGCACGCAGCTCGGGGTTCTGCGTGGCCACACCGACGGGGCAGGTGTCGAGGTGGCAGACACGCATCATGATGCAGCCGCTGACCACCAGTGGGGCGGTGGCGAAGCCGAACTCCTCGGCACCCAGCAGCGCGGCGATCACCACGTCTCGGCCGGTCTTCAGCTGGCCGTCGGCCTGGACGACGATGCGGTCGCGCAGCCCGTTCAACAGCAGCGTCTGCTGGGTCTCGGCCAGGCCGAGCTCCCACGGCGCCCCGGCGTGCTTCAGCGAGGTCAGCGGCGAGGCCCCCGTGCCGCCGTCGTGGCCGCTGATCAGGACCACATCGGCCTTGGCCTTGGACACGCCCGCGGCCACCGTGCCGACGCCCACCTCGGCGACGAGCTTCACGTGGACGCGGGCGTCGCGGGTTGGAGTTCTTCAGGTCGTGGATGAGCTGCTTGAGATCCTCGATCGAGTAGATGTCGTGGTGCGGTGGCGGGCTGATCAGGCCGACGCCGGGCGTGGAGTGACGGGTCTTGGCCACCCACGGGTACACCTTGTGGCCGGGGAGCTGGCCACCCTCGCCCGGCTTGGCGCCCTGGGCCATCTTGATCTGCAGGTCGGTCGGCGTTGGTCAGGTACTCGCTGGTCACCCCGAAGCGACCGCTGGCCACCTGCTTGATCGCGCTGCGCCGCTGCGGGTCGTAGAGCCGCTCGGGGTCCTCGCCGCCCTCGCCGGTGTTGCTCTTGGCGCCGAGGCGGTTCATGGCGATCGCCAGGGTCTCGTGGGCTTCTGCCGAGATCGACCCGTAGCTCATCGCCCCCGTGGAGAACCGCTTGACGATCTCGCTGACCGGCTCGACCTCGTCGATGTCCACGGGTGGCCGGTCACTGGCGAACTCGAACAGGCCGCGCAGGGTGGCCAGGTGGGCCGCCTGGTCGTCCACCAGGGCGGTGTACTGCTTGAAGATGTCGTAGCGGCCCGACCTCGTGCTGTGCTGCAGGCGGTACACGGTCTCCGGGTTGAACAGGTGGATCTCGCCCTCGCGGCGCCACTGGTACTCACCACCGAGTTCCAGCTTGCGATGGGCGCGCTCGGACGGCCGGCGCGGGTGGGCGGCGGTGTGCCGGGCGGCCACCTCGCGGGCCACGCCCTCGAGATCGATGCCGCCGATGCGGCTCACCGTGCCGGTGAAGTACTCGTCGACGAGTTCGCGCCCGAGGCCGATGGCCTCGAAGATCTGGGCGCCGGTGTAGCTGGCGACGGTGCTGACACCCATCTTCGACATCACCTTCAGCACGCCCTTGCCGGCGGCCTTGATGTACTTCTTGATGGCCGCCTGGGCGTCCATCCCGCCCAGGCCGTGCAGATCCTCGTTGATCATGTCCTCGATGGACTCGAACGCCAGGTACGGGTTGATCGCCCCGGCGCCGTAGCCGATGAGCAGGGCCATGTGGTGCACCTCGCGGGCGTCACCGGCCTCGACCACCAGACCGACCTTGGTGCGCTGCTTGGTGCGGATCAGGTGGTGGTGCACAGCGCTGGTGAGCAACAGCGATGGGATCGGGGCGTACACCTCGTCGCTGTTGCGGTCGCTGAGCACGATGATCCTGGCGCCGTCGTCGATGGCCTTGCTGACCTGGCTGCGGATCGCTTCCAGGGCACGGGCCAGGGCCAGCCCGCCGCCCGCCACCCGGTACAGCCCGCTGATCGAGACCGCGGCCAGCTCCGGGTAGGTGCCGTCGTCGTTGATGTGGATGATCTTGGCCAGCGCGTCGTTGTCGATCACCGGGAACGGCAAGGTGAGCTGCCGGCAGCTCTCCGGGCCGGGGTCCAGCAGGTTGGCTTCCGGACCGACGCTGCCACTCACCGAGGTGACGACCTCCTCGCGGATCGCGTCCAGGGGTGGGTTGGTGACCTGGGCGAAGAGCTGCTGGAAGTAGTCGAACAGCAACCGCGGCCGCTCGCTGATGGCCGCGATCGGGGTGTCGGTGCCCATCGACCCGATCGGCTCGGCCCCGTGCTTGGCCATCGGGGCGAGGAGGATCTTCAGCTCCTCGTGGGTGTAGCCGAACACCTGCTGGCGGCGCAGCACGCTCTGATGGCTGAAGACGATGTGCTCGCGGTCGGGCAGGTCGCCAAGGGCGACGATGCCGTCGTCCAACCACTCGCCGTAGGGCTGGGCCTCAGCGAGGCCGCGCTTGATCTCGTCGTCCTCGACGATGCGCCCCTCGCTGGTGTCGATCAGGAACATCCGCCCGGGCTGCAGGCGGCCCTTGCGTACCACCGTCGCCTGATCCACGTCGATGACGCCCACCTCGCTGGCCATCACGACCAGCCCGTCGTTCATCACCCAGTACCGGCTGGGGCGCAGGCCGTTGCGGTCGAGGACGGCGCCGATGACGGTGCCGTCGGTGAAGGCCACGCTGGCCGGGCCGTCCCACGGCTCCATCAGCGAGGAGTGGAAGCGGTAGAAGGCCCGCTTGGTGGCGTCCATCGTGTCGTGGTTCTCCCACGCCTCGGGGATCATCATCAGCACGGCGTGGGGCAGGCTGCGCCCGCCGAGGTGCAACAGCTCGAGGACCTCGTCGAAGCTGGCCGAGTCGCTGGCCCCGTCGCTGCAGATGGGAAACGCCCGGTCGAGTCCCGCCAGCAGGTCGCTGCGCAGCAGTGACTCGCGCGTGCGCATCCAGTTGCGGTTGCCCTGGACCGTGTTGATCTCGCCGTTGTGGGCGACGTAGCGATACGGGTGGGACAGCGGCCAGGACGGGAAGGTGTTGGTGCTGAACCGGCTGTGCACCAGGGCGACGGCCGACACCATCCGCTCGTCGGTCAGGTCGGGGAAGAACTCGGCCAACTGCGGCGTGGTGAACATCCCCTTGTAGACCAGGGTCCGCGCCCCGAGCGACGGGAAGTAGGTGGCCAGGTCGTCGAGCAGTTCGTGTTCGATGCGCTTGCGGGCGACGTAGATGCGCCGGTCGAGGTCGATGCCGGCGCTGCCCGCCGGGTCGCTGACGAACACCTGGCGGATGGTGGGCATCACTGAGCGGGCGGTGGCCCCCAGGCAGTCGGGCTGGGTGGGCACGGCACGCCAGCCGACCACGGACAGACCCTCCTCGGCGACGATGCCCTCGATCGCCGCCGCGGCCTTGTCGGCGTGGTCGGCGTCGGCGGGAAGGAAGGCCAGACCGACGGCGTAGCGCCCGGCGGGCGGGAGCTCGAATCCGGCGACGGCGCGCAGGAATTCGTCGGGGACCTGGATCAGGATGCCGGCGCCGTCACCGGTGTCGGCCTCGGCGCCGGTGGCGCCGCGGTGCTCCAGGTTGCACAGCGCCCCGATGCCGAGCTGGACGATCCGGCGGGACCGCCGGCCGTGCAGGTCGGCGACGAAGGAGACGCCGCACCCGTCGTGTTCGAATCTGGGGTCGTACAGACCTGTCGGCGCGGGAAGATCCGCGTCAATGAAGGATTGCATCGTGTTGGCTCCATGATCGGGGCACCCGGGGGTGGGTGAGTCCTTCTGGCCGCCCGGGACGACGCTGGCCCGAACGGGGACCATGCTAGGGCCGGGGCCGGGGAATGACCAAGCGATTCTCGGCGACGCGCCTACTGGCCCAGCTCGCCGGCGCGGTAGTGACGCCGGCACAGCAGTTCGTAGCGCACCATGTCACCGAACAGCGGCGGGTCGCCGGCGTCCTCGGTGTCGCCCACCACGACGGTCTCGCCCTCGAAGGTGACCACGCCATTGACGACGCGGGCGTTGTGGGTTGCCCGCCCGCCGCACCAACAGCGTGCCTCCACCTGCATCGGCACTCGCTCGTCGGCCACCTCCAGCAGGCGGCGGGTTCCGTCGAACAGCATGCCGCGAAAGTCGGTGATCAGCCCGAAGGCGTAGACGTCGACGGCGAGGTCGTCGACCACCCTGGCCAGCTGATCGCACTGCTCGGGCGAGTAGAACTGGGCCTCGTCGCACACCAGGTAGTGAATCGGCCAGTGGGCCAGCGCCAGCCGGTACAGGTCCAGGTCGGCGGCGACTTCGACGGCGTCGGCGGCCACGCCGAGGCGGCTGGTGACCTGCCCGCCCTCGCGGTCCAGCTTGGTCAGCAGCAGCCCGCAGAGCTGGCGAGACTGCAGGTTGTGGTGGATCTGCAGCGCCACGGTGCTCTTGCCCGAACCCATCGTGCCGAAGCTGAATCGCAAGGTGGCCATGCGGATCCGCACGCTATCGGGGAGGGAGCAGGCGGCGGACCCGGTCGATGTGGTCCACCTCGGCGGGGGATTTGTCGGTCCGGTAGCGGCGGACGCGGGCGAACCGCAGGGCCACACCGCCCGGGTACCGCCGGCTGTGCTGGGCGCCGTCGAGGGCGATCTCGGCCACCAACTCCGGGCGGACGTGGACGACGTAGCCGTCGGTGCCGATGGCCAACTGCTGGAGCCGCTCGGTCTGCCAGCGGAGCATCTCGTCGGTCATCCCCTTGAACGTCTTGCCCACCATCAGGAAGCCACCGTGACCGTCGACAGCACCGAGATGCAGGTTGCTCAGCCAGCCCTGGCGGCGGCCGCTGCCCCACTCCACGGCCAGCACGATCAGGTCGAGGGTGTGCACCGGCTTGACCTTGCGCCACGAGGCGCCCCGCCGCCCGGCCTCGTAGGGCGAGTGCAGCGCCTTGACCATCACGCCCTCGTGGCCCATCGCCAGCACCTCGGCGGCAAAGGCCTCGGCGGCAGCGCCATCGTCGGTGTCGATCGAGGCCAGGCGCATGGACGGCGGGACGACCTCGGCCAGCGCGGCCTTGCGTTCGGCGAGCGGGCGGTCGATCGTCGAGGTCCCGTCGACGTGCAGCAGGTCGAAGAAGAACGGGCGCAGCCGGGACTCGCCGCTCATCGAGTCCTGGAACGCCAGCGGTCTGCCCTCGTCGTCGAGCCCCAGCGCCTCGCCGTCGAGCACCACGTCGTCGGCCCCGAACCGGGAGACCTCGGCAACGATCTCGGGCACGCCGGCGGTGATGTCGCGCAGGCTGCGGGTGAAGACCCGGATGTCGTCGCCGTGGCGGTGGACCTGGATGCGTGCACCGTCCAGCTTGGCCTCCACGCTGGACGGTCCGATCTCGGCCACGGCCTCGTCCACCCGTGCCGCCGTGCTGGCCAGCATCGGCTGCACAGCGACGAGCACCTGCAGTCCGATGCCCTCGAGCGGGTCGCCGTCGAGGGCCCGCCGGGCGGCCTCGCCGAGGTCGCCGAGCAGCATCGCCGCCCGACGTACCGCTGCCGGGGAGCGGCCGCTCGCCCTGGCGACGGCGTCGGCGAGCACGCCTTCGTTGGCGCCCTGGCGCATCTCGCCCCTCAGCACCTGACGCAGGTGGCGGTCCTCGGCGGGCGTCGCCCGGGCGAACAGCTCGTGCAGGATCCGCCCCCGCTCGGCCTGTGACCCCGGCCCGGCGGTCCCGGCCAGCTCTGTCATCGCTCGGTCGACCTGGTGAACCGTCAGTGACGAAACCGCCTGGGGCGCCCCACCGTCGTCGGGCTCCAAACCCTCGTGAACCGTCGGTGACGAAACGCCGGATGCTCCCTGACCAGCCCCGATGCCCCCGAACGGTTCCGTCACGGACGATTCGGCGCCGGCGGTGCCAGCGTCCACGACACCCGGTTTCGTCACGGACGATTCGGCGCCGGCGGCGGACGGAACCGGCCCGCCGAGTTCCGTCACGGACGATTCGGCACCGGCGGCGGACCGATCCACGGCGGCGACGGTGGACCAACCCACACCGAGGCGGCCCTGGCGGACCCGGCCAAGCAGCAGCCCGACGACGATCGGGACCGCCTCTGCCGGCACGGTGCGCAGCAGGGCCGCCAGCACCGAAACCTTCTCGGTTCGTTTGCTCGTGGCCGCCACCCGTTCTGACGCCGTCACCAGCGCGGCGTAGGGGACGTTCACCGGATCACTCTGCCATGCGCTACAACATGGCCATGAGCGCGCGCCTGCACACCGTGGTGATCAACAGCGAACAACCCGACCGCCTGGTCGGCTTCTGGGGTGCGGTCCTCGGGGTGGAGGTCAGCTCGGACGAGCCGTCGGCCGGGATCACCTGGTTGCACCCGGATCGGCCCGGTGGGGTGGCCGTCGCCATCCAGCGAGTCGCCGAGAAGCTCGCCCGGCACACCGAGACGCACGTGGACATCGGCGTCGACGACCTGGACGACGCCCAGGCCATCGTCGAGCGGGCCGGCGGGCGCCTGGTCGAGATCCGCCATGCCGGCGACTTCGAGTGGCGTGTCATGGCAGATCCCGACGGCAACGAGTTCTGCCTGTTCGTCGACGCCCACTGAGCTGGCAGGCGGGCCGCACCCGCGGTCGACTGCGACAACCGCCTCAGTCGACCCCGGGCACCGCTCCGCCCGACCGGTCCGCTTCCACCTGGGCTGCCAACGTGTCGAGCACCCCAGCGCGCAGGCGTCGCAGCGTCAGCCGGTAGGCAGCGGGGTGCAACTCGGCCAGCGATGCGGCCCGAGCCAATGTCGTGGCTTCCAGTTCGTCTGCGGGCACCACCTCGTCGAGGTACCCGGCGCGCACCGCCCCGGCCGGGCCGGTGAGCTGCGCCGCCACGACTGCGCCCTGCATCGCAGAACGATCCAGGCGCGCCTCGGCGATCGTGAACGCCCACTCCGGGAGCACCAAGCCGATGGCCACCTCGTTGAGTCCGATCTTGCACTCCACGTCGGCGCCGATGCGCACGTCACAGCCGAGCAGCACCAGCGCTCCGGCCGCCACGGCGTGGCCCGTGCAGCCGGCGACCACCGGCACCGAAGCGCCGTACAAGCGCCGGACCAGATCACCACCGTCGCTCACCAGCGCGCTGATCGCCCCGATGTCGCCGCCGCGCATCACCGAGAGGTCGAACCCACCACTGAAGCGACCCGGCCGGCCCAGCAGGGCGATCGCCCGAATCCCGTCGTCGGACTTCGGCGCGCTCGACGGCGGCGATGATCTCGCCGATCGCCTGGCGCGTCGACGCGTTGGCCTTGCCGTCGTCCACCCGGACCACCAGAACCGGTCCGGACACCTCGGTCGTCACCATGCCCATCGGGGAGCTCATGCTTCGAGACTACGGGAGCACGGGTCCGGGCCCGGAAGCGGCCGCCGGGCCGGTGCTGGCCCCGCTCCCCGACCACCCCACCGCGGCGAGGACGCGAAAGACCAGGATCCGCTCGAAGGGCCGGTCCCGATACTGCGCGAAGCTGCCCGCCAGACGAGCGGCGAGCCCGTCGGCGCAGCCGACGTCGGCGTCGTCCTGCCAGCGCAGCTCGGCGCGCACCCACCACAACCGAGCCCAGTCGGCGCGGTCCCAGTGCTCGATCAGCAGCGTGGCCCGTGGGTCGGCCCGCAGGTTGTGCTCGCGCTGCAGGCGTGTCGACCCCTTCGGCTTCACCAGATCGACCGGAACGCCCACCCAACCTCGGTCCATCACGTACACCACCGGCACGGCGTCCACCCCTCGAGCCGGATGGAGCGTGCACAGCACCCCGTGATCGCCCGACGCCAACCTGGCCATCGCCTCGCTCTCGGAGAGTCTCACCGCCAGCACAGTACCGACCCTCTCATGCGGACCCGCCGAGCGCCCGACCGGTACTGTGCCTCGACGTGGGGAACACGCATGACCGGGGCCAGAACGCAACACCGACCCGGCTGGTGAACCGATGAACCCGGCCGCCTGGGTGGAGCGTCACGGCCACCGCCGCCCCGGCGAGCCGGCGCTGGCCGACGGCGAGCGAGTCCACGCCACGTGGGCAGCAGTTCGCGGCGCGGACCGCCGCAGGCGGCGGGCGGCCTGCGTGACGAGTTCGGGCTGCGACCCGGTGATCGAGTGGCGATCGTGATGCGCAACCGTCCCGAGTACCTCGAGGCGCTGTTCGCCATCTGGCACGCCGGTCTGGTCGCGGTGCCGGTCAACGCCCGGCTGCACCGTGACGAGATCGCCTACATCCTCGACCACAGCGGCTCGACCGCGGTGGTCACCGACGACGACCACGCCGACGACGTCGAGTCGCTGGGCGCAGCGCTTGGCTCGTCACGCGGCCGCCGTGGTGGCGCCCGGGCGAGCGGTGGGAGCGGCTCACCGAGGCCGCGGCGATGCCACTCGCCGATCGGGAACCGCGACGATCCAGCCTGGCTCTTCTACACCAGCGGCACCACCGGACGACCGAAGGGCGCGGCGCTGACCAACCGCAACCTGTTGATGATGACGCTCAGCTACTTCGCCGACATCGACCAGTTGATGCCGCAGGACTGCATCCTCCACGCCGCTCCCCTGTCGCACGGGTCCGGGCTGTACGGCTTGCCGCACGTCGCCCGCGGCGCGCGTCAGCGTCGTGCCCGCACTCCGGCGGGGTGGACGGCGAGGAGATCGCCGCCCTCCTCGGACGGTGGGCCGGGATGTCGCTGTTTGCCGCGCCCACGATGGTGAAGCGGCTGGCCTCGGACCCGGCCGTCGTCCGCCGCGGACCTCGGCCACCTGAAGACGATCATCTACGGCGGCGCGCCCATGTACCTGGCCGACCTGGAGGACGCCCTCGGCGTGTTCGGCCCGCGCCTGGCGCAGATCTACGGGCAGGGCGAGACCCCGATGACGATCACCGGCCTGTCCAAGGCACGACCACGCCGACCGCTCCCACCCGCGCTGGAAGGAGCGGTTGCAGAGCGTCGGCGTGCCCCGCACGGACGTGGAGGTGCGCGTGGTTGGCGAGGACGGCAGCGCCCTGCCCACCGGCGAGATCGGCGAAGTGGTGGTCCGCGGCGATGTGGTCATGGCCGGGTACTGGAACCAACCGGAGGCGACTGCCGAGGCGATCCGCGCCGGGTGGCTGCACACCGGCGACGTGGGCAGCTTCGACAGCGACGGCTACCTGACCCTGCGCGATCGATCCAAGGACCTGATCATCAGCGGGGGGATGAACATCTATCCCCGTGAGGTGGAAGAGGCCCTGCTGCGCCACCCGGGGGTGCGGGCCGCGGCCGTCGTCGGGCGCCCCGACCCGGAGTGGGGCGAGGCCGTCGTCGCCTTCGTCGTGTCCACCGAGGGCAGCACCCCGCCCACCTCCGCCGACCTCGACCGGACCTGCCTGGACCACATCGCTCGGTACAAGCGACCGAAGGATTACCGTTTCGTCGACACACTTCCCACCAACAACTACGGCAAGGTCGTCAAGCGTGAGCTGCGCGATCTGCTGCGCACCGAGGAGGACCCCGCATGAAGCTGGCGCTGTACCTGCCGAACTTCCGTGACCACGTGACCGTCGATGAGCTCGCCGAGTTGACGAGCCTCGCCGAGGAGTTGGCGTTCGACTCCGTCTGGACCCTGGACCGCATCGTCGTCCCGGAGGCGTCGGACCGCCAGGAGCTGCAGTACCCGTTCGGGATGATGACCCAGTTCCCCAGGGCCCTCCCCGTATCCGCCCGCGGCCAGTTCCTCCAGGGCTGGCCGTTGATCCCGTGGCTGGCGGCCAAGACCACCACGTTGCGCATCGGCATGAGCATCACCGACACCCCGTACCGTGCGCCGGGTGTCCTCGCCGCCGAGATCGCCACCGTCGACCAGCTGTCGAACGGACGCATCAACGTCGGGATCGGCTCAGGGTGGATGCCCGAGGAGTTCGCCGCGGCCAGCGCCAGCCACATCTTCCCTCGGCGTCACCAGCACGTGCGCGAGACGATCGAGATCATGCAGGGCATCTGGACCAACGACGTGTTCGAGTACCACGGCGAGTTCGCCGACTTCGACCGCTGCGGGTTCGGCGCCAAGCCCATCCAGCAACCGCACCCGCCGATCTACTTCAGCGGTCTGAAGGACCCGAAGCGCTCGGCCAAGCGCATCGCCACGTACGGCCTGCACGGCTGGATCGGGATCCAGGACACGCCCGAGGAACTGCGGGAGTGGCGCACCGCCATCGGCCAGGAGCTCAGCGCCCTCGGCACCGCCCGCACGGTGGATGATCTGGAGATGTGCAGCATGATCTGGTTCGTCATCACCGACGAGGAGACCGACCAGACGCCCAACGGCAAGCTCAGCAACCTGCTGGTGGGCACCGCCGGCCAGATCACCGACAACCTCAAGCGCTACCGCGAAGCCGGGCTGACCATGCCCCTGCTCTGGCCGCCGTTCCAGGACGTCCCCGTCAGCAAGACCCTCGACGACCTCAAGCGGCTGACCCACGAGATCATGCCGAAGGTCGAGGCGATGTAGTGACGCCAGGACTCGGCTACGGCAAGAAGGCGCCGAGGACCCGTTTGGTGCGGGCGTACGACTGATCCAGACCACGGATCGTCGCCGCCGGCAATCCGCTGGCCCGTTCACCGGGGGCGGCCAGGCGCACGGTGTAGCCGTGCTGCTTGTCGCACCACGTCGGGTGGGCCACCGGGCGCTCCACCACGATCCGGTGGTCGGCGGCGCGCCGGATCGTGGAGGTGACGATGATCCCATCCTGCGTGCCCGGCCCCCACTTCCGGTTGACCGGGTGGTTGGTCAGCAAGTCGCCCATCCCCCACACCACCCACACCCCGTTGACCTGGCTGATCGGCTGGATCAGGTGCGTGTGGGCCCCGATGATCAGGTCGACCTGGCCGCTCCTGGTCACCTCCTCGGCCACCGACAGCTGGAACGGGGACTGCTTGATCCACTGCGTGTTGCCCCAGTGCAGGCTGAGGATGACGACGTCGGCCCCCTTGGCGCGCACCGCCTTGGCGTCGGCGATGATCCGCTGCGGTTTGATCACGTTGGCCCGCCACGGTTCGTCGGCTGGCAGGCGGCCGTAGTCGAAGCCGTAGGTGTAGCTCAGGTGAGCGACGCGTATCCCGTTCACCGTTTC
The DNA here is from genome assembly GCA_037045185.1 of Ilumatobacteraceae bacterium. Classification (GTDB taxonomy): domain Bacteria; phylum Actinomycetota; class Acidimicrobiia; order Acidimicrobiales; family Ilumatobacteraceae; genus JAKOUY01. The sequence continues at coordinate 55,743 of JBAOHQ010000010.1, forward strand.
GAGCGCAGGCAGCACGGTCTCGGCGCTGCTGGCGACGCCTGACTGGCCGAGCCCGTACTCGGCGAACGCCGCCACGGTGGCATCGACGCCGGGCAGGCCACCGTCGAGGGAGTGGTTGGATGCCGTGGAGCATCGGTCGTAGCCGGCCCGCTTGATCTCCCGCAGCCACACCGGTGGGGTGCCGAGGATCTCGCTCGGCCGCAGGCGCTCGCCCTCGGCCAGCATGGCCCCCTCGACGTGGCAGATCGCCAGGTCGGCGCCACTGATCAGCGGCTTGATCTCCTCGAACGAGCCGTCGATGTCCAGCTCACCCGTTCGGCGCTGCAGGGTGAGCAGCAGCGACCGGTGCGGGAGGATGTCCCCCGTGGCGGCGATGGTGAAGGATCCGGGCTTGCCGGGCCTGCGTGGAGCCGCGCCGACCGAGGGCTGCGTCGAGGCCACCGGTTCGGCGCCAGCCGGCGGCGCCGTCGACGGCGCCCGGACCGGCGCCAGCGCGCCAGGTACTCGCCTCGGTCCGTTCGATTCGGCGACGAGCAGGCCGACGACAGCCAACGCCACGATGATGTACGCCCACCTCGACCGTCGTGCCACGCCCGCCTCCGCCCGCAGACTACAAGGCGGTCGCGGGCGTGAGCTCGATGGTGGAGCTCGGCCGGGCGTCAGCTGCAGCCGCTGGTGTTGCCACAACTCGGGCAGGCGTGGCAGGAGCCGGCGCGGATCATCTGCACGCCGCACTGCATGCACATCGGTGCGTCGCTGACGCGGGCCGCCGGGCGCTGGATGCCGCCCGGGTTGGTGACGTCGTTGTTCGGCGCCGGGGACGCCAGGCCGAGATCCATCTGCTGGGCGAACTCGGCGACCGACGGAACGGACTTCGGGTCGGCGACCATCTCCGAGCCGGTGTGTGTCTCGATCACGCTCTCCTCCACGCCGGGCAGGGTGGGCTGCGTGCGCTCGTCGATCGAGAAGATGCCCAACTCGGCACGCTCGTCGTAGCTCAGGTACTCCAGCCCGAGGCGGCGGAACAGGTAGTCCATGATCGAGCTGGCGAAGCGGATGTCCGGGTCATCGGTCATCCCGGCGGGCTCGAAGCGGCTGTTGACGAAGGCCTCGACGAAGGCCCGCAGAGGCACGCCGTACTGCAGCCCGTAGCTGATGCTCTTGGCGAAGGCGTCCATGATCCCCGACAGGGTGGAGCCCTGCTTGGAGACGGTCAGGAAGATCTCGCCGGGGCGGCCGTCGGCGTACTCGCCGATGGTGGCGAAGCCCTTGCAGTCGGCGACGCGGAACTCGAAGGTGCGGCTACGGCGTGACCGCGGCAGCTTCTGGCGCACCGGATGGGGGACGATCCTCTCGACGATCTTCTCGATCACCTGGGTGACCGCCGGGGCCTGAGGCGCCTGGGGCGCCTCGGCGCGCGTCGTCCTTCTTTGCCGTCGACAGCGGCTGGGCGACCTTGCAGTTGTCGCGGTAGATGGCCACCGCCTTCAGGCCGAGCTCCCACGACAGCAGGTGCAGCGGCCTCGACGTCTTCGATCGTGGCCTCCTCTGGCATGTTGACCGTCTTGGAGATGGCGCCCGACAGGAAGGGCTGGACCGCGCCCATCATCCGCACGTGCCCCTCGTAGTGGATGGTGTTGTCGCCCATCGAGCAGGCGAACACCGCCACGTGCTGGGGCGCCAGGTGCGGCGCCCCGAGGATCGACTTGTTGGTGTCGATGTAGGCGATGATCTCGTCGATCTGCGGTGCGGTGTAGCCCAGCTTGCGCAGCGCCCGCGGGATGGTCTGGTTGACGATGACCATCGTCCCGCCGCCGACGAGCTTCTTGAACTTGACCAGGCCGAGGTCCGGCTCGATCCCGGTGGTGTCGCAGTCCATCATCAGCCCGATCGTGCCGGTCGGCGCCAGCACCGAGGCCTGGCTGTTGCGCACGCCGTACTCCTCGCCGTCACGCACCGCTGCGTCCCATGCCTGCTGACCGGCCAGGACCAGTTCGGACGGGACGGCCTCGACGCCCTCGATCTCGATGGCTGGCATCGCGGTGCATGCGCAGGACGTTGAGCATGTGCGACTCGTTCTCGTCGAACCCGGCGAACGGGCCCATGCGGCTGGCCGTGCGGGCACTGGTGGCGTAGGCGTGACCGGTCATCAGCGAGGTCGAGCGCGGCCGCCCAGGCCCGACCGTCGGCGCTGTCGTAGGGCAGGCCGAGGGCCATCAGCAAGGCGCCGAGGTTGGCGTAGCCGATACCGAGCTGGCGGAACTTGCGGCTGTTCTCGCCGATCTTCTCGGTGGGATAGTCCGCGCCGTCCAACGAGGATCTCCTGGGCGGTGAAGATCGACCTCGACGGTGTGCATGTAGGCCTCGACGTCGAACTCCTTGGCCTCGTCGAGGTACTTGAGCAGGTTGATCGACGCCAGGTTGCAGGCCGAGTTGTCGATGTGCATGTACTCGCGAGCACGGGTTCGACCCGTTGATCCGTCCCGACGCATGGGCGGTGTGCCAACGGTTGATCGTGGTGTCGAACTGCAGGCCGGGGTCGGCGCACTCCCACGCCGCGGTGGCGATCTGGCGCCACACGTCACGGGCCGGGACGGTGCGAACGGGGCTGGCCGTCGAGCACGGCCGCGGAACGTCCAGTCCTCGTCGTTCGACCACGGCGCTGCATGAACTCGTCGCTGACGCGTACCGAGTTGTTGGCGTTCTGGTATTGGATGCTGAACGAGTCGGCGCCGTCGAGGTCCATGTCGAAGCCGGCGTCGCGCAACACGCGGGCCTTCTTCTCCTCTTTCGACCTTGCACCAGATGAACTCCTCGACGTCGGGGTGGTCGACGTTGAGGATGACCATCTTGGCCGCCCGGCGGGTCTTGCCGCCCGACTTGATGGTCCCGGCCGAGGCGTCGGCGCCGCGCATGAAGCTCACCGGCCCGCTGGCCGTGCCACCGCCGTTGAGCAGCTCGTAGCTGGAGCGGATGTTCGACAGGTTGATCCCCGAGCCGGAGCCGCCCTTGAAGATGACGCCCTCCTCCTTGTACCAGTTGAGGATCCCGTCCATGGTGTCCTCGACGGCGAGGATGAAGCAGGCGCTGGCCTGCTGGGGAACACCCTTGACCCCGATGTTGAACCACACCGGGCTGTTGAACGCCGCCCGCTGGGTGACCAGGATGTACTTCAGCTCGTCACGGAAGGCCTCCGTCTCGGCGGTGCCGGCGAAGTACCCGCCCTCCACGCCCCACTGGGTGATCGTGTCGGCGACGCGGTCGATGACCTGGCGCAGCGAGGTCTCCCGCTGCGGGGTGCCCAGGGTGCCGCGGAAGTACTTCTGGGCGACGATGTTGGTCGCGTTCAGCGACCACGTGACCGGGAACTCGACGTCGAGCTGCTCGAAGGCGACCGAACCGTCCTTGTAGTTGGAGATCCTGGCGTCGCGGCGCTCCCAGGCCACCTGGTCGTAGGGGTGCTCGCCCGGCGCGGTGAAGTGCCGGGTGATGCCGATGGCCAGGCGATCCGAGGCGAGGGACATGTGGTGCTCCTGTTCGAGGTGAGGTGCTGAGCAAACGTTCGAGACACAAGATGTGGGGGGAAATGGCGGGCTGGGGGCCCTCCCACCACAAGAGAGGGGTAACTACAGCATTGTAGTTACGTCGTTGTCAAGTGCCACTCCCAACAAACTCGCCGGCGGCACGGAGTCGTAGGTCCTGAGACCTTGCCTCCGCAGCAACGGGAGGGACGGCAGGTCATCGACCGAACCCCGCCCCACCGCTTGCTGTTCCATCCACGCTCCGTGCCGCCGACGAACGGCGCTCACGATACGGCCACGGGGTTGTGCATTGGAAGGGGCACAACCTGTGAATTGCCCTGTGTGGCCAATGTGAACGGCCGATGACGGCACCGCACCCTGTGGGTGAATGCGCCTCTGCGCCCACAGGGTTATCCACAGCACGCGGGCCGAGCACCGCCCTCACCCGGCCGGACCAGGGGTGATCGTCACCGGGATGGCGTTCAGGGTCGACGTCGCCGACAGCGGGTCGATGGCCCGCTCGTCGGTCAGCACGTTGCTGTTGACCCCGGCGTGCTCGCTGGCGATGCGCTGGCGGGTGCCGGGCGCGTCGTGGCCCCACCCGTGGGGCAGGGAGACCACCCCGGTGCGGATCGAGTCGGTCACTTCCACGGGCGCCTCCACCGAGCCGACCCGGCTGGTCACCACGGCCGACGCCCCGTGGACGAGACCCCACCGGGCGGCGTCGTCGGGGTGGACCTGCAGGGTGCAGCGTCCCGGCCCGCGGACCAGGACCCCGAGGTTGTGCATCCACGAGTTGTTGCTGCGCAGGTGACGCCGGCCCACCAGCACCGCGTCGGGCACGGGCTCGGCGAGCACCGCCGCCAGGCGGGCGACGTCGGCGATGATCGGCGCGGGCGCCAACTCGACACACCCGCTGCGTGGTGTGCAGCACGTCGGGGATCCGCGGCTGCAGCGGCCCGAGATCGACGCCGTGGGGGTGCTCGCGCGAGGTTGGCCAACGACAGCCCGTCCGGGTCGGCGCCGAACCCGGCCCCGTAGGGGCCCAGTTGGAGCATGACGTCAAGGATCCGTGCCGGACCCTGCTCGTCGCCCAGCGCCGCGTCCAGTTCGTCGGCCGACCGGCCGTGGACGGGCGATCCCGGGGCTTCCACCGCCGAACGCAGCAGCGCTGCGACCACCAGACCCGTGACCAGATGTGGATCGGCGTCGGCCGGCGCGCCCTGGGCCAGCAGCGCCAGCTTGGCGATGATCTCCCACTCGTCGGGCTCGTCGGCGCCGCGGTCGAGGACGGGGTCGCTGTAGTTGGCCACGTTGCGCACGGCGAATGGCAACAGCGCCAGGTCGTAGTGACTGCGCTGCAGCGGTGAAGGCGGAGGCAGGATGACGTCGGCGTGGCGGGTCGTCTCGTTGAGGTAGATGTCGACCGAGATCATCAGCTCCAACTCGTCGAGGGCGGCGTCGAGTTGCCGGCTGTGCGGCGTGGACAGCACCGGGTTGCCGGCCATCGTCACCAGGCCACGAATCTGGCCCTCCCCCGGCACGACGATCTCCTCGGCCATCGCCGCCGCCGGAATCTCGCCCAGCACCGCCTGGTGCCCGCTGACCCGGCTGCGCCGCTCCCCCAGGCTGAACCCGGTGCGGTTCGACCCGCCCCACGCCGCCGCGGCAGCGGGCAGCGGGAACATCGACCCGCCACGGCGGTCGAGGTTGCCGGTGACGGTGTTGAGCACGTCGATCAGCCACGAGGTGACGGTGCCGAACCCCGACGTCGTCGTCCCGATCCGCCCGTACACCGCCGCGGTGGGCGCGTCGGCGAGCTGCCCGGCAAGCGCACGGAGGTCCGCGGCGGGGACACCGACCCGGGCGGTGACGGACTCCGGGGTGAACGGGGCCAGGGCGGCGAGCGCCTCGTCGAGGCCGGAGAGGTGCTCGGCGAGGTGTGCGCCGGTCTCGATCCGCCCAGCCGCGTGCAGTTCGGTGATCATCGCCGCCAGCGCCAGCGCGTCGGTGCCCGGGCGGATCGCCAGCCAGAGATCGGCCTGCTCGGCGGTCTTGGTGCACACCGGGTCGATGACGACCAGGCGGCCGCCGCGCTCACGCAGCCGCTGGAGGCGGCCGGGGAAGTCCGGGGCGGTGCACAGGCTGCCGTTGGACACCATCGGGTTGGCCCCGATCACGACGAGCAGGTCGGTGTGGTCCACGTCGGGCACCGGCACTGCCGCCGAGCTCCCGAACACGAACCCCGAGGCCACCTGACGGGGTAGCTGGTCGACCGTCGAGGCCGTGAACCGCACCGTGTTGCCGAGGGCCTGGCTGAAGGGGCGGGAGTAGACCATCGCGCCGAGGCTGTGTGCGATGGGGTTGCCGTGGTAGGTGGCCATCGCCGCGCGGCCGTGGCGGGCGAAGAACTCAGCCGAGGCGACGGCGCACCTCCTCCCAGGCCTCCTCCCAGGTGACCTCGACATGGACACCGTCACGGCGGATCAGCGGGCGGCGCAGACGGTCGGGGTCCTCGTGGAGCTGCTTGAGCGTGCTCCCCTTGGGGCAGATGAAGCCTCGGCTGAAGACGTCGTCACGGTCGCCGCGAATCCGCACCACCTGCTGGTCGCGCACGGTGATCTCCAACCCGCACCCGGCCTCACACAGCGGGCAGGTACGGATCGCGGTGCGTGTTCCATCGGGCAGGGCGTCGGTCGCGGTCATGGGTCATTCTCGCAGGTGTTGTCAAAGCCGGGCACCCCGGCGAGGATGAGCCGATGAGCGTCGTCAAGATCAATGCCATCGAAGTGCCCGCCGGTGCCGGCCCGGAGCTGGAGGCTCGCTTCGCGGCGCGGGCCCGCAGCGTGGAGAACCAGCCGGGATTCGAGGAGTTCCAGCTGCTACGCCCCACCGAGGGCGAGACGCGCTACTTCGTCTACACCCGCTGGGACAGCGAAGAATCGTTCCAGGCATGGATGAACAGCCAGGCGTTTCAGCACGGCCACACGGGTGGCCCATCAGCGAGCCACACGGGTGGCCCATCAGCGAGCCACACGGGTGGCCCATCAGCGAGCCAGGCGCAGGCCGCCGCCCGGCCGGTGTCCACCGGCGCGTCGCTGCTGGCCTTCGACGTCATCCAGCACGTCGTCGGGGGCGGCGCGGGCGGCGCCTCGTCGTCGTTCTGACCAGTGCGCCGCCTGTTCCCTGATCCGCTGGCGTCGATCACCGCGGTCGACGCCTACCGCGCCGAGCGCCGCCGCCCCGTCGGCCGCCCGTACGTGGCGGTGTGCATGGTGGCCAGCATCGACGGCTCCACGGTCCTCGACGACGTCTCCGGCGGGCTGTCCAGCCCGGCCGATGTGGCGGTGCTGGCGGCGCTGCGCTCCTTGGCCGACGTGATCCTGGTCGGCGCCGGCACGGTGCGCGCCGAGGGCTACGGGCCGCCGAGAAAGCAAGGCCAGCGCATCGCGGTGCGTCAGCACCAGCGGGCGGGTGGACACCACCACGCCACTGTTCACGTCGGGGGCCGGCCTGCTGGTCCTCCCCGTCAACGCACCGGCCGTGGATGTCGAGACCATCCGTGCCGGGGTGGACCGCGTCGACCTCCCCCAGGCGCTGGGCATGCTGGACGGCAACCTCGTCCAGGCAGAGGGCGGGCCGACGTTGAACGCCGCGCTGGCCGACGAGGATCTGATCGACGAGCTGAACGTGACCACCTCGCCGATGCTGGCGGGCGGGCCTGGGCCGCGGCTGCTGCACGGGGCGACCCGCTTGGCCGCTCGGTTCGAGTTGGCCCACGTCCTAGAGGACGACGGCTTCGTCTTCAGCCGCTGGATTCGTCCGCGCCGCTGACGGGGCCGGCCTTTTCATCAACACCAGCTCGCGCTGGAAGTCGGCCGCGCCGTCGAACCCCTTGTACACCGAGGCGAACCGCAGGTAGGCGACCTCGTCGAGGTCACGCAAGCGCTCCAGCACCTCGCGGCCGATGTCCTGGGTGCTGACGTCGGGACCGTGGAGACGCATGGTGTCCTCCAACCCGACCGCCAGTTGGGCGATGCGATCGCCCGGCACCGGTCGCCCCTTGCAGGCCGCGGCAACACCGGCGACGATCTTGCTCTGGTCGAAGGGTTCCCTGCGTCCGTTGGACTTGACCACCATCAGCGGCACTTCCTCGAGACGCTCATAGGTGGTGAAACGGTGCTGGCAGGCGGGACAGGCCCGCCGCCGGCGGATCGTCGAGCCCTCCTCGGCATCGCGAGAGTCGATCACTTTGGTGTCCGTCGTGCGGCACCTCGGGCAGCGCATTCCGGGCAGGCTACCGCCTGTTGGTGCGCCGCTACGGCAGGCGGATCTGCTGGCCGACGTCGATGGTGACGCCTCCATTGAGCCGCACGAGTTGGTCCACGTACGCCATGGTGGGCACGGACCCGTGGAACTGGCGGGCGATGGAGAACAGCGAATCGCCTGGCTGGGCCTGATAGGTAGCCGGGGCCGAGGCGGCCGGTTGACGAACCACGGGGGTGGAGGCAGGGGCACCCCCGCGGCTCGTCAACAGCGCGCCGCCGGCCAACCACAGGAGGATGGCGGCCAGGACGGCGACGGTGAGCACCGCGACGCGGCGGCGCACGTAGACCTGTTGGTGGATCGGGCGCTGACCCACGGAGTGCCGGCGGCGCACCCTGACCGGGGCGACGACGAAGGGAACCTGGGTGGCGACGGCGATGCTCATGGTGGGCTCCTTCAGGTCGTGGTGGTGAGCTGGACTGGCGATGCGGGCAGCGTGCCAGCGGGGTCTCACACAGTTGGTTGGGCCGTCAGACGGCGGTTGGGTCTCGGTCTCGCCGGACAGTCGAACGACCGTACGACGAACAGTCGTTCGTAGTGAATCACGAACAGACGTTCCCGTCAACCCCTCGATCGAACATCTGTTGCCGAACAGATGTTTGACTCTTCGGTCGAACGGGCGTACGCTGCCGGCATGGCCGAGCACACCCCGTCCCCCAGCCTCACCGCACGTCAGCGCGGCATTCTCGACGTGATCGAGACCAGCATGCGTGAGCGCGGCTACCCGCCCAGCGTGCGCGAGATCGGCGAGGCGGTCGGGTTGACGTCGCCGTCGACGGTGCACTCGCATCTCAACTCACTGATGCGCATGGGTTTTCTGAAGCGTGACGCCAGCAAGCCGCGCACCCTCGAGGTGCGCTTCGACCCGTCGTCCGGCGCGGCCATCGAGCGCCGGCCGGTCCGACACGTGCCGCTCGTGGGTGACGTGGCAGCCGGGGCCGACGTGCTTGCCCAGGAGAACGTGGAAGACCTGTTCCCGCTGCCGGAGGACTTCACCGGTGCCGGTGATCTGTTCATGTTGCGGGTCCGCGGTGAGTCGATGATCGAGGCCGGGATCCTCGACGGTGACTTCGTCGTCGCCCGGGCCCAGGCCACGGCCGAGCGTGGCGAGATGGTGGTCGCCGGCATCCCGGGCGAGGAAGCCACCGTGAAGTTCTTCCAACCGGCAGCGGGCACCGTCACGCTGATGCCGGCGAACACGCGGTTCGAGCCGATGACCTTCCCCGCGGATCAGGTGCAGGTGTTCGGGCGCGTCGTGACGGTGCTGCGCCGCCTCTGACGGCGCCGCTCAGGGAGTCGGCCCCCATCCGCTCGATGGCGGCGGGGGTGGCGGAGCTGAGGTCCTGGCAGGAGGCGGAGGCGGCGGTGGGCCCGGTGGGCCCGCCGGGCCACGAGGCGCCATCGGACCCGGTCCGGATGGCCCCATGCCGGGCTGCCAGATGGCTCCCTGCCCGGCGCCGCGCCGACCACCGGCGGGGAGCGGCCGGCGGCGAAGCCCGATCAGCACCAGTGGAAGGCCCACCAGCGCGCCCAGCACCGCCGCTCCCCCACCCGCGGTCCGCAGCGTGGTCAGCAGCCGTGCCGGTGAGTGGTCCTTGGCCCCAACGGCCACCACGACGTCATGATCAGCACCGTCGACCGTGAGCGTCAGCGTCCCTGGTTCGCTGACCTCGAAGGTCCCGATGCGCGCCCCGACGAACCGGTCGAGGTCGTAGGACTCACCGCTGTCAGAGGCGATCGCGAGGCGCGATCCGCCGGCGTCGGTCAGGCTCAGCCGCGGGGTCTCGGGGTCGCCGGCGCCGTGGTCGACGGCGGTGGGCGATCCGGCACAGGACCCGTCTGCATCCAGCAGGACGGCCTTGGATTCCACGTACACGTTGAACGTGCCCGGCTCGTCCACCTGCAACGCGGTGGAGCAGCCGACCGATGCCCTGGCCAGTCGCTCGGCGGCATCCGTTGCCCGGGAATCGCCGAGAAGGGCCAGTCCGCCACCGGCGGCCAGGCCGACGAGCACGACACCGACCCCGGCGACGACGAGGCCGGCGCGGCGGCGTCCACGGGCCGCCTGCGGACCGCTGACGATCGTCGAACGGCTGGTGGGTGGCGGAGGTGGGACGGGGGTGGGCGCCCACGCCGTTCCCGGTGCTGCGCGACCGGGGTGCGGCGCGGCCCGCGGCGGCCCGCCCGGCGGGGGAGGTGGTGGCGGCGACGACGACATTCAGCTGACCCCTAGCCGTTGGGCGACGAGTTCCACCATGGCATCGGGTTGCACCACGGCGACGCGGACCTTACCCGCGCCGGCGGCGCCGTAGAACTCACCCGGCGACACCACCGCACCTCCGGCGGCGGCCAACCGTTCGGCGAACCCCCAACCATCCTCGGCGTCGAACCACAGGTAGAAGCCGCCCGCGGGCTGCGGGACCTCGATCCCCGCCCAACGGCCCAACACGCTGGAGAGTCGCTCCAGGCGGTGGCGGTACCGCTCGCGCTGGGCGCGCACGTGATCGTCGTCGTCCAGCGCCACGGTCCCGGCGGCCTGGGCGGGACCGGGCACCATGAGCCCGGCATGCTTGCGAACCTCGCGCAGGTAGTGCACCAGTTCGGCGTCGCCGGCATAGAACCCCACACGCACACCGGCCAGGTTCGATCGTTTGGACAGCGAGTGCACCGCCACCACACCCTCGGCGCCCGATGCCAGGATCGTTCGTGGCGGCCCGTCCCAGGTGAACTCGACGTAGCACTCGTCGCTGAACACCGGCACGTCGTTGGCCCGACCCCACGCGGCAGCGGCGTCCAGGTCGCTGAGCGCACCGGTGGGATTCGACGGGCTGTTCACCCACAGCAGCAGCGCCCGGGCGGCGTCGTCGGCCGCGATGGCCGACAGGTCGATCCCACCGCCGGGCAGCGGTGGGACGGGAACCGCCCGGCATCCGGCGAGGATCGCCCCCATCTCGTAGGTGGGATAGGACACCGCCGGGTACAAGACGGTGTCCCGGACGGGTGTACGGAGCCGCAGGTACTGCGGGGTGGAGGCGACGAACTCCTTGGTGCCCACGCAGGCGGCGATCTGGGCGAGGGGCACATCGATGTCGAAGCGCCGGCGCATCCAGCCGTGAATGGCCGACCGCAGGGCATCAGTGCCGATGCTGGGCGGGTAGCCACGTTCCAGATTCGACGTCGCCAGGGCAGCGATGACCTCGGCGGGCGGCGGGTCACACGGCGTGCCGATCGACAGATCGACCGCCCCACCGGGCAACGCCGCGGCGACCTTGATCAGTTGGTCGAGGCGGTCGTAGGGGTAGGGCGGGGGAACGAAGCCGTCGTCGGCAGAACTCACCCGTCCATCCTGCCCGATCCGCCGCCGCCGACGACGTACTGCGACAACCGCCCGGCGCTGGCTGCGTCCAGCCGGGCCCTGACTCGCATCCCGGTGTCCTCGTTGGCGCTGGACACGACGTCGCCCTCGCGATGCAGGGCCGCGAGGATGTCCCCGCGCTCATAGGGGACGACCAGTTCGACCACGTTGGCCATCGAGCGGACCCGGTCGGCGATGGTGACGAGCAGGCGGTCGATGCCATCGCCGGTTCTGGCGCTGACGGCCACCGACCCCTGATGGGTGCGCTCCAGTTGGGCGGCAACGTCGGGAACCTGGTCCGACTTGTTGAACACCAGCAACTCGGCCACCCCGCCGGCATCGATCTCGGCCAGCACGGTGCGCACCGCGGCGATCTGGCCCTCCGGATCGACGGCGGTGCTGTCCACCAGATGCACCAGCAGGTCGGCGCCGCTGGCCACCTCCAGCGTGCTCTTGAACGCCTCGATCAGGCCGTGTGGCAGGCGGCGGACGAACCCGACCGTGTCGGACAGCAGCACCGGCTCGCCGCCCGGCAGAGCCAGGCGGCGGGTCGTGGGATCGAGCGTGGCGAACAGGCGGTCCTCCACCAACACCCCGGCGTTGGTCAGCCGGTTGAGCAGGGTGCTCTTGCCGGCGTTGGTGTAGCCGACGATCGACACGTTGGTCAGCCCACCGCGCGCTCGCCCCTTGCGCTGCAGAGCGCCGCGTCGCCTGGAGTTCACGCAGGTCGGTCTCGAGTTTGGCGATGCGGTTCTTGATCCGCCGGCGGTCGACCTCGAGCTTGGTCTCGCCGCTACCGAACCGGGCCCCGACGCCACCGCGCTGTTGGGAGAGCTTCGCGGTGGCCCCGCGCCGCAACCGCGGCAGCCGGTAGCGCAGCAGCGCCAGCTCGACCTGGGCCTTGCCCTCCAGGGTGTGGGCGTTCTGGGCGAAGATGTCGAGGATCACCGCGGTGCGGTCGATGGCCGTTCGCCCGAGCAGCTTCTCCAGGTTGTACTGCTGGGCTGGCGAGAGGTCGTTGTCGAACACGACCGTGTCGGCGTCGACGGCCAGGCAGATCTCGCGGAACTCCTCGGCCTTGCCCTTGCCGATGAACCAGGTGTGGTCCGGGGTGTCTCGGCGCTGCATCGGCCGCGCCGCCTCGTCGGCGCCGGCCGTGTCGATCAGCAGGGCCAGTTCGTCAAGGCTGGCCTCGGTCTCGGCGTCGGTGTGGTGGGCCAGGGTGACGCCGACCAGCACGATGGTCTCCCGCTTGGATCGCTCGATGAGCGTTGCGCCGAGCGCCTCGTTGTACGGATTCGTCATTCGCCCTGCGTCATCTCCCAGCGCACCGAGCCGACGTAGTCGGCCGGCCCGGTCAGGATGGCTTCGCCCTGATCGGTGAACCGAACTCTGGCATCTCCGCCGTCCATGTGCACGACGATTTCCGACGCCGTGGCAGGCACCAGCCCCCACCGGCGGGCAGCGAAGGCGCTGGCGCACGCACCGGTGCCGCACGCCTCGGTGATGCCGACGCCGCGTTCGTGAACGCGCATCGTGATCGCGTCGGGCGCCGGCCCCGGCTCGACGATCTCCACGTTCACCTGCGCAAGTCGGCCACCGAGGGCAGCGAGATCGACCGAAGCGACGTCCTCCACCCCGACCACGCAGTGCGGGTTGCCCAGGCTGAGGTGCGCGACCGGGCGCATCGGGTCGGCCCCGATCTCGGCCCACCCAGGTGTCTCGTCGAGGTCCCTGACGGGCCCCATCGCCACCGTCGCCTCGATGCGGTTCGGGCCGGCAGCTGCGAGGGTCACCAGGCGCACGCCGGCGTCGGTGATGATGCGCTGGTCGGCCATCGAGCCGCGGCGCATCGCCAGCGCCTGGGCGAAGCAGCGGATCCCGTTGCCGCTCATCTCTGCCGGCGACCCGTCGGCGTTGATCAAGCGCATCGTCACGCCGTCGATGCGGTCCGCGCCGTCGGCGCCGATGAGCAGGCCGTCGGCGCCGATCCCGCGCCGCCGGTCGCAGATCCGCCTGGCCAGCGCGGTGGCGTGGTCGCCGACGGTGTCGAAGGTGACCAGGAAGTCGTTGCCGAGGGCGTGATGCTTGGTGAGCGAGAGCGGTGCGGTCATGGGGTCACGGCGTCGGGCTGGTGGCCAGCGCGGCGAGGGTTTCCTCCACCGGGTCGTGGTGGATGTCGATCCAGCGTATGCGCGGATCTCTGCGGAACCAGCGCTCCTGGCGGACGGCGAACTGCTGGGTGCGCCGGACGATGTCGGCGACCGCGGCGTCGAGGCTGCACCGGCCATCGAGGTGTTCCAGCAGTTCCTTGTAGCCCAGCGCCTGGCGGGCGGTCCGCCCGAGCGTTGCTGCGGCCAGGCCGACCACTTCGTCACGAAGCCCGGCTCGCATCATCGCCTCGACCCGATCGGCGATGCGTTGACGCAGCGCCGGCCGGGCCCAGCGCAGGCCCACCATGCGGTACGCCACCGGCGGGTAGTGATCGAGGCCCGGGCCGAACGCGCTGAATCGCCGGCCGGACCCGATGGTCACCTCCAGGGCGCGCACGACCCGGCGGGTGTTGGTGGGCTCGATGCGTGCTGCGGCGTCGGGATCCCGCACCATCAACTCGGCATGCAGCGCAGTGGCGCCCTCGGTGACCGCTCGCTGCTCGAGCGCGGCGCGAAGGTCCGGCCACTGCCCGGGGAGATCCATCGGATCGGTGATCGCCCGGAGGTACAACCCCGTCCCCGCGACCAGCACGGGGGTCGCCCGGCGGCCGTGGATGTCGGCGAGCGCGCCAGTGCGCGGCACGGACGAAGTCGGCCACGGTGAACTCGTCGGCCGGATCGACCAGGTCGAGGCAGTGGTGGCGGACGGCACGGCGGTCTGCGGCGGTGGGCTTGGCCGTGCCGATGTCCATTCCCCGATAGACCTGCATCGAGTCGACGGCGACGATCTCGACGCTGCGGTCGCGCCCGGCGATCGCCATTCCCACCGCGCTCTTGCCGGAGGCCGTCGGTCCGAGCACGACGAGCGGGTGATCGACCGCCGGCCCGCTCACCCGGCGTTGACCGGGATTCGCCGGCGATGGGCAGGCTCGGCCAGCACCTCGCGGAGTTCGCCGCGGAGATGATGCGGCGCGGCGCCGGTCACCTCGACCGAGGCGTACGTCCCGGGACGCAGCGTCGACTCCGATCGGAAGTGGACCAGCTTGTTCTGGGCGGTGCGCGCCGACGTGATCGACGGGTCCTTCTTGCTGGGACCTTCCACCAGCACGTCCTCGACCCGGCCGATGCGGCCACGATGCTTGGCCAGCGCCGAACGCTCGACCACCACCCGCAAGCGTTGGAATCGCTCGGCGGTGGCGCCGGGGTCGACGAAGCGGTCGGAAAGCTCGGCGGCTTCGGTGCCCGGCCGCGGCGAGAACACGAACGTGTAGGCGTAGTCGAACTCGGCCGCGGCCGCCACGGCCGAGCGTCTCGGCGAAGTCGTCCTCCGTCTCCCCGGGGAAGCCGACGATGATGTCGGTGGACACGGCCAGATCGGGCGACGGTCCGCCGGGCCAGGTCCAGCCGCTCTAGGTACCGCTCGGCCCGTGTACCCGCGGTGCATCGCCGCCAGGATCCGATCGCTGCCGCGTTTGCAGCGGGTAGATGCAGGTGCGGGCAGATCTCCGACGACCCGGCCATGGCGTCGAATGTCTCCGGGCGCATGTCCTTGGGGTGAGGGCTGGTGAATCGCACCCGGCGGATGCCCGGCACCGCCGCGGCCTCGGTGAGCAGGGAGGCGAACCACGGCCGCAGCGCGGCGCCGGGCTGGCCGTCGCGGCGGGCGGCCACGGCCAGGTCCCGGCCATAGCTGTTCACGTTCTGGCCGAGCAGGGTCACCTCGGTGACGCCCTGGTCGGCGAGGCCGCGGATCTCGCCGATGATGTCGCCGAACGGGGCGCGAGACCTCAGCGCCGCGCACCGCTGGCACGATGCAGAACGCGCAGGAGTTGTCACAGCCGATCTGAATCGTCACCCACGCGGTGTAGCCGAATGGTCGCGCCTGGCCGGCAGCGCACTGGGGAACAGCACGTGGTCGTCGATCACGGCCTCGTCGAAGATCTCCGTGACCGGCCCGTTCACCGTGGCGTGGTGGACCAGCTCCGCCGTGCGATGGACGTTGTGCGTGCCCAGCACGACGTCGACCCACGGGGCACGGGTGGCCACGAGGTCACGGTCCTTCTGGGCTGAGACACCCGGCGACGACGATCTGGCGGCCGTCACGGCGGTCCTTTCCACGTCTTCAGGTGCCCAAGATTCCCGTACAGCTTGTTGTCGGCGTTCTCCCGGATGCAGCAGGTGTTGAGCACGACGACGTCGGCCTCGGACTCGTCACGTCGCCGGGGTCATCCCGTCGGCCTCCAGCAGCGCCGGCGATGCGCTCCGAGTCGTGCTCGTTCATCTGGCACCCGAAGGTGCGCACGACGTAGCTGCGAGTCACGCCGACCGAGGCTACCGCCCCAACCGACCAGCGATCAGGTGGCCGGCGCCGCCCACTCGGGAGCGTACGGGTTGTGGGCGATCTCCCACAGGTGCCCGTCCACGTCGGCGACGTACCCCGAGTACCCGCCCCAATCCGCGACGTGGGCCGGCTTGACCACCGAACCGCCCGCATTGCGCCAGGCCTCGATGGCAGCGTCGACCAGGGCCGCGTCGGCCAGGTTGATCGCCAGGGTCACCGCGGCGAACCCGGTGGGCTGGTCGGGGACGCCGGCGTCTGCGGCGAGCGGTCCTCGGCCGAACAGACCGAGGACCACCGAACCGATCTGAAAGAAGCTGATCGAGTCGTCCGATCCATCGCGAGCGGCCCACCCGATCGACTCGTAGAACGCTCGGGCTCGGGCGACATCGGCGACGCCCAGGGTGACCACGCTGAGGTGAGCAGGGACGCCGCGCATCTCAGCCGATGTCGATCGGCGCGTCGTCGGCGGGCGAGAACTCGTCGACGGTGTCACCGAGGCCGGCCTGGCGGCGGACCTTCTCGGAGATCTCCACCATGATCTCGGGGTTCTCGGTCAGGAAGTTCTTGGCGTTCTCCCGGCCCTGGCCGAGCTGCTCACCTTCGTAGGTGAACCATGCTCCGGACTTCTTGACGATGCCCATGTCCACCGACATGTCGAGCAGCGAGCCCTCACGGCTGATGCCCTTGCCGTACATGATGTCGAACTCGGCCTGACGGAACGGCGGGGCCACCTTGTTCTTGACCACCTTGACCCGGGTGCGCGTTGCCGACGACCTCGGCACCGTCCTTGATGCTCTCGATCCGGCGGATGTCGAGGCGGACCGACGAGTAGAACTTCAGCGCCCGCCCGCCCGGGGTGGTCTCCGGCGACCCGAACATCACGCCGATCTTCTCACGCAGCTGGTTGATGAAGATGGCAGATGGTGTTGGTCTTGTTGAGGCTTGCCGGTGAGCTTGCGCAGCGCCTGGCTCATCAGGCGGGCCTGCAGGCCGACGTGGGAGTCACCCATCTCGCCCTCGATCTCGGCCCGTGGGGTGAGTGCGGCGACCGAGTCGATGACCACGATGTCGAGCGCGCCGGAGCGCACCAGCATGTCGGTGATCTCCAACGCCTGCTCACCGGTGTCCGGCTGGCTGATGAGCAGTTGGTCGATGTCCACACCGATGGCCCTGGCGTACACCGGGTCCATGGCGTGCTCGGCGTCGACGTAGGCGCAGATGCCGCCGTTGCGCTGGGCCTCGGCCACGACGTGCATGGCCAGGGTGGACTTGCCGGAGGACTCCGGTCCGAAGATCTCCACGACCCGGCCGCGGGGCAAGCCGCCGACGCCGAGGGCGAGATCGAGTGCCAGCGCGCCCGTGGGGACGGCCTCGATTGCCATCGAGCCCTTCTCCCCCATGCGCATGATCGAGCCCTTGCCGAACTGCTTGTCGATCTGGGCCAGCGCCATGTCCAGCGCCTTGTCGCGGTCGATGCTCATCTTGTTTCCCATGCCCTTGTCTCTGCCTCGTTGCCATTCATGTGCTGGGGGCCGCAGCCCCGATCGGTTACCGGCACCGTAGAGACGGGGTGTCACAGAGTTGCCTGGGACCACCCGGTGAAGCGACCTCTCGGCCGAGCCAACGCCTCGACGGGACCGGTTGTTCGCCTGCCGCGAGCGAACGACAGCAGTGTAGTTGCGAACAGTCGTTCGATCAAGCACCATCGCCGGGCTGGGCCGCCACCGGCGCGGCCTCGCCGGCGGCCACGGCGCGTTGCGGCCTCGGCCAGCTCCACCACGCCGGGTCGGCGGGCGGCCAGGTCCACAGCCAGCCACACGGTGAACGTGAACGGGAACGCCACCACCGGAACGACCACGGCGATGACCACGAGGGCGGCAACGATGGGAAGGACCGCGATCTCCGGCGCGGTCAGGATCAACCCGACGGCGAGTCCGGCGATCACCGCCAGGAAGGTGACGGCGATGTTCAGGGTCATCGGGCCGAGCTCGAACCCGGCCTCCCGCCGCCAGCGGATCCCGCACGTCTGGCAGCGATCACGCCGGCCCAGCCAGCGGTGGATGAACGTCCTTCGGCTGGCGCACCACGGGCAGCGCAGGACGATGCCGCGGCGAAGCATCGTCCACAGCGTCGGCTGCACGCCAGCAGTCTAGGAGGACGAAATTCCGCGCACGACCCGGTGCGCAGCCAGACAAACGGGCTGCCGATCGGCAAGACTGCCCCCGTGCGCCGAACACTCGCCGGATTCCTCTTCGCGTTGTCGTACGCAGCGCTGTGCCTGGCTGCCGGCGGGTTCCTGTTGCAGCGCACCGTCTTCGACCCGGATCTCACCGCCGATGCCGCCGCCCCGGTGCTCCAGGAGCCGGCGATCCTCAAGGAGCTGACGAAGCGGATCGCCGCCGCCACCACCGCCGAGTTGGGCAAGAGCACCATCGAGATCGAGGCCTTGGTGAACTCCGTGGCGGCGAATGCCGAAGGCGCCAGGATCCTGTCCGACGTCTTCCGCGATGCCCACGCCCGCCTCATCGGCCAGCAGCGCGGGCCGGTGCAGATCACCGCCACGCAGATGGTCCAGATCGTGCGTAGCGAGCGGGTCGGCGGCGTGGCGCCGTTGACCATCCCGGTACCGCGCGCGTCGCCGCGCTGGACATCACCCGGGCGATCCTCAAGTGGGCCGTGCCATTGGCCGCCATCGCCGCGCTCGTCCTGTTCGGGCTCGGGCTGGCCGCTCATCCGGACCGGGCGTCGCTGGTGCGCAGCCTCGGCTTCGGGCTGATGGCCCTCGGCGCCGCTGTCACGGTGATGGGTTACATCCTGCCGCGCTTCGTCGTGCCCGCCGTGTCCAGCAGCGTGTGGGCCAAGGTGCCACCGATCCTCGCCGACGAGGAACGGTGGTTGGTCATCGGCGCAACGGTCGTGCTGGTCGCCGCTGGCGGGGCGCTGATCGTCTCGGCGGGGATGATCAACCGCCAACGGCGGTGGTCGACTCCCATCAACACGTATCGCTACTCCGAAGAGCGGCGCTGGGGCTGATCGGTCAGGCGAGCAACTCGGCGACGAAGTCGTCGAACACCTCGGCGTAGTGCATCGCCTCGGCCTCGGTGTGCATCACCGAGATCAGCCACTGCTCGTCCAGACCCGGCGGCAGCAGCACACCACGGTTGATGCCGTGCATCCACTGGGCAAAGGCCAGGTCGAAGTCGGTGGCCTTGTAGTCCCGGTAGTTCGTGATGGGTTGGGGCGACCAGGTGACGCAGCCCTTGGCGCCGAACTGCACCGTGTGCGCCGGCAACCCGTAGCGCTGGATGGTGGCGTTGCACGACGCCAGCAGACCGGCGTTCATGGCGATGGCTGCGTCGATGTTCTCGCGCGTGCACGCCTCGGTCAGCACGGCCTTCGCCGCCGCCATGCACAGCGGGTTGCCGTTGTAGGTGCCCAGGTGCAGGACGCGACCAGTGGTGATCTCGTCCATGCACTCGCTGGTGCCGCCGAAGGCGCCGAGCGGCAGTCCCCCGCCGATGCTCTTGGCCAAGGCCACCATGTCGGGCTGCACGCCCAGCACCGTGGTGGCCCCGCCGAAGCCGGCGGTGATGCCGGTCTTGACCTCGTCGAAGATCAGCTTGGTGCCGTGCGCGCGGGTGATCTCGCGGACGGCCTCGAGATACCCGGGCTGGGGCAGGCAGATGCCGATGTTCTCCATCACTGGCTCGACGATGAAGCAGGCCACGTCGTTGCCGGCCAAGGCCCGCTCCAGCGCTGCGGCGTCGTTGTAGGGGATGACGATCGTGTCGGCCATGACGGCCTCGGTGATGCCCGCCGTCGCCGGGATCGGGGTGGGGTTGTCGGCTGGCCCGGCCCGATCGATCGGCGGCTTCATCGAGATCATCACTTCGTCGTGATGCCCGTGGTAGCCGCCTTCGACCTTGACGATCTTGTCCCGCCCGGTGACGCCGCGGCACACCCGGATGGCATCCATGGTGGCCTCGGTCCCCGAGTTGGTGAACCGCCACATCGGCAGGTGGTAGCGCTCACCGAGCAGCTCGGCGACCTCGGCGTTCAGCTCGCACGGTGTGACGTACAGGGTGCCGTTGTCCATCTGGGTCTCGATCGCCCGGCGGACCGCCGGGTGGCAGTGGCCGCTGAACAGCGCCCCGAAGCCCATGTCGAAGTCGATGTAGCGGTTGCCGTCGACGTCCTCCATCCAGGCGTCCTGGGCACGGCGGACGACGATCGGGTGCGGGTCGTAGGCCTGGAAGCTGGAGGGCACGCCGAGCGGCATGACCTTGCGGGCCCGGTCGGTGGCTCGCTGCGAGCTGGCGGTGCGCTCGATGTAGACCCCCAACTCGCGAGTGGTGATCTGTTTGGCTCGATCGACGAGCTGGCGGTGGTCAAAGGATTCCATCGTCTTCATGGGTGTTCTCCGGTGGATTTCGTTGCCGACCAGTCTACTCGCCACGGATTACCGTGTTGACATGGTGGTCGGTTGGGTCTCCGGCGAGTGCCCACCCGCTCAATTGGCGTGTGGAACTGCCGGTGCCTTGTGGCAAACTAGTCGTCCCCATGGTGGCCGTAGCTCAGTTGGTAGAGCGTCAGTTTGTGGTACTGAATGTCGCGGGTTCGAGCCCCGTCGGTCACCCCAGTCAGCAGCGTAGGCGGCGGATGCCCGGTGATCGGCTCCGCCCCCTACACTGGCCGACCAGGTTGCGCCTCTAGCTCAACGGCAGAGCAACGGACTCTTAATCCGCAGGTTCAGGGTTCGAAACCCTGGGGGCGCACAGAGCAGGAGCAGGTCAGAGCCACATTCTGACCTGCGCCTTGCTTTTCGGGACTACCGTCGGGCCGCGAATCTGCCGCGAATGATGGTTCCCATGGGCACGATGCGTGAGCGCACTCCGGGTACCTGGGAGCTGGTCGTGTCGGCGGGCCTCGACCCGACGACCGGTCGCTACCGACGCGAGATCCGCCGGATCAAGACCACGTCGAAGCGCGAGGCGAAGGCAGCACTCGCCGAGCTGGAGACCGCCGTGGCGGCCGGCCGGGTGTCGTCGGACGACCCGACGCTGGGCCAGCTGCTGGAGCGATCTGCGGCGATGCTACCCGCTGTGTCGATCGGTGTTGCCCTGTGTTGCCCTCTGCCAACGGGATTTCACCGCCATCCATTGGCAGATCCATTGGCAAGGCGGGTCCTCCACGCTGGCCGCAACGCCGTCGACCTGGTTCACCATCCGGGTGATCATCTGTGCATGAACCCCCCGCCCGTGCGTCGTCGCTCACTCGGCAGGCCGCTGATGCGGCAGACTGGGGACATGACAGCGGACGCACTCGCCCTCATCTCGGTCGATCCACTGGTGTGTCACGGCCAGGCATGCCTGAAGGGGACGCGCATTCCGGTCAGCATCGTGCTCGATTGCCTCTCCGACGGGATGACGGCGGAGCAGATCCTCGAGCAGTACCCGTCGCTCTCGGTTGCATCCATCCGGGCAGCAGCCGCCTACGGCGCCGAACTGGCGCGTGAGGAACTCCTCCCGCTCACGGGTGATCGTTGAAGATCAAGCTCGACGAGAACATCCCGGGCGCGGTGGCCGGCGTGCTTCGTTCCCGCGGTCACAACGTCGACACCGTGCTCGAGGAATCGCTGGGCGGTCGCGACGACCCCACAGTGCTGGGCGCGGCCATGGACGAAGGGCGACTGCTACTCACCCTAGATCGCGGCTTCGGCGACGTGCGCGCCTACGCGCCGGGAACGCACCCGGGAATCATCGTGTTGAGGCCAGATGACCAGCGTGTGCCGACCGTGGTCGCCATGGTGGAGATGATCGTGGACCACCACGATGTCGACGAACTCGCCGGTTGCATCACCGTCGTTCAGCGCAACGTGTTGCGAGTGCGTCGCCCCAACGCGAGATGACGGAGTTCATTCGTAGATAGCTCGAACAGCTCGCGGTCACTGAGCCCTCGGCTCGGTTCCGCCGATGTGGTCGTCGAAACGCGCACGCACTCGAGCAAGGAACGCCGGGGGCACGTCAGCGAGATCGCGAACGATCGCGGCAGCAAAGATCGCATCCTGTTCAGCCGGCGAAAGTCGCTCGAATTCCGCTGCAGTCCAGACCCTCTGTGCCACGCCAGCGAGCGTAGCCAGGTCGGCGGTTCGCCAATGACGCACTCGCCGAGATTGGCACTGCTGCCCGGGCATAGCGGCAGTTCTGGTCGGGTCAACAGGGTCGGCGAACATCGCTCAGCAGAAGCCTGTTCACGCGGCACACCACCGGCACGCCCGGGTGCAGCCGGAACCTGTGTCGGCCCCGTCGATCGTCGTCGACCCAGCACCCTCAAAGTCGTCGATCGGTGCGAAGGCGTACTGGCAGTAGCGCTGTCCGTCAAGTAGGCGATACCCGGCAAGGTCGAAGGCGAGAATCCCGAGGAGCACGACGCCGAAGCCAGCGAGAATCGACGTGAGGATTGGCCGGGCACGGCGATCTCGGCCTTGCGACTCCTGGGCCAACGACATCGGAGCAGATTGGCCGGAGCTGACGCCCAGCGCAAGGCACGACACCGCTCAGAGCGGCAGCTGTGCGCTACCGGCGACGGAGATCCTCGCGGTGGACGGCTGCGATGTCACGCGCCTATCGGCAGCTCTGCTCGCGTCACGCGTTGAGAGCGGCGAGAAAGGGCGAGATCTGGTAACTGCGATTCTTGTGTACCCGAAACCGGTGCAACTCTCCATCCAGTGTCAGGTCCAGTTTTCGCCAGACCTTGTTCGCACTGCTCGACGCTCCTCTACATCCGTCGCCCAAGGGAACAGCGGCGAGCAGCCTGCCAGGGCGCCCGCGAAGAAACGTGAGCCTCAGCGTTAACAGGCGTCGGTCCGTGGCGACCAGGCTGCAGTCATAGCTCAATATCGCTGCTCCCATCGGAGACGCCGCACCAAGGTACGGACGCCGACGAGCCTGCGAGACCACTGCTACCACTCGCTCGTCGGCTTCAAGCGAGCCCGCAATGCTCTCAATGGCTCGAGCGGTGAACACCGCGTCTCGCTCCGATTTCGCTGCCAATGGCACCTCTCGCTGAGCTACAGGACCCGAGCAGATTGCCCGATATGGCGCTGGGTGTCCAGTCAAGAACTCAGCCGTCGAGGGCGGCGATCGCGTCGTCGAGATCTAGGTAGCCCGCCGTCGCCCACCACAGGTGGTCCTCGGGGTGGATCCCGTCATGGTTGTTCTCACGTCGCCAATCGCGGTCGTAGAACTGCGCTTTCACCGTTGCGAGGTGAGCTCGGCTGACGGCCCGCTCGACCGTCAACTGACGAGCCAGCTCCTCCAGGCTTCCCGGCTCCTCGACCGTGTCGCTGGCCACCGGAACACTCGCGAGAGCGCAGAGTACGGCCTCGTCGCGGCCGTGCCCGGGTCTCCAGAATCGGACGGCACGGCTGATCAGGTGCCCGCGGCCAGGAGGGAGTCGACGCGGGCGGCGTCGAGCCGCGTCCGACCTCGCGAACTCGGGCACACGCAATCCGCAGGGATTGCCGCGAATTCTGCCGCGAAACGCGACGACACACGGCAACACCAGCGGTACCCTCACGACAACGGCACCTGCACTGAGCAGGTCGAACAACACAAGGCAGCACCAGCCAACACGACGTGAAGCCGACTCTTAGTCCGCAGGTTCAGGGTTCGAAACCCTGGGGGCGCACAGACAGCGAGCAGGTCGGAACCACGTTCTGACCTGCTCGTTGCCGTTCGCGCTGGAGGTCTACGAACTCGACCGCATCGACTTCGCCGAGCCCTCCATCGGGTCGGCACCATCGAACGCATCGAGGCACCCGCGGCATGACCCGCTGAGCCGGGTTGCCGGTAGCGGTGGGCGCCCTGGCAAGCTGGGCGAATGGCACCACGCATCCTCACGGGCATCGACGAGGTCAAGGCAGCCGTCGGCGAGCACTTCGGGTTCAGCGACTGGCTGGTCGTCACCCAGGAGCGGGTCAACCAGTTCGCCGACGCCACCGGTGATCACCAGTGGATCCATGTGGACGTCGATCGGGCCACCAGGGAGAGCCCCTTCGGTGGCCCGATCGCCCACGGGTACCTGACCCTCTCGCTCGGCCCGGTGCTGATGCCCTCGGTGCTGCAGCGCAAGGGGTTCGCCATGGGGATCAACTACGGCTGCAACCGGGTTCGGTTCATGTCGCCCGTCCCGGTTGGCTCACGGGTCCGCCTCGGCGTCAAGCTGCTGAGCGCCGAGGACATCGCCGGCGGCTTGCAGGAGACCTACGAGTGGACCTACGAGATCGACGGCGTGGCCAAGCCGGCCTGCGTCGCCGAGGTGGTGCTGCGCGCCTACCTGTGACGCGAAGCACGCCCATCCGCCCTGCTCGCCGGGTCCGCCTTGTTGCCGGACCGGATGCCCTGGCCTACGGTGGGCCTGGTGACCGATGAGATCTCCGCCTACGGGCGATCCGGCCCGACCGATCCCACACTGAAGCGGGTTCGGACCCGGCACTTCCGCCGGGCCAAGGAAGCAGGCACCAAGATCACCGGGCTGACCAGCTACGACTGCCTGTCGGCGGCCATCTTCGATCAGGCGGGCATCGACTTCCTGCTGGTTGGTGACAGCGCCGGCAACGCGGTGTTCGGTTACGACACCACGCTGCCCGTCACCATCGACGAACTGCTCCCGCTCACCAGCGCCGTCGTGCGTGCCACCCGTCGGGCGTTGGTGGTCGCCGACCTTCCGTTCGGCTCGTACGAGTCCGGGCCCGACGAGGCCCTGCACACGGCGATCAGGTTCATGAAGCTCACCGGCTGCCATGCCGTGAAGCTGGAGGGTGGGGCGCGCAGCGCCAAGCAGATCCGCCGCATCGTGCGCGCCGGGCATCCCGGTGATGGCCCACATCGGCTTCACCCCGCAGAGCGAGCACGGCCTCGGCGGCCACATCATCCAGGGCCGCGGCCGCGACGGTGAGGCCGACCTCATCGAGGACGCCAAGGCGGTCGAGGATGCCGGGGCCTTCGCCGTCGTGATCGAGATGACGCCGTCGGCGATCGCTCAGAAGATCACCGCCCAGCTGCAGATTCCCACCATCAGCGTGGGCGCCGGACCGCACTGCGACGGGCAACTGCTGGTGTGGACGGATTGGGCCGGGTTCACCACCGGCCGCGTGCCCAAGTTCGTCAAGCGCTTCGCCAACATCGGCGAGACCCTCCGTGGCGCGGCCGAAGCGTTCCGCGCCGAGGTCGAGTCCGGTGAGTACCCGGGCCCGGAGCACGAGTACTCCGACTCGCCCGCGTCCTGACGACCGCCCTACTTCCCGAGCGCCGACCAGGTGGCCGGGCCGACCAATCCGTCAGGAACGAGAGCCTTCGAGCGCTGGAACTCGAGGACCGCGTCGTTGGTGGCCGGCCCGAAGTAGCCGTCGACGTCGAGCTGTGCCCCCCACCCGTTCAGAGCCTTCTGCAGCCTGCGCACCTCCGGCCCGGTGTCGCACAGTCGCAACGGCAACGTTGTGTTGACCCGGTAGGTCGGGCACACCGGGCGGTGCGCCACGCTGGTGCCCGGCAGCGGTGGCGCGGTGGATACCGCGGTCGCCGTCGGCGAGCCGAACGCGCCGGGACGGGTGGAGACCCCGACGCGCAGCGGGGTGGGCTGGCGAACCAGGACCACGACGACGAGTGCGGCGGCGCCGGCCAACACGGGAAGCGCCCAGCCGACGGCGACGCGCCGCGGCCGTTCGGCGGGCGTCACCGCTGCGGTGAGCCGCCGGCCGGCGTGCGCCGACATCGCCACATCCGTGGCGGCGTCCAGGTCCGCCCCGTAGCGGCGGAGGCGTTCATCAAGATTCATGGCTGCTCCAACAGTGATCGCAACTTGGCCATCCCGCGGTGCAGATGGTTGCGCAGGGTGGTGACTGGGACGTTCAGCGTCCGTGCCGCTTCCTCGTAGCTGTAGCCGTGGGCATGGACGAGGATGACCGCGGCGCGATGGTCGGGTGACAGGCGCTCGAGGGCCCGATGCAACCCGGGATCAGGAAGCTGAACGGTGTCGTTCCACTCGGTCTCCACCGGGTACGCCGCCCGCCGGCGGCGCCAGCGGGTCTGGGTCCGGATCGAGGTCTGACCGACGCGATACAGGTAGCCAACGGGGTTGGCCATCGATGCCAGCGTGTCCCAGTGACGCCAGGCGTAGGCCATGGCGTCCGCCGCCGCTTCGGCGCCGAGATCCGGCCCGAACCTGGCCACCAGGGCGCGGCGCAGGCGGATGCCGGCGACCTCGGCGAAGGCTTCGAAGGACGGCCAGTGCTGGCCGGTCTCTCGGGTCACGACGGCCGCCACACCCGCACAGAGCCGCCGACAGGCCGGAACGTTTCACCGGTGCGCCGCATGATCTGGCCCTAGGCCGGCAGATCCATCCCCATGCACAGCGAGGACTCGGGGCTCTCCAGGTACTCGCCCCAGCACGGGCACTGCTCGAACCCGGCGCGGCGATAGATGGCGATCGCCTCGGCGCAGTGCTCGCTGGTCTCCAACACCAGCCGGCGCACGCCGAGGTCACGAGCCACCCCCGTGAGGTGGCTGAGCATCGCCGCGCCCAGACCGGCGCCACCGAAGCGCGGTCGGGTGT
The DNA here is from genome assembly GCA_037045185.1 of Ilumatobacteraceae bacterium. Taxonomy (GTDB): domain Bacteria; phylum Actinomycetota; class Acidimicrobiia; order Acidimicrobiales; family Ilumatobacteraceae; genus JAKOUY01. The sequence goes on from JBAOHQ010000010.1 coordinate 82,053, forward strand.
ACATCCGTTTGATCTCGGCCGTCTGGGGATCGATCCGCCGAACGGCGCCGCACCCGACGGGATGGCCGGCCAGCCAGTTGACGAAGAACCCGCCGGAGTCCGCCTCCACCTCATCTGGGTCAAGGGCGAAGTAGTTGCGCCGGCTGTCGCGCCGCTCCAGGTCGGCGTTCAGCTCGGCGATCAGCCGCCGAGCCTCGGCGTCGTCGAGCGCAGTGCGACGGGTGACGAGGACCTGGTGCTCGCCACGGAAGCCGAAGGCGTACGGCGTGGGGCCGCGCTGGTGGAGAAAGTCCAAGCGGGCCCTGGCCTCGCCCAGCGTCGGGCGATGGCCGTCCTCGATGTGCCACATCGCCACGGCCGGTGCCGTGCTGGGCTCGAACCACTCCCGGCGGCGGTGGAGGATGGCGCTGTGGTCGGTGCGGTAGGTGAAGTGCTCCAGCGCGGCGCGGTCCTGCCACACCGACATGTTGACGATGATGTTCGGGTTGGGGAACGGTCGCAGGCTGGTGGCGTCGTTGCCGTCGCCCATCAGCCGCCACACGAACCCGCTTGCCGACTCGGCCAGGGCATTGATCCGGTCGAGCGCCTCGACGAAGTCACGCAAGTCGGGACTGTCGATCGGCGCGGTGAGGGCGGCGATGTTCACCTGGGCCAGGGCAACGTCCATCGTGCGCACCGTCAGCGGAACTCGGGCATGACGTGGGTGGCGAACAGCTCGATGGAGGTCGTGTCCGGGTAGTCGGTGCACCACGGAATGAACCCCCGGCAGCCCAGCGCTCGGTACTGGCTGATCTTGTCGGCCACCTCGTCGGGCGTGCCCACCAGGTTCGCGGGCGCGCCAGGTGTCGAACTGCTCCCCCCAGATGCTTCGCTGGCAGACCTCGCGCAGTTCGGCCTCCGAGGTGCGCACACACAACTCCGGTGACCACGTCATCCGGATCGCCTCCGGATCACGGCCGACGTCGGCGCAGTGGGCGCGCAGTACGTCTCGCTTGTGCGTCCACTCCGCAGGCGTCCCACCGAAGTTGCTGCAGTCGGCCAGGCGGGCGACGACCCGCAGCGTGAGCTGCTCGCCGCCGCCGCCGATCCACACCGGCGGGCGCGGTTGCTGGAGCGGCTTGGGATCGCAGTGGGCACGCTGCAGCCGGTAGTAGCGGCCGTTGTAGGTGGTCTCCGGGTTCGACCACATGCTGGTGACGATCTCGACGGTCTCGCGCAACATCCCGATGCGATCCTTCGGCCGCGGGAAGTCGTAGCCGTAGGCGCGGTACTCGTTCTCGTACCACCCTGCGCCGATCCCCCAGTCGAGCCGGCCACCACTGATCACGTCGAGTGTCGCGGTGATCTTGGCCAGCAGGCCGGGACTGCGGTAGCTGTTGCAGCCGACCATCTGCCCGAGGCGGACTCGTTCGGTGCGTTGGCTGATCGCCGCCATGGTCGTCCAGCACTCGAACACCGCCTCGTAGGCAGGTCGGGGGACGTTGTGGAAGTGGTCGTACAACCAGATCGAGTCGTAGCCCAAGCGCTCGGCGGTGGTGGCGATCTCGACGGCCTTGTCCCACTTCGCCGCGGCGCCGTCGATCCCGCTGAGTTCCATCTTCCAGCCCTGGGGCATGAACACGCCGAAGATCACATCGCTCATCACCAGCCACCCTAACGAGCGTGTACCCAACCCTGACCGGCGAGGTCGATACCCAGCGCTGCGGAGGCGTCGAATATCGTCGAGCACCATGGACATCGCCGTCGCCACGGCGTTCGAGGCGATTGCCGAGCGCCACCTGGACGACGACTGCCTGGTGTACCGCGAGCGCCGGTTGACCTGGCGAGAGGCCCGGGCGCGGTCCCGGCGGCTGGCCAACGCGCTGCTCGGCGCCGGCCTCGGCTGCCGCGTGGAGCGTCAGCACCTGGCTGACCACGCCTCGGGCCAGGACCACCTCGGCATCTGCCTGCGCAACAGCAACGAATACCTGGAGTCGATGATCGGCGCGCTCATGGCCAGGGTGGCGCCGTTCAACATCAACTACCGATTCACGGCCGCGGAGATGCGCCGCCTGCTGATGGACACGTCACCCGCCGCACTGGTCATCCAGAGCGACCTCACGCCGCTCCTCGCCCAGTGCTGGGCGGACCTCCCCTCGGTGCCGCTCGTCCTGCAGGTGGCCGACGACAGCGGCCTCGGTCTGATGCCCGGGGCGGTGTGGTACGAGGATGCCCTGGCCGGCGCCCCGGCAGGTCGCCCGGCGGTCACCCCGAGCCCCGACGACCTGTACATCCTGTGCACCGGCGGGACGAGCGGCGCCCCGAAGGCGGTGCTGTGGCGCAACGGCGACGCCCGCGTCGCCTGCTTCGGTGGCGCCGAGGCTGCATCGCTCGGCGACGTCGTCGCCGCAGCCACCGCCCCCGGTGACCCGACCAGGGTGCTGATCGCCCCGCCGCTGGCCCACGGCGCCGCGCAGTGGATGTCGATGAGCGCCTGGGGTCGTGGGGGCACCGTGCTGCTGCCCTGGAACCAGCGCCAACTCGACCCCGATGCGGTGTGGCGCCAGATCGAGACCGAGCGGGTGACCTCGCTGCTGGTGGTGGGCGACGCGTTCGCCCGCCCGCTGGTGGAGCAACTCGACCGGGATCACTACGACCTTGACAGCCTGAACGTGGTGCTGTCCGGCGGGGCCAGCCTGTCGCCGGCGGTCCACGACGGGTTCCGCCGCCACCTGCCATGGGTGGTGGTGGTCGACGGGCTCGGTTCCAGCGAGGCCGGCGGGCAACTGGTCACGGTTGCCGCCGGCGCCGCGCCACGCCCCGGGCGGTTCCCCCTGGCACCCGGCAACGTCGTGCTCAGCGCCGATCGGACGCGGGTCCTGTCGGCGGTGGACGGCGAGATCGGTTGGCTGGCGCGCACCGGCAGGCTGGCCCTCGGCTACCTGGGCGACGCCGACCTGACGGCGCGGACGTTCCCCATCATCGACGGCGTCCGCTACGCGGTGCCGGGAGACCGGGCGTCCCACCGCGGCGAGCACGCCGTGTTCGTCCACGGCCGCGACGCGTCGACGATCAACACCGGGGGCGAGAAGGTCTTCGCCGAGGAAGTGGAAGCGGTGCTGAGAGAGCACCCGGCGGTGTACGACTGCATCGTCACCTCCCGGCCGAGCCAGCGCTGGGGTCAGGAGGTCGTCGGCCTGGTGGAGTGGCGCGCCGACTCCTCCGCTCGGGCGAGCGAGCTGCTGCGCTTCGCCCGCCAGCGCCTCGCCGGGTTCAAGGTGCCCAAAGCGGTGGTCACTGTCACGGCCGTGAGGCGATCGGCGGCCGGCAAGGCCGACTACCGCTGGGCCGCAGGCGTGGCCGAAGCCGGCCACGACTAACACGGCCGAAGCCGGCCACGACGAACACGGCCGAAGCCGGCCACGACGAACACGGCCGAAGCCGGCCACGACTCGCCGTGGCCTACAGCGGTAGGTCGCCGGTGGCCCGGCGCGTCGAGCCCGTGTCCTGGTAGGCGGCGATGGTCCGTTGGGCGATGCGCATCTGGTGGACCTCGTCGGCGCCGTCGGCGAAGCGGCTCCACCGCGCCTGCTGCAGCATGTGGGCCAGCGGGGTGTCGGTGGAGTAGCCGAGGGCGCCGTGGACCTGGATCGCTCGGTCGATGATCCGCCACAGGCTGTTGGCCACGAAGTGCTTGGCCATCGACACCTCGCTGATGTAGTCCTGGCCGGTCTCCAGCTTGTAGGCGGCGTGCAGGACCATCAGCTTGCACTGGTACAGCTCCATCGCCGAGTCGGCGATCATCCACTGGATGCCTTGCTTGTCGGCCAGCAGCGAGCCGTGGCTGTAGCGCTCCAGGGCGCGGGCCACGGTCATGTCGAGGGCGGTCTCACACTGGGCGATCCAGCGCATGCAGTGCGCCAGGCGCGCCGGGCCGAGGCGGTACTGGCCGAGTCGGTGACCCTGACCCTGGCCACCCAGCATGTTGGCGTGGGGGACGCGGCAGGTCGCGGATCACGATCTCGCAGTGGTTGTGGCTGCCCGACATGGTGTGGATGTCACGGACCACCTCCCACCCATCGCTCGGCAGATCGACGATGAACGCCGTGTTCGCCGCCTGCGCCAAGTCGGGATCGTCCTCGGTGCGCGCCATCACGATGGCGAACGCCGCCCCGCGGGCGCCGGAGATGAACCACTTGTGGCCGTTGATGATCCACTCGTCTCCGTCGCGCACGGCCAGGGTGCGGATCAGCGTCGGATCGCTCCCGGCAACCTCCGGCTCGGTCATGGCGAAGCACGATCGGATCTGCCCCTCGCACAGCGGACGCAGATAGCGCTCCTGCTGCTCGGGCGTTCCCCAGTGCTCCAGGGTGTGCTGGTTGCCTTCGTCGGGCGCCTGGGCGTTGAGCACGAACGGGCCGATGCTCACCTTGGCCGCCTCGGCACTGACGGCCGCCATCGCCGTCGGGCCGAGGCCCATGCCGCCCCACTCGGCGGGCATGTGCGGCAACCACAGGCCCCACTCGTCGCGGGCCACGTTGCGCAGTCCGGCGATGGTCGAGCGCACCGCCCGGCGGTCGTGCTGATCGGACGTGTCCCACGCCGGGCGGACGACCTCATCCATCAACCGGCGGACGCGCAGGCGGATCTCGTCCACCTCCGCAGAGAACGTGAAATCGATCATCGCCGGACGGTACCCCGGTAACCTCGGCGGGTGTGAGCCGGGCAGCGTGGGACACCGAGACACTGCCAGAAGGCGCCCACAAGGTGGCCGCGGTCCGGGAGATGTTCGACGCCATCGCCCCGCGCTATGACCTGGTCAACCGGATCATGACGTTCCGGCTCGACGTCCGCTGGCGGCGCACGGCGGTGAAGCGCCTCGCCCTGCCGAGCGGCTCGACGGTCATCGACCTCGCCGCCGGGACCGGTGACCTGTGCATTGATCTGGCCCGCGCCGGGCTGCGCCCGCTGGCGTTCGACCTCAGCCTCGGGATGCTGCGCGCCGATCGCAGTGCAGCCCCGCGTGTCCAGGCCGACATCCTCCGCCTCCCGCTGCCCGACGCCTCCGTGGACGGCGCCACCTGCGGCTTCGCCCTGCGCAACCTGGTCGAGCTCCCGGCGTTCTTCGCCGAACTGGCCCGGGTGGTCCGCCCCGGCGGACGCATCGCCCTGCTCGACGTGGGCGTGCCGCGCAACCGATTGATCCGCTGGGGTCACGGCATCTACTTCGGCAGGGTGGTACCGAGGATCGGCGCCGTGTTGAGCGACGGCGCCGCGTATCGCTACCTACCCAAGAGCGTCTCGTACCTTCCGGCGCCCGAGGTGATGCGCCGCCAGCTGGCCGAGGCCGGGTTCAGCGACGCGCTGCACGCCATGCTGTCCGGTGGGCTGACCCAGCTGCTCACCGGCACGCGCCGCTGATGCGGGCACGCACCGTCGCGCTGGTCGAGACCGTCGACCTCAACGACATCGCCGGCGGCGACGGGTTCCTGTTCGTGCGCGACGGCGTCGGGATGGCCGGGCGAGGCGTTGCCGCCCGAATCCCCGCCGACCGGGCGAGCGCCCTCCTGGCCGGGATCGATCACGACGACCGTGTGGGTGGCGTGTCGCCGCGGGCGATCGGATCGATCCCGTTCATGCCCGGCCTGGCGGCCGACCTCGTCGTCCCGGTGATCTCGGTGGTCAAGCATGCCGACGGCCGGCAGTGGGTCACCATCGTCGCCGACGACGCTCACGGCCTTGACGACGCCGGCGCCGACGTGAGCCTGCGCCGCGCCCTGACAGCACCGGTTCGCCCGCAGCCGGTCGCCCAAGCCTTCACCGTCGCCCCGCTCACCCCGCCGGACCACTACCTCGCCGCGGTGGGCTCGGCTCGCGAGGCGGTGCGTGACGGCAGCGTGACCAAGGCGGTCATCGCCCGCCAGGTGCGGGTGAGCTCGCCAACGCCCATCGACGTGCACGCGGTGTTGTTGCGTCTGAAGGCTTCGTTCGGTTCGAGCTACCGGTACTCGATCGACGGGCTGATCGGCGCTTCGCCGGAGCTGCTGGTCTCCGTGGACGGGCACACCGTGCGCTCCCACCCGCTGGCGGGGACCGCGCCGCGCACCGGCGATCCGCAGACCGACCAGCTCAGCGCCAAGGCCCTCGTCGCCAGCACCAAGGACCAGGCGGAGCATCGCGTGGTCATCGACATGATCCACGACACCCTCCTGCCCTGGTGCAGCTACCTCGACTGGGAGCCAGAACCCAGCGTCATCCAGGTGGCCAACGTCCAGCACCTCGGAACTGCGCTGGAAGGTCGTCTCGGCGACCCCCGCCCCGACGTGATCGCCCTGGTCCGAGCGCTCTCGCCCACACCCGCGCTGGGCGGGTTCCCCCGGGAGCGGGCATTGCAGCTCATCGCCGAGGCCGAGGGCTTCGACCGCGGCCGCTACGGCGGCGCTGTCGGCTGGGTCGATGCCACGGGCGAGGGGACCTGGGCGGTGGCGATCCGCTGCGCCGAGCTCAGCGCCGACCGCACCACCGCCACGCTCACCGCCGGGGGCGGGATCGTGGCCGCGAGCGATCCACTGGCCGAGTTGGCCGAGACCCAGGCCAAGTTCCAAGCCATGCTGGCCGCCATCGTCCGCCCCTGAGCCACGTGATCAGCATCGGTCGTGCCGGCGGCCATCACCGCTGATCACGTCAGCGCACGGGTGCCAGCCACGGACGTGATCAGCGGTCCACGTGATCAGCCACCACGTGATCAGCGGTCCACGTGATCAGGATCGATGGTGCCGGCGGCCATCACCGCTGATCACGTCAGGCCGAGCGGTCCAGCGCGGCGCCGACGGCGTCGTTGAGCGCCCGATGGTCGGCCACGTTGGCGGCCCGGTTCGAGGCGATGCGGATGAGCCGCGCCCCGTGGGCCCCGTCGCGGCCGCCGGTCACCTCGGCCCGGAGCTCCTCCGGCGAGGTGACTGTGCGCGCCGGGACGCCGTGAGCGGCGGCGAGGGCCACCAGGTCCGTGCCGTGGGGGGTTCCGAACAACCGCTCGAAGCGTGGCGCGTCCAGCGCTGCCGGCCTGGGGGAGGAACGAGAAGATCCCCCCACCGTCGTTGTCGATCACCACGATGTCGAGGTCGAGATCCCGCGCCGAAAGCGCCGTGAGCGAGGAGGCATCGTGACACAGGGCGATGTCACCGATCAGCACCGTGGTGCGAGCGCCAGTCAGGGCCACCCCGATGGCCGTCGCCAGGACGCCGTCGATCCCGTTGGCGCCACGATTGGCATGCACCACCGGCCCCTCGCCGGGTGCGCCGAACCACTCCAGGTCACGAACGGGCATGGACGACGAGACCACGAGGTGCCGCCCGGGCGGCAGCGTGCTGAGCAGCCGGGCGACCGCCGGTTCGCTGATCGATCCGCCGAGCCGGTCGTCGAAGATGCGCTGGGCGGTGCGCTCGGCGTGCAGCCACCTGGCCCGCCACGGCGTACCCGCCGCGCCCGCGGACCTGGCCGGCGGCCCGCTCGGCGAAGACGCCGATCGGCGCGTGAACCTGCGTCGCACCCACCAGTCGTGGGTCCGAGACCAGCCCGTACGGGGACACGGCCACATGGCGGCACCCGGGCGCAGCCGCCACCCACTCGCCGAGCGCCTTGGAGGCCGGGGCCATGCCGAGTTGCACCACCACCTGCGGGGTGTGGTCCGCAGCGAACTGGCGGTGGCGCAGCAGGGCGTCGAAGGCCGCCACCGACCCGTCGATCCCCCGGCAGCCCGACTGCGGGTCGGCCAGGACCGGCCAGTTGCTGGCAGCCGACCAGCGGTGCACCGCGGCGGGATCATCCACGCCCTCGCCGGCCACGATGACGCCCCGCTGGGCGTCGATGAGATCCATCACCGGGGCGAGGTCGACAGGCGGGGCTGCGACCGCGGCCCAGTCGACGGGCGGCGGGAGCGGGCCGCTCTCACCGAGCAGTGGCTCACGCAGCCCGACGTTCAGATGCACCGGACCGGGACGGTGCCCCGTGGCACGGTTCCAGGCCTCAGCGGCGACGACTCGCCAGGACGGCACGTCCGCCGGAGTCGCTGGCGCAATGTCGGCGAACCAGCGCACTGCCCGCCCGTACAGGCGGACCTGGTCGATCGTCTGCGGGGCACCGACCCCGTGCAGCTCGGGCGGGCGATCGGCGGTCATCACCAGGAGCGGGATCCCCGACAGACCAGCCTCCACCACGGCGGCGAGGAGGTGCGTGGCGGCGGTGCCGCTGGTGCACAGCACCGCCGCCGGCCGCCGTGTGGCCCGTGCCCACCCCAGCGCGGCGAACGCCGCCGAGCGCTCGTCGTGGAACACGTGCACGGCCAGCTCCGGGCGGCGGGCGACCTCCAGGGCCACCGGCGTGCTGCGCGAACCGGGCGCCACCATCACCGCGGCCAGGCCACGGCCGATCCACTCGTCCACCAGCGTGGCGCACATCGTCGCCTGGAGCGCGGCCGACCATCCGGTGTGCTCGCCGTCCATCGCCGCCACGTTAGGCCGTATCGTGACCGCCGTGACCGACCAGCACACCGCCGACCCGGCGACCGACCAGTGGCGTCGCGTCCATGGCCCGCTGGCGGCGTGGTCGGTGGGAAGCGGGTCGCGGCTGGTGTTCCTGCACGGATTCACCCAGACCTCCCAGAGCTGGCGACGCATCGCCGGTTCCCTCGCCGTGGACGGCTACGAGTGCGTCGTCGTCGACCTCCCCGGGCATGGCGGATCGAGCCACGTTCGGGCCGACCTGCGCACCGGCGCCGACCTGATCGCCACGTTCGGCCCGGCGGTGCTGATCGGCTACAGCATGGGAGGGCGCTTCGCCCTGCAGACCGCGTTCACCCATCCGGCCTCGGTCACGGCGCTGGTCACCATCGGCGCCACGCCGGGCATCGACGACGAGCTGGAGCGGGCGGCGCGGCGCACCAGCGACGAGCAACTCGCTCTGCGCCTCGGCGACATCGGCGTGGAGCAGTTCGTGCGCGAGTGGACCGAGCAGGCCATCTTCGGCGGTCACCGCCTCACCGACGACGATCGTGACGCCCGGTTGACCAACACCCCCGACGGCTTGGCCAGCAGCCTGCGCCTCGCCGGGACCGGATCGCAGCTGTCCCTGTGGCATCGCCTGGCCGAGCTGACCATGCCGGTGCTGGCCATCGCCGGCGCCAACGACGCCAAGTTCGTCGCCATCGGCCGCCAGATCGCCGCCAGCGTGCCCGACGGACGGTTCGCCGAGATCTCCGGCGCGGCCCACGCGGCCCATCTGCAACGCCCGGAGCTGGTGCGGGCAGCGGTTACCGGCCTGCTGCAATCCCTCCGGCACTGAGCAACCCGACCAGCAGCTGGGTGCGCCCGGTGGCGCCCAGCACCGGGATCAAGGCCTTCCCGGCGGCCGTGCCCAGCACCAGGCGCACCGCCGGGATGGCCGCGGCCAGCCCGGCCACGCCGACGAGCGCCCACGGGTCACCTGCCGCGGCGACGAGCACCACCGCCACCGCCGCGCCGGCCAGCAGCGCGACATAGAGCCGACGGGTTCGCCGATCACCAAGGCGCACGGCCAGGGTGCGCTTGCCGACGGCCGTGTCGGTGGGGATGTCACGCAGGTTGTTGATCACCAGCAGGGCACACGCCAGGAACCCCGCCAGGCACCCGCACCACCACGCGGCCGCCGGAGCGCGTTCGACGAGCACGAACGTGGTCCCCACGGTGGCGACCAGGCCGAAGAAGACGAACACGAACACCTCGCCGAGGCCGAGGTAGCCGTACGGGTTCGGACCACCCGTGTACCCCCACGCGGCGGCCACCGCGGCCAGGCCGACGACGACCAGCCACCACGAGGTCTGGCTGGCCAGGACCAACCCGGCGACACCGGCCACGGCGAAGGCCACCAGCGCGGCGCGCTTCACGGCGCCGGGTGACGCCAGCCCGCCGGCCACCAGGCGGACGGGCCCGACGCGCACGTCATCGGTGCCGCGAATGCCGTCGCTGTAGTCGTTGGCGTAGTTCACCCCGACCTGCAACGCCAGGCTGACGAGCAGCGCCGGCAGCGCCCGCCACCACACCGCTCCCCCGCCAACGGCGCACGCCGCACCCAGCGCCACCGGCACCACGGCCGCCGGCAGCGTACGCGGCCGGGCGCCGGCGACCCAGCGGTTCATGTCAGAGCGATACCGAGGAACTGGCCACGCCGGCGCCGCCATCGATCACGTAGGTCTCGCCGGTGATCCACGCCGCCAGGTCCGAGGCCAGGAACGTCGCCAGGTGAGCGATGTCCTCCGGTTGACCGAGGCGTCCGGTGGGCATCTTGTTGGCCAGGGCGTCACCGAAGCTGTCGACCAGCACGCTGGCGAAGTCCGTCACGACCAGGCCGGGGGCGATGCCCACCACCCGGGTCCGGCCGAGCTCGCCTGCCAACTGCCGGGTGAGGTGGATCAAGGCCGCCTTGGAGAGGTTGTACGCCCCGAGCCCGGCCTCGGCGCGCAGGCCGCCAACGGACGCGACGTTGATGATCACACCCGGCTTGTCGCGCATCGCCAAGTCCCAGGCAGCCTGGCTCCAGAACACCGGCCCGCGCAGGTTGACCTGGAACGTCTTGTCGTAGCGGGACTCGTCGATCCCCAGGGTCGGGCCGTAGTACGGGTTCGCCGCGGCGTTGTTCACCAGGATGTCCAGCCCGCCGAAGCGCTCGATCGTGGCCAGCACGCACGCCCTGCCGGCCTGCGGGTCACCGGTGTTGGCGGCGAACACCTCGACGTCGCCGCCGATGTCGGCCGCCGCGGCCTGCAGCCCGTCGAGTTTGCGGCTGCACAGCATGACCTTGGCCCCGCTGGCCACCATCTCGGCGGCGATGGCCTTGCCGATGCCCCGCGATGCACCGGTGACCAGGGCCACCTTGCCGTGCAGTGAGACGTCCATGTTCAGTCCTCCGAGTTGTCGATGGCCGGTCCGGCGTCGGGCATCAGCGACACCCGCACCTTACGGATCCGCCGCCCGTCCATTTCGTCGGCGGCGAACCGCCAGCCGTCACGCTCCACGCACTCTCCCACAACGGGCACGTGTTCCAGCGTGCCGAACAGGAACCCGCCGACGCTGTCCCAGTCGTCGTCGGGCAGGCAGGCGCCGAGCAGTTCGTTGAGATCGGAGATCGCCATCGCCCCGTCGACCACGTACGAGCCGTCCGGCTGGGTCACCACCTCGGCGTCCTCCTCGTCGTGCTCGTCGACGATCTCACCCACCAACTCCTCCAGGCAGTCCTCCAGGGTGACCAGCCCGGCGATCGCGCCGTACTCGTCGGCGACGATGGCCAGGTGGAACTTCTCGGCCTGCATCTCGCGCATCAGCCGCGCCACCGGCTTGTTCTCCGGGATGAACTGCACCGGGCGGAGCAGTTCGACCACCGGCACGCCACCGCGGCCTTCGCGCTCGGCGCGCATCAGATCCTTGGCGAAGGCCAGGCCGACGATGTCATCCTCGTCGTCGATGCCGTGCACCGGCAGCCGGCTGAACCCGTGCTCCATGAGGATGTCGAGCGCCTGGGTCACGGTTTGGTCACCGTTGACGGTGACCATGTCGGGCCGCGGGATCATCACCTCGCGCGCCACCGTGTCACCGAACTCGATGATGCTCTCGATCAGCCGGTGCTCCTCGCGCTCCACCACGCCTTCCTCGGCGGCGGCCTCGACGATGCCCAGCAGCTCCTGCTCGGACACGAACGGTCCCTGCTCCAGCCCCTTGCCCTTGACGATGATGTTGGTCAGCCCGATCAGGCCGCGGGAGATCCAACGCAGCGGGGCGAAGCCGACGAGGGCCGCGGTGGGCCGGGCGGTCATCAGCGCGGCGCGCTGCGGGTAGAGCACGGCATAGGTCTTGGGGACGGCCTCGGCCATGACGAAGAAGACGATCACGTTCAGCACGACACCGACGATGACCCCGGCCGTGCCGAACAGCCGGCCGGCGACGATACCGGTGAGCGTGGCCTGCACGGTCTGGCAGATGTTGATCGTGAGCAGCAGCGGATTAACCCAGCGCTCCGGGTCGGCCACCAGCTTGGTGAGCGTCTTGCCGGCCTTGTGGCCCTGGTCGGCCAGCGCCGCGGCCTTGGGCTTGGTCATCCGTGACAGACCCATCTCGGCCACGGAGGTGAAGATCAGGATCACCAGCAGCACGAGGATGCCGACGATCATCCAGGCGTCGGCGGTCTCGAAGGTCGAGGCGATCATTCCGGTTGCTCCTGACCGAACGCGGCGGGCGCCGGGCCGTGCCAGTGGTAGGTCTCCAGCAGGCGTCGCTCGGCGGCGCGCATCGCCGCTCGCTCGTCGTCGTCGGCATGATCCATGCCCAGGACGTGCAGGACGCCGTGCACCACCAGCAGCGCCAGCTCGTCCTCCAGCGTGCCGGCATGGGTCGGCGCGTTGCGCGCCGCCACCGCCGGGCAGATGACGACGTCACCGAGCAGGAGGGGGATCTCGCCGAGATCGATCGGGGGGCGGTCCGGTCCGCGGCTCGGCGGCTCGCCGTCAAGGATGATCTCGGCATCGGAGGCGTCGATCGGGAACGACAGGACATCGGTGGGCCCGTCGGCGTTCATGTGCTCGGCGTTCAGTTCGGCCATGTCGATCTCACCGATGAACAGCAGCGTCATCTCCGCCAGGCCACGCACACCCTGGTCGGTGATCACGTCCAGCGCCAGGCGCTGCCAGCGGGGCAGGTCGACGTCGACGTCGTGCTGCTCGTCGGCGCAGAACACCTCGGGGATGCCCTCGCCGCCCACCTTTGGGCGCCGGCCGAGCCGGGGTCTCGGAGGCTCAGCCACGCCGTGATCCCCGTGCTCGGTGCGCGGGGTGCTCCTCGTCGGCACGCTCGTAGGCCTCGACGATGTCGGCCACGATCCGGTGGCGGACGACGTCGCTCTTGCCCAGGTGGACGAAGCTGAGGCCGTCGATCCCACTGAGGGTCCGCTCCAGGCCGCGCAGGCCGCTCCTGCCGTCGGGGACGTCGATCTGGGTGGTGTCACCGGTGATGACCACGCGGGAGTTGAAGCCGATGCGGGTGAGGAACATCTTCATCTGCTCGGCCGTGGCGTTCTGGGCCTCGTCGAGGATGATGAAGCTGCTGTTCAGCGTCCGCCCGCGCATGAACGCCAGCGGCGCCACCTCCACCGCCTGGCGTTCGAGCAGCTTCTGAGCGCCCTCCGGTTCGAGCATGTCGTAGAGGGCGTCGTACAGCGGTCGCAGATATGGATCGATCTTGGCCATCATGTCGCCGGGCAGGAATCCGAGGCGTTCGCCGGCCTCCACCGCCGGGCGGGTCAGGATGATGCGCTGCACCTGCTTGGACTGCAGCGCCTGCACCGCCATGGCGACGGCCAGCCAGCTCTTGCCGGTGCCAGCCGGACCGAGCCCGAAGGTGATCACGTTGCTGCGTATGGCGTCGACGTAGCGCTTCTGCCCGGCGGTCTTCGGGCGCACGGCCCGGCCCTTGGCGCCGCGCATGATGTCGTCGGTCAGGACGTCGCTGGGCCGTTCGTCGGCGCGGATCATGTCGATGGACCGGCTGAGGCTCGCCGGATCGAGGTGCTCGCCGCGTTGCAAGACGAGGACCAGTTCCTCGAGCAGGCGGGCGGCCTGCTCGGCGCCGGGGCCGTCGATGCTGATCTCGTTGCCACGGGCGACGAAGGTGGCCGAGGGGAAGGCCGCCTCGATCACTCGCAGGTGTCCGTCACGCGGTCCGAGGAGCGCAGAGATCAGATGACCCCCGGGCACGACCACGGTGACGCTCTTGGTGAGTGCGGTCATACGGAGTGGGTCATGCGTTCAGGCCAGAGTGCGAACTCGTGTTGCCTCTACGGTATCGAACGGCGTGGGTGATGGCGACGGATTCCCGGCACACCGTCATCCGGCCACCACGTACTCGAACACCCCGTCGCGCTGGCGGCGCTCCATCTCACCGGCCAGGCGCAGGTGTTCGAGATGGGCAAAGGTCTCGCTGTCGGCCATCGCCCCCTGAGCCCGCGGCGAGAACAGCACGCCCGACATGTGCATCACCGAGGCCGGCTTGTCCATCGCCGCGGCCGCGTCCCGCAGCCGTTGGAGTCGCCCGGCGTGGTGCGCCTTGATCTGCTCGGCGCGACCGGCCAGGTCGGTGAACGGGTGGCCGTGGGCGGGTAGCGCCAGGGCGACCTGCGGCCCGTAGGTGGCCACCTTGTCCAGCGATCGGAAGAACATCCCGAGCGGGTCGTGGCTGGTCCCCAGCCCTCCGATGTGCGGGGTGATCGTGGGCAGCACATGGTCCCCGCACAGCATCAGCCCGTGAGTGGGGTCGAACAGGCAGAGGTGATCGTCGGTGTGGCCGGGCGTGTGCACGGCGACCCAGTCACGCCCGGCCAAGGAGATGGTCTGGGCGTCACCCAGGCGGACCGTGGGCACCGGCATCCGCCGCAGGCGTGGGAAGCGCCGCCCGGCCCGGAACCACAGCCGGCGCTTCAGCGGGATTCCGGTGATCCCCGGCCCGCCCCAGGGCGTTGGCTCCCACGGGAACCGGCGAACGTGGGTCCGCTCCGGGTCGTCCGGCAGGGTTGCGTCGGCGACGTCCTCGACGTCGAGATCCGGGGCGTCGGTGGGATCCCACATCAACCGGAAGGCCTTGTGGGTGACGATGTCGGCGCCGGTTTCGCGACGGAGCCACCCTGCCCCGCCGAAGTGGTCGACGTGGCTGTGGGTGATCACCACGGTGTGCACCCGCTTGAGCGGGATGCCCGCAGCACGCAGGCGCAGCTGCAACGCCGCGTACGAGTTCTTGTTCGGCAGGCCCGGGTCGACCAGCGCCACCCCGCGGGAGTCCTCCAGCAGGTAGCAGTTCACGTGGCCGAGGCCGGGGAGGTCGATGGGCAGTTGGCTGCGCAGCACGCCGGGCGCCAACTCGGTCAAGTCGGCCGAGGCCCGTTCCTGCTCCTGACGGCGCGGCGTGGTGTGCGATGTGGGATCCGGCATTGCCCCGCACGGTATCGACGCGCCGGCCCCAAACAGGGATCGGCGCGACCGGCGGGACGCCACCTTGTGACCCACGTCACGGTTGAATGCCCGCAGGATCGGCAATCGTGGAGGCATGGCTTTCACACTTCCGACGCTGCCCTATCCGGCCGATGCTCTGGCCCCGACGATCAGCGCCGAAACGATCGGTCTGCACCACGGCAAGCACCACGCCACGTACGTGGCGAAGCTCAACGACCTGGTGGCCGGGACCGAGTTCGCCGGCATGACCCTGGAACAGGTGGTCCGCAGAGCCCCCAAGGGACCGATCTTCAACAACGCCGCCCAACACTGGAACCACTCGTTCTACTGGCGCTCGATGACCCCCGCCGGTGGCGGCAAGCCCGCCGGCGCGCTGGCCGCGGCGATGAAGGCGTCACACGGCTCGGTGGCGGCGTGCATCAAGGCGATGAAGGAGGCCGCCACCGGGCACTTCGGCTCGGGCTGGGTGTGGCTGGTGGCCGACGCCGCCGGGGCGATCTCGGTGACCGAGGGCCATGACGCCGACAACCCGCTGAAGCATCGGGCGACCGCCCTGCTGACCATCGACGTGTGGGAGCACGCCTACTACGTCGACCACCGCAACGTGCGCGCCGACTACGTCTCGGGGTTCTTCGAGCGCCTGGTCAACTGGGACTTCGCCGCCGAGAACCTGGCGGCGATCACTCGCTGACGCCAGCGCCGATCTGGGTCATGAACCCGGACTCCACCGCGGTCATGTCGTCACGGGGCTCGGCGCTGTAGCGGCTGACGTAGGTGAGGCTGACGTAGCCGTCCTGCAGCAGGCGACCGTCGGTGCCGCTGTTCAGCAACCCCGACGGCCCCCAGGACATCTCGATGTTGTAGACGTTGGGTTGGCCGATCCTGGGTTCCAGGCGCGCCGTGGCCACCTTGTTCGGCGGCTCGCTGCCGATGTCGGCGTGACGCCACCCGGCGAGGTCACCGATGTCCATGTTGGGCACGTTGATGTTGGCCACCACGGGTGACGCCGGCATGTTGGCCACCAGCGACCCGACGTAGGACGCGGCCACATGGGCCGCGGTGTCCCACTTCAGGCCGATCAGCATCTCGTCCCAACCCTGACCCTCGACACTGCCGTCCACCGATTGGCTGACGGCAACGCCGGAGATGCCGCCGTTGCGGGCCGTGATGGCCGCGCCGACCGTGCCCGAGTGGTACACCGCCCGGCCGACGTTGGCCCCCGGGTTGATGCCCGAGACCACGAGGTCGAACGGCCCGCCGAAGGCGCCCAGGCGGGAGAACATCACGCACAGCGCCGGCGGGCCGCTGACCGACCAAGCGTGGTCGATGCCCTCGACATGGCAGCGGCGTACCTCGGGGCGCAGCTCGTGGAGCGCGCCGACAGCCGCGCTGGCGCCGCTGAACTCGCGATCGGGGGCCACGATGACCACCTCGCCGAACGGGCGCATCGCCCGCGCCAGGATGTGCAGGCCGATCGACTCGATGCCGTCGTCATTCGTTACCAGGATTCGCACTCGAGCCACGGTACCGGCGGGCAGGGCGCTTCGGCGGGCCGCAGCGTTCCGTCACCTGCGGTTCACAACGTGGCTGCCACCTGTTCGGCGAGCCGATCACCGCTGGCCAGGTGGGTGTCCAGCACGCAGGCCCGCTTCCAGTAGCGCTGGGCGTCGACCTCCCAGGTGAAGCCCATCCCGCCGTGGACCTGGATGCCGGTCTTGCCGCAGAACAGCGCCGCCTCGCCGGCCAGAAGCTTGGCGATCCGGGCCAGGTGCGCCGGGTCGCCGTCGCCGGAACCGTCGGCCGCGCAGGCCGCGGCGTGCACGGCGACCTTGGCCACCTCGGCCTTCACCAGCATCTCGGCCAGCAGGTGCTTCACCGCCTGGAACGAGCCGATCACCCGGCCGAACTGCTCCCGCCCACCGGCATAGGCCGTGGCCAAGGCGGTGGCCCCGAGGGCCAGGCCCACCTGCTGGGCGGCCGTGAGCAGCAACCCGTCGGTGCGCAGCCGGGCGGCACAGCCGGCGTCACCGACCAGCTCACCGGCGGGGAGCGAGCCGCGCGCCACCCCGACGGGCGTCAGCGCATCGAGCGGGCGTTCGATGTGATCGACGTCGAGATCGGGCCGCAGCGCCAGGCGCACCCCGTCGTCGCCGAGGCTCAGCAGGGCGCCCAGCTGAGCCGGGAACTCCACCACCATCGTGGCCTCGCTGGGCTCCACGACCACGGCGACGAGCTCCCCGGCGGCCACCTCGGGCGCCACCTGGGCGGCCAGCGCCGAGTCGACCAGCGGGCCCGGCACCAGCGCCCGGCCGAGCTCCTCGAAGGCCAGCACGGCGTGGCGGCGCAGACAGGCCGTCGTCGCCACCGAGCACGAACAACCCCATGTCGGCGATCTCCCGCCACCTGCCCAGGTCGATCACGGTGGGCGTCAGCTCTCCGGCCCTGACCACGTCCATCGGGAACCTGCCGGCGCAGAACGAGCGCATGCCCTCTTGGATCGAGCGGTCGTCGTCGTCGAGGTCGAAGTCCATGATCAGCGATCCTTGGGGAGGCCGAGGATCCGCTCGGCGACGATGTTCTTGTTGATCTGGGTGGTGCCGGCGGCGATGGTCATCGACAGGCCGTGGATCCGGTGGACGACGAACTTGCCGGTGCCCAGGTCGTCGATGTCGTCCATCGACAGCGAGGCCCGATCCAGTGTGTGCATCGCCAGATCACCGAGGCGATGGAGGAGATCGGTGTAGGCCAGCTTGAACACGTTGCCGCCCGTGCCCACCAGCCCGGTGCGCTGCGCCTGGGAGATGTTCCGCTTGGTCAGGGCCCACAGCGCGTCGAGCTCGGCGGCGAGGCGGCCGAGCTCCCGGCGGAGTGCCACGTCGTCCCACTTGGTCGCCCCGTTGCTGGTGATCCGCTTGGCCAGCGTGGCCAGTTCGTGGGTCAGGCGGATTGCTTCGAGCATCTCGGACACGAAGGCCGTGCCGCGCTCGAAGCTCAGCGTCACCATGGTGACCCGCCACCCGTCGTTCTCGGCGCCGACGCGGTTGGAGACCGGGACGCGGACGTCGTCGAAGTACACCTCGCAGAACTCGGTGGAGTTCTCCATGGTGGGCAGCGGCCGAGCGTCGATGCCCGGCAGGTTCATCGGCAGGATCAGCCAGGTGATGCCCTTGTGCTTGGGGGCGTCGGGGTCGGTGCGCACGAGCATCTCGCAGTAGTCGGCGGTGTGACCGAAGCTGGTCCAGATCTTCGAGCCGCTGATCACGTACTCGTCGCCGTCACGCACGGCGCGGGTGCGCAGGCTGGCCAGGTCGCTGCCGGCGCTGGGCTCGCTGAACCCCTGGCACCAGACATGCTCACCCTTGAGGATCCCGGGGAGATGGAACGCCTTCTGCTCCTCGCTGGCCTCGGCGATGAGTGTCGGCCCGGCGTGGAGCAGGCCGACGAAGTTGTGCCCGACGTAGGGCGCATGACGCTTCTCGGTCTCCTCCAGGAAGATCAGGTGCTCGGTGGGCGTGGCGCCCCGGCCGCCGTACTCCTTGGGCCAGTTGATGCCGGCGTAGCCTGCGTCGTACAGGGTGCGTTGCCAGGCGGTGTCCCACATCCGCCGGCCCTCCCAATCGTCACGGCGCGGGCTCGGGCGGGACGTGCGCCAGCACCCCGTCCAGCCACGTCACCAACTCCCGGCGGAAGTCCTCTTCCTCGTCCGTGTACCGCAGATCCACCGGGCGGACTGTATCTGACGGCCCGTCAGATCCCGGAGCCGCGGCGCCCCCGGCCGTGTGCGTCTCACCACGGAGGTGACCAGCGCGACGGCCCCTGGCGGTCCACACTTGCCGTCGATGGCAGACGTGGGGCGGCCGGTGCTCGGGCGGGCAGGGGTGACCGGCCTCGTCGTGGCCACCACGGTTGCCATGCGACTGCGGTACCTGTGGACACCGATCTCGTCCGACGAGGCCGGCTACCTGGCCGTCGCCAGGGCGTGGAGCCGGGGAGCGCGGTTGTACGACACCATCTGGATCGACCGCCAGGAGGGCCTGCTGCTGCTGTTTCGCGCCATCCACTCCCTCGGGCTGGGCTCGCCGGTCGGGGTCCGGCTGCTGGCGATCGGAGCCGCCGTGCTGGCGGCGCTGTCCATCGGCAGCATCTGCGCCGCGCTGGGCGGCGAGCGAGCCAGGCTGTACGGAGCGATCAGTGCCGCCGTCCTGCTCGGGATCGGCCAGTTCGAAGGGTTCGAGGCCAACGCCGAGCTGCTCAGCGGCGCCATCGGGGCTGGCGGGCTGGCCCTGGCGCTGTGCTGGCGTGATCGGAACCGCCTGTGGCCGCTGTTCGGCGCCGGCCTCGTGTCGGGCCTGGCGCTGATGACCAAGCAGAGCGCGTTCGACACCCTCCTCGTCGCGCTCGCCACGCTCGCCTGGCGATGGCGCCGGGCAACCGGGGGCGGGCGGGTGGAAGCGCCTGACGGTCTACGCAGGTGGGGTGGCCACCACGGTCGGGCTGGCGATGCTCCACGGTGCGTTGACCGGGTGGAGGCGGTGGTGGTTCGCCTTCGCCGGCTACCGCTTGACGTATCGCAGCGTGTTCAGCAACCCCGACTGGCCGAGTCTGTCGATCACAGGGGGGATGGCG
This sequence comes from Ilumatobacteraceae bacterium, assembly GCA_037045185.1. GTDB lineage: Bacteria > Actinomycetota > Acidimicrobiia > Acidimicrobiales > Ilumatobacteraceae > JAKOUY01. Next base: position 101,680 of record JBAOHQ010000010.1, read on the forward strand.
ATCCCCATCGTGCTACCCGCCGTGCTCGTCACCGTCGCCGGGTTCGAGCTGTACCGCCGGCTGATCACCGTCGAGGCATGGGTCACGTTGATGGGCTGGCTGGTGGCAGCGATGCTGTCGTTCGTTCTCGGCGGGCTGTTCTTCCGTCACTACTGGACGATCCTGATGTTCCCCCTGTCGGCCCTCGTCGGCATCGCCGCCAGCCGGGCGCCGCGGGTCGCCGTTCGGCTCGGCGCGCTCCTCGTCGCGCTCGGCCGTCCCGCTGTGGTCGTCGGTGCGCCTGATGACCGTCCCGGCCCGCCGACTGGGCACTGAGCTGGGCGATCGGCGGTGGACCACGGACACCACCGTTGGCCACTGGATCCGCCAGCACTCGGCGTCCCACCACGAGCAGGTGCTGGTGCTGTGCAACGGCGTCGGGCTGTACGGCAACATCGACTCCGATCCGCCGTTCCCGTACCTCTGGCAGCTACACCTCATCGACATCCCCGGTGCACAGCAGCTGCTGGCCGAGACGATGACGAAGCCCGATCGGCCGAGGTTCGCCGCGCTGTACAACGACATGCGATGGTGCGACCCGTCGGGCCGCTCTGCTGCGGCCCTGGCATCCAACTACCACGAGGTCGTCAGGATCGACTTCGTGCGGATCTTCGAGCGCAACACGGGTTGACCGGCGCCGACGGCGCCGTCGGCTACAGCTCGACCAGCCGCGGGGCGTGGCCGGCGGCCAGCAGCGCGGCGCCGATCTCGGCGGGCAACGTGCGTGACGAGCCGAACAGGGTGTCGAGCACCAACGAGCGCTTCATCGTCAGGTGGAACGGATGGTCGGTGGTGAAACCGATCCCGGCCAGGACCTGCTGGGCGTGGACGGCGGTGGTGCGCGCCGCCCGCCCGGCCAGGGACTTGGCCACAGCGGCAAGCAGCGGATCACCCTCGGCCACGTAGTCCGCAGCCACCGAGGTGGCCGCCTCGATCGAGACCACCGCGTCGGCGAGCCGGTGGCGCACGGCCTGGAACCCGGCGATCGCCCGGCCGAACTGCACCCGCTGCAGGGCGTGAAGCCTGGCCAGCTCCAGCATCACGCGCGCACGCAGCGATCAGCTCGTGGGCCAGCGCGCCGCGGGCCGCGGCCACCGCGGCGCCCCAGTCGACGCCGGCGTCGACGACCTCGCCGTCATCGACCAGAGCGGTGACGTGCCGGTACGGCTGCCCTGGATCGAGGCCCACTCCCCCGCCGGTCAGGCTGGCGGGCTCGATCTCCACCAGCGTGGTGGTCTCGCCGTCGACCACCGGCACCAGGACGCGGCGGCCCGGCGCGGCACCGGCCCGAGACCAGCCCGGCGACGCGCCACCCGCCAGCGCCCCGGCGGCCGGGTGGCGTGCTGCGGTGGGCGTCGGGCAGCACCACGCAGGTGGCGACATCGGGCGCGTGGCCGAGGGCGTGCAGCACCACGTCGTCGAGCAGCGCGGCAGCGGCCCCGGTGGCGCCCAACCGGGAGAACGCTTCCGCCGCGCCCTGGCGTGGCGCGGCGTCGAGCACCTCGGCCCAACCGAGAGCGTGGAGCGCTACGTCGGCGGCGCCGGCGCCCGGCTGGGCGGCCATCGCTGCGCCGAAGCCGGCGCCGAGCAGGGCGAGGTCGTCGGCGGCGATCACGGCTCGGCCCCAAGTCCGAGCAGGCGGCGGGCCACGATGTTGCGCTGCACCTCGGCCGTGCCGCCGTAGATGGTGGCGGCGCGCGAGTACAGGTACTCCCATCGCCAGCGGTCGGCGTCGGGGCTGTCGGAGAACTCGATCAGGCCGGTCAGCAGATCCCGGGCGGTATCGAAGACCATCTGTTCGGCGGCGGCGATCAGCATCTTGTCCACCGACGTCTCCGGGCCGAGCGGCGCACCCGACGCCAGGCGGTACTGGGTGGCCCGTGACCGGCAGCGGAACGCGACGATCGCCTGGAACGCCTCGCCAAGGGCCGCGGCATCCCGCGAGTCGTGATCGCCGCGGTCGCCGACGACCCCGACGAGTTGGTCGAGGCGGTGACGCACGAACGCGCCGCGGTGCCAGAACGACGTCGACCGCTCGTAGGGCAGCAGGTCCATGGCCACCTGCCAGCCATGACCCTCGGCGCCGAGCATCCGCGCCGCCGGCACCACCACGTCGTCGAAGAACACCTCGCAGAACTCGTTGGCCCCGTTGAGCACCTCGATCGGGCGCACGGTGATGCCCGGCGAGTCCATGTCGACGAAGAAGGCGGTGATGCCGCGGTGGGCACTGCCCGGTGGGCCGGTGCGGGTGAGCAGCACGCAACGTTCGGCGTACTGGGCGTAGCTGGTCCACACCTTCTGGCCGTTGACCACCCAGGCGCCGTCGCGTGGCGTGGCCCGGCACGACAGCGACGCCAGGTCGCTGCCGGCGCCCGGCTCGCTGAACCCCTGGCACCACGTCTCCTCGCCGCGCAGCAGCGGCGGGATCATCCGGGCGACCAGCTCGACAGAGCCGAAGGTGATGACGGTCGGCGCGAGCACCTCGATCATCGACCACGGGCCCGGCTCGACGAGGTCGCGGACGGTGACCTCCTCGTTGACGACGGCGCGCAGCATCGGGGACCCGCCCAGGCCGCCGAGCGCCGTGCTCCACCCGTAGCGGCCCCACCCGGCGTCGAACACCACTCGCTTGACCCGGCGGAAGTGGGCCATCTCCTCGTCCAGCGACGGGTGACCGGCGTGGGTGGGCCGCAACTCGGACTCGTGGTCGTCCAGCCAGGCGACCAGATCGGCGCGGAACGAGGCGATGTCGACGTCGATATCGACGTCGGTGTCGGTGTCGGTGTCGGGGTGCACGGGTGGACTCAGATCGCCCGGGTGATCCCGCCGTCCACGCGGATGATCGCCCCGGTCGTGTAGCTGGAGGCGGCCGAGGCCAGGTGCAGCGCCAGCGGCCCGATCTCGCCTGGCTCGCCGAGGCGCTTCATCGGCACGTAGTCCGCCGCCAGGGCCTCGGCGGTCCAGGCCCTTGGTGACATCGGTGCGGAACGGCCCAGGCAGGATCGCGTTGACCCGCACCGTCGGCGCGAAGGCCTCGGCCAACCCGACCGTGAGCGCGTTGAGCCCAGCCTTGGCGCAGGCGTACGGCAGCTCCCTGGTGCTGGCGGTCAGCGAGGCAACCGTGCCCACGTTGATGATCGACCCACCACCGCTGGCGACCATGTGCGTGCCGGCCAGCACGGCGAGGCGGAACGGGCCCTTCAGGTTCACGGCGAGGGTCTTGTCGTAGAGGTCCTCGGTGACGGCGTCGAGGCTCGGGTAGGTGGGCGACATCCCGGCGTTGTTGACCAGCACGTCAAGCCGGCCGAACCGCTCGACGACGTCCACGACGAGCCGGTCGCAGTCGTCCCACCGGCCGGCGTGGAAGGCCATCGCCACCGCCGGGCGCCCCGTGGTGCGGCGGACCTCGTCGGCCACCGCCTCACAGTTGTCCAATTTGCGCGAGGCCACCACCACCGTGGCGCCCGCTTCGGCAAGGGTCTGGACGATGCACCGGCCGATGCCCCGGGACCCACCGGTGACGATGGCGACCCGGTCCGTGAGATCGTGCAGTTCGGCAAGCGTCGGCATGCCCTTCATCGTGACAGAACACCCATTCTCGTCAGCTGTCGCGCATCGAGTCGCGCATCGTCTTGAGGTCGACCAGGATCGGGGCGCCGCCCACCGCCAGGGCATTGCCGTGCCCCGTCTGGTGGATGTCGAACACGGCCTGCAACGCCGAGTAGAAGCCCTGCACGTCCATGGTCTGGTTGACGGCCCGCTTGGCCTGGGCCAGGGCGAAGGGGTGCATCTGGGCGATCTGCGTGGCCAGCCCCATGGTGGCCGAGCGCAGCTCGTCGAGGGGGACGACGCGGTTCACCATCCCGAGGCGCTCGGCCTCCTCGGCGGTGAAGGTCCTGCCGGTGAACAACCACTCCTTGGCCTTGCGTGGCCCCACCTCCCAGGTGTGGGCGTGGTACTCCACGCCGCCAATGCCCATGCGCACCACGGGATCGGAGAACCTGGCGTTGTCGGCGGCGATGATCAGGTCGCACGGCCAGCACAGCATCAGGCCCCCGGCGATGCACTGCCCCTGCACGGCGGCGATCGTCGGTTTGCGGATGTCTCGCCAGCGGCGGGAGTACCCCAGATAGCGCACCGCCTCCCACTCGTACAGGGGCATCAGCCCGTCGGTGGCCCAATCGAGCGGCCCGTCGTCGGTACGACCGACCGCCTCGCTGGCGCCGGAGATGTCGTGGCCGGCGGAGAAGTGCTTGCCGTTGGCCTGCAGGACGATGACCCTGACCTCCCGATCCGCTGCGGCCCGGGTGAAGCAGGCGTCGATCTGGTCCAGCATCGCCGGCGTCTGGGCGTTGGCCTTCTCTGGCCGGTTGAGGGTGATCACCGCCACCCGCCCGTCCACCTCGTACAGCACCAACTCCGACTCAGCCATCACGCACCTCCGGCACTTGCCTGCGGCGGCCGACACTACCGAGCCGCGCCTGCCCGGCGCCCAGCCGCACTTGACACCGACCGCCACGCTGGGCAGATTCGGGGGATGCAGAGTGACAGCGACGGGCCGCCGCTCCGGCTGCGCATCCCCGAGCCGCGGCGGAGCGTCAACCCGGGCGACCGGGTCACTCGGCACCTCAGCTCGGCCGGGGAGATGCGCAAGCCGGACCTCGACGAGCGAGTCGAGCGCCTGGCGCTGATGCGCAAGCAGCTGGTGCGGGTCCTCGACAACGACGGTCAGGCGGTGGGCCCGTGGATCCCCGATCTCACCGTCGAGCAATTGCAGCGTGGCCTGCGCGACATGATGACCGTGCGGGCCTTCGATGCCAGGATGCTGCGCGCCCATCGCCAGGGGAAGATCTCGTTCTACATGCAGTGCCTGGGCGAGGAGGCCATCGCCTGCGCCCAGCAGCGGGCCCTTCGTCCGGGCGACATGCACTTCCCGACGTACCGCCAGCAGGGACTGCTGATCGCCGGCGGCTACCCGATGGTGGACATGATGAACCAGGTGCTGTCCAACGAGCGTGACCCGCTGCTCGGGCGCCAGCTGCCGATCATGTACTCGTCCAAGGCCCACGGGTTCTTCTCGATCTCGGGCAATCTGGCCACCCAGTTCGTGCAGGCCGTTGGCTGGGCGATGGCCTCGGCGCTCAGCGGGGCGACGGCGATCGCCTCGGCCTGGATCGGCGAGGGGGCCACGTCGGAGTCGGACTTCCACGCTGCGCTGTTGTTCGCGTCCACCTACCAGGCGCCCGTGATCCTGAACATCGTCAACAACCACTGGGCCATCTCCACCCCGGAGGACTTCGCCCGCGGCGCCTCGGCCACCTTCGCCGACCGCGGCTACGGCTTCGCCATCCCGGCGCTGCGGGTCGACGGCAACGACTACCTCGCGGTGTACGCCGTCTCGCAGTGGGCGGCCCAGCGTGCCAGGTCCAACCTCGGCCCGACGGTGGTGGAGTGGGTGACCTTGCGCGTCGGTGCGCACTCCACCTCCGACGACCCGTCGGCGTACCGCCCGGCCGACGACGCCGACCAGTTCCCCCTGGGTGACCCGATCACCAGGCTCCGCCAGCACCTGCAGGTCCGCGGCGCGTGGGACGACGCCCGGCACGAAGCGCTGACCGCCGAGATCGACCAGCAGATCGCCGACGCCTTCGCCGAGGCCGACTCGCACGGCTCGGTGAAGAGCGGGCTTACCGCCAGCCCGCGCACGATGTTCGACGACGTCTACGCCACCCTGCCGCGGCACCTGCGCGACCAGCGCGATCAGGTGGCGCCCTGACATGACCGGCGATCCCGTGGCGCCCGATGAAGCGATGACGTCGTTGACGTCGATGACGATGATCGAGGCGATCCGTGACGCCCACGCCATCGCCATGGAGCGCGACGAGCGGGTGGTGGTCTTCGGCGAGGACGTCGGCTACTTCGGCGGCGTGTTCCGCTGCACCCAGGGACTGCAACAGCGCTTCGGCCCGGCACGGTGCTTCGACACACCCATCAGCGAGGCCGGGATCGTCGGCGTGGCCGTCGGCATGGCGGCCTACGGCCTGCGCCCCTGCGTGGAGATCCAGTTCGCCGACTACGTCTACCCGGCCTACGACCAGATCGTGTCCGAGGCGGCCCGGCTGCGTCATCGATCCGCCGCCGACTTCACCGCACCGTTGGTGATCCGCATGCCCACCGGCGGTGGGATCTTCGGCGGGCAGACGCATTCTCAGAGCCCGGAGGCGCTGTTCACCCATGTCGCCGGGTTGAAGACGGTGGTGGTGTCCAACCCCTACGACGCCAAGGGGCTGCTCCTGGCGGCGATCGAGGACGACGACCCGGTGATCTTCTTGGAGCCCAAGCGGGTCTACAACGGGCCCTTCGACGGCCACCACGACCGGCCGATCGTGCCCTGGTCGGCTCACCCCCTGGGCCAGGTGCCCACCGGCCATTACACCATCGAGCTGGGCGCGGCGAGGGTCCACCGGCCAGGCGACGACCTGACGGTCCTGGCCTACGGGACGCTGGTGCACGTGGCCCAGACCGCTGCCGAGGAGCAGGGCATCGACGCCGAGATCATCGACCTGCGAACCCTGGTACCGCTGGACGTCGACACCATCGTCGGCTCCGTGCGCAGGACCGGCCGGTGCCTGATCATCCACGAGGCCACGTTGACCTCCGGCTTCGGCGCCGAATTGAGCGCCACCGTCCAGGAGCGGGCCTTCCATCATCTGGAGGCCCCGATCACCCGGGTGTGCGGCTGGGACACGCCCTACCCGCATGCCCACGAGTGGGCGTACTTTCCCGGTCCGGACCGGGTGGGCCGGGCGATGCAGGCGGTGATGTCGGCGTGAGCGTCTACCCCGTGAAGCTGCCCGACGTGGGCGAGGGCGTGGCCGAGGCCGAACTGATCGCCTGGCACGTCAGCGTCGGCGACATGGTCAGCGCCGAGTCCACCCTGGCCGAGGTGATGACCGACAAGGCGACGGTGGAGATCTCCTCCCCGGTTGCCGGCACCGTCACGTTCCTGCGCGGCGAGGTCGGTGACGTCCTGGCCGTCGGCAGCGAGTTCGTCGGCATCGAGACCGGGGTGGAGACCGGCGTCGAGATCCGGATCGAGACCGGGGTGGAGACGGGCCCCGAATCCGTCGCTGCCGAGAGCGCGGTCATCGCCGCTCCGGCGCCGACGAGCGGCCCCGTCGCCCCGAACCGGCCGGCACCCGGCGGTCGGGCTCTCGCCGCCCCAGCGGTGCGAGCCAGGGCCGCGGCGCTGGGCATCGACCTCGCCACCGTGCCGGGTAGCGGACCGGACGGCCGGGTCGTCCATGCCGATCTCGACGCGAGGCTCGCCCAGCGGGCAGCGCGCCGCCCGGCGCCCGTGGAGATCGGCGGCGAGGGACGCGTCGAGCCCGTGCGCGGGCTGCGCCGGCGGATCGCTGACCGGCTGACGACGTCGTGGTCGGAGATCCCGCACATCACCTACGTCGAGGCGGTGGACGCCACCGAGGTGGAGGAACTGCGCGCCGAACTGAACGGCCGCCACGAGGCCGGCGGCCCACGCCTGACGCTGCTGCCGTTCCTGGCCAAGGCCATCGTGCTGGCCTGCGCCGAGCAGCCACGGCTGAACGCCCGCTACGACGCCGCCGCGCAGCAGTTGGCCATCGCCGAGGCAGTCCACCTCGGGATCGCCACCCAGACACCCGACGGGCTGATGGTGCCGGTGGTCCGCAATGCCGAACGGCGCGGGTTGTGGGACCTGGCCGGCGAGATCGGCCGGGTGTCGGGCGCGGCCCGCGGCGGCACGGCGACCTCCCAGGAGCTCAGCGGATCGACGATCACCATCACCTCGCTCGGCGCGCTGGGCGGGTTGGTCACCACGCCGATCATCAACCATCCGGAGGTGGCCATCGTGGGCGTCAACAAGCTGGAGACCCGAGCGGTGTGGCGCAACGAGATCTTCGAGCCGCGGCTGATGTTCAACCTGTCGTGCAGCTTCGACCACCGCATCGTCGACGGCTGGGACGCCGCCACCTTCGTCCAGCGGCTGAAGTCGCTGTTGGAGATGCCGGCGCTGCTGTTCGTGGGCGAGGACTGACCGGCGCGGTCCGCTCGGTACGCTCCCAGCCGATGAGCCACCAGACAGCCAATCCTGCCCTCGTGGTCAGCGACGAGGTCGCCATCGCGCTGGCCGAGGGGACCGCCGTCGTGGCCCTGGAGAGCACGATCATCAGCCACGGCATGCCCTACCCGCGCAACGTGGAGATGGCCACCGAGGTGGAGGGCCTCGTGCGCTCGGCGGGCGCCGTTCCGGCAACGATCGCCGTGATCGACGGTGTGTGCCGGGTGGGGTTGTCCACCGACCACATCGAGCGCCTCGCCGGCACGTCGGGGGTGCTGAAGGCCACCACCCGTGACCTGGCGTACCTTGCCGCCACCGGGCGCACCGGGGCCACCACGGTGGCCTCGACGATGTGGCTCGCCCACCTCGCCGGGATCCGCGTGTTCGCCACCGGCGGCATCGGCGGCGTCCACCGCGGCGCGGCGCAGTCGTTCGACATCTCCGCCGACCTCACCCAGCTGTCGACCACCCCGGTGACCGTGGTGTCGGCCGGGGTCAAGAGCATCCTCGACATCGGCCTCACCCTCGAGCACCTCGAGACCGTCGGGGTACCGGTCGTCGTGCTCGGCGCCGACGAGTTCCCGTCCTTCTACAGCCGCGCCAGCGGGCACGCCGCGCCCCGCCGCCTCGACACCGCCGAGGAGGTCGCGGCGCTGATGGCGGCGGCGTGGGGCCCGCTGCGGATGTCGTGCGGCATCAGCGTCGCCAACCCGATCCCCGCGGCCGACGAGATCCCCGCCGCCGAGATCGCCGGGGTGATCGACGAAGCCCTGCGCAAGGCGGACCGCGCCGGCATCACCGGCCAGGCCGTGACACCGTTCCTGCTGGCCGAGGTGGTGGCCCGCACCGGCGGGCGCAGCCTGGCGGCCAACCTGGCGCTGGTGCGCAACAACGCCACCACCGCGTCGCGCATCGCCGTGGCGTTTGCCAGACTGACCCGATGATCACCCGGCTGGCCTCCCTCGCGCTCCCCCTCGTGCTGGCAACGACGGCGCCACCGGCCCCGGCCAGCACTCCCCCGGGCAGCACTCCCCCGGCCACCGGCACCCCAATTCCCGTGCCGGCAGCCTCCACCATCGCCGGGCTGCTGGCCCTCGGGCGACCCATCGTCCTGGCCCACACCGCCGGTGAGGACGCCTACCCGGGCAGCACGATGTTCGGCTTCACCCAGAGCGCCAAGGCCGGTGTGGACATGTTGGACTTCAACGTCACGCTCTCCAAGGACGACGTGTTGGTGGTGCAGCACGACCTCACCGTCGATCGCTTGACGAACGCCACCGGCAACGTGGTCGACAAGACCTACGCCGAGCTCGCCGCGCTGGACAACGCCTACTGGTTCACCGGTCAGTGCGGAGCGTGCACGGACAAGCCGGCGGACGCGTACGTCTTCCGCGGCGTGCGCACCGGTGAGAAGCCGGCGCCGGCGGGGTACACCGCGGAGGACTTCAAGATCCCCACGCTGCAGGACGTGCTGACCGCCTTCCCGGCGTACACGCTGAACATCGAGATCAAGGGCGAGGGAGCGCTGGGCGCGCGCACCGCCAAGGTGCTCGCCGAGGAGCTCACCGCCGCCGGTGCTCTCGACCGGGTGGTCGTGACCTCGTTCGACGATGCCACCGTCGACGCCTTCCGCGCCCTGGCGCCCTCGGTGGAGCTGAGCCCCGGGCTGACGACCACGACCCAGTGGGTGCTCGGCCGGGTTCCGCTGCCCAGCGGCATGCGCATCCTGCAGCTGCCTCCGACGTACAACGGCCTGGAGATCCTCAACGCCAAGCAGGTGGAGGATGCCCACGCTGCCGGCTACCTGATCTGGGTGTGGCCGAACGACCGCGGCGAGGAGAACCTCGATTCGTACCGGGCGTTCCTCGCCCTCGGCCTCGACGGGTTGAACATCAACTTCCCCGTCGACGGTGTCCGCGCCGTGGCCGGCGCCGCGGTGCCCGGGTCGAGCTGAGCACCGCCCGTCCGGATCAGCGGAACAGATCCCTGCTCTGGTCGCGCAGAACCGGGGCGATCGACGCCGTGTCGTCGGCCTCCCAGGCAAGCCCGCGGATCACCCCGACCGGCACACGCGACACGTTGCCCTTGACCAGTTCGGCGGCGCCGGCCAACTCGTCGGCCAGGCACACCGCCTGGACCTTGAACTCGTGGCCGTGCGGGTCGTGCTGGCCGATGTAGCTGGTGATCGGATCGAGCCCGGCGATGCCGATGGCGATGTCGGTCTGGCCCTCGCGCCAGGCCCGCCCGAAGGTGTCCGAGACGATCACGGCGATGTCCCAACCTCGCTCGGCCCAGCGCGGCGCGCAACCGGCGGGCCGACGTCGTCCGGGTCCGTGGGGAGCAGCACCAGCCGGCCCGCCGCGCCACTCGAGGACTGGTCGACGCCGCTGTTGGCGCAGACGAAGCCGTGGTGGGTCTCGGTGATCAGGATCGGGCCGGCCTGGCGGACGATGCGCGCCGCCTCACGCAGCACCATCTCGATCACCGCCGGATCCTTGTCCCATCGCTGCCGCCCATTCGCTGGCGAACGGCGACGGCTCCACCGCGGCGGTCTCGACCACTCGCCCCTCGGCCTTGGACACGATCTTCGAGGTCACCACCACGATGTCACCGCTGCGCAGCGGCGTGCCCGCCGCTGCCGCCGCCGCGGCGATGAGTCCGGCCAGATCAGCGCCCGGCTCGACCTCGGGAAGCCCGGGAACACCGAAGATCGTCAACGACATCGGCGGCGACGGTAGCAGCGGCTCGCGGCGATCTCCTGCCGTGCAGCACAATGGAGCCACCATGACCGACACCGTCTCCGACATCTTCGACCCCAACGCCTGGCGGGTCGTGCCCGGCTTCGACTTCGACGACATCACCTACCACCGCGCTGTCGCCCACGGCACCGTGCGCATCGCCTTCAACCGCCCGGAGGTGCGCAACGCCTTCCGGCCGCGCACGGTGGACCAGCTGTACACGGCGCTCGATCACGCCCGGATGTCCACCGACGTTGGGTGCGTGCTGCTCACCGGTAACGGCCCGTCGCGGCGAGACGGAGGGTGGGCCTTCTGCAGCGGCGGTGACCAGCGCATCCGCGGCCGGGACGGCTACCGCTACGCCGAGGGCGAGACCGCCGACACCATCGACGCCGGGCGGTCCGGGCGGCTGCACATCCTCGAGGTCCAGCGGCTGATCCGGTTCATGCCCAAGGTCGTGATCTGCGTCGTGCCGGGGTGGGCGGCCGGAGGCGGGCACAGCCTGCACGTGGTCAGCGACCTCACCCTGGCCAGCGCCGAGCACGCCCGCTTCAAGCAGACCGACGCCGACGTGGCCAGCTTCGACGGCGGGTTCGGCTCCGCCTACCTGGCTCGCCAGGTGGGTCAGAAGTTCGCCAGGGAGATCTTCTTCCTCGGTCGGGAGTACTCGGCGGCCGACGCAGAGCGGATGGGGATGGTCAACGCCGTGGTGCCCCACGCCGACCTGGAGGCAACCGCCCTGCAGTGGGCGGCCGAGGTCAACGCCAAGAGCCCCACCGCCCAGCGGATGCTGAAGTTCGCCTTCAACCTGATCGACGACGGGCTCGTCGGCCAGCAGGTGTTCGCCGGGGAGGCGACCCGCCTGGCGTACATGACCGACGAGGCCCAGGAGGGGCGGCTGTCGTTCCTGGAGAAGCGTGAGCCGGACTGGCGCCCGTATCCCTGGCACTTCTGAGCCGGTGTTCATCCCGGTCGACGACCCCGGCGACGAGCGCATCGCCTTGTTCCGGCTGAACGAGCGCGGCCTGGCGAACCGGCCGCAGCGGCGCAGCGACGCCGGCGCGGGGTGGTTCCTGGCCGAAGGCGACCTGGTGGTCGAGCGGGCGCTGGGCGCCGGATGCCAACCCGTGGCCGCGCTGGTGGACGCCGAGCGGCCACCGCCCGTCGCCGCCGTGCTCGCCGGCGCCGTGCCGGTCTTTGCCGGCGGCGAGCGGCTGCGGGCGATGGTCACCGGCCTCGGTGTCCCGCACCCGATCATCACCGTGTTCCACCGCCCGCCCCGCCCGAGCGTGGCCGGCTTGATCCGCGGCACCCGGCGGATCGTGATGGTCGAGGCGGTCGACAACCCGGTCAACGTGGGCGGCATCGTGCGCAACGCCGCCGGGCTCGGGTGGGACGGGTTGATCCTCGACGGCACCAGTGCCGACCCGCTGGCCCGCCGGGCGCTGCGCGTCTCGATGGGTCATGCCGTCGCCTTCCCCCACGCCAGGTTGCCATCCCTGGCCCCGGCCATCGGAGAGCTGCGCGCCGCCGGGTTCGTGGTGGTGGCCCTGACACCGGCCACCGACGCTGTCGACCTCGACCTCATCCCCCGCGCCGATCGATTGGCGGTGGTCATCGGGGCCGAACGTGCCGGGCTGGACCCGACCATCCAGGCGGCGGCCACCGTCCGGGCCCGGATCCCGATGTCGGCCGGTGTCGACTCGCTGAACGCCGCGGCCGCCTCGGCCATCGCCTGCTACGCCCTGCGCTGACCACCGAACCGCGTCAACCGAACTCCGCCGGTGCTGCGAGGCCGAAGCGGTCACGCAACACGGCAACGTCGTGATGGTCCTGCGGGCGAGGCGGGTACCCCGTGTGCCACCGCAGCGACCACTCCGGCGCCTCGCAGCGCACCTCCCGGTCGCCGATTCTCCCGGTTCCCCCGAGGGCCTCCGCCGGGATGAGCGTGCCGGACTCGAAGCCGCCGTAGTGCAGCGAGCCGCCGCGCCCGACCTCGAAGATGTGCAGATCGACCCGCCTGTGCCCGCCGTCGTGGAGGACGAAGTTCCACGGCCGGTCGCCGCCCCACGGGTAGAGCCGATCGACGCCGATCTCCGCAAACACCGCAACCGCATGTTCGAAGCCGAGCGCCGGCAGCCAGAGGTCCAGATCAGCGTGCGGGCGGGTCTGCCGACCAACGAGGGCGTCGACGCACCAACCCGCCACCAAGGCGCACGTCCACGCCGCTGCGCGCCAATGCCGCAAGGATCTCGACGGCATCGGCGGCGCTCATCAGATGTGTGGCGATGACGGCAGCGTAGGTCCCGTTCCACGATGCTCCGGGCCGGTGATACGCGGCCCGCTCCATTCCGTCGTGGATTCAGCCGGTGTCGTTGCGCAGGTGCTCGGCGGCCGGGACGAAGTAGGCCATCAGCTGCTGGGCAATCTCGGGCGTGGGGGCCTCGGCCTCCACGGCGGTCGCCATGTGGACCAGCCACCGGTCACGCTCGGCCGGGCCGATGGGGAACGGGAAGTGACGCTTGCGCAGCATCGGGTGGCCGCGCTCTTCCAGGTACGTCCGTGGGCCTCCCCAGTACTGCATCAGGAACGTCGCCAGGCGGTGCTTGGCCCCCGCCAGGTCCGCGTCCGGATACAGCGGGCGAAGCACCGGATCGTGGGCCACCCCTCCGTAGAACACCTCGACCAGGCGGACGAAGAACCCCTCGCCGCCTGCCGCCTCGAACAGCGTCACGTCCTCACTCACGCCGCCGCACCATACCCCGCCCGTTCATGTCACCACATGAACGGACAGTGCGTTCATGTGGTGACATGAATGCCGAAGGCGCTCAAGGCGTCGGTGAGGAGGCTGACCGTCTGGCGCGGGTTCTCGGTCACGTCGGCGTAGGTGAACTGGAGCACGATGTAGCCGGCCAGCTGCAGCCGGTTCAGCCGCTCGGCGTCCACTTGCAGTTGGGCGGCCGTCCGGTGGAACCGGTAGCCGAGCAACTCGACGACCACCGGCGTTCCGGAGAACTGGCAATCAACCCGGATCAGATGGTCGCCGCGCCGGGCAAGGACCTGCTCGGTCAGCGGCCGGGGCAGACCGGCCGTGGTCACGAGGGCCAGGAACTCACGCTCCAGCCACGACGGCCGGCCGGCCTGCAGCGCCCGTCCCTCGACCACGCCGAGCAACCGGCGGACCCCGCCGCGCCCACTGCCGCGCAGGGCGATCAACCGCCGGAACAGGAAGTCCTCGCTGGTCAGACCGGCGAGGATCGCCGACGTCACGGTCTCGGTCAGCCGAGCGACCGACTCGGTCCGGGCCAGATCGACGATCGTGCGGGTGGGCGACGTCGCCGGGATGTCGCCGGCCATGGCCCGGTCGATCCGCTCCAGCACCGTGGTTGTGTGGATCCGATGCTGGATCCTGGTGATGTTCCGGCCGCGGTCGACCAGGAGGTGAAACGGCGGGCGAAGCGCGTAACCGTCGATGCCGAACAGCGCGGCCGCCGTCTGCCGGCACGTGTACACCGGTGGCCCGATCGAGCCGATGAGGTCGTCGAGAGCGCCGAGCGATCGCCCGGCGCGGCGCAGTGTGCCGACGTGATCCATGCCTACAGGTGGACATCGACCGGCGAACTTCGGCAGCTTCGTCGTTCATGTCACCGCATGAACGGACAGTTCGTTCATGCGGTGACATGAACGAACCGGCGGGGTCGGGGCGGGGGTGGGGTTGGGGGGTTACACGTCGAGGAAGCGGCTGGCGGCGGTGGCCGAGCCGATGGCGCCGACGACGGCGCCGAGGGCCACCATCGCCATGGCGATGGCCCACGGGGTGGAACCCTCGACGACGAAGCCGGACAGGCCGATGCCCTTGCCGAAGCGGTTGCGCATCCCCTCGGTCCAGTCGCTGTTGACGAGCAGCAGGGCCGAGCCGCCGATCACGCCACCGACGAGGCCCTGGATGAGCCCCTCGAGCATGAACGGCAGGCGGATGAACCAGTTGGTGGCGCCGACGAGCTTCATCACCTCGATCTCCCGCCGTCGGGCGAACATCGCCGTCCGGATCGAGTTCCAGATCAGCAGCACGGCGGCCAGCAACAGCACGATCGACATCACCAACGACCGGAACCCGACGAAGTTCTTCAGACCCCCGATGGCATCGATCACCTCGTCGGGGGCCTTGACACTTTGGACCTTGGGGAGACCCTTGAGCTTGGCCTTGACCTGCGTCAGCAACTGGGCGTTGTCCTTGTTCGTCGGCACGACCCGGAAGAACGAGGGAATCGTCGTCTCGTCGAGACGGTCCAGCGCCTCGGGCGTGGCCGCGTACAGCTTCTTGGCGACATCGTACGAGCACACCACGTCACAGAACGTCGACGACTCCACCACCGTCTTGTCCGAGTCCAGGGCGTCCTGCACGACCTTGATCTGCTCGGGGGTGGCGTCGTTGTCGATGTACACCAGCAGGCGGACGTCCTGGGTCCAGTCGGCGAGCTGGTTGTCGAAGCCCTTCTGGATCAGCAACGTCAGCCCGCTGAGGAACAGCGACACCGTGGCAGTGATGATGGCGGCCACGGTGAGGGTGAGGTTGCGGCTGAGACTGGCCCACATCTCACGGAACACGTAGGTGAATCGGCTGAACATCAGTCGTACACCCCACGCGTCTGGTCACGCACGATCACGCCGCGGTCGAGCTGGATGACCCGCTTGCGCATCTGGTTGACGATGCGCTGGTCATGGGTGGCCATCACCACGGTGGTCCCGGTCTTGTTGATCCGGTCGAGCAGGCGCATGATGCCCTCGCCGGTGCCGGGGTCGAGGTTCCCGGTGGGCTCGTCGGCCAGCAGGATCAACGGGCGGTTGACGAAGGCCCTGGCGATCGACACCCGCTGCTGCTCGCCACCGGAGAGCTGGTGGGGGAAGCGGTCGCCCTTGTCCTCCAGCTGGACCAGTTCGAGCACCTGAGGCACCTGCTGGCGGATCACCTGCTTGGGCTTGCCGATCACCTCCAGGGCGAAGGCGACGTTCTCGAACACCGTCTTGTTCAACAACAGCTTGTAGTCCTGGAACACGTTGCCGAGCTTGCGGCGCAGCTCTGGCACCTTGTTGTTCGGCATCTCGACGATGTTCCGCCCGGCGACCCAGACCCCACCCTTCTCCGGGCGTTCCTGGCGGTTCATCAGCCGCAGCAGCGTGCTCTTGCCAGAACCAGAGGGACCCACCAGGAAGACGAACTCGGCCTTGTTGATCTCGAAGGAAGCGTCGCGTAGCGCCGTGACGTCGGTCGAGTAGGTCTTGGTGACGTTGTCGATGCGGATCACTTCAGCTCTCTCTGTTCGGTCGCGCCCGAAGGCGCGTGCCAGCCCGCTGCTCCGCCCGGAACCGGGCCAGGCTATCGGCACAACCTGGCGGTGGGATATCGCCTACTGCTCGGTCTGGCGGCGGCGCCAGGCGAGGTAGCCCTCCATGAAGGCGTCGAGATCACCGTCGAGCACCGTGGCGACCTGGCTCGACTCGACCTCGGTGCGCAGGTCCTTGACCATCTGGTAGGGCTGCAGCACGTAGGAGCGGATCTGGCTGCCCCAGCCCACCTGGGCCTGGCGGCCGGCAATGCGATCCAGCTCGGCCTCGCGCTCCTCGTCGATCCTCGCCGCGATCATCGTGCGCAGGCGGTTCATCGCCTTCTCGCGGTTCTGCAGCTGGCTGCGCTCCTCCTGGCTGCTGGCCACCAGCCCGGTGGGCTCGTGAATCAGACGGACCGCCGAGGAGGTCTTGTTGACGTGCTGGCCGCCGGCGCCGCTGGCCCGGAAGACCTCCATGCGGATGTCGCTCTCGTTGACGTCGACGTCCGGGTCGTCCAGCACCGGCCAGACCTGCACGGCGGCAAAGCTGGTCTGGCGGCGGCCCTGGTTGTCGAACGGGCTGATCCGCACCAGCCGGTGGGTCCCCCGCTCACTGGTCATCAGCCCGTACGCGTAGCGCCCGGTCAGGGTGAATTCGGCGGACAGGATCCCGGCCTCGGTCCCCTCGCTGACGCCGTCGACCTCGAAGCCGAAGCCGCGCCGCTCGGCCCACCGGCCGTACATCCGCAGCAGCATCTCGCTCCAGTCCTGGGCGTCGACCCCGCCGTCTTTGGCGTTGATCTGGACGATGCAGTCGGCCTCGTCGTGCTCCCCGGTGAACAGGCTGCGCAGATCGAGCTGGTCGAGCGATGCCGAGATGGAGCGGATGCCCTCGGCGATCTCAGGCTCCTGGGACTCGTCGTCCTCTTCCCGGGCCAGTTCGTGGAGGACCTCGGTGTCGTCGGTCTGCGAGGTCAGCGCGTCGAACAGGTCGATGTCGGTCTTGATCGCCGCGTACTCACCGGTGACCTTCTTGGCGTGGTCCTGGTCGTCCCACAGATCCGGGCGGGCGACCTCGTGCTCCAGCTCGGAGAGCCGGGCCCGGTTGGCCTCGACCTTCAGGTACGCCGACGCCTCGCCGAGGCGGCGGCGCAGTTCCTTGAGGTCGTCGGAGAAGTCACGCATCGCATCGGCTCAGACGTTGGCGCCGTGGCACTGCTTGAACTTCTTGCCGCTGCCACACGGGCACGGGGCGTTGCGCGGCGTCTTGGAGAACTCGTCCTTGACCACCGTCTGCTGCTTGCGCGGGGCCTCCTCGGCGGGCACCGCCGCCGGGTCGAGCTCACCGGCGGCGGCGGCCGATCGTGCCGCTGCGGCGAAGCCGTCGGTGGCGACGGAGTCGCTGGAGACCTGCTGGACGTTCTGCACCAGCGGGGCAGGTTCCTCGTGACGGACCACCTGGACGTGCATCACGTAGCGGACGAAGTCCTGGGCGATTCCCTTCATCATCGCCCCGAACATCTCGAAGCCTTCACGCTGCCACTCGGTGAGCGGGTCCTTCTGCCCGACGGCGCGCAGGTTGATGCCCTCTTGCAGGTAGTCCATCTCCTCGAGGTGCTCACGCCAGCGCTGGTCGATGATCCGCAGCATCACCTGGCGCTCGACGTCGCGCATCACCTCCGGCGTCAGCTCGGCCTCGCGCTGGGCGTAGTGCCGCGAAGCGTCGGCCATCACCAGGTCATAGATCTTGTCGGTGGACCCGGCGGCTTCCAGTTGAGCGGCGGTCAGCTCGGTGGGCCAGAACGACTTCAGCTCCTTCTCCAGGCCGGCAAGGTCCCACTCGTCGTCGGCGGCACTGGCACAGTGGGCCTCGATCAGCGAGTCAACGGCCTCGGCCAGATACTCCATGGCCGCCGACTTGAGATCCTCACCTTCGAGGATCTGGTCGCGGCGCCGGTAGATCACCTTGCGCTGCTCGTTCATCACCTCGTCGTACTTGAGGACGTTCTTGCGGATCTCGCCGTTGCGCTGCTCCACGGTGGTCTGCGCCCGCTCGATGGCCTTGGTGACCATCTTGGCTTCGATCGCCTCGTCGTCGGGCATGGACTTGCCCATGACCCAGCTCAACGCCCCGGTGGCGAACAGGCGCATCAGCTCGTCGTCGAGGCTGAGATAGAAGCGGCTCTCGCCGGGATCGCCCTGACGGCCGCTGCGGCCGCGGAGCTGGTTGTCGATGCGCCGGCTCTCGTGCCGCTCGGTGCCCAGCACGTACAGCCCGCCCAGCTTGCGGACCTCGGCGCCCTCGGTGGCCACCTGGGCCTTGAATGCGGCCAACAACTGGTCGTAGCGCGCCAGCGCTTGGGACCGGGCGGTGCGGAACTCCTCGGGCATGTCCGCCAGCGGGAGGGGCAGCTCGAACTCGTCGGCCAGCAGTTCGGGCGCCACGCCCTCCTTCAGCACCTCGTGACGGGCCAGGCCCTCGGGGTTGCCACCGAGGAGGATGTCCACGCCACGGCCGGCCATGTTCGTGGCCACCGTGACCGCGCCGAGGCGGCCGGCCTGGGCGACGATCTGAGCCTCACGGGTGTGCTGCTTGGCGTTGAGCACCTCGTGGGGCACGCCGCGCTTGGTGAGCAGGCGCGACAGGTGTTCGCTCTTTTCCACGCTGATGGTGCCCACCAGCACCGGCTGGCCGCGGTCGTGACGCTCGGCGATGTCGTCGGCGACGGCGCCGAACTTGGCGACCTCACCCTTGTAGATCAGGTCGGCGCGGTCGTCGCGGACCACCGGCATGTTCGTCGGGATCGGCACCACGCCGAGCTTGTAGGTGTTGGCCAGCTCGGCCGCCTCGGTCTGGGCGGTGCCGGTCATCCCAGCCAGCTTGTCGTACATGCGGAAGTAGTTCTGCAGCGTGATCGTGGCGAGCGTCTGGTTCTCTTCCTTGATCTTGACGCCCTCTTTGGCCTCCACCGCCTGGTGGATGCCTTCGCTCCAGCGCCGGCCCTCGAGGATGCGCCCGGTGAACTCGTCGACGATCTTCACCTCCCCGTGCTGGACGATGTAGTCCTTGTCGCGGCGGTACAGCTCCTTGGCCTTCAGCGCCACGGAGAGCTGGTGGACCAGGTTCTGCTGGACCTCGTCGTACAGGTTCTCCAGGCCGAGGGCCTGCTCGACGGTCTCGATGCCCGCCTCCAGCGGGACGACGACGCGCTTGTCCTCTTCCACCTCGTAGTGCACGTCACGCTTGAGCTGGCGGACGATGCTGGCGAAGCGGTAGTACAGCTTTGCCGCGTCGGCCACCCGGCCACTGATGATCAGCGGGGTGCGGGCCTCGTCGATGAGGATCGAGTCGACCTCGTCGACGATGGCGTAGTGGTGGCCGCGCTGCACCTTGTCGGCCAACGTGGTGGCCATGTTGTCGCGCAGGTAGTCAAAGCCGAACTCGTTGTTCGTGCCGTAGGTGATGTCACAGGCGTAGCTGGCCCGCTTTTCGTGGGGCTGCTCGCGGTAGCCAGGCAGGATCAGGCCGACGTCGAGTCCCAGCCAGTTGTGGATGCGGCCCATCCACTCGGCGTGGAACCTGGCCAGGTAGTCGTTCACCGTGATCAGGTGCACGCCCTTGGCGGAGAGCCCGTTGAGGTAGGCGGGCAGCGTGCTGACCAGCGTCTTGCCCTCCCCCGTCTTCATCTCGGCGATCCATCCGAAGTGCAGGGCCGCGCCCCCCATCAGCTGGACGTCGAAGTGGCGCTGGCCGATCACCCGCTGGGCGGCCTCGCGCACCACGGCAAAGGCCTCGACGAGCAGATCGTCGAGTGTCTCACCGCGCTCGAGGCGCTGGCGGAACTCAGCGGTCTTGGCTCGCAGTGCGTCGTCGGAGAGCGCCTTGGTGGCCGCCTCCAGGGCGTTGATCTCCGGCACCAGGCCTTGCAACGCCTTGAGCTTCTTGCCCTCACCGGCGCGGAGGATGCGATCGAGGATTCCCATGCGACGTTCGAGCCTACCTGCCGGGGCCAACGACCCGCCTGGCGGTGGCCGGTCGGAACTGGTCGCCTGCACCGTGCGGAACTACGCTGGGCGGTGCCGAACGCTCACGAGGAGGTTCATCCATGGGAACCCGGATCTACGCCCAGATCATCTACACCGAGGAGCACCCGGGCTTCAGCACCGAGGGGTACGCGGTCATGAATCGGGCCATGGAGCAGGTGTATCGCACGGTGTTGCACCCCGACACCGAGGTCGAGGTGCGCTTCGTCCCCCGCTCCACCTTCTACACGTCGCACCTCTACCTGGAGATGCTGAACAACGTCGGGCTGGTCGAAGGCATCATCCGCGGCGAGGAGGAGGGCTACGACGTCGCCTTCATCCGCTGCGGCAACGACCCGGCGGTGCGCGAGGCCCGCGAGACCGTGGCGATGCCGGTGGTGGGGATCACCGAGGCGGCGATGCACCTGGCCTGCCAACTGGGCTCGAAGTTCGCCGTCATCGGGGTGGATGCCAAGTCCCAACCGATCGTCGAGCGCAACATCCGCCTGTTCGGGCTGGAGAACCGGGCCATCGCCTACCGGCCGGTGCGCATGCCCACCCGCGCCGACTGGATGGAGACCCTGATGCAGGGGCCGCGCTGGTTCAGCGACATGGACTTCGTGCGCGACACGGTCGCCCCCGCGTTCGACGAGGTCGCCCGGCGCTGCATCGACGACGGCGCCGAAGTCATCGTCACCGGCTGCGCGATGTACGCGGCCTTCACCCTCGCCGGCCACAACCAGGTCAGCGGCACCGTGGTGCCCATCGTCGAGAGCGTCGCCGTTGGGATGAAGCAGGCCGAGATGCTCGGCGACCTGCGACGGACCCTCGGGATCTCCACCAGCAAGCACCTCACCTACCAGACCTACCTCACCCCGGAGATGCGCAGCGGGCTGACCGCTCCGTTCACCGCCCAGCCCGTCGTGGCCTGATCCCAAGGAGTTCCATGCCCTCCCGTCACATCCACCTGGCCGACCTGATCGAGGCGATGGCCGACTCGATCCCCGATCGGGTGGCCCTGATCACCAGCCAGACGCAGCGGACCTACGCCGAACTCGACGATCGGGCGACGCGCCTGGCCAACCACCTCGCCCAGCAGGGGATCGGCGCCGGAGACCACGTCGCCATCCACGCGATGAACTGCGTCGAGTGGGTGGAGGCGTTCTACGCCTGCTTCAAGCTGCGCGCCGTCCCGGTGAACGTCAACTACCGCTACGTCGAGGGCGAGCTGCGGTACCTGTACGACAACTCCGATGCCAAGGCGGTGATCGTCGCCCCAGACTTCGTCGACGCGGTCGCCAAGGTGGCCGACGCACTCCCCCAACTCCGCCACCAACTGGTCATCGGGCCGGACTACGAGGCCGCGCTGGCCGCAGCCTCGCCACAGCGCAACTTCGCCGAACGGTCCGAGGACGACATCTACCTGGTGTACACCGGCGGCACCACCGGTATGCCCAAGGGCGTGATGTGGCGCAACGAGGACATCATCATCGGCGCGCTGAACGCCTACCGCCAGGGTGCGCCGATCCCCAGCGTGGACGCGCTCGCCGAGCAGGCGACGCAGATGCCCATGGTGTTCAGTTCGATGGCCATGGGGCCGATGATGCACGGCGGGTGCCAGTGGGCGATGGGCAACCTGCACGTCATCGGCGGCACGTTCGTGCTGTACAGCGAGCCGAAGTTCAACGCCTACCAGGCGCTGGAGTTGGCGGCGCGCACCCGGGCGATGTCGGTCACCACGATGGGCGACGCCATGGCGCGCCCGATCGCCGAGGCCCTGGCCGACCCGGACCGACCCGACTGGGACCTCAGCGGGCTGAAGATCCTGTCCAACGGCGCCGCGCCCTTGTCCGCCGCGGTGCGCGAGCAGATCGTCGCCGCCGTACCCGGGATCACGATCAGCGACGGCTACGGATCGTCGGAGACGGGCTCCACCGGGATGAAGGTGGACCAGGGGGAAACCCACGCCGCGCCCCGCTTCAACACCGGCCCGAACACCCAGGTGCTCGACGAGAACTTCGAGCCGTGCCCGGTGGGCGTCACCGGCGTGCTGGCCACCACCGGCCACATCCCGCTCGGCTACTACAAGGACCCGGAGAAGACGGCGACGACCTTCCCCACCGTCGAGGGCCGGCGGTGGGTGATCTCGGGTGATTTCGCCCGCCGGGAGGAGGACGGCACGGTCAGCGTGCTGGGCCGCGGCTCGGTGTCCATCAACTCCGGCGGGGAGAAGATCCACCCCGAGGAGGTGGAGGCGGCGCTGCTGAAGCACCCCGACATCTTCGACGTCGTCGTGGTGGGGACACCCAACGAGCGCTGGGGCCAGCAGGTGACGGCCCTGGTCCAGATGCGCGCCGGCGCGACCCTGTCGCCTGCCGACATCCGTGACCATTGCCGCGGCCTGATCGCCGACTACAAGGCGCCCAAGGAGGTGTTGTTCGTGGACGCAGCCCCACGCACACCGGTGGGCAAGTCCGACTACAAGGTGGCCAAGGAGATGGCGCTGCGGATGCTCGGGCTGGCGCCGGCCTGATCGCCGCCACCGACCACTGGCACCGCCAAGCGGTCGGGTTCGCCCAACCACGCGACACGGCCCGCCCCGGGCTGCCGGGGCGGGCCGTGGCCGTTCACACCGTCAGGTCATTGATCCCGTGTGGGATCGATCCCCGGCGTCGGATCGCCGAAGTTGCCCTCGATATGGGTGGACCCGTCGGCGCCGTCACAGTGGAAGCCGCTGCCGTTGTCGTCGGCCGAGCCGATCTCGGGGTACAGGCGCGTCCACTTGCCGTCCTTGATCGTCATCAGCAGACCGCAGGTCGGTGGCAGGTTCTGACCGGGATTGGTCTCGGCTTGCAGCCCACCGGCCGTCCACGACGTGATCTTCTTGCCCGCTGCCAGCACGCACTCGCGCTCCAGCACGTTGTTGTTGGCGTCGAGGCAGTCGTTGGCGGCAACCACGAACAGCAGGAAGGCCGAGGTGGCCTGCAAGCCCAGCCCAGCCTTGTTCCCGGTCGGGTTGAACTTCGCCATCATGTCGAGGTAGCTCTTCATCGCCGGCTGATCCGGCTCCTCGAAGGGGACGAACGCGTTGCGGGCAACCGCGCCCTCGGTGGCTTGAGCATCGCCCTCGGCCACCAGCGACTCGGTGTACAACGATCCCTCCAGCAAGACGAGCTCGGGGACGAAGCCGATCTCGCGCATCGCCTTGAAGAGCCCGATCACGGTGGCCGCGGAACCGGCCACGGTCACCATGCCGACGTTCTTGTCCTTCATCCGCTGGGCGAAGGGGGCCCAGTTGGCCTCGCCTGCCGGGTTGGTGGGGATCTCGTCGACCACGGTGTAGCCGCCGATTGCCGCCATCTGCGCCTTGTACATGTCCTTCTGCACGATCGTGGTGCCGAAGTCGGTGTACACGATGGCCGTGCGGGTGATGGCGTCGGGATGGGTCTTCTTGGCCCACTGCAGCCACGACGCCGGCTTGTCGTTCAGCGGGTTCGGCATCGGCTCGACCTTGGCGTTGTTCATGGCCGCGGCGGCCGTGACGCTGTAGCCGGCGAAGTTGACCATCTTGCACTCGTGGAACCGCGGGAACATCTGATCGTCGAACACGTACCCTCCGCCGACCATGGCAAACGCCTCGGCGCAGGCCTTCTCGATCGCCACGGGAACCTCGAACAACTTGCCGTCGAGGTCGACGATCTCGATGGGCAGGCCGCGGATGCCGCCCTGTTCATTGCACCACCCGGCGAACGCGACCGCCGCGTCGTACATGTCGGGGTTCAGCGAACGCGCCGCGTAGCCCTTGTCGGTGGCCACGCCGAGCTTCAGCGCGGCGCCGCCGTTCTGCCCCTCGGCGATCGTGGGCACACCCTGGTCGGTGGCCGGGCCGCACGGACTGGGCATGGTGCCGAAATGCGGTCCCTCCGGGACGGCTGCAGCGGTGCCCGCGGCGGCCGTCGAGCCGGCCGCGGGTGTGGTGGGTGGCGTGGTCGCTCCAGCGGTGCCCACCCCGGCGAGGGACAGGACCGCGCCGAGGGCGACGGATACCGTGAATGTGTGTCGCATTGCTCTCCTTCGTGTCGTCATCGAACCTTCAGAGCCCCCCAAGAGTCATGATTCACGGGAATCTGACGGCGCGTCAGATGCTAGCCTGCCCTGCGGAGCGCCACCAAAGAACGATCGGCGACGGCGGCCGCCACTGCGTAGACGTGGCGGATGCCGGCCTGCCGCAACGACCCGACGGCCGACGCCAGGGTGGCCCCGGTGGTGACCACGTCGTCCACCACGAGGACACGCACGTCCGCGCAGCGCGGGTGGGTGCGGAACCCGGGAGCGATGAGCCGCTCCCACCGCCGCCGGGTGGTCTGCGAAGCGCCGGCGCCGTTGTCGTGCTGGCGGTAGAGCAACCGCCGGCACGGAACTCCGAGCACCCTGGCGACCTCCCTGGCCAGCAGCTCGGCCTGATCGAAGCCGCGCCGGGCCGCCCGGCGGCCGCTGGTGGGGGCCCAGGTGACGACGTCCACCTCCGGGAGCCGGGCCCGGGCCACCACCTCACCGGCCAGCACGGCTGCCGCGGCCCGGCGGTTGCGGTACTTCAACCCAACGACCAGCTGCCGGCCGATGCCGTCGAAGGGCAGCGCTCCCCGGATGACGACCCCGTCGGGCCCGTGATGCGCCGGGACCGGTGGCACGGCGACCAGGGCGAACCGGCACCGCCGGCACAACGACGGACCGGGGGTCTGGCAGGCAACGCACGTGGATGACAGCAACATGGTGGTCGGTGTACCTGGGGGGTGTCACAGAGTTGATCGGAGGACACCGATAGCGTCGAGCGGGTGACGACCCCGTGGCGTGACACGCTGCTCCCGCCCCGGCTTGGCGAGCGACTGCTCCGCTGTGTCGTCGGGCTGTTCATGTTCGGCCTGGGGATCAGCATGTTCCTCACCGCCAAGCTGGGTCTGGCCCCGTGGGACGTGCTCCACCAGGGCATCAGCCGCAGGACCGGGCTGCCGGTGGGCGTCGTGATCGAGATCGTCGGGCTGGCGCTGCTGCTGCTGTGGATCCCGTTCCGGCTGCGGCCGGGCATCGGCACCATCCTGAACGCGGTGGAGATCGGCGTCGTCGTCGACCTCGTCGCCGACCACCTACCGCACACCAACCTGCTCATCCCCCGGCTGCTGTACGTCGCCGGCGGGATGATCTCGGTGGGCATCGGCTCCGGGCTGTACATCGGCGCCGGCCTCGGGACCGGACCGCGGGACGGATTGATGGTCGGCATCTCCCAGCGTGGCCCGTCCATCCGCGTGGCCCGGACGATGGTGGAGGTGGTCGTGCTCGTCGCCGGGGTGGCCCTCGGTGGATCCGTCGGGTTGGGCACGGTCACGTTCATGTTCGGCATCGGGCCCGTCGTCCAGTTCTTCCTGCCGCGGCTGCGGATGCACGGCGGCCACCACGACCTGGCGCCCGCCCACTGACGGGATACGGTTCGTCTCGTGGAGCCCATCCCGCCCGACGCCGAGACCGTGCGCAACGCCAGGCGGCGCTACGGGACGGGTGGGGCCATCGTGGCCGC
The DNA here is from genome assembly GCA_037045185.1 of Ilumatobacteraceae bacterium. Lineage (GTDB taxonomy): Bacteria > Actinomycetota > Acidimicrobiia > Acidimicrobiales > Ilumatobacteraceae > JAKOUY01. Next base: position 127,477 of record JBAOHQ010000010.1, read on the forward strand.
GATCGGGATCGGTATCGACGAAGCGGTCTTCGGCAAGCCGAAGCGTGACCAGGGCGCCGTCGTCGTCGACGCTCCGGGTGAGCCAGGTGACCTGGACCGTGACGGCATCACCATGACCGTGAACGCGGCGACGGCGGTCACCGTCCCGGCCCAGCCACCGAGGCGGCCACTACCCCCGGTGAAGGTGCGCCGGCGCCGCCGCTGACATCGACGGATTGATCCGCGATCCGCCTCGGTGCGTACACCAGGCATGACCACATCACGATTCCGCCATCTCCTCGGCGCGGCCGCGGCCGCAGCGTCGGCTCTCGCCGTCGTCGTCAGCGCCTCATCGGCCTCTGCGAGGCCGGCCACCACGCCGCCGGCCGGTTCGGCCGCTCCGGTCACGGTGGCGGTGGCCGACAGCCCGCTGGGGCAGATCCTCGTCGATCAGAACGGGCTGACGCTCTACCTGTTCACCCCCGACCGCCTGGCCACCAGCACCTGCACCGGTGACTGCCTCACGGCGTGGCCGGTGCTCGCCGGTCCTGCCGCCGCCGGGACGGGTACCACGAACGAGGACCTCGGCGCCATCACCCGGCCGGACGACTCCTCCCTGCAGGCCACGTTCTACGGCTGGCCGCTGTACTACTTCGCCGGCGACAAGGCCCCCGGAGACCTGAACGGTCAGGGCAAGGGTGGCAAGTGGTTCCTGGTGGACGGCGAAGGCAGCCTGGTGATGGCCACCACTCCACCGGCGACGCCGCCGTCCGCTGCGCCGGATTCCGGCGAGGCAACGACCCCGGCCGGTGGCCAAGCCCCCACCCCGCCCAGTGGACCCGCGCCGGTGAGCACCGTGATGCTGATCGACACGCCGTACGGCAAGGTGGTCGGTGATGGTGACGGGCGAGCCCTGTACGCCTTCGTTCCCGACATGCCGGCCACCAGCGTGTGCCTCGACGAGTGCATCGCCAATTGGCCGGCCTTCGAAGGGACCCCCACCGCTGGCACGGGTGTCGATGCCGCGCTGTTCGGCAGCGTGGTGCGGTCCGACGACGGCAAGGCCCAGGTGACCTACCGGGGCTGGCCGCTGTACTACTTCGACGGTGACGGCAAGGCCGGCGACATCCTCGGGCAGGGTCTCGGCGGCAAGTGGTACGTCCTGGCTCCCAACGGCGAGGCGATCCGCACGGCGGCGCCCGCTTCCTGACCCACCCGACGAGCGGGCCGGCGTCTCTCGCCGGCCCGCTCGTTCGCGCCCGGGCCGATCACCGTCGTGGCGCCGATCAGCCGTTCCGGCCCGAGCCGGTCAGCCGGTGAACGAGGCGGTGGCCCACACCTTGCCGGTGGTGGTCACCAGGGTGAGGCCGACCGGCTGACCGTCGACGGGGAGATCCCACGCCGTGCCATCGGACGCCGACCAACTGCCGAGCGTCGTGGTCGAGCCATCGGCGAACTGGGCGACGCAGCGGTACCACGGCGCCGGCGGGGTCCCCGCCAGGGAGATCCGGACGGCAGCACGCCCAGACGAATCGGCGCCGAACGACGCGGTTCCTACCAGCTTGCGGGTCCCTGTCAGCAGCGACATCGGCTGCCCGAAGGTACCGGCTGGGGCGGCGACCGCCGATGCGCGCAACGCGCCCGACGGCGCAGCCGGCGCGGTCCGGACCATCTGCCAGGCGCCGACGCCGAGGCCCAGACCGGCGACCGCGGCGACCGCCCCCCACGGGCGGGCGCGGCGCCGGTCACGGCGCAACGACAACGGTGCGGGGTCGAGGCTCGCCAACACCCGCTCGACGAAGCCGGCGGGTGGCTCGGCCACGGGTGCCAGGCGGGTCACGTCGTCGACCACGCCGAGCAGCTGCTTGGCGGTGGCGCGGCACGCCGCGCAGGACTCCAGGTGGTCAGTGACACCGGGCTGATCCTGCGGGTCGAGGTGGCCGAGAACCATCTCGATCAGGGCGTCGTGGGGGTGCGCGTTCATCGGAGCGGCTCCTCGGCCCATGCCGACAGGTCGGCGCGCAGGCGGTGCAGGCCAAGGCGGATCCGGCTCTTCACCGTGCCGAGAGGAATGCCGTCCAACTGGGCGATCTCCTCACCGGTACATCCGCCGATGACCGCCAGGACCACCGCGCGGGCCTGGGCATCCGGCAGCAGGCGCACGCGAGCCAGCACCGCTGTGGCGTCCACCCGCGACGCAGCGGTATCGGCGGTGCTGTCGGCCGACACGGTGTCGCCGCGCAGCGACGGACTCGACCATCTCGTGCAGGCGAACGGCGTCCACCGGCTGGATGCGCCGCGCCCGGATGGCGTCGATCGAGGCGTTGCGGGCGATGGTCAGGACCCAGCTCACCACGGTGCCGCGGCGCACGTCGTAGGTGGACGCGGCCCGCCAGGCACGCAGGAACGCAGTCTGGGCGACGTCCTCGGCCAGCGAACGGTCACCCACCATGTGCAGGGCCAGTCCGTACACCCGGCGCTGGAACCGCCGGACGAACGCCGCCGCGGCTTCGCCGTCGAGCACTGCCATCCCGGCGACGAGCGCGTCGTCGGACAACTCGTCATGGCGCGGCACACCCACACCATGGTCTACGTCGGTGAGCCCTCGGCGGATCACCGCGCCGCCCCGGCAGGTGCTCGATCCGCTCAGTAGCGGTAGTGCTCGGCCTTGTACGGCCCGGCCGGATCGACCCCGAGGTACTCGGCCTGCTCGTCGGTCAGGCGGGTGAGCTTGACCCCCAGTGCGTCGAGATGCAGCCGGGCAACCTTCTCGTCCAGCTTCTTGGGAAGCACGTACACACCCGTCGGGTAGGACTGGGTGTTTCCGAACAACTCCATCTGGGCGATCACCTGGTTGCTGAACGAGCAGCTCATCACGAAGCTCGGGTGGCCGGTGGCGCAGCCGAGGTTCACCAGCCGGCCCTCGGCCAGCACGATCACCGAGTGGCCGTCGTCGAAGGTCCACAGATCCGTCCCCGGCTTGAGCTGGTCACGCGTCGCGCCGCTGCGGGCCAGGCCGGCCATGTCGATCTCGCTGTCGAAGTGGCCGATGTTGCAGACGATGGCGTTGTGCTTCATCGCCCGCATGTGCTCGGCGGTGATGATGTGGTCGTTGCCGGTGGCCGACACGAAGATGTCCGCCTGCCCGACGACGTCGCCGATCGTGGTGACCTGGTAGCCCTCCATCGCCGCCTGCAGGGCGTTGATCGGGTCCACCTCGGTGACGATGACGCGACACCCCTGGCCGCGCAGGGCCTGGGCGCAGCCCTTGCCGACATCGCCGTAGCCGGCCACGACGGCGACCTTGCCGGCCAGCATCACATCGGTCGCCCGGCAGATGGCGTCGACCAGCGAGTGGCGGCAGCCGTACAGGTTGTCGAACTTGGACTTGGTGACCGAGTCGTTGACGTTGATGGCCGGGAACAGCAGCTCGCCACGCTCGTGCATCTTGTACAGGCGCATCACGCCGGTGGTGGTCTCCTCGGTGACGCCACGCGACGCCCTTGGCCAGCCGGGTCCACTTGGCGGGATCGGCCTTCATCGAGCGCTGGAGCAGACCCAGGACGATGGCGAACTCGGCGTTGGTGGCCGACGTGGGGTCGGGGACCTCGCCGGTGGCCTCGAACTCGACGCCCTTGTGCACCAGGAGCGTGGCGTCCCCGCCGTCGTCGAGGATCATGTTCGGGCCGTCGTCGCCGTCAGGTCCGGCGGGCCAGGTCATCATCTGCTCGGTGCACCACCAGTACTCCTCGAGCGTCTCGCCCTTCCAGGCAAAGACCGGGACGCCCTGCGGGTCGTCCGGGGTGCCGCTGGGGCCGACGGCAACGGCCGCCGCGGCGTGGTCCTGGGTGGAGAAGATGTTGCAGCTGGCCCAGCGCACCTCGGCGCCCAGCTCGACGAGGGTCTCGATCAGCACGGCGGTCTGGATCGTCATGTGCAGCGAGCCGCTGATGCGCGCTCCGGCCAGGGGCTTGAGCGGACCGAACTCCTTGCGCAGGGCTCGCAGGCCGGGCATCTCGTGCTCGGCGAGGTGGATCTCCTTGCGGCCAAAGGGTGCGAGGGACAGGTCGGCGACCCGGAAGTCACGGCGCGCGGTACTGGTGGCGGAAGCGGTCATACGGCGGTCGAGTCTACGGTGGGCGTCCACGCCAGCGGCCGGACGGCCCGGTGCGGGCGGCGCCGGGTTACTCGGTGGCGCGGGCCAGCGCGCTGAGCCGGGCGTGCTGGGCGTCGTCGGTCACCTGGGTGGCCTCGTCCACGAGCATCACCGGGATGCCGTCGTCGATCCGGTACAGCAGGCGCAACCGCGGGTTGTACAGACCGTCGGCGTCGCCGAGATAGAGCAGGGCGCCGTGGTCCTGCGGGCAGGCCAGCACCGCCAGCAGTCGTTCGTCCAGTGCCATGAGGGTCCTCCAGCGGTCAGTCGGCGGTGATCAGCGCCAGGAGCGCGGCGACGTGATCGTCGCACTGCTCACGCGACGGCGCTTCCAGGTTCAGGCGCAGCAGCGGCTCGGTGTTCGACGGGCGCAGGTTGAACCACCAGTCCCCGGCGTCCACGGTGAGCCCGTCCAGCATGTCCTGGGGGAACTGGGCGAACTCGCCCGCCACGCGACGGATCACCGCTGCCGGGTCATCCACGTGGGTGTTGATCTCACCGCTGGACGAGTACCGCTCGAACGGCTTGCGCATGACCGACAGCGGTTCACCGCTGCGAGCCATCTCGCTGAGCACCACCATGCTGGCGATCAGCCCGCTGTCGGCGCGGTAGTTGCGCAGGAAGTAGTAGTGCGCGCTGTGCTCGCCACCGAAGGCCGCGCCCGTCTCGGCCATGCGCTGCTTGATGAACGAGTGGCCCACCTTGGTGCGCACCGGCACACCGCCGTGCTCACGGATCACTTCGGGCACGGCACGCGAGCAGATCAGGTTGTGCAACACGGTGGCGCCCGGCGATGTGCGCAGGACCGCCGCGGCCAGCAGGGCTGTCGTGGTGCTGCCGCTCAGCCCACGGCCGTGCTCGTCGACGACGAAGACGCGGTCGGCGTCGCCGTCGAAGGCCAGGCCGATGTCGAACCCGCCGGCCACGACGCGGGCCTGCAGGTCACGCTGGTTGGCCGGCTGCAGCGGATCAGCCGGGTGGTTGGGGAACGTGCCGTCGAGCTCGCCGTACATGACCTCGAGGGTGATCTGGGGCACCCGCTCGAACACCGCGGGCACCACCAACCCACCCATGCCGTTGGCGGTGTCGGCCACCACGCGCAGCGGCCGCATGTTCTCGACGTCCATGAACGACAGCACGTGATCGACGAAGGGTTCCAGCAGGTTGCGTTGCGACACCATGCCGGGTGCCGCGCCGGAGGCAGGCGCCGAGCCGGAGAGCACGGCGGCGGCGATCGCGCTGATCTCGTCGAGCCCGGAGTCCTGGCCCACCGGCCGAGCCCCGGACAAGCAGAACTTCACCCCGTTGTACTGGGCCGGATTGTGGGAGGCGGTGAACATCGCTCCGGGTACGTCCAGTGACCCAGCGGCGAAGTAGAGCATGTCGGTGGAGGCCAGGCCGATGTCGATCACGTCGACCCCCTGGCCGGTGACTCCACTGGCGAAGGCGTCGACGAGGCCGATTCCCGAGGGGCGCATGTCCCGGCCGACGAGCACACGCTGGGCGCCGGCGAACCGGGCGAAGCCCACCCCCAGGGCATAGGCGATGTGCTCGTTGAGCTGGTCGGGGACGGTGCCGCGGACGTCGTAGGCCTTGACGATCTGGTCGAGCACCGCAGTAGCCGCAGGAGACTGGTCGGCGGTCATCGCGGCCCGAGGCTATCGGGGTCGTCCGCCTCGGCCGCAACCGTTTCGCTGCCAGCGGTGTCGCCCGCGTGGGGCGCCGCGGGGAGCGGTTCGTCGAGGAACGCCCCGGGCGCGCCGGACTCGACGGGCCGGTCGTCGAACACCACGCCATCGGGCGGGGGTTCGGAGTCATCCGGTGGGGGTTCGGAGTCATCCGGTGGGGGTTCGGACCACACGTCCGCCAGCGCAGGGGCGGTCACGTGGTGCGGGTCGAGTGGCGCAGTTCCGGCGCTGGAGACCCACACCATCTGGCGGCGCAGGTCCATGTCACCCTGGCGGCGCATCCACACCAGGGCGAGGATGCCGAGCCCGGTCAACAGGTAGGCGACGATGTCGGTGGTGCTGCGCTCGAAGGCCAGGCGGACGTCGTTGGAGGTTGGCACCACGATCATCTGGTTGGCGCCGGCTCGGTACGGGCCGGTGGCCCCGTGGGCGGTCCAGTTGGGGAAGTAGCTCATCTTCACCAGCACGGGCACGCCCACCGTGTCGACGTGGAAGCTGAGGTCCTGATTGCCGAGGTGGACGTCGCTGACGGTGACCTCCGGCAGGGTGCGGACCTCGATCTCCTGGTCGGACTTCACCGGCTGGACATCGTCCTTGCCCACCGGCTGGCGCCCCTCGGGGTCCTTGACCAGATCGACGCGCTGCCAGTCGGCGGGGCCATCGGTTGCCGGGATAGCCGGCCAGGCGTCCTGGTTGGTGAACCACGAGGTGCCCAGCTCGAGGAACCTCTCCCGCTGGTCGCCGCCCCGATGGTTGACCACGACCGGCTCGGTGCTCAGCGGTTGGACCAGCGTGGTGTCGGGGATCTCGTAGATGACCCACGGCCCAGCCGATGCCACCTTCTTCAACGCCGGTTCCAGCGCGGCAGCCTCCTTGGCCTTCTGGGTGACGACCATCAGGTAGCGCACCCCGAGGGTTTCCATGTACTTGGCGCCGTGGGCCATGTCGAGGTCGCGGTAGTACAGGCCACGCACCGGGTTGGAGCTGTCGGCGCTGACCGCCGCGGCGGTGAGGAAGTGGTAGGGCGTGGTCCCCGAGGCCTCGAAGAACACGCCCTCCATGCTGGTGATGCACCCCTTGGTCCAGTGCGGCAGGAGCATGAACGCCATGGTGGTGCCATAGCCGTTGATCAGGCTGCTGTTTTCGTAGATGGCCCGCCCGCAACCGTGCCCCGGGTCCTTGCCGAGGGCATCCATCCGGTCGACCACGTCCTTGTACTCGGCGTACTTGTCATGCCCCTCGTAGCCCAAGAAGTTGTACCGGGTCCACCCGTCAGAGGCTGCCCGGTCAGCGCCAGAGCCCAGCTGGATCGGGTAGAACCCGAAGGCGCCCCAGGCGTACACCGACTTGCCGCGGACCTTGATGTCCTTGGCCCCCGGCATCGAGCGGTAGGCGAACAGCAGGCTGATCAGGACGACGATGCCCATCACCCCGGCGGTGGCCGCGCCGGTGATCCAGGCGGCCTGCTCGGTGGGCTCACGGCGCACCTGGATGTACGCGGTGACCAGGCGAACCACCTCGACGATGCCCACCATCATCAGCAGCAGGCGCATCAGGTACAGGAACGGCAGGATGCGCGGGTTCCACAGCAGGCCCACCAGTGGCAGACTCTCGCGGGCCAGGTAGGTGGCGGCGAACAGGGCGACGCAGGTGATCCCCAGCCAGGCGCCGATGATGTGCCGCTTGGCGATGGAGACGACGAATCCGACCAGGGCGAAGCCGGACACGAGGATGTCGAGGAATGGCGACCAGGGGAAGAACATCGTCCAGAACGAGTCGTCGGTGCCCGACGGCCGCCCGCCGTACTTCATGTCGGTCATGTACTGGTGGTTGAGGACGAACGGGACCACCCAGAACGCCGACAGCAGGAACGCCGAGCCCAGCACCGTGGCCCCGTAGATCAGCCGGCGGCGGTCGACCCACACGAGCCACATCAGCAGTGCCGCGCCCACGGTGAACAGCAGGACGATGCCGTGGCTGAGCATGGCGAGGGCCAGCAGGATCGCCGTCCAACTGCGGTGCTTGCCGGTCTCCAGCCCCCTGGCGAACAACCCCAGGCCGAGCACGGCGAAGGACAGGGCGATGGAGAACGAGAACTCGCCGGCCATCGTGCTCTTCACGTTGCCGCCGAGGAGGTAGAAGCTCTCGTCGTAGATGAACCACAGCGAGGCCAGGGCCATCAGCTCGGGGATCGGGAACACGAACCGGGCCAGACGTCCGAAGGCCCAGCAGCACAACGGCAGGGTGACCAGCCCGAGGATGGTGACGACCTTGAAGGCGACGCCGTAGGGCAGGATCACGTCCAAGGCGACGATCATCAACGCCGGGATGACCATGTAGAAGCGGTACAGGGGGAACCCGGCGTACCAGTAGTTCGACCATCCGCTGAGCTGCCAGTGCGGCAGGAGCACGTCACGCAGGTAGGCCGGGGCGAACACGTGAGCGCCCATGTCACCGCCGGTGGGGGTGTTGTCGCGCAGCACCAACCCGGGGAAGTGGACCACCTCGAACACGCTGAAGGTGGCCCCGATCAGGATCACGGTGGCGGTGATCGACTGGACCAACCGCTCGGTCGTCCACGGTCGCTGGGCCCAGTTGCGGATTCTGGCGATCGGTCCGCGGCGCAGGTACCACGGCTCGGCGGCAGGCGACACGACGGACACCTCGTCGGCTGCCACGTCCTCGGCGCGCTCGGTCAGTTCATCGAGGCTCATAGGCGGGCACATCCTTTCATCCGGCGCGTCGTGCCACCCGGCGCGCCATGGATTTTCCTGGACCTCACCGCGACGCCACCACGAGGGCCGCGGCGTTGAACGCGGCGTGGGCGACGATCCCGAGCCCGAGCCGGCGGGTCACGCTGAACGAGACGGCGAGCACCACGCCGACGAGGAACAGGCCAGGGAACTCCACCGGGCGGACGTGGATGGCGGCGAACAGCGCCGCCGAGGCGACGACGGCGACGATGTGGGAGAAGCGCCGTACGAGGCTGCCGTGGATGAGTCCGCGGTACACCACCTCCTCCACCAGCGGTGCGCCAACCACGACCATCAGCACGAGCAGCACCCAACCCACCCCCGTGGTGGCGCTCACCAGATTCGCGGGCGTTCTTCTCCAACTTGGCCTGGTCGAACGTGGCGGGCCAGGCGCGCCGCAGCGGCCAGTACAGCGCCGGGACGGCCAGCAGTTGGGTGGCGATACCGATGGGAATCCCCCCGAGATCGGCCGGTCTGAACCGCAGCCCGTAGTCGTCGGCGATGTGACCGGAGCCGTCTCGCCGAGAGACCAGCCCGGCAGCGCCAACCATGACCACCCAGCCGATGGCGGTCCCCACGGCGAGGAACCAGGCCATCCCGGCCACATGCGTGGGCGCCCCGCCGGCCTGGAACATCGCCGCGCCCACCAGTCCACCGACCAACCAGGCGATGAGCCAGGCGCCGAGCGCCACGCTCGCGGTGATGCCCACCGGGGCAGGGTGCCGCTCGTCGAGCTGGGGAAACGTGTCGGACATGAACGTCCGAGGCTACCGGCGCGCCGTCAGCCGGCCAGGAGGTGGGCGCCGACGAGGTCGGCCGACACCCGCCGGTCGTGGAGCTGCCAGCCGTGGGGCACCGACACCCTGGCGGTGTGCCGCTCACACAGGTCGTAGCAGTGCGGGTCGCGTTCGGGGGTCAGCTCGTCGATCCACACCTGGGCCCGGCGATAGTGGTAGGTCAGCGTTGCAGCGGCGGTCTCGGCGCACCCGGTGCGCGTGCAATGGCGGCTCATCGGGCGGACACGCTAAGCCGCCTCCGCGACCGAATGGTGGATGGCTGCACCGCCAGCGGGCCGCGCCGCCGAACCATCGCCATCCAGGGGCCGTAGCATGGATCCATGAGCAATCTTCCGCCGCCTCCGCCTCCCCCTCCGGGCGGCCGCGGCCCCTCCGGCCCGACGCCTCCCGGCCCCGGTGGCCGCCGACCCGTCCCCGGCAACTGGCCGCGCTGGACGCTCCCGGCGCTGGTGCTGGCCATCCTGCTGGCCACCGTCGTGTTGCCGCGCGTGCTGCCCGGCGAGGACAGCCAGAGCCTGACCTTCACCGAGTTCATCACCGCGGTGAAGAACGACCAGGTGAAGTCGGTGGAGATGAACAACCAGACCTTCGGTCTGTCGGGCGAGCTGAAAGACGGCAGCAAGTTCGGCTCCACCGCCTACCAGAACTTCCCCTCCGACGCCGACAACGCGCTGCTCCGGGAGCACAACGTCGACTTCAAACCGAAGTCACCGGAATCCAACTGGCTGTTGAACTGGGCCGGGCTGCTGCTCCCGATGGTGCTGCTGATCGGCTTCTTCATCTGGATGCAACGCCGTGCCGCCGGGCAGATGGGCAACGTGATGTCCATCGGACGCAGCCGGGCCAAGGCCTACACCACCGACCGGCCGTCCACCACGTTCTCCGACATCGCCGGGTATCAGGGCGTCAAGCAGGAGATCACCGAGGTGGTCGACTTCCTGAAGATGCCAGAGCGCTTCCGGGAGATCGGCGCCCGGGTGCCCAAGGGCATCCTGCTGGTCGGCCCTCCGGGCACCGGCAAGACCCTGTTCGCCAGGGCCGTCGCCGGCGAGGCCGGGGTCGGGTTCCTCAGCGTCACCGGGTCCGACTTCATGGAGATGTTCGTGGGCGTGGGCGCCAGTCGCGTCCGTGACCTGTTCCAGCAGGCCCGCAAGCTCGGCCGGGCGATCATCTTCATCGACGAGATCGACTCGATCGGCCGCAAGCGCGGCGCCGGCCTGGGCGGCGGGCACGACGAGCGGGAGCAGACCCTGAACCAGATGCTCGCCGAGATGGACGGCTTCGAGACCAGCGAGGGCATCGTCATCCTGGCGGCCACCAACCGCCCCGACATCCTCGACCCGGCGTTGCTGCGCCCCGGCCGCTTCGACCGCCAGATCGTGGTCCCGCTGCCGGAGTCCGACGAGCGCCTGGCGATCCTCAAGGTGCACAGCCGTGACAAGCGGATGGGTCCCGACGTGGACCTCGAGGTGATGGCCAAGGCCACGCCGGGGATGAGCGGCGCCGACCTGGCCAACCTGGTCAACGAGGCCGCCCTGTTCGCCGTGCGCCGCGGCAGCAAGCAGATCGAGCGCATCGACTTCGAGAACGCCCGTGACCGGGTGGTGATGGGCGCCCGGCGGGAGAGCCTGGTGCTCACCGGCGAGGAGAAGCGGGCAACGGCCATCCACGAGGGTGGCCACGCCATCCTCACGGCCGTGCTCCCCCACGCCGACCAGCTCCACAAGGTGACGATCCTCCCCCGCGGCATGGCCCTCGGGGTGACCTGGAGCCTGCCCGAGGAGCGGCACACGTACTCCAAGGAGTACTTCGAGGACATGATCTGCCGGGCCATGGGCGGGCGGGTCGCCGAGAAGCTCGTCTTCGGCCACCTCAACTCCGGCGCGGCCAACGACCTCGAGCAGGCCACCGGGATCGCCCGTCGGATGGTGCGTGAGTGGGGCATGAGCGAGCGCGTCGGGCCGATGGCCTGGAGCGGTCACCAGCAGGTGTTCTTGGGCGAGGACCTGATGACCCAGGGTCGTGAGTACAGCGACGAGACCGCCAAGCTGATCGACGGCGAGATCTCCCGGATCCTCCATGACCAGGAGACCCGGGCGGGTGATCTGCTCACCAAGCACCGCAGCGCCCTGGAAGAGGTCGCCGCCCTGCTGCTGGAGCGCGAGACCATCGACGGCGCCGACGTGGCCCGGGTCCTGCAGGGCACCTTCGACGACAGCCGCATCCCGGCGACCGACGAAGCCTGACGGTCCCGGTCCCCGACCGGGGTCCGCCTGGGCTACGGCGCCGTGTCGTGGCGGTGGCAGTGGCCGTCCACGCCGCTCGGGGTGGAGCCCGGCTGGCGAACCTCGGCGACGGCTGCCCACAGATCGGTGGCGGTCACCGGCCCGATGAAGCTGGCCCGAACCACACCGGCCTGATCGGCCACCACCACCATCGGGACGGCGTCGACGGCGTACTTGGCGTGCAGTGTTCGGTCGGCGTTGAACTCGGCCTCCACCACACCCACCTGATGGCTGGCCAGGACCTGCGCCTTGCGCTTCATGTCGGCGCACGCCGCGCAGGTGGACGAGCTGAACAGCACGAGCAGCCACGGTTCACTGGCGACGAAGTCGGCACGGTCGAGCTGCACCGGCGCCCGGTACGCGGGCTGCGTGGGCGGGGCGGGCGCCTGCCGGCGGCGCAGGACCGTGGCGACGACCAACGCCACGACGACGACCGCGGCAGCGACGATCACCTGCGTCACGCCGAGCTACCCGTTCAGCGGGACCGAACCGGTGCGCCCGGGCAGGCCATGGCCACGGGGCAGTTCCCGTTCGACGAAGATCTGGCACGAGGTGCAGTCGACCAGCATCGGCTTGCCCGACAGCTCCGCCGGGACGTCGGTGAAGTCCAGGCTGACGCTGCCTCGGGCGGCGATGTCCACCTTGGCCAGGCTGGGGATGTCGACGAAGCCGTCGGGGCCCAACGCCTTGACCGTTAGGTAGGCGTCGACGTTGTTCACGTTGAACACCCGGAGCGCGTCGCTGACGTCCCCGGAGGGCGTGACGACCATGCTCCAGCGCTGGGTGACCAGGGCCCCGGGGATGCCAGGGATCACGTTGGTCGAACCGTTGCGCGTCCGGGCCTGCTCGACCAGGAAGTTGGCCGGGGTGTCCAGCGACGTGGCGAACACCAGGCCGAAGCGGGCGTCGGGCAGACCGGTCAGGTCAGACCCTGACCCCTTTGACATCACCACACTGCGCACGCCGCCGGCGTCGACGGTGATGGTGGGCTGGGTCAGCTCCGGATCCAGCCCGGGGTCGAGCGGCACGACGGTGACGTCGATGGGCGTGGGGTTGGGGTTGTAGATCGTGTACACGGTGCGGATGCCCGCCCCGACCTCGTTGTCGGCGAAGTAGTACTGGTCGTACAGGCCCGGCGAGCCCAGCGTGAGCGAGAAACCGGTGCGCCCCCCGCCGCGGTAGGTCTGCACCCGGGCGGCCACCACACGACCGCGTGACGAGGTGACGGTGGCCGCCAGGACGTCTTCGTTCTGGGCTGCGGCGCCCAGGTCGACGGTGCCGACGGACTGGGCGGCGATGGGCATGCCCTGCAGACCGCTGGGCCGGCGAGTCCCGGTCGCGGTCACGATGACCACGTCGACGATGGCGGTGTCGGCGTAGGGGTTGGTGATCTGCAGCTGCTCGGTGCTGCCACCGGAGGTGAACCCGTCGGCGAAGTACCACTGGCCGGCGGCGGCATTGCTGCACGCCGAGACCGAGTTGCCTGCCGGGTTGACGGCCCGCTGCTCCACCAGCCCGGCGCCACCGGTGAGCTCCACCAGCGCCGACAGGTAGGTCCCGCGTCTGCTGGGCGTCGTTCAGGTCGACCGTGTAGGCGCTGTTGGCCGGGATGGCCAACCTGACCCGCTGCGGGTCCGCACCCGCCTCGTTGGAGAACACCGTCGCCCAGCCCTGCAGCTCACCGCTGGTGGGGTTGGAGATCACCACCGTCCCGCCGGCGCCGGAGCCACGCGGGGCGCCGGGGCAGAACCACGACCCGGTGAGCTGCGTGCCGGTGGGGGCGAAGGGCATGCTGACCTGGCCCAGTTCGGTGAACGTGGGCGTGAGCCGCTCCGGGCGTGAGCCGTTGGTGGCCACGAGCGTCACCAACGCGGCGACCGTGACCACCAGCACGCCGAGGCGGCGGAGGTTGATGCCCGCCATCAGCCGTCCCCCCACACATCGTCGAGCGGTTGGCCGCCGTGCCACGGGGCCATCGCGAACTGCTCGTCGTCCATGGTCATCACCGGCTGGCTGGGGCGGGCAATGACGCCGCGGCGCCGGCGCCACCAGGCCAGCGGATCGATACGTGTCGCGGCCAGGACGACGAGGGCCCACAGGATGGCCTGGGCCACGAGCGCCAGCGTCCGCGAGAACGGCGTGTCGTGGCGCAGCGTTGCCTGGCCGCCGACCGGGAGATCGAAGGCGCTGGTCTGGCCAAACGCCGGGCGTGCGCCGACGCGTTGGCCGTCCACCGTCAAGCGCCAGTTGTCGTCGAGCGGGGAGGCGACGTGCAGCACCCGCCCGAGCACTTCGCCGGTTGCCGGCCCGCGGTCGGGCGCCCCGACGGCGAACGGGGTACCGCCCTGCAGGTCGGTGGCGGCGATGACGCCGAGGTCGTCGGAGGTGCTCGACGCCGCCCCGGCCTCGCTGAGCACGGAACGGATGGGAGTCCAGGCCCGGTTCTCGTACACCACGTACTTCAGTGGTCCGAGCAGGGGTTTGCCGAGATCGAGTTGGTCGTCCAAGGCGTCTTCCAGACCGACCGGGCGCGCCAGCGGCTCCTCGCTGCTGGTGCCGTCGTCGGCGGGGATGATCACGTAGCGGATGGCGTAGGGGGCCAGCAGCCACCCGGCGCGAAACGTCGTGCCGTCGGCGATGGCGTCGATGGCGTCACGGACGCTGCGCTCGGCATCGGTCGGGGTACCCGACCAGGCATCGTCGACGGTCAGCGGGCCGTCGCTGCTCAGCGCGTAGGCGATACCCGGCCGGTAGGTCCACGCGCCCACCGGCATGAGCCGCGGATCGCCCAGCCACAGGACCCGGTAGTTGCCCTCGGCCGGGTCCGTCGGGAGCTGCCCGACGACCGAGAGCAGCGTGGAGCGGGGCGTGTTCCAGCGCCCGCTGGCCACGTTGACGCCGCCAGGCACCAGCCCGAGGCCAAGGCCTGCCGTGCACAGCAGGCCCACCGGTTGACGCCAGCCGAACCCGCCCACCATCACGTCGTCCTGCATCGCCGCGGTGAAGCACGCCGCGCCGAGGGCCAGCCCGACGGCGACGGGCGCCAGCAGGATGCCCGGCTCCGGCGGGTTGACGCCCAGGGCGTTGCGGTCGGCCAGCACGGCCAGGACGAGGAACACGATGGCGAGCGCCGCGCCGCGCACCGCCCAGGTGAACCGCCAGCCCTTGGCCAGCAGTAGCGCCCCGAGCAGGGGCAGGTACAACGCCAGCGCCAGCGCGCCCAGGGTGACGTCTCCGAGATCGAACCTGGCCAGCCCGAAGACGCTGTGACCGCCGCCGCCGGCGGGGGCGACACCGGTGATGGACGTCCAGCCGCCCTTGGCGAACCAGGTCCGCGACCACGGCAGCTGCAAGAGGATCGCGGCCACCATGGCCGCCGCAGCGTGGCCGGCCATGCTGACCGAGGCCCGCCAGGTGCTCCCCACGGCGTAGCCGGCGACGCCCAGGACGACGGCGACGACGGCCACCAGCAGCGGATAGGTGGGCGCGAACGCGGCCGGCACGGCCACGGTGAGCACCAGGAGGGCGAACAGGCGGACCTGGCGGCGGGGCTCGTGCACCGTGTAGGCCTCGACCAGGTCGTCGCCCACGCCACCCAACGACTCCAGCCCGGCGCAGCGGCGCAGCAGGTGCACGGACCAGGGCAGCGCCGCGTAGCAGGCCAGCGCCGACCAGCGCCCGCCGGCGATCAGGGCCACGGGGAGCGGCACCGCGGCGTAGGTGCACAGCCCGGCGATGCGCGCCCGGGCCGTGGGGAACAGCCGCCCGAGCCGCCACATCCCGAGCATCCCGCCGAGGTACAGGCCGACCACGCACACCGTCTGCCACAGGCCCATGTGGAAGCCGGTCAGCACGCTGCCGAGGGCGACCATGGCCGCGCCGGTGGGGGCAGGGTCGGCCGAGCCGAGACCGTGCGACCACCACCCGCTGCGGAAGTCGGCGAGCAGCTTGGCCGGGCTGGACGGGAACGGCAGGAACTGCCCGAAGCTGGGCACCCGCCCGGTGATCAGTTGCCGGCTGCCCACGACGAGCAGCACGAGCAGGGCGATCCAGGCCACGGCCGGGGCCGAGCCGGCGGTCTGCCGCCAGCGGCGCTCGACCGAGGCCTCCGGGTCGACCGGCGCCGTGCCCCGGTTGCGGAACCACGCGGCGAGCCGGGCGCTGCCGCGCAGTTGCAGGCTGGCCACTTCGTGGGACGGGACACGACGCAGCGGGCGCACGTCACGGCGCCGGGCGGTGATGCCCAGGACACGCGGGATCAACCCGACGGTGGCGCGCAGTGCGTCGAAGGCGCGTCCGGCGGTCCCGGTGAACAACCCGACGATGAGCTGGCCGAGGGTCAGGGTCAGATGGCGGATCATGACCAGCGGCAGCCGCCCGGCGCCGGTGAGCGTCGCCACCGTGAACATCCGGTTCCGTGCCGCCATCGCCTGATGGTCGAGATCGGGGCGGCGCGTGGTCAGCGCGCCGATGTGGCGAGCGCGGGCCAGCGGGGCCACCACGCTGCCGCGCCCCGCCGAGGTGGGCCCGCCAGCACAGCTCGACGTCGTCGCCGTGGAAGCGGATGCTCGGGGAGAACCCGCGCAGGGCGCGGAACAGGTCGGCGCGTATCAGCATGCACGCCGACGGCAGGGCGAACACGTCGCTGACGGAGTCGTGCTGCTCCTGGTCTGCCTCGCCGGGTTGCAGGTACGTGTCGACCTCGCCGAAGGCGTCGACGCCGAGGCCGACGCGCTGGAGGATGCGCCGGTCCTCCCACTCGACCAGCTTGGGCCCGACGATGCCGGCGTTGCTGCGATACAGCTCCTCCACCAGCAGGCGGATCGTCGAGCGCTCCAGGGCGACGTCGTCGTGCAGGAAGCAGAAGAACCCGTTGTCGCCTTCGACCAGGTCGAGCACCTCGTTGGCGCTGGCCCCGAACCCGGGATCACCGGCGACCTGGCGGATGACCGCGTCGGGCAGCCGCTGGTTGACCAACTCGACGGCCTCGTCGCTGTCACCGCTGACGAGCACGAGGGTGCGCAGGTTGGCGTAATCCTGAAGGACCAGGCTGTCGAGCACCTCGGTGAACCACGGCCCAGGCTCGTGCACCACCATCACCGCCACGACCGGCGGATTGATCGTGTCGGTGGCGCTCATCGAATCCACGAGGCTAGCGGCCGGCGCCGTCAACAGTCCCGTCAGGATGTCATGAAACTGTCATGTTCGGTCCGGCGGTGCGACCAAGGTCACGAGCGGAGTGCTTGCAATAGTTAGCACCATGCCTGATACTGGAGGGCATGAAGCTCCCCGAGTTCCCCTCCATCGACCTCACCAACGTCGACCTGCCCAAGTTCGACCTGCCCAAGTTCGACCTGCCCAAGTTCGACCTGCCCAAGTTCGACCTGCCCAAGTTCGACCCGGCTGACGTGCCGGCCGCCGCCCGCGACGCCGCCTACGCCGCGGTCGGTCTCGGCGTCATCACCCTCGAAGCCCTGCGCGCCCGGCGCACCGAGCTCACCGCGCTGATCGCCGAATGGGCCGACAAGGTGTCCGACACCGTCACCGACGACATCATCCCCCAGGTCCAGGCCGTGGCCCGGACCGCCCAGCAGCAGGTTCGCGAGCTGCTGCACCTCGGCGCGCACTGAGCGCCGGCGCGGCGTCCCCCACGACAGGCGCCCTCGACACTCGCCCTGATCGGGGCGCGGTGGCCCCTGCGGACGCCGCGCCCCGGTAGATTCGACGGCCGAGTGGCACGCACCGAACCCGATTCTCCTGCGTCGTCACGCACGCCGCTGCCTGATGGCACGATCCCCGTCGCCATCGGCCTGCTCATCGCCGGCGTCGCCAGCTACCTGTTCCTGAAGATCGCCAAGAGCGCGATGGGTGGCACCGACGAAGCCATCCAGCCACTGACCAGCCTGTGGTTCGCCACCTTCGCCCTGGCCCCCGGGTTCTTCCTGCCCGTCGAGCAGGAGGTCGCCCGGGCGCTGTCGCATCGCCGGGCCACCGGTCACGGTGGCCGCCCGGTGGTGTCCCGGGTGATCACGCTCGTGTTCATCCTCGCGGCCGTCGTCATCGTCGCGGTCGTGTCGCTCGGTCCCGCCCTGTCGGCTCACTTCTTCGCCCACAACTGGGTGATGGTGCTGGCCCTGCTGGTGTCCTTCCTCGCCTACGCCCCCGCCCACGTGGCCCGCGGCATCTCCAGCGGCACGGGCCGGTTCACGTCCTACGCCGTCGTGATGGGCGGTGACGGGGTCATGCGCATCGCGGCCTGTGCCGTCCTGGCTGCCTTCGGTGTCACCGCCATCGGCGCCTACGGGTTGGCCTTCGCCCTGGCACCGTTGCCGGCGGTCCTCGTGGTCGCGGCCAAGGGGTGGCTGCGCACCGAGGACGGGCCACCCGCCGACTGGCACGAGGTCACGCCGAACCTCGGCTGGCTGCTGCTGGGTTCGATCTTTGCCGCCGGCCTGGTGAACGCCGGCCCTCTCGCCGCCACGATCCTGCGCGAACCGAACGAGAAGGCCCTGGTCACGCAGTTCGGGTGGGGGGTGCTGCTGGCCCGCGTGCCACTGTTCATGTTCCAGGCGGTGCAGGCTGCGCTGCTGCCCCGGCTCGCCCGGCTGGCGGCGCGCGACGAGATCGCCGAGTTCCGCTCCGGGCTGACCCGCCTGCTCAAGGTGGTCCTGGCCGTCGCCGTGACCGGCACCATCGGCGCTTACCTGCTCGGGCCGTTCGTCATCGACAAGTTCTACGGCGCGACGCTGTCCAAGAAGACGATGGCGATGCTCGCCCTCGGCAGCGCGCTGTACATGTTCGCCCTGGCGCTGGCCCAGGCGGTCATCGCCCTGCGCGGCCACGCCCTGGTGGCGCTGGGGTGGGGGATCGGCATGGTCACGCTGGTGCTCGTCACCTGGCTGAGCAGCGACAACCTGTTCCGGCGGATCGAGTACGGGCTGGTGGCGTCCTCGGCGGCCGCGCTGGTGGCCTTCAGCCTGGCGCTGCGCTCGCTGCTGGCAACCGGGCGTCACCCGTCGGGGGCGCACGTGATCGAGGCGATCACGGACATGCCCTTCGAGAGCTGACCACCGGCGCCGGGTCAGCGGATCTTGGCGGACTCGACGGCCACGTCGTTGGCCACCATCATGGCGATCAGCGCGGGGAAGTCGACCTCTGGCTTCCACCCGAGCCGCTCGCGGGCCTTGGTCGGATCGCCGATCAGCAGGTCGACCTCGGCCGGGCGGAAGAACTTGGGGTCCTGGCGGACGTAGCTCGACCAGTCGTCGATGCCAACTTCGCGGAAGGCGAGGGTGACGAGCTCCTCGATGCTGTGGGTCTCCCCGGTGGCCACGACGTAGTCGTCGGGAGTGTCCTGCTGGAGCATCATCCACATCGCCTTGACGTAGTCGCCGGCGTAGCCCCAGTCACGCTTGGAGTCGAGGTTGCCGAGCACCAGCTCGTGCTGCAGGCCGAGCTTGATCCTGGCCACCGCGTTGGTCACCTTGCGGGTGACGAACTCCAGGCCACGGCGCGGTCCCTCGTGGTTGAACAGGATCCCGCTGCAGGCGAACAGGTCGTAGCTCTCCCGGTAGTTGACGACGATGTCGTGGCCGAAGACCTTGGCACAGCCGTACGGCGAGCGCGGATGGAACGGTGTGCGCTCGGTCTGGGGGGTCTCGCGGACCTTGCCGAACATCTCGCTGCTGCTGGCCTGGTAGAAGCGGATCGGGTTGTTCGTGGCGCCACCGACGATGCGCACGGCCTCGAGCATCCGCAGCACGCCGAGTCCGGTGATGTTGGCGGTGAGCTCGGCCTGGTTGAAGCTCAGCGCCACGAACGAGATGGCCCCGAGGTTGTACACCTCGTCGGGTTGCGTGGTCTCCAACGCCTTCACCAGCGAGGGCAGGTCGGCCAGGTCTCCGGGCACCGGCTCGACGTAGGGGAACTCGTCGCGCATCATCGTCATCCGCGGGTTGTTCTGGCCCTTGACCATGCCGTAGATGTCGTACCCCTGGCCATGGAGGAACTCGGCCAGGTGTTGACCGTCTTGGCCGGTGATGCCGGTGATGAAGGCGCGGGGCATGGAGGGGACCGATCTGCAAAGGAGTAGGCGGGGCCACAGTGTACGAGCAGATGCGTGCGTGCAGATGGTCGGTGGGCGGCGTTACCGTGACCGCCGTGACCGCCGTGACGCCGCAGGTGCGCCGATGATCGCCGTGCTGGCCGGTGGGGTGGGGGCGGCACGCATGCTCGCGGCGCTCAGCGAGGTGGTCGATCCGGCCGAGTTGGTCGCCGTCGTCAACACGGCCGACGACGCCGTGCTGAACGGGCTGCACATCTCCCCCGACATCGACACCGTGATCTACACCCTGGCCGGGGCGATCGATCCCGAGCGCGGCTGGGGGTTGCGCGCCGAGACCTGGCGGGCGATGGAATCACTGGGCCGCTACGCCGCGGTCCGCCCGCAGGGGTCGGCGGCGGCGCCGACGTGGTTCAACCTCGGCGACCAGGATCTGGCCACCCACCTGTACCGCACCGCGCGCCTCGCCGAGGGCGCCACGCTCAGCGCCGTGACCGCCGAGATCGCCAGTGCCTGGGGCCTCGCCCAGCGCATCGTGCCGATGACCGACGATCCGGTGCGCACCCGCATCACGCTGACGAGCGGAGCCGAGATCGCCTTCCAGGAGTACTTCGTCCAGCGCCGCCACGGCGTCCCCATCGCAGGCGTGCGCTTCGACGGGGTGGCGCAGGCCCGTCTCGGCGACGGCGCGGCCGCGGCGCTGGCCGGCGCCGGCACGGTGGTGATCGCCCCGTCCAATCCCATCGTGTCGATCGGGCCGATCCGTGCCCTGGCGGCGGTGGACGAGCTGCTCGGCGCCCGGCGGGACACGGTGGTGGCCGTATCGCCCATCGTCGGCGGGGCGGCGCTGAAGGGACCAGCCGATCGGATGATGGCCGAGCTCGGGGTGCCTGCCACGGTGGCCGGCGTTGCTGCCCTGTATGCCGGCGTCGCCGCGACGCTGGTGATCGATCCGGCCGATGCCCACCTGGCCGACGACGTGGAGGCCGCCGGGATGCGTGCCCTGGTCACCCCCTCGGTGATGTCGGTTCCCGGTGTCGCCGCCCGGCTGGCCCGCCAGGTCCTCGCCGCCGGCGGCGCTCGCTGAACCCGATCGGGGTCAGTCCCCGAGGACCGCGGCCAACCCGGCCGCCAGATCGGTCCACGACTCCCAGTCGAGGTGGATGCGCGCCCGGGTGGAGGCCAGGGTCAGCCGTGACGGCGCGGTCACCCGCTCGGCCACGAACAGGGGATCGGGCGACGGCGGCCGGAAGGAGGCGCCGACGGCGGCGGCGGCTGCCCACAGATCACGCACGCTGGTACCCACGCCGGTGCCGATGTTGACCACCAACCCGTCGCCGCGCTGGGCGGCACGGGCCAGCGCGTCGACCGCGTCGTCGATGAACAGCAGGTCACGGATCTGGCGGCCGTCGCCCATGATGGTGGGCGCCTGGTTGGCGCGGATCGCCGAGGCGAACGCCCCCACCACGCCGCCGTCGGCGCGCTGGCGTGAGCCGTAGATGCACGGCGCCACCAGCGCGGTGTACTCGACCGCGAACGAGTCCCGGTACACCTGCGCCAGGTCGAGCACGGCGCGCGCCGCGACCCCGCGGACATCGGCCGGCGCCCACCCGCGGCCCTCCTTGATGGGTTGGTCACGCGACGGGACCTCGCCGTACAGCGAGGCGCCCTGCAGCGCTACCACCACCTTGGCCCCGTGCACGTGGCGGGCGGCCTCCAGCACGGACACGGTGGTGGCCATCGAGGACGCGGCCAGCGATCCGGGGTCGCTGCCCCCCGGCACGACTGCGGCCAGGTGGTAGATCACCTCCGGTTGGCGCAGGGCCACCAGATCGGTGAGCGCCGGTGACGCGGCATCGAGGGTGTTGATCCGCAGCGTCCCGCCGGCAGTGCGGGCCTCTGCCAAGTTGCCGAGCGAACCGCTGGACAGGTCGTCCACCACGTCCACGGCGTGCCCGTCGGCCAGCAGCCGGTCGACCAGGTGCGAGCCGATGAACCCCGCTCCCCCGACCACCACGATGTTCATCGGCCTAGTGTCCCACGCCGGCCCACTACGGGGCTGGCCGCTTCTCGGCCTCCGAGGACTCGCCGTCGGCCACCGAGCCGTCGACGCCGATGACGCCGCCGCGTACCTCGGCATGCCGGCCGACGCTTCCGGCGACGATCGAGTCGGTCACCGTGGCGCGGTCCCCCACGGTCGCCCCGGGGAGCAACACGCTGCGGCGCACCGTCGCCCGCCGGCCCACCGTGGCCCGCTCACCGACGATCGAGGCGTCGATGACGGCGTCACCGGCCACCTCGGCAGTGGCATGGATCGCGGTGCACCGGTCGTGACGCCGGCGGCCGGCGAGCACGTCAAGGTTGGCCTGCAGGTAGAACTCCGGCCGCCCGGTGTCCAGCCAGTAGTCGTCGGTGGCCATGGCGAACAGGCCGCCGTCTGCCGCCACCGCCGGGAACGTGGCCCGCTCGATGGAGACCCGCTCTCCGGCCGGGATGCGCGCCAGGACGCTTGGCTCGAGGACGTAGGTGCCGGCGTTGATCAGGTTGCTGGGGGCCGTGCCCGGCGCCGGCTTCTCCACGAAACGCTCGACTCGCTGGTCGTCGTCGAGGGCCACCACTCCGTACGCCGAGGGGTCCTCGACGGCGATCAGGTGGATCGTGGCCTCGGCGCCGCGGTCACGGTGGAACGCCACCAGGCCGGCAACGTCGAGGTCCGTCAGCACGTCACCGTTGGCCACCACGAACGTGTCGTCGATCCCGGCTGCGTCGGCCGCGAAGCGGATCGCCCCGGCGGTGTCCAGCGGCGCCGGTTCCACCGCGTACCGCAGGCGGACGCCGTCGTGGCTGCCGTCGGGGAAGGCCTCGGCGAAGGGTTCGGGCTTGAACCCGAGGGCCAGCGTGACCTCGTGGACGCCGCCGCGGGCCAGGCCGGAGACCAGGCGAGCGATGATCGGCACGTGGCCGACCGGCAGCATCGGTTTGGGGACGTGATTGGTCAGCGGGCGAAGGCGCGTCCCGAACCCGCCCACCAGAACGACGGCGCGCACCTCAGCTGGACGTACCGGTGGTGGCGCCAGAGGGCGCCGTGGCGCCGCCGGGGGCGGTGGTGCCCTGCGGCGCGGTCGCAACGGGGGCGGACCCGGCCGGCGCCGAGCCACCGGGCACGGTGATCACGGGCACGGTGTTGGCCGGGCCAGAGCCCTCGGTGGGGATCGGGTCGCCGCCGTCACTGGCCCCGAGGGTGGGCAGATCCTCGGCCCACACCGGCTTGGGAATGTCGGTGGTGCCTTCCTTGGGGACCACCGCGATCACGAAGACCATGCCGTTCTTGTCCACCCGCAGGTTCTTGCAATCCTTGGTGCAGTCGGTGAACTTGTCCGAGGCGTAGTTGTCCCACACCCGCACCACGATCTTGGTGGCCTTGCCGTCACAGGTGTAGGTGGCGGTGTCGAAGGTTTCGCCACCCTGGTCGGTGGGGAACGCCAGCTTGGAGTTGGTGAGGGTCACGCCGTAGTTGTCGAGGAACACGCCAAAGCGCGCCCGCCGACCCGTGGCCCGGCTCGTGTACGGGTGCCAGTGCATCACGCCGTCCTGGTGGCTGTGGATGCCGGTGTTGCGGAACTTGGCGTTCAACACGACCTGCTCGCCGGTGGTGGGGTCGATTCCCTGCTCCTCCAGCGTGCCCTTCAGGTTCGGCAGCGTCTCGAAGCTGCCACCGTCACGGCACACGTACGAGGCGTAGGCCCCGTGCCAGTGGTCACCGAGGCGCGGCGGCCCGCCACCATCGTTGGGCAGGGACGACTTGGCGTAGACGATGAGGCCCACGAGCAACAGCCCGATGACACCCATGACCACCGGGAACAAGGTGCCGCCCTGGAAGCGCACCTTCTTGCCCTTGTTCTTCGAGGCCAGCTTGGCGACCTTGTGTGCAGACGATGAGGATGCCACGAGGTCGAAAGGCTACCGGCTGGCCACCGTCGAATGCCGATCAGCGACCACGCCGGCCGATCAGCCCGGCGATCAGGTCCTCGTAGGCCGTGGCCACGGCCGCCGGGGACACGGCCTGCTCCACCCAGGCACGGCCCGCCGCGCCGCGTGCCGCGCCGAACCCGGGCTCGCCCAGGACCTGGCACAGACCGGCGACGAAGGCGTCGGGATCGTCGGGCCCGACGGCGACGCCGCCCCCGGAGGCGGCCAGGATGCGCGGCACCTCGGTGCCCGGATCGATGGCCGCCACCACCGGCCGGCCTGCCGCGAGGATCGAATACGTCTTCGACGGCACGCTGACCGCGCCGAGCCCGGCGCGCAGCGGCACCACGTGGACGTCACCGGTGGCCAGGACCTCGTTCAACCGCTCCTTGGGCTGGTAGCCGGTGAAGCGGACGTTGCCGAGGCCAGCGGCCGAGGTGACCAGGTCCGCCTTCGCCGAGCCGTCGCCGTTGATCACGAAGGTCACCTCGGGCATCTGCCGGGCGGCGGCCACCAGCAGATCGAGCGACTGGGAGAAGCCGACGTTGCCGGCGTACATCACGACCGGTTCGTCACCGATGCCCTGCTCGCGGCGGAACTGGGTGGCCCGCGGCGTGGGCCGGATCGCGGCGACGTCGACGAAGTTCGGGATGACGTGAACCTTGCCGGCCTGACGACCGAGCTTGGCGCGCACGTTGGCGGCGAGGTCCTCGCTCAACACGGTGACGCCTGCTGCGCGCCGGTAGCTCACCCGTTCGAGCCAGCGCAGGATGCCGATGATCTGCCGGTTCGCTGATCGCCCCGGTCTCCACCGCGGCGTCGGGGAAGACGTCCTGGATGTTGAACAGCAGTGGGCCGTTGATGCCGAATCCGGTTGCGACCCATCCGGTGAGACCGAGCGTCAGGGGTGGTGACATGGCGATCACGGCGTCGACCCGTCGGCCGAGGACGGCCCGCAGGCCGGCCAGCGCCGTGAACCCGGCAAAGCCCAGTGCCCGGCGCGCCAGGTTGCGCTTGTCGTTTCCGGGGAACGGGTGGACCCGCACGACGGCGCCCCACGGGGTCCGCTCGGTCCGCATCCACCGCCCGGCCCAGCTCGGGTCGACGGCGTGGGCCCGGTACCACGGCAGGGCCGTGACCACCCGGATGGTGTGGCCCCGAGCGGCCAACTCGTGGACGATGCGGGTCATCACCTCGCCCGTTGGCGCGGTGTCCGGGGCGAAATGCGGGCACAGCACGAGCAGCTTCACGCCAGGACCTCGCGGTAGACGGCGGCCAGCGCGCCACCCGAGCGCAAGGCGGTGAACTGCTCGGCCCGCCGGTAGCCGACGGGGACGAGGTCGGCCCGGCGCCGCTCCACCTCGTCGAGGGCATCGGCCCAGGCATCCACCGTGGGTGGCCGGACGACGGCCGCGTCGCCGGCTACCTCCGGGAGTGACGCCGCATCGGAGCAGACGATGGGCGTGCCGAGCGTCATCGCCTCGATCAGCGGTGCGCCGAAACCCTCGTAGGTGCTGGGGAACACCAGCGCCGCGGCAGCGGCAATGAGCCCGTTGCGGTCGGCGTCGGGAACCCGGCCGAGGCGGACGAGGCGCGGGTCGGCACAGCCCGCCACGACGTCCTCGGCGGCGCCGCGCCCGCCGGTGCACACCACGCGGAGGTCACGCCCGGCCCACGGCCCGGCCAGCAGCTCGACCAGGAGCCGGTGGTTCTTGTGCGGGTGGGTGATCGCCGGATACATCACGTACGGCCCGTTGCCGAGCCCGTACCGCTGGCGCAGCACGGCGGGTGGCGTGACCGTCGAGCGCACCGCAGCCTCCACTCCGTGGGGGACCACGACGACGCGCTCGGGGCGCACGCCGAAGGCGTCCACCACGGTGCCGCGCACGTACTGGGTCGGCACGGCGATGCGGGCTGCGCCGCGCCCCGAGCGGCGCATCATCACCCTCAGGTAGGCCAGCTTGGCCGGGTGGAAGTACTGCGGGAAGGTCCGGTACTGCAGGTCGTGGATGGTCACCACATACGGGTGGCGGGCGGCGACGGGCGCGGTCCCGCCGCCGTGGTGGGTCAGCCCGACGCCGCGGCTCGCGCCGCGCAGCCAGCCGGCTTCGCCCATGACCCGCCGCCGGCGGCTGACGCCGTCGAAGGGCGCCACCGTCATCGGGTAGCGCGAGGAGAGATCCGGATGGGCGGCGGTGAACGCCGGCAGCACGAACAGGGTGGTGACGGCGGCGAGATCGGGGGCGGCATCGGCCAGGCCGAGGAGTTGACGGACGAGGTACTCCTCAGAGCCGCCCACATCACCGGGCACGCACCACAGCAGATTGACCCCGACACGCACCGCCCCATCATGCCCACTGGCGCAGCGCGGCACACGCCCACGGGGCGCGGCCAGAGCGGGCGCCGGCAAACGGCGGCTATCGCAGGTGGATGACGTCGGCGGTGTCGACGACACGCTCCGAGCCATCGCCGGCCCGGATCACCAGACGCCCGCTGGCGTCGACATCGGCGGCGACGCCTTCGATGGTCTCGGCCGCCATGATCGCCCGCACCCTCCGTCCCAGCGTGGCGAGGTGGGAGCGGTACAGCTCACCCACGTCGGCCGGGAGCTCGTCGACCCGTCGCAGGATCCGGGCCAGGACGTCGCCCGGGTCGAACTGAGCGCCGAGGCGGGCCCCACCGAAGGGATGCCAGCGGATGTTCATCCCCAGCCCGACCACCGCGTAAGCGCCATCGGGGGCCAACTGGGCGAGGATGCCGGCCAACTTGTTCCGGCCGATCAACACGTCGTTCGGCCACTTCAACCAGACGTCGGGGCCGATCAGGTCACGGGCCACCAGGCACGCCGCCAGGCCGACGCGGTGGGTCAGCTCCACTGGCTCCGCGGGGACCTCACGGAACAGGAGCGAGACCAGCAGGTTGGATCCGGGCGGCGCGTCCCATGACCGGCCCAGGCGTCCCCGCCCGGCACGCTGGTGTTTGGCGACCAGCACGCTGCGATCGGGGGCGCCCGCCGCCGCCGCGTTCATCAGGTCCGTGTTCGTGCTGCCGGTCTCGTCGACCACGGTGATCTGCCAGCTCGGAGCACTCGAGGCGGCATGGCCGTGGCCATCGGCCGGGATGCCGTGCTCGAAGACCATTCCGCGTAGATTGCCATACGTGCTCACCAAGATTTTGATCGCCAACCGTGGCGAGATCGCCGTTCGCGTCATCCGCGCCGCTCGGGAACTCGGCATCAAGACCGTCGCCGTGTACTCCGAGCTCGATCGCAACGCCCTGCACGTGCGACTCGCCGACGAGGCGTACGCCCTCGGTGGGCAGACCGCCGCGGAGAGCTACCTGAACACCGCGGCGATCCTCGACGCCATCGAGCGCAGTGGCGCCGACGGGGTCCACCCCGGCTACGGGTTCTTCAGCGAGAACGCCGACTTCGCCAGGTCGATCGAGGCCCGCGGCGTGGCGTTCATCGGCCCGCCGGCATCGGCCATCGACGAGATGGGCGACAAGGTCAGCTCGCGCAAGGCCGCGTTGCGCGGTGGGTGCCCGATCGTGCCGGGCACGACGGAGTTCGTCACCTCGGCCGACGAGATCCGCGCCTTCGGCACGGACCACGGCTGGCCGATCGCCATCAAGGCAGCCTTCGGCGGCGGCGGGCGCGGCATGAAGGTGGTCCACAGCGCCGGCGAGGTGGTCGAGGCGATGGAGTCCGCCCAGCGTGAGGCCAAGGCGTTCTTCGGGCGGGACGAGATCTACGTCGAGCGCTACCTGACCTGGCCGCGCCACGTCGAGGTGCAGATCGTGGGTGACAAGCACGGCGACGTGGTGTGGGTCTCCACCCGTGACTGCTCGGCCCAGCGCCGCCACCAGAAACTGGTCGAGGAGGCCCCGGCGCCCGCCCTTGCCCCGGGGATCGAGGACGCCATGGGCGAGGCGGCGATCAAGGCGGCCAAGGCCGTCGGCTACTTCAACGCCGGCACCGTCGAGTTCATCTACCAGGACGGCGAGTTCTTCTTCCTGGAGATGAACACCCGCTTGCAGGTGGAGCATCCGGTCACCGAGGTGATCACCGGGATCGACCTGGTCGAGTGGCAGATCCGCGTCGCCAGTGGCGAGCCCCTGCCGATGACCCAGGACGAGGTGGCCGCCCGCCGCCACGGCCACGCCATCGAGATCCGGATCAATGCCGAGAACCCCGCCGGCGGCAAGTTCCTGCCGTCGCCTGGCACCATCTCCAAGCTCGTCCCCGCCGACGGCTTCGGCGTGCGCTTCGACAGCGGCTACGAGAGCGGTGACACGATCAGCCAGTACTACGACAACCTGGTGGGCAAGCTCGTCGTGTGGGGCAAGGACCGCCCCACCGCCATCGCCCGCACGATCCGGGCCCTCGACGAGATGGTCGTCGAGGGCGTGGCCACCACCATTCCCGCCGATCTGGCCATCCTCCGCCACCCCGACTTCGCCGCCGTCGAGCACAGCACCAAGTGGGTCGAGGAGCGCCTCGACCTGTCCGCCATCGGCGCGCCGGCAACCCCTGCGCCGGTGAGCGAGGACGATGCCCCGCTGGTGCAGCGGTCCACCACGGTGGAGGTCAACGGCAAGCGCTTCGACGTGAAGATGTGGGTGCCAGAGGGCCAGGCGGTGGTGGCCGCCGGCGCCCCGAAGGCCAAGAAGCCGACGCGAGGTGGCGCGGCCGGCGGCGCTGGCGCCGGCGGTGGTTCCGGAAGGGTCGAGGTGCCCATGCAGGGCACCATCGTCAAGGTGCTCGTGGAGGTGGGCCAGCAGGTGGAGGCCGGCCAGGCCGTGGTGGTGCTGGAGGCCATGAAGATGGAGAACCAGATCGCCGC
This sequence comes from Ilumatobacteraceae bacterium, assembly GCA_037045185.1. Taxonomy (GTDB): domain Bacteria; phylum Actinomycetota; class Acidimicrobiia; order Acidimicrobiales; family Ilumatobacteraceae; genus JAKOUY01. Next base: position 156,010 of record JBAOHQ010000010.1, read on the forward strand.
CGACAAGGCCGGCACGGTCGCCGAGATCAAGGTCACCGCCGGCGACACCGTCGGCGCCGGCGACGTCGTGGTCGTCATCAGCTGACAGAGCTCAAGCTCGCGCCACCGGGCGAGCGGTATGTTCTCGGCATGGGGGGTCCCACCATCGCTGACCTGGATCGTGGATACCTTCCATTTCTCCCGCTCCGGGCATGGTTGGACGCGCCGGTGTCGCCCTTGTGGGGCGAGTATCTCGCCAACCTGACCGAGGCCCGGACGCTCCGGCCGCGACGGGTCGCCGACCTCGACGAGAAGTCATTGCGCCGCGCCGCGCTACATACCGGCGCGCTCGAGGGGCTCCACCCAGCCGACCAGGGGGTCACTGTCACGATCGTCTCCCACGACGCGTGGAGGCAAGCAGTCGCGATCGAGGCCGGGGAGGAAACCGTCGGACATGTCGACGCCTCGCTGCAGGCCTCTGACCTCGCGCTCGATCTCGCGAGCGGCGCCAACCAACTCAGCGAAGCATCCGTTCGCGCCCTGCACGCCCTGGCGACAGGATTCCAGCAGACATACGAGGCCAGAGTGCTCGTGGGCGGCCAGTGGATGCGCCAGGACGGTGAGCTTCCCCGGGGCCAGTACAAGGTCCAGCCCAACCACGTACCGACTGCCGACGGGACGTTCCACTCGCATGCTCCGGTGTCGAGAGTGTCGGACGAGGTTCGCCGGCTCATCGCTGAGATCGACACTGCCCAGTTCGCGAGGGCTCACCCGGCTGTTCAGGCGGCTTTCGCGCACCACGCGCTCGTCGCCGTACATCCCTTCGCCGACGGCAACGGCCGGGTAGCACGCTTGCTCGCTTCGGTGTTCCTGCTTCGGGTCGCATCGGTCCCGCTGACCGTCTTCGCCCATCAGAAGGCCAAGTATCTCAGCACGCTTCGGAGCGCTGATCGTGGGGATCCGCGTCCCTTCGTCCATTTCGTCGAACAACGCGCCCTGGACGCCATGGCGTGGGTCACTCAAGAGCTGTTCACAGACACCGCCGACGTCGAAGCCCCCGAACTGAAGTCACCCGACGACATCTCCTCCCGCGAGACAGGTCTTTCCCGCTTGAGGAACGCCCTCGGCAACGAGTTGCGCGCCGCGGCCTCGCGGGCCGGCGGTTGGCACGACCTGGTGTGGACCGTCGAGGAGACCACGACGGATGTTCGGCACGTGGGCAGGCATCGCTTCGCGGGGTACGTGGGCGGATTCATCGTGTGCGCCAGCAGTGAGACCCTTGGCGCTGCCTTCGGTCGCCCCGTATTCCCAACGGGGTCCAGGCGCCGCCAGGAGTATTCGCTGGGCCTGTTCGCCGAGCTGCGCGAAGGGGCTGTTCACCTGGACATCCGCGAGCCCGACGTCTACCCCGAACTGCGCGGGTCCGGTGATCGAGCTGATCGGCTCACTCGCCCGACGTGTCGTCGGCGCCATCGCGGCTGAAGTGAACGAGGCGATCAGGAACGCCGGGATCTGATCTCGACAATCGTCACTGCCGGTCCGCGGGCAAGTCCTGGCCGACGGGGGTCGGGCTACTCGGCGGCTTCGGCGAGGGCTTCGGCCAGGGCCGGGTGGACCAGCAAGGACTCGACGATGTCACTGACCTTCAGGTTGGCGGTGACCGCCAGGGCGATCACGCTGATCAACTCGGCGGCGTGGCGGCCGACGATGGATCCGCCCAGCACCACGCCGGTGGCCGGATCGCTGATGATCTTGACGAATCCACGCGGGTCGTTGTTGATCAGCGCCTTGGGGGTGGCGCTGAAGGGCACCTTCGTGACCCGGATCTTGCGCCCGACGGCGAAGGCCTCGGCCTCGGCCAGGCCGACGTCGGCGATCTCCGGTTCGGTGAAGATGGCGCTGGCCGCCTTGTCGTAGTCGAGGTGGCGGTGAGCGACGCGCTGCAGGCCCATGACGTGCTCGGCCACCTTGCGGCCCTGCATGCTCGCCACGCTGCTGAGCGGCAACTTGCCACTGACGTCACCAGCGGCGTAGATGTCCGCGACGTTGCTCTGGCAGTGGCGGCTGATGGTGATGTACCCGGCGGGATCCAGCTCCACGCCGGCGGCGGCGAGATTCAACGTGTCCGTGTTCGGGACCGAGCCGATGGCCAGCACGGCGTGCGTACTGCGGACCACTCGCCCGTCGTCGCAGCGCACCACCACGTGGTCGCCCTCACGGTCGATGGCCGTCGCCCTGGCGCCCTTCAGCAGGCTGACCCCGCGTCGCAAGAAGTCGTCCTCCAGCACGGCAGCCACCTCCGGGTCCTTGGCCGGCAGCACCTGCTGGCGGCTGACCACCAGGGTCACCTTGGCGCCGAAGCTGGAGAACATGTGGACGAACTCCACGCCGGTCACGCCGGAGCCGACGACGGTGATGCTGTCGGGGAAGATCTTGGGCGGGTAGCAGTCACGCGTGGTGAGGATCCGCTCGCCGTCGGGGTGGCACCAGTCGGGGATCCGCGGCCGGGAGCCGGTGGCGATCAGGACGGCATCGGCCTCCACGACGCGGACGCCCTCCTCGCTGGTGATCTCCACCTGGTGAGGACCCACCATGCGCGCCGAGCCCTTGACCAGCTCCACCCCTTGGCTGCCGAGCAGCGTGGCCACGCCGTCGGACAGCTTGGTCTTGATGGACTCGACCCGCTCGGTGAGCCGCCCCACGTCCACCGTGGCGTCCTGCTGCTCCAGCCCCATCCCGCCGATGCGCCGGCTGAAGCTCATCGCTCCCCCGGTGGCGATCATCGTCTTCGACGGGATGCAGTCCAGCAGGTGGGCCGCGCCGCCGATCACGTCACGCTCCACCATCGTCACCCGGGCACCGAGCCGGGCGGCGTAGGTGGCCGCGTTGTTGCCGGCCGGGCCGCCGCCGATGATCACGAATCTGGTCCCCACGGGGCGTCAGGCTAACTGGCAATCAAGTCGCGCCACGGCGGCGCCCGGCGGTACCGTCTTGGCCCGTGACCGACGAGCAGGACTCCCCCGGCCAGCAAGCAAGCAGCGGGCTGGCGGGCGAGCGCGCCAAGCGCCTCGGCAAGATCGCCGCGTTGCGTTCGACCGGCGCGAACCCATATCCCTACCGCTTCGACCGCACGCACACCCTGGCCGAGGTCCGCGCCCAGTACGGCGAACTGGCGCCGGGGACCGAGACCGAGGCCGCCGTCGCGCGTGGCCGGGCGGATGCTGCTCAAGCGTGAGCAGGGCAAGCTGATCTTCGCCACGCTCCGGGAGCGCGAGGCCGACACCCAGCTGTTCGTGTCCAAGGCCGTGATCGGCGACGAGGCGTTCGCCCGGTTCGCCGACCTCGACCTCGGTGACTGGGTGGGGGTCGGCGGCACGGTGATGACCACCCGCAAGGGTGAGCTGAGCGTCAAGGTCACCGAGTTCCAGCTGCTGTCCAAGGCGGTGCGGCCGATGCCCGACAAGTGGCACGGCCTCACCGACACCGACACCCGCTTTCGCCAGCGCTACGCCGACCTGATCGTCACCGAATCGGCGCGGCGGGCGTTCCGAATCCGTCACGAGGTGCTGGCCAGCTTCCGGCGGACGCTGCGTGACCACGACTACGTCGAAGTCGAGACCCCGGTGCTGCACGTCGAGGCCGGCGGCGCCCACGCCCGGCCGTTCCTGACCCACCACAACACCCTGGACATGCGCCTGTACTTGCGCATCGCCCTCGAACTGCACCTCAAGCGGTTGATCGTGGGCGGGATGGACCGGGTCTTCGAGATCGGCCGGGTGTTTCGCAACGAGGGCATCAGCACCAGGCACAACCCGGAGTTCACGATGATGGAGCTGTACCAGGCCTACGCCGACTACAGCGAGATGATCGCCATCACCGAGGAGCTGATCACGACTGCTGCGATCGACGCCACCGGTACTTCGGTGGTCGAGATCGACGGCGTCCCCGTGGACCTCGCCCAACCGTGGCGGCGGGCGCGGATGGTGGATCTGGTGGCCGACGCCATCGGGCGCGAGGTCCACCCGTCGATGCCCGTCGACGACCTGCGCGGCGTGGCCGCGGCGCACGGCGTGGCCGTTGCCCCGTCGTGGGGCGCCGGCAAGATCATCGAGGAGTTGTTCGAGGCCACTGCCGAGCATCAGCTCGTGGCCCCCACCTTCGTCACCGGTCACCCGGTGGAGATCAGCCCGCTGGCCCGCACCGACCGCAACGACCCGCATCTCACCGAACGCTTCGAGTTGTTCGTCGGCGGGCGCGAGCTGGCCAACGGCTACAGCGAGCTCAACGATCCGGTCGAGCAGCGGTTGCGGTTCGAGGACGAGCAGACGCGCCAAGGACGCCGGCAACGCCGAGGCCGGCTCGGTGGACGAGGACTACCTGCGGGCCCTGGAATACGGCCTGCCCCCCACTGGCGGGCTCGGCATCGGCATGGACCGGGTGGCCATGCTGCTGGCCGGCGTGTCCTCGATCAAGGAAGTGATCCTGTTCCCCACCCTTCGACCGGAGGTGCTCGAATGACCACAGCCTGGGGCCGCGGCCTCACCACCCGAACACCCGACGGGGTGATCCTCGACAGCTGGTTCCCCTCCCTCGGTCTCGGCGCTGCTCCCGCCGGCGCCGAAACGGACAGCGCCGCTGCCGCACGGGCCGACGACGTGCGCGGTGTGCGCATCGAGCCGGTGTCGCTGGAGATCGACACCGACGACGCGCCCTCCTCGGCGATCGACGTCTACCTCCGCCTGCACCTGCTCTCGCAACGGCTGATGCGGCCGCGCACCGTCAACCTCGACGGCCAGTTCGGCCTGTTGGCCAACGTGGCCTGGACCTCGCTCGGTCCGATCGCCCCGGATCGAGTGGACGAGGTGCGCTGGTCGGTACAGCGCAGCGGCGGCCACCTGCAGGTGTACGGCCTGGACAAGTTCCCGCGGATGACCGACTACGTGATCCCGAGTGGCGTGCGCATCGCCGACGCCGACCGCGTCCGCCTCGGCGCCCACCTGGCCAACGGCACCACGGTGATGCACGAGGGCTTCGTCAACTTCAACGCCGGCACCCTGGGCGCCTCGATGGTCGAGGGGCGGATCTCCGCCGGCGTCATCGTGGGCGACGGTAGCGACATCGGCGGAGGGGCCTCGATCATGGGCACGCTGTCGGGCGGCGGCACCGAGCAGGTCACCATCGGCGAGCGCTGCCTGCTGGGCGCCGAAGCCGGCATCGGCATCAGCCTGGGTGACGAGTGTGTGGTGGAGGCAGGCCTGTACGTCACTGCCGGCACCCTGGTCTCACTGCACGGTCCCGGAGGCTCTGGCGAGGTGGGCGTCATCAAGGCCCGCCAGCTCAGCGGCTCGGGTGGGCTGCTCTACCGGCGCAACAGCCAGACGGGAGCGGTGGAGGCCCTGCCGCGCACCCCGAAGTGGGGTGGGCTGAACGCCGCCCTGCACCACAACGACTGACCGCCGACGACGACCGCCTCCCACGCGCCACCCCACGTGATCAACCCTGATCGGCCCACGGACGTCACAGCCTGATCACGTGGGCTGATCACGTGGGCTGATCACGTGGGCTGGGTGTCGGGGCTGCCCATGGCCGCCACGCTGGCCACGATCTCCTCCGGAGACGGGGGCGTCGCCGACGGGGTGGCGAACGCCCACTGGTGCCCGTACGGGTCCTGGATCACGCCATAGCGATCGCCCCAGAACATCGTCTCAACGGGCATCACCGGGGTGGCGCCCGCAGCGACCGCGCGATCGAAACTGGCATCGGCGTCGGGAACGACGAGGTGCATGCTGACCGGGGTGCCGTCGAGCAACCCGGGACCGCGGGCGCCGAAGTCGGGGTTCTGGTCCATCAAGAACACCGAGCCGCCGTTGATGGTGATGCATCCGTGCATGAGCTTGCCGTCCGGTCCGGGCATCCGCGACTGCTCGACGGCGCCCAGCGCGGCGACGTAGAAGTCGATGGCGGCAGCGGCGCCGTCGCACACCAGGTGTGGGGTGACGGGAGACGGCGTGAAGGTTTGAACGTGGTCGGTGGTCATGATGGTGCCTTTCGGGTGTGTTGGGAATTGCGAGTGGTGAACAGCAGCGACAGGTAGCGGCGAAGGTGGTCGATGCTCTCGAGGACCATGGTCGGGTCGTCGGCGGCCTTCGCCAGCACGAATGCTCCCTGCAGCACAGCCTGAGTGTGGCGAGCCAACCCGGACGGGTCGATGCCGCCATTCGACGCATCGTCGAGGGCCTCGGCGAGATCGGCCTCCAGCGTGGCCGCGTGACCGAAGATGCTGGCTGCGCAGGCATCACGAATGGCCGGATGGGTGTCGAAGACCTCCTGGGCCATCGTCCCGGCCACGCAGGTGAACTGGGCCGTGGTCCCGCGAATGAGCGCAGCCCGCAGGTCGAGGTAGGCGAACACTCGCTCGGCGGCGGTGGCCCGGTCGTGAAAACTCGCGCTGGCGAACAGGTCACCGGTGATGGCCGACCAGTGGTCGGCCGCCGCGACCCCCAGCGCCTCCTTGGACTCGAAGTGGTGGAAGAACGCACCCTTGGTGACTCCGGCCGCCGCGCAGAGCTCGTCCACGGTGGTGGCCGACCAACCGTTGGCACGAATCAACGCCAGCGCGGCGTCGAGGATGCGCAACCTGGCCGTCCCACGACCCGAACTCGTCGACATGGACGACTGCGCACTCACGCCTCGACCATACCAACCAGTTGGTATGGTTGTCAAGGTGGTCCATCGCGCGACGATGAGCCATGCGCCGCCTCTCCCTCGTGGTCACCGTCTCCGTCATCGCCGCCGTGGCAACCGTCAATGTGGCCAGTCCCACCCAGGCCAGCACCCCTGGCACCGCGGTGGGCACGGGTGGCTATCACGCAACCATCCAGCGCACGACCGACGGCGTGCCACACATTTCCGGCGCCACCATCGGCGATGCCCTCTTCGGCCAGGGATACGCCAACGCCGAGGATCACGGCTGCACGCTGGCGGACGCGATGCTGACGCCACTCGGCCGGAGGGCTGCCACCTTCGGTGCCGGCACCGACGACGCCAACGTCACCAGCGACCTGGCCTGGCGCAGCATCGGCCTGGCCGACCTGGCCACCGCTGACTTCGCCACCGCCAGCGACGGGGCAAGGACGATGATCACCGCCTACGCCGACGGGTGGAACCGCTACCTCGCCCAGCACGGGACGTTCACCGGGTGGTGCGCCGGGCAGGACTGGGTTCGCCCGATCACACCGGCCGAGTTGTACGTCTACGGCCGGTGGGTCGCCCTGCTGGCCAGCAGCGTGTCCGTGGCCCGGATGATCCCGACGGCCGAGCCACCGCCGGCGGCGACACCAGCCGGTGCGCCCGGCACCTCGGCAGACGGCATCACCGACGAGACCCGGTTCGCCGACGCGCTCGCCGGCATCGCCCCACCGACCGCCAGCAACGCCTGGGCCGTGGGCAAGGAGGCCGTGACAGGCACGTCCGGCGGGATGCTCATCGGCAACCCGCACTTCCCATGGGAGGGCTCGCTGCGGTTCTGGGAACTGCAGCTGACCGTGCCCGGGACGATGAACATCTACGGGGCGATGCTGATCGGGCTGCCGGGCGTCGGCGTTGGCTTCACCGAGGGGTTCGCCTGGAGCCACACCGTGTCGGCGGGTAGCCGCCTCACCGGGTACCTGCTCGACCTCGACCCGGCCGATCCAACCCGCTACCTGGTGGACGGTGTCTCGACACCGATGACGTCCACGAACTACTCGGTGGAGGTCCGCCAGCCCGACGGAACCACCACCACGATCACCAAGACGCTGTGGCACAGCGAGTACGGGCCGATGCTGAACTTTCCCGGCCTCGGCTGGTCGACCACCAAGGCCCTGTCCTACCGCGACGCCAACCTGAACAACGACGAGTTCGTCGACCAGTACCTGGCGATGGACACCGCGACGACCTTCGACCAGTTCGTCGACGCCCATCGCACCCATCAAGGTGTCCCGCTGTTCAACACGATCGCCGTCAGCAGCGACGGGCGGGCGTGGTACGCCGACACGTCGGCCACGCCGCGCCTGTCGGCCGCCGCAGAGGCCAAGTACCGCGAGGCGCTGGCGTCCGATCCGATCACCAAGATCGCCAAGGCCAACGGCTTCATCCTGCTGAACGGCTCCGACAGCACCTTCCGCTGGGAGGAAGTCGACGGCGCCCGCGACCCAGGCCTGCAGCCGTTCACCGAGATGCCGATGGTCGAGCGCAGCGACTACGTGTTCAACGCCAACGACAGCTTCTGGATGCCACACGCCACCCAGATGCTGACCGGCGCCTACTCCATCCTCCACGGCCAGGAGGGCACCGCCCGATCGCTGCGGACACGGGAGAACGCGTTCGTCCTCCAGGAGGGGGCGGCGGGACCGGCGGGCGCCGACGGCACCTGGACCGGCGAGGAGTTGCGCGCCGCGGCGATGTACAACCGTGCCGGGTCGGCGCGACTGCTGCGTGCCGACGTTGCTGCTCGCTGCGCTGGCGCCACGGTGGTTGCGGTTCCGCAGCTCGACGGCGCAGACGGCGCCGTTGCGCTGCCGGCAGAGTCCGTGGACATCGCCCCGGCCTGCGCCGTGCTCACCAACTGGAACGGGTTCTTCAACACGGACAGCGTCGGCGCGGTGCTGTGGCACGAGTTCTTCTCGGCGCTCAACCGAGACACCGAGGGTGGGCTCGCCAACGTGTGGGCGGTCCCCTTCGATCCTGCCGATCCGTTGAACACGCCGTCGGGGTTGAAGCCGGCCGCCGACCCGAACCAGGACACGGTGCTGATCTCGCTGGCGCGAGCCGTGCAGACGCTCACCAAGGCCGGGCGGGCCGTGGACGTGAAGCTGGGTGACGTGCAGTTCGCCATCCGCGGCACCGAGCAGGGTGGGGAACGCATCGGTCTGGGAGGCGGGACCGGTCCCGACGGGCTGACCAACGTGATCGACTACGCCAAGCCGGTCAACACCAGCGAGCCCGTGGCCGCGCCTGGGGCCACGTTGGTACCCGGATCGGACCTTCGACCCGAGGGCTACCCGATCGACCGCGGCACGAGCTTCCTGTTCAACGTCGACTTCACCTCGGGCACGCCGCAGGCCTACACGATCCTCACCTACGGCGAGACGGGTGATCGCACGTCACCGCTGTTCACCGTGCAGACCAAGCGGTTCGCGGCCAAGGACTGGCGCAAGGTGGCCTTCACCGCGGCGGACATCGCCGCCGATCCGGCGCTGACCACGATCACGGTCGAGGGCTGATCAGCCTCGCCCCGGCCGGCGTTCACATCCGATGATGTGATCGTCGACGAGGCCCATCGACTGCATGAACGCGTACATCGTGGTGGGCCCGACGAAGGTCCAGCCGCGCCGTTTGAGGTCCTTGCTCATCGCCACCGACTCGGCGCTGGCGGCCGGCAGGTGGCCGGCGGCGTCGAGCCCCGCCGAGCGCGTGCTGCGGTACTGCGACACGTAGGCATGCACCGAGCCGAACTCGGCGATCATCTCCAGCGCCCGCCCGGCGTTGTTGACGGCCGAGGTGATCTTGCCGCGATGGCGGACGATGCCCGCGTCACCGAGCAGGCGTTGCACGTCCGCCTCGCCGAAGCCGGCCACGGTAGCGACATCGAATCCGGCGAAGGCCCGGCGGAAGTTGTCGCGCTTGCGCAGGATGGTCAGCCACGACAACCCGGACTGGAAGCCCTCCAGGCACAGCTTCTCGAACAGGCGGTTGTCGGCAGTCCACGGGTGGCCCCACTCGTCGTCGTGGTAGGCGACGTACAGCGGGTCGTCGCCGCACCACCAGCAGCGCACGACACCGTCAGGTCCGGTTCGCAGTCGATCGGTCACCGTCCCAGCCTGGCACGGCACCGACGGGTATCAGGCGGGGCGAAGCCGAGTCTCTGCCCGGAACCGGATGGGTTAGCGTCACGTACAGATCGTGCGGGGCGCCGAAACGCCCCTCGGGCAACGACGGAAGGTGACCGTGGGACTGATCAACAAGCTGCGCAACGAGCTCGTCGACATCATCGAGTGGATCGACGACTCGCGCACCACGCTGGCCTGGCGCTTCCCGCGCTATCAGAACGAGATCAAGAACGGCGCCCAGCTCATCGTCCGTGAAGGGCAGATGGCGGTGTTCGTGTACCGCGGCCAGCTTGCCGACACCTTCGTGCCCGGCCACTACGAGCTCACCACCGAGAACCTCCCGCTGCTGTCCACCCTGCAGGGCTGGAAGTACGGCTTCGACAGCCCGTTCCGCAGCGAGGTGTACTTCATCAACACCCGGCCGGTGACGAGCCTGCGGTGGGGCACCCCCACCCCGGTGACCGTGCGTGACCCGGACTTCAAGATGGTCCAGGTGCGGGCCAACGGCCTGTGCGTGGTGAAGATCAAGGACGTCGAGATCTTCCTGCGCGAGGTCATCGGCACCGACAGCCAGGTGGACGCCGAGGAGATCGCCGAACTGCTGCGCCGGGTGATCGCCCTGGCCTTCAATGACATGGTCATGGCCAGTGGGCTGGGGGCCATCGACCTCCAGGGCCGCCAGGTGGAGCTGTCCGCCAAGTTCCGCGACTTCGTCGCCGAACGGGTGGACGACGAGTACGGCCTGGAGATCCCGGAGATCACCATGACGATCTCGCTGCCCGACGAGATCACCCAGGCGATGACCCGTGGCGTGGCCAAGGGAGTGGAGGAGGCCGGCTACCTGGACAACGTCGGCCCGATGGACCGCTTGGCGCAGTCCCGTGCCGCCGACGCGATGCTGGCCGCCGCCAGCAACCCGGGCGGCTCGGCCATGGGCGACATGATGCAGATGGGCATGGGCATGGCGATGGCTTCGCAGATGGCCCAAACCATGGGCGCCGGGCTGGGTGGCGCACCCGCCGCCGCGCCCGCCGCGGCCGCCCCGCCCCCGCTGCCCGGCCAGGTGATGTACCACGTGGACATGGGCGGACAACCCGGCGGGCCCTACAGCGTCGATCAGATCCGCGCCGGCGTGCAGGCCGGGCAGGTCACGCCCGCCACGCTGGTGTGGACCACCGGCATGGCTGCGTGGGCGGCCGCCAACACCGTCCCGGCCCTCGCCGCGCTGTTCGCTGCCCCGCCACCGCTCCCGCCGAACGCGGCGACGCCCCCACCCATGCCCGGCGCCCCCGGCTGACATGGACACGCCTCCGCCCATCCCCGGCCCCCCGCCGCCGCCCGTTCCCGGGCCGCCGCCCGTTCCGCCGCCGCCTCCCGTGTCCGGGCCGCCGCCGGTTCCGCCGCCTCCTACCGATCGACCGGCGCCGCCGCCTCCGCCGCCCGGCGCAGCGACCGCCCCGGCCCCCACGTCCCCACCACCCAACTCGGCGCGAGCCTTCCTGCACAGCACCGAACAGACCCGCACCTACCCGTGCCAGGCGTGCGGCGGCGAACTGGCCTTCGACATTGCCTCCCAGAAGCTGAGATGCCAAGCGTGCGGCAACCTCCACGACCTGGCCGGCTCGGCCCAGCCGGTCCAGGAGCGTGACGTCCGCGCCACGCTCGCCAGTGGCCTGGCCGGGCGGGTGGCCTCCCAGGCTCAGGAGAAAGAGATCGTCTGCCAGAGCTGCGGCGGCCACACCACCTTCACCGGCAGCCTCACCGCCGACCGCTGCCCGTACTGCGCGACGCCCATCCAGCGCGACGACGTGCACAACGCCCCGGAGCGCCTCCCGGTGGACGCCGTGGTGCCGTTCCAGGTGGACGCCAAGCAGGCCAAGACGCTGATCGAGTCGTGGATCAACAGCCGCTGGTTCGCCCCCAGCGAGTTCAAGACCTACAACCGCACGGGCTCGTTCTCCAGCGTGTACATGGCCTACTTCACCTACGACGCCGAGACCGACACCGAGTACACCGGCGAGCGCGGCGTCAACCGCCAGGTCCAGGTGGGCAGCGGCGACGACACCCGCTGGGAGACACGCACCGACTGGTATCACGTGTCCGGCGACGTGCACAACAGCTTCGACGACATCACCGTGTTCGCCAACGACGACTTCGACGCCAAGCGGATCGCCAAGCTCGAACCGTGGCCCACCAAGGAGGCCAAGCCGTACTCACCGGAGTTCGTGGCCGGACACCTGTGCCGCACCTACGACCGTGGCATGGACGAGTGCCTGTCGGACGCTCGAGAGGACGATGGAGTCCGAGATCACCACCACGGTGCGCCGGGACATCGGCGGGGATCAGCGAGCGCGTCCACCAGGTCCGCACCGACTGGCGGACGCTGACCTACAAGCACATCCTCCTGCCCATCTGGCTGCTCACCGTGATCTACCAGGAGCGCCCGTTCCAGGTGTTCATCAACGGTGTCACTGGTGAGGTCCAGGGCCAGCGGCCGTTCAGCCGGGTCAAGCTGGCACTGGCCATCGCCGCCGGTGTGGTCCTGCTCATCCTGATCCTCGTGCTGGTGATGGCGATGAAGAAGAAACGATGATCTGGGTCGTTCTGGTGGTCCTGGTGGCTGTTGCCGCGGCGGCCGCCGGGGTGGGCGCGCTGGCGGTCTCTGCCCGGCGGAAGTACGCCGCGGCCAACCAAATCGTGCCCGGCTCACCCTCGGCCGCCCCAGCCGAGTGGGCCGGGGCGCACAGCCCGCAAGCCAAGCTGCACCGCCGCCTTGTTGCCGCCACGGCAGCCGCCAGGGCGGCGAACTCCTCGGCCACGGCGCTGGCGACGGTGCAGGCCACGGCGCTGGCCATCGACGACCGGCTGATCGCCGCCGCCGCGTTGCCCGCCGCACACCGGGACTCGGCCGTCGCGCAGGTGGCGCCCTTCGTCGCGCGGTTGGAGGCCACGGTCGCCGAACTGGGCTCGATCACGGCCGGCGCGGACTCGGTGGACGCCCGCCTGACCGAGACCCAGCGGTGCATCACCGCCCTCCAAGAGTCCCACCGCGAGCTCGACGCCCTCCCCTGACCCCCCACCGCTTTCATGAGGATGATTGGCGAAACCACCGCAACAATCCTCATGAAAGCTCGGGGCGAGCGGCCAGAATGCTGCGATGACCGACACATCTCGTGATCCGATGGCCGCGGCGATGGCCGATCTGGCGGCCACGGCGTTCACCATGTCCACCATTGAGGTCCGCGGGGTGCCGATGCGGGTCTTCGACGCCGCGCCGGCCAACGTCCGCCAGCTGTTCGGCCTGTCGGCAGGGCACGGCGGCAAGGACTACCTGGTGTACGAGGACGAGCGGCTCACCTACGCCGAGGTCCATGCGATGGTCCGCTCGCTGGCCGGGGTACTGCACGACACCTACGGCGTGCGCCGCGGCGACCGCGTCGCGGTGGCGATGCGCAACTATCCGGAGTGGGTGATCAGCTACTGGGCGATCATCAGCCTGGGCGCGGCCTGCGTGGGGCTGAACGCCTGGTGGACCGCGGCCGAGATGGAGTACGGCCTGTCCGACTCACGGCCACGCGTGGTGATCGTCGACGGCGAGCGCCTGGCGCGACTCGCCCCCATCCTCGAGGGGCTGCGCGCCGGGGGGCCGATGTCGGTCATCGCCGCCCGCGCCGATGGCGAGGCGTTGCCCGACGACACCGTTCGCTGGACCGACGTGGTGACCATCGACGGTGCCCCGGCGACGCTGCCCGACGCCGAGATCGACCCCGACGACGACGCCTGCATCTTCTACACGTCGGGCACCACCGGGTTCCCCAAGGGCGCCCAGCTCACCCACCGCGGCTGCGTGACGAACCTGATGAACATCGCCTTCATGGCCGCGGCGGCGCAGGCGGCCGATGCTGCGGTGGCAGCGACCGCCGGAGGGCCCAGCCCGGCGCCAGCGCCGGGCGCCCCGGCGTTCATGGCCGCCACCCCGCTGTTCCACGTCACCGCCAACAACTGCGTGCTGTACCCGGCGACGCTGGTGGGCGGCAAGCTCGTGTTGATGCACCGCTGGGACGTCGCTCGGGCGATCGAGCTCATCGAACGGGAGCGGATCACCAACTTCGCCGGTGTCCCGTCGATGGGCCGCGAGCTGATCACTCACCCGAACTGGGCCACCAGCGACACGTCGTCGATCGTCGGGCTGTCGGGCGGTGGCGCGCCCGTTCCCCCCGACCAGGTGGACAAGATCGCCGACAAGGTCAACGACCGGGCGCCCACCACCGGCTACGGCCTCACCGAGACCACCGGAATCGTCACCGCGAACTACGGCGGCAGCTACCGGCGTAAGCCGGCGTCGTGCGGCCCGGTGGTGCCGACGCTCGACGCCAAGCTGGTGGACGAGGCCGGCAACGACCTGGCCCCCTCCCCCGACGTCACGGGCGAGTTGTGCGTGCGAGGGTCGATCGTGATCAAGGGGTACCTCAACCGCCCGGAGGACACCGCGGCGGCGATCCGCGACGGATGGTTCCGTACCGGTGACATCGCTCGCATCGACGCCGACGGGTTCGTCTACATCGTCGACCGAGCCAAGGACATGGTGCTGCGCGGTGGCGAGAACGTGTACGGCAGCGAGGTGGAAGCGGCCATCTACCAGCACGACGCGGTGGCCGAGGCGGCAGTCTTCGGTGTCCCCGACGAACGCTTGGGCGAGGCCGTCGCCGTCGCCGTCGTGCCCCAGCACGGGCGGGCGGTGACGGCCGCGGAACTGGTGGAGTTCCTTGCGCCGAGGCTGGCCAAGCACAAGATCCCCGAGCACATCTACATCCTCGACGAGCCCCTGCCGCGCAACGCCAGCGGCAAGTTCCTCAAGCGCGAGCTGCGCAAGCAGCTCACCGGCTACTGAGCTGCCGGTGGCTTGGCCGACACCCGGCGAACACCAGCGAACACCGGCGCCGGCCCGAACGATGATCAGTGCGGCTGGTAGACCCCGAACACGGTGCGCAGGGCGTCGCTGACCTCACCCAACGACGCATTGGCCCGCAGCGCGTCCTTCATCACCGGGAGCAGGTTCTGCGTGCCGCGCGCCGCGGCTTCGAGATCGGCCAGGCGAGCCTGCACCAGGGCGTGGTCCCGATCTGCCTTGAACCCCGCCAACCGCTCACGCTGGCCGCGCTCCAGCGACGGGTCGATGGGGAACAGCGTCGGCTCGCCCTCGTGCTCGACGGTGAACTTGTTGAGCCCGACGATGACCCGCTCGTCGTCGTCGATCGACTTGGCGTAGGCGTAGGCCGCCTCCATGATCTCGTCCTGCTGGAAGCCCGCCTCGATCCCGGCCACCGCGCCACCCATCTCGTCGATGGCGGTCAGGTACTCCCAGGCCAGGCGCTCGACCTCGTCGGTCAGCGACTCGACGAAGTAGCTGCCGGCCAGCGGGTCCGGGGTGTCGACGACGCCGCTCTCGTAGCCGATGATCTGCTGGGTGCGCAGGGCGATCTGGGCGGACTGCTGGGTGGGCAGGCTGAGGGCCTCGTCGAAGCCGTTGGTGTGCAGGCTCTGCGTGCCGCCCATCACCGCGGCCATCGACTGCACGGCGACACGCACGATGTTGTTCTCCGGTTGCTGGGCGGTCAGGGTCGACCCGCCGGTCTGGGTGTGGAACCGCAACAGCTTGGACGACTCCTTCGTGGCCCCGAACCGCTCGGTCATCAGCCGGTACCAGATGCGACGCGAGGCGCGGAACTTGGCGACCTCCTCGAAGAAGTTGTTGTGCGCGTTCCAGAAGAAGCTGAGGCGCGGGGCGAAGGCGTCGATGTCCATCCCGGCCGCAAGGGCGGCCTCGACGTAGGCGATCCCGTTGGCGATGGTGAAGGCGATCTCCTGCACCGCGGTGCTGCCGGCCTCACGGATGTGGTAGCCGCTGATCGAGATCGTGTTCCACTTCGGGATGTTCGCCGCGCAGTAGGCGAAGATGTCCGTGATCAGGCGCATGCTGGGCCGCGGCGGGTACACGTAGGTGCCGCGGGCGATGTACTCCTTGAGGATGTCGTTCTGGATCGTGCCGCTGATCGCGCTGGCGGGCACCCCCTGCTCCTCGGCGACCAGTTCGTACATCAACAGCAGGATGGCCGCGGTGGAGTTGATGGTCATCGACGTCGACACCCGGTCGAGCGGGAGCCCGTGCAGCAGGGTGCGCATGTCGTCGATGGTGTCGATGGCCACGCCCACCTTGCCCACCTCGCCCTCGGCGCGCGGGTGGTCGCTGTCGTAGCCCATCTGCGTGGGCAGGTCGAAGGCGCAGCTCAACCCGGTCTGGCCGGCTTGCAGCAGGAACTTGAATCGCTCGTTGGTGGCCTGCGCCGTGCCGAAGCCGGCGTACTGGCGCATGGTCCACAGCTTGCCGCGGTACATCGTCGGGTACACGCCACGGGTGTAGGGCGGCTTGCCGGGGGCGCCAAGTTGCGCCGTCGGGTCCCAACCGGCCAGATCGTCGGGGCCGTAGAGCGCCTTGACCTCGATCCCCGAATCGGTGCGTTTGTCGTCACTCATCACGGGCATCGTACGGCGCGACCGGCCACCCGCCCGCATGCACGGGTATCGGGCGCGAGCCACGGCGAGGTACCCCCGGCGCTGCGAAATAGGTCAAACACCCGATGTGCCCCGCTACCTCAGGCAGGCACCGTGACGGATGTCGAATTGCGATCCAGGAGCAGCCGTCATGTACAACGAACCGTTCATCCACGCCGAGATCAACTACCGCCGCACCCTGCTGCGCGAGGCGTGGATGCCACGCCGCCGGATCTCCCGGCTCATCCCGATCTGGATGCTGACCGACCTGGGCCGGGCCGACCGGGCCGACGGCTGAGCCCCTCACTGGGATTCCTCGGTCATGATGTGTCGATGACGCGGTTGGTCGGTCGGGACGAGGAGCTGGACCGCCTGCTGGCCGACACCTCGATCCGGTCCCCGTCTGCCGACCGCCACAGCGTGGTGCTGGGCGGCGACGCGGGCGTCGGCAAGACCCGGCTGTTGACGGAGTTCGCCGGGCGTGCGGAGTCTGAGGGTTGGCTGGTGGTGGTCGGGCACTGCCTCGACTTCGACAGCGCCGTTGCCTACCTACCGTGGTCCGAGATCGTCGGGCGAGTCACCAGGGTCGAACCAGACCTGGTCGCCGAGGTCGCCCGGGCGCATCCGGCGCTCGGCGGCCTGCAGCCTGGACGACGGATGACCGGTGGACCTGGCGGCGGGGGGCGCGACGACACCAGCCGGACCGAGCTGTTCGACGCTGTCCACGCTCTGGTGGAGCAGGCGGCAGCGCAACGGCCGGTGCTGCTGATCATCGAGGACCTCCACTGGGCGGACCACTCGACCCGTGACCTGTTCACCTTCCTCGTCTCCCGCGGCTTCGGGTCCAGTGTCGCCATCGTGGGGTCGTACCGGTCCGACGATCTGCACCGCCGCCACCCGCTGCGCCGCCAGCTCGCCGAGTGGACCCGGCTCCCCCAGATCCGGCGGTTGCAGCTCGGCCCGCTCAGCATCGCCCAGGCCCGCCAGCTCGTCGGCCTGCTCGAACACGCGGTCATCGATCCCGACGACGAAGCGGCCATCCTCGCCCGGGCCGAAGGCAACCCGTTCTATCTCGAGGAGCTGGTCAACGCCCACCGCGCCGGCGGTGGCGCTCTCCCCGAGAACCTGGCGGACCTGCTCCGATTGCGCCTGGAGCGTCTCGACGACGACAGCCAGGCGATCGTGCGGATCGCCTCGACCGCCGGGTCACGGATCGACTACCAGCTCCTCGCAGCCATCGCCGCGGTGGACGCCACGACGCTGGACCGGGCGTTGCGCGATGCGGTCGAGCACAACGTGCTGGTTCGGGCGCCGGACGACTCGTTCGCGTTCCGCCATGCCCTGCTGGCCGAAGCCGCCTCTGACGAACTGCTACCCAGTGAGCGAGTCTCCCTGCACCGGGCGTGGATGCGGGTTCTGTGCGAGCGGCCCGGCTCCGGCGCCGCCGCCGAGGTCGCCCGTCACGCCCGGCTGGCCGGGGAGCACGCCTGCGCCCTGGACGCCAGCCTGACGGCGGGCGAGGAGGCCAGCGCCGTCGGCGGCCCGGAGGAGGCCGCCGCGCACTACCTGGCGGCGCTCGAACTCCTCCAGGTGACACCTCTGCCGGACCACGTGGATCTCGGCCGGCTCGTCTCGCGCACCGCCGCTCAGCTCACCGCGGCCGGGCATCCGGGGCGCGCCGTGCGCGTCGTGCGCTCCCAGCTCGACGCACTCCCGCCCGACGCCGCGGATCTCACCCGCGGTCAGATGCTCGCCGCGCTGGCCGACGCCCTGGGGTTGCTCGACACCGAGGAGGCGCTGTCGCCGATCACCACCCAGGCGCTGGAGCTGATCCCCGCACACGCCGGCGACGCCAGGGCCCGCGCCCTGGCCAGCCACGCTCTGGCACTGACCCGCGATGGTGACCTGGATCGGGCCCACGATGCGGCCAGCGGGGCGGTGGAGCTGGCCGACCGCCTCGAGCTCCCCCGGTTGGCCAGCGCGGCACGGACCACGCTGTCGCTGCTGCACGGCGCGTCCCGCGGCGGCGATGTCGCCGCGGCGCTGGCCGATGCCGCCAGGCGTGCTCACGACGCCGGCGCCGGGATCACCGAGGTCCGCGCCCTGTATCTGCTTGGCGTGGTGCGGTCGAACGCCGGAGACCTGCCGGCCGCGGCGGAGGGCTACGCCAAGGCCACAGCCGCGGCGGCGGCCCAAGCAGCGCCGTGGTCCCCGTACGCCGCCGAGGCCCGCTGGCAGTCGGCCGTGTTGCGCTTCATCACCGGGGAGTGGGACGACTGCCTGGCGGCGACGGACGTGTCGTCGCTGGCGCCGCCGCCGGCGGCGGCGATGCCGTTCGCAGCCCTCCGGGCGCGGCTGCTGACCGAGCGCGGCGAGCCCGACGCACGCGAGATGCTGCAAGCGCTTCGTGACCACTGGTCGACCGACGGGTTCGTCGCCATCATGGCGGCGAGCGCCGAGCTGCGCGCCGCGGAGTACGCCCAGGACCCGGACGAGGCGCTGCGCATCTACGACGAGGTGGTGCGCTGCGTCTCGCGCACCTGGACGCCCACGTTTGCGGCGCGGGTCCGGCTGGCGGCGCTGACGTTGGCGGCGGTGGCGTCGTCGGCCACGCAGAGCACCACCGCCGAGCGCCAGGGACTCGCCGAGCGAGTCGACGAGCTGCTCGCCGACGTCCGCGCGGTACGGGAACAGCAACAGCGCGCCGAGGGTGCGTGGGGACCAGAGGGTCAAGCGTGGGTCGCCGTCGCCGAGGCCGAGGCGCTTCGCTGGCGGTGGCTGGCAGGGGTGGATCGGCCCGACCGTGACCGGCTGATCGAGGCCTGGGAGGCGGCTCGATCCGCCCACGAGCGCTACGGCGACCCGTTCGAGACCGCCCGCGCCCAGTGCCGGCTGGCCGAGGTGTTGCGCCTCGTGGGCGGGCCCCCCGCCGAGTCCGACGCCCTGGCGGCGGCCAGCCGGCACACCGCGACACGGCTCGGCGCCCGCCCGCTGCTCGAACTGCTGGGTGACGACGGCGAGGTTCGCAGTGCCGCACCACAGCAACTCACCCGCCGCGAGCTGGAGGTGCTGCGCCTGGTTGCCGCCGGGCGGACGAACGGCGAGATCGGCGCCCAGCTGTTCATCGCCACCAAGACCGTGTCGGTCCACGTCTCCAACATCCTCGCCAAGCTCAACGCGGCCAGCCGGACCGAGGCCGCAGCAGTGGCCCGGCGAGACGGGCTGTTGGGCTGACCGTGGTCAGCGGGCGGCGACCAGGGCGATCTCCATCTTCCACTCCGGGCGGGCCAGGGCCGCCACGGTGACCAGGGTGCTGGCGGCCCGGTGGTGGCCGAGAGCGCGGTCACGGGCCGCCATCACCTCACCCAGCCGGCGCAGTTCGCCCGCCACCACATAGGTGGTCACGCTGATCACGTCACCCGGACCGAGCATCGCCTCGTCAAGAATGGCGGCCAGGTTGGCCCACACCACCGCGGCCTGCTCGGCGATGTCGGCGGGCGCCGAACCGTCCGGCCTGACCGGGACCACGCCGCTGGTGTGCAGCCAGCGGGCCGGCGAGTCGGTCACGACGCCATGGGCGTAGTGCGCGGCCGGCGGGGCGATGGTCGAGGGGGTCACGGCGCGGTTCATCTCGTCATCGTGTCACGCCGCCGTGTCACCGTGACCGCCCGCCGGCAGACTGGACACATGGCAACTGCCCAGGTGAACGGTGTCGAGCTCCACTACGAGATCATCGGCGAGGGTGAGCCGCTGCTGGCGATCATGGGTCTCGGGGCGCAGATGCTGCTCTGGCCCGACGATTTCTGCCGGGCACTGGCCGGCCGCGGCTTCCAGGTGATCCGCTTCGACAACCGGGACATCGGGCTGTCCACCAAGACACCCGGCCCGCCGCCCACCACCCGCTCGTTGCTGAAGGCGATGGCGACTCGCTCCACCACGAAGGCCACCTACCGCCTGGCCGACATGGGTGACGACGCGGCCGCCCTCCTCGGTCACCTCGGCATCGACCGAGCCCACATCGTCGGGGCGTCGATGGGCGGGATGATCGCCCAGCAGCTGACCATCGACCACCCGCAGCGGGTCCGCAGCCTGTGCTCGATCATGTCGAACACCGGTGACCGCACCCATGGGCTGACCAAGCCGATGCTGCTGTGGCGCTCACGCAAGCTGGCCTTCGGCGCCCCGCCGGCCGAGGTGGACGAGCGCATCCGCCGCGGCGTGGAGTTCAACCGGCTGATCTCCGGCCCGCGCTTCGACGAGGCCGCCCTCACTGCCATCGTGCGCGCCCAGTGCGAGCGCAGCGACGACACCATCGGCACCGCCCACCAGATGCTGGCCATCGCCGCCAGCCCGGCGCGCAACAAGGCCCTCGGCGGGGTCACCGCGCCAACGCTGGTGGTCCACGGCATGGTGGACCCGCTGGTCCTGCCCAGCGGAGGCCGGACCACGGCCACGTGCGTGCCGAACGCCCAACTGCTGATGTTCCCGGACATGGGCCACGATCTGCCGCGCAACCGCTGGCCGGAGATCGTCGAAGCCATGTGGGACAACGCCCACCGAGCCTGCTGATCGGGCGCCGAGATCGGCGCACGTCTACGCTCACGGCTCATGACGGACACGACGGCGCGGGCAGGGGGCGCTCCCAGCATCGACGGCATCCCGCTGACGCCGAAGCAGACGTCGCTCGGCCTGCCCGAGCCGCCCGCCACGGTGGAGGCCGAACGCCTGGCCCGCCAGCAGAAGCTCGCCGGCGCGCTGCGCATCTTCGGCCGGCTCGGCTTCGGCGAGGGCGTGGCCGGGCACATCACGGTTCGTGATCCCGAGTTCCCCGACCACTTCTGGGTGAACCCGTTCGGGTTGAGCTTCCGGCACATGCGCGTCAGCGACCTGATCCTGGTCAACCACGCCGGCAACGTGGTCTACGGCGAGCGGCCGGTCAACCGGGCGGCGTTCGTCATCCATGCCGCGGTGCACCAGGCCCGCCCGGACGTGGTCGCCGCGGCGCACAGCCACAGCGTGTACGGCAAGGCGTTCAGCTCACTGGGCATCCCGCTCGCGCCGATCACCCAGGACTCGTGCGTCTTCTACGAGGACCACCGAGTCATCACTGCCCAGGGCGGAGCCGTCGTCTTCGACGTCGAGGCCGGTCGCGAGCTGGCCGCCAACTTCCCAACGGGCAAGGCGGCGATCCACCAGAACCACGGGCTGTTCACCGTGGGTCAGTCGGTGGACGAGGCCGTGTTCTGGTTCGTCGCCATGGAGCGCAGCTGCCAGGCGCAGCTGGCGGCGATGGCCGCCGGCACGCCCAAGCTGATCCCCCATGACCTGGCCACCTACACCCGGGAGCAGACCGGCTACCCGCTGGCCGGGTGGTTCAGCTTCCAACCGCTGTGGCAGGAGGTCTGCCGCACCGACCCCGAGCTGTTCGACTGACCGTGGGCCGCGCCGAGGCGGCCGTCGAGCGCACGTCGCCCGAGGCGCTGTTCGCCCTGTCGGGCATCACCCAGTACACCGGCGCGGTCATCGCCGTGCGCCTGTTCGAGGACGCCCCGCCCACCGCTGTGGTGTGGCTGCGTGGCCTGACTGCGGCCGTCATCCTGCTGCTGGTCTCGGGGTGGTGGCGGCAGCGCTGGACGCGCCACGACCTCGGCCGGGCGGCCCTCTTCGGCGTGGTCACCGCGCTGATGAACCTGTTCTTCTACCTGGCCATCGACCGCATCCCGCTGGGCAAGAGCGTCGTCATCGAGTTCGTCGGCCCGATCGCCCTGGCGGCGGTGCTGACCCGCACCGTGCGCAACTCGGTGGCGCTGGTCCTGGCCGCGACCGGCGTCATCGTCCTGTCCGGGGTGGAGATCGACCACGAACCGCTCGGGCTGTTGTTCATCGCCGCGGCGTCGGCGATGTGGGCCGGGTACATCGTGCTCGGACGGCGTGTCGCTGGGCTCAACCGCGGCACGGCCGGGCTGGCCGTGAGCCTCGGTGTCGGTGCCGTCGCCCTGGCCCCGGTGGGCGCCTACCGCTCGGCGCCGCTGTTCACCAGCGGGCACCTGCTCGGCCTCGCCGCGCTGGTGGGACTGCTGTCGACGGCCATCCCCTACGGCCTCGATCAGTACGTGATGCGCCGCATCCCGACCAGGCGCTTCGCCCTGCTGTTGGCCCTCCTGCCGGTCACCGCGATGGTGGTCGGTCTGCTGGCGCTCGACCAGCGGCCCACCACCGTGGACCTGATCGGCGCGGCATTGGTGGTGAGCGGGGTCATCGTCCAAGAGCGCGACGAGCTGGCGCCGGCCGAGCCACCCGGCTGAGCGGCGTGGCGGCCAGGCGTGGCGGCCAGGCGTGGCGGCCAGGCGTAGTGGTCAGGCGTGGCGGTCAGCCGTGGCGGTCAGCCGTGCAATCCGGGGGCGCACAGCCCGTCGAGGTCACGGACGATGATCCGCTCCCGGTTGGCGTAGGTGACCGCGTTGTTCGGGTCCGGGCGCAGGTTGAACGTGCGGAAGCTCATGTCCGTGGTGTCGATCGACAGGATCCGCCCGACCAACCCCTCGCCCAGGCCGAGGATGATCTTGATGGTCTCCAGCGCCTGGATCGACCCGACGATGCCCGGGAGCACGCCGAGCACCCCGGCCTCGGCGCAACTGGGGGCCAGCTCGGCGGGTGGCGGCTCGGGCACCATGTCCCGGTAGGTGGGGCCCTGCAGGGGATGGAAGACGCTGACCATGCCCTCGAAGCGGAAGATGCTGCCGTGCACCACGGGGATGCCCAGCTTGACGCTGGCGTCGTTGAGCAGGTAGCGGCTCGGGAAGTTGTCGGCCCCGTCGACGATCACGTCGTAGCCGCTGATGATGTCCATGATGTTGCTGGCGTCGAGGCGCTGGTCGTAGGTGACCACGTCGACATCGGGGTTCAGCAGGGTGAGGGTCTTCTTGGCCGAATCGACCTTGCGGTCACCGATGCGGTCGATGTTGTGCAGGATCTGGCGCTGCAGGTTGCTGGCGTCCACCTCGTCCATGTCGACGATGCCGATGGTCCCCACCCCGGCAGCGGCCAGGTACAGCGCAGCGGGCGAACCCAGCCCACCGGCGCCGAGCATCAGCACCTTGGCGCCCAGCAGCTTGGCCTGGCCCTCCACCCCCACCTCGGGGAGCAGCAGGTGGCGCATGTAGCGGTTGCGCTGGTCGGCGCTGAGCGTGACCGGGGTGGTCCACGGGCGGCCCTCGTCCTTCCAGCGGCCGAACCCGCCGGCCATCGAGTACACCTCGGCGTAGCCAAGCTCCTGCAGCGTCTTGGCGGCGAAGGCGCTGCGCACACCGCCCGCGCAATAGACCACGACGGGCACGGTCTTGTCGGCCAGGCGACCCTCGACCTGCGCTTCCAGATGGCCGCGGGGGATGTGCACGACGCCGGCCAGCGCGCCCTGGTCGAACTCGTCGGGCTCGCGCACGTCGAGCACCCGGGCACCGGAGGCGATGTGGTCCGCCGCGGTCTGCGGATCGATCTCGGTGATCTGCGCCTTGGCGGCGCCGAGCAGGTCACGAAACGTTGCCATGACAAAAGCCTACCTGTTCAGTCGGGATTCGTGACCGGGTCATGGCCGGCGCACAGGGCGGGGAGCAGCGTGCCCAGCGATCCGCTGATCGCCGCGTGGGCGTGACGATCCATGGCGGTGGGCTGGCCGTTGACGATGACGACCCGGGCGCCGCGCTGGCGGGCGACGGGCACCATGTCGGCGACCGGGTACACCGACAGGGTGGAGCCGGCGGCGATCAACACGTCGGCGCGCCCGGCGGCGGCGAACGCGGCGTCGATCACCGAGGCCACCAGGTTCTGGCCGAACGAGATCGTGTCGCTCTTGAGGATCCCGCCGCACACCCGGCACGGTGGGTCGTCCTCACCACCGCGCACCCGATCCAGCG
Organism: Ilumatobacteraceae bacterium; assembly: GCA_037045185.1. Classification (GTDB taxonomy): domain Bacteria; phylum Actinomycetota; class Acidimicrobiia; order Acidimicrobiales; family Ilumatobacteraceae; genus JAKOUY01. The sequence goes on from JBAOHQ010000010.1 coordinate 180,323, forward strand.
CCTCGGCCATCGGCCGCCGGTCGGCGCACTGCCAGCACCGGGTAAACCACGCCGTGCCGTGCACCTCCAGCACCTTGGCCGGATCTGAGCCGGCCATCTGGTGCAGGCCGTCGATGTTCTGGGTGACCAGCGTGTCCAGCCGCCCGCTGCGTTCCAGATCCACCAGGGCGGCATGGGCGGCGTTGGGCATGGCCGAGAATGCCGGGGAGCTCAGCCGGTTCCGCCATGCGGCGCGGCGGGTCTCCGGCTCGGCCAGGTAGTGCTGCAGCGTCGAGGCCCGCTCGGCCCCCGGGTTGGTGGTCCACACGCCGCTCGGGCCGCGGAAGTCAGGGATGCCCGAGTCGGTGGAGACACCGGCGCCGGTCAGCACCACCACGCGGCGCGCCGCGGCCACCCAGGCGCGGGCCTGGTCTACCACGGCGTCGTCGTCGTCGGCCACCGACGTCACGGTAGTTGGGGCTGCCGACTTCGGGTCGCCGATGTCCACTACTCGGTGCGGCCCGCCCGGTCCGCTGCACTGTTCTCCATGACGGAGCGAGCCATGACCAACACCGCCGATCACCCGACCCCACCCGTTGCCCTGCTGGCCGATTCGGTGATGGTCATCCCGTGGGAGGACCCGGTGGTGGAGCGCTACGGGGTGGAGGTCCACAGTGAATACGTCGCCCGATTCTGGCTGTCGGTGCTCGGCCCGACGGCCACGTGGATCCTGCGCCTGATGGCCGGTGAGCTGGCCAGGTACCCGTTCGGCTACGAGCAGGACCTGGCCGAGTTGGCCGCCACGGTCGGGCTGAGCAAGTCGATGGCCGTGAACGGACCGTTCGGGCGCGCCCTGCAGCGCTGCGAGATCTTCGGGGTCAGCCGCGCCGTGCCCGGCGGGCTCGCCGTTCGGCGCAAGCTGCCACCGCTGTCGGCACGCCAGGTGGCGCGGTTGCCCGAGGCCTTGCAGCAGGCCCATCAGCGCTGGCGTCAACCGGGGATCGACGGCGAGCTCGACAAGGCCCGCCTGCTGGCCGCGGCCTTCCGTGACATCGGCGACAGCGCCGAGGCGATCGAGCGCCACCTCCTGGCGCTGGGGCTCAGCCCGGCTACGGCGACCACGGTGGCCGCCGAAGCCGACGAGACCGCCGGCCAGGTATACCGGGCAGCGTTCAGCGGCGGGCGGGCTTCGGTGGCGTGAACGAGCAGGCCGATCACCTGCCACCGACAAGAGCGACTTGCTCAGCACACTCCTCGCCATCGAGCGTCACCTGCTGGCCGTCGGCATCACCGCGGTGGTGGCCGCGCGAGCCGCCGGGACGCTGGACGACCCGGACCCGCACCACCCCGGCGCGGACAGCTCAGCGCTTCAAGCGACGCCGCGGCAGCGTGAAGGCGCAGGCCAGCGCGGCCAGCAGCCGCAGTCTCCTAACCGCGGCGGGCCGCTTGCAGCAGTCGATCCTGAACTCGACCCAGACGGTCGAGCACCCCATCGTTGTCCGCGGCCAACTTCGCGGCGATCTGATCTTCAATCGAAGCGAGCTGCGGCGGAGTCGCGCCAGCCTCGTCACGGCACGCTGCGTCGTGGCCGGCCGTACGGCTCTCGATCGATGACGGTCGCGGATCGGGCCAGTCGCGGTTCGGCGGGTCGAAGATGGTTCGGTACACCTCTCCCACGCGCTTCATGCAGGTGCTCCACGAAGCCATCCGTTTGCTGAACTCCGGATCGGACAGTAACAGCGAGTAACTCTTGCTGAGGATCGACTCGGAAAGCGCGACATCGCTCATGAAGGAGAGATACTCCTCGGGGCTCCCCAACACTCGAGCCTGAGCTTGCCCAAGGCACCCGTTACCAATTCGCACCTCACCCATCGAATTGCCATCGCTGTCCACCAGCTCTCGTTGTCCCACGTCCGCTCCGAAGAACGCGCTCGCCGCGGACGGGGGCAGCGCCGGTTGTTCCGGATCGACGATGTCGCGCCCGGAAAACACGTCATCCCCATCGACCGTCGGCGGCTCGAACCGGGGAGAGATATCGCTTCGCCAGAAAGTCCCCGAACGATTGCACGCGAAGACTTGCCGCCTCCGGCTGATACTCGAAGCCGGCCCCCTTCATGCATTCTGAGATGATCGGATCCTGCAGCTGCGACAGCACGACCAACGCATCGGTTGACTGAAGTGCCACTGACAGGAGCCCCGATGACGCCCCATGGGCCACGGTTGACGTCGGGGAACCTGGCGATGATTGGTGCGTCCCGACGCCGACCGCGGCGCCGCTGGTCGGAGAATTGCTCGGTAGATCGCCGCGACAGCCGATCAACAAGGCACAGCAGCCAAGAGCAGACCAGACCCGCGTTGCGGGGAACCCGTTGCGGCCGGCCTTGGAGCCGCCAAGGCAACGAACCCGGCGAGAACTCTCATGGAGTGTCTCAGGGCCGAACCTTCCAAGGAATCGCATGTGTTCCACTCGACCGTACTCGCGCCAAGTCTTGAGGACAACGGCGCACCCTGCGCCTGATTGGGGCTGCTTGTCGGGTTTCTCCTGGATGCCCGACCGCGCCACGCACGCGAGGCGACCCAGCTCAGCGCTTCGAGCGACGCCGCGGTGGCGTGAATGCGCAGGCCAGCTCGGCCAGCAGCCTGGCGCCGTAGCCGGTTGCGCCGCGGCTGACCCAGCCGTCGTCGGCTATCGGCCTGCATCGGCCCGGCGATGTCGAGGTGCGCCCACGGGACGTCGCCGACGAACTCCTGCAGGAACAGCGCCGGCCGACGATGGCGCCGCCGTACGGGCCGCCGACGTTCTTCATGTCGGCGATGTACGAGTCGAGCAACTTGCGGTAGCTGGGCTCGAGCGGCAGCCGCCAGACTCGTCTCGTCGGTGGCCGTCCGCGCCGCCGCGGTGACCTGCGTGGCGAGTCCGTCGGGTCGTTGCTGAGCAACACGCCGGCCAATCTCCTTGCCGAGGGCCACCATGCAGGCGCCGGTGAGCGTGGCGATGTCGACGATGGCGTCGGGCTTGGACTCCGCCGCCAGCGCCAGCCCGTCGGCCAGCACCAGGCGGCCCTCGGCGTCGGTGTTGTGGATCTCGGCGGTCTTGCCGTTGCGCAAGCGCAGGACGTCACCCAGCTTGAAGGCGCTGCCAGACGGCATGTTGTCGGTGCACATCAGCCAGCCGGTCACCGTGACCGGGCACTGCAGCGAACCGAGCACCGACATGGCCGCCAGCACCGCGGCCGCGCCGCTCATGTCGAGCTTCATCCAGATCATGCCGTCGTTGGGTTTGAGGCTGAGTCCGCCGCTGTCGAACATGACCCCCTTGCCCACGAGAGCCAGATGGCCCTTCGGCTTCGCGGCCGATGGTCGGTAGGTGAGCTTGACGACCCGTGGCGGTTCGGCGCTGCCGTCGTTGACACCGACGATGCCCCCGCAGCCCATGGCGATCAACTGGTCTCGGTTGAAGACCTCGATCTCCAGGCCGCGCTCGGCGGCGATGGCCGCGGCACGCTCGGCGATCCGCCGTGCCGGCAGGTCTGCCGCCGGTGTGTTGGCCAGATCCCGTGCCAGGCATCCGGCCGAGCCCAGCGCCACCCCACGCTGCGCGCCGCGCTCCGCGGCGGCCCGCCGGGCGGCGCCCGTCACCATCGCCAGTGAGGCGAGCCCGTCCGGCTTGGGCGTGGACTTGTACTGCTGGAACCGGTAGGCCGCCAACAGGGCGCCTTCGGCGACTGCGCAGGCTGCGGTCTCGGCGTCCACACCGGGGAGGTCGGCCAGGGTGGTGGCCAGCGAGGCGCGACTACCGGCCGCACGCACCGCAGCAGCGGCGGCGGTGCGCAACGTCGCCGCGGTCAGCTCCGACGGGTCACCCACACCGACGGCGATCGCGGTGGCGCCAGCGGCGGCGGGGATCACCAGCGTCTGCCCGAGCTTGCCGTCGAAGCCTGCGGCCGTCAGCGCGGCCCGGCTGAGGCCAAGGGCCCGCGGGACCGTTCCGGTGGTTCCGACGGGGACGGCGACGGCTGCAGGTTCCTTGGCGGCCTGTACCACGGAGATGTCAAGGGGCATGGGCCTCAGTCTGCCACGGGGGTGCGCGCGGTCCCCCGGTAGGGTCTAGTCGTGCCACGGCAGCCGTATCTCGACGCCGTCGACGAGCGCGTCGTCGTGTTCGACGGGGCGTTCGGGACCTATGTCCAGGAGCTCGAGCTGTCAGCCGACGACTTCGGTGGGCCGGCGCTCGAAGGCTGCAACGAGATGCTGTGCCTCACCCGCCCGGACGTCATCCGCGGCATGCACGCGGCGTTCTTCGACGCCAGCGTCGACGTGGTCGAGACGGCCAGCTTCGGCAGCTTCGGGGTGGTCCTGGCCGAGTACGGGGTGGCCGAGCAGGCCTACGAGCTGAACGCCGCAGCCGCCCGGCTGGCCCGGGAGGTGGCCGACCAGTACGCCTCCGACGGCCGGACCCGATACGTGGCCGGGTCCATCGGGCCGGGCACCAAGCTGCCGAGCCTGGGCCTCATCTCCTTCGCCGACTTGCGCGACAGCTACGAAACCCAGGCCCGCGGGTTGCTCGACGGCGGGGTCGACCTGTTCCTGATCGAGACGTGCTACGACCTGTTGCAGGCCAAGGCGGCCATCGTCGCCTGCCGCCGGGCGATGGCCAGTGCTCGGCGTCAGGTGCCCGTGCAAGTGCAGGTCTCGATGGAGACCACCGGACGGATGCTGGTGGGCAGCGAGATCGGCGCGGCCCTCACCTCGCTGGCGGCGATGCGGGTGGATGCCATCGGGCTGAACTGCTCCACCGGCCCGGCCGAGATGCAAGAGCACCTGCGCTACCTCAGCGCCTCGGCGCCGATGCCCATCGCCGTGATGCCCAACGCCGGTCTGCCCAGCATCGTCGACGGGCGCACGCACTACGACCTCACCCCGGCCGAACTGGCCAGCTTCCACCGCCACCACGTGACCGACCTGGGCGTCGCCATCGTCGGCGGGTGCTGCGGCACCACGCCAGAGCACCTGCGCCAGGTGGTCCAGGCGGTCGCCGGCCTGGCGCCGCATCGCCGGCAACCCACGCTGGAGCCCAGCGTCACCTCGATCTACAGCCCGGTGTCGCTGAAGCAGGACCTCAGCTTCTTGATCATCGGTGAGCGGACCAACGCCAACGGGTCCAAGGCGTTCCGCGAGGCGATGCTGGCCGGTGACTGGGACGCCTGCTCGAAGATGGCCACCGAGCAGATCCGAGAGGGGGCCCACGTGCTCGACGTCTGCGTCGACTACGTCGGGCGCGATGGCACCGCCGACATGCACGAGATCGCCAGCCGCTTCGCCACCCAGGCCAGCGTGCCGCTGGTGCTGGACAGCACCGAGCCACCGGTGATGGAGGCCGGCCTGGCGCTGATCGGCGGGCGGGCGATCCTCAACTCGGCGAACCTCGAAGACGGCGAGGGGCCTGGCAGCCGCCTCGACCACGTGTTCTCATTGGCTCGGGACTACGGCGCGGCGGTGATCTGCCTGCTGATCGACGAGCGCGGCCAGGCCCGCGACGTGCAGTGGAAGATGGAGGTGGCCCACCGCATCCACCGCATCGCCCACGAGCACTACGGTCTCACCGCCAGCGACCTGATCTTCGACGCCTTGACCTTCCCGCTGTCCACCGGCGACGAGGACCTGCGCCGAGACGCGATGCACACCATCGAGGCGATCCGGCGCATCAAGGCCGAGATCCCCGGGGCGTTCACCACCCTCGGGGTCAGCAACGTCAGCTTCGGGCTGTCGCCCGCCGCCCGCCATGCGCTGAACAGCGTGTTCCTCCACGAGTGCGTGCAGGCCGGGCTGGATTCGGCCATCGTCCACGCCGCCAAGATCGTGCCACTGAACAAGCTGCCCGGCGAGCAGCGCGACGCCTGCCTCGAGCTGATCTACGACCAGCGCCGCCCCGGCCATGACCCGCTGGCCCACCTGCTCGACGTCTTCGCCGACGTCAAGAGCGTGAAGACGGTGAAGGAGGACCGCAGCGGATGGCCGGTGGACGAACGGTTGAAGCACCGGATCATCGACGGTGACCGCGAGGGCCTGACCGGCGACCTCGACGAGGCCCTGACCGGCGGGATGGCCGCCCTGGACATCATCAACAACGTCCTGCTGGATGGGATGAAGGTGGTGGGTGACCTGTTCGGCAGCGGCCAGATGCAACTGCCCTTCGTCCTGCAGAGCGCCGAGACGATGAAGGCCGCCGTGTCCTACCTCGAGCCGCACATGGAGCGGGCCGGCGCCGAGACCAGCAAGGGCACGCTGGTGCTGGCCACCGTGAAGGGCGACGTCCACGACATCGGCAAGAACCTGGTCGACATCATCTGCACGAACAACGGCTACCAGGTGCACAACCTGGGCATCAAGGTGCCCATCGGCGACCTCGTGGCCAAGGCCCAAGAGGTGGGCGCCGACGCGATCGGGATGAGCGGGCTGCTGGTGAAGTCCACGCTGGTCATGCGCGACAACCTCGACCGAGTTGAACGACCTCGGCCTGCACGAGATCCCCGTGCTGCTCGGCGGGGCGGCATTGACCCGCAGCTACGTGGAGCGTGACCTGCGCGAGATCTACAAGGGCCGCCTGCTCTACGGGCGTGACGCCTTCGAGGGGCTACACGCCATGGAACGGCTGATGGCCATCAAGGCGGGCGCCGACGACCCCGACTACGGGCGGGTGCCCACCGGCCGGGCCCTGCCACCGCGGCGAGGCATCCGAGACGTCGGGGCGGGCGGGCTCCCCCGCCGGTCATCCGCCGTCGTCACCGACAACCCGCTGTTCACCCCGCCGTTCCTGGGTTCGCGGGTGGTCAAGGGCCTGGCCATCGACGACATCGCCGCCTACCTCAACGAGACCACGCTGTTCCGCAACCAGTGGCAGTTTCGCCCGGACGGGACCGAGAGCGACGAGGACTTCAAGGCCCGCCTGCGCCCGCTGCTGCGCGCCCGCCTGGCCGAGGCCAAGGCCTCCGGGATCCTGGTCCCGCAGGTGGTCTACGGATATTTCGCGGCCAACGGCGACGGCAACGACCTCGTCGTGTGGACCGACGAGTCACGCGCGCAGGAGTTGGCTCGGTTCACCTACCCGCGCCAGCGCGAGGACCCGCACCTGTGCATTGCCGACTTCTTCCGCCCGGTGGAATCCGGCGAGTTGGACTACGCCGCGTTCCACATCGTGTCGATGGGCCAGGCGGTCAGCGAGGAGACCGCCCGGCTGTTCGCCGCCAACCAGTACACCGACTACCTGCAAGTCCACGGCATCGGCGTGGAGATGGCCGAGGCGCTGGCGGAGATGTGGCACCACCGGATCCGCACCGAGTGGGGCTTCGTCGACGAGGACGGTCCGTCACTGGGCGGGCTGTTCCGCCAGCAGTACCGCGGCGGGCGGTACTCATGGGGCTACCCGGCGTGCCCTGACCTGGAGGACAACGCCACGGTCGCCCGCCTGCTGGACGCGGCGCGCATCGGCATCGAGGTCAGCGAGGAGACCGGGTGGCAATACCAGCCCGAGCAGAGCACGTCGGCGTTGATCTGCCACCACCCGCAGGCCAAGTACTTTGTGGCTCGCTGATGAACATCGGAGCCTGGATCCTCGTCGGCCTGCTGGCCGGAATGCTGGCGCGCTGGATCGTCAAGGACGACCGCACCGGGTGCATCTACACGATCGTGATCGGGGTGATCGGCGCGCTGATCGGTGGCGCGCTGATGAACGCCTCCGGCAAGAAGGGCGTCGACGAGTTCGACCTGCGGTCGGTGCTGGTCAGCGCGTTGGGGGCCGTGGTGCTGCTGCTGGTGCTGCAGGCCATCGGCGGGCGCCGGCCGCGCCGCCGCTAGTCAGGCGAACTCGCCGAGCAGTGCCCTGACCCGCTCTTTGGGCCTGCCGATGATGGCCGTGGTCGGAGTGACCAGCACCGGTCGCTGCAGCAACTGCTTGTGGGCGACGAGCACGGCCACCACGTGATCGGGCGTGGCCACGTCGGCATCGCCAAGGCCGAGCTTCTGCCACAGCGAGTCCCGGCGCACGAGGTCCGTCACCGGATCCTCCAGCTTGGCGATGATCTCCCGCAGTGTCGCCTCGTCGGGCGGCTGCTTCAGATACAGGACCGTGTCGAAGTCGACACCCAGCTCGGTGGCAATGCTCACGGCATTGTTCGAACTGTTTCAATTCGGGTTGTGGTAAATCGTGACCTCGGCCATGGCCCCGCAGGCTAGCTACTTCGCCCTGAAGAAGTAGGTGGCGACGGGTCATGCTCGTTGGCGATGGACGGTTGCGGTCGGCGGGCGAGCGCCCCGCGTTGGTGGTGGGTGTCGCCTGGTCAGTTGGTGTCGGTGAGGGCTGCGATCTTGATGAGGTTGAGGTTGAAGATGCCGTGGCCGCACCAGGTTCGGGCGCCGTCGATGCCGGTGTAGCGGGTGCGGTTGAGGCCGAAGTCGCGTTTCGCGCAGTTGATGCGTCCTTCGCTGCCGGTGCGCCATCGGACAAGTTTGCGGAACGCTCGTCGTTGCTCGACCTGGCGGTGCGGCGCCGGCGTTGGGTTTGCCCTTGGTCGGGATGGCCGGGTAGCGGACGCCGAGATCGCGCAGCTCGTCCTCGACGCCGGCGTCGCCGTGAGCCGCGATCGGCGGTCGCCGCGGCGGGGCGCTCGGCCGGTGCGATGCTTGACGCGTTGGATTGCCGGGACGAGTTGCGGTGCGTCGGGCGGGTTGCCCGCTTCGATGGTGTGGTCAACGATGATGCCGTCTTCGTTGTCGACGATCTGGGCCTTGTAGCCGAACTCGACCGGACGGCCGAGCCGACCCTTCACAATCGGCCGGGCGGCGGGGTCGTGCAGTGACACGACGCGGGTTGCGCCCTCAGGGGTGGTGCCGGCGAGGCGTTGGCGGCACTGCTCGGCGATCTTGCGGGTCCGCTCGGCGAGCTGTTCCAGCCGGTTGACCTCGGCACGGGCACGCCGTGATGGCTTGCCGCTCGATGCGAGCTTGCGGCGGGCGTTGCGGACCACCCGCTCGGCCTGACGCACCGCACGCTCCGCGATCGCGGCGAGCTTCACCGTTGATCCGGCGCACCTCGACCAGCTTGTCGTCGCTGCGGCGTCGCAGGTTCGCGTTGATCGACCGCGCCCGTGTCTGCACGCTACGCGTCCGATTCGAGAACCTCGTCCGTGACGCCAACCCCGCCGCCTTCAGACGTTGCACTGAGCGGGCCATCCGCGCCGACACCCTTCGCGAGCAGCGACGAGTCCGACGGATACGACACGTTCGCTTCGACCACGGTCGTGTCCGCCCGCAACCGGTTCGTCTTGAGCACCTTGGCCTCGTGCGCCTTCGCGAGCAGCGCCTCGTTCAACGCATCGACGGCCTGCTCGCCACAACGGGTCGTGATCTTCATCAACGTCGTCGGGTGCGGCACCCGCCCGCCCAGCGGGATCCGACAGAACCGCTGCCACGTGATCGAATCCGTCACCTCCCGACACAGCGCCTCGAACCCCAGCCGATACCGGTACTTCAAGAACATCAACCGCAGATACGTCTCGATCGGGATCGACGGCCGGCCGTGCGTGGCATGGAAGAACGGCACGAACGCAGCGAAGAACCGCTCGTCATCCAATAGCCGATCGACCCGGGCGAGCTCGGCCGGCATCACCAGCGCCTCGGCCGGCAACAACGATTCCCACAACGTCGGCTGATCGCCTACCGTTCGCAACATCGATGGCTCCACTTCCGTAGTACCAGTACGGGTTTGGAGCCATCGAACCACACTCACGCCCTCAACGCGAGCACCCTCACCAGGACTTTTTCAGGGCGAAGTAGCTAGGAACTCCTCAGTGAAGAAGACGGGCTGGTCCGCTTCATGATGAACCCCCTGGCTTCGGTGGAGGCTCTTGAGTAGATTGCGCTCGGGGCTGTGAGCGCCTCGGTTCGAGCGGGGGCCATCGTGAACGCACGTCATTTCGGTGTTTGGTTCGTCAGCGCAGCGTTGGTCCTCTCCGCATGTTCAGGGTCAGCGGGTCAGCCCGAGAGCGTGTCGCCGGTGGAGCCCCTCGCAGTGTCGTCTACCGCGATGGCGCGGTCCTTCCGCCGAAGTGCTGGCAAACGTTGACGTGTCGTCGATTCCTGACGCAGTCGTGACTCTCGTCGATCCGTCCGTCGTCCCTCCGATCGCTTTTGAGGACGCTGTCGTCGCAGGCCCCGCGATGAGGATTGAGGGCACGGTGCCCGAGGGAGGCGAGGTGCTGATTGGTCTTCCGGTGTCCTCACCCGATGGTGCCGCCGTTGCGGCGTTCCTCAACGAAGCGACGGGTGGGTGGGAAATTGTCGGAGGAGCGTTCGATCCGGCAACCTCACGCGTCTATGTGAGTACCAATCATTTGTCGATCTGGCAGGCGTTCCGTCTCGACGGCTGGCAACTCCTCACGTCGATTCGAGATGTCGTGGTAACGGACGTGCTCGGTCTGGGTGATCGGGGTGAGCCACCGCAGTGTGATGGCTCACCGCTTCCGGTTGTCGTTACCGCCCTTCAGACACCCGGCGGCGGAGCCTCCGGTGAGGTATTCAAGCTCGACAGCGTGCGCGCAGGCCGAGCCGACTGGCGGGTACCGGATCAAGATCGTGAACCGACGGCCGGTCGCCGTCCGCCTGAAGGCAAGCGACCCCAACGCTCAAGTCGTGTCGGTCACGCTGCCCGGCGTTGGTGATTCGATCGGGATAGGGCTCGACAAGCTTGGACGTGTCCTTGGGCAACCAGCGTTCGGTGGCATGTTGGTACCTGCCGGCGGAACGATCGAGTTTGTCACCCCTGGATCGCTGTCAATTTCAGGTGAGGTCGACAACGCCGGGACGGCGTGGACCGTCATGATGGCTGCTGTGTCGGCCAACGGCACAGCGGGAGTCGACGCGCTGATTTCGCGCTGCTTGATTCGATCGATCTTTCAGCGAACGCAGCTAACGCTGACTGGAAGGCCACTGCGATTCAACTGCTTGACAAGCTCCAGCAGGAACTCGTCACCCGCGGCGCTATCAAGGGAACTCTTCGAACTCTGGTCGGGAAGTTCTCGAGCAGCCTTGTCGTGGCGGTTCGTGGCGCGTTCGAAGGTGGTCTAGCGCCATGGTTCGGAAACGCTGGCGTGGTCGTTGACTTCACACCTCCAGGGTTCGACGCAGGGAGCGACGAAGTAGTCGCCACGCCTGACTCGTCAGCCGCTGCCATCGCCGAGTGCACGACCGTCGGGGCCATGTTCGTCGGCATGCCCGGCCCCGACCCTCAGGTCGCTCTTTACCAGCAGACACTGAAGAACCTCGGTTATCACCCAGGGGAGGTGGACGGCTACTTCGGTGCGAGCACCATGAGCGCCGCGATGAGTGAGTCCGACGATAACGCGGGTGGAGTGTTCGAATACGGTATTGATGAAGGGACCGTTCTCGATGTTGCGTTCGAGCGCCTCGGGATTGCCTGCTAGCTACTTCGCCCTGAAGAAGTAGGTGGCGACGGGTCATGCTCGTTGGCGATGGACGGTTGCGGTCGGCGGGCGAGCGCCCCGCGTTGGTGGTGGGTGTCGCCTGGTCAGTTGGTGTCGGTGAGGGCTGCGATCTTGATGAGGTTGAGGTTGAAGATGCCGTGGCCGCACCAGGTTCGGGCGCCGTCGATGCCGGTGTAGCGGGTGCGGTTGAGGCCGAAGTCGCGTTTCGCGCAGTTGATGCGTCCTTCGCTGCCGGTGCGCCATCGGACAAGTTTGCGGAACGCTCGTCGTTGCTCGACCTGGCGGCGCGCGGCGTTGGGTTTGCCCTTGGTCGGGATGGCCGGGTAGCGGACGCCGAGATCGCGCAGCTCGTCCTCGACGCCGGCGTCGCCGTAGCCGCGATCGGCGGTCACCGCACGGGGCGCTCGGCCGGTGCGATGCTTGACGCGTTGGATTGCCGGGACGAGTTGCGGTGCGTCGGGCGGGTTGCCCGCTTCGATGGTGTGGTCAACGATGATGCCGTCTTCGTTGTCGACGATCTGGGCCTTGTAGCCGAACTGACCGGACGGCCGAGCCGACCCTTCACAATCGGCCGGGCGGCGGGGTCGTGCAGTGACACGACGCGGGTTGCGCCCTCAGGGGTGGTGCCGGCGAGGCGTTGGCGGCACTGCTCGGCGATCTTGCGGGTCCGCTCGGCGAGCTGTTCCAGCCGGTTGACCTCGGCACGGGCACGCCGCGATGGCTTGCCGCTCGATGCGAGCTTGCGGCGGGCGTTGCGGACCACCCGCTCGGCCTGACGCACCGCACGCTCCGCGATCGCGGCGAGCTCACCGTTGATCCGGGCGCACCTCGACCAGCTTGTCGTCGCTGCGGCGTCGCAGGTTCGCGTTGATCGACCGCGCCCGTGTCTGCACGCTACGCGTCCGATTCGAGAACCTCGTCCGTGACGCCAACCCCGCCGCCTTCAGACGTTGCACTGAGCGGGCCATCCGCGCCACACCCTTCGCGAGCAGCGACGAGTCCGACGGATACGACACGTTCGCTTCGACCACGGTCGTGTCCGCCCGCAACCGGTTCGTCTTGAGCACCTTGGCCTCGTGCGCCTTCGCGAGCAGCGCCTCGTTCAACGCATCGACGGCCTGCTCGCCACAACGGGTCGTGATCTTCATCAACGTCGTCGGGTGCGGCACCCGCCCGCCCAGCGGGATCCGACAGAACCGCTGCCACGTGATCGAATCCGTCACCTCCCGACACAGCGCCTCGAACCCCAGCCGATACCGGTACTTCAAGAACATCAACCGCAGATACGTCTCGATCGGGATCGACGGCCGGCCGTGCGTGGCATGGAAGAACGGCACGAACGCAGCGAAGAACCGCTCGTCATCCAATAGCCGATCGACCCGGGCGAGCTCGGCCGGCATCGCCGGCGCCTCGGCCGGCAACAACGATTCCCACGAACGTCGGCTGATCGCCTACCGTTCGCAACATCGATGGCTCCACTTCCGTAGTACCGGTCCGGGTTTGGGGCCGTCGAACCACACTCACGCCCTCGACGTGAGCACTCCTCACCAGGACTTTTTCAGGGCGAAGTAGCTAGCCTGCCCGTGTGGTGCTGACGGCCGAGATCACCGATCCGCACATGTCGGCCCGGTCGGAACTGATGCGGCGATGAGCGTCGGTGGAAACAGGGTGCTGATCCGGCGACCGGCACCGCCCCTCCGGCCATTCATTCGCAGCTACATCGGCTACGAGTCGGGGCCTTCGACAACGGGATTCCATCGGGGTCTTCCATCGCCGTTCTTGACGTTCGTGATCGGCATCGACGACGGCATCGAGGTCACGGTGCAATCCGATCCGCGGCGCTTGGGTTCCCGATACGCAAGCGTCCTGGGAGGCCTGCAGATCACGCCGACGATCACCAGAGCCGATCGTTCGTGCTCGGGTCTGATGATCGAACTTGCGCCGTTCGCGTTGAACGCACTGAGCGGCGTGTCGGCAGGCGAGCTGTGGAACTGCGCCCACGAATCCGCCGACGTGCTCGGACCCTTCGGCCGTGAGCTCGTGGAGCGGCTGCAGACCGGACCATGGGAGCGACGGTTCCATGTATTGGACGCGCTGCTGGTCAAGCGGTTCGGATCACCACCAACCGACACCATCGCCATTGAGGCTTGGCGCCAGATCGTGCGATGCGACGGGCGGCTCGACGTCGCCGGCCTCGCCGCAGCGCTGTCGTGCAGTCGTCAGCACCTTGCCCGCTCATGCCGTGCAGCGTTCGGGATCGCACCCAAGGAGCTCGCACGCGTCGCCCGACTCGCTGCGATCGCCGGCAAGATCACCACGATCGACGGACTTGCGCGAGCTGCTGCGGAAGGCGGCTTCGCCGACCAGAGCCATCTGACTCGAGAGTTCACGGACCTGGCCGGATGCACCCCCGCCCGCTATCTGCACGGCGAATGAGGTTCCTTTCGTACAAGACCAACCCGAGCCGAGCGTGACATCCTCGATGTCGAGCGGCCTCGCTGGGAGTGAGGCTTGACCAACAGAACGGAGCTGATGTGCAACCCACTCCAACCGCTGCGGTGTCGATCCTTCGATACCAGGACCTCCGAGCCGCAATCTCATTCCTTGAACGCGCCTTCGGCCTCGAACTCATCGTTGCTGTCGAGGACAGCGACGTGATCGTGCACGCCCAGCTTCGAGCAGGCCTGTCACGGGTGTTTCTCAGCCCCGACCAGCCAGGTGATGTCTACGGCATGCGCACTCCGCTCGCTCTGGCAGGTACGAACCAGTGCGTCTACCTCGTCATCGGATCCGACGTCGATGCGCACGCCGCGTGTGCCGAGGCCGTCGGCGCGGTCATCGTTGCAGCACCCCACGACACCGACTACGGAGGCCGTGAGTACAGCTGCCGAGACTTCGAAGGCCACATCTGGAGCGTCGGGACGTACATGGGTGAGTAGCTCCCACCGAGGGCGCGGCTCACGCCCGGGCGAACACGCATCCATCTGTTGCCGATCCGCCAGCCGGGCGCTGAACCCAGGGAGGCGAGATGGGCGCGTCGGTCGGCGCCCGGCTCCGACAACCCGAGCTGGGGTTCCCTCCCGGCGATCACGAGTTGGCGATCGAGTGGATCCCGCGCCCTTACCGACCTTCGGTAACTGCCGCAGGTCCGCGAGGGTTGGTGGGGGGTGTGCCGGGCACAAAGGACGAGGCGTGTCCAGCGAGACGCATCAGGGCCCGGCGGTCTCGTTCATCGAGAAGGTCGAGGAAGTGGCGGCGAACCGATGCCACATGTGGCGGCGCCGCCGCTTCGATCTTGGCCCGGCCGGCCGGTGTGAGCACCACGACGCTGCCGCGGCCGTCCAATACGTGAGGGCGCCGTGCGACGAGCCCTCTGCGCTCCATCCGGACGATCTGGTGTGAGGTGCGGCCTTTCGACCACGACAGTCGTTCGGCCAGCTCGAGCACACGCATTTCGTCGCCGCTCCTCTCGGACAGGTTCGACAGCACCGAGTAGTCGGCATCCGACAGTCCCGAGTCTGCGACGAGATCGGAGGAGATCGACGAACCGACGTGGCGCACCAGCTCCCTGAAGGCGCGCCACACCTCCGACTCCGTCTCGTCGAGATAGACCAACCCTCTTGATTTAGTCGACATGTCTACTACTCTAGCGAGATGGCCCATCCCCCCGTGACTCTCGAGCGGCGTCCCCGACTCGGGGTCGTGATCGGCACCACCCGCCCCGGGCGTTGCAGTCCCACGATCGCGGCATGGGTTGCCGACATGGCCAAGGCCCATGATCTGTTCGATGTCGAGCTGCTCGACATCGATGGCCTGCCGCTCATCGACGAGCCCTCTCATCCCTCCGCGGATCGGTACGTGCACGACCACACTCGTCGGTGGAGCGAGCAGGTTGATCGGCAGGACGCGTTCGTGTTCGTCGTGGCCGAATACAACCGCGGCGTGCCGGCCCCGCTCAAGAACGCCGTCGACATGCTGTACGCCGAATGGCGGTACAAGGCCGCCGGGATCGTGACCTACGGTGGGGCATCGAGCGGGGTTCGAGGCGGCGAACAACTCCGCCAAGCGCTCGGGGCACTCAACGTGATCATGGTGTCCGAGGCCGTCGCCATCCCGCTGCGGCAACGTCTCGATGCCAGCGGAGTTCTTCGTCCCGACGACACCATGCGTGACGCGGCCAGCGCAATGCTGGACTCGCTCGGCGCCCTCGCCGAAGCCACCTCGACGCTTCGACACGGCACGGCGATCAGGATCCTGAGTGCGTCACCCGGCGACGTCGGCGAGATCGTCACACTCCAACGCGCTGCGTTCTTGGCCGACGCACAGATCTACGCCGACCCATTCCTCCCATCGCTCACACAGACCGTCGACGAGGTGACCGCGTTGCTGACCGAACCCAGCAACGTTGTGCTGATCGCCCGTCGTGGCCACCGGATCGTGGGCTCCGTTCGAGCGGCGATCCGCGATGGGACCGCCACGATCGGCAGACTCATGACAGCGCCCGATCTGCGCGGCCAGGGCATCGGCTCCCAACTCATGGCCGCCATCGAACACGTCTGCGCTGTCGATCGGTACGAACTTCACACCGGACGCCGCAGTCTCGGCAACATCGGCTTCTATCAGCGCCTCGGGTACGGGCTGATCGACGAGACGGAGGACGAGGCTCAAAGCGTCACCCTGGCCAAGACCGCACCTGGAGCGTTGCTCGCGACTCCCGACTCTGAGACACCCCTGGCATAACGTCGGGCTCGCTTCCCCCGCAGACGTCGATCACCTCGAATCACGGAGGACGCGCCATGTCGAACACACCGCGCCAACGCAGCGCCAGCCTGCGCCCGGCACCCTCGCCGAGCATCCCCCACGGCGGCCGGGACCCTGTGCGCTCGGCGAGCCAGCTCCTCGGCGTGGCCGGTCTGGTGGCGGCCGTCCCGGCCGTCGACGAAACGATCATTCTTCCCCTCGATCACGACGGCATCGGCCGGGGCATCGTCGTGATCAGCGGGACGCAGGCCGCCGCACAGATGCTCGACTGCGTGGAACTCGTCGCCCAGGCTCTGCCGGGGTACCGGCTCGGCGTGGTCAGCGTCCGGCCGTCCACGCCGCTTGACGATCACGACGTCGACCTGTGGTGCGAGGGGTGTGAGCTGGCCACCGCCCATGGCGGGGAGTTGGTCGACTGGCTGGTGGTCTCGGGCAATGATGCCAGGTCCGTTCCGAACCACTTCGGGTTTGCGCCCCGCCCCGGCTGGTCACCAGGGTGAGGTACTCGCTGCTCGCCGGGATCAGTGGCAGGCGCAGGCCCCGCCGCACCCGCGGCGGCATGGGCGGCGCGGGGCTGGTGCTGGGGGCGGCGCTGGATCCGCCCACGCTGGCGAATGCCGACAGGCGGCGCATCGCCCCCGCGTGCCCCGACGGGCAGGTGGCCGGATTGCCGGCCTCACTCATCGGTCGGCGAAGCTCGAAATCGGCGTCGCACACCTTGCAGCGGAACTCGTAGAGCGGCACCGGGGCAGCCTACCCGGGCGCCGCCGCCGGTGCGGAGCTGCTCGCCGGAGTGCTTGACTGGACGGGTGAGCCAGATCGCGCCCGTCACCGTGGAGGTCATCCCGGACACCGAGCAGGTGCCCCAGACGGGCGAGCCCGTCGCCGCCCACATCGTCAAGACCGATCCGGGCGAAAACGCCACGGCCAAGGTGCTCGAGGCGCGGATCTTCGGCACCCCGCTGGAGGCGCTGTGCGGCTATGTGTGGGTCCCGTCGCGTGACCCCAAGCAACTGCCGATGTGTCAGGAGTGTGCGGCGATCTACGAGTTGTACCGCTCGTTCAACGACGGGCTGAACGAACGCCCCGAGGAGTAGGTCCCACCGCCGTTTCCGAGGTCATCGGCCGGCGACGACTACGCTGCCCCGAATGGCTCGGCGGCTACCTCGTCTCCTCTGCGCTGGATTGCTGGCGGCGGCGCCCACCATCGGTTTGGCCGTGGCCCCGGCATCGCCGGCCAGCGCGGCGTGCACGGTGTCACGCACCTATCGCCTCGGCGCTCGGGCGACGGCGGTGCACTGCATCGAAGTCCGGCTGAAGGCGCTCGGCTACCAGACCCGCTACGTCGACTACTACTACGGCCTGGTCACGGTGCGCGCCGTCAAGCGGTTCCAGACGGCGTCGTCACTGCCCGTCACCGGCGTGGTCGACCAGGCCACCGCCAAGGCGCTAGGCATCTGGGTGGATCCGCCGTCGCCTGATCCTCTGGGTCTGGTTCGTCGCGCCCCGCTCGCGCCTGGGGTGAACTACTCGTTCGGGACCACCCACTCCTCCTACCCGGCGGCGGACATCTTCGCCGCGTGCGGCGCGCCAGCGGTGGCCCCGGTGACCGGCACGGTGGCCGAGGTCCGGACCGAGAACCTGTGGGTCGCCGCGACGGACAACCCGGCCCACCGCGGCGGGCGCTATGTGGCCATTCTCGGTGACGACGGCGCCCGCTACTACATGGCCCACTTCGCCAGCGTTCGCCCGGAGATCGTGGTCGGCGCGCGTGTCTCGGTGGGCGATCCAATCGCCGCCGTCGGCAGGAGCGGACGTGCAGGGAGCTGCCACATCCACTTCGGGTTGTCGATGCCGTGCCCTGGCACGGAGTGGCGGGTCCGCCGCGGCGTGATCTGGCCGCAGCGGTATCTCACGGCCTGGAGGCGCAAGGAGATCCTGTCGCCGGTCGCCGAGTTGACCGCCTGGTTCGGCGCGCACCCGAGCCGCGTGCGAGGCGGCCATGGCCGACGCGACCGCTGCTGACGCGTAGCACCGACGGCTGTCTCACGGTCGTGACCGTCGAGCGCCGTTGCCATCGCACCCTTTCGCCGGGCGGCACCGGACAGTACACTCGGCCCACTGGCTGTCAGGCGGGCTCGGCTGCGACAGATGATGTGAGGATCTCGATGACACGAATGCGCTGGATCTCAGCTGCACTACCAGTGGTTGCGATGCTGAGCATCGCCCCCCCGGCCGCGGCGCAAACTGGCCCGGCCGGCACCGACAGCTCGACCACCACGTCGAGCACCTCGTCGAGCACCTCGTCGAGCACCTCGTCGAGCACCTCGTCGACCACCTCGCCGACACCAGCACCCACCGTTTACTCCACCTGGTGGACCTTGCGGGCCGGATCGTCCGGCGCCCGGGTGGCGGCCGTCCAACGAGCCCTGATCAGCCGTGGCTACTCGCTGCGCGGCGGGGCCGACGGCAACTACGGCTACTACACCACCCGTGCCGTGAGCCTGTTTCAGAGCAGGAACGGCCTCACCGTCACCGGCACGGCGAACCTGGCCACCGCCCGCAAGATGGGCGTCACCACGGCCAGTACGTCGGGCTCGGGCGGCTCGGGCGGTTCGGGCGGTGGGTCCACACCGCCGCCGACGGGCACCAAGAACTGCCCGACCACCGCTCATGCCGCCGTCATCGATCGGGACCGCCAGCGGGCCTGGCTGTGCGACCACGGCAAACCACTCGGCGAGTTCGTGATCACCTCGGCGCGCAGCCAGCCGGACCCCGGCCGGTACAAGGTGTACTCCAAGAGCGTCAACGCCTACTCCTACGCCAGCGGCTCGTACACCACGATGACCTACTTCACCGCATTCGCCCGTGGAGAGCAGTCCGGCGCCCGGGTCGGGTTCCACTCGGTGCCGAAGTACCGCAGCGGCGCGTACATCCAGCCGCTCAGTTCGGTGGGCTCGATGGCGATGTTCGGCAAGACGGCCGGGTGCGTGCGCACCCTGCCCCAGCAGGCCGCCGTCATCTACCGCTGGCTGGCCATCGGTGACCCCGTGGTGGTGATCAGCTGATGGGCCGGCTGACCGGCCGCCTGCTGCTCGCCGGCGCCCTGGCCGTTGCTGCCACCACCGTCGGCCCGCTGGCGCCGGTCGCCCCGGCCAGCGCGGCGTGCACGATCTCGACCACCTACCGCCAGGGGATGCGCGGCACCGGGGTGAACTGCATCGAGTTGCGGCTCAAGGCGCTGGGCTATCAGTCGAGCTACATCGACCGCTACTACGGGACCTTCACCGTCGCCGCGGTGAAGCGATTCCAGACGGCTCAAGCGCCTGCCGATCACCGGAGTGGTCAACGAGGCGACGGGGACCGCGCTCGGCATCTGGTCGGCGGCCCCGACCGAGACCCGGATCAAGGAGCGGCGGGTCATCGGCTACTCGGTCAAGGGCCGCCCGATCGTGGCCTACCGGCTGGGCAGCGACACCGGCACGCCCGTGCTCGCCGTCGGGAGCATTCACGGCGACGAGCCTCGCGGCAAGATGATGATCGACTACATGCTGAACAGCGCCGTGATCCCGAGCGATGTGCAGCTGTGGGTCATCCGTACCGTGAACCCCGACGGGGTGTACCTCGGCACCCGCCAGAATGCCCACAAGGTGGACCTGAACCGCAACTTCAACGGCGGCGACTGGACCCTGGCCGGTGCGGGCACCGAGCGGTACTCCGGCCCGTCGGCCGCGTCCGAACCCGAGACCAAGGCCGTCCAGGCGTTCATCAACCAGATCCAGCCGCGCGTGGCCATCTGGTGGCATCAGATCGGCCAGCACGTGGACGACAACCGGATGGTCGCCAACTACCCGCTGCTACAGCGCTAC
Organism: Ilumatobacteraceae bacterium; assembly: GCA_037045185.1. GTDB lineage: Bacteria > Actinomycetota > Acidimicrobiia > Acidimicrobiales > Ilumatobacteraceae > JAKOUY01. The sequence goes on from JBAOHQ010000010.1 coordinate 200,430, forward strand.
TCGGCGCTGACGGGGTACCCGATCCGGTACACCTCGTGCGTGACCAAGTGCACGGGTAACGCCACGACGTACATCAACCGCAAGGTGGGCGGTGCGTCGTCGTTCGTCGTGGAGATGCCCAGCTACTACACCTCGGCCACCGCAGCCCGCCACGCCAAGGCCTTCCTGACCATCGCCCACGAAGCCTGAACACGACCGACGGGCTCGCTCAGCGGAAGTCCCTGGATCCGGCCGTTGCCGCAACGGTGAGGGGTGACAGGCGTTCGGCGATGATGTTGATCACGCCCTCGGCGCGTTCCAGGCGCCCGTGGACCAGGAGGGCCGGGGCGTTGCGGGCCACCGTGGCGTAGCGGGTCCAGCAGCCCTTGGAGACCACCACGTTCATCAGGCCGGTCTCGTCCTCGAGGTTGATGAACGTGGTACCACCTGCCGTCATTGGTCGTTGGCGATGGGTGACCACCCCACCCACCAGCACCTTGGAGCCGGGTCGCTGGTCCCACAGGCCCGCGGCGGTGACCACACCACGGCGGTCGAGGTCGGCACGCAGGAACTCGGTGGGGTGCCCCGTGGCCGACACACCGGTGGCCCACAGGTCGGCAACGGTGACCTCCAGTGGCTCCATCCCCGGCAGCGTGGGGGCCCGGTCGCCCACCACGATGCCCTCCAAGCGGTCCGGCCGGGCCTGGGCTGCGGCACCCGCCGCCCACACGCCGCGGCGTCGGTCCAGCGCCAGGCAGTCCTCGAAGGCGCCGGCGGTGGCCATCGCCTCCAGGTGCTGGGTCTGCAGCGCTGGCACGGTTCGCACCAGGTGCTCCAGCGAGTGGTACGGCCTGCCGGCTTCGATCTCGGCCGCCACCTCGGTGCCGATGCCGCGCACGGCGCCGATCCCCAGCCGCACCGCCACCCCACCCACCGACTCGGCGCACGGCTCCAGCCCGGCCACCGCCAGGGAGGCGTTGAGGTCCGGGCCACGCACCACCACACCGTGACGGCGGGCGTCCTGGCACAGCGAGTGCGGACTCCAGAACCCCATCGGCTGGGCGTTCAGCAGCGCCGCGCAGAACGCCGCCGGCTCGTGGAACTTGATCCACGCCGAGGCGTACACCAGATAGCTGAACGACACGCTGTGCGACTCGGGGAACCCGTAGTTGGCGAAGGCCGACATCTTGACGAAGATCTCCTCGGCCACCTCGCCGGTGATCCCCCGCTCGGCCATCCCGGCGAACAGCCGCTCCTTCAGCCGCTCCATGCGCGCCCGGCTGCGCTTGGATCCCATCGCCTGGCGCAACTCGTCGCTCTCGGCCGGGGTGAACCCGGCCACGTCGATGGCCATCTGCATCAACTGCTCCTGGAACAGGGGCACGCCGAGGGTCTTGCCCAGGCTGTTCTCCAGCAGCGGATGTAGATAGGTCACGGGCTCCTGGCCGTTGCGCCGGCGGATGTAGGGGTGCACCGACCCGCCCTGGATGGGGCCCGGGCGGATCAGCGCCACCTCCACCACCAGGTCGTAGAAGCGCCGCGGCTTGAGCCGGGGCAGGGTGGCCATCTGCGCCCGGCTCTCGATCTGGAACACGCCAACGGTGTCGGCCCGGCAGAGCATGGCGTACACGTCGTCCTCCTGGGGGATGGTGGCCAGGTCCACCTCGTAGCCGCGGTGCTCGCGGATCAGGTCGACGGCGTAGTGCAGCGCCGACAGCATCCCCAGGCCGAGCAGGTCGAACTTCACCAGACCGGCCGCGGCACAGTCGTCCTTGTCCCACTGCAGCACGCTGCGTTGGTCCATCCGGCCCCACTCCACCGGGCAGACCTCGATCACCGGGCGGTCACAGATCACCATCCCGCCGGAGTGGATGCCGAGGTGGCGCGGCGCGTCCTCGACCTCGGCCGCCAGGGCCAGCACGGTGTCGGGGATCCGGTTGGGGTCATCACTACCCGCCGCCAGGACGGCGTTGGTGGCCACCGTGCCCCACCCGTCGAGCTGCTTGCTCCAGGCATCCTGCTGGCCGGGCGAATAGCCGAGCGCCTTGGCCATGTCACGCACGCTGGAGCGGGCCCGGTAGGTGATCACGTTGGCCACCTGGGCGGTGTGGTGGCGGCCGTAGCGCTGGTACACGTACTGGATGACCTCCTCCCGGCGGTCGCTCTCGATGTCGATGTCGATGTCGGGCGGGCCGTCACGCTCCGGTGACAGGAACCGCTCGAACAGCAGCCCGAGGGACACGGCGTCGGCCTTGGTGACCCCGAGGGCGTAACACACCGCGCTGTTCGCCGCGCTGCCCCGGCCCTGGCAGTAGATGTTCGCCCGGTTGCAGAACTCGACCAGGTCCCAGACCACCAGGAAGTAGCCGGCGAAGCCGAGGGCCTCGATGACGGCGAGTTCGTGATCGATGGTGCGCCATGCCCTGGCCCGCAAGGAGAGGTCCTCATCGGGTCCCGGACGCTCGCCATAGCGGTGCCTGGCGCCAGCGTCGACCAGCCGGCGAAGGTACTGCATCTCGGTGAGTGGCGTGCCGCCCGGCCCGGCGGGGCACGGGTAGGGCGGCAGGTTGGGGGCCACCAGCGACAGGTCGAACGCCGCCGAGCGGCCCACCTCGGCCGCCAGTTCCACCACGCCGGGGTAGCGCAGGAAGCGCCGGGCCTGCTCGGCGCCGCTGCGCAGGTGGGCCCCGGCGCCGGCCGGCAGCCACGGGTCCAAGTCGTCCAGGCTGCGCCGGGCGCGCACCGCGGCCACCGCGGTGGCCAGGCGGCGCTGCGCCGGTGTGGCGTAGTGCACGTTGTTGGTGGCAACGCAGCCCACGTCGTGGCGGGCGGCCAGTTCGGCCAGGGCGTCATTGCGCACGCTGTCGAGCGGGTCGCCGTGATCCCACAGCTCCACCAGCACCCGGTCCCGGCCGAAGGCCTCGATGAGCTGGCGCAACTGGCGGCCGGCGGCGGCCGGGCCCTCGTTGACCAGTGCCGCCGGCACCGCCCCCTTGCGGCACCCGCTCAGCACCCAGACGTGGCCAGCCAGGGTCTCGGCCAGATCGTCGAAGGCGAACTGTGGCGCGCCCTTCTCCCCCGCCAGATGCCCGATGCTGAGCGCCCGGGCCAGGCGGGAGTAGCCGGTTGGCCCGTCGGCCAGCACCAGGAGGTGCTCACCGTGGGGGTCGGGAGCATGGCTGTCGGGCACGGCGCCGGTTGCCACCTGGCGCTCGGTGGCCGCCTCGTCTCGACCCACCCGGCCGTAGCTGGGGCCGAGGGCGAGGGTGATCTCGGCCCCGAACGCCGTCGGTAGGTTGACCGCCCGGGCGGCCTCGGCGAAGCGGACGATGCCGTACAGCCCGTTGTGGTCGGTGATTGCCAGGGCGTCGAGCCCCAACCGGGCGGCCTCCTCGGCCAACTGCTCGGGGTGCGAGGCGCCGTCGAGGAACGAGAAGTTGCTGTGGCAGTGCAGTTCGGCATACGGCGCCTGCGGGCTGTCCGGGCGCAGCAGCGGGCGGGTCTGTTCGAGCTGGGCCGGCTCGAACGGCTGGCGCTTGCGGCCCCACGCCGGCCCGTCACCCCCGGCGTTCCACGACGGTGAGCCGGGAGCGCGCCCGTCCTTGCCCCGCCCCGAGAGGTTCCGTTCGAGCTCCGACCAGGGCATGGCCGGGTTGTTGAATCCCATACCGAGCCAACCACTCTATCGAACATCTGTTCGCTCCCGCCACGGGGCTCCCCCCAACCTGTCCGTTCATGTCACCTCATGAACGGACAGTTCGTTCATGAGGTGACATGAACGAGCCGGCAGGGTGGGGGGTGGGGGGTGGGGTCGGGCGAGGCCGGGGGGTGGGGGGTGGGGCGAGGTGGGGTGGGGCGAGGCCCGGGGGGGTTAGCTGCGGTTGAGTTCTTGGCGGTAGCCGGGGATCCACTGGAAGCCCTCCTGGCGGACCACCGCGTCCACGCCGTGGCGGGCCATGCACGCCGCCACCGCATCGGAGGGCAGTGACCCCTCGGCCGCCAGGCGGCTGGCCAGGTCCACCAGCAGACCACCGTGCTGGCTGAGCAGGTGCACCGTCTCGGCCACCAGGCGGGTCATCATCTTTTCGATGTCCGGCTCCGGCACGCTGCGATCCATCGCGTAGACGAGTTCCAGCATGTAGTTGGCCTGGAACTCACGGTCGAAGCCGTAGCGGCGGACGAAGTCGATCAACAACTCGGTGGCCCGCTCGCGATCGGCGTTGCGCCCGATCGACGCCCAGCCGCTGCCGTACACCTGCTCCTCGGCCAGGCCGCCCGCCAGCAGGACCTTGACCTGATCCAGCATCGATTCGGCGGTGTCGTAGATCTGGTGCGGGAAGGTGAACCCGCCCACGTAGGTGGCCGCGACGCGCGCCGTGAGCTGCAACGGGGCCAGGCCGAACAGGACGCCGTAGGCCACGGCATGGCCGGCTTCGTGGACGGCCACGTTGGCCACCTTGTCCACCAACGTGCCATCGCGAATCTTGTCGATCCGCCCGGTGTACGGCAGGCGACTGACGGTCTCGCCCACGGTGCCGATCAGCTCGCGCCGATCCGAGTCGTAGTCGATGGTGACGCGCTGCTCGTCGTCCATCACGGCCCGGAAGATCAGCTTGGCGAGATTGGTCTCGAGGATGTCGATCACGCTGGAGAACACCGGGCGCACGCCCTGCACCGGGAACACACCGTTGCGGTAGATCAGCTCGGCAACGGCATCACCCACCGACACCGTCACGCCCGTCGTCCGCTGCGTGGAGTCGATCACGCGCCCGATCTCCCGGCGGATGAGTACCTCGAAGTCGCAGCGGCGCAAGCTGCTGTAGATCAGGTGGATGTTGCCGAAGCGGGCCACCTGCTCGGGCTTGAACCGGCGCACCAGCGCCCGCTTGATGTCGACGACGGTGATCTTGTCGGTGAAGGCGGCGAAGATGTCGGCGTCGATGTCGGCCTCGGCGCCGGCGGTGGCCATCGTGAACGCCTCGTCGAGGTTGCCGCTGATGACGATCAGGCAGCGTGAGCAGTCGATCGGTTCGTAGATCCGCTTCGTCCGGCGGACGTTCTTCATCAGCTCCACCGCCTGGGCGTAGGTCAGCTGGGTGAGCTCCTCCAACTCGCCGGGGATCCCGTACTGGCGCTTGAGCTGCTGGCCCTCCCAGACGCCGATGGTGTCGTCCACCACCGTCTCGCCCTCGGCCCGGCGCCGCTCGACGGCTGCCTGGTTCTGGTACAGCGAGGCCATCAGGTACTCGACATCGGGACTCTCCCGCCGGGACAGCCGGCCGTCGCTGAGCAGCTCCCAGAAGTCGCTGAACTTCGTGTTGGTCACCGGGGAGCCATCAGGGTTCAGCGTGTTGAACCGCTGGATCTCGTCGAACAACAGCAGGGTGGGTTCGCCGCTCAGGGCGCCCGAGTCACTGAGCCGTGACGCCACCGAGCTGTGCCAGGTGGTGGTGTCGCCGTTGGACATCTCGATCTCGACGAAGTGCTCCTGGATATCGAGGATGCTCACCAGGCGGCGCACCAGGTCGGTCTTGCCCACCCCAGTCATGCCCCACAGGTTGACGATCACCGGACGGCTCAACACTTCGGGCATCAGGTACCACACGGCGATCGAGTCGCACAGCTCGTCGATCATCCGGTCGATGCCCACGAAGTAGGCCTTCAGGCCGGCGCGCGCCGAGTCCAGCCGGGCCTGACGTTCGGCGAGTCGTTGACGGTCGATCTGCAACACCATCGGGACAGTCAACCATGCGCCGTGATGGGCCGGTTCCGGCTACCACGTCGCCGACTCCTGCCGACCCAGCCGGGTAGCGTCCGGTTCATGGGCGCCGTGACGTCTCCTCGTGTCGGGCTGTGCATCCTGCCCGAGTTCCGCTGGACCGAGGCCGCGCCGAAATGGCGCGCCGCCGAGGAGTACGGCTTCCACCATGCCTGGACCTACGACCACCTCGGCTGGCGGAGCCTGGTGGACGGCCCGTGGTTCGACGCCGTCCCCACGCTCGCCGCGGCGGCCACGGTGACCGAGCGGATCCCCCTCGGGTTCTTCGTCGCCTCGCCCAACTTCCGCCACCCCGTTCCCTTCGCCCGCCAGCTCCTGGCGCTCGACGACATCTCCGGTGGGCGGCTGCTGCTGGGCGTCGGCGCCGGTGGGGGCGGCGGCTACGACGATCAGGTCATGGGTCAGGCCGAGGTCTCCCCGGGCCAGCGGGTGCAGCGGTTTGCCGAGTTCGTCGAGTTGACCGACGCACTGCTGCGCAACGAGCGCACCACCTACGCCGGGCACTGGTATCAGGCCCTCGAGGCCCGCAGCGCGCCCGGCCCGGTGCAGGCGCCCCGGCCGCCGCTGCTGGTGGCCGCCAACCGGCCCAGGGCGATGGCCGTTGCCGCCCGGTTGGGTGACGGCTGGGTCACCACCGGGACCGCTGCCGACGACGTCGAACGATGGTGGGCCGACGTGGCGGCGATGAGCGACCGGTTTGCCGAAGCGGAAGCCGCGGCCGGCCGGCACGGGATGCAGCGGCACCTCAACCTGGACGCCGCCCCGCGGTTCTCGCTGGCGTCGATCGAGACCTACCGGGATGCCGTCGGGCGAGCCGGCCAATTGGGGTTCACCGACGTGATCGTCCACTGGCCCAGGTCATCGGGCGTGTACGCCGGTGACCCGGCCGTGCTCGACGAGGTGGCCGCCGATCTGGCCGGGCCACCCCGGTAGCGTCAGCCCATGAGCACACCTCCCCCGCTGGCGCCCGTGGACGAATCGTGGGACCGGGCCCTCGCCGTGGTCGCCCATCCCGACGACATGGAGTTCGGCGCCGCGGCCGCCGTGGCCCGCTGGACCGCTCAGGGCAAGACGGTGGTCTATTGCATGGTCACCAGTGGCGAAGCGGGCATCGACTCGATGGACCCGGACCGCTGCCGCGAGGTGCGTGAGCGTGAGCAGGTCGACTCGGCGCGTGTGGTCGGCGTCGACGTGGTCGACTTCCTCGGCCTGCCCGACGGGGTCCTGGAGTACGGGGTGGGCCTGCGCCGGGCCATCTGCCTGGCGGTGCGCCGCCATCGGCCCGAGATCGTGATCACCAACAACTTCCACGACAACTGGGGCGGCCGCTCGTTGAACCAGGCGGACCACATCGCCGTCGGCCGGGCCACGCTGGACGCGGTGCGTGACGCCGGGAACCGGTGGATCTTCCACGACCAACTCGTGGACGGGCTGGCGCCGTGGGGCGGTGTCCGCCAGGTGTGGGCCAGCGGGTCGCCCGCAGCCGAACACGCCGCCGACACCACCGACACGTTCGATCTCGGTGTGCAGTCGTTGGTGGCCCACCAGGCCTACATCGACGGCCTCGGGTGGGCGCACTTCGATCCAGCGGCATTCCTCGCCGGCGGCTCACGCCCAGCCGGCGAGCGCCTCGGCACCACCCACGCCGCCACCTTCGAGGTCTTCCCCATGGGGTGGGGCGACTAGGCCGGGTTCCGCGCTGCGGCCGGGTTCCGGGCTACGGCCCGGGCCAGACGAGGCGGACGTCAGGCGAGCGCTCCTCGTTGCCGGCGCCGTCGGTCCGCTCTGCCTCGACGAACCCGTGGCGGGCGTAGAACCGCACGGCCGGTTCGTTGACCTGGAACGTCCACAACTGCAACCCGGCGCCGCCGGCGCGCTGGCGGGCGATGTCGAGGAAGCGGTCACCCAGGCCGCGGCCCAGCCATGCCGGATCGACGTACAACTGCTCGATCCAGCCGTGGTCCAGCACCATCAGCCCGGTGATCACCCCGTCGACCTCGGCCACCCACACGTCGCTGCGACCGATGACGTCGTCTGCCATCCACCGGCGGACCTCGCCGGGCGCGTGGACCACGGGCACGGTGGGCAGGGCGAAGGCCCGCGAGCGCAGGTAGACGTCGGCGCAGTCGGTGGCGTCGCTGCCGCGGACCTGGCGCACCGTGGCCGTGCCGGGCTGCAGGGCGCGCAGCGCGCCTTCCAGGCCGGGTTCGGCAACCGCGATGGCCCGGCGCCACGGGAACCAGGCCACCTCCTGGCTCTCGCCCTGAGGCGGCGCCGGCGCGCCCTCACCGGCATCGAGGTGGTAGCGCAGGTCGAGATGGGTGTGCCCACGCGGTCCGGGATGGACGTCGACGTGGGCGAGCGCCGCCGGTTCGCCCACGGGCTCGGCGGCCAGGCCGGTCTCCTCGGCCGTCTCCCGGCGCGCCGCGTCCCACGGCGCCTCGCCGGCGTCGATGTGCCCGCCGGGCTGCAGCCACAACCCCAGCCGCTTGTGCTTGTGCAGCAGCACCCCCCGCCGCCCGGTCACCAGCGCCGAGGCGGTGACGTGGACCCGGTTGGCGGTCTCGCTGAACGGGTCGGCCAACCCGTCGAAGGCGGTGACGAACGCAGCGATGGAGTCCCGCTCACGGCCGTCGACCGGCCGCCGCCCGAGGACCGCCGATCGAATCTCGCTGCGCAGGTCCACGGCCAGCGAGGGTACCGAGGCCGGGACGGGTCACCACCGACACCCGGATCGGCGGGCGCCCGGGCGGTCAGGCATGCTCGCCGAGGAGCCACCAGCGCTGGCCCTCGACGGCCACCTCCAGCAGGCGGCCTCCGTCGAGCAGCAGTTGGAACCGGGCCAGGCGGCGGGTGCGGGTGGTGTCCCACCAGCGTTCCTCCACCGGCCACGGCCCTGCCCAGTGGGTCACGGCGCTGGCGCGTGCCCTCCATGACCACCGCGCCGGGGGCGGCGCTGACCCGAGCCCCGCCCCCCCACCACGACCGCTGCCCCCGCAGCATCCACGACCTCCAGCGGGCGCGGCGGATGATGCACCACCGTGGGGGCCGGGCCGGTGATGCGCCCGGGCCACGGACCCTGGCGCTGGCCGTGGTGGGTGCCAGTCCCGACCCCGGCCAGGCGGTGGACGCTGTCGAACAGGTCGGCGGTTGCCGCCGGCACCCACGTGATCAAGTCGTGCACCAACCGCCCGCTGCCCGCCGCCGGGACGAGCACCTGCTGATCGCCGGCCAGCGCCACGAGCCGGGCGACCGCCCGGGTGGCCCACTCGTCGGCCTGGGTCCGCCCACCCCACATCCCCTGCTGGACACCGGTGTCGGCGCGCACCTCCACCGGGTCGATCCGCACCAGGGCGACCCCGGCGGTCAGCGCCTGCTCGGCCGCCCAGCCCTCCAGCTGCCAGCGGACCCGTTCCACCACCCCGGCTGCGGTGAACCCGATCGGGCGGTACCACAGGCGCTGGCTGCGCTCGGCGTGCTCGGTCTCGATCGTCACCTCGACACGGGTGCACACCTGCCCGCCGGCGGCCACGGCGTCGATCAACGACTCGGCCACCCGCCGGGCGGTGAACACCACGATGTCGCTGTGGTGCACCGGCTCGTCGAACACGTGCTGCACGGCCAACCCCACCGGCGGGTCACGGACGTCTGGGGCGCGGTCGTCGATCCCGGCCGCCAGGCGATGGGCGAACCGGCCCTCGCCGGCGAAGCGGGCCGAGGACATCGGCCTCGTCCAACGCCGCCACCTGCCCGAGGCGTTGCAGGCCGAGCCGCCTGAACACCTCGACCAGGTCCCCCGACACGCCACCAACCACGGTGAGCAACTCGACGGATCGCTGCGCCAGGAACGAGCGGGTGGGCGCCAGGCCGGGTTCGAGCACCACCGCCCGGCCCGTGGTGGCGGCGTCACGGGCGGCGACCCCGGCGGCGAACCGGCCGTCACCGATCCCGACGCCGAACCCGCCCACCGCAGCAAGCGACCGGCCGGCGGCGGCGGTGGCCAGCTCCATGATCCGTGCGGCCATCGCCACCTCCCCGCCGAAGCAGCGCGCGCGGGCCGCGGGCGGCGAAGCCGAGGTGGCCGGGTTCGGTGATCTCCAGCCGCGGCACCATCTGGCCGATGGCCCTGGGCGATGGCGCTCGAAGGCCCGGCCGTCGCGGTCAGGGTCCCAGGGCACGAGCCGCGCCGAGGGGCACCGTGACTGGGCCTGGCGGCGGCGCATCCCGGAGGTGATCCCGTGCTCGGCTGCCGCCCGGGACAGCGCCACCACCCGGTTGGCGTGGAGCACGATGACCGGCTCATCGGGCTGCGCATCGGCCACCACCACCGGCCAGTTCGGGCACCACACCACCCCCAGCCGCGCCACCTCCCCCACCTCCCCCACCTCCCCCACCATCCGTGAGCGCCGGGAGGCCCCACACCGCCCGGTGCTCACGCTGACCGCTGGGCGACGGCCGGGGCGACGGTGGCAGAGGGCAGGCATGGCGGCGGCGCCAGGTAGGGCAGAGCAACGCTGGGGTACACGAGAGTGGACCGGCTCGGGCGGGGGCGGCGGCGGCCGTGGGCGACGACGTCGACGAGGCGGGAATGGGCCAGCCCGTGCCCGTCGCCCAGCCCGGCCCAGCGCACCACGCTGGCATCGAGGCGGACATCGGCGGCGAGCGAGGCGTGCTGGCCGATGGTGACCAGCACGGCGCCGCGGGCCTGGGCCCTGGCCTGCAACCGCCGGCCCGTGCCGGGTCGCAGGCACGCCGTTGCCATGCCCACCAGGACGATGTCGAAGCCGTCGATCATCGCCGCCAGCACCTCCCCCCACCGGCCATCCCCCCACCGGCCGTCATGACCGTCA
>JBAOHQ010000011.1:0-22878 GCA_037045185.1 Ilumatobacteraceae bacterium
CCACCGAAGGGCTGGCGCTGGACGATGGCGCCGGTGATGTGTCGGTTGACGTACAAGTTGCCCGGCCTGCACACGCTCCAGCCCACGTGTCGATCTCGTCGCCGTCGAGTGAGTGCAGCCCGGCCGTGAGTCCGTAGGACGTGGCGTTCTGCAGGCGGATCGCCTCATCCAAGTCGGCGGCGCGCATCAGCCCGAGCACCGGGCCGAAGCACTCGGTGACGGTGGAACCACGAGCCCAGGTCGGACCCCGAGGCGGACACCGGGCGACCACAGCCGGCCCTCGCTGTCCAACTGGCACGCGGCTCGACCAGCCACGACTCCCCCGGCTCCAGTGTGGTCAACGCCCGGCGGAGGTTGGGGCCCGGCGGGGCGATGAGCGGCCCCATGATCGTGGCCGGATCGGCCGCCGGGCCGACGCGCACGGTGCGCACCGCAGCGGCGAGGCGGCCGAGGAACGACGGGTCGTCGTACAACGGCGCCTCGACGATTGCCAGGCTCGCCGCCGAGCACTTCTGCCCGGCGTGGCCGAACGCCGACTTCACCAGGTCCTTGATCGCCGCGTCCACGTCGGCGGCCTCGGTGATCACCAGTCGCGTTCTTGCCGCTGGTCTCGGCCAGCAGGCGCAGGTCGACGGCTTCCAGCCGAGGAACATCTGCGCCGTGGCGTAGGCACCGGTCAGGATGACGGTCCCGATGCCGTCGTGGGTCACCAGGTGACGCCCGGCGTCGATCGTCGGGGCAGGCGACGAACTGCACCACCCCGTCACGGGATCGCCCGCGCGCCCAGCAGCTGCTGCACCAGCCACTTGGCCGACGCGCGCGGACCTCGGGGGCTGGTTTGAGGATCACGGTGTTGCCGGCCATCGAGCGCGGCGCAGCACGCCGCCCGCCGGGAATCGCGTAGGGGAAGTTCCACGGCGAGGCGACCAGCACCGTTCCCACCGGTCGGCGACATCGGGCGCAAGCTCCGCCGTCGTCGCGTAGTACCTGGCGAAGTCGATCGCCTCACTGACCTCCGGGTCGCCCTCGCGCGATGGTCTTGCCGGCCTCGTCGGCCATCAGCGCCAGCGTGCGCGCAAGCGGTCGAGCTCCATCTCGCTCGGCTACCGCGCCCAGCAACGCGGCGTCGCTCGGACGCCGGGCGGGCAGCCCATCCGGCCCGCCTGCGGCGATGGCTGCGGCGAGCGACCTCGTCGATCTGGGCCACCGTCTGGTCAGCACGTCGACGGCGACGTCGGGGCCTCGCAGACCAACGCGGCGCCGACCCGCTCACGCAGTCGGCCGCGCTGGTGAAGTCCGAGTCGGCGGCGTTCTCGAACTCCGTCCCCGTGCGCGTGGACCACCGGCGCGGCCGGGCGCGGTCCGGCGCGGCGTGCACCGTCGAGCCGCTCGCCCACCGAACGGCGCGAACCGCTGGGCCTCGGCCGGCGAACGAGGCCGAGCCGGGCGTGCAGCGAGAACATCGCCCGCAGGAAGTTGTCCTGCGCCGGTGTTCTCGTCGAAGCCGCCGCGCCAGGTAGGCGAGGCTGGCCTCGATCATCGTCGTGGCGCGCACGATCGGTGCAGTACAGCAGCAACGACGCCGGCGGCGGCCAGCGTGGCTCGGGCCTGGGCCGGCACCATGCCCTCGAGCATCTCGATCGTCCACCGCGCCGCGCCGGGGTGCCGGGAGCTCGTCTCGCAGCGCCCAGCGCCCAGGCGATGTCGAACAGGTTGTGGCTGGCGACACCCACCCGCACCGACCCGTCGGCAACTCGACACCAGGACGCTGCCGAGCAGGCGCTTGTAGCTGGCGTCGACCTCCGCCTTGGTGGCATACGGCGCTTGGACCCAGCCGTGCTGTTCGGCGTCCACCCGTTCCATCGCCAGGTTGGCGCCCTTGACGATGCGGATCTTGATCGGCGCCGCCTCCCCCGTCGGCGCGCGCGCCTGCGCCCACCCGGCGAGGTGGTCGAACACGTCATGGGAGTCGGGCAGGTAGGCCTGGAGGACGATGCCTGCGTGGAACCCAGCGAACTCGCGGCAGGTCGAGCACCGACGTGAACGCGTCGATCGGTGAGGTGCAGGTCGGCGGTACTCCTCCATGTCGAGGTTGACGAACACCGTCGGGCTGGCCGCCGCGGCAGCGTCGAACACGGTCTCCAGGGCCTGGCGGATCCGCCCGAGGCTGTGGTCGTAGGCGTACACGTCCAACAGCGCGCAGATGGCCGAGATCTTGACGCTGAGGTAGTTCACGTCCGGCCGGCGGATCACCTCCACCAACCGGCGGACCCGCTCGGCGGCCTCGTCGTCGCTGAGGATCGCCTCGCCGAGGAGGTTGAGATTGAGATCCACGCCCGCGGCACGGCGCGCCGTGACGTGGCCGGCCAGCGCCGGGTCCTCGGCCGGGATGACCAACCCGCGGGTCTCGGCGATGATCCGCCGGGTGGCCAGCGGCATGACCACCGCCGGCAGGCGCGTGGCGAGACGCGCCCCGACGGCCAGCAATCGCCGGTCGAGGGGGCCGAGCGACCGCGGCACCCCATGCTCGGTGACCAGCCGGGCGAAGCGCTCGGCGGCCCGGCGCGGCCGTTCCAGGCGAAGCACTTCGTCGGTGAGCTGCTGGACCAGCTCTCGCGCCTGTGGATCGGCCACGATCCGCGCCAGTCGCGCCTGACGGCGCCGCTCGGAGCGGGAGATCCCCCGCTGCGCATCGCGCAGGAGCCGTTCCGCCAGCGCGACAGCCCGCTCGGCCCGTCCGCTGTCATCCGACGAATCCACAACCGGTTCCACACCCGAAACGTAATCCGGGTACGTCGGCGGGATATCCACGCCTCTGTGCTGAAGACCGGCCGCCGCGAATCGGCTAGAAAACACTCGTCGCCGCCCGGCGACTCGAAAGGGCAATGCACCAACCGTGTCCTACGTACTGGCAGTCGACCTCGGCACCACCTTCACCGCGGCGTCCATCCTGCGCGACGGCGGGCAGCCCGGTGTCGTCACGCTGGAGCACCACGGCACGTCGGTCCCGTCGGTGTTGTGGATCGGTCCTGACGGCTCGACCCTGGTGGGCACGGCTGCCGCCCGGCGAGCCAGCACCGATGCCGCCCGGGTGGTGCGTGAGTTCAAGCGGCGCATCGGTGACACGACGCCCATCCTGGTCGGCGGGTCGCCGTACTCGGCCGAGCAGCTCAGCGCCCGGCTGCTGCGCTGGGTCTTCGACACGGTCTCCGAGCAGGAGGGCGCTCCCCCCATCGGCATGGCGGTCACCCACCCGGCGAACTGGGGACCGTACAAGCTGGAGCTGCTGAACCAGCTGCTGCGCATCGCCGAAGTCGGACCCACCGTCACGATCACCGAGCCGGAAGCCGCCGCCATCCAATACGCCTCCAGCGAGCGGTTGGAGGTCGGTCAGATCGTCACGGTCTACGACCTCGGCGGAGGCACCTTCGACGTCGCCATCCTGCAGAAGACCGAGACCGGCTTCACCATGCTGGGTGAGCCCGAGGGCGTGGAGCGCCTCGGCGGCATCGACTTCGACGCGGCCATCTACGGCGAGGTGGTCGAGCAGCTGGGCAGCGCGCTGGACGACGTGCCCCCCGACGACGCCGACTGGATCGCGGCGATCACCAAGCTGCGCGACGAGTGCACCCAGGCCAAAGAGACGCTGTCGGTCGCCCCGGACGCGGTGATCGAGGTCTGGCTGCCCAATGGCCGGCACCAGGCAACCGTCACCGCGGAACGGTTCGCCACGCTCATCGAGCCGCCGATCATCGAGACCATCAAGGCGGTGCGCCGCGCCATGCAGGGCGCCCACGTCGCCCCGGCCGACGTCAACCGCCTGCTCCTGGTGGGTGGATCGAGCCGGATCCCGATCATCCGCCAACTGGTAAGCGAGGAACTGGGCATCCCCACCGCGGTGGACACCCACCCGAAGCACGCGGTCGCCCTCGGCGCGGCGCGCTTTGCCGCCTCAGCGGCATTCCGCCAGGAGCTCCCCACCAGCCGCATTGCCGAGGTCGCCGCGCCGGTGGACGAGGCCGCCGAGCAGGAACGTCACGACCAGCGCGTCAACCGCCGCGATGCGATGCGCGCCCTGGCCGCCAAGGTGGGCGGAATCGCCGCCGCCCGCGGCCGCACGGACCTGCAGGTCCGCATGGCCGAACGCCAGGCACGCCTGCAGCAGCACACCGTCCGCGTGGTGGTCGCCGGAGATTTCAAGCAGGGCAAGAGCACCCTGGTGAACGCGCTGGTCGATCACGAGGTCTGCCCGGCGCACCCCGACTTCGCCACCGCCGTGCCCACCACCATCAGCCACGGCTATCAGCCCGACGCCAAGATCTACCGGGACCTGGAGCAGGACGAGCCCACGGTGGAGCGGATCGAGCTCAGCCAGGTGGGCCGGTTCGTCAGCGAGACCGAGGGCGCCGACCCGAACCGGGATCACGTCCGCAGCTGCGAGGTCACCCTTCCGGTGCCCTGGCTGCAGGCCGGCTTCGAGCTCGTGGACATGCCCGGGTATGGCGGCCTCGACGCCACCGCCGGGGCGCGGATCCTCGCCGAACTGCGCAGCGCCCAGGCAGTGCTGTTCGTCTCCGACGCCAGCCAGGAAGCTCACCGCGCCGGAAGCTCGACTTCTTGAAACTGGCGACGGACAACTGCGCCAACGTCACCTGCGTGCTGTCGAAGATCGACAACTACGTGGACTGGCGGCTGATCCGGGACCTGGACACCCGCCACCTGCAACGGGCCGGGCTCGACGTGCCCATCGTCCCGGTGTCGGCCCTCTTGCACCTCACCGCCGCCCGGCGGGCTCGACTGGAGTACGACGAGGAGAGCGGCATCGCCGACCTGGTCCGCCTGGTGTCCACCAGCATCGCCGACGAAGTCGAACGCCAGCAGGTTGCCGAGAGCGCCATCGACATCGAGGGAACCATCGCTCAGCTCCGTGGCGTCCTGCTCTCCGAGACCGGCGCCCTCGACCCCCAGCGGCACGCTGAGGTCGTCGCCGAGTTGAAGTCGGCGTTGCGCAACGTGGCCGGGCTTCGACTGGACAGCGCCGGGTGGCACCGCTTCCTGCGCGACGGTGTCGACGATCTGCGGGTCAGCACGCTGGACGAGCTGGAAGCGCAGATGCGTGACCTCACCACCGAGGCCGAGAGCGTGATCGCGGCCAACGACCCCACCACGATCTGGGACGAGTTCCAGTCGTGGCTGCGCGCCCGGGCGACCAAGAGCGTCAGCGACATCTACGTCGCGGTGGCCAACGACGTCAAGACCCTGGAAGAGCGGCTGCTCGAGCAGTTGGCGCATGCCGAGGCCGAGGCGCTGGCGTTCGAGTCCGGGTTGAGCTCACCGTTCATGGGTTCGCTGCGGCTGGACATCGTGGACAGCGCCTTCGAGGACCGGGCCACGAACGTGCTGATCGAGAAGCTCGTGGAGCGCCGCCGAACCGCTACTCGGCGTCGCCGGGTTCATCCCCGGTCTGGGCCCGGTCAGCCTGGCCGTCGCCGCGGTGGCCGGGTTGGTGTTCGGCCGGCGAGCCCTGCGCGAGCGCAAGGCCAGGGCCCTGGAGGGCCGGCGCGAGCAGGCCCGGGAGCACCTGCGCGAGTACGTCGAGGAGGTGCAGCGGCTGGTGGCCCGCAGCGTCGAGCGCTACAGCAGCCACCTGTATCGCGGGATCCGTGATCACGTGCTGTCACGCACCGACCAGCTCGAGCGGTCGATCGAGGACGCGCTGCGCAGCGCCGGAGAGGCCAGCGGGCGCTCCGACGCCGAACGAGCCCAGCGTCTCGAGCAACTCCGCGGCGAGATCACCCAGACCGACGGCATCAGTGCCGACCTGCTGGCCCTGCGCAACGAGGTGGTAGCCGTCCATGGCTGACGACAAGGACCTGAAGGTCGACCTGAAGATCGACGGGCTGAGCCAAGCCCGGCTGATCCGCCGTGGCGACCACACCGAGCTGTACCAAGCGACGCAGCGCCAGTTCGGCCGGCGTGTGGCCGTCAAGGTGTACACGGCCGACGGGGTGCGCGATGCCGCCCTGGCCCGCTTCGAGCGCGAGTGCCGGTTGATGGGTGAGCTGAGCAGCCACCCCAACGTGGTGACCTACTTCGAGTCGGGAATCCGCAAGCGTCGCCCCTACGTGGTCAGCGAGTGGCTCGATGAGGGCACCTACTCGGCCATCCTCAAGCGCGGGATGCGCCTGGACTGGATGGAGGCGGCGAACGTCGGGATCAAGGTCTGCGGGGCGCTGGAGTCCGCCCACCGGATGGGTCTGGTGCACCGCAAGCTGAAGCCGGAGGACCTGTTCGTCAGCGCCTTCGGCGAGCCGCTGATCGGTGACTTCCAACTGGACCCCAGCGAGGGGTCGCGCAGCGGCGACATGTACGACATCATGGTCCACGCCGCCCCGGAGCTGTTCCGCGGTGGCGAGGCCACGCCGGTCGTCGACGTGTACGCGCTGGCGTCGGTGGTGTTCACGCTGATCCTCGGCCGCCCACCGTTCCTCGCCGAACCGGACGAACCGCTGGTGCGCATCAAGGGTCGGGCGTTGGCCAGCCGCGCCGCCAGACCTGCGCGCCCTGGGCGTGCCGGCGCCGCTGTTCGCCGTGCTGTGGTGGGGAGTTCGCCCGGGGCCAGACGATCGCCCGCAGAGCGCGCAGATCTTCGGCCGGGCGTTGCAGGCCGCGCTCTCGGCCGCCGGGCGCGGGCCAGCGCGGATGATGGTCCGGCCGACGACCGACGCCGACCGTTCACTCCCCGAGCCGACGCTCCCGGCCGTGGCGGTGGCGTTGCTGCTGACCGATACCGACTTCACCCCGGCGCCCCAGACCCTGGCGGCGCCGGCGCCCGCCCCCGCCCCGCCGGCGCTGCCCCCACTGCCCGCCGCGGTGAGAGAGCCCGAGCACCCAGCCGCGCCAGAGCCCGCGGCCCTGCCCGAACCTCCGGCCGTCGCCACGCCCGCGCCGCCCGCACCGTCGCCCGCACCGTCGCCAGCGCCGCCAGCGCCGCCACTCGCACCGCCGGTCGCCACGAGCCCCCCGCCGCCGCCTGCCGCTGCGTTCGCCCCACCGTCGCCCGCCGAGCCCGCACCGGCACTGCACGATCCCGAGCCCGAGCCCGCACCGGCACTCACGCTCGAGCCAGAGCCCGAGTCCGCACCCGAACCGGCGCCGGCGGCAGCCCCCACACCACCCCCGCCGGCGCCCGCGCCCGAACCGGCTCGTGCCGCAGCGCCCACGCCACCCGCGCCGGTGTCCCCACCGACACCGGCGCCGGTCACGCTGGCGCCGGCGCCGCCCATCGTCGAACCCGTGGCCGCTGCGGTGTCGGCGGCCGGTACCGCGGCCGCCCTGGCCCCCACCGCCATCGTCGAGGACGTGCGCACGCTGTTGCGCCTGGCGCGCAGCTTCTACACGGACCCGCTGGACCGCCACCACATCGACGACCTCGAGCGCCGGCTGGACGAGCCGCTGCGGGTGGCCATCGCCGGCAAGGTCAAAGCCGGCAAGAGCACGCTGCTCAACGGCCTGATCGGTGAGGAGCTGGCCCCCACCGACGCCAGCGAATGCACCAAGATCGTCACCTGGTACGTCGACGGGTCCACCTACCGGGCCACCCTCAAGCTCACCAACGGCCAGGAGTTGGTCACGCCGTTCAGCCGCCAGTCGGGCGCGATCGACGTCGACCTCCAGGGGCATCCCGCCGAGCGGGTGGACAACATCGTCGTCGAATGGCCGTCGTCGGCGTTGACCGAGCTGTCGCTGATCGACACCCCCGGCCTGGCCTCGATCTCCTCGGACCTCTCGGCACGCACCCACAAGTTCGTGCTGGCCGAATCCACCCACGAGAGCCAGGCCGACGCCGTCGTGTACCTGATGCGCCACCTGCACCCCACCGACATCCGCTTCCTGGAGGCGTTCCAGGACACCCAGGTGGGCCGGACGAACCCGATCAACGCCATCGGGGTGCTGTCCCGGGCCGACGAGCTGGCCGGCAGCCAGGCCGACGCCCTGGTCTCGGCCGCCACCGTGGCCGCCCGCTATCGCAACACGCCCCAGGTCCGCCGGCTGTGCCAGACCGTGGTGCCGGTTGCCGGGCTCCTGGCCCAGGCGGCAGCCAGCGTCCGCCAGTCGGAGTACAACCTGCTGGCGCGCATCGCCGCCCTGCCGATGGATCAGCTCGACCTGTTGCTGGCCTCGGCCGACCGCTTCGTCGATCAGGACCTCATTGCCAACGTCGTTCCGGCAGACCGGGAGTCGCTGATCCGCAAGCTCGGGCTGTTCGGCATCCGCCAGTCCGTCGTCGCCATCCGCGATCAGGCCGTCAGCGACGGCCCGAGTCTGGCCCAGCACCTGTTCGAGCAGAGCGGCCTCAGCGAGCTGCGGCGCATCCTGATGAGCCAGTTCGCCTCACGCCGAGACGTGCTGAAGGCCCAGGCAGCGATGCAGGCCCTGGCCGTGCGGCTGCGGGTCAGCCCGCCCCCAACGGGCGCCGAGCAGTTGCAGTTCGAACTGGAGCGGCTGCGCTCCACCTCGCACGTCTTCGCCGAGATCCAGCTGTTCGCCGCCATCCGCGCCGGGGTCGTCCCCTTCCAGGACGCCGAGGTGGAGTCGGTGGAGCGCCTACTCGGCGCCGAGGGGTACGCGCCGTCGGTGCGCCTCGGGCTGCCCGACACCGTCAGCGCCGAGGAGATCCGCGTCGTGCTCAACGAGCGCATCGCCACGTGGAGGGCGCGGGCCGAGAACCCGCTGTCCACTCGTGAGCTCAGCGACGCCGCCCAAGTGCTGGTCCGTACCTGCGAGGGAATGCTGCGAGTCATGCAGGTCGACGCCGCCGCCTGACGCGCCGCGGGCCCGACCCGGCCGCGGTCAGGTGTAGACGCGCCGGCCCATGTCGATGACGCTGTCGATCATCCCACCGATGCGCGCCAGCGAGCGCTCCTCCAGCCCGGCTTTGACCTCGTTGCTGTTCACCGCGCACATCTCCGGCGCCACCCAGGCGCCCAGTGACCGGGCGACGACCGACATCCCGTTCAACGTGTTCAGCGCAGCCATTCCCCCGCCGGCGAGGGCCACCAGGCCGACGATGTCGCGGGACATCGGCTCCTTGGCCAGAAAGTCGAACAGGTTCTTCATCCCACCGGTCATCCCGCTGTGGTATTCGGGCGAGACCCAGATGTGGCAGTGGATCTGATCGACGCGCTCCTGCCAGGCGCGCGCTGCCGGCAGGTCGTCGGGCACCGTGCCGTCGTTGACCGGTAGGCCCACGGCGGCGGGGGTGACGAAGTCGACGTCCACGTCACGCTGGCGGCACAACTCGGCGATCCGCGCCGCCAGCACATAGCACGACGAGGATTCCCGGCTGATGGCCGACACGACCATCACGCGCGATCGGAGTCATCGTCAGATCCCGCGCAGGCCGGACTCGATCACCCAGCCGTGCCAACCGTCGTCGGCACGAACGTGGTGCCACCCGGGCAGGGACTCCACCCTGGCGACCTCGTCGCCCTGACGAAGGACGCGCGTGTCGCGTGGTCACCCGCAGGAAGCAGGTAGCCGGGGAGTTCGGGGGCCACCACGACGTGCGTCGCTTCCGGCCAGCGCGGACCCCGCTGTGGCGGTGGTGGGGGCTCGGCCAGGCGCGACGCGGCGGCCGGCGGCGTCGGCGCGGGTGGGGCCAGCGTGGCGCTGGCCGCCGCGCCGCGCTGGGGCGTGGTGTCGCCGGTGGCAGGGGTGGCCACCTCCGAATCAGCGTCCAGGTACCCGCCCAGCGCCTGCACGACGTAGTCATCGTCGTCGTCGCTCATCCCCAACGCCACGGCCGCCAGGTAGTCCTCGGCCCCGAGCGAGACGACCTCGCACGGGGACGCGGCGACGACGTCCACGTCATAGGGCGTGCGGCGCATGATGTTGTCGGCGCCGAACGATGCGCCAGCCTTCACCGTGGCGTTGCCCGACTGGCCGCTCACCTGGGCGGTGCCGCTCTTCAACAGCACGAAGTGCGTGGCCAGTTCGCCGGCCTCGACGATGGCCCCGCCAGCGGGCACCTTGCGGGTGACGATGTACTGCGTGAGGTCACGGGCGATGCTCGGATCCAGACCGGGGAAGGTCTTGGCGACGTGCGCGCCGGATTCGGCCCACAGCACCTCACTGGGTGTCAGCGGCTCGTTGGCCGGCCACTTCCTGTCCACCCATGACCCGCCGATCTGCGAGCCGGCGAGCACCACGAGCAGGAGGACGGCGCCGACGACCAGCGCTGCGAGGAGGATGGCCACAGGGGTGGGTCCCAACCCGATCGGGCCGAGATCCAGCGCCACGGAAGCGGAGGCAAGCACCACGACGGCGATGGTAGCGTGCCGACGACAAGGGGGTAGTTGTGTCGGGCAAACACGGGACACGGTCGGCGTGAAGATCAAGTCGCGTACCTGGAATCTGATCGTGATCGTCGGGTCGATCGCCCTGGTCGCGATCGGCTTCGGCGGGTTGTTCCTGCTGCAGAGTTCCCGCGCCAGCGCCACGGTCACCTCGTGGTTGATCATCGTCCTCGGCATCCTGACGTTCCTGTTCTTCGCCGGACCGGGGATCGCCTTCTCGGCACGCAAGCGCATCCCGTGGCTGAAGGCCAAGCTCCCCGGCGGGACGCTGGCGTGGGTGCGCGCCCACCTGTACCTGCCGATCCTGGCGCTGGTCGCCGCGTACGTCCACGCCTCCTCGGCGCCATTCCGATCCCTGCTCACCTCCGGCAAGGTCCTGCTGGGCATCGCCATCGTCGTCTCGTTGGCCGGCGTCGCCCGCCATCACCTGATCGGCGTGACGAAGTCCGCGGTGAACGCCGACGCCCAGATCAGCAAGATCGCCGCGGCGCAGTCCCGTCAGTTCCGCCAACTGGTCATCGACTACAAGCAGCTGCGCCGGCCGCTGGCCGACATCAACGCCGACGTGGCAACCCTGACCGAGGGCGAGCGGGCCGCGTGGGGCAAGGTGCTCGAGGCCCAGACGGCGATCGACCAAGACTTCCCCCGCGGCGGTGGGCAGTCTCGCAACGTCCGCGCCCTGAAGCTGCTGCGCGCCGTCCACGCCCCGCTGACCATCGTGCTGTTCGCCGCCCTCGGCTTCCACATCGCCGACGTCGTCGGCTTCACCGACACCGTGCTGAAGGACGAGACGCAGTCCATCGCGTCGAACGCCGACTGCGCCGGCTGCCACCAGGACATCGCCGACGACTTCAACCAGGCGACCATGGCCCACGGCCAGACGGGCACCATCATGCAGGCCCAGTTGCCCGTGACGCTGGCCAAGAACGAGCAGCTGGCCAAGCAACTGGGCCAGGCCCAGCAGGACTTCGTCGCCAAGACCGCCCAGGTCTGCATCAACTGCCACCTGCCCGTCGGCGCCGCGCTGGTCGACGATCCGCTCACCGTGCTGCCGCTCGACGAGGGCACCGCGTCGAACAAGGCGCCGTTCCCCGACGGCGGCGAGGCCGTCGTCAAGGACGGCATCAGCTGCACGTTCTGCCACACCCTGGCCGAACCGCTCGGCGAGTTGGCCGGCGCCGGCCGGGTCGACGTGCCGGCCGGGACCCGTGACGACTTCGGCACCGTCTACGGACCGCTGTTCCGGGACCCCAACCCGCTACCCGTCCGGGTCCACGACATCGGCGAGGGTGAGCAGACCAGGGACGGCAAGTTCTGGGACGACCCGGTGGTCACCAGCCTGGCCTGCGGCGCCTGCCACAACGTCAAAGTCGACCTCGACGGCGATGGTCTGTCGCCGTCGCTGGACAGCGACACGGCCGACGACGACGGCGACCGCCAGCTCAACGGCAACGAGATCGACAACCAGGACGGAACCCTGGATGACCTGGTCCTGCAGACCACCTTCGACGAGTGGCAGGACTACGTGAAGAGCTACGACGTGGCCATCGCCCCGAAGACCACCGTCAGCCGGGCCCTCGGCTGCATCGAGTGCCACATGCCCAGCGAGCCCGACGCGGCGACCAAGCCGGTGGTGGACAAGGCGCCAGGCGTCCTCGCCGTTCCCGACCGCCCGTTCCGCAAGCACAGCTTCGTGGGGGTCGAGTACGACCTGGATCCCACGGTGTACGAACGAAGTGGCCTCCCGGCCAGCGTGGTCAACGACATCCTCGCCGAGCGCGAGGCGCTGCTGAAGTCGGCGATCACCCTGCAGGTCGACGATGCCGTACCGTCGGCGGACGGCCAGACCCAGACCGCCAACGTGGTCGTGGCCAACAACCTGATGGGTCATACGTTCCCCACCGGGTTCGCCTTCGCCCGGCAGTTCTGGCTGGAGGTCCACGCCACAGGACCCGACGGCAAGGAGGTGTGCCTGGTCAACCCGTTCGCCGCCCAGGGCGTGCAGGGCCCGTGCGGCTCGGGCGTGCTGGCGGCGCGTGGCGATCGGGTGCCGCAGTGCGATCCGGCCAGCGTCGCCCAGGTCACCGGGGTGAACGACCCGGCGGTGCTGGCGAATGCGGCGATCAAGTTCGCCGACGCCGCCCCGGTCGGCCAGTGCGACCCGTGGCTGGCGAACTTCCAGAAGATCCTCACCGACGGTGACCCGAACCAGACCGGCGTGTTCACCGAGGTGGCCTACCAGAGCTTCCTGCCCGACATCGTCAAGGTCCGCGAGCGGGTCATCGACAAGCTGAAGATGAACCCCCTGCAGTCGGTCCGGCTCGTGCCCGACGCCACGGGCGTGTTGCAGGAGTTCACCTCGCTGGCCATCCCGTACACGTTCCAGGCCCCCGCCGGCACCCCGCTGAAGGTGACGGCCACGATGCACTTCCGCCATCTCCCGCCGGAGTTCATCCGCGGCCTGGCCAAGGAGCAGGAGTTCCTCGACAACGTCACCGACTCGGCCCGCATCGGTGACCCGGAGCCGCTGGTGAAGAACCTGGTCGTCACCGACATCGTCACCGCTTCCACCGGGCAGGGCGCCGTGCTGGCCTGCGAGGGCCCGCAGAACTCCTCCACCGCAACCATCCTCGAATGCGTCAAGCCGGTCAGCGGGAATGGGGCCGTCGACGCCAGCGGGTTCAACCCGCACGCCGGGCTGGCAGCCGAGCGCAGCCACCCGGTGGCCACGGCTGCGGTCGTGGGTGGGTTCACGATGATGGGCGGGCTCGTCGGCATCGGTCGCCGCCCGCGGCGGGCTCGTCGCTAGACGACGAACCACCGATGATCATCCTCGCCGGCAGGCTGTGCATCGGCGTGGCACTGCTGGGCGCGGTGAGCGGCGCCGTCTCGGCCTGGCTGCCTGCGGCAGCGCCGTGGCGCCGGCGTGGCCCGCTGGTCGCCTTCGCCGGCCTGCTGGCGGCGTTCATCCTGCTCGAAGTGGCGCTGTTCACCGACAACTTCGGTGTCCGCTTCGTCGCCAGCCATCACCGCCGGGAGACCGGAGCGCTGTTCACCTTCACCTCGGCGTGGGCCGGCCTGGAAGGCAGCCTGCTGCTGTGGGCCACCATTATCGCCGGCTACCTGGCGGTGGTCTCCCGCCAGGCCCGCCCCACCGACCGCCTGGCCGAGGTGGCCTCCTCGGTGATGTCCGCGGTCGCGGCCTTCTTCGCCACCCTGGTGCTGATCGTCACCCCGACCTTTTCGGCATCGCCACGCTCGGTCAGCGACGGCCGCGGCGCCAACCCGCTGCTGCAGGACAACATGCTGATGGCCGTCCACCCACCGTTGCTGTATCTCGGGTACGTGGGCATGCTCGTCCCCTTCGCCTTCGCCGTCGCCGCCCTGCTCCTGCGTGAGCGCGGCCCGCGGTGGGTGCTGCGGACCCAGCGGTGGGCAGTGGTCGCCTGGGGGTTCCTCACCGCCGGGATCGTCATCGGCGGGTGGTGGAGCTACGACGTCCTCGGGTGGGGCGGCTATTGGGCCTGGGATCCGGTGGAGAACGCCAGCTTCCTGCCCTGGCTCGTGGCCACGGCCTACCTGCACTCGGCGGTGATGCAGGCCCGCCGCGGGCTGCTCCCGGCGTGGAGCGTCGGCCTGGTCGTCTCGACGTTCCTGTTCACCCTGCTCGGCACGTTCCTGGCACGCAGCGGAGTCATCGCCAGCGTCCACGCCTTCTCCGGGTCATCGCTCGGGCCGGTGCTGCTGGTGTTCCTCGTCGTGGTCACCGTGGCCGTGGGCTGGCTGTTCGTCAGCCGGCTGGGCGACGTGATCACCGGTCCCGCGCTGCAGTCGCTGGCCAGCAGGGAGGGGATGTTCCTGGTCAACAACCTGCTGCTGGCCACCTTCGCCGCGGTGGTCGGCGTGGGCACGCTGTACCCGATCATCCACGAAGCCGTCAACGGCGCCAGGCTCACCGTGGGGCGCCCGTTCTTCGACGTGTTCGCCGTGTGGATCACCCTCGCCCTGCTGCTGGCGATGATCATCGGTGTCGTCGCCCCGTACCGGCGCGCCGCGTGGTCCGAGGTGTGGGACCGGCAGCGGGCGGCCGCCACCGTGGGGCTGGCCGTCGGGGCGGGCCTGGTGGTGTTCGCCGGCCTGCGCGCCCCGTACGTGATCGTCGTGGTGGTCCTGGCCACCACGATCGTCGCCAGCGCCGCGGTCGAACTGGTCCGCTCGGCGCACGCCCGCCTTGACCATCGCGGCGCCAGGACGGCGACGGGTGCGGCGCTGCCGCGCTCGGCCAGGGTTCTGGGGCGGGCAGGTGGCCCACGTGGGCCTCGCCGTCACCGTGATCGGCATCGCCGCCTCGTCCAACCTGGCCCAGCGTTCTACGGTCACGCTGTCCGCCGGCCAGAGCGTCGCCGCGTCGGGGTTCACGGTGTCCTACCTGCGCCCCACCGCGGCAACCGAGTCGACCTTCCGCTCTCGTGGCGTCAAGGTCTCCGTCGCCCGCGGCGGGACGCAGCGCACGCTCAACCCGCAGCTGCGCACCTATCCCAACCAGCGCGAGTCACTGGCCAAGCCCGACGTGTGGACCAGGTGGCAGGGCGACGACGCCTACGTCGCGATCGTCGCCCTCGACGATTCGTCCGTCACGCTGCACGTGTACCGCTACCCGTGGATGTGGTTGGTGTGGGCCGGCGGGTTGACCATGGCAGCCGGCGCCGTGGCCGGGTTGCTGCTACGCCGGCTGCGCCGCCTCGCCGACCGCGACGTCGGTGCGCCGACCGACGTCGATACGGTTCCGGCGATGGTCGACGAGGTGCTGGCGTGACGTTGCGGCGGGCCCTGCGGTGGTTGCTCGTCGGCCTACTGGCCGGGGTGGTGGTCTGGGGTGTCATCGCCGGCATCGCCGGGGCGGGCAGCCCCGACCGAGTCCGCCAGCTCACCAGCCAACTGCGCTGCCCGGTGTGCCAGGGCGAGTCCGTCGCCGACTCGACATCGTCCAGCGCCCGGTCGATCGACGGTGAGGTACGCCGCCAGGTCGCCGGTGGGTGGACCGATCAGCAGATCCTGGACTTCTACGTCGCCCGCTTCGGACCGTCGATCCTGATCGCCCCGCCCAAGTCAGGCGCCTCGCTGGTGCTGTGGGTGGCGCCGATCGTGGTGCTCACCGGTGGGATGATCGCCGTGCTGGGGATGTTGCCCCGCGGCCGGCGGCGATCGACGCTGCGCGCCGGCACGATCGGCCTCGGCGCCCTGGCCACGGCGGGGCTGGTGATCGCCGGCGCCTCCTCGGCCACGGCGCGGCCGTCCCTGTCCGGTCCGGTGGGATCGGTGCCGGGTACGGCGGTGCGTGACCTGTCCCAGGTCACCAACGCCGAGATGGAGGCGGTCGTCGCCAAGAACCCGAACGTCATCGGGATGCGCCTGGCGCTGGCCGAGCGCTACCTCGACGCCGGCGATGTCGCCGCGGCCGTCCGCCACACCGCCACCGCCATCGACCTGCCCGGTACCGACCAGGACTACGAACGGGCGCTGCGCCTGCACGGCTGGGCGTCGGCGCTCAGCGGCGCGCCCACCGCCGGGGCCGACTACCTGAAGGCCGCCATCGCTCTCAGCCCCACCGACCGGGACGCGCTGTTCTTTCTGGCCAAGGTGCAGTTCGAAGGCCTGCGCGATCCAGCGGCAGCCCGCGAGGTCCTCGACCGCCTGGCTGCGCTCCCGATGGACGCCGCCCAACGTGCCGTGGTCCAGGCGCTCAGCGACCAGGTCGATCAGGCCCTCACCCGCGGCACCGACCCGTGAGCCGGCGGGCGGTGAGCACGCTGGTGGGTGTGGCCATGCTGATCGGGCTGGCGCTGGCGGCCTGGACCGTGTTCGGCAACGACGACCGCTTCGCCGACTCCCCGCTGCTGGGCAAGCCGATGCCGGCGTTCACCCTCGGCGACATCGACAGTGGCCGGCCCACCACCGTCGACGGGCGCGGCGAGGTGATCGTCATCAACTTTTGGGCGCCGTGGTGCGTCCCGTGCCAGACCGAGCACCCGCTGCTCAACCGCCTGGCCGGCGAGTACGCCGACCGCGGGGTCAGCTTCGTCGGGGTCACCTTCGACAGCGCCCTGGGCGAGAGCGCCGCGTTCCTCGACCGCTCCGGGCGGGGGATGCGCAACCTGTACGACGCCGATGGCAGGGTCGGCATCGACTACGGCGTGGTCGGCGTGCCGGAGACGTTCTTCGTCGGGCTCGACGGCACGGTGCGGGCGCGCGTGGTGGGCGCAGTGGACGAGGCCCTCGTCCGCCAGGAACTCGACAAGCTCCTGGCGGAGTCAACCCGGCCGGGGACCAGCGGACCCTAGAACTCCTCGATCACCCAGTTCACGCCGAGTGTCTCGAACGCCTCGTCACCATCGGGCGCGTTGTGCAGGTACTTGACCCGCGTCGGGTCCAGGCGGAACAGGTGCGACTGCTTGATCGCCTCGCCGAGGTGGGAGTACTTGGCCATCAGCGCAGCCGCTGCGGCATCGGCCTCGGCGCCGTCGAGATGGACGACGTTGCCGACGATCTGGATGCCCTTGGCATCGTCCCAGGTCTGGCCGGGATCGGGTGCGTCACCCTCACCGAAGGCGGCACGCGGGTTGCTCAGCAGGTTCTTGCCAGTGGTGGTCTGGTCCGACGTGGTGAAGAAGACGGACCGGCCATCGACGGCGAAGAACGAGGGCGCGCAGTGCGGCAGGCCGTCCTTGGACGACGTTGCCAGCGAGAGCAACTCGACGCTGGCGAGGAACTCGTAGGCGGCTTCAAGGGACATATTCGGGATCCTCCGGTGAGATTGGCGGGCCTATCATGCCCGATCCAGGCGGGCCGCGCACACATCATCAGAGTTCCGGGGGCGCCCCGTGATACGTGGCCGCCAGCGCGCTGGTCAGCGCCGCGGCGGCGGAGGAGACGGCATCGCCGAAGACCACCGCCGGTCGCTTGGTCAGGCGCTCGATGGGGCCGCTGATGCCCACCGCGGCCACGACGCGCCCGGCGCTGGTGACCGCAGCGCTGACCGAGGCCACGCCGGCCTCGCGCTCGGCGACGCTGTCGGCGAGGCGGGCCTGCTCGGCCAGCACCTTGCCGGCCGAGCCGCGATCCATGGGAAGCAGCGAACCCTCCGGCACCGTCCAGCGCAAGGCGTGGTGCGAGGGCAGGGAGACCACGCACCGCCGTTGCTGGCCTTCGGGGACGTACAGCTGGGCGCTCTCGCCGGTCTCGGCGCGCAGCGCCTCCAGGATCGGGCGGGCGATCTCCCCCAGCGGGAACCACGTCGCTGCCGTCTGGCCGAGGCGCACCAGTTCGAAGCCGAGGCAGAACCGGCCGCCGGGATCCCGGCGCACCAGGCGGTGGGCCTCCATCGCCACGAGCAACCGGTGGGCCGTGGCCCGAGGCAGGCCGCTACGGGCCTGCACGTCGGCCAGGTCGGCGGGGCCTCGGGCCAGGGCATCGAGGAGCAGCATCGTCTTGTCCAGCACGCCGACGCCCGATACGCTCTCCACTGCGAGAATCGTATCTCAGAAAGTGAGACGAGGATGTCCTCGACCCCCAAGACCCTGCCGGAGAAGGTGTGGGCAGCGCATGTCGTTCACGCCGCCCCCGATGAGGCCGATCTGCTGTACATCGACCTCCATCTCGTCCACGAGGTGACCAGCCCGCAGGCCTTCGACGGGCTTCGGCTCAACGGCCGCCCGGTGCGTCGACCGGATCTGACCGTTGCCACCGAGGATCACAACGTGCCCACCGAGCACATCGATCGGCCGATCGAGGACCCCATCTCCGCCAGGCAGGTGGAAGTGCTGCGAGCCAACGCCGCCGAATTCGGCGTGACCCACTTCCCGATGGGTGACGCCCGCCAGGGGATCGTCCACGTCATCGCCCCCGAGCAGGGCCGCACCCTGCCCGGGATGACCGTGGTCTGCGGAGACTCCCACACCGCCACCCACGGGGCGTTCGGCGCGCTGGCCTTCGGCATCGGCACCAGCGAGGTGGAGCACGTGCTGGCCACCCAGACCCTGCCGCAGGTCCGCCCGAAGTGGATGAGCGTGACGGTGGACGGTGACCTCGCACCGGGCTCGACCGCCAAGGACATCGTCCTGGCGGTCATCGGGGCCATCGGCACCGGCGGCGGCATCGGCCACGTGATCGAGTTCCGCGGTTCGGCCATCCGGGCACTGTCGATGGAGGGCCGGATGACCGTGTGCAACATGACCATCGAGGCCGGGGCCAAGGCCGGACTGATCGCGCCGGACGAGACGACCTTCGCCTACCTCCGCGGCCGCCAGCACGCCCCGGCGGGCGCTGCGTGGGACGAGGCGGTCGCCTACTGGCGCACGCTGGCCACCGACGACGGCGCGGCGTGGGATCGTGAGGTGGTCATCGACGCCGCCACCATCACCCCGCAGGTCACCTGGGGGACGAATCCGGCGCAGGTCACCGGCATCGACGGCACCGTGCCGAACGCCGACGACTTCGACGACCCCACCACCCGCGAGACGGTGGCCAGGGCGCTGGAGTACATGGGGTTGACCGGCGGGACCGCCATCCGTGACATCACCGTGGACACCGTGTTCATCGGCAGTTGCACGAACAGCCGCATCGAGGATCTGCGGGCCGCGGCCGAGGTGATGCGCGGCCGGGCCGTCACGGCGAAGCGGGTCATGATCGTGCCGGGCAGCCACGCCGTGAAGGCTGCTGCCGAGGCCGAGGGCTTGCCAGCGGTGTTCCGCGCCGCCGGCGCCGACTGGCGTGAGCCCGGCTGCAGCATGTGCCTGGCGATGAACCCCGACAAGCTCTCCCCCGGGGAGCGCTGCGCCAGCACCAGCAACCGCAACTTCGAGGGGCGCCAGGGCCGCGGCGGGCGCACCCATCTGGTCTCCCCCGCCGTCGCCGCAGCCACCGCAGTGGCCGGCCACTTCGCCACACCCGCCGATCTTGCACCCCGAGGAGCCTGAGCCATGCGCGCCGTCCACGTCATCACCGGTCGAGGCGTCCCGCTGAAGCGCAGCGACGTCGACACCGACCAGATCATCCCCGCCGAGTGGCTCAAGCGCGTCGAGCGCACCGGGTTCGACAAGGGCCTGTTCGCCACGTGGCGCGACGACCGTGACTTCGTGCTCAACGACGAGCGCTACGCCGGGGCCAGCGTCTTGGTGGCCGGGCCCAGCTTCGGTGTCGGCTCGTCGCGCGAGCACGCCGTGTGGGCCATCCAGCAAGGTGGCTTCGACGCCGTCATCGCCCCCAGCTTCAGCGACATCTTCCGCAACAACTGCGCCAAGAACGGGCTCGTACCGGTCGTGCTGGCGCGGCCCATCGTGGAGGCGATCTGGGCGGCGATCGAGGCCGACCCGACCACCGAGATCACGGTGGACGTCGAGCGGCTCACCGTCGAGCTGCCCGCCGCCGGGATCGAGGCGGCGTTCCCGATGGACCCGCAGACCCAGGAGCGCTTCCTCGGCGGTCTCGACGACATCGGCCTGACCCTGGCCCACGCCACGGCCATCGACCGCTTCGAGTCGTCCCGCCCGGCCTGGTTGCCCACCGCCTGAGCCTCGACCCCAGAGGGGTCAGGCGGACGGCGGCTGGTGGAAGTCAGGGAGGTGCTTGAGCATCGGGTTGTTGCTGAACACCTCCACCGGCGCGGCGACGTCCAGGCGCAAGGCCCGCTGAAGGATGCGCACCTGGGTGTGCTGGTTGTACTCGGCCAGCGTCACCGCCCAACCGTCACGCCCGGCGCGCGCCGTGCGCCCGCTGCGGTGCAGGTAGTCCTTGCCGTCGGGCGCCGGCTCGTAGTGGATCACCACGCCGATGTCGTCCACGTCGATGCCGCGGGCGGCTACGTCGGTGGCGACCAGCACGGCGTGCTCGCCGTCGGTGAACCGCTTCAGGGCTCGTTCCCGGGCCACCTGGGTGAGGTCCCCGTGGATGGCAGCGGCGCGCACGCCCAGATCGAGCAGCGAGCCCTCGAGGCGGTCACAGGTCCGCTTCGTCTGGCAGAACACGATCGTCTTGGACACCCCACTGGCGATCGCCGCGACGACACGGTCCTTGTCCATGTGGTGCACGGCGAGGAACAGGTGATGCATCGTGCCCACGGTCTCGGTGGGTGAGTCGATGGCGACCTCGATCGGGTCGTTCATGTAGCGGGCGACGAGATGGCCGACGTCACCGTCCAGCGTGGCGCTGAACAGCATCGTCTGGTGCGGCGCCGTGACCTTGCGCAGGATCCACTCCACCTGAGGCGTGAACCCGTCGTCGGCCATCCGGTCGGCCTCGTCGAGCACCGTGATCTGCACACCGCCGAGGTCCAGCTCGTTGTCCTTCAGCAGATCGATCAGCCGCAGCGGCGTGGCCACGATGACGTCGGCGCCGGCGTTCAACCCGTCGATCTGCTGATCGCGGGAGGCCCCGCCGTAGACGGCGAGCACCGACCGGCCGCAGGCGATGGCCACCGGGGCCAGCACCTCGGCCACCTGCAGGGCCAGCTCACGCGTGGGCACGAGCACCACGGCCTTGGGACGGTTCGGCTGCGAGTCGCCCTGCAACCGGGCGAGCAGCGGCACGCCGAATGCCAGGGTCTTGCCAGAGCCGGTCCGGGCCCGGCCGCACACGTCCCGGCCGGTGAGGGCGACGGGGATGGCCTTGGTCTGGATGGCGAAGGGCGTCGAGAACCCGGCGGCGTGCAGGCCGATGTCGACCTCTTCTGGCACCCCCAGGTCTCTGAACGCGGTTGGTATGTAGTCCTCGGTGGAAATCTGGAGAGCCACCGACGGTGTGGCGGGGCGATCGGACCGTGATCGTGTTTTGCGCCGGCGTCGGCGCGGTGCCCCCTGCGTGCGGGCGTTGTCTGTCATGTCGACCGACCACGCTACCTGGCGAGCGTCGCCGGCGTGGCGTACCCGTCACAGGGGATGGTCGGCCTGCGTGGAATGATTCGGGCATGAAGGTCGCCCTCACCGTCAACGACTTCCTCCGCCGAGCCGAAGACCTGTACCCACACCGCATCGGGTTGGTCGACGAGCCCGATCAACCGGCCGATTCGTGGGGTCCGATCAGCTACGCCCAGATGGCCGTGCGCGCCCGGGCGATGGCTGCCGGGCTCGACCGGCTGGGCATCGGCGTCGGCGAGCGGGTGGCGATGGTCAGCCACAACTCGGCCCGCCTGCTGACCGCCCTGTTCGGCGTCAGCGGTTCCGGGCGGATCCTGGTGCCGATCAACTTCCGCCTGCATCACGAGGAGGTTCGCTACATCGTCGAGCACAGCGGGGCGCGGGTCCTGCTCGTCGACCCGGAGGTGGCCGACGCGCTGTCCGGCGTGAACTGCGAGCATCGCCACGTGATCGGCGCCGAGAGCGATGCGTGGTGGATGCACTACGGCGACGAACCGCTGCGATGGGCGGCCGACGAGGACGCCACGGCCACCATCAACTACACCAGCGGCACCACGGCGCGGCCCAAGGGCGTGCAGCTCACCCACCGCAACATCTGGCTGAACGCCGCGGCGTTCGGATGGCAGCTTGGCATCAACGACCGCGACGTGTACCTGCACACGCTCCCCCAGTTCCACTGCAACGGGTGGGGTGTGCTGTATGCGATCACCGGGATGGGCGCACAGCACGTGATCATCCGCAAGATCGACGGCGCAGAGATCCTCCGCCGGGTGGAGCATCACGGTGTGACCCTGATGTGCGGCGCCCCTGCGGTGGCCAACATGGTGCTGGACGCCGCGGCGCAGTGGGACGGACCGATCCCCGGCAGCGGGCGGACGCGCATCGTCATCGCCGGAGCGCCCCCGCCCACCAAGACCATCGAGCGCATCGAGACCGAGCTGGGGTGGGAGTTCATCCAGATCTACGGGCTGACCGAGACCACGCCGCTGCTGACGATGAACCGTGACCGGGCGGAGATGGACGACCTGCCGCCCGGCGCACGGGCGGTGAAGCTCAGCCGGGCCGGTGGCCCGGCGATCGGTGTGCAGATGCGCATCAGCACCAGCGGCGAGGTGCTGGCCCGCGGCAACCACATCATGGAGGGCTACTGGGCGCAGCCCGAGGCCACCGCTGCGGCGATCCACTCGTCCAGCGACGATCCGGCCGGTCCGGAGTGGTTCCACACCGGCGACGGCGGGCTGATCGACGATGAGCAGTACGTCACGATCAGCGACCGCAAGAAGGACGTGATCATCACCGGGCGGCGAGAACGTCTCGTCGATCGAGGTGGAGGACGCCATCTTCAGCCACCCCGACGTCACCGAGGTGGCGGTGATCGGTGTGCCCGACGAGAAGTGGGGCGAGCTGGTGATGGCGCTGGTCGTCAAGGCGCCCGGCTCCCCGCTGACCGAGGCCGACGTGATCGCCTACACCAAGTCACGCCTCGCCGGCTACAAGTGCCCCAAGCGAGTGGAGTTCCGCGACGAGCTGGCCCGCACCGCCACCGGCAAGCTGCAGAAGTTCAAGCTGCGTGAGCAGTACTGGGGCGACCGCCAACGCCAGGTCAACTA
>JBAOHQ010000012.1:0-40142 GCA_037045185.1 Ilumatobacteraceae bacterium
ACTGCCACCGCCCCGACCCGAGCACGCCCATCGACGAGACGGTGTGGGCGATGCACGACATGGTGGCCAGCGGCAAGGCGCTGTACTGGGGCACCAGCGAGTGGAGCGCGGCCGAGATCCGCGCCGCCTGGGAGGTCGCCGACCGTCATCACCTGCACAAGCCGGTGATGGAGCAGCCGCAGTACAACCTGCTGAACCGCGCCCGGGTCGAGCAGGAGTACGCCCCGCTGTACGACGAGCCCATCGGCCTGGGCGCCACCATCTGGAGCCCGCTGGCCTCCGGGTTGCTCACCGGTAAGTACCGTGACGGGATCCCCGCCGACAGCCGGGCCAACCTTGCCGGGTACTCCTGGTTGGCCAGAGAGCTCACCGGCGCCGAGCGGGTGGCCAAGGTGGAGCGCCTGCGGGTCATCGCCGACGAGTTGGGCTGCTCGCTGGCGCAGCTGGCACTGGCGTGGTGCACGCTCAACCCGCACGTGTCCACGGTCATCACCGGGGCCAGCAAGGTCAGCCAGGTCGTGGACAACTTCGGCGCGCTGGATGTGATTCCGCTGCTGACCGCTGACATCGTCGAGCGCATCGAGGCTGCCGTCTGCTGATCCCGACGTTGGCCCGGCGACGCCGCCCGCTTCGTCGCTTCAGAGGATTGTATATATCATGCAATCTTCATGGGGCCTGATCGGGACGAGATCGAAGCGGCATTCATCCACTACTGGCGCACCGGTCCGGTGGGCGAGAACTGGGTCGAATGGGTCCGCTGCTTCACCCCGGACGTGACCTACGTGGACCACTTCTGGGGACCGCTGCGCGGGCGTGAGGAGGTCGCCGCCTGGATCGATCCGGTCATGATGGGTGTGCCGGAGATCTACACCGTGCTCGACTGGTACGCCATCGAGGGCGACAAGGTGATCTTCCGCTGCGAGAACCGCCGCGACAACCCGCACTCCGAGGGGCCCGAGTACTTCGACTTCCCCGGGTTGTCGGTGCTCTGGTATGGCGGAGATGGCCTGTGGCGGGCCGAAGAGGACTACTGGGATCGCGACGGCGCCCGTCGCACCAGCATCGACTACGCCGACGCCTGCCGCCGCGCGGGGGTCACCACCTGGGAGGAACGAATGACCCGCAACCACTGGCCGTCCTCGCCCGAGTGGGCGGCACTGGACACGCCCCCCAACCCGTCATGGGTGGGGCGCACCGATCTGGCCGGCATCACCAAGCCCGCGAGCTGGCGGCAGTGCTGGCGCCGTTGCGTGACGGCGGCGCCCGATGAGCGCCGACACCTACGTCGTCACCGGTGGCACCGGGTTGATCGGCTCCAACGTCTGCCGCCGGTTGATCGAAGCCGGGCACGGGGTGCGTGCCCTGGTGCGTGACGTCGACGTCGCCGCGCCGCTGGCCGACGCGGGCGTGCAACTCGTCGCCGGCGACGTCCGCTCGCTCGACGACCTGACCACCGCGTGCGAGGGCGCCACCGCGCTGATCCACTCGGCGGCGCTGCTCGGCGGCGCGGCGCAGCAGATCGACGAGCAACGGGTGACCAACATCGAGGGCTCGTTGCACGCCTACGACGCCGCGGCACGCCACGGCATCCGCGTCGTGGCCCTGTCGTCGACGCCGTTCCTCGACCACCGGGACACGCTGACCGAGCACTCACCGGTGGCCGAGCACTGGAGCGACGACCCGTACACGGTGACCAAGGGCCACGCCTACGTCGAGGCCAAGCGGCGCGTTGCCGAGGACGGCGACGACATCGTCCTGCTGATCCCCGGCGGCACCTACGGTCCCGGCCTGGTGCTGTCCAGGGCGATGAGCGCCACCAGCTTCAACCGGGCCATCCGCGGGGCGGTCAACGGCAAGATCTCCCGGTACCTGACCTACCGCTCGCCGTTCGTCTACGCCGAGGACGTCGCCGATGCCTGCATCGCTGCCGCCCAGCGTGGTGTTCCGGGGCGGGCCTACCTGGCCTTCGGTCAGGAAGACGCCCAGTCCACGGCCTCGTGGCTGAACGTGGCCTGCGAGGTGGCCGGTGTCGCTCACCGCATCGACGAGCTCGCCGTCGATCCCGACGATGCCGCGGCCCGGGCCACCTACGGGGACACCTTGATCGATCTGGCCACGCGCACCTGGCCGGTCCCGTGGTTCGACAACTCGATCACCCGCGCCGAGCTGGGCTACGTGCCCCGGACCCAGCGACAGGCGATGGAGGCGACGATCCCGTGGCTGCGGGCCAACGGGCAGATCGGCTGATCGGCGCGCTCAGGCGATGCCGCCGTCGAGGGTCGCCTGGAACTCGGCCAGCACCTGCTCGTCACCCGAGCGCTCGATGCCCTCATCGCGTCGCGTCCACACCAGCAGGTCGAGCGCCTCGGCCGTGCCGCTGACGACGGCCTGTGCCACCCCGCTGTCGTCATCGGCAGGCACGCACGATGCCTGGTCGGTGAACGTCTGGCCCCACGCCTCGCCAGACCAGCGGATCGTCGCCAGGCGCCAGACGCGGCCGGTGTCGGTCGCTCGGAGGTCGACTCGCCCGGTGACGCGCCGCGCCGCCGAGGCGGGGGCCCAGGCCCACATCACGTTGACGACGTGATCGACGCCGTCGGCGGCGATGGCCGCGGGGATCGGTGACAGCGCGACGCCGGCCGTCAGCTCGGCGTCGACGCGGTGCATCGTCGCCTCGTGGGTCTGCATCCGCCAGGTGAAATCGACCGTCTGGTCGGGTTCGAACCAGCTCCACGCGGCCTCCTCCGGCGCCCGGGCCTCGAGCGCGGCCAGCATGGACGCGGTCGCCCGGCGACGCGTGTCGAGCAGGTCGTCTCGATCGGTGGGCGGCGAGTCACGGCGCTCCTCGAACTCACCGACCTGGGCGGCGGTCAACCGCTCACCGATGACCGCCGCCCAGAAGCTGTGTACCTCGGTGAGATGGGCGAGCAGGTCGTGCGCCGTCCACGCCGGGCACGTGGGCACGGGTGTGGACGGCTCGACCGTTCCCAGCACGCCGGCGAAACGAGCGGACTCGGCGTCGATGTGAGCGGCGCGCGCGGTGGGGCTTGTCATGCCTCCCGAGCGTAGGGCACACGTGGCGCGCGATGCTCCTGATCGGCGACGCCGTGGCCGATCAGGGAGCGCTGGATCTTGCCGATCTCGGTGCGCGGTAGCGCATCGAGGCGCTCGAATCGCACCGGGATCTTGTACGGGACGAGCGCCACCCGGCAGGCCGTGGCCAGTTCCTCGTCGGTCATCGGCGCCGTGGTGACCACGTAGGCGACCGGGACCTCGCCCAGGCGATCGTCGGGCTCGCCGACGACTGCTGCCTCGCGGACGGCCGGAAGGGCGACGAGCACCTCCTCCACCTCGGCGGGGAAGATCTTGTTGCCCCCGCGGTTGATGAGATCACCGACACGGCCTTCGATCCACAGATAGCCGTCGTCGTCGACGCGCGCCAGGTCCCCGGTTCGGACGTGCCCGGACTCGGTCACCCGCTCGCCGAGGTCGTCACCGCTGGCGTATCCCGTTGCCCGGTTCGGTGGGCGCACCAGCAGCTCGCCGACGCCATTGGCGTCCGGGCTGTCGATGCGCACGTCCACGCCCGGGTGGGGGCGACCGATGGCGCCCACCTTGGCCGGGTGCTCCCTGGCCATGGCCGCCGTCCAGCCGATCACTTCGCCCAGTTCGGCCTGGCCGTAGCTGTTGAGCACCGTGACGCCGAACCGCTCGGTGAATCGCCTGGCCTGGAACGGCGACAGCGGCGCGGTGATCGAGCGGACGAAGCGCAGCGGCGCCAGTGACGTGACGTCGCTGTCGTTCAACATCGTCATCGCCGCCGGGGGCAGCACCGTCGAGCGGATGCCGTGGCGGGCCACGGTCTCGGCGAACGCCACCGGTTCGAACCGGTCCATCACCACCAGCGCGGCACCGGCTCGCAGGCCGAACAGGGCGTTGTAGATACCGGCGTTCACCGCCATCGATACCGGGATCAGATTCGGTGACGGCCGCGTGGTTGCGTTCGCCGCCGAGCCGCGCAGCGGCAAGAGCACTCGGTCGATCAGTTCCACGTACGCCTCGTGGGTGTGCAGGACCGGCTTGGGCCGCCCGGTCGTCCCGGAGGTCCACAGCACGAACGCCGTCCCGCTGGCGAAGCGGCGGTCGTGTCCGGTCCCGGCCGGCCCGGCCTCGGTCAGCACCAGGCTGGGCTGGACGGCGGCGATGACCTCGTCCAGCGCAGCCGGTGGCAGGCGCGGGTTGATCGGCACGAACACGCCACCGGCAACCCAGATCGACATCATGGCGATCACCACCGGGGCGCCGTCGAGCATCACTCCCACGCCTTGACCGGCCTGCAACCCGGACGCCGTGAGACGCCGGGCGCCCTCGGCGACCGCCCGGCGGGCCTCACCAGCGGTCCAGGTACGAGCGGCGCCGAACAGCACCGGTTCGTCGTCGGCGAACGGGTGCTGCGCCAGCAGATCGGCCAGACTGCTCATGACCGCGGCGTGTCCTCCCACGGCTTGCCGTGGTACGGATCCGGCTCACGTGCCAGACCGAGGATCTGCTCACCGACGATGTTCTTGTTGATCTCCGTGGTGCCGCCCTCGATGGTGTTGGCCAGGCTGCGCAACATCCCGGCGACCTCGTAGGGCAGATCGGCGGCCCACGACGCCGGATCTCGGTGCGTGGACTGCCGGGTCCAGGCCAGTGCAGCCGCGCCGAGCAGGTCGGCCGCGGCGATCTGCATCCGCTGGTTCAGCGCGCCCTGGTGGAGCTTGCCGATCGAGGCGCCCGGCCCAGGCGTCCCACCGGCCTTCACGGCGGCACGGACCCGGTCGTTGGTCCAGCGGCGGATGCGCTCCTCGCTCAGCAGGCGGATGAGCCGTTGGCGGGTCACAGGCTCGTCCCACCGACCGAGCCGGCGGGCGCTGGCGATCAGTCGCTCGGCGCCACTCCCGCCGATGCGGTCCACCCCGCCCGAGCCGGCGCCGGCCACCATCTGGCGCTCGCCGGCCAGCGTGGCGTTGCCGACCCGCCACCCGTCCCCGACCGCGCCGACCCGGTCGCGGTCATGGACGCGCACGGCGTCGAGCCAGACCTCGTTGAAGTCGACCTCGCCGCCGAGGTGGCGGAGTTCGCGCACCTCCACGCCCGGTGCGCGCAGATCGACGATGAAGAAGGTGATGCCCTGACGCTTGGGTGCACGCGGATCCGTGCGCGCCAGGCAGACCCCGAACTCGCTCTCGTGCGCCCACGTCGTCCAGACCTTCTGCCCGGTCAGCATCCACTCGTCGCCATCCCGCTCGGCGCGGGTGGCCAGCGATGCCAGATCGCTGCCTGCCCCCGGCTCACTGAACAGCTGGCACCAGCGTTCGGTGTTGGCCACGATCGGCGGCAGGTAGCGCAGGCGCTGCTCCTCGGTGCCGTGGGCGAACAGCGGCGCGGCGGCATTGTTCAGCCCGAGCGGGTTCAGCCGCCCGAGGTTGAACGGCGCCAGCACGCCCTCGGCCACTCGGGCCTGCGCAGGCCGAAGCCCCAGCCCGCCGTAGGCAACCGGCCACGTCGGAACGACCAGCCCCGACGCGGCGAACACCGGGTACCAGTCCTCGTAGGCCTGGCGAGTGCGCACGGCACGGATGGCCGCACGGCCCCGGTCAGCAGCGTCTCGCCATGGTTGCGGCACCTGGTCGAGGACCCACCGCCCGACGACCTCGCGCACGTCGTCATCCGTCGAGGTGGCGTCGAGTGGGAGACGCGAATCGCCGGACATTGGATTTCATACTATATATTTCGCCCGTGGGGACAGAGCCGGCGATCACCGACGAACGCATCGAGGCCCTGCGGCGGCGGATCGGGATCCCCACGCCGCACCCCGTGCGCCCGTGGTATCGCAACCCAGGGTCTGACGCGTTTCGCCATGTCGCCGAGGCCATCGGTGACGACAACCCGCTGTGGTGCGAGCCGGACTACGCCACGGCCAGCGTATGGGGCGGGCCGATCGCCTCGCCGAGCCTGAACGGCGGCGACACGTTGATCGGTGAGAACGAGGTCGACGAGCTCGACGCCGAGCGCCGCGCCCTGCTGAAGGGCGACCCGCTGAAGGGCGCCCACGCGTACTACTCGGCCAGTGCCAGGGAGTGGTGGCGACCGCTGCGGCCCACCACCGGAATCACCCGGCGAAACGCCCTCGTCGGCGTCCTCGACAAGACCGGCGACTTCGCCGGGCGGACCGTGCACGAGTGGACGGCAGAGGTCTTCGGGACACCGCAGGGCATGCTCTCGGCGCAGTACCGGCTGATGATCCGCACCGATCGCGGCGCCGTCGAGCGCCAGGCCGCCGAGCGCCGGACCGAGGATGCCGCGCCGCGGGTGGAGATCCGCCCGTACACCGCCGAGGAGCTGGCCCGCATCGACGAGGCCTACGCCACCGAACCGGCCCACCGCCGCGGCGCCGAGCCGCGCTGGTGGGAGGACGTCGAGGTGGGAGATCCCCTCGGTCCGCTGGTGAAGGGTCCGCTGCGGGTCACCGACATGGTGGTGTGGCACACCGGCATGGGCATGGGCCTGTACGGCGTCAAGGCGCTGCGCCTCGGGTACCAGCAGCGCCGGCGCACCCCCGGCTTCTTCCGCCCGGATGACCTGAACATCCCCGACGTGTACCAGCGGGTCCACTGGGACCAGGAGTGGGCCAAGCGTGCCGGCAACCCGGCCATCTACGACTACGGGCGGATGCGCGAGGCCTGGCTGATCCACCTGTGCACCGACTGGATGGGTGACGACGCCTGGCTGGCGGCGCTCGACGTCGAGTTCCGCAAGTTCAACTTCGTCGGCGATACGCACTGGATGCGTGGCACCGTGACCCGCAAGCGCCTGCTGGACGGGCGGCCTGCCGTGGATGTGGAGATCGGCGGGGAGAACCAGCGTGGCGAGGTGACCTGCCCCGGCCACGCCACCATCCTGCTCCCCAGCCGTGAGCACGGCGCGGTGCGCCTCCCGGACCCGCCTGGCGCCGCGTCCACCTGCCAGGACACCCTCGACGCCCTGGTCCAGCGGGTGGTCGAACGGGGTACGCCGACGTGACCGATGAGGCCGGCGTCAGCCCATCGACTTGGCGCCGTCGATGGCCTCGCGGATGATGTCGGCGTGCCCGGCGTGCTGGGCGGTCTCGGCGACGAGGTGCAGCAGGACCCGGCGCGCCGAGCGCGTCGATCCCGGCTCGAACCACGGAGCGACCGGTAGCGGATGGCGGGAGTCGAGGTCCACCGTGCTCGCCAGCTCGTCGGTGACCGCGGCGCAGGCCTGGTAGGCATCCACCAGCGAGGCCAAGGTGTCCTCCCCGGTCATCCGGAACCCGGCCGCCCACGCCGCCTGATCGGGGGCTTCGTCGGCGGCGCCGAAGGCCGCGGGTCCGTCGGTGATGAACCTGGCCCACTGCAACTCGGTAGCGGTGACGTGCTTGATGATGCCCCCGATGGTCAGCTCGCTGACGGTGGAGCGGGTGGCGGCCTGGTCGTCGGTGAGGCCCGCCGAGGTGCCGATGAGGAGCTGACGGTGGGCGCGCAGGGTCTCCACCAGGTCGTGGCGTTCGGATGTCGTGATGTCGGTCATCGGTCGATCATGACCGGCATTGCGGTCAGAATCTGTCCGCATCGTGGAAGACTGTGCCGGTATGTCGACGAGCGCCCGGCTCCTGCAGTTGCTGTCGCTGTTGCAGCACAACCTGCGGTGGAGCGGACCGGAACTGGCCGCCCGACTGGAGGTGTCCGACCGGACGCTACGCCGTGACATCGAGCGCCTGCGTTCGCTCGGCTACGCCATCGCCTCCGACCGTGGCCACGACGGCGGCTACCAGCTGGCCGCCAGCGCGTCGCTACCGCCGCTGTTGCTGGAGGCCGACGAGGTGGTGGCCCTCGTCGCCGGGCTGCACGCCGCGGCCCACGGCGTCGACCAGGCGATCGCCGCGTCGTCGGTCAGCGCGCTGGCCAAGGTGGTGGCGATGCTGCCCGCTGACCTTCGCCGCCGCGCCGAAGCGGTGCGCGACGTCACCGAGTCGGGCGAGGGACCGCCACCGTGGCACTCGCCGATGCCGGCCCCGTCGGTGCTCGGCGCCGTCGCGCAGGCGTGCCGGGACTCGGTGCGCCTGCGCTTCGAGTACGCCACGTTCGACGGCGTGCGCACCGAGCGCTGCGTCGAGCCGCTGCGCCTCGTCACGGTCGGCCGGCGGTGGTATCTCGTGGCGTTCGACCTCGATCGCCAGGATTGGCGAACGTTCCGGGTGGACCGGGTCGAGCGCCCGGATGCCGCACGGAACTCGTTCCCGCCGCGCCGCCCGCCAGCGTGTGACCTCGCCGCGTACGTGACGGCCCGGCTTGGCCAGTTGCGCGACTTGCCCGAGCGACGGTCGAACCCGGTCTAGACCGTCAAGGGCAGGCCGAACAGGCGGATGGCGTTGCCGCGGGCGATCTGGTCGATCTGGGCCTGGGGAAGGTGACCGAACTGCTCGGCTGCCGCCTGGCGCGAGCGTGGCCAGGTGGAGTCCTGGTGCGGGTAGTCCGTCTCGAACATCACGTTGTCCAGGCCGACCTCGTCGAGCATGCGTACTCCGATGGCGTCCTTGAAGAAGCACGAGTGGACGCGCCCGGGGTAGTAGGTCGACGGCGGCGCCGGGCAGTACTGCTTGCTGTGGCTCCAGCCACGGTGCGTCTCCCACACGTCGTCGGACCGTTCGAGCACGTACGGGATCCAGCCGATCTGGGCCTCGGCGTACAGCAGGTGCAGGGCGGGGAAGCGATGCAGCACTCCCGACAGCAGGAACTCGGTCATGGACATCACGCTGTTGCCGAAGATGGTGATGGCCCCGACAGCCTCCGGCGCGTCCGGGGACGCCTGCGGGGTCTTGGTCCCCGAGCCGATGTGCATGCACAGCACCGTCCCCGTCTCGGCGCAGGCGGCGAACAGCGGATCCCAATGACCGCTGAAGATGCTCGGCAGGCCGAGGTACGCCGGGAGTTCGCTGAAGGCCACGGCGCGCACGCCGCGCGCCGCGTTGCGGCGGACCTCGTCGACGGCCAGGGCGACGTCCCACAGCGGGATCAGGCACAACGGGAGCAGGCGCCCACCGCTCGAACCGCACCACTCCTCGACCATCCAGTCGTTGTAGGCGCGCGACGCAGAGCAGGGCCAGGTCACGGTCCTTGCCCCACAGGAACTGCTGGCCGCAGAACCGCGGGTAGTTCGGGAAGCACAACTGGGCCTCGACGCCGTTGAGGTCCATATCGGCCAGGCGGGCGACGGGATCGAAGCACCCGGGGCGCATCTCGTCGTAGGTCACCCCGATCATCTGGATCTCGTCGGGGTGGAATCCGGCCGCCGCGATGGGCCGCTTGATCTGGGCGAAGTGATCCTCGTAGCGCCACCACGCGGCCAGTGGCCCGTCCTGACCCGGCGCCTCGATGTATGCCGCGCCGTTCAGCGTGGGCACGCCGCGGGGGAGCAGCTCGATGCGCGGCCCGGCGTCGCGATACCTGGCCGGCAGGCGGCTGGACCAGACGTCGGCAGGCTCCACCACGTGGGCGTCGACGTCCACGAGCAGGGGGATCCTGGCGAGCGTGCCGTCCAGATCGGACGCCGGCGAGCACGTCGGGGTGGTGGTGAGGGTCATGGGTGCTCCAGGGGATCGATGGGTCCGTCGGTGGGTTGGTCCGTGTCGCTGATCCAACCGTCGAGCGAGGCGTCCTCCCAGTCGGGGGGCCCGTACACGGTGCGCGGCAGCGGGGTCATCAGCTGGGTGATGCCGCCGGTGACGAACCCGGCGGCCGTGATCTCCCACTCGCGCAGCCGCTCGTCGGCGGGCGCGGCGTCGTCGAGCCCCCACGCTGCGTCGCGTGACTTGCGCAGTTCGGTCTGGGCGGCCACGGTGGTCGCCCAGACCACGACGACCTCGTGCAGGTTGCCCAAGACCTCGTAGATCCCGGTGACCTGATGTCCGTGGTCGGCCATCATCGCCACCCGCCGGTCGGCGACCAAACCGAGGAACTCCAACCTCCGGGCTGGGTCGACCTCGAGCACCTCGTGCACGAAGATGGACCCGCGGATCCCGCGCTCCTCGATCTCGTCGGTGGTCGGGCTGCCGGGCACCCCGCCGAGGAGGCGGTCGAAGCCGCCGGTGCGCCACGTAGCGGCGACGTCCCACCAGTCGGAGTAGAACGCCTTGCGCCGCTTCAGGTTCAGCCGATCGACGTTGGACGCCCATCCGTCCCAGCCCCGGTTGCCGATGTCCCAGATGTTGACCACCTGCGGCCAACGCCCGCCGCCGGGGGCGCAGACGTAGAACGACCCCTGCAGGTTGAACATGTCGGGCATCCGCAGCACCGGGTCCTTCCACAGGTGCTCCATGTAGTCGTATTGCCCCTGACCGACGATGTCGACCACTTCGTGAAGGTACAGACTTCGAGCCATCGGCCAGGATTGTATATCATCTGCAATCTCGCTCATCAGTGGGCGGCCGGCGACAGGGGGCAACAGCGAACGTGGAACTCGTGGAGGAACCGGTGTGGTCGAGCCATCCGCTGCGGACGGTGCTCGGGCTGTTGAGCGATCGGGTCGCCTCCGATCCCGACGGGCCGTTCCTGGACGTCTGCGGCACCAGGTTCACCGCAGCCCAGGCGGACCGCGAGGCGAACCGCGTCGCCAACGCGTTGATCGCCGCAGGCGTCCGGCCAGGCGATCGGGTGGCCACGTTGCTCGACAACTCACCCGAGGGTGCGATCGCCTTCTACGCAACGCTCAAGGCCGGCGCGGTCTACGTGCCGGTGAACACCGCGTTGAAGGGGCTCTCGCTGCGTCACCAGATGACCGACGCCGACGCCGCGGTGATGATCGTCGGCGCCACCTACGCAGAGCGGGTGACGCCCGACGTGCTCGGGTCGTCGTTCCGTCGGGCGATCGTGGTGGGCGATGGCGGGCGGTGCGACCCGGCGCTGACCTGGACGGCCTGGGACGGCTTCGTCAGCGCGAACGAGGGACCCACGGGGATCTCGCCGAAGCCGGCCGACGACGCCATCATCATCTACACGGGTGGGACGACGGGCCCGTCGAAGGGTTGCGCGCTGAGCCACAACTACGCGGTGTGCATGCCCGAGAGCAACGTGGTCACCTGGGGGCGTGACGCCGACGACAGGGTGTGGACGCCGCTGCCGCTGTTCCACTTCAACGCCCTCGGGGTGTGCCTGATCGGCACGCTGATCGCCGGTGGGAGCGCGGTGATCACCGACCGGTTCTCGGTGTCCCGGTTCTGGGAGGACGTCACCTCGTCGGAGGCGACCATTGCCTCGCTGCTCGGCTCACCGGTGGTGATGATCGCCAGGGCGCCCGACCATCCCCTGCAACCCGGCGGCGGCCCTGGCTCGAACACCACGC
Organism: Ilumatobacteraceae bacterium; assembly: GCA_037045185.1. Lineage (GTDB taxonomy): Bacteria > Actinomycetota > Acidimicrobiia > Acidimicrobiales > Ilumatobacteraceae > JAKOUY01. The sequence goes on from JBAOHQ010000012.1 coordinate 11,404, forward strand.
TGCGCCTGATGACCGGCGCGCCCATGCCGCCGGAGGTGGATGCGATCCTGCGTGAGCGGTTCGGCCTGGCCACGTTCAGCAACGCCTACGGCACGACCGAGGTCTCCCTGGTGTCGTGGCTGCCGCCAGGCGTCCCGGCTCGCGCCGGCTCGGCAGGCGTGGTCAACTCGGACTCGTTCGACGTGCGCATCTTCGACGACGACGACGTGGAACTGCCGATCGGATCGCAGGGCGAGATCGTGGTCCGGCCGCGCCGCCCGCTGCTGATGTTCAGCGGCTACTGGCGCAACCCGGCAGCGACCGTGCGCGACAGCCGCAATCACTGGTGGCACACCGGCGACGTCGGTCGCATCGACGCTGACGGGTACCTGTACTTCGTCGACCGCAAAGCCGACTACCTTCGCCGCCGAGGGGAGAACGTATCGACCTGGGAGGTCGAGCAGACCTTCCACGAACATCCCGCGGTCGCCGACGTCGCCGTGGTTGGTGTGCCGAGTCCAGTAGGAGAGGATGACATCAAAGTGACCGTGGTGCTCAAAGCCGATGTGTCCATGACCGAGCAGGAGTTGTGGACGTGGTCGCTCGACCACCTGCCACGATTCGCCGTGCCGAGGTACGTGGAGTTCCGCGACGACCTGCCGCGCAGTGAGACGGGGCGGATCACCAAGGCGCCGCTGCGCGCCGAGGGCGTCACCGCCCGCTCCTGGGACTTCGAGGCCGCCGGCCTGGTGATCCCGCGATGCAGCGCGTGGCAGGGACGGCGAGTCGTCGTCATCGGGGCCTCGGCCGGCGTCGGACGCTCGACCGCCGTCCAACTCGTCGGTCACGGCGCCGAGGTCACCTTCTGCGCCCGCCGCGCCGAGCAGCTGGCCGAGGCCGTTGCCGAGGCCGGTGGCGGCGAGGCCGTGGTCTACGACCTGGCCGGGGACACCCACCCGCTGGTCGCCGCGGTCGGCGACCGTCCGGTCGACGTGGTGCTCGTCTGCGCCGGCATCGGCGCCCTGCGCCCGCTGCAGACCACCACGCCGGAGCAGTGGGCGTCGATCCTGTCGGTCAATCTCGTGGGTGTCAACCGGGCCATCGCGGCCCTGGTGCCGCACCTGGCCGACGGCGCCGTCGTGGCGGTCCTGTCGTCGGAGTCCGCAGGGGATCCGCTGTGGGGCCTTGGCGCCTACTCGGCCAGCAAGGCGGCGCTGGAGAGCACGCTGCTGTCGTGGAAGCGCGAGGTTCCCGGGGTGCGCTTCTCCTGCCTGTCGATCGGCGCGACCGTGCCCAGCGACTTCGGCAACTACCTGGATCCGGCCCTGCTCGGCGAAGCCTTCCAGCAGTGGACCCGCCGGGGTTACTCGCCGGGGATGATGCGGACCCCCAACCTGGCAGGCAGCCTGATCGGCATGCTCGGCGCGATCCTCGCCCACCCCGACGTGAACATCGAGTACGCGTTGGTTCGCGCCCCGGAGGTGGCCGCCCCGGTGGATCTCGCCGGTGTCGCCGAGTCGGCGAACCAGCTGACGATCGAGTGACCCGCGGCGCGGTCAGAGCCGCTCGTCGCGCCGCAGGGCCGGGATCACCCACTCCGGGGACCGTCCGGCCTTGAACGCGGCGTAGCCCTCGACGGGCTCCTCACCGCGCAGGCTCTCGGTCATCGAGCCGCGGTCGTACAACCCGTACCACGCGTCGAAGCTGCGCTTCACCGCCCGCCGCGCCGACGGCGCCGTGCGGCAGCACTGCCGGAGGATCTCGGTGGCCTCGTCGAGGAGCCGGTCGTGGGGCACGACGCGACTGATCAGCCCCCAGTCCACGGCCTCGGCCGCGGACAGCGTTCGCCCGGTCATCATCAGGTCACGGGCCCGCGCCGCGCCGATGTGGCGGACCAGGAGGTGGGCGTAGTGCGTGTCGGCGATGCCGCGGAACAGCTCGGGAACCCGGAACGTGGCCCGATCGCTGACCACGGCCATGTCGCTGAGCATGGCGATGACCAACCCGCCACCCTGGCAGATCCCGTTCACCGCGCTGACCACCGGCTTGGTGGCCTGGCGCAGGTACTCGAACGGTGGGGTGTCCATGTAGAGCAGGCCCTCGAGGTCCATCCACTGGTCGTCGCTGGTCTGCGACAGGTCGCCACCGGGGGCGAAGACGTCGTCGATCCCGGTGATCAGCAGCCCGGCGAGCGCGTCGTCCTGCTCCACCCGGCGGATGGCGACGCGGACACCGAAGTACATCGCCGCGGTCATCGCGTTGCGCTTGTGTGGGCGGTCGATGGTCAGCCGGGCCAGGCCGTCGCTGCGTTCGAAGCGCAGGTAGGGCGTCCCCATCCAGTCGCCGACGGGCGGATCCCCGAGGCGGCTCATGTGGGCACCGCGATGGTCTTGATCTCCAGGTACTCCTCGAAGCCCGGCACACCCATCTCCCGCCCGATCCCACTTTGCTTGTATCCACCGAAGGGGCTGTCCACCCCGTAGTACATCCCGCCGTTCACGCCGATGGTGCCGGTACGGATGCGGTTGGCAATGGCCCTGGCCCGATCCGGTGAACCGAACACGCCTCCCGACAGGCCGTAGATCGAGTTGTTGGCGATGGCGACCGCGTCGTCGTCGTCCCGGTACGTCAGCACCGACAGCACCGGCCCGAAGATCTCCTCCTGGGCGACGGTGTGATCGGGCTGCACATCAACGAGCACGGTGGGCTCGACGTACCATCCGCGTTCGAGGTGCGCCGGCCGGCCACCGCCGATCACTGCGGTGGCGCCTTCGGCCAGGCCACGCTCGATGTAGCCGAGCACCCGCTCGCGCTGCACCTTGCTGACCAGCGGGCCCATCAGGTTCGCCGGATCGCGCGGATCGCCGTAGGGGATGCCCTGGATCATCGCCACGACCTGCTCGACGATCTCGTCACGGCGGCCCTCCGGGACCAGCAGGCGACTGGTGATCGCGCATCCCTGGCCGGCGTGGGAGGTGATCTGGAACGCCGCCGACATCGCCGCGGCGGCGATGTCCGCGTCGTCGAGCACGATCAGCGCAGACTTGCCGCCGAGCTCGAGGAACAGCTTCTTGATGGTCGGCGCGCCGGCAGCCATGATCGCCCGGCCCGTCGCCGTGGAACCGGTGAACGACACCAGGTCGACACGCGGGTCGGCGGTGAGCTGGGCGCCCACGGCGTGATCCGCCGAAGTGATCACGTTCAGCACGCCCGGCGGGAGGTCGGTCTCCTCGGCGGCCAACCTGCCGAGCACCAGCGCCGTCCACGGCGTGTCCGGCGCTGCCTTGAGCACCACCGTGTTGCCCGCCGCCAGCGCCGGGATCACCTTGGCCAGGTTGATCTGCATCGGATAGTTCCACGGCGTGATGGCGGCCACCACGCCGCTGGCCTCACGGCGCACGGTGCGCCGGCTGCGCATGCCGAACACCTCGCTCTCGCCGAGATCGGTTTCGAACTCGTAGCGCTCGGCGAGGTCGGCCACCCAGTTCACGCCGGCGATGGGCATGTCCATCTGCACCATGTACGTGGTGGTCACCGGAGCGCCGACCTCGGCGACGAAGGCCGGGCGGAAGCGTTCCTTGGCGCGGTCGAGGGCTTCGGCCAGCTGGCGGATGCAGCGAACCCGGCGCTCGGTGTTGGTCGCCCAATCGGTGGAGTCGAAGGCCCGGCGGGCGGCGCCGATGGCGCGGTCCATCTCGGCGTGCCCGGCGTTCGCGGCGACGCCGATGACCTCCTCGGTGGACGGGTCGATGTTGTCGAAGGTGGCCCCGCCCGCCGCTGCCGTGAGCTCCCCCTCGATGAGGAGCCGATCCTCGTGCCACAGCGATTCGTCGCTCATCCCGTTCCTCTCCGTTGAGTCCAGACTTCGTATTGAATATACAATCTGGAGATGTCCGACCCGAGCCCGACCGAACTGGTCGAGGCGACCAACGAACGTACCCTGCTGACGTATCTCTCGGTGATGGCCGCCACCCGGCCCGACGTTGCCTTCGTCGTCGCCGAGGAGTCGTGCTGGACGTACGCCACCGTGCAGGCGATGGTCGAGCGGATGGCCGCCGGGCTGTACGACCTCGGGGTGCGGTCCGGCGACATCGTCAGCCTGTTCCTGACGACGGATCCGGCCGCGGTGCCGCTGGTGTTGGCCGTCAACCGCCTCGGCGCGATCTGGACGCCCGTCAACGCCGACTACCGCGGCCAGTGGCTCGCCGACACCTTGGCCGCCGGGGGGACCAGGATCGTGATCGTCGACGGCGAGCACCTCGGCGCCCTGGCGGCCGTGCTCGACGGGCCGGCGATCGACACCGTCATCGTCCACGGCAGCGCGGACACCAGCGTGTTGCCGGCAGATGTCAGGGTCGTGGCGGTCGATGACCTCGGTGCTGGCTCGCCGCCGGCGCCCGAGGTCGCCCTGCGCTACGACGACACGGCCGCGATCCTGTGGACCTCCGGAACGACGGGCCGGTCCAAGGGCGTGATGCAGAGCCACAACACGTGGATCCGCGCCGCGCTCAGCGGCGCCGAGGGCGCGGCGACCGTGGACGGCGACGTCATGTACTGCTGCGTGCCGATGTACAACTCGGCCGCGTGGGTGGCGATGATCTTCCGGGCGCTGTGCACCGGCACCACCGTCGCCATCGACCCGGCGTTCTCGGTCACCGAGTTCTGGTCGCGGATCAGGCGCTTCGGCGCCACGCAGACCTTCACCCTCGGCGCCATGCACATGTTCCTGTGGCAGCTTCCCGAACGCGATGACGACGCCGACAACCCGCTGCGGGCGTGGACGGCCGTGCCGCTCCCCGACAGCATCCAGGCCGCGTTCAAGCGGCGCTACGGCATCGCCATCCATCAGCAGGGTTACGGGCAGAGCGAGGTGATGACGCTGATCACCCGCCTCGACGACGGCGCGACGGCGTGGAATCCGGGGTCGTGCGGCGTCGCCCAGCCTGACCTGCAGGTCAAGCTGCTCGACGACGACGACCTCGAGGTTGCCCCCGGCGAGATCGGCGAGTTCTGCGTCCGCCCCAACGGTCCGGCGATGATCTTCAACGGCTACTTCAACGACCCGGCAGCGACCGTCGAGGCGTTCCGCAACCTGTGGTACCACACGGGGGACCTGGGCCGGATCGATCAGGACGGCCAGTACCACTTCGTCGACCGCAAGTCCGACTACGTCCGCTACAAGGGTCGCAGCATCTCCAGCTTCGACGTCGAGCGCACGGTGGGCGCACACCCCGCGGTGGCCCAGGTGGCGGCGTACGGCGTCCGCAGCGACGAGTTGGAGCACGAGGCCGAACTGATGATCAGCGTCGTCCTGCGCGCCGGCCAGACGGCCACGCCCGCCGAGTTGGCTGCTCACATCAACGCCAACGCCCCGTACTTCGTGGTGCCGCGGTACATCGACATCGTCACCGAGCTGCCCTACACCCCCACCGGGAAGATCCAGAAGTTCAAGCTCCGCCAGCAGGGGACGACCCCGACGACCTGGGACCGCCAGTCCGCCGGATTCGTCCTCCGCCGCCCCTGAAAGGACGCACCACATGAGTCGGTTCCCGTTCCCGATGCCATTCGGTTGGTTCAAGGTCGCCATGGCCGACGAGCTGGCCCCGGGCGCCGTCCAGACCGTCAGCTACTTCGGCAAGGAGTGGGTGCTGTGGCGTGACGCCGGCGGCCGGGCGGCGATGCAGGAGCCGTGGTGCCCGCACCTCGGCGCACACCTCGGGCTCGGCTCGGTAGACGGTGGGTGCCTGCGGTGCGCGTTCCATGGCTGGGGGTTCGACGTCGACGGTGCGAACACCGACATCCCCTATGCCGACAGGCCGAACCGCAAGGCCACGCTCACGGGCATCCCGCTGATCGACCATCACGGCATGCTGCTGGCGTGGTGGCACCCCCACGGCGCGGCGCCGAAGTGGCGGCCGCTGGACTTCCCCGAGTTCGACGATCCGCAGTTCGAGCCGGTCGTCATCCGCCAGTTCACGATCGGTACGTGCATGCAGGAGATGGCGGAGAACGGCGCCGATCACGCCCACTTCCAGTACGTCCACAGCCATCCGAAGGTCGGCGTCACCGAGTCGGTCGAGCTCGACGGCTACGACCGGGTGATCCGCACCGTCCAGGAGTTCCCGTCGTCACGCGGGCCGGTGCCTGGTCGAATCGACATCTTCAGCCGCGGTCCCGGTCTGGCGATCACCCGCTACCAGGGGCTCGTGACGATGGCGTTGGTGGGAACATCCACGCCGATCGACGACACCACCACCCGCCTCGACTTCCACTTCCTGGTCCACAACCCCGACCACGACGACACGATCAGCCGCATCGGCAGGGCGATGGTGGAGTCGGTCTCCAAGGAGGTCCTCCAGGACGTGCCGATCTGGGAGACCAAGCGCTACCAGGCCACCCCGGCGCTGGCCCCGTCGGAGAAGCCGATCATCGAGTTCCGCAAGTGGTTCAGCCAGTTCTACGCCGCGTGATCGCCGCGCTCTGAGATGCCGTGCCGGGGGACCGGGCTACTCGGTCCACTCCGTTCGGTCGGCGCGGCACGGCTGGCGATGGGTGCGCAGCGGCGACAGCGGAGCATCCACCAGCAGGATGCGGTGGCGCGCCAGCACCAGGTCGTCGTCGGCGCGCTGCCAGGAGCTCCGTGCCCGATCCGCAGCGTCCTGCTCGCTGGCCGCCCAGTCCTGCCAGGTGCGCACGGCCCACAGCAGGATGACCTCGTTGTCGTTGGCCATCGCCGTGGAGAACGCCGCGGCGAGCTCGAAGCCCGGGGGAGTGCGCCGATCCAGCTCCCCGTGGAGTCGTTCGAGGTACTCCCGGTCCGTACCGCCACGAACGGTGATCAGGTCGTGGGCATAGCACTGGCCCGTCACGCGGTCGGCGCAGAGCTGCTCGATCGTGCGCGACCAGGGCGCTGGCCGCAGTAGGCGATCGGCGCCACCGGAGCGGAACTGCGATGCCGCCGCCCACCACTTGGTCAGGGTCGGATCCTGGGCGCCGGCGCCGACGGCCTCGATGGCGAAGGCCTCGGCCAGGCCGCTCCAGCTGGAGTGCTCCCACAGGTTGCAGACCTGCGGCCAGCGCCCCGTGGACCCGAGCACGGCGAACACCCCGAAGCACCGCTGGTCACGCTCCTCTTGGGCCACCGGGCTCCAGTTGGCCGTGACGTGGTGCATGTAGTTGGCTCGGTGGTGACCGATGATGTCGACGAATTCGTGGATGTACGCGCTGCCGTTCATGAGTTCTCGGATTGTATCTGATATACAAAACTGAGTTCTGAACGAAAGGGTGAACAGATGGGAATGCTTGACGGCAAGGTGGCCATCGTGACCGGGGCTGGGAACGGCATCGGTCGTGCGCACGCGCTGGAGCTGGCCAAGCACGGCGCTACGGTCGTGGTCAACGACCTCGGCGGCAGCGTCCGCGGGGAGGGCAGCGGGACGTCCGCCGACATCACCGTCGGCCTGATCACCGAGCGCGGTGGGCGCGCCGTGGCCAACTATGCCGACGTCGGCGACCACGATCAGGCCGGAGCGCTGATCGCCCAGGCGGTGGATGCCTTCGGCAGGTTGGACGTCCTGGTGAACAACGCCGGCATCGTCCGCGACGCGGTGATCTGGAACATGGCGGTCGACGACTGGGATCTGGTCCTGCGCGTCCACCTGCGCGGGACGTGGTCCTGCTGCCATCACGCCGCCGTCCACTGGCGGGGCCGGGCCAAGGGTGGCGAGTCGTTCCACGGGCGGATCATCAACACCACCTCTGGCGCCGGGCTCACCGGCAACTTCGGGCAGACCAGCTACGCCACGGCCAAGGCTGCCATCGTCGGGTTGACCCAGACGCTGGCGTTGGAGCTGCGATCCATGGGGGTGACCTGCAACGCCGTCGGGCCGTCCGGTGCGACGCGCATCACGGCCTCGATGCCCGGGCGGGACACGGTGATCGAGCCGGACCAGGTGGCCGACGGCCAGTGGGAGCCGATGAACCCGGCGAACAGCTCCCCGCTCGTCGCCTGGCTGGCCTCCGACGCTTCGTCGATGGTCAACGGCCAGGTCATCCGGGCCGTGTTCGACAAGATCATCTGGATGCACGGATGGCGCGAGGGCGCCGTCGTGGCATCCGGCAACAAACCGTGGGACGCCACCAAGCTCGACGCCCTGCTTGGCGCCAGGCTGTTCCACACCGGCGTCGAGGGGTTGTACTTCAGGCCATGAGCTTCACCTACTCGCACTTCGACTGCCTGATCGTCGAGCGGCGTGGTCCGGTGGGCTGGCTGCTGAATAACCGCCCCGCCCAGCTCAACGCCATGTCGGCGCAGATGCGCGACGAGTTCGCCATCGCCTGGAACGAGCTGGAGTCCGACCCGGACGTGCGCGTCATCGTCCACTCCGGGCAAGGGCGGGCCTTCCAGACCGGCGTCGATGTCGTCGAGATCGCCACCGACGGCCAGGGCATGCAGCGTTACCAGGAGTCGGTGGCCGCGTTCGACCTGCACTTCACCTCGTGGCACCAACAGGTCACCAAGCCGGTGATCACCGCGGTCAACGGGCTGTGCGCCGGTGGCGGGTTCCACTGGGTCGCCGACGCCGACATCGTCATCGCCGCGTCCGATGCCCAGTTCATGGACCCGCATGTCTCGGTGGGGCAGGTGGCCGCGTTCGAGTTGATCGCCTTGCTGCGCAAGATGCCGGTCGAGGCGGTGATGCGCATGGCGCTGGTAGGCCGTCACGAACGGATGACCGCCCAGCGAGCGTTCGAGTTGGGCATGGTCAGCCAGATCGTCGACCCCCCGGACCGGCTCCGTGACGAGGCCCAGGCACTGGCCGAGAAGGTCGCCAGGAACTCGCCGGCGGCGATGGCGGCGACGAAGCGGGCGTTGTGGCGGGCCCTCGAGGTGGGGCTGACCGAGGCCTGCAAGCTCGGCGCAGCCGATCTCGTGTCGATGTGGGGCCACCCCGACCAGCAGGAGGGGCCGCTGGCGTTCGCCGAGCGGCGTGAACCTCAGTGGGCGCCGCCGGGGAGCTGAGCCCAGCTGTCGATGATTCTGGTCGTGGTGGTCAACCTGGCCAGCAGCGCCAGTGAGTGCTTGACGACGAGCTCGGCGTAGTCCCGGGGCAGCCCGGCGATGGCGTCGGTTGGCAGGACGATCTGGTACCCGAGGTCGGCCGCCGAGAGGCACAGTCCGAGCAGGGCCTCGTTGACCGACACGCCGACGGGGATGACCGTGCGCACGCCGAGGTTGCGCAGGATGGAGTCGAGTTCGGTCCCGGTGAACGGTGTCAGCCCGTGGATCCGCCGGCAGACGATGTCTGCGGGCGCCGGGCCGAGTTCCGGCACCACGTCGGCGGCGGGCGTGCCCTGCAGGACCTGCCCGGGGTTCTTCACCGAGATCGCCATGATCGGGTTGTTGATCGACAGGCCGGCCCGATCGGCGCGCAGCTCGACCGTGGCGTGGACGACCCGCACCCCGTTGGCGCGGGCCGCGTGGACGAGGTGTTGCGTGGCCCCGATGATCCCGCGCTCGGCGGCCTCGTCGGCCAGTTCGGGCGACGGGGCCAGATCACCGATCACGCCACGTTGCATCTCGCAGGTGACGATGGCCGTCGTGGCCGGCTCGATCAAGGTCTCCAGGGGACGGGCCATCACTGCTCCTCGGCGGTGTCGAACAGGCCCCGATCGGCGAACAACTCGACGACCCGCCGGCCTACCTGCTCCATCATGGCTGCGTACAGCTCGGCGGCACGAGCCGCGTCGCCGGCGCCGATGGCCGCGGCGATGCGCGGCAGGGAGGTGCGCTCGATCTTGCGCGCCTTGGGCACCAGCTCGAAGAACTCACCGGGCACCAACGTCGACAGGGACCGCATCACGGTGGCCAGGCGCGGCGACTGCGAGCGATCGATGACCATGCGGTGGAAGGCCACGGCGGCCTTGGCGAACGACGAGGCGTCGTCGGTCTTCAGGTCAGCGGCGATGTCCGTGAGATCCCTGCCGAGAACGACGTAGTCGGATCGTTCGATCGCCCTGGCCGCGCCGAAGCCGTACAGCATGCCGAACAGGTTGTAGTGGTCCTGGACCGAGGCCCGGTCGAGCGAGCAGATGAAGGCGCCGCGGTGCAACTCGTTGCGGACCCACCCCTCCCGTTCGAGGGCGATCAGGGCTTCGCGCACCGGGATCCTGCTGACCCCGAGGGTGCTGGCGATCTCGTCCTGGGGCACGCGCGTGCCGGGAACGAGGACACCGTCGAAGATCTGCCGGCAGATGTACTGGGCAACACGTTCGCCCGTGCTCATTCGGACCATCAGTGGTGGGGCGGGTGGAGTCATGCGTAGCCAATCGGGGCGCTCGTGTCGAACCTGGTATCCGAGATTGTATATCGTATTGAATCACCACACGGTGAGGCGGTGTCCGCTCGGGGAGCCATCGCCACGACCCAAACCACGAAGGGGGCAGAGTTCATGCACGATCGGCAACGAAATCGGCGGCGACTGGTGACCAGGTGCGCGCTCACGGGGCTCGTCCTCGGGGGGATGGGCATCCCATCGGCTTCGGCGACCACACCGCCCGCCGGGTCGGCGGCAAGCCCGTCCGGTGACACCGTCCCGGCGGCGCTCCAGCCGAAGTTCACACCGGTCTCCGGTCCCGTCCGCGGCTTCGACGGCACGACCATCAAGGTCGCCGGCATGGGCATCAAGGCCCGCCTGCCAGGGAGCGAGCTGGGCGCCATGGCCCGCATCAAGCGGTTCAACGACACCAACGAGATCCCGGGGATCAAGATCGAATACACCGAGATGGTCGACGACAAGGGCGATCCGGCGATCAGCCTCACCGAGTCCCGCCGCCTGGTGGAGAGCGTCGGCATCTTCGCCATCGTCGGCGACGTGTCGCAGAGCAACCCGACGTACCTGGCCGAGCAGCACGTTCCGTACTTCGGCTGGGCGTTCGACAACACCTACTGCTCGCCCACCGGTGAGCCGAGCACCGACATCTGGGGCTTCGGCTACTACGGCTGCCTGGTCGACGACAACCCCAAGGTGCTGCCGAACAACGGTGGCGCCTTCTACGAGGTGGTGTCGAAGTCCTCGGGGAAGACCAACCCGACCGAGGCGATCATCTCGACCGACAGCGACTCCGGCAAGCGCAGCGTGCGCAACTTCGAGATTGCCGACACCGGCGCCGGGTTCAAGGTCGTCCTCGCCGACACCTCCGTGCCCCAGACCCCGGTGTCGGACTGGACACCGTACGTGCAGAAGCTGATGACCAGCGCCGACGGGGGTGCGCCCGACGCCATCCGCTGTGGCATGGCGGTGGAGTGCGTGCCGCTGTGGCAGGGACTGCAGGCAGCCGGCTACCAGGGCGAGTACCTGCACTTCCTGTACACCGACTTCTTCGTCGGCCCGCTCGCCGGAACGACAGCGGCGATCAACTTCGCCCCGTTCGACACCGACAACGCGGCGGTGAACCAGTTGAAGGCCGACGTCAAGGCGGTCAAGGCGGACGGCATCCTGGACACCGGCGTGACCACCGGGTACTTCTCCACCGACATGCTGATCACCGCCGTGAAGATCGCCATGGCCAACGGTGGCATCAGCCCGGAGAACGTGCAGCAGGCCGCGGCGACGATGACCTGGGGAATCGACGGGTTGGTGGGTCCCACGGCCTACCCGGCGTCCAGCGTCAAGCCCAGCCCGCTGTGCACCGCGCTGGCCAAGAGCGACGGGACCAAGTGGACCACGGTCCACCCGCTCACCTGCAGTGACAAGGTCTTCGAGGTCAAGTAGAGCTCGGCCGACCGACTCAACGGGGTGGGCGGCGAACCCCGCCCACCCCGTTGACGCGCCCGACAACTCCCACGTACCCGGTGAAGACGCGATGACTGACTCCTCCGCCCTGACTGCCGAGGCCGTCCCCTCCACGACGGGCCTGCTCGCCCTCGACGACATCGTCGTCCGCTTCGGCGGGATACGCGCCCTCGACGGTGTGAGCTTCACCGTGGGCGACGCAGAGATCGTCGGCGTCATCGGTCCGAACGGCGCTGGCAAGACCACCCTGTTCGACGTGATCTCCGGCGTTCGCGCTCCCGAACGGCGGCCGGGTCGAGTTGGCCGGCCAGGACGTCACCTCGGCGTCGGCGGTGCATCGCGCCCGCCATGGGTTGCGGCGCACGTTCCAGCGGGTGCAGACCTTCGGCTGGCTCACCGTGGAGGACAACGTGCTGGCCGCGCTGGAGTGGCGTGGAGGTGGAGGCGGGTTCGTCGCCGACACGCTGGGCTGGCCGGCGCGCCGGCGTCACCAGCGAGCCCGCATGCAGCGGGTCGACGAGGTCATCGAACGGTGCGGGTTGGACGGTGTTCGGGGTGAGCTGGCCGGTTCGCTGCCCATCGGGATCGCCCGGATGGTGGAGCTGGCTCGCGCCGTGGTCGACCGGCCACGGCTGCTGTTGCTCGACGAACCGGCCTCCGGCCTCGACGGCGCCGAACACGGGCGGCTCGGCGAGCAGATCCAGCACGCTCGCCGGGAGGAGGGCTGCGGCGTGCTGCTGGTGGAGCACGACGCCCACTTCGTGATGGAGCAGTGCGATCGAGTGGTCGTCCTCGACCAGGGGACGGTCCTGGAGACCGGGACCCCCCAGCAGATCATGGCGAGCCAGGTGGTGCGGGATGCCTACCTCGGCGAGACGATCGGTGGGTCCGACGCATGACCCAGTTCCTCAACCTCGTGCTCTCCGGTCTGGTCACCGGAGCGATCTATTCGATCATGGCGTCGGGTCTGGTGCTGACCTACACCACCTCGGGCATCTTCAACTTCGCCCACGGGGCGATCGCCTTCTCGACCGCCTACCTCTACTACCAGCTCAACTACGGGCGGCACTGGTCCACCGTTGCGGCCCTGATCCTGTCGGTCTTCGTCTTCGCCCCCGCGCTCGGGCTGGCGCTCGACCGGGTGCTGCTGCGGCGGCTCGCCAAGGCGCCGGTGTACGCCAGGGTCGTCGGCACCATCGGGCTGTCGGTGATGCTCCCCAACCTGTTGCTGTGGCTGGTCAACGCCGTGGGGATCAAGACGCTGGACATGAGCCTCGCCGGTGACGACATCACGTCATTGGGGTTGCCGATCCACGGTGTCGGACCGTCACCGCCCAAGGTCTTCAACCCATTGAAGGGCGTTGCCCTGAACTCCGACCAGCTCGCCGTGTTCGTCGTGGCCGCGCTGGCAGCGCTCACGCTGTGGTGGGTGATCCGCCACACCCGGCTGGGGTTGGAGATGCGCGCCGTCGTCGACCGTGACCAGCTGGCCGGGTTGCGCGGCATCAGCGCGGCGCGCACCTCTGCGGTCGCCTGGGTGATGACGATGATCCTCGCCGGCCTCGGTGGGGTGCTGATCGCCCCGCTGTTCTCGCTGGCCGACTACATCTACACCCTCGTGGTCCTTGGATCGCTGGCGGTCGTCGTGCTCGCCGGGATGCGGTCCATGCCGATCGCCTTCGTCGGTGGGTTGGGCCTGGGCGTGCTGCAGAACCTGATCGCCGGGTACAGCGACAAGATCTTCCCCGACTGGCTCAACGGCCTGAGCGGGCTGAAGAGCTCGGTGCCGTTCATCCTGACGATCCTGCTGCTGCTGGTCTTCGGCCGCGAGCGCGGTCGTCGCGCCGGATCGGTGGCCGAGGACGTGCCGCGCCCGGACCACCGCTCCCTGCTGTCGCCGATGCGCCGCCGGTTGCCGTGGGCGATCTGGACCGTGGTGCTGCTGGCGTACGCCCTGCAGTGGCTGCCCACCCATTGGTTCCGGGCCGACAACTACGCCCAGACCGTGATCGCCCAGGGCCTGGCGACGGGGATCATCTTCTTGTCGTTCGTCGTCGTCACCGGCCTGGGCGGGATGGTCAGCCTGGCCCAGGCCACCTTCGTCACCGCCGCAGCGTTCGCCACCGGCTGGGCGTCCACCAGGGACTGGGGCGTGGACCTGCCGTTCATCGCCACCAACGGTCGCCTCAACTTCCTGTGGGCGACGCTCGTCGGGATGACCGTGGCCGGGGCCGTCGGGTTGCTGATGGGTCTCCCGATCACCAAGCTGGGCGGGGTCAGCCTGGCCCTGGGGACCCTGTCGTTCGCCTTCATCGCCTCGCAGGTGGTCTTCCCCACCCAGGCGATCGGCCACAACAGCTCGGGGTGGGTGATCCGCCAGCCGACGGTGGATCTGCCGGTGCTCAACCAGCTCGTCGACCTGCTGGTCGTCGGCAAGCAGCACGTGATGGACTCCAGCAAGCTGCCGGTGCAGATCCTGCTGTTCCTCGTGATCTTCGGGATCGTCACCCTGTCGATCCACGGCCTCCAGCGCTCGGCGTCGGGCCGGGCGATGCTGGCCGTGCGCAGCTCGGAGGTGGCGGCCAGGTCGGCGGGGATCCGCGTCGAGCGCATCCGCGTCCTGATCTTCGCCTTCGCCGCGGCCGTGGCCGGCCTGGGCGGCGTGTGCCTGGGGATCTTCTCCACCCAGGTCTCGGCCAGCACGGCCCCACCGCTGGTGGGCCTGTTCTGGTTGGCGATCGCGGTGACCTTCGGGATCCGTAGGCCCGGTGGAGCGCTCATCGCCGGGCTGGCCTTTGCCGGCTTCTCGGCGATCATCACCACGTTCACCCACCGCTTCGACAACTCGGTGGTGAGCGACCTGCTCGGCTCGCCGTACTTCATGCCCATCCTGTCCGGTCTGGGCGCCATCCAGCTGGCCCAGGAGCCCGACGGCATCCTCAGTCTGGTGGGTCAGAAGAAGTTGGAGAAGCGCCGCCATCGTGATCGCCCGGTGGCCGACGCCGACGGCAGCGTTGGCGGTGCTCCCGAGGTGACCGCCGACGTCAGCGCCGACGTCAGCGCCGACGTCAGCGCCGGCGTCAGCGCGACACAGGCGTCGACGGCCGGTGACACCGCCGGCCTGACGGCCGGGCGCGCGCCAGGCGCAGCGGCGCCCGTGGTGGAGCTTGACGGAGCGATCGCCGGCTACGGGGACGTCGAGGTCCTCCATGGTGTGGACCTGACGGTGAGCGCCGGCGAGATCCTGGCGCTCGTCGGGGCCAACGGCGCCGGAAAATCCACGCTGTGCGGGGTGCTTGCCGGAACGGTGCCGCTCACCCGCGGCGCGCTGCGCTGGCAGGGCGCGCCCATTGCCGTGCAGCCGTTCGAGCGGGCCAGGGCCGGGTTGATGCTGGTCCCCGAAGCCCGTGGCATCTTCCCCGGCCTCACGGTGGAGGAGAACCTGGCGATCCTGCTGCGCAGCGAGGCGCTGCGCGACCGGGCCTACGAGCGGTTCCCGATCCTCGACCAGCGCCGCCACCAGGCGGCCGGGCTGTTGTCCGGTGGCGAGCAGCAGATGCTCGGCCTGGCGCCGGCGCTGGCGGACCCTCCGACGCTGTTGATCGCCGACGAGCCGACCCTCGGGCTGGCCCCGCTCACCGGCGCCCTGGTGCTCGAGGCGATCACCGAGCTGCGCTCCCTGGGGAGCGCGGTGCTGCTCGTCGAGGAGCACGCCCGCCACGCGCTGCAGATCGCCGACCGGGTGGCGTTCATGCAGCTCGGTCGGGTGGTGTGGTGCGGCCCACGCGACGAGGCCGACCTCGACCTGCTCACCAGCAGCTATCTGGCATAGCGGCAACCGGGGGGCCGGGACAGCGACCCCCTGCTGCTACGGCGTGATGATCGGCAGCTTGGCCAGACCGCGCACGTTGCTCGAGTAGGAGCGCTCCACGCCCTGCGTCGCCACCTCGAAGGTGGGGAAGCGGTTCAGCAACTCGTCGAAGGCCACCCGGCTCTCCAGGCGCGCCAGGGCCGCGCCGAGGCACAGGTGGATGCCGAAGCCGAGGCTGACGTGGCGTTCGATCTTGCGGTGCAGGCTGAACAGCTCCGGGTTGGCGAAGCGCCGCTCGTCGTGGGTTGCCGCGCCGGTGATCAGCACCACCCGGCGATCCGCCGGGATCGTCACGCCGTGAAGGGTGACCTCCCTGGTGGTCCACCGACCCTGGTACTGCGACGGCGGATCCCAGCGCAACATCTCCTCCACCGCGTTGGGAAGCAGGCTGCGGTCCCGGACCAGCTCGGAGCGCTGGTCCGGGTACCAGTACAGGGCGACGACACCGTTGGCCAGCAGCTTGGCGACCGTCTCGTGTCCGGCGAAGGCCAGTTCGATGAAGCGGAAGGCCAACTCGTCGTCGGTCATCATCCGCGTCGAGCCGTCCTCGTCGCCTTGAACCTCGGACAGCATCATCAGGCTGATCACGTCGTCGCCTGGGTTGGCGCGCCGATCGCGGACCAGGTCGACCAGCAGCGAGTGCAGCTCCGTCATCGCCACGAAGGAGTCCTCCGGCGTCGCCGCCGAACCGTCACGGGCGGCGATGCGGTCGCTCAGGGCATGGACGTCGTGACGCAGCGAGCGAGGGATGCCGAGGAGCTCGCTGATCACCTCCAGCGGCAGCTTGATCGAGAAGTCCTCGACCACGTCGAAGCCTCCGGCGCCGCGGAAGGGATCGAGCAGCTCGGCGGCGGTCGCCCGGATGAACGGCTCGAGACCGGCGACGCTCGCCGGGGTGAACACCCGACCGACGACCTTGCGATGCCAGAAGTGGTCGGGGAGGTCCTTGACGATCAGGAAGGGGCTGTCACGCTCGACTCCCTCGATCGTCACGCCGTGGGCGGAGGAGAACGTCAGGTGGTCGAGGTGGCCGGCGAGGACGTCCTCGAAACGTGACACCGCGTAGAAGTCGAGCTCGGGGTTGTGGTACACGGGCGCCTCGTCGCGGAGCCGCTGGTACACGGGATAGGGGTTGTCGGCGATCGCCCGATCGAACGGGTTGTAGACCACGCCATCGGGTCGGTCCAGCTCGGTGTCGGTGATGGTCACGGGCCCCCTCCGTTCCGGCGCTCGTTCGTCGCGCCAACAGCCTCGTGCCATTTCATATCATATATAGTTTGCGTGATCTACCTACGAGGGGCGATGACACACCCGTTCCGCAACGTCGCCATCGTCGGCGTCCACAACACGCTGCAGGCCCGGCAACTCCCCGGGCACACGTCGTTGTCGATCTCGACGGAGGCCGCGCATGGCGCCTTGGCTGACGCCGGGCTGGCGATGAGTGACGTCGACGGTGTGGTCGGTGAGTTCGCCGGCGAGATGATCCTCGGTTCCGCCGGCGGCCCGCGATCACGACGGATCTCCCGCTTCGGGATTCCGATGCTCCTCGATGCCGCGGCGCTGATCACCAGCGGTGAGTGCGCCGTGGTGCTGGTCGCCGCTGGCGGCGCCGGGCTGTACACCGACCGTTCGGCAACGGCGCCGTGGACCCGGCCGGGCAACGAGTTCGTCGCCCCGTACGGGATGTTCACCGCCGCCGAGTTCGCCCTGATGGCCCGGCGGCACATGATCCGCTTCGGCACGACCCACGCCCAGATGGCGGGCGCCGCGGCGGCGATCCGCAACCACGGCGCAGCGAACCCGCAGGCGGTGTTCTTCGGCAAGGGCCCGGTCACCGCGGCGGACGTCGTGGCCTCCCGGCCCATCGCCGAACCGTTTCACCTGCTCGACTGCTCGATGACGTCCGAAGGCGGGTGCGCCGTGGTGATGGTGGCGGCCGACCGCCTCACCGATCTGGACCGGATGCCGGTGTGGATCCACGGCGCGGCAGGGGACACGTTCGGCCCGGCGTACGTGGTGGCCCCGGTCTTCGACGGCGGGGGCTCGGGTGACGACGCCGCCGGTTGGGTGGGGCGGCGGGCGGCGAGGCGCAGCCTGGCGATGGCCGGGCTCACCACCGACGACGTCGACGTCGCCGAGTTCTACGACCCGTTCTCGTTCGAGATCATCCGCCAGCTCGAGGCCTTCGGGTTCTGTGACGAGGGCGAGGGAGGGGCGTTCGTCGAGGCCGGGCACACCGCGATCGGCGGTCGGCTGCCGGTCACCACCGATGGCGGGACGATGAGCTTCAGCCACCCGGGGATCAACGCCCAACAGGTGCAGCGAGTGGTCCGTGGCGTGCAGCAACTTCGAGGCGACTGCCCGTCCGGTCAGGTGCCGGGGGCCGAGGTGGCCATGTGCACCAACGGTGGGTCGGGCGCGCTGTTTTGCGACGTCATGGTGTTGGGATCGGGGCGTCCGTGATCCTCCAGCCCAACGTGGTGGGCGTACCGAATCCGGTGCCCAGCGCCGACAGCCGGCCGTACTGGGACGGCTGTGCGGCGGGCGAACTGCGCATCCAGCGGTGCGCCTCCTGTGGGCATGTCAACGTCCTGCCGTCGCGGTGGTGCGCCGCCTGCGCCGCACCGTCGATGCGCTGGGTGGCCACGAGCGGCAGTGGCTCGCTGTACAGCTGGACCGTGGTGTGGCGCCCGCAGATCCCGGCGTTCACCGTGCCCTACGCGCCGGCCATCGTGATGCTCGACGAGGGCGCCGCCGTCATGTCGGCGGTCGTCGGCTGCGCGGTCGACGAGCTCACCGACGGACTCCGCCTCACGGTGATGTTCGTTCCCACCGACCATGGCATGGTGGTGCCGTTCTTCCGCCCGGCCGCCACCGCGCCGATCACCGTCCCATCGACCACCGCTTCACCGACATGAACCCTGGAGGACCACATGGATGCCAATGACATGATTCTGATCAGCGTCGACGACCACCTCGTCGAACCGCCCACCGTGTTCGACCAGCACATCCCCGAGAAGTACCGTGACGCGGCGCCGAGGGTGATCCGCAAGGCCGACGGGTCCGACGTCTGGACGTTCAACGGATCGGAGATCCCCAACATCGGGCTCAATGCCGTTGCCGGGCGACCGAAGGAGGAGTACGGCGTGGAGCCGACGGCGTTCGACGAGATGCGCCCCGGATGTTGGGACGTGGACGAGCGCATCAAGGACATGAACGCCGGCGGCGTGCTGGCGGCGATCAACTTCCCGTCCTTCCCGGGGTTCAGCGGCAGGTTGTTCGCCGCCGCCGAGGACAAGGATCTGGCCCTGGCTGTCCTGCGGGCCTACAACGACTGGCACGTCGACGAGTGGTGCGGCGCCTACCCCGGCCGTCTCATCCCCCAGGGCTTGGTGCCGTTGTGGGACGCCCAGGTCGCCGCCGACGAGATCGCCCGCCTCGCCGCCAAGGGCGTGCACAGCGTGACCTTCACCGAGAATCCGGCGACGCTCGGCTACGACAGCTTCCACCAGGCGTCGTGGGACCCGCTGTGGAAGGCGTGCAGCGACCACAACGTCGTGCTGTCGATCCACCTCGGCTCCTCCGGCAAGCTGGCCGTCACGGCTCCGGACGCCCCGGTGGACGTGATGATCACGCTGCAGCCGATGAACATCTGCCAGGCGGCGGCCGACCTGCTGTGGTCACGCATCCCCAAGCACTTCCCCGACCTGCGCATCGCCCTGTCCGAGGGCGGCATCGGCTGGATCCCGTACTTCCTCGATCGGCTCGACCGGACCTATGAGATGCACCGCCTGTGGACGGGGCAGAACTTCGGTGGCGAGCTGCCCAGCGATGTGTTCCGCCGGCACTTCCTGACCTGCTTCATCTCCGATCCCGTCGGTGTCCAGCTGCGCCACATGATCGGCATCGACAACATCGCCTGGGAGTGCGACTACCCGCACAGCGACTCGTCGTGGCCGACGTCGCCCGAGGAACTGGCCGAGGTCACCGCTGGCGTCAGCGACGACGACATCAACCAGATCGGCTACCAGAACGCCATGCGCTGGTACTCGTTCGACCCCTTCGTCCACCGCGCCAAGGAGCAGTGCACCGTCGGCGGCGCTGCGCGCCGAGGCCGGCGACCACGACGTCGAGATCCGCCCGTTCGACAAGGGCCGCTTCACCAAGAAGCTCGGCGTCGAGATCGCCGAGCTGCAGCGGCGCGCCACCGCCTGAACCGTGGCGCCGGCCGTCAGTGTTCGAGGGCGGCCCACAGGGCGCGCTTGGTGATCGCCATCGTCCGGGCGTCGTTGGAGGCGATCAGCTCGGCGAGGGCCTGGGCGGCGGCGTGCAGCTCGCCCGCCGGCACCACCTGCGAGCAGATGCCGAGCTGGTAGGCGCGCTGGGCATCGACGCGCTCGTGGCGACCCACCAGGGCCATCCGCAGGATCGTCTCCATCGGTGACTTGCGCACCAGGGCGACGGTCTCGAACACCGAGGCCTGGCCAACCGAGACGTGCGGGTCGAGGAAGGTGGCGTTGTCGGCGGCGATGACGATGTCCGCGTCGGCGACGAAGTGCAGCCCACCGCCGGCGCACGTGCCGTTGACCGCGGCGATGACCGGCTTGCCCACCTGGTTGTGCCACGCCGAGAGGCGCAGCTCGGCGCGGCGGGTCTGGCGTGACTGCTCACGCAGGGCCTGCGGGTTGCGGCTGAGCTGGATGACGTCGAGCCCGGTCTGGAAGGCCCGGCCGGCGCCCGTGTTGACGATCACCGCGACCTGCGCGTCGGCGTCCAGCTCCTGCCAGGCCCGCTCCAGCTCGACGAACATCGTCGCGTCGATGGCGTTTGCCGCTTCCGGCCGGTTGAAGATCAGCCAGCCCACGGGGCCGCGGCGTTCGACCAGCAGCGTGCGATAGGCCGACGAGTCGCTCATCAGCCGGCCAGGTTCTGCAGGATCGCCCGGCGCAGATCGGCCTTGGCCACCTTGCCGAGCCCGCTGCGCGGCAGGGCATCGACGACGACGACGGCTTCGGGCCACTTGTACGTCGCCAGCCCGGCGTGGCGGCAGTGCTGGATCAGGTCGTCGAGGGTGACGGTGGCCCCGGCGCGAGGCACGACCACCGCACAGACCCGCTCGCCGGTGCGCTCGTCGGGCACCCCGACGCACGCCACCTCGGCCACAACCGGACACCCGGCCAGCACGTCCTCCACCTGGCGCGCCGAGATGTTCTCGGCGTTGCGGACGATGACGTCCTTGACCCGCCCGGTGATCTGCACCGCGCCGTTGGGCCGCACCTCGCCGAGGTCGCCGGTGCGGAACCAGCCGTCGTCGGTGAAGGCGCCCGCGTCGTCGGCGGGATCCGCATAGCCGACGAAGCGCTGCGGGCCACGCAGCACCAGTTCGCCAGAGTCCAAGACGCGCACCTCCACGCCGGGCACCGGGCGACCCTCGGTCTCGGCCAGGGTGGCGTGGTCGTCGCGGATGGTGGTGAACGTGGCCAGCGGGAACTCGGTGAGCCCCCAACTCGACACCACGGGAGCGCCGAGCACCTCGACGACCGCGTCGTGCAACCCGCTGGGCTTGGCCGCGCCGCCGCTGATGCAGGCCTTGAGGCCGGGGAACAGCCGCCGTGACGGCTCGGCGCGCTGGGCAGCCAGGTAGGCGTTGATGAACGGCGCCGCCGACCCGAGCAGCGTGGCCCGGTGGTCGGACATCACCTGCGGGCCGCGCCCCGCGTCGAACGTGTCGAGCAGCACCAGGCGGTGCCCGGCGATGAGCGCCGCCCCCAGCATGCACATCCCGCCGATGTGGGCGATGGGAAAGGCGATGGGATACACGTCGTCGGGGCCGGCGTCCACCGCGGCGACGAACCCGGGGCACGACGCCAGCACCGAGGCGTCGCTGTGCCACACCCCCTTGGGGTTCGCCGACGTGCCCGAGGTGGAGTACAGCCAGCGGCGCCGATCGGCCCCGGCGGCAGGCGCGATGGGCGCCAGGGTGGCCGGGTCGGCGCGCGGTAGCGCCAGGTGGGGCGCGGCGGCCAGATGATCACAGACCAGCACGTCGAAGCCGCGCTCGGCGGCCAGCGCCCGGGCCGTGTCGCCCAGCGGAACGCCGCGCCACGAGGGGGCGACGACGAACAGTGTCGTGCCGGCGAGCCCCGTCAGGTAGGTGACCTCCTCGGCCCCCAGTGCGGGCATGATCGGCTGCTGGGCGGCGCCGAGGCGCCCGACGGCGGCCAGCAGGACGGCGGCCTCCAGGCACGTGGGCAGCTGCCAGCTGACCATCGAGCCGGGCCCGACGCCACGGGCCTGCAGCGCAGCGGCCACCTCGCGGGCCGCGCCGGCGAACTGGGCTCTGGTCAGTGTGCGACCGCGGTCGTCGGCCAGGACGATCACGTCGCCGGCTCGTGCCGCGGCCCCTTCGACCAGCGACCACCACTGGCCGGGCGAGGGCTCGCCGGGGGCCACCTGCGGCTCGCCCGATCCGCCCATCCCCGCCTCACCCATCTGGCCAGACTACTGAGGCGGTTGCTCGCCAGGCTGGCCGGGATACCCTGCCAGGCGTGACCGCGACGTCGGGCGTCGACGCCCTCGACCAGAAGCTGCCCATCAAGATGCTGAACGACCGGCTGCTGGTCCGCATCCCCGACAAGGACGGCGAGCGCCGCTCCTCGGGTGGCATCCTGATCCCGGCGACGGCGCAGATCTCCAAGCGGCTGGTGTGGGCCGAAGTGGTCGCCCTCGGCCAGAACGTGCGCAGCGCCGAGGTGGGTGACCGGGTGCTGTTCAGCCCGGAGGACCGCTACGAGGTGGAGGTGGGCGGCTCGGACTACATCATGTTGCGCGAGCGTGACATCCACGCCGTGGCGGCGACACGCATCGAGGCCAGCACCGGGCTGTACCTGTGAAGATCGCCGCCACCGACGAGCAGCTCGCCGGGTTGCGGTTCGGCCCCGACGGACTGATCCCGGCCATCGCCCAGGACGCCTCGACGAACGAGGTGTTGATGATGGCCTGGATGTCCCCCGAGACACTGCGGATGACCCTCGACGAGGGCCGGATGGTCTACTGGAGCCGTAGCCGTCAGGAGGTGTGGCGCAAGGGCGACACCAGCGGAGACCATCAGCTGGTGCGTGACGCGTTCTACGACTGTGACGCCGACGTGCTGCTGTTCAGGGTCGACCAGCACGGTGGCGGGGCCTGCCACACAGGCGAGTACTCCTGCTTCTTTCGCCGCTTCGGCGCGCCCCGCTGACGCATGTCGAGCGACCTCCCGCTCCACCCGCCATTCGAGGAGTTCGCCGCGCTTGGCCAGCAGTACACCGTGGTGCCCGTGTGGACCGAGTTGCTGGCCGACGTGGAGACGCCGGTCGGCGCGTTCACCAAGCTGGTGGGGGAGGGCGAGGGGTTCCTGCTGGAGTCCGTCGAACACGGCGAGCGCTGGGCGAGGTTCAGCTTCGTCGGCCGGGCCCCCTCGGCGCAGCTGGAGCTTCGCGACGGCGTGGTCGAGCTGTCGGGCATCCTGCCGGAGGACACCCCGACGACGCAGGGCATCCTGGCCGCGATCGAGCACGTGCTCACTGCCTACCGCGCCCCGGTGATCCCCGACCTGCCCCCATTGCAGGGTGGGCTGATGGGCTACCTCGGATACGACGTGGTGCGCGAGATCGAGCATCTCCCCAACGCCGCCCCCGACCCCCGAGATCTCCCGGACGCGGTGATGACCGTCATCGGTTCGCTGGCCGCCTTCGACCACTGGCGTCAGCGCGTCTACCTCATCGAGAGCGTGCCCACCCTCGGTCTGGATCGGAACGGGCTGCGTGCGGCCTACGACGCCGCCGGGCAGCGTGTGGATGCTGCCGTTGCCGATCTGGCCCGCCCGCTGGCGTACACGCCCGTCAGCCCCCCATCGAGCGACGACGAGTTGCCGACGCTGCCCAGTTCCATGGCCGACGGGGCCTTCCACCGTGCGGTGGAGGTGGCCAAGGAGCACATCCTCGCCGGTGACATCTTTCAGGTGGTGCTCTCGCAGCGCTACGACACGACCCTCGACGCCGACCCGTTCGACGTGTACCGGGTCCTGCGCCAGGTGAACCCCAGCCCGTACATGTACTTCCTGCGCCACCCGGACATCACCATCGTCGGTAGCTCACCCGAGCCGATGGTCCAGGTGGTCGGCCGGACCGTGATCAGCCGGCCCATCGCCGGGACGCGCAGGCGTGGCCGCACCGACGAGCAGGATCGCCGGCTGGCCGGTGAGCTGCGCGAGAACCCCAAGGAGGTCGCCGAGCACGTGATGCTCGTCGACCTGGCGCGCAACGACGTGGGCCGCGTCGCCCGCTTCGGCTCGGTCCACGTGGACGAGCTGATGACGCTGGAGCGCTACAGCCACGTGATGCACCTCACCTCGCAGGTGAGCGGCGAACTGGTCGAGGGTCTGACACCCATCGACGTGTTGCGGGCCACGCTGCCAGCCGGCACGGTGAGTGGGGCGCCCAAGGTGCGGGCGATGGAGATCATCGACGAACTGGAGCCGGTCAAGCGCGGCGCGTACGCGGGTGTGGTGGGCTACGTCGACTTCAGCGGCAACCTCGACACCGCCATCGCCATCAGGACGATGTTCGTCGGGCGACACGGCGCCTCGTTCCAGGCCGGCGCCGGGATCGTCGCCGACTCCGATCCGGCCGAGGAGGATCTCGAGTGTCGCAACAAGGCGGCCGGACTGCTGGCCGCGTTGCCAGCGGCACGGCGGATGACGGCGGCGCGCTGGGCCGCCGGGACCAACGCCTGACCCGGCTAGCGGAAGATCCCCACCAGCAGCAGGATCGTGCCGAAGGCCCCGATGGCCAGGGTGCCGAGCAGGGCGATGGCCAGCAACCCGGGCACCGAGGTGATGGCCCGGACGCCGGCGAACAGCGCGGGTAGCTCACCACGGCGCTCGTTCAGCAGCGTGCGCAGCTCACCGAACGACTTGGCGTGTTGGGCCAGCGGCCGGCCACTGTCGTGGTCGATCAGCGGACCGGCGGCTGTGCGGCTGGTGCGGATGAGCTGGGCGATGTCGGTCATCAGCCGTGGTGCGGCCTTGGCGGTGGCCGCGACCAGCCACCGGGCGATCAACGCGGCGATCACCGGGATCAGGCACAGGATGCCGCCGACGACGGCCCACGTTCCCCGGCTGCGGTCGAACACCCACCACCCGGTGAGGAACGTCGCCAGGGCGATGACGGCGGTGCCGACGACGAACCCGCCGGCCAGCGAGCGCAGCCGCCCCAGGGTGCCGCCGACGGCGGACGTGGCCTGGGTGGCCAGCCGGTCGACCTTGTCGAGTTGTGCCATCTCCTGAGTGTGCCACGCTCGCTTGTGGCACACTCGGCTCATGCCGGACGATCACGCCAGCCTGGCGCCCCTGGTCTGGTTGGAGAACCCGCGGGACACGGTGAGCTGTGCGGGTCCGGGGGCGGCGAAGTACCTGCAGTCCCAGCTGACCCAGGACGTGTCGACCATGGCCGTCGGCGAGCAGCTGTGGTCGTTCCTGCTGGCGCCCACCGGCAAGGTCGACGCGCTGGTTCGGGTCACCCGGACGGCCGAGGAGTCCTTCGACATCGACACCGATCGCGGGTTCCTCGACGTCCTCGAGGCCCGTCTGCGGCGGTTCATGATCCGGGTGGACGCCAGCCTGTCATCCTGTGCCGGCGGTCCACCAGGCGGCGTGGTCGGCGAGGCCGAGCGGGTGGAGGCCAGGTGGCCGCGGATGGGCGCCGAGATCGTCCCGGGGGAGACCATCCCCGCCGAGACCGGTCTGCTCGGGGTGGCGGTGAGCTTCACCAAAGGGTGCTATCCCGGCCAGGAACTGGTGGAACGGATGGATGCCAGAGGCGCGGTCGCACGTCGCCGGCTGGTGACCGTGGACGTCCCGCAGGGAACCGTCACGGGCGACGTGGTCGAGGATCCGGCCGTGGGCCAGGTGACGGTGACGACAGTGGTGAGCGGCCGCGCGCTGGGGTGGGCTCGGCGTGGCGCCGCGGAGTCAGCGGCGGGCTGAGTCCAGGCCGTCGGTGTCGCGGATCAAGACGGCCAGTTGCGGGGTGGCCAGCGCCGCGGCGCGGATGGCTGCGGCCTGCTCGCCGTCCAGGGCCGTGCGCAGCCAAGCCGCCGCCGTGGGCCGGTCGCCCAGCGTGGCCGCGGCGCGGGCGACCAGCAGCGCCATTGCCGGCTGGCGGTGCGCTGCGTAGCACGCTGCGCCGTAGTGGGCGGCCTGCTCGTGGCGGCCGATCTGGGACAGCAGTGAGGCCAGCACCAGCTCGGATCGCTGGTGGCCGGCGGGTGGTGGCGCCGGCAGCAGGTCGATGAGCGCGGCGACATCGGCGCCGACGCGCCGGTCGGTGTCGGTGGGCGGCGGCCACCAGGCGCCGGCCGATCCATCCCGCAGATCGGTCTCGAGCACCGCCCGGGCCAGGTCGGGGTGGCCGTTGGCCAGGTGCAGCGACGCCAGATACCACGGTGACGGCTGGGTCCCGGCAGCGAACCCCGTCAGGTCACCAGACCGCCAGGCGCTGGCTTCTGCCGCGGCGAGATCCGTGAGCGCCTGCTGGTCGCGGTGCTGGTCGCCGCGGCGGCGGTGGGCCGACAGCATCTGCAACTGCACCATCAAGGGCAGCACGACGAAGATCGGCCCGACGCGGATGTCGGTCCCGAGGGTCATGAAGGCGAACCCGGCGACCGTGATGATGAGGCTGGCGATCAGGGTGATCCGCTCGGCGCGCCGCCCGAACACGGGAGTGAGCAGCGCCTGCACCACGTGCCCACCGTCGAGCGGTAACACCGGGATCAGGTTGAACAGGGCGATGACCGGACCGGCGAACCACAGCGCTTGCTGGGCGGCGGACCAGTCGGCGTGGTGGACGTCGGTGGGGTCGAGGCCCCAGGCCACCAGGGCCCCCACGCCGACGCCGAATTGGGCGGCGGGGCCGGCCAACGAGATGCCCGCGGTCTCCCACCAACGCAGCTCGCGCGTCGGGGTGAACGAGGCGTACCCGGCGAAGAAGTCGAGGGTGATCTCGGCCTTGGCCCCGGTGGCCCGCGCCGCCAGCGCGTGGCCCAACTCGTGCACGAGCAGCAGCACGGTGAGGAACAGGGCGAACCAAGCGCCGATCTCGAGCCCGTTGATCATCAGCACCAACCCGATGAACATCAGGAACCCGAGGCGCACGTGCACCGGGAACCCGAACAAGCGGAACGCCGGCGCTGCCATCCGGCCACGATAGGCCGATGCCGGCCCGACGGGATCGCGTCGATCGGCCCGGTGCTCTCTAGACTTCAAGATCGTGCCCTACGTCTACGCCTTCGATCACAAGCACCGCCGCCCGCCGATGGAGTACAAGGATCTCCTTGGAGGCAAGGGCGCCAACCTGGCCGAGATGACCAGCGTGCTCAAGCTGCCGGTCCCCCCGGGGTTCACCATCTCCACCGACGCCTGCCGGGCCTACATGCACGGCGGGTGGCCCGACGGCCTCGACGAGGAGATCGCCAAGCACGTGTTCCGCCTGGAGAAGGCGATGAGCCGCAAGCTCGGCGATCCCTTCGACCCACTGCTGGTCAGTGTGCGCTCCGGCGCCAAGTTCTCGATGCCCGGGATGATGGACACCGTCCTCAACCTCGGACTGAACAACGACAGCGTCAAGGGCCTGGCGCACGTCACCAATGACCCGCGCTTCGCCTATGACAGCTACCGCCGGTTCATCGCCATGTACGGGCGCATCGTTCTGGGTGTCGACGGTGAGCTGTTCGACCACCCGCTGGAGGAGGCCAAGGCCCATGCCAAGGTCCGCACCGATGCCGAGCTGTCGGCCGAGGCGCTCGAGTCGCTGTGCGACCGCTACCTCGAGGTGGTCGAGCGGGAGACCGGCTCACCGTTCCCGCTGAAGCCGCGCGAGCAGCTGCGTGGCGCCATCGAGGCCGTGTTCAAGAGCTGGAACGGCGCCAGGGCCATCGCCTACCGCGTCCGCGAGAAGATCAGCCACGAGTTGGGCACCGCGGTGAACGTCCAGACCATGGTGTTCGGCAACCGCGACGACAACTCGGGTACGGGCGTGGGCTTCACCCGCAACGCGGCCACCGGCGAGAACACGCCCTACGGCGACTTCCTGATCAACGCCCAGGGCGAGGACGTGGTGGCGGGCATCCGCAACACCGAGGACCTCGATCACATGGGCAAGCACTTCCCGGTGATCAAGCGGGAGCTGCTCGACATCTTCCGCCGCCTCGAAGCCCACTACCGGGACATGTGCGACACCGAGTTCACCATCGAGCAGGGCAAGCTGTGGATGCTGCAGACCCGCGTCGGCAAGCGCACCGGCGCGGCCGCGCTGAAGATGGCCGTCGACATGACCAAGGGGACCCGCGGCCCCAACGGCGCGTGGAAGATCAGCCACGAGGACGCCATCATGCGCGTCGCCGCCGAGCACCTCGACCAGGTGCTGCACCCGCAGTTCGCCAGCAAGACCAAGGCCATCTGCAAGGGGCTCGCCGCCTCGCCGGGCGCCGCCGTCGGCCGGGTCTACTTCACCGCCGATGACGCCGTGTCGGCCAAGGAGCGCGGTGAGGACGTCGTCCTGGTGCGCAACGAGACCAGCCCGGAGGACGTCCACGGGATGATGGCCAGCAAGGGCATCCTCACGGCACGCGGCGGGTTGGTCAGCCACGCCGCCGTGGTGGCCCGCGGCTGGGGAACCCCGGCCGTCGTGGGCGCCGAGGCGGTCAAGATCGCCAAGGGCTCGTTCCACGTCGGCAACACCGAGGTCAAGCGCGGCGAGTTCATCTCCATCGACGGCACCACCGGCGAGGTGTTCGTGGGCGCGCTGCCGCTGGCTGCCGCCGAGCCGCCCGCCGAGTTCCACACGATCCTCAAGTGGGCCGACATCGTCCGCAAGGGCAAGCTCGGGGTGCGGGCCAACGCCGACACGGGCGAGGACGCCCGCCAGGCCCGCCAACTCGGCGCGGAAGGCATCGGTTTGTGCCGCACCGAGCACATGTTCCTGGCGCCCGACCGGCTGCCCGTCGTGCGCGAGATGATCCTGTCGCGCACCGACGCCGAGGAGGAGGCCGCGCTG
>JBAOHQ010000013.1:0-7948 GCA_037045185.1 Ilumatobacteraceae bacterium
GAGAACCTGCGGCGCGTCCAGCAGGACGACTTCGAAGAGGTCCTCGAGGCCATGGACGGCCTGCCCGTCACGGTCCGCCTCCTCGATCCGCCGCTGCACGAGTTCCTGCCGTCGGTCGAAGAGCTGCGCGTCACCCAGGCCAAGCGCAAGCTCACCAAGTCCGAGCAGGCCGAGCTTGATGCCGCCTTGGACTGGGCCGAGCACAACCCGATGATCGGTACCCGCGGCGTGCGCCTCGGCGTCGTCAAGCCCGGTCTCTATGCCATGCAGGTGAAGGCGCTGATGCAGGCCGCCGCGGCGTTGCGGGCCCGGGGAAAGAACCCCATCGTCGAGGTCATGATCCCACTCACGGTCACCCGTGAGGAGCTGGCCCTGGCCCGCGGTTGGGTGCAGGACGAGGTGGACGAGGCCGTCGCCGGGCTGAAGAAGAAGCCGAAGGTGACCATCGGCACGATGATCGAGACCCCGCGAGCGGCCATCCGCGCCGACGAGATCGCCGAGGAAGCCGACTTCTTCTCCTTCGGGACCAACGACCTCACCCAGATGACCTTCGGATTCAGCCGTGACGACGTCGAGAGCCGGATGATGCCGGCGTATCTGGAGCAGGGCCTGCTGAAGCGCAACCCGTTCGAGACCATCGACCAATCCGGTGTCGGCGAGTTGGTGCGCATGGGCGCCAAGCGCGGCCGGCAGACCAAGCCGGGGCTCAAGCTCGGTGTGTGCGGTGAGCACGGTGGTGACCCGGAGAGCATCGGGTTGTTCTACGACGCCGGGTTGGACTACGTGAGTTGCAGCCCGTACCGCGTCCCGATCGCTCGCCTTGCGGCAGCGCAGGCAGTGATCGGCGGCTCGAAAGCCGACACGAAGTAGGCGCCGCGGCTCTCCTCGCGTCGCGTCGTCCATCATCGTGATCCTCGCTGCGTCCACGTTCGTCCAGCTGGACGTACGTGCGTGGCACTGGATCGTCCTTCTCGGGCTCATCGTCGCCCTGCTGCTCGTCGACCTCGTGGTGTTCCACCGTGACGCCCACGAGCCGTCGACGCGCGAGGCCGTCATCGAGTCCGTCGTGTGGATCTCGATCGGGGTGTCGTTCGCCCTGGTCGTGTTGTGGTGGTTCGGTGGCGCGGCGACGGGGGAGTACCTGTCGGGCTATCTCATCGAAAAGAGCCTCAGCGTCGACAACGTGTTCGTCTGGGCGCTGATCTTCAGCTACTTCAAGGTCCCGCTTCGCTACCAGCACCGGGTGCTGTTCTGGGGCATCTTCGGCGCCTTGGTGCTCCGGGCGATCTTCATCTTCGCCGGCGTCGCCCTGCTGGAGCGCTTCGACTGGGTGCTGTACGTGTTCGGTGCGTTCTTGCTGTACACGGCGGGCAAGCTGATGTTCGGCGACAACGAGGACATGGACCCCGGCGACAGCCGGTTCCTCAAGCTGATCAACCGTGCGGTGCGGACCTCGCCGGAGACCGACGGTCAGCGCCTGTTCACCAAGATCGACGGCAAGCGCATGGCCACGCCGCTGTTCGCCGTGCTGTTGCTGGTGGAGTCCACGGACGTGCTGTTCGCCGTCGACTCGGTGCCGGCGGTGCTGGCCGTCAGCCACGAGCAGTTCGTCGTGTTCGCCTCCAACGCCTTCGCCATCCTCGGCCTGCGCGCCCTGTACTTCCTGCTCGCCGACCTCCACGCCCGGTTCAGCTACCTGCAACAGGGACTCGCCGTGATCCTGGCGTTCGTCGGCATCAAGATGCTCATCGCCCGCTGGTATCACATCACCACGCCGGTCTCGCTCATCGTCATCGCCCTGGTCCTGGTGGCGTCCATCGCCTTCTCGCTCAAGCAGGCGCGGCTGGACACCATCTCGGTGGGCGCCGACGAGCACCTCCCGCCGCCCAGCGAGCGCTGAACCACGGGCGCCGCTTCGCCGGGCCTTCGGTAGGGTGACCCGCGTATGGCCATCGTCGACGAGGACCTCGAGCGCGTGCGCGCCACCGTCTCGATCGTCGACGTCATCGGCCAGCACGTGGCCCTCAAGCGCGTCGGGCGCAACTGGGTCGGTCTGTGCCCCTTCCATGCCGAGCGCTCCGGTTCGTTCAACGTTCGCGAGGAGACCGGCCGGTACAAGTGTTTCGGTTGCGGCGCCGGCGGCGACGTGTTCAAGTTCGTGCAGGAGTTCGAGCATGTGGACTTCGCCCAGGCGGTCGAGCAGCTGGCCGCCACGGTGGGCATCCAGTTGCGCTATACCACGGGTGGCGAGGGTCGTGACCGCCAGCGGCGCAAGCAGCTCATCGAGGCGATGCACGCCGCGGTGGAGTGGTACCACGAGCGATTGCTGACGGCGGCGGATGCCCGCCCGGCGCGTGACTACCTGCGCCGGCGCGGCCTGTCGGGTGAGGTCGCCCGGCAGTTCAGGCTCGGTTGGGCGCCCGACGAGTGGGATGCGCTGAGCCGCGGCCTGGGGGCGCCCGCCGAGGTGTTGTCCACCACCGGGCTGGCGTTCAAGAACAAGGCCGGGCGGATGCAGGACCAGTTCCGCAACCGGGTGCTGTTCCCCATCTTTTCCGACACCGGTGAGGCCGTGGCGTTCGGCGGGCGGATCCTGCCCGGTTCAAGCGACCCGGCGAAGTACAAGAACAGCCAGGAGACGCCGATCTACAGCAAGTCGAAGACCCTGTACGGGCTGAACTGGGCCAAGGCGGAGATCGTCGCATCCGACGAGGTGGTGATCTGCGAGGGCTACACCGACGTCATCGGCTTCCATCGCGCCGGCGTCAAGCGGGCCGTGGCGACGTGCGGGACGGCGCTGACCGAGGAGCACGTGCGGATCCTCAAGCGCTTCGCCAGCCGGGTGGTGCTGGCCTTCGATGCCGACGCCGCCGGCCAGGGCGCTGCGGAGAAGTTCTACGAGTGGGAGCAGCGCTACGAGGTCGAGGTCAAGGTTGCCCGCTTCCCGCAGGGCAAGGATCCCGGGGATCTCAGCGTCGCGGACCCCGAGGCCCTGCCGGCCGCGGTGTCCGGGGCGCTGCCGTTCCTCGGTTTCCGGCTGCAGCGGGCGCTGGCCAGCCGCCCGGCGCGCTCGCCCGAGGACCGCGCCCGGGCGGCGGAGGCGGCGATGACGGTGATCAACGAGCATCCCTCCCGCCTGGTGCGCGATCAGTACGCCAGCCAGGTCGCCGTGCAGCTGGAGCTGCCGCCGGCGCAGCTGGTGCAACTCGCCGAGCGGCGCGCCACGCGCCCGCAGGTGCGCATCTCGCCCACCCGCCGGGTGGGCGCCGCGGAGAACGCCGAGTTCGTCGCCGTCGCCCTGCTCATGCAGCGCTGGGAGGTGATGGCCGACTGGTTGATCGAGGAGATGTTCGCCGACGACGTCTGCCGCCGGGCGTTCCTGGCCGTGGCCGCGTCGGAGGGACACGTCGAGGCGGCCTTGGCTGCCGCCGACCCCGAGGCCCGTGAGCTGCTCGAACGGGCGTCGGTGGCCGACCTGGACGCCGATCCGCGGCTGGAGGCGCTCAACCTGTTGGCCGCTGCGGCGCGCCGCCTACTGAGCCGGCGCATCCGCGTCACCAACGCCGAGGAGATTCGCGACGACGCCGCGGCACGCCGGGATCTGGAGGCGGTGGACGACCCCGCCACCGCGGAGGCAGCCATCGACCGCTTGCTAACTTGGCTGGTGCTGCGCAGTGCGCCGCCCAACGAGGAGCTCCAGTGACCGACGGGGTGTTCGACCGAACAATCGAATCTCCGCATGACGCGATCGATCAGGGCGAGTGGTCGGCGCTGCTGATCCGCGGCCGCATCGTCGGCAGCGTCCACGCCGACGAGGTCACCCACGTCTTGCGTGCGGTGGAGCTCAGCGCCGAGCTGCTGGAGGACGTCGAGGCCCGCCTGTCGGCGATCGGGATCACCATTCAGGCGGCGACGGAGGTGGCCGACACCACCGGTGAGCTACCGGTGATCGTGGATCCGGCCCCCGACGCCGACGCGGGTCAGCGCCCGGCGGCGCGCCGACGCCCCGCGCCGGCCGCGGCCGCCTGAGCGCGGCGACGGCTCGGGGAACACGGTGCAGATGTACCTGAAGGAGATCGGCAGGGTCGAGTTGCTGACGGCCGAGGACGAGCGCCGTCTCGCCCAGGCGATCGAGGACGGCAGCCGCGCCGCCGAGCGGCTGGCCCAGCTGCCCGCCGACGCACCTGATGTGCTGGAGCGGCGGCGGCTCAACCGTGTGGTGCGCGGTGGCCAGGATGCCAAGAGCCAGCTCATCCAGGCCAACCTGCGCCTGGTGGTCAGCATCGCCAAGCGCTACAGCGGCAGGGGGATGCAACTGCTCGATCTCATCCAGGAGGGCAACCTCGGGTTGATGCGCGCCGTCGACAAGTTCGACCACACCAAGGGCTTCAAGTTCTCCACGTACGCCACGTGGTGGATCCGCCAGGCGATCACTCGCTCGATCGCCGATCAGGCCAGGACCATCCGCATCCCGGTGCACATGGTGGAGCACATGAACCGGGTCCTGCGGACTCAGCGCCAGATGCACCAGGAACTAGAGCGCGAGCCCACCATCGACGAGGTCGCGGCCCGCTGTGCGATGCCCGTCGACCGTGTTCGTGACATCCTGCGGATCTCGATGGACCCGCTGTCGCTGGACTCGCCGGTGGGTGAGGAGGAGAATTCCAGCCTTGGCGACTTCATCGAGGACCTCACGGTGGATGCTCCGGCCGACATCGCCACCAAGCGGATGCTGGCCGAGGCGGTGGAGCGGGCCCTCGACGATCTCAGCGACCGTGAGCGGGAGATCGTGCGGATGCGCTTCGGGCTCGACGACGGCAAGCCGGCCACGCTCGAGGACGTCGGCCGGGCCTTCGGTGTGACCCGTGAGCGGGTCCGCCAGATCGAGGCCAAGACGCTGGCCAAGTTGCGCCACCCGTTGCGCGCCCAGCGGCTCAAGGAGTTCCTCGAAGCCGAGTGACGGCGCGGTCCACCGCCAGGGAATTCCTTGGTCGAGGTTGCGAACGTGTGTTCGATTCGGTAGGGTGATGGTCAGCTTCCCCGAGCGAATCGTCAACCGTGGCCAGCGCCCGGGCGACCTGGCGGTGACCAGTTCAGGGAGGTGATTGTGCAGACCACGCAGACGTCCCAGAGTGCGCAGACGGCGCCGACGTCGCAGAGTGCTCAGACGGCGCACTGGTTGGCCGACGCGCTCGCGGTCCGTGCCGGTTGCGTCGATCGGTCGGTCATCGATGCGGCCTTGGTGGGGATCTCCCGGCTCATCGCCGTGCTCGAGTCGCAGCGACTGGTGTGCGCCTCGGCGTTGCGTCAGCTGTCGCCGGTCCCACAGCGGGACCTGGCGGCCGGTCCCTGGCTCGACGGCCGGGACGCCTCCGGCGTGCTCGACCGCGCTGGTGTGGCCCAGCGCGTGCCCGCCTTTGGCGCGGCACTCGCCCTGGGGGAGCTGTCGGCGGCGCACCTCGATCGGCTCGGCGGGGCGATCCGCCGCCTCGACCATGCCCAGCGGGAGCGATTCGTACAGCGCGCCGACGAACTGGTCGACGTTGCCCGGGACACCACACCGGCCGAGTTCGCCACACACCTCCGCCAGGTCGAGCGGGAGCTCGATGCCGACGATGGCATGGCGATGCTGGCTCGACAGCAGGCAGGCGTCCGGCTGCGCACGTGGGTCGGGCCCGACGACGGGATGCACTACTGGCAGCTCGCCATGGACCCGGAGACCGCGGTGTCGGCCACCAGCCGGCTGAGCACGGCGGCAGACGCGTTGTTCCACGCCGGTGGGATGCCGGCGGGGGCGCCCATCGATCTCCGTGAGCGTGAGTCGTTCCTGCGCGGCCACGCCCTGATCGGCCTGATCACCGGCCCCGGCGGCCGCCACGGCGGCGGCCGCCCCGAGTACATCATCGTCGAGGATCGTCGCTACCGCGACGGCCCGCGCATCGATCCCGGGATCCCGGTGGAGCTCCCCGGCTCGGTGGTGGCGGCGATGCGCGCTCGGGCCCGCCAGGTCACCGTCGTGCTGGACGGGGGGTCGGTCGTCGGCGCACCAGGAGTGCTGAACCTCGGCCGGACGGCGCGGCTGGCCAACCCGGCGCAACGCCGTGTCCTGCGGGCGTGCTACGCCACGTGTGCGGTCCCTGGCTGCACCGTTCCCGTCGGTGACTGCACGATTCTCCACGTCACGTGGTGGCGCTGGGGTGGGCTCACCAACCTCGACAACCTCGTGCCGGTGTGCTGGTCCCATCACGCCCAGATGCACCGCGGGCAGTGGCGGGTCACGTTGGCAGCGGACCGAGCGATCACCATTCACCTCCCGGACGGAACGACCCTGCGCGGGATGGCGAATCGGCAGAGGAGCGCCGAGGTCAGCGAGCCGATCGGCCGGGCCCACGGTTCGCACGGGCCAGCGCCGTGAGGCGGACGGCGTGAAGCGGACGGCGTGAGGCGGGGTGCCGGGCGTCGTGCCGCCGTCGCATTGGTTGCGTACCCGGGCGCGGGAATACCGTGGGGTCAGAACGAGCAAGGAGGGTCCCGTGTCCGAGGAGCGTCAGCGAGCGGTGTTCATCACCGGGGCGGCGGGTGGTCTGGGCCGTTCGTCCACCCAGCTGCTGGTGAAGAAGGGGTGGCAGGTGTTCGCCGCCGACTACGACCAGGCCGCGCTGAAGCGGTTACGCCAGGACGTCGACGTCGTGCCGGTCGCCCTCGACGTGACCGACACCGCCAGCGTGAAGAAGGCGGTCACCCAGGTGTCACGCAAGGTCGACGGTCTGGACGGCCTGGTGAACTTCGCCGGCATCCTGGCCGTCGGGTCGATGATCGAGATGCCCGAGGAGACCCTCCGCCGGCTGTTCGAGGTCAATGTGTTCGGCACCTACCGCGTCAACCAGGCCTTCTTCCCCCTGCTGCGCACGCGTGCTGGGCGGATCGTCAACATCAGTTCCGAGACCGGCTGGCAGAGTGGGGCGCCGTTCAACGGGGCCTATGCCATGACCAAGCACGCGATCGAGGCGTACTCCGATTCGTTGCGCCGTGAGTTGGCCCTGCTGAACATGCACGTGATCAAGATCCAGCCGGGCCCGTTCAAGACGGAGATGACCGCGGCGATCGGACCGAACTTCGACCGTGCCGCAGAGGCGTCGACGCTGTTCGGACCATACCTGCGCGGGATGCGAGGCGCCGCCGTCGGCGAGGGCGAGCACGCGAGCGATCCGAAGATCCTGGCCGAGGCCGTTCTCAAGGCACTCACTGCCAAAGCGGCCGGGCCCGGCGTACTCGGTGAAGGCAGCCCAGGGTCGTTCGTTGCTGGAGAAGCTGCCAACACCGGTGACCGATGTACTGCTGAAAGAGGTCATCAGGCGCGGCTCGAAACCGTAGCCCGGCGGCCCGGGAAGGCGTCCTACACTCCCGACCATGCCCCGTGCCCAGCGACCTGACATGGCCGGCTACGGCGTCCCTGCCGACCCCGCAGGAGTGCTGCCGTGGTCGTGGGCCGAGCAGCGGTTGATGGCCAACCGCAACTATTGGGTGGTCACGGCATCGGCTACCGGTCGCCCGCACGCCATGCCGGTGTGGGGTGTGTGGCTGGCGTCGCCGGACCGGTTCTGGTTCTCGTGCGCTCCCGGTGCCCGCAAGGTGCGCAACCTGCGAGCCAACCCGCAGTGCGTGATCGCCGTCGCCGACACGGTGGAGTGCGTCTCGGTGGAGGGGTCCGCCTCCGTGACCACGAATGACGTCGAGCCCTCACGGATCGACGCCGTCGTTGCCGCATATCTCGTCAAGTACTGGCCGGAGTCCGACTCGACGACCGAGATGGAGGCCTTCCTGCGGGCGAACGCCCTCGTCGAGGTCGTCCCCGATCGAGCCTTCGGGATCATCGAGCGGGAGGCGGAGTTCGCCGAGCGGGCGACCCGCTGGGTCTGGAGCGCGCCACGTCAGCATCAGGCGGCGC
>JBAOHQ010000014.1:0-450316 GCA_037045185.1 Ilumatobacteraceae bacterium
CCGGCGCGTTGGAAGCCTTGCTCGAGCACGATGGCCAACTTCCACTTGGCCAGCACCACGTAGTAGTCGATGTCGTCGACCTGACGGCCGGAGATGGACGCGTAGTGCGCCAGGACCTCGTCCCGCGTCGGCATGCCCGTCATGTCGACGAACGTCAACCGGCTCAGCGACGGGGCCGTGGTGTCCTTCGGCCAGTTCTGCAGCACCCAGCCGAGGTCGAGCTTGGGGTCGCCGACGGTGCCCATCTCCCAGTCGACGATGGCCGCCAGACGCGCCGGCGCGCCGTGCCTGAACATCACGTTGGGGAACTGGTAGTCGCCGTGCATCAACCCGGGAACGAAGTCGATCGGCCGGCGGCTCGCCAACCATGCCGAGGCCACGTCGAACCCGGGAAGTTCGCGTCCGGCGATCCGCTCGAGAAAGGCCGTCCAGCGCCCGACCTGACGGTCATGGAAGCCGTCGGGGCGGCCGAGGTCGCCGAGGCCCTTGGCCTGCCAGTCGACCCCGCCGAGCAGGGCGATCCCCTCGACCAGCTGGTAGCCCAGGCCGCGGCGGGCCTCGATGTCGGTGTCGAACGGCGCCGGCCACGCCAGAGAGGAACCGTCGGAGGAGACCAGCCCGACGGGCGACCACCCGTCGACGAACCCCATCAGGTAGAAGGCCCGCCCAAGAACCGCCGTGTCGCCGCAGCCGGCGATGGCCGGGGCGTGTGGCACGTCGGTGCCGTCCAGCGCCTTGACGATGCGCCACTCGCGCATGATGCCCTCGTCGCGCGACGCGGCGCGCCGGGCGGGGGGATCCGCAGCGCGGCGTGCAGGTCACCTCGGCGGATCTCGTAGATCTCGTTCTGCGACCCGCCGGTGATCAGCCGATGAGTGATCGGCTCACCGCGCCCGGCGAGCGGCTGTCCGTCAAGCCACGCGCCCAGCCGGTCGATGTCGATCACAGGTTGCCCACCTCCAACTCGAGCAGGTGGGCGTAGCGCTCCTTGGCGGCATCCATCTTGGCGGGCAGCCACTCGGTGGGCCACATCCCATCGGTGCCGCGGTAGTTGCGCAACACCTGACGGGCGACGGTGATCTTGTGCACCTCGGTGGGACCGTCGGCCAGGCCCATCACCGCCGCTGTTGTGCACGTAGCCCATCAGCGGCATCTCGTTGCTCGTACCCAGCGCCCCGTGGACCTGCACGGCCCGCCAGGCGATGTCGTGCAACACGGTGGGCATGACGATCTTGGCGGTGGCGATGTCCTTGCGAACCCGCTTGTAGTCGTTGTAGGTGTCGATCTGCCAGGCGGTGTACAGCACGAACAGGCGGAACTGCGTGAGCTGGGCGTACGAGTCGGCGATGAACCCCTGGACGAACTGCTTGTCGGCCAGCAGGCTGCCCTGGGTGGTGCGGCTCAGCGCTCGCTCACACATCATGTCCATCGCCTTCTGGGCCAGCCCGATCGTGCGCATCGCGTGATGGATCCGCCCGCCGCCCAGCCGGGTCTGGGCGATGACGAAGGCCTGGCCCTCGCCACCCAGCACGGCCGACGCGGGCACACGAACGTCCTCGTAGTGGATCAGGGCGTGCGAGCCCTCGTTCATCGGCTCGCCCCACATCGCCACGTTGCGCACGATGTTCACCCCCGGCGTGTCCGTCGGGACCAGGAACATCGACATCCCCTTGTACGGGCTGACGTCAGGGTTGGTCACCGCCATGACGATGAGGAACGAGGCACTGTTGGCGTTCGACGAGAAGTACTTCCATCCGTTGATCACCCATTCGTCGCCGTCACGAACGGCACGGGTGGTGAACATCGTCGGGTCGGCGCCGGCGTGGGGCTCGGTCATCGAGTAGCTCGAGAACATCTCCCCGTCCAGCAGCGGCTGCAGGTACTGGCGCTTCTGCTCGTCGGTCCCGTAGTGGGCGATGATCTCGGCGTTGCCCGTATCGGGCGCCTGGGTCCCGAACACGATCGGCGCCCACGTCGACCGCCCGAGGATCTCGTTCAACAGCGCCAGCTTGAGCTGCCCGTAGCCCTGACCGCCGAGCTTCCGGGCCGAGGTGCGTGGCCCACAGACCCTGGCTCCTGACCTCCTGCTTCAGCGGGTCGATGATCCGCCGGCGCCCCTCGTCGAGGGGCACGTACTGCTGATGGGGGAACAGGAAGTCGAGCGGCTCGACCTGCTCGCGCACGAACAGGTCGACCCAGTCGAGCTTGGCCTGGTACTCCGGGTCTGTCTGGAAGTCCCATCCCATGGCGGCTCGCTCCTCGTGGTCGATGGGCGCCTGTGGGGGCGCTGTCGTGCAGTCGACAAGAGCATGGACGACGGCCGGTGCCGCGGTCGACTCGGACCGGCGACCCGGGCCGCCGCGTTGACCCGGGCTACTTCGGCGGGAACCGCAGGGCGCCGTCGAGCCGGAAGTTCTCCCCGTTCAGGTATGGGTTGCGCACGATCATCTCGACCAGCTGGGCGAACTCGTCGGGCTTGCCCATCCGCTTGGGGAACTGGATGTCGGCGACCAGGCGCTCCTGCAGAGCCTGGGGAGCCGTCATCATGATCGGCGTGCCCATCGTGCCGGGCGCGATGGCGCAGACCCGCACGCCGATGGCCGACAGGTCACGGGCCAGCGGCAGGGTCATGCCCAGGATCGCCGCCTTCGCCGCGGCATAAGCCACCTGCCCGGTCTGGCCCTCCAACCCGGCCAACGACCCGGTGTTGACGATGACACCCCGCTGGCCGTCCTCGTCGGGTTCGTTGCCGGCCATCGCTGCAGCCGCCAGGCGGGTGACGTTGAAGGTGCCGACCGCATTCATCGTCATCGTCCCGATGAACGCGTCGAGCGAGTGCGGCGACCCGTCACGACCGATGGTCCGCCCGATGCCGCCGGCGGCGCCCCCGGCGATGTTGACCACGATCGACAGTGGGCCGAGCGCCTGGGCGGCATCCACGGCCGCCTGCACGTCGGTCTCGTCGGCGACGTCACCACCCGTGACCACGACTCGCTCGCCCAGCTCGGACGCCACCCTCGACGCGCCGTCGACATCACGATCGACGATCACCACGGCGACCCCGGCCGCGGCCAGCCGCCGCACCGTCGCCGATCCGAGCCCACCGGCGCCACCGGTGACCAGCGCGGACGTTCCACTCAGTTCCATCGAGCCACGGTAACGCCGCGCCGCCGAGCCGCTCTCAGCGGGCCGCCGCCAACACCGCCTCGGCGTGCAGTGCCGCCAGCTTCTTCGGCGCGACGGCCAACCAGGCGTCGGCGATCAGTTCCTTGACCACTGCCGGCTTGGCGCGGCGCAGCTCGATCAGCAGGGCAGGGGATGACCGGAAGTGGTGGATGGTGAACACACCCGGCGCGCCCGACGACAGGATCGCCGCCTTCTCGTGCATGTCGGCGGTGCGCACGGCGACGATGTCACCCGCCGGGACGCGCTGCTGGTCGCCGAGCAGTTCGACGTCCTTGGCCGACAGCGGCCGTGGCCAGCAGAACCCCGTGCCGCCCACGAGCCACGTGCGGTTGCCCCACTTCAGTCCCTCGGTGACCTCCGGCAGGGACACAACGAACTGCTCGACGGCGTCGATCGTGCGCATGTGGTCGCTTCAGTCGCGCGAGTACGGCGGGTACTGGTCGGTGAGCAGCGAGAGGTAGGCGTTGAGGCGCAGGCTGACGCTGCTGTGACCCCGTGACCCACGCATGCAGGCCGGCCGGCCAGCGACCGGTGAACAGCACGGCGAAGAAGGCCAGGAACCAGCACACCGCGCCGACGATGCCGATGGCCATCGCGTAGAGCAGTGCCGGGATGGCCAAGATGAGGCGGAACCCGACCGAGACGCGATTGCGCTGATACAGCGACGGCCGCAGCCAAACCTCGACGGGTGTGCCACCGGGCTCGTTGGGTGTGGCGGCGAACTCGAACGGTGGGTAGCTGTCGTGCAGGAACCCGGCGTAGAGGCTGGCCCGGGTGGAGTAGCGGATCACCATCGCCTGCACGTTGGCCAAGCCCTCGGGGAGACGACCGGTGAAGACGATGGCGAACCAACTCACGACGGCCACCGCGCCGGAGAGGTAACTCAGGGCCCAGGACACCACGAGATGCGGAAGCGCCAGCAGCCACTGGACCAGTGGTCGCCAGTTGCTCATCCGCTCAGGAGTTCGAACGGTCAGGACGGCGGGATATTCCATAGTTGCCTCCTCAGGTGGAGCTACCGCCATCGTAACGACCCATCGAACAGGCGCCAGCGGCCGTCGAGTGTGTGTCCCTGCCGACCTCGGACTGGCCCCCGGCGACGGGAAACTCGTGGAGCGGACGACGGGATTCGAACCCGCGACCCTCACCTTGGCAAGGTGATGCTCTACCAGCTGAGCCACGTCCGCATTGTTGCGGGGGCCAAATCTAGCGGGCGGGCGCACCGGCCCACAACGCCGTTACCGGCGCCGCGACCACACGATGCCGGCCAGCGCCCCCAGCACGACGAGGATGCCCACCACCTGCAGCGGCGCCAACTTCTGGTGGTCGATGAGCCACGCGCCCACGGTGGACACCACCGGGCTGGCCAGTGTCAACAGCGACGCCGTGGTCACGCTGAGGTCACGTTGTGACCAGGTCATCAACCCATGGCCGAGCACTCCGGGACCGACGACCAACCCGGTGATCAGGATCCAGTCCTTGGCCGTCAGGGCCAGGACGTCGTCGCTCATCGTCAACGACACCGGCGTCATCACCACGACGGCGACCATGAACACGCCTCCGAGGAAGGTGGCCGTGCCCAGGCCACGGTCCCGCGCCCGCTTGGCGTACATGAAGTAGGCGGCGAACAGGGCCAGCGAGATCACCGCCATCAGGTCGCCGTGCAGGCTCTCCTCGCCCCCGCTGCGCGCCGCCAGGACGACCAGGGAGATACCCGTCAGCGCCACGGCGCCGAGGGCGACCGTCCGGCCGGAGACCCGCTCCCCGAACAACCGCGGCGCGACGACCATCACCACCAGTGGCGTCAACGCCTGGATGAGGGTGGCGGTGGCGATCGACGTCGTGCGAAAGGCGGTGAAGCCGGCCAACGAGGAGAAGGAGAACAGCACGCCCGCTGGCCAGATGGCCAACATCTGACGCAATGGCAGGCGTCGCTCGGTGGCCACGGCGAGGCCGAGCATGACGGGTTGCGCCAGCAGCAACCGCCAGAACAGCAGGGCCGGGGCGTCGGCGGAGATCTCGTGCACCACCAGCGGGCCGATGCCCCACACCGTGACCGCCAGGCAACACGCCGCCAGCGCTGCCGAGCGCTGCGGCGGGCGAGTCACGTGCGCTGGTCGGGAGGTCGCAGGTCGACGCGGAGCACCAGGAACCCATCCTCGAGCGCGCCCTGGGCGTCACCGACGATGGCGAAGTCCCGGAAGTCCACCTGGGCCTGCTCGACGAAGCGCCGCCGCTCCTCCCCGGCCACCGGCGGGAGCGGCCGGCTCTTCACCGCCGCCGCCCGGTCACGGAACCGCTGGAGCATTGCCTCGATGTCGAAGTCCTCGGCCACGCCGACCGACCCTACTCAGCCGACGCGGTGGCCGACTCAGCCGAGCCACTCGCCGGCTCCGCAGGTTCGGCAGCGTCCCCCACGGCGTCGAGGGCATCCACGGCGTCGAGGGCATCCACGGCATCATGGGCATCCACGGCGTCGACGCCGTCGACCACGTCCACGGCACCGGCCTCCGGTCGCATGCTGTCCAGGATCCGCCGACGCTCCTCGGGGTCCGCTGCCTTCCAGCGGGCCTGGCCCATGGTGGCCAACGGCCCAAGCGCGGGATGCTCGGCCTTCGTCCGCCGCCACCACCACACCGTTCCCACCGTCAACACGACCGCCAACGCCACCAACCCGCTGGCCGCCAACAGGATCGCTCTGGCGTTCTTCGGGTCGGTGATCTCGGCGGCTAGCACGATCCCCAGTCTCGCATGAGCCATGCTGGTAGACGTGCGCGACACGCTCATCGTCATCGGCGCATTCGTCGTCTGTGCCGGGATGCTGTGGCTGTCCTACCGGATCGAGCCCAGTTGGTCGTCCAAGGACGGTCACCGCTTCCTGTGCGTCGGCCAGGAGATCCAGGCCAACGGGCTGGCGCCCGCCGGGCGGATGAAGGAGATGCGCGGGTCGATCCACCCCGACGGCAACCTGACCCTGATCCGCCGGGACGGCCTACGCCGATCCCACGGCGACTACCGCATCATCGGCGCCGTGGCCCAGGCGCCTCGGGGCAGGAAGCAGTACCTGATCGCTCCGCTCGTTGACGCATCGGAGGCGCTCGACATCGTCCTGCGCTTCCCCGTCACCAGCCGGACCGTTGCCGCGATGGACGCAGTGATCGCCCGCCACGCCGAATCGGCCGCCACCGAGCCCGACGACACGGCAGGCGACGCTGCGCCCGCCGACTCGCCCGACGAACCGGGCTCAGCCGAGGCCTGAGAGGAACCGGGCCAGCGCCCCACCCACCTGATCGACGTCGATCAGGAAGGCGTCGTGCCCGTGGGGCGAGTCGATCCCCACATAGGTGCTGGCGGCACCGCGGCTCAACAGGGCGTGGATCTGGCGCTGCTGGTACTCGGGATAGAGCATGTCGCTCCAGATGCCGAGCACCAGCGACGGGACCTGGATCCGGGCCATCGCCACGTCGATGCCGCCGCGGCCGCGGCCGACGTCGTGCAGGTCCATCGCCTTGCCAATGGTGAGGTAGCTGTTGGTGTCGAACCGGCGGGCCAGCTTGTCGCCGTGGTAGTCGAGGTACCGCTCCACCTCGAACCGCTGCCACAGGTCGAGGTGATCGCGCAGGGTGGCCCCGTCGGCCACGTCACGGCCGAAGCGGTCGGTGAACACGTTGTCGCTGCGGAAGGTGACCTGGGCGACCATCCGGGCTACGGACAGGCCCTCGGTGGGGCCGTCGCCCGGGGCGGCGTCGTAGTAGTCCCCGCCGCGCCACTTCGGGTCAAGGCGGATCGCCCGCCGCCCGATCGCCCCCCAGGCGATCTGCTGCGCCGTCGCCGCAGCGCAGGTGGCGATGGGGACGACCGCGGCCACACGGTCGGGATAGGTGATCGCCCACTCCAACACCTGCATCCCACCCATCGAGCCGCCGATCACCGCCGCCCACCGGCGCACACCGAGATGGTCGGCCAGGCGGACCTGGGCCCGGACCATGTCACGGATGGTGACCACGGGGAACCGGCTGCCGTAGGGCATGCCGTCGTCGGGATGCGCCGAGGCCGGACCGGTGGACCCTTGGCACCCAGCCAGCACGTTCGGGCACACGACGAACCAGCGGTTGGTGTCGATGGCCAACCCCGGCCCGATCGCCCCCTCCCACCACCCGGGATGTGACGGATTGCCGGCGGCGTGGCTGTCACCGGTCCAGGCGTGGCAGACCAGCACGGCGTTGGAG
The DNA here is from genome assembly GCA_037045185.1 of Ilumatobacteraceae bacterium. GTDB lineage: Bacteria > Actinomycetota > Acidimicrobiia > Acidimicrobiales > Ilumatobacteraceae > JAKOUY01. The sequence continues at coordinate 7,416 of JBAOHQ010000014.1, forward strand.
GCGTCGTCGTCCAGCGTCCCCCAGGTCTCGTAGGCCAAGGTGACGTCGGGGAGCGTGGCGCCGCCGTCGAGAGCCAGCGGGCGCCCCAGGCGGAAGAACTGCCGCGGCCCGACCGGACGCCCAGGCAACCACGCACCCGTCACGGGGGGCGGCGTCGGTGCCATGCTGTCGACCTCCTGGGGCTGGATGCGTGGGAATGGATGCAGTTGCCGGACGACGCATCACCGGAAGCTCGTTGCCCCGTCACCGGGACCACATCCCCACCTGGGTGGGTAGGCACCGTGGGGCTTCCTCCCCGGTTGCCGGAACGACGCCGGCGAACCGGTGACGTTCGCTCGTGATGCGAATCGGGCCAGACTCTAGCGGCGCCTGCCCGGTCACCGGCACCCGATTGCGCTGATCCCTGGCTCAGGCTGACTGATGGATCAGCGAGTAGACACGGCCGACGTGGCCGCCCACACTGGTGCCGTGCCCGTCATCACCAGCCTGTTCCCGCCCGAGCCGGCAACGCCCGCGCCGGCGGCCGGCGCACCCGCGGCGGGGCCAAGCCGGACCGCCGAACGGGTCGCCACGCTGTTCGCCTCCGGCCCGGCGTACCGGGCGCTCGAGCCATCCGCCGATCCCGTCCGGGCCTCGCGGCGGGCGTTCGCCCTGTAGCGGCCGGAGCACCGCACCTCGGTGGCCGTTCCCGACCGCTGACTCTCCAGTCAGCTACGCTGACCGCCCATGCAGCGATCGGCTGGGCATGGGCTACGCGTCGTCATCGTCGGAGCGGGCGGCGTCGGATCGTCGATGGCCTCGATCGCCTCCCGGCGACAACCCTTCGCCGCCATCGTCATCGCCGACGTGGACCTCACCCGAGCCCAGCGGGCCGCGGAGCGCACCGGGGATGCACGGGTCACCGCCGTGCGCGCCGACGCCGCCGACGTGGACGGCCTGGTCGAGCTGTTCCGCTGGGCGCGCGCCGACGTGGTCGTCAACGCCTGCGACCCTCGGTTCAACCCGCCGATCTTCGACGCAGCCTTCACCGCCGGATGCCACTACCTCGACATGGCCATGCACATGTCCTCGCCGCACCCCACCGACCCGTACCGGCTCCCGGGGGTGATGCTGGGCGACGAGCAGTTCGCCGTCAGCCACCTGTGGGAGGAGCGCGGCTTGCTGGCGCTGTGCGGCATGGGCGTCGAACCCGGGTTCAGCGACGTGGCCGCCCGCTACGCCAACGACCACCTGTTCAGCCAGATCGACGAGGTGGGCGTGCGCGACGGCGGTGACCTGGTCATCGACGGGTACGCCTTCGCCCCGACCTTCAGCATCTGGACCACCATCGAGGAGTGCCTCAACCCGCCGGTGGTGTACGAGCGGGGACGTGGCTGGTTCACCACCGCCCCGTTCAGCGAGCCCGAGACGTTCGTGTTCCCCCAGGGCATCGGCCCGCTGAGCTGCGTCAACGTCGAGCACGAAGAGGTCATCTTGATGCCTCGGTGGCTGGACGTCGGCCGGGTCACGTTCAAGTACGGCCTGGGCGACGAGTTCCTCGAGGTCCTGGCCACGCTGCACAAGCTCGGCCTGGACAGCACCAGACCCGTGTCCGTACGCGGGGTACAGGTGTCCCCGCGCGACGTGGTGGCCGCCGTGCTGCCCAACCCGGCAGAGCTGGGCGAGCGGATGCGCGGCCGAACGTGTGCCGGGAGCCTGGTGACGGGCCTCGGCACCGACGGCCGGCCACGCCAGACCTACCTGTACCAGGTGGTCGACAACGAGTGGACCATGGCCGAGTTCGGGCATCAGGCGGTGGTGTGGCAGACCGCCGTCCACCCCGTGGTGGCGCTGGAGCTACTGGGCGACGGGGTATGGACGGGTGCCGGGGTCAACGGGCCGGAAGCCTTCGACGCCGCCCCGTTCGTGGACCTGCTGGCCGACCACCGGGTGCCGATGATCATCGAGGACCGCCGCCGTGACTCAGCCGAGGCGGCCGATCACGGGCTGGGCGCGGCGTAGGCGCTGCTCGAACCCGGCCTCGTAGGGCAGGAACCCGTTGCGGTCGGGCCACAGCAGTTGCACGGCGTCGCTGGGCGCGCCGCGCCAGGTGACCGACGACGGCAGCCATGCCTGCACCTGGTCCGGCTCGAGCGGGGCGAACCGGGCGCGCAACTCGCCGTCGAAGATGCCGGCGAGCTCCACCCCGACCGGGATCTCGGTCCCACCACGGAGCAGATCGGCTACCAGGGCGACCAACCCGCCGGCCTCTGCCGGTGTGAGCCCGAACACGATCACCTCGGGGAAGCCGAACGCCTCGGGCAGCCCGATCGAGTACAGGTACCCGGGCTGGGGCGGATCAGTGTCCACCCGGGCCGGCACCGGTTCCACGGCGTAGCCGCCGGTGTCGATCATCCAGGCGATCTTCTCGGCGTGGGGAATGTGAAAGTCGGGCAGGTCGGTCACGCGACCGCGACGCTACCGTCGAGGTCGTCATGTACCGGTTCCTGCTCAAGCCGAAGTGGATCGCCCTGACGGTGGCCGTCGCCGCGGCGATGGTGGCCATGGTCAACCTCGGGTTGTGGCAGTTGCGCCGCCTCGACGAGCGCCGGACCTTCAACCGCACGGTCAGCGAGCGGATCGCTGCCGACCCTGTGGACGCCAGCGCGGCGTTGGCCGGCGGCGCCGAGGCGGCGCAGTGGGAGTGGCGGCCGGTCACCGTGACGGGCACGTGGGTGGACCACCCACCCATCGAGGTGGTGAACCGCTCGGTCGACGGCACGCAGGGTCGCCAGGTGCTGGGCGCGTTGCGCACCGCCGAGGGGCGGCTCGTGCTGGTCGACCGCGGCTTTCTGCCCGTGACGGTGGCGATCGCACCGCCGCCTGGCGGGACGGTGACCGTGACGGCACGGGTGCGGCGCTCCGAGGTCCGTCGCACCGGCCAGACCGCTGACGACGCATCGGCGGTGCTGACCCAGGTGCGCCGGGTCGATGTGGCGGTGGTGGGCCCGCAGTTCGGGTCGGATGTTGCCCCGGTGTACCTCCAGGCGCTGTCGTCGGCACCCGCCGACGCCGCCGCGCTGTCGCCCATGCCGCTCCCCGCCCTGGACGACGACGGCCCCCACCTGAGCTACGCCATTCAGTGGTTCATCTTCACGATCTGCGCCGCCGCCGGCTGGTGGCTGGCCGTGCGCCGCAGCGCCACGCCCACCGACGGCCGACCGCGCCGCGGCCCTCCCCCCATCGACGAAGCACGCTCCGCCCTCCGGTCCATCCCCTAGCCCTAGCCCACCCGACCCACCCCGGCCCCGCCCCGCATGGGCCGTGTCGCCCGCCCCGCCCCGGCCCCGCCCCGCATGGGCGCGAAACCCTCGTGAATCCGAAGTCCTCGCGCCCATGCTGAGTCCGGCCCGGGTGCATGGGCGCGAAACCTTCGAATATCTGAAGTTCTCGCGCCCATGCGGGGCGGGGCGGGGCGGGCGGGGCGGGGCGGGGCGGGTGAGTGTGAGGGTGAGGGTGGGTATGGTTCGCAGCATGCGCCAGCTCAACGGGATCGACGTCGCCTTCTTGAACATGGAGAACCCGACCACCTTCGGACACGTGTCGTCGCTGAGCATCTACGACCCGACGGGCGCGCCGGGCGGGGGTGGGTACGAGGCCACCCGGCGGATGCTGCTGGAGCGCATCCACATGATCCCGCCGTTCCGCCAGCGGTTGATGGAGGTGCCCTTCGGGCTCGACCGGCCGTATTGGGTGGATGACCCCGACTTCGACATCGACTTCCACCTGCGTCACCACGCCGTCCCGCCACCCGGCACTCCCGAGCAGCTGGCCGAGGTCATCAGCCGGATCGTCGCCCGACCGCTCGACCGGGCTCACCCGCTGTGGGAGCTGTACGTGATCGAAGGCGTCGACGACGGGCGGCTGATCGCCCAGCTCACCAAGGTGCACCACGCGGCCATCGACGGGGTGGGCGGGGCCACCATGCTGGCCACGATGCTGGACACGGATCCGGCGGCGCGGCCGGGCGAGCCGATGCCCTGGGAACCCGAGCCGACACCGACGCCCGACGAGCTGACCCGCCGGGCACTGGCCGACCTGATGCGCAGCCCGGCGAAGATGATGGCCGCCGGCATCCGAACGTTCCGTAATATCGCCCACGCCAGCCGTTCCGGGGCGCTGCACAGCCTGGCCGACATCGTCGCCCAGCCCATCCCGGGCAAGGTGGGCGATGCTCTCCGCCGACGGCGGCAGGCCCCTCGCCGGGACGACGACGCACCCCCGGCACTGCCGCTGACACCGGCGCCGAGGACACCCTTCAACGCCCCGATCTCACGCCATCGCCGCTTCGCCTACACCACGGTGGATCTGGCGCAGGCCAAGCAGATCCGGCGGGCCGTGGGGTGCACGTTCAACGACGTGGTCATGGCGCTGTGCAGCGGCACGCTGCGGCGCTACCTGCTGGCCCACGACTGCCTGCCGGAGGACCCGCTGATCGCCATGGTCCCAATCAGCGTGCGCACCGGCGAGGAGGAGACCCCGTACGGGAACCGGGTCTCGGCATTGTTCGCTGACCTGGCCACCGACGAGCCCGATCCCCTGGCCCGCCTGGCCCGCATCCAACAGGCGATGGACACGGCAAAGACCCAGTTCGACCCGATCAGCGCCGACATCCTCCAGGACGTCAGCCAGTTCCTGCCACCGGCCATCGCCACCCGGGCGCTGCGCATGGCCAGCCGGTTGCACGTCGCCGACCGGATGAACCCGCCGTTCAACCTGATCATCTCCAACGTGCCCGGACCGCCCCAACCCCTGTACTCCTCGGGGGCCGAGCTGCGCCACTACTACCCCGTCAGCGCCATCGTCGACGGCCAGGGTCTGAACATGACGGTGCAGAGCTACAACGGGCGGCTCGACTTCGGGTTCCTGGCCTGCCGCGAACTGGTGCCCGACGTGTGGGACATGATGGACATGCTCCACGAGTCGCTGGACGAGTTGCTCACGGCCATCGAGCCCCCGCCACCCAAGTCACCGGTCAACACGACGCCGGCGAAGAAGGCCGCTACGGAGAAGACCCCGACGAAGAGGACCGCGGCGAAGAAGACCGCGGCGAAGAAGACGGCGGCGAAGAAGACGCCAGCCACCCCGCGGCGAAGCGCTCGGCAAGCATGACCACCGGCAGATAGGTGTTCACGGAGGGCACGCACGGCATCACCGAGGTGTCGCAGACGAACAACGACTCGTAGCCCACCACGGCGCAGCGCTGATCCACCACACGCGGCCCATCGCGCACGACCCGGCGGCATGGACGTAGTCACCGAGGCCGGCGCGCACCGACGCCGCTGAGCGGTCCAGACGCGTCACCTCGACCATCTCGCGCACACCGGGCGCGGCCAGGACCGCCTCGGCCCGATCCAACGCCACGTCCATCAGGTACTGGTCACGCGAGTCGCTCAACATGTCGAAGTGGACCTCGGGATCGACAGCCGGGTCGTCGCTGACCAGGCGGACGGCGCCCGTCGAGCGGACCGTCATCACCGCCGCCATCAGCCGGCCGGCCCCGCCACCGAGGCCCTCCAGCGGCAGCAGCTGCAACACGTCGTCGCCACAGCGGAACACCACGATGACCGAGATCGGCAGGCAGCCGGACGACTCGCCGGCGACGAGGACCTCGATGGGCGACGACGGGTGGTCCTGCAACCCTTCGCCGATGCCCGGCGTGGCGATGCCGCTGCGCAGCAGCACCGCCGGCGAATGGATGGCGCCGGCGCTGACGATGACGGCGCCGGCCTCGATCTCACGACCGCCGGCCAACACCACGCCCACGGCCCGGTCTCCGTCGAGCACGACCCGGTCGACCAGGGCGTCACCCATGACCGCCAGGTTCGCCCGGTCGAGCACCGGCTCGAGGTACGCGGCGTAGGACCCGCCGCGCCGCCGATCAGGGAAGCGGGTCAGCGGGGCGCGGATGGCGCCAGCGTCGGCGCCGAGGATCGCCTTGGCCAGCGGGCCGATCTCGTCGTCGCCGGGTGGGGCCAGCGGCAGCCTGGTCTCCACGCCGGCCAGTTCGCGCCCCCAGCCACCAGCGGCCGCCCAGCGATCGAGATCGGCCATCGACGGCGGCAAGCCGACCATCGCGTTCACCGACGACGACCCGCCGATGCCGCGGCCACGCACGTACAGCGACGGCGCGGCGCCCGCGGCTCGGCTGGCGGTCACCGCCGGCCAGACCCGCCCGGGGAGGCTCAGCGCGTCGAAGAACGAGCGGTTGTCGAGCCGGGCATCCCAGGTGGCGGGTCCTGCTTCCAGCACCAGTACCTGCCGGTCCGGCCGCTCGCTCAACCGCCCGGCGATCACCGACCCAGCCGATCCCCCGCCGACGATCACCACGTCGGCACGGGTCACGGCGAATCGCCCCTCAGCCCGTTGAGGTGCGCGGCGTCGTTGTAGCGGACGATTCGCCAGGTGGCCCCGCTGAGCACTTCGGTGATCGAGGCGTTGGTGGTGAACAGGGAGAAGCCGCCCATCAGCGGCGCCTGCATCGCTCGGCGAAGCGCGGCGTCGATCGTGCCCCCGTGGCAGCAGATCACCGCCGACCCGTCCCGGCCGAGCGAGCGCACCAGCGCCTCCAGCCCCTTGCCCACCCGGTTGAACATGTCCGACACCGTCTCGCCGTCGGCGAAGTAGTGACCGAACGGTCCCACCTTGTCCCAGTCGTCGGGATCCCGCCCGTTGCTCCGGAAGAACTCGTCGTAGGGCATCCCGTCGGCGCTGGGCCCGGGGTCGATCTCGCCGAATGCCGGATCGATCTCGGTGCCGGCGCCAAGGACCGGCGCCAGGATTGCTGCCGTCTGCTCGGCCCGGCGGAAGTTGCTGGCAATCAACCGGTCACAGCGCATTCCCTCGGCTGACCAGCGCCTCGCCAGCGCCTCGCACTGGCGGCGGCCGAGATCGGTCAACCCCTGGCAGGTGCGCGGCCCGCCGATGACCCGATCGATGGTGGCCCGTGACTCGCCGTGGCGGACGAAGATCAGCCGGGCCATCGCCGCGTCAGGCCAGCTTCTCGACGAAGGCTTCCAGCTGGCGCAGGTTGCGGCACTCGAACACGCCGTCGCAGTGCGTCCCGTAGTCACCCACGATGGAGTCGCCCGTGTTCCAATAGCTACGCGGCTCTGGATTCAGCCAGTACACGTGGCGGGCCTTGGCGCGCATCTCCTTCACCACCCACGACTGTGAGGCGTGGTAGTTGTTGCGCGCGTCGCCCAGCAACAACACGGTGGACTTCGGCCCGACGTCCTTGCCATAGCGCTCCCAGAACACCTCGAAGGCGTGCCCGTAGTCGCTGTGCCCGTCCACCCAGACCACGTCGGCTTCGGTGTTGACCCGGTGGATGGCTTCTTGGATGTCCTCGGTGGTCTTGAAGAAGTCGGTGACCTCGTCGATGCCGTCGATGAAGACGAACGAGCGGACCTTGGAGAACTGGTTCTGGATGGCGTAGACGAGCATCAGCGTGAACCGGGCGAAGGCCGCGACGGACCCGCTGATGTCGGCCACGACGATCAGCTCCGGCTTGGCCGGGCGCGGGTACTTGAACTTCGGCTCGGCGGGGACACCCCCGTAGCTCAGGCTGTGCCGGACGGTGTTGCGGAAGTCGAGGGGGCCCTTGCGCCCATGGCGGCGCTTGCGCGCCAGGCGGGCGGCAAGCTTGCGGGTCAACGGTTGCAGGGCCTTGCGCAATGACACCATCTCGTCTCGCGAGGCGTGCATGAACTCGACGTCTTCGGGAAGGGGCTTGCGCAGCGTCTTGGCCATCGCCTCGGCGCCGCGGTCGGCGACGAGCCGGCGGCGGATCTCGGCTTCGATCTCCTTCTTGAACTGGTCGATGCGTGACTCGTACTCGTCCTTCTCCAGCCGCTCCTCCAGCGGGGTCAGCTCGCCGCCGACCTCGTCCCGGCTGGCATCCATCAGCTTGTCGAGCATGCCGTCGAGGTCGAGGTTGCGCAGCGTGCGGTACAGGTAGTACGTGCCGCCGACGGGCCGACCTGGTTCCATGCCGGCGAAGCGCTGCACCGCCTGCTTGGCCAGGGCCCGCATCATCGCCTGATCGCCGTTCAGCAGGGCCTGCATCAGCATCTGGGCGATCTCTTCAGGGGTCAGCGAGTCCATCGACCCGCCGTGCGTGCCGCGGCCGTCCTGGGCGAGTTGCTCCTGCATCTCCCGCCACATCTCGTCGATGTCGGTGTCCCCGTCGACCAGCCGATACTCCGGACCACGCAGGCTGAAGTACACCTCGAACACGGTCTCGAAGCTTCGCCAGTGGGCGTTGTTCTTCACCAGGGTGGCGCCCAGGGCGTACTTGAAGGCCTCGCGGTCCTCGATCGGGATGTGTTGCACCGCCTCCATCGCATCGAGGTTCTCAGTCAGCGACACGGGCAGACCGGCATTGCGCAGCTCGACCACGAATCCGGCGAGCAGGTCAAGCATGGCGGCCACGGTAGCCGGGGGTCGTGGTCACTCCTCGGCCGGGCGCAGGTCGATGGAGAGCGAGTTGATGCAGAATCGCTCGCCGGTGGGCTGCGGGCCGTCAGGGAACACGTGACCGAGATGACCACCGCAGGTCCTGCAGCGCACCTCGGTCCGCACCATGCCGTGGCTGCGGTCCTCGACGTACTCCACCGCGTCGGACTGGATGGGCTCGTAGAAGCTGGGCCACCCGCAATGGCTGTCGAACTTGGTGTCGCTGCTGAACAGCTCCGTGCCACAACCGGCGCACAGGTACATGCCGTTGGTGGTGGTGTCCCAATACTTGCCGGTGAAGGCCCGCTCGGTGCCCGCCTGGCGGAGCACGTGGAATTGCTCCGGTGTCAAGCGCCGACGCCACTCGTCGTCGGAGGTGGGGAGCCGGTCGATGTCCATCGGTGCAGTGTAGGAACGGCTGCTGCCCGCCTCCGCGCAGCCGGCGACTACTTGTCGACGCTGAGTTCCTTGGCCGCCTTGGCGATGTCGGTCTGGTACTTGAGCAGGATGTGCAGCGTCTCTTTGGCCTGCTGGGCGTCGATGTGCTCGATACCGAGCAGGACCAGTGTCCGGGCCCAGTCGATGGTCTCGCTGACCGAGGGCGCCTTCTTCAGATCGAGCTGGCGGATGCTGCGCACGATGCGGGCGATCTGGTCGGCCAGGTTCTCCGACACGCCGGGGACCTTGGTCAACACGATCTGCTTCTCGCGGTCCAGGTCGGGGTAGTCGACGTGGAGGAACAGGCAACGGCGCTTCAACGCCTCGCTGAGCTCACGAGTGTTGTTCGAGGTGAGAAACACCAGGGGGATCTGCTTGGCCGTGATGGTGCCCAGCTCGGGAATGCTCACCTGATATTCGGACAGGATCTCCAGCAGCAGGGCCTCGGTCTCCACCTCGACCCGGTCGACCTCGTCGATCAGCAGCACCACCGGGTCGGGGGCGCTGATGGCCTCCAGCAGTGGGCGGGTGAGCAGGAACTCGCCGGAGAAGATGTCGTCGTGGACCTCGCTCCACGAGTCGCTGCGCTTGTCCGCCTGGATACGAAGCAGCTGCTTCTTGTAGTTCCACTCGTACAGCGCCTTGCTCTCGTCGAGGCCCTCGTAGCACTGCAGGCGGATCAGCCGGGCGCCGGTCATCTCCGCCACGCTCTTGGCCAGTTGGGTCTTGCCGGTCCCGGCCGGCCCCTCGACGAGCACCGGCTTGCCCAACCGATCCGCCAGGAAGGCCACGCCGGCGATACCGTCGTCGGCCAGGTAGTTGACGCTGCGCAGGCCTTGGCGCACCTGTTGCACGCTCTCGAAACGGTCGGACATGTGCAGCGACGCTACCGGGCGCTCTCCCCGCCTGGTCAATCGGGATATGCCGTGGCCATCCCGGCCATGCGGGGCGCCATGCTGGTGACTCCGCCCTCGGCGAGGCGGTACCGTACCCGGCGTGACCCGGGCCAGTACCCCACCGCTCACCGCAGCGGTGAGCGCGTTCATCGGCGCAGTCAGCGCCGAGTTGGCCACCCTCACTGGCAAAGCCCCCGATGCGTACCTCCAGGAGGCCGGGATCGAGGCCTCGAACATCGTCGCCGGCACGTTCGACGCCGACGGGCGCTTCACCGACTCCGAACTCGACGCCTACCTCGATTCGCTCGGGCCGCTGCTGGATCCGCCGCTGATCACCACGGCCGGCACCCTGCGCCAGACCGCGTTGCTCGTGGGCAAGCGGGTGACACTGACCCAGCCCAGCGTGCTGTTCGACCTGCTCGTCCGGGCCGACGGGAAGAACGGCACGCGCCGTGCCCACGTCTACTACGAGCGGGCGCTGCGGCTGGCGCACGTCGCCGCCGCCATCGACCTGGTCCCCTCGCTCGACGAGATCACGGCGATCGACGGCTTCCGCACGATGCTGCTCGACCATCTCGACGCCAATGGTGTGGCCCGGCCCGGGCAGCCCGCCGGGCCGGGGACGGCGTCGCCACCACCACAGCCCGCCCCGGCAGGGCCGAGCCAGGGAGGGGCCCCCGTCGCCACGGCCGGCAGCGCTCCGCCGGCGGCGGAACCACTCCCCGACCCGCAGCCGATCCGGCCCATCGCCGAGTTGCTCGCCGAGCTCGACGAGCTCACCGGGTTGGCCAATGTCAAGGCCGAGGTTCGCCGGCTGACCAGCTTGTTGCAGGTGCAACAACTCCGGGCAGAGCGCGGTCTGCCCACCATGGAGACCAGCCATCACCTCGTGTTCACCGGCAACCCGGGCACCGGCAAGACCACGGTTGCACGACTGCTCTCGCAGATCTACCACTCGATCGGAGTCGTCAGCCGCGGCCACCTGGTGGAGACCGACCGCTCCAAGCTCGTTGCCGGCTACGTCGGCCAGACGGCGCTGAAGACCCAGCAGGCGCTGGAGTCCTCGCTCGGCGGGATGCTGCTGATCGACGAGGCCTACGCCCTGGCGCGGGGTGGTGACAACGACTTCGGCCGGGAGGCCATCGACACGCTGGTGAAATTCATGGAGGACCACCGCGACGACATCGCCATCGTCGCCGCCGGGTATCCGGCCGAGATGCAGGAGTTCGTCGACGCCAACCCCGGACTGAAGAGCCGCTTCACGCGGACCGTGTTCTTCCCCGACTACACCGACGACGAGTTGGTGACGATCTTCGTCAAGCTCGCCCGCAAGAACGGCTACGAGCTGACCGACGGCGCGCTGGCCAAGGTCCGCCAGATGATCGGCGCCGAACCGAGGACCCGCGGCTTTGGCAACGCCCGATTCGTGCGCAACCTGTTCGAGACTGCTGTCGCTCATCAGGCGATGCGCCTCGCCCCGCTCACCGACCCGTCCAACGAGGAGCTCGCCACACTCACCGCCGACGACATCGCCCCCGTTGACGCGTAGCGGCGGGTTACCCTTGGCCGCATGATTCCGGCGATCATCGCCATCGTCGTTGTCGCCGTGGCCGGCGGGCTGGCGTTCACCAAGCGGCGGCCCCGCCGGGCGATGATCGACCCGTTCACCATCGGCGAGCCGTGGCGCCGCCACGTGTCCCAGGCGTTGAGCCTGCAGCGCGGCTATGGCGAACTGGTGGACGACACCACAGCGGGCCCACTGCGCGACCGGATGCGCACCATCGGCCAGCAGATCGACAAGGCGGTGCAGGAGTGCTACCAGATCGCCCAGCGCGGGGACCAGCTCGACGGCACACTTCGCCAGCTCAACGCCCCCGGCCTGCGGGTCCGCCTCGAGCGGGCCGGCGATGACGCCAGCCGGGCCTCGCTGCAGTCCCAGATCGACAGCGCCGAGCGGATCCGAGCCACCCGTGACGACACCGATCGCACACTTCGGCTGCTGACCACGCGCATGGGTGAGCTGCTCTCCCAGGGCGCCGAGGTGCGCGTGGGCGCTGACGCCAGCGACGAGCTGCGGACCGGGGTCGACGACATCGTCCGTCAACTGGAGGCGCTGCACCAGGCAGTCGACGACGTCAACCAGGCCTCGACGCCCCGGCAGATGCCGTCACCCTGAGCGCCACGTGAGCCTGATCAAGTCCAACCTGGCGGTGGCCAGCGGGACGGCGATGTCCCGACTGACCGGGATGGTCCGCACCGCCACGCTCGGCATCGTGCTTGGTCAGGGCGGCCTCGCCGACGCTTACAACCAGGCCAACAGCACACCGAACCTGGTCTACGAGTTGCTCCTTGGTGGGGTGCTCTCGGCCAGCCTGGTTCCGTTGTTCACCCGGCTCCACGAGGAGCAGGACCGGGACGGCACGGCGGAGGTCTTCTCGGTCATCACCGCCGCGCTCGCCGTGCTCACGACGGTTGCCGTGATCACCGCCCCGCTGATCTTCCGGATGTACTCGTGGATGACGTCGGCGGAGATCGACGCCGACCAGTACCACCGCGTCGGCACGTTGCTGGCCCGGCTGTTCCTGTTGCAGGTGCTGTTCTACGGCGTCAACGCGCTGTGCACCGCGTATCTCAACGCCCGCGGCCGGTACTTCGCCGCGGCATGGGTGCCGGCGCTGTCCAACCTCGTGATCATCGTTTCGTTGCTGATGGTGCCGTCGACGGTGGATGACCAGGTGCCGGTGCTGACCGACGTGCTCTACAACGGCTCGTTGCGCTGGACGCTCGGATTGGGGGCCACGCTCGGGGTGGCGGTCATGGCCGTCGCCCTCCTGCCGTCGATGGTGCGGGTCAATGCCCCGCTGACGTTCCGGTTCACCCTCGACAGCCCGGCGATCCGCCGGCTGCGGACGCTGTCGGGATGGGCGCTTGGGTACGTCGTTGCCAACCAGGTCGCCATCCTCGTGGTCCAGAACCTGACCAGGGCCGGCACCGGCAGCCAGGACGCCTACACCAAGGCGTTCATCCTGTTCGTCCTCCCCCACGGCCTGCTGGCGATGTCCATCGCCACCACGTTCATGCCCGAGATGACCAGGGCCGTGCTGGCCAAGAACCGCGACCGGTTCGTCGACCGCAGCTCGTTGTCCATCCGCCTGGTGGCGATGCTGACCATCCCCGCCGGGTTCGGGCTGTTCGCTCTTCGGCGCTCGATCATCGCCGCCTGCTTCCAGTGGGGGCGCTTCGACACGGCCGGCACGTTGCGCACCAGCCGGGCCCTCGCCGGGTTCGCCCTCGGTCTTGGCGCGTTCAGCCTGTACCTGATCGTCCTTCGGGCGTTCTACGCACACCACGACCGCGCGCACTCCGTTCGTGATCAACGTCGTCGAGAACCTGATCAACATCGTCCTGGCCGTCGCCCTCTACCAGCGATACGGCGTGCTCGGCCTCGGCGCGTCGTTCGCCGTGGCATACGCGCTCGCGGCCGTGCTCGGGCTGAAGGTGCTGACCTACAAGCTTCCCGGCTACCCGCTGGCGCCCATCTGGGACGCACTGTGGAAGATCCTCCTGGCCTCCACGGTGATGGCCGAGGTGGCCTGGCTGGTCAGCGAGCAGGTGGGCGGCGTCGCCAGGGGCCCCGCCATCACCCGTGCCATCACCGGGAGCCTCGTCGGCGTCATCGTCTACGTGGCGGTCCTGGCTCGTCTGGGCATGCCGGAGCTGAACGAGCTGCGCGCCCGTGTCAGGCGCAGCAGCGGTCGCTGACCCAGCGCGTCGGGCGGCCACCTGGCAGTAGCATCTGGCCCATGTTCAAGGTCTTCAAGAAGTGGTGGCACTACATCGCCGCGAAGTTCAACCGCAACTTCGATCAGCACGCCGATCCGGCTGTGCAGATCGAGCAGGCCATCAGCGAGGCCCAGGCTCAGCACCGCCGGCTCAAGGAGCAGGCCGCCAACGTGATCGCCAATCAGAAGACGTCGCAGCTCCGGCTCAACGACAAGATGGGAGAGCTGGAGAAGCTCAATGCCACCGCCCGCCAGGCCCTGATCATGGCCGCAGACGCCCAGAAGACGGGCAACGCCGACAAGGCCGCGCAGTACACCGCCGCAGCCGAGACCATCGCCAACCAGTTGATCCAGGTCGAGCGTGACGTCGAGGGGCTGAAGACCATGGTGCTCGACGCCACCGAAGCCGCCGACTCGGCCAAGGCCGCGGTCCAGCAGAACAGCCGCCTGTTGCAGCAGAAGCTCGCCGAGAAGTCCAAGCTCCTGTCGCAACTCGATCAGGCCAAGATGCAAGAAGAGATGAACACGGCGATGGCTCAGTTGAACGAGACCGTCGGCGACGACGTCCCCACCTTCAACGAGGTCCAGGCCAAGATCGAGGCCCGCTACGCCAAGGCCAAGGCGTCGGGCGAGCTGAACGAGGCCTCGGTCGAAAGCCGGGTCATGGAGGTGGAGCAGGCCACCGCCAACGTCGAGGCCCAGAGCCGCCTCAGCGAGCTGCGCGCCGAACTCGGCCTCGACAGCGGCCAGACAGCGACCCCCAGCGTCGGTCAGGCCGAGCCCTCCCCCGCGGCCGAGCCCTCGCCCGGCACCCACCCCAGCTGACCCACCCCAGCTGACCCACCCCAGCTGACCCACCCCAGCTTGACCCACCCCAGCTGACCCAGCCCGCACCCGTCGCCTCGAGCCGCATGGGCGCGAAAACTTCGGATATCCGAACATGTCGCGCCCAAGCTGGGCGGCGGCGGGGTGCATGGGCGCGAAAACTTCGGATTCTCGAGGGAATCGCGCCCATGGAGCCGGGAATCGACATCGATAGGGTCGAGATGGCTTCCCCCGACAACTGAACACACGTTCTCGGGAGGTCACCATGAGTGTCCCGATCTGGAAGCCCCGACTCGCCGCCTGGTTCGCTGCGCACCACGGAGTCGTCACCCACGCGCAGTTCCTCGCCATGGGCGCCAGCCCCGCCACGGTGGCCGACCTCTGCCGGCGTGGCGAGATCACCCGTATCGCCGCCGGCGTCTACTGCAGCGCTCACTACAGGGTGGGCGACGAACAACGCATGGTCGCGACGTGCTCTCATACGACAACATCGATGATCGGCTTCACCACGGCGTGCCGCCTGTGGAACCTCCGCGGCATGCCCAAGACCGGGCTGCACGCCCTGGTACCGCACGGGTCGACGCCCACGGTCGACGGAGTGATCGTCCATCGCTGCAGGCGCATCGATCCGGTCGACGTCGTCGAGCGCGCCGACGGGATCCGGCTCACCAGCCCGCCTCGCAGCCTGTTCGACGCGGCCGACATGGTGGGGCCACGCGTTTGCACCTCTGCGTTGGAGCAAGTGCTCGATCAGTACTGCACGTTCGGCACGATCACCGACACCCTGATCCGCCTCGGCCATCCGCGCCGGCCCGGCACGAGGACCATGACCCGGGTGATCCGCAATCGCCCGTCGTGGCGCGCCGCGCTGCAGAGCGACCTCGAGGTGGTGGTGCTGGCCGAGATCGAGCGGCAGCAGCTGCCGGCGCCGGTGACCCAGTATCCCCTCACGCTGCCGACCGGTGCGCCGGCCATCCTTGACTTCGCCTGGCCCGAGGTGAAGGTAGCGCTGGAAGTGGACCACCCGGTGTGGCACGCGGGTGCGGATCCCTCGCACCGCGACAAGCACCGTGACCGCAAGGCGGCGACGATCGGCTGGCAGACCGTACGGGTGACCGACCTCGACATCAGCGGTTCGCTGGCCGCCGCCATCGCCGACGTCGCGGAGATCCTCGTGGTGCGCAGCCACGCCGCTGCCGCCTGTGACGCGCGCCCGCGCACCGCCTGCGGACCTCTCCCCCGTCTGCATGGGCGCGCAGACCTCGTGAATCCGTAGTCGTCGCGCCCATGCACGCCCGGTGCAACACCCGCCGGGTTGCATGGGCGCGCAGACCTCGGGAATCCGAAGTTTTCGCGCCCATGCGGGCGCGGGCGGGGCGGAACGGGCGGGGCGGTCAGGTGAGGACGATGAGGTCGTCGCGGTGGATGACTTCGTGGGCCACGTGAGCGGGGAGGTCGGCGGTGCGCTTGCCCACGACGGTGCGCAGGACCGCGGCGTCGAGCAGGGCCATGCCCCGGGCGATGGCAGTACCGGCGGGGTCACGGACCTCGACCACGTCGCCGTTGTGGAACGAGCCGACGACCTCGGTAACGCCAGCGGGCAGCAGCGAGGTGCCCCGGTGGAGCGCGCGGCTGGCGCCCTCGTCCACCACCAGCGCGCCGTCGATGTGCGCGGCGAAGCCGATCCACAGCTTGCGGGCGCCGAGGCGGCGCTTGCGCGGCCGGAACGTGGTCCCCACCGCCGCGCCGGCGGCGATGTCGAGCAGGACGTCGTCGCGCGCCGCGGCGGCGATGACCGAGGTCACCCCGGACCACGACGCCATGCGCGCCGCCGAGAGCTTCGACGACATTCCCCCGCTCCCCCGCGTGGTGCCGCCCTTGGTGGCGTTCACCGCCAGCAGCGGGTCGTCGGCCGGCACCTCGCTGACCAGCGTGGCCGAGCGGTCATGGCGCGGATCGGCGGTGTACAGCCCCTCGGTGTCGGTGAGCAGCACCAGCAGATCAGCGGCGACGTTGTGTGACAGCAGGGCGGCGATGCGGTCGTTGTCCCCGAAGCGGACCTCGTGGCTGGCGATCGCGTCGTTCTCGTTGATCACCGGCACACATCCGAGTTCGAGCAGTCGAAGCAACGCACCGCGGGCGTGCAGGTACTGGCGGCGATCGACGAAGTCGTGCGGCATCAGCAACACCTGGGCGGCGACGATGCCGTGTTCGGCGAACACCCGGTTGTAGACCTCCATCAGCCGGCTTTGCCCGGCGGCCGCGATGGCCTGCAGCGTGGGCACGTCGGTGGGGCGGCTGGCCATCCCCAGCGCGGCGACACCGGCCGACACCGCGCCACTGGTCACCAGCAGGACCTGGTGCCCGAGGCGCCGCAATTCGGCCAGTTGGGCGCAGACCCTGGCGATGGCGTCGTGGTTGATCACGCCGACGGCGTCCGTCAGCGACGACGTCCCGACCTTGACGACGATGCGCACCGCTAGATCTCCTGCTGGTACTCGAAGCTGAACCCGCCGATCCAGATCACATCGCCGTCGGTGGCCCCGGCGCGGGCCAGCATCCGCGGCACGCCCAGGCGGCCGAGTTGATGGTCGATGTAGGACAGCGCCTCCGGAGTGGTGACGTCGTTCAGGGCGACCGCCCGCTCCACCTGGCGACCGTGCAGGCGGAACTCGTGATCGCCGAGGCGCTCCACCCTGGCCCCGTCCACCTCCGGGCGAATGATGACCACGCCCTCGTGCACCGGCTGCTCCTGGCGAGCCTCGTGGACCAGCGCGGCCATCCGCCCGACGAGCTCACGCACGCCTTGGCCGGTCACCGCCGACAGCAACTCCCCGTCCCACGGGAACATCGCCGAGTCCGACTTGCTGCCGACGACGAGGCGCGGGCGGTCCAGCAACGCCGGCTCGTACTGCTCCAACTCGTCCAGCAGCACCCGCTCTTGCGCACCGGGCGACACGCCCTCGACGTTGGCCAGGTCGAGCAGCAGGCACAGCACCCTGGCCCGCTCGATGTGCCGGAGGAACTGGTGTCCAAGGCCGCGCCCCTCGGCCGCCCCCTCGATGAGGCCCGGAATGTCGGCGACGACGAACTCGGTCTGTTCGTCGAGGCGGACCACGCCGAGGTTCGGCTCCAGCGTGGTGAACGGGTAGTCGGCGATCTTCGGTTTGGCCACGCTGATCACGCTGATCAGCGTGCTCTTGCCCACGTTCGGGAAATCCGACCAGGGCGACGTCGGCCATCAGCTTGAGCTCCAGCTTCAGCCAGCGCTCCTCGCCGTGCTCGCCCTGCTCGGCGAAGTTCGGCGCCCGCCGCTTGTTCGACAGGAACTTGGCGTTGCCCCGACCCCCGCGGCCACCAGCGGCCGCCCGCCAGCGGTCCCCGTGGTTGGCCAGGTCGGCGAGCAGCTCACCGGAGTACAGGTCGGTCACCACCGTGCCCTCCGGCACGGCGACCTCCAACGGCTCGCCGCGCTTGCCGTGCAGATCCTTGCCCTTGCCGTGCACGCCGTTGGTGGCCCGGCGGTGCGGGTGGTCCCGGAAGGCGAGCAGCGAGGCGACGTTGCGATCGGCGACGAGCCACACGTCGCCGCCCTTGCCACCGTCACCACCGTTGGGTCCGCCATACACGACGGGGCCTTCACGGCGGAACGACACGCAGCCCGCGCCGCCATCACCACCCCGAACGTTGAGTTGTGCCTCGTCGACGAAACCGCTCATGCCTCACCAGTCATTGACCCTGGCAGGCTACCGGCGGGCCGCGGGCTCGGCCGGGACGCCAGGGATACGCTGACGCCATGTCCTCGAGCAATCCCTACCGGTTGCCGCGCTCGGTCTCGCCCCACGCCTACACCCTGGCCCTCGAACCCGACCTAGCCGCAGCCACCTTCACCGGTCACGCCGTCATCGATGCGATCGTCAACGAGCCGGTAGCCGAGATCGTGCTGAACGCCGCCGAACTCGACATCGCCGCGGTTCGCGTCGACGGCCATGACGCCGAGTTCTCGACGGACGAGGAACAGCAGCGGCTGACGATCCATCACGCGCACCACGGCGGCGGCGCCGTGATCGAGATCGACTTCACCGGGACGTTGAACGACAAGCTTCGCGGCTGGTATCGCAGCACGTACACCGACGCCGACGGCAACCGCCAGGTCATCGCCACGTCGCAGATGCAGGCCACCGACTGCCGGCGGGCGTTCCCGTGCTTCGACGAGCCGGACTTCAAGGCCACCTTCGACATCACCCTGATCGTCGAGCCCGGCCTGCTGGCCGTCTCCAACGGCCCGGAGGTGGAGCGTTCCGTCGAGGGGGCCAAGGAGGTCGTCCGCTTCGGGCGCACCATGCCGATGAGCACCTACCTGGTCGCCCTCGTGGTGGGCAAGCTGGACGCGACCGAACCGGTCATGGTCGACCGCCTCGGTGGCGGGTCGATCCCGCTGCGGATCGTCCACGTCCCCGGCAAGGGGCACCTCACCCAGTTCGGCCTCGACGCCGGCGCCTTCGCCCTTGGCTGGTTCCAGCAGTACTACGGCATCCCCTACCCGACCGACAAGTGCGACATGGTCGCCCTGCCGGATTTCGCCGCCGGGGCGATGGAGAACCTCGGCTGCATCACCTACCGCGAGACCCTGCTGCTGGCCGACCCCGCCGAGGCCACCCAGGCCGAGCTGCAGAACCTCGGCGACGTCATCTCCCACGAGTTGGCGCACATGTGGTTCGGCGACCTGGTCACGATGCGCTGGTGGAACGGCATCTGGCTGAACGAGGCCTTCGCCACGTTCATGGAGGTGGCCTGCTGCGACGCCTTCCGGCCCGACTGGCGGCGCTGGGCCAGCTTCAGCCTGGAGCGCAGCGCAGCGTTCGAGGTGGACTCGCTGGCCTCGACGCGCACCGTCGAGTTCCCGGTGGAGGCGCCGGAGGACTGTGAGGGGATGTTCGACGTGCTGACCTACGAAAAGGGCGGCTCGCTGCTGCGCATGCTGGAGCAGTACCTCGGCGAGGAGCGGTTCCGCGCGGGTGTGAGCCATTACCTGAGGGTCCATGAGTACGGCAACACCGAGACCGGTGATCTGTGGGACGCCATCGAGGAGGCCAACCCGGACACCCCGGTTCGCCGGCTGATGGACAGCTGGATCTGGCAGGCCGGGTACCCGCTGGTGTCGGCCGCGCTGCAGGGCAGCGAGTTGGTGCTCCGCCAGCAGCGCTTCGGCTTCGATGAGACCAGCGACGCAACGCTGTTCGTCATCCCCCTGCATCTGTCGGTGGACGGTGTGGCCTCCAAGGTGTTGCTCGACGGCGACGACGTGCGCATCGGCCTCCCGTCGGCGGACAGCGTCGTGGTGGTCAACGCCGGGGGCCACGGCTTCCTGCGAGTCACCTACGACCGAGCCCTGCGATCGAGGCTGCTGGGGGCCGGCAGCGAAGCGCTGTCCACCATCGATCGCTACAACCTGGTGGACGACGCCTGGCAAGAGGTGGTGGCCGGAAGGATGGCCGCAGCGGACTTCGTCGACTTCGTCGATGGGTTCGCCGACGAGCGCGACCTGGCGGTGTGGCAGGCGATCGTTGGCGGGCTGCGCGGTGTCTGGCGCCTGGCGGGTGGCAACGGCGGGGCCGACGCGGTGGTGGCGGCGCGGGTGCGCCGGCTGGTACGGCCCGTCGTGGAGTCGATCGGCTGGTCGCCGGCGCCCGGCGAGGACGACCTCACCCGCAAGCTCCGCGGTCTGCTGGTCGCGGCGCTCGGCACCATCGGCGCCGACGCCGAGGTGGTGGAGCAGGCCCGAGCCTGGATCGACGGCGACGAGCCCGAGCTGGTCGCCGCGGCGACCACGGTGGTGGCGGCGAACGGGACCGACGAGGACTATGAGCGCTTCGTCCTCGCCTTCCGCAACGCGGCGACCCCGCAGATCGAGCGCCGCTACCTGTTCGCCCTGGCCGACTTCCCCGCCGCCGGGCAGATGGCGCGTACGATCGAGCTGGCCTTCGGCGAGACGGTGCGCAGCCAGGACGCGCCGTTCCTGTTGAACCGGGCCATCGCCAACCGCGACCATGGCGCAGCGGCGTGGCGCGAGGTCCGCCGACGGTGGCAGGCGGCCAACGACCGGTTCCCCACCAACACGATCGGGCGGATGGTAGAACCGGTCAAGCTGCTCACGGACCCGGCGGTGACCGCCGACATCCACAGCTTCTTCGCCGAGCACCCGATCCCCCAGGCTGCCAAGTCACTGGAACAGACGCTGGAGCGCCAGCGCGTCAACGCCGCCTTGTTCGCCCGCGAGCACGATGGTCTCGGCGAGCGCCTCGGTCAGCTGTAGAAGCCGCCGTAGGTGATCAGGGTGATCTTGCCGCCCTCGACGTGCAGGGCGACGATGCCGATCAGGTCGGCGCCGTTCCCGCTGTCGGGCACCACCTGCAGCAGCACCGGCGGGGCCGACCCGACGGTGTAGGTGAGCACGCCAGCCGAGGCATCGGCGGCGGCCCAACCGTCACCCGGATTGGCGGCCACGTCGGCCAGCACCTTGTCGGGCTTCTGGCCCTTGGCGATGCGGCTGCCGATGCGCTTGTCGTAGCTGTCGTGCAGGGCGGTGGCCAGCTTGGCCAGGTCGGCGCCGGTGCCAGTCACGGTGGCGCCACCATCTTGGCTGTACCCGGTGTAGACGACCCGGACCGACTTGTCGAGCGGCAACGTCAGGGCGAAGGATCCCGCCCGATCGATCCCCATGGCCGTGGCGTCGTCGCCGAACTCCTCGCAGCGGTCGGGGATCTTCGAGCACGCCTCAAGGCGGAAGACCTTCAGCTTCAGGGGCTTGCTCGGCACCTTGCGGAACTGGCCCTCGGCGAAGTAGGTCCCGTCGGCCAGCTGGCCACCTTCGGCGGGCAGTTCAGGCGACGGAGTGCCGTGGAAGTTCTCGGCACAGCACGGCACTGCCAGCGGCCCGGGAACCGAGGCGCCGTTGGTGGGCTTCCAGTTGTCCTTCACCGGGGGCGCCGTGGTGGTCGTGGTGGTCGTGCTGGGCTTCGGCTTGGTGGTCGTGGTGGTCGTGCTGGGCTTCGGCTTGGTCGTACCGGGGGGCGGCGCGTTGGTGACCTCGGGTGGGTTGACCGTCACCACCGGCAGGGTGTCGACGGCGATCGACGGATCAGTGGGCTCGGGCAGGCTGGCGCCGGACACCACCGAGTTGGTGACCGGGGCAACCGACGACGAGCTGTCGGACGAGCAGGCGGCCAGGCCGCCGAGCGCCACGGCGACGAGCGCCAGGCGCGAGGGGATGGAGACGTTCACTCCCACATGATGCCTCTCGACGCCCCGTGATACAGCGCGGGACGCAGTCAGGCGTCTGGGGCGCGCCGTGGAGGCGTCTCCACGACGAGCTCACCGGCGGCGTGATGGGCGCGCAGGACCTTCTTGTCGAACTTGCCGACGCTGGTCTTGGGCACCACGTCGACGAAGGACCACTGATCGGGGACCCAGAACTTCGCCGTGCGACCGTCGAGCCAGTGACGCAGGTCATCGGCAGTGACCGCACTGCCGGACTTGCGCACCACACAGGCCAGCGGGCGCTCGTCCCAGCGCTCGTCGGGCACGCCGATCACCGCAGCCTCGGCCACATCGGGGTGACCCATGATCGTGTTCTCCAGGTCGACCGAGGAGACCCATTCGCCACCGGACTTGATCACGTCCTTGGCCCGGTCGCTGATCATCACGTAGCCGTTGGGCGTGACCGAGGCGACGTCGCCGGTGCGCAGCCAGCCGTCGTCGAACCGGTCAGGGTCATCGACGCGGTAGTACGAGCCGGCGATCCACCCGCCGCGCACCTCGATCTCGCCCAGCGACTCGCCGTCCCACGGCTGCACCTGCCCCTCGTCGTTGACGATGCGCAACTCCACGCCGGGGATGACCCGCCCGGTCTTGACCCGCCAGTCCACCTCCGACAGTCCGGCCATGTCCTTGGGTGGTGCGCCGAAGGCGCAGACCGGGCTGGTCTCGGTCATCCCCCACCCCTGGCTGATCCACACGCCGAAGGTGCGCTGGTACCCCTCGATCAGGGCCCGCGGCACCGCCGCACCGCCGCACATGACCATCCGCAACGACGACAGGTCGGCGGTGGACGCGTTCTGCAGCAGGTCGTTCAACACCGTGGGCACGGCCCCGGTGATGGTGGGCCTGGTCTCGGCGATGATCCGAGCCAGCGGCCCGGCCTGCAGGAACTGCTGAGGGAACACCAGGTCGGCGCCGATGAACCATGCCGCGTACGGCACCCCCCAGGCGTTGGCGTGAAACATCGGCACGATGACGAGCATCCGATCGGTCTCGGCCAATCCGAGCGAGGCGCTGGACGTCACCATCAGCGAGTGCAGGTACGTGCTGCGGTGGCTGTACATGACGCCCTTGGGGTTGCCCGTCGTGCCCGACGTGTAACACATCGCCGCGCCGGTGTTCTCGGGGACCTCGGGATAGGCGAAGCCGGGCGACTCGGCGGCCAGCAGGGTCTCGTAGTCGAGCGTCTCCCCGAGGCTCGACGTGTCGCCCTCGCCCACCACGATGATGTGCCGCACGGTGGGGAGTTCGTCCCGGACCCGTCCGAGCAGGGCGGCGATCGAGGCGTCGACGATGATCACCTGATCCTCGGCGTGGTTGATCACGTAGTCGAGTTGCTCGGGGAACAGGCGGATGTTCAAGGTGTGCAGGACAGCGCCCAGGCACGGGATGGCCAGGTACGCCTCGAGGTGTGCCTGGTTGTTCCACAGGAACGTGCCCACCCGGTCACCTGGTTTGACGCCCAGGCGTGTGAGTGCGGCCGCCAGCCGGTCGGCGCGATCGGCAACCTCGGCGAAGGTGGACTCGCTGTATCCGTCACCGGTGAAGGTGATGACCTTGCTGTTGGCGTGCTGCACGCGACCATGCTCGAACAGTGGCCGGATCGTCAGCTGGTAGTCGTCCTGCATCGTGCTGATCGGCATGGCGCCCCCTTGTGGCTCTGCGTGGGACCACGGCTGACCGTGATCACGTTGCGCGGCCCACAGTACCGACGGAACAATGTCGCCTGTGAATGCCACGCCCCGCCAGACCATCGTGACCCTTGACCTCGAAGGCGTGCTGGTCCCCGAGATCTGGATCGCCGTGGCCGAACGAACCGGGATCGAAGCACTGCGGCGCACCACGCGCGACGAGCCCGACTACGACGCGCTGATGCGTTTCCGGCTGGACCTCCTCGACCGCCACGGCCTGACCATGCCGCTGATCGCCGACGTCATCGCCGGCCTGGCCCCCTTGGACGGGGCCCGTGAGTTCCTCGATCGGCTGCGCTCGATCACCCAGGTGATCATCCTCAGCGACACCTTCGAGCAGTTCGCCGCGCCGCTGATGCGCCAGCTGGGCATGCCCACCATCCTGTGCCACCAGCTGGTCATCACCGGCCAGCGGATCACCGGGTACTCCCTGCGGATGGCCGACCAGAAACGCCACGCGGTCACCGCCCTGCGCGGCCTGAACTACCGGGTCGTCGCTGCCGGGGACTCCTACAACGACGCCGCCATGCTGGGCGCGGCCGACGCCGGGTTCTGGTTCCACGCACCGGACGGCATCGCCGCCCAGTTCCCCCAGTTCCCGCGAACCGACACCTACACCGACCTACTGGAGCGGATCACCGCCGCGCTCACGGCGCCGTCGTGAGCTCGGTGAGCCGGTCGACGATGTCGAAGTGGTGCGTGCCGGCGAACTCGCGCAGGTCGACCTGGCACCCGCCGGCCGCCAGGAGGGCGCCGTAGTCACGGCTCATCTCGGCGAAGCGGGGCGTGTCCCGATCACCCCACCACAGCTCCACCGGGATGGACGTGACCCGTACGCCTGCGACCAGCGGGCTCAGGGCCGCGGCGCGTTCGGCATCCAGACGGAGGGCGTCGTTCATCGACGTGCCTGGCAGCTCACGCAGGTCGAACACACCGCTGACGAGGACGCAGCGGCGGACATCAGCAGCCGAGGGGTGGGCCAGCGTCGTCATCGCCACCAGCTGGGCGCCCGCCGAGTGGCCGGCCACGACGAGCGGGCCACCGACCGCCGAGCCCACCGCCACCAACGCTTCGCTCACGTCGGCCAGCATTCGCTCCACGGTTCCCACCGGGGCGACGGTGTACTCGACGGCGGCGTAGCCCCACCCGCTCGACACCACCGGCGGGGCCAGGAACAGCGAGTCGGCGGCGGACAGCGCCTGCCAGTACCCGCCATGGACGAAGACCAGCGTCGGGTGGCCCGACCTGGGCCGGATCACCACGGTTCCGCCCTCCAGGGTGAGCACCCGACCCCCGAGGTCGGCGGCCGCCCGGGCGCTGCGGGCTACGTAGTCGTCGATGAACGGTTGGGCGGATCCGCCCACCATCGAGCTGGGCGAATAGGCCTGTTCGAGGCGCCGATCCACGCTCGGCACGCTACGGCCGTTCGACCCGGCCCGCCGCGGTCCGACCTCACTTTCGAATTCGCCAGCCGATGTCGTAGCGTTGTCCGCGTGTCTACGACCCGCCATTCCGTGAAGCTCCTCGCGCTCGTTTCCGCCGCCGTGCTGTCCGTCGGGGCCGCCGCCTGTAGTGACGACCCGAGCGATGCCGTCAACAACGACCCAGCGGCCGCCAACGCCACTACCACCTCCACCACCGAGGCCCCGGTGGTCATGCCGAAGGCCGACATCGTCGGGACGGCGCTGGAGAACGGCGTGTTCACCCAACTGGCCGGGCTCGTGGTCGATGCCGGCCTGGTGGACACGCTGCGCGGCGAGGGCCCGTTCACCGTCTTCGCCCCCACCGACGACGCCTTCCCGGCGGCCCTGACGCCGGTGCTCGACGTGCTTCACCAGCCCGAGAACCTCAAGCTGCTGCAAGCCGTGCTGACCTACCACGTCGTGCCCGGCCGGCTGGCGCCGGCGGACATCAAAGACGGCGAGCTGGTCACCGTGCAGGGCGAGAAGCTCACCGTCACCCACAACGGTGACAAGCTGGTCATCAACGGCAACGAGGTCGCCGCCGGTCCGGTGGACGCCACCAACGGCAACGTCTACGTGATGGGCGCCGTGCTGGTCCCGCCGTCGATGATGTCGACGGTGCAGGACATCCTGGCCAAGGCCGCCACCGCTGGCACCGCCGCCGCGGGTACCTCCGCCGATACCACCAAGACCACCGGCTGACGTTTCCCGTACTGTCGCGCCGATGAGCGCGGCACCCTCCACCGACGCCGCCCTCGCCAGGGCGGACCTGGCCGCACGGCTCATCGACTCGGGCGCGCTGGCGGTGCCGCCGTCGCTGCCCGTCGCCGATCACGTCGAGGAACTGCTCGGCGCCATCCGTGACCACCAGGTCGTGGTGGTGGCCGGCGAGACCGGCTCCGGCAAGAGCACGCAGCTTCCCAAGCTGTGCCTGCAGCTTGGCCTGGGGGTTGATGGGCTGATCGGCCACACCCAACCGCGCCGGGTGGCGGCGCGCGCCATCGCCGAACGGCTGGCCGAGGAGACCGGCACCGAACTGGGTGACGCCATCGGCTACGCCGTGCGCTTCACCGACCGGGTCGGGCCGCGGGCACTGGTCAAGGTGATGACCGACGGAATCCTGCTGGCCGAGATCCAACGAGACCGGCTCCTGCGGCGGTACCAGGTCCTGATCATCGACGAGGCCCACGAGCGCTCGCTGAACGTGGACTTCCTGCTCGGCTACCTCACCCGCCTGCTGGTCCAGCGGCCGGACCTCAAGCTCATCGTCACCTCGGCCACGATCGACACCGAGCGCTTCGCCAGGCACTTCGGCGGCGCACCGGTGGTGCAGGTCAGCGGGCGTGCCCACCCGGTGGAGATCCGCTACCGGCCCTTCGGCGAGGAACCCGACGACGACCGCGACCAGGTCACGGCGATCTGCGACGCGGTCGACGAGTTGCGCCGCGAGGGGCCGGGCGACGTGCTGGTGTTCCTCTCCGGCGAGCGTGAGATCCACGACACCGCCGACGCCCTGCGCCGCCTGCAGCGCCCCGGCACCGAGGTACTGGCGCTGTACGCCCGGCTGTCGGCGGCCGAGCAGCACCGGATCTTCCAGCCGCACCACGCTCGCCGAGTGGTGCTGGCCACCAACGTGGCCGAGACGTCGATCACGGTGCCCGGCGTGCGCTACGTGGTCGACGCCGGTTCGGCGCGCATCTCCCGCTACAGCCTGCGCCTCAAGGTCCAGCGCCTGCCGATCGAACCGGTGTCGCAGGCCTCGGCCAACCAGCGCGCCGGCCGCTGCGGGCGGCTCGGCCCGGGCATCTGCATCCGCCTGTACACCGAGGCCGACTTCGCCAGCCGCCCGGCGTTCACCGAACCGGAGATCCTGCGCACCAACCTGGCCTCGGTCATCCTGCAGATGACCGCCTTGCGCCTCGGCGACGTCGCCGACTTCCCGTTCATCGAGGCCCCCGACCGCCGAGCGGTGCGCGCCGGGTACGCCCTGCTGGAGGAGCTCGGCGCCCTGCACCCCGACGAGCCCGGTCGCCAGCGGCGACTCACCCGCATCGGTCGGCACCTGGCGCGCCTGCCCGTCGACCCACGCCTCGGGCGGATGGTGCTGGAGTCCGGGCACCATGGCTCGGTCCGTGAGGTGCTGGTGATCGCCGCTGCGCTGTCGATTCCCGACCCGCGCGAGCGCCCGGCGGACAGGCGTCAGGCTGCCGACGAGATGCACCGCCGGTTCGCCACCGACGGCAGCGATCTGCTGGCCCTCGTCCGCCTGTGGGACCACCTGCGCGCCAGTCAGCGCGAGCTGAGCACCAACCAGTTCCGCAAGCTGTGCCGGACCGAGTTCCTGAACTACCTGCGCGTCAGGGAGTGGCAGGACCTGTACAGCCAGCTGCGCCACGCCGCCGCCGATCTCGGCGTTCGTCACGGCGCCACCGACGCCCATCCCGACCGGGTGCACCAGGCGGTCATGGCCGGGTTGCTCTCGCACCTGGGCATCCGCGACGGTGACTCACGGGAGTATCGCGGCGCCCACGGGTCGCGCTTCGCCATCGCCCCCGGGTCGGCCGTCGGCAGGGCCACGCCGCGCTGGGTGATGGCCGGCGAGTTGGTGGAGACCAGCCGGCTGTGGGCCCGGATGGTGGCCCCGATCCGCCCGGAGTGGGCCGAGGCAGTGGCCCCGGACCTGGTGAAACGGTCGTACGGCGAACCCCGCTGGGAACGCCAGCGCGGCGCGGCAGTGGTGACCGAGCGGGTGTCGTTGTTCGGACTGCCCATCGTCGTCGGGCGGGCCGTCGGCCTCGACCGCATCGACCCGCCGCTGGCCAGGCAGATGTTCATCCGCCACGCCTTCGTCGAGGGCGACACCGACGAAGCGTGGTCGAGGCGGCAGACGTTCCTGGCTCGCAACGCCGAGCTGATCGCCTCCATCGAGCACGGCCGGCAGCGCCATCGCCAGGCCGTCGCCGTGGACGATCAGGCGGTCATCTCCTTCTACGACCAGCGGATCCCGCCCGACGTGGTGAGCACCCGGCACTTCGACACGTGGTGGAAGCGGGCCAGGGCCGCAACACCGGACCTGTTGGTGATGACCGCCGAGTCGTTGGGCGGGGTTCGCCTCCCGGCGGCCGACGAGTTCCCGACGCGCTGGACCGCCGGGGACCTCGCCCTGGCCGTCACGTACCGCTTCGACCCCGGTGCGGCCGACGACGGGGCCACCGTGCACGTACCCGTGGAGGTCCTCGCCCAACTCGACCCCGCGCCGCTGACGTGGTCGGTGCCCGGGTTCCGTGACCAGCTGGTCGACGCCGCCGTGCGCGGGCTGCCCAAGGACGCCAGGCGAGAGCTGAGCCCGCTGGCCGAGACGGCGGCCGCGGTGTCGGCGCACCTGCGTGGCCAGGCGCCGACCACCGGCCTGGCCGACGCCATCAGCGAGGCGGTGCTGGCCACCAGGGGCGTGCGCGTCGAACCGTGGGAGGTGTCGCTCGACGGCGCCGCCGGGCATCTGCGCCTCGGCTTCGCCGTCGAGGACGGGCAGGGGCGCCTGCTGGCCTGGGGCAAGGATCTCGGCGAGTTGCAGGGGCGCCTCGCGGGGGTGGCCCGGCGCGCCGTTGCCGCGGCCACCGCGGTGGACGAACGCCGCGGGATGACGACCTGGGCCGTGGGCGCGCTGGAGCGCGAGGTCACGACCACGAACGCCGGGCGGGCCGTACGCGGCTACCCGGCGTTGGTGGACGACGGCGACAGCGTGTCGCTGCGGGTGTTCAGCACGGCCGCCGTGCAGGCCAGGGTGATGCACGGCGGCGTCCGCCGGCTGGTGCTGCTGGCGCTCGCCTTGAACCGACCGGCCATCGAGCGCCGGCTGTCCAACCGCCAGCGGCTCGACGTCGTCGGCGCCGGTCTCGACCTCGGCGCGGTGATCGAGGACTGTGCCGTCGCCGCCATCGATCGGGTGCTCGCCGGCCATGGGCTCCCGTGGGACGAACGCAGCTTCGCAGCGCTCGTCGCCGCATCGAAGGACGAGGTGCCCGACGCCGTCAACGCTGCGGTCGCGTCCGTCGCCGGTCTGGCCGCACGGCACGGTCGGATCACCCGCCGCCTCGACGAACTCGTCGCCCCCGCCCTGCAGCCGGCGGTGGCGGACGTGCGCGCCCAGCTGCGGCGGCTGATCCGTCCGGGGTTCGTCGCCGCCGCCGGGCTGCGCCGCCTGGCAGATGTCGACCGGTACCTCCAGGCCATCGAGCATCGCCTCGGCCGGATCGGCGAGCACGCCGCCCGCGATCGCCAGCAGATGGCCGACCTGCAGGCCATCGAGCGTCGCTACACCGCCGTGCTGGCCACACTCGGGCGCGGGCCGGTCCCGGCCGAGGTGATCGACCTCGGCTGGCAGTTGGAGGAGCTGCGCGTCGCCACCTTCGCCCAGCAGGTGGGCGCGACCAAGGGCGTCAGCGTCACCAGGGTGGTGCGTGCTCTCGCCCAGCTGGAGGCCCCGGGTCGGCGGACGTAGCCTGGCCGCATGGCCGAGTTCGACTTCACGGAACTGTTTCCCCTGGATCACGACGACACCCCGTACCGACGCGTGTCCACCGACGGCGTGTCAGTGGTGGACACCCCACTCGGCACGATGCTGCGGGTCGCGCCCTCGGCGCTGACGCTGATCACCCAGGAGGCGATGCGTGACATCGCCCACTTCCTGCGTCCCGGCCACCTGGCCCAGCTGGCTGCGATCCTCGATGATCCCGAGGCCAGCGCCAACGACCGCTTCGTCGCCCTCGACCTGCTGAAGAACGCCTCGATCGCCGCCGGCGGCGTGCTGCCGATGTGCCAGGACACCGGCACGGCGATCGTCAAGGGCAAGAAGGGCCAGATGGTGTTCACCGGTGGGGGCGACGAGGAAGCCATCGCCCGCGGCGTGTTCAACACCTACCAGACCAGCAACCTGCGCTACAGCCAGATGGCCCCGCTGACCATGTACGAGGAGGTCAACACCGGCAACAACCTGCCGGCTGAGATCAAGATCGCCGCGGTGGACGGTGACGTCTACAAGTTCCTGTTCATGGCCAAGGGTGGCGGCAGCGCCAACAAGAGCTACCTGTTCCAGGAGACCAAGGCCCTGCTCAACGACAAGACGCTGCTGCCGTGGTTGTTCGAGAAGATGAAGACCCTGGGCACGGCCGCCTGCCCGCCGTACCACCTGGCCGTCGTGATCGGCGGGACGTCGGCTGAGTTGGCGGTGGAGACCGCCAAGCTGGCCAGCGCCCGGTACCTGGACACCCTGCCGACCCATGGCAGCCGGTCCGGTCACGCCTTCCGTGACGTCGAGCTGGAGGCCAAGGTGCTGACGTTGTCCCAGCAGACCGGGATCGGCGCCCAGTTCGGCGGCAAGTACTTCTGCCACGACGTGCGGGTCATCCGCCTGCCCCGCCACGGCGCGTCGTGCCCGGTGGCGATGGCAGTGTCGTGCAGCGCTGACCGCCAGATGCTCGGCAAGATCACCCGCGACGGCATCTTTCTCGAGCAACTGGAGACCGACCCGGCCGCCTACCTGCCAGAGGTCCACGCCGACGAACTCGGCGACAAGAGCGTGCACATCGACCTCAACCGCCCGATGGCCGACATCCGTGCCGAGCTCAGCAAGTACCCGGTGAAGACTCGGGTGATGTTGAGCGGGCCGATGGTGGTGGCCCGTGACATCGCCCACGCCAAGATCAAGGAGCGCCTGGACAGCGGCGAACCGATGCCCAGCTACCTGGCCGACCATTGCGTGTACTACGCCGGGCCGGCCAAGACCCCAGCGGGGATGGCCAGCGGTTCCTTCGGGCCCACCACTGCCGGGCGGATGGACAGCTACGTCGACCAGTTCCAGGCGGCCGGCGGCAGTTTCGTCATGCTCGCCAAGGGCAACCGCTCCCGGGCGGTGACCGATGCCTGCGCCCGCCACGGTGGGTTCTACCTCGGCTCGATCGGCGGTCCGGCGGCCCGCCTGGCCCAGGACTGCATCACCAAGGTCGAGGTCCTGGAGATGCCCGAACTGGGCATGGAGGCCGTTTGGAAGATCGAGGTCGAGAACTTCCCGGCGTTCATCGTTGTCGACGACAAGGGCAACGACTTCTTCGACCAAGTCAACCAAGCCAGCGTCCCCGTCTCGCTTTCATGAGGATGATTGCCCAACACGCCGCAATCATCCTCATGAAAGCCGGGCGAGCGCGGCAGTCACCTGGGAGACCGTCCAGGCGGGTTGTTGCATGACGTGCAGGTACGTGAACTGCAGGACGCGGTAGCCGTCGAGGTTGAGCCGGTTCATCCGCTCGGCATCCACCCCCATCTGGTGGACGTCTCGATGGAAGCGGTAGCCAAGCAACTCCACGACCAGTCGGGTGCCGGGCCAGTGGCAGTCGACGCGGATGAGGTGACGGCCGCGGCGGCCGAGCACCACCTCCGTGGTGGGGAGCGGGACGCGATGGGCGCGTAGCAACCGGCGGAACTCGCGCTCGAGGAACGACGCCCGCCCCTGCCCCACTTCCATGCGCATCAGCGTGGCGAGCAGGCGTCCGGTGCCACCACGGCCGGGGCGGCGAAGGTCGGCCAGCCGCCGATGGAGGAACTCCTCGCTGGTCAGACCCTGGCCGATCGCCGCAGAGATCAGGCGAACCAGCCGGTCGTGACGCAGCGTGGCCGCCAGATCGACGATGGTCCGCGTCGGCGAGGTCACGGTCATGCCGTCGACCCGTTCGAGATCGAGCGGATCCAGGGCGCGAGAGGTATGCACGACATGCCCGACGCGGTTCACCCGCCGGCCCTCTGGCACCAGGAGGTGGAACGGCGGTCGCAACTCGTACCAACCCATCCCCAGCAGCGCAGCAGCCGTGTCCCGGCACGCCGCGACCGGCTCGCCGACTCCGCGAACGAGCTCGGTCAGCGCGTCCAGGTGGCGCACCGTCGTGCGCAGGACCTCAGGTGTCATGCCCTCCAGTGGACCCCGAACCGGGCGTTCCGGCACCCTCCCCCGCTTTCATGAGGATGATTGCGGCAGGATCGGCAATCATCCTCATGAAAGTACGGCGAGGGGCGTGCCGGGGAGGGCGCCGGTTGCGGCGCCGTTCCACCACGTGGGCACGCCGGCCACGACCGTGGCGCGGAAACCCGCCGGGGGACGGGTGAACCGCCAGGTGCCGAAGGGCACATCGTGGACCCGGGTCTCCTGGCGCAGTTCGATCTCGTCGAGGGCGAAGACGTTGAGATCGCCGCGCAAACCCACGGCGAGCCGGCCGCGGTCGCCAAGGCCGAAGAAGTCCGCTGTCCGCGCCGTGAGGACGTGGACGGCCTCCTCGATGGCCAACTGGCCGGTGTCTCGGACGTAGTGGGTGTACAGGTAGACGTTCTGCCCGGCGCCGCAGAACAACTGCAGGTGCGCGCCGCTGTCGTTGATGTTGGTGAGCGTGTGCGGGTCACGGAGGTGCTCGACCACGGCCGCTTCGTTCAGCGCGCCGGGTGCGCCAACCAGTGACGAGCCGATGCCGTTGGTCACCACCCACTCGGCGAGAGCGTCGCTGATGTGCAGGCCGCGGTCCAGGGCGTACTGCGCCAGGGAGATCCCGAGCGGGCCGGCCCCCGTCTCGGAGATTGCCAGGAACAGCTCGTGCGGGCGGTCGATGCGCGACGTGGCGGCCCGCACCCGGTTGTCCCAGTCGGTGCGTGCCCGGTCCCGCCATGCAGGATCGGCCAGCGTCGCCAGCTTGGCCTCGGTCGGGCCGTTGAGCACCTCGTTCCAGGCAGGCACCCGCTGGAAGGCGATCGAGCGCTCGAAGCCGAAGAACGGCTCGAGTGGTTTGAACACGATGTTCGGCCAGAAGTCCACACCGTCGGCTCGCAGCCGGCGGTGCAGGGCGGCGGAGGAGTCGAGTTGCCCGCCCTGCTCGACGGCGGTGGGGATGCCCGGCCACTGGGCGCGGATACCGAATGGGGCGCACAACCGGGCGAAGCGCTCGGTGTCGACCAACGACTGCTCGTCGTCGTTGAACCGGGTGATCACCTGCATGGTTCGCCCTGGGTGGCGCGCCAGCACCGCGAACAGCGCGCTGAACTCGGCGTCGTCGGCGAAGTAGCCGGGCACCAGGCGCAGCGACCGGTCACGGTCGAAGTGGTTGATCGACAGCCCCAGGGCGCCGTGGCGCAGGCCCTCGTCGAGCAGCGCCGCCATCATCGCCACCTCATCGGCGGTGGCGGCCCGTTCCCATGCGGCGCCGCCCATGACGTACGTGCGCAGTGACAGGTGCCCGAGGTACCCGCCGACGCTCACCGCCGTCGGCCGACCGGCAATGGCCGCCATATATTCCGGCCATCGCTCCCACGTCCATGACGGCAGCGTGGCCAGGGCTTCGACGGGTAGGTCCTCCAGGAAGCCGAGCAGGTCGAGGATCTCGTCGCGCTGCGCCCCGGCCAGCGGCGCCAGTGAGTTCCCGCAATAGCCAAACACCAGCGACGTGTTGCCGTAGGCCGGCAGCGGGTCCAAGCCCGGGTTCCACCACATCGCCCCGTCGAGGTGGGTATGGGTCTCGATGATCCCCGGCGTGACGTAGGCGTCGCCGGCGTCGATCTCGAGCTCGCCGTCGGGCGCCAGCGTCTGGCCGATCTCGGCGATCACGCCCCCGCGAACACGGACGTCCGCCCGGAACGCGGCAGCGCCCGAGCCGTCCACCACGGTGCCGCCGCGCACCAGCACGTCGTTCATGCCAGGCGGCCGCGCAGCAGGGCCTTGGTGCGAGCGATCTCCTCGGGGTCACCGGAGAACAGCCCGGCGTTGAAGTCCGTCACGCCGATCGCCGCCAACTCGTCGAGCCGCTCGCCGACTTCGGCCTCGCTGCCGACGATGGCCAGGCCGGAGGCGTCGGGCACGCCCTCTTTGTCCATCATCGCCCGGTAGCTGGGCAGGTGGGTGTAGACGGCGAACACCTGGGCGGCCCGGGTGCGTGCCGCGTCCACGTCGTCGGTCACCGAGATCGGCAGCGAGCACACCACCCGCGGCGCCGGGCGTCCGGCGTCCGTCGCCGCCTGGCGCAACGTGGGCACGATGTGGTCGCGCAACGTGTTCGGCCCCACGCACCAGGTGGAGGTGCCGTCGGCGAGTTCACCGGTCACCCGCAGCATCTGGGTCCCCAGCGCGGCGACCACGACCGACGGGCGGGGAATGCCGGTGATGCTGAGTCCGAGCCTGGCTGTGTAGTCCTGTCCCTCGAACTGCACCGGGCGCCCGTCGAGCAACGGCATCAGCACCGACAGGTACTCGCGCATGTGCCGCACCGGCTTGTCGTAGCTCATCCCCCACATGCCCTCGACCACGATGCGGTGCGACAGGCCGATGCCCAGGCACAGCTTGCCACCGGTGATCTGCGACAGGGTCAGGGCCTGTTGGGCGAGCATCGCCGGGTACCGCGGGAAGGTGGGCACGACCGCGGTGCCGTACTCCAACCCGGGCACCTTGGTGGCCACCACCGCCAGCGCGGTGAGCGTGTCGTGCCCGAAGATCTGTGGCGCCCAGAACGTGTCCGCCCCGAGGTCCCTGCAGGCCTGAGCCTCGGCCACCACCTCCTCGACCGTGCCGTCGTTGACCGCGTTACTCATCGTCCCGATTCGCATGGGGCGACCGTAACAACCCGGCGGTCAGGCCAGGGACACCAGGTCCAGCCAGTCGTCGCTGAAGTAGTCCACCTGCCCGTCGGGCATGAGCAACACCTTGGTGGGCTCGAGCTGCTCGACGAACTCGGTGTCGTGGCTGACGAAGATGATCGAGCCGCGCCAGGCGCTCAGCGCGTCGGCCACCGCCTCGCGGCTCGGCGGGTCGAGGTTGTTGGTCGGCTCGTCCAGCAGCAGCAGGTTGTTGCGCCCCACCATCAGCATTGCCAGGGCCAGTTTGGTCTTCTCCCCGCCCGACAGCGTGCCGCTCGGCTGGTACACCTTCTCGCCGCTCAGCCCCATCATCCCCAGCAGGCCGCGCAGTTCGGTCTCGGTCAGGATTCGCCCGACGGGGATCTCGGCGCGAAGGTTCTCCAGCAGGCTGTCCTCGACGCGCAGGTTGTCGTGCTCCTGGGCGTAGTAGCCGAGGCTGACGTTGTGCCCGAGCGTGAAGTCACCGAGCGAGGCGTCCGTGGCCCCGGCCAGGATGCGCAGCAGGCTGGTCTTGCCGGCGCCGTTCAAGCCGAGCACCAGCATCCGCTCACCGCGGCCCAGATCGAAACTGACGTCCTCGAATACCGCCGGTCCGCCGTAGGCCTTGGACAGCCTCTCGGCGGTGATCACCGTCGTCCCCGCGGGTGGCGGGTCAGGGAACCGCACCCGCAGCGCCCGGTCGCCCGGGCCGACGTGCACCCGCTTGGCCTCCAGCCGGGCGATCTGCTTCTCCTTGCTGTGGGCCATCGACGCCTTGGTGGCCTTGGCCCCGAAGCGGTCGACGATGGCCTGCAGCCGGGCGATCTCCTTGGTCTGCAGCGCTGCCTGGCGCGCCTGGCGCTCCTCGTCCAGCGCTCGGGCCGTCTTGTACTGGGTGTACGTGCCGCGGTACTCGACCAGTGTGCCGACGGCGTCCTCCGCCGGGCGGTCGAGGTGCAGGACGCGGGTGATCGCCTCGTCGAGCAGTTCGAGGTCGTGGCTGATCACCAACATCGCCCCGCGGTAGGCGCGCATGAACCCGAGCAACCACGTCTTGGCGTCGATGTCGAGGTGGTTGGTGGGTTCGTCGAGGAGCAGCACGTCGCTGCCGGCGAACAGGATCCTGGCCAGCTCCACCCGGCGGCGCTCCCCACCGCTGAGCACGCTGATCGGCAGCTCCAGGCGTGAGGCGCCGAGCCCCAGCCCGGCGGCGATGCTGCGCGCCTCGCTGTCGGCGGCGTACCCTCCGGACGCCTCGAACTCCTCGTGGGCCCTGCTGAACCGGGCGACGGCCCGCTCGGACGGGTCGGATTCCATGGCCTGATGAAGGCGCTCGATGCGTTCCAGCTTGGCGTCGATGTGCCGCCCTGACAGCACGTGGGTGACGGCCGGGCGGTGCTCGATCGCCTGGTCGATGCGCGGGTCCTGGGGGAGGTACCCGAACCCGCCCTTGCGCACGACCGTGCCGCCCGCCGGCTCACTGGCCCCTCCGAGGACCTTGAACAGCGTGGTCTTGCCGGCGCCGTTGCGCCCGACGAGGCCCACCTTGTCCTTGGGCATGACGGTGAACGACGCCCGGTCGACCAGCAACCGGCCGCCCACCTCGACCGACAGCGTCTGGACCTGGAGCACGTTGATCAAGGGTGGCAGGCGATCGGGTTCGTTCCAACCGAATTCGCCTACCATCGCCCACGTGGATGCGCCGACGACCACGGTTCCCGCACTGCGCAGATGCGCGGCCCCGCTGCTGGGCGGCGCGGCGCTGGGCGGCGCGGCGATGGCCGCGGTCGGTGGCGGGGCCCACGTCGTCCGGCCTGCCTACCGTGCCGTGCCTGTTCCACACCGTCACCGGGCTGTGGTGCCCGCTGTGCGGGTTGACCCGCGGGGTACGCCACGCGCTCCACGGCGACGTCGTGGCAGCGGTGTCGATGCACCCGCTCACCCCGGTGGTGATGCTGGGCGCTGTGGCGTGCTGGGTGGCCTGGTTCGCCGGCGCCGTGGGTGACCGCCCTGCGGGTGGCTACCCGGTGATCGGCTGGACGATGCGGGTGATTCGCCACCCGGCCACGTGGGTCCTTCTGACGGTCTTCACCGTGGTGCGCAACCTGCCGGGCATGGCCGCGCTGCGCCCGTGACCCACCCGGCTACGAGCCGGGCGACGAACTGGTCGTGGGCTCTGCCGTGGTGCTGGGCGCGGCCGTCGTGGTGGTCTTGCGCGGCCGGCTGGTGGAGGTCCGCCGCCGCTTGGTGGTCTGGACCACCGGCGGCCGGGTGGCCTGGGTGACCTTGGTGCTGGACGGCGGGCGGGTCCCGGTCCCGCGCACCGGCCCGGCGGAGTCGTCGGTGTAGGCCGAGGCCCGGCAGGCCCCGAAGGCGGCCGGCCCGCTGTCGTAGGTGGCCCGAACGGTCTTGGGGGTGGCAGGGGTGGAACCGTCGACGGCGACCGGTTGGGGCGCGGGGCCGAGCAGCTGGGCCGCCTGGGCGGCGTAGGCCACGCGACCAGGGTCGGTCAGGTGCAAGCCGTCCCCGCCGATGTAGTCGTCATTGAACGTGGACACCGCTGCCCAGTCCATCACCGACACCACGGTTGGCCGGGCTCTGGCGATGGCCTCGATGATGGTGTTGACCTCGTCGCGGTTCGCCTCGAACGGCGTCACCGTGACCAGCACGACGTGAGCCGGGGCGACCGAATCGATCAGCGCCTCGAGGCGGGTGCGGAACTCCAGGGGGTCACCGCGGTAGTTGCTGCCGAACCCGATGACCACCACGTCCCACGGGCCGGCGGGGCGCGGCGGGGTGGTGAGCTTCTTCACGACGTCTGCGCCGAAGGTGACGAACCGGCCGGACTCGGCCTCGACCTCGACATCCCAGCCGAGTG
This sequence comes from Ilumatobacteraceae bacterium, assembly GCA_037045185.1. Lineage (GTDB taxonomy): Bacteria > Actinomycetota > Acidimicrobiia > Acidimicrobiales > Ilumatobacteraceae > JAKOUY01. Next base: position 44,844 of record JBAOHQ010000014.1, read on the forward strand.
GCACCAGCGCCTTGCACAGGTCGTCGGTGTACCGGCTGGACACGGAGGCCAGGATCGAGTCCCCCAGCGCCAGCAGCCGGTTGCCACGGGCGACCTCACCGACCAGGACGGCGGGGGTGGTGCCAGGGACACTGTGCACCGAGGCGCTGCGGGTCACCGAGCCGTCGGCGTCGGTCCCGGGGGCGTCGAGCGTCCCTGGCGGGTTCGTCGGCGGAGGAATACTGGGATCGGACACCGCCGGCGGGTTGGAGATCGCCGGCATCGGTCCGGCGCCCACCAGGGTGGGACGGCGAGCCGTGGTGTCCATCGCGGCGGTGTCGGCGCAGGCAACCAGGGCCGACACCACCGCGAGGCACCACACGCTTCTAGCCAGCATCTGACGAGTAGATCAAGTCAGATGGGCAAACGCAACTCAGCCCCGAGCGCGCAGCGAGTCACGGATCTCGGTGAGCAGATCCACCTCGGACGGGCCGGCGTCGGCAGCCTTGGGCTTCCTCATCTTGTTGTACGCCTTGATCAGCATGAACAGCACCAACCCGACGATGAGCAGGTTGATCAGGGTGGTGATGAAGGCGCCGATCTCCAGGTACGTCCCGTTCACTTCCTTGCCGTCAGCGGTGGTCTGCACCTTGTCGCTGATCTTCCAGCGGATGTCGTCGAAGGTCGGCTTGCCGACGATGGCGGCAACGAGGTTCATCACGATGCCATCGGTGAAGGCCTTGATGACCAGGCCGATGGCCGTGGCCAGGATCAAGCCGACGGCGATCTCGACCATGTTGCCGGTGGCGATAAAGTCTTTGAACTCGGAGAGGAACTTCTTCATAGGGGTGAGCCTCCTGCTCGGTGGTGGGAACCCAATTCAAGCATCGGTGTTTCCACGAGTCGTGGATACCGCCGCCCGGTCGAGGTCCTCGTAGCGGTTCAGCCGGCGAAGCACCGGGAAGCAGGCCGCCCACACGCCGACCACACCGATGGTGGCAAGTCCCCCACCGACCACGGCGGTGGGCACACCGAAGGCCTGGGCGGCGATGCCACTCTCGAAGGCCCCGAGCTCGTTGGAGGCGCCGATGAAGACCGCCTCGACCGCGAGGACCCGACCGCGTTTGTCGTCCGGCGTCACCAGCGGGACCAGCGTCCCGCGCACGACGACGCTGATCATGTCGGCGGCGGACAGCACCAGCAGGGCGATGAAGGCCACGACGTAGCTGCGGGTCAGCCCCAGCACCACGGTTGCCCCGCCGAAGACGGCCACGGCCGCCAGCAGGGTGCTGCCGACACGCCGGCGCATCGGGCGCGAGGCGAGCACGACGCCCATGGCCGCGGCGCCGATGCCGGGCGCGGCGCGCAGCCAGCCGTAGGCGACGTTGCCCACGTGCAACCGGTCCTCGGCAATGGCCGGCAGCAGGGCAACCGCCCCGCCGAAGAGCACGGCGAACAGGTCCAGCGAGATCGCCGCAAGGAGCATGGGCGTGCGGCGGATGAAGCGCAGCCCCTCCACCGCGGTGTGCAACGTGGGCCGCTGTACCGGCTCGGTCCGCTCGAAGCTGGGGTGCAGGCGGACCCTCGTGAGCCACAGCGCGCCGAGGACGAACAGCACGGCCGCGGCGCCGAAGGCCACCGCTGGGCGGATGGCGAGGAGCATCCCGGAGATGGCCGGGCCGAAGATGCTGGCGCTGGTCCAGGCCACCGACGACAGGGTGATCGCCTTGGGGACGCCGTTCGGCGGCGCCACCATCGGTGGCATGGCCCGCATCGCCGGACCGCTGAAGGCCCGGAAGGCGCCGAACAGCCCGGCCAGCACGAAGTACGGCCACACCCTGGTGGGCTCGGAGGAGACGTACCACACGAGCACCAGGGCGCACACCACCTCGCCACCAACGGCGACCAGGGCGACGAGCTTGCGGTTGACGTGGTCGGCCACCCACCCGGTGACCAGCACCAGCGCCATCGCCGGGACGAACTCGGCCAGGCCGATCCAGGCGATGTCGACCTCTCGCCCCGACGTGTCGAACACCTGCTTGCCCAGGGCCGCCCCCTGCAGGAAGAACGCCACCATGATCAGGAACTGGGAGATCAGGAAGTTGCGCAACGGTGCGTGACGCCAGGCCTCGCCGGTGCTGACCTCGGCGGTGGGTACGCCGCCCGAGGCGTCGGTGGGGATCTGTGGGTCAGGCACGGCTGAGCGACCATACCGCCCCCGTGGTACAACCTGACGATGACATCGCTGGCCGAGGAAACACGCTGGTTGGACGCCACAGCGCAGGCGCAACTGGTGCGGGGTGGGCAGGTCTCGCCCGCCGAGTTGGTGGAGGCCGCCATCGAGCGGATCGAGTCGGACGATCAGGCCGTCCACGCCGTCAACATGCGCTGGTTCGACCATGCTCGTGAGGTAGCCGCCGGCCCGCTGCCCGAGGGCCCCTTCCGCGGCGTCCCCTTCCTGTTGAAGGATCTGTGGGCGCACTACGCCGGCCAGACCCTCAGCAACGGCAACCAGGCGCTGGCCGCCGCAGCACCCGTGTCGGCGCAGGACACCGTGCTGGTGGCCCGGTTCCGGGCCGCCGGGCTGGTCACCCTCGGGCGCACGACGAGCCCCGAATTCGGCACGGTGCCAACGACCGAACCCACTGCGTGGGGCCCGACGCACAACCCGTGGGATCTCACCCGCACACCGGGTGGCTCCAGCGGTGGATCTGCCGCGGCCGTCGCTTGCGGAATGGTGCCCATCGCCCACGCCAGCGACGGCGGTGGCTCCATCCGGATCCCGGCCTCGGCGTGCGGGCTGGTGGGATTGAAGCCGTCCCAGGGGCGGATCTCGCTTGGTCCGTTCCGTGACGAGACGGCGCTCGGGGTGGAGCTGTGCGTCAGCCGCACCGTGCGGGACACCGCCGCCCTGCTGGACGCCGTCCACGGCCCGGGCGTTGGCGACACCGTGATCGCCCCGGCCCCCGCCCGGGCGTACCTCGATGAGGTGCGCCTCGAGCCCGGCCGCCTGCGCATCGGCCTGCTGGATCACGTGCCGCGCGGCGGTGAGTTGCATCCCGAGTGCCGCGACGCAGCCGTGAACGCCGGGCAGTTGTTGGAGTCACTGGGACATCACGTGGAGGCCGGCTGTCCCGCGGCGCTGGCCGATGACAGCGCCGCCGCCAGCTTCGGGGCGCTGTGGGCCACCAACATGGCGATGGCCATCAGGCGGATCTCCGAGCAACTCGGCCGTGAGCTCGCCGACGACGAGGTCGAACTGATGAACCGCGTCCAGGCCGACGCGGCACGGGACACCTCCGGAGTCGACTACGCCGCGGCGTTGGCCGCGGCCACGGCGTTCCGACGGGCGGTGCAGCAGTGGTGGGCCGACGGCTGGGATCTGCTGCTCACCCCGACGCTGGCCGCACCGCCGCTGGCGCTGGGCGCCATGGCGAACAACCCGGAGCAGCCCTTCGCCCCGCTGGTGGTGGCCGGGCAGTTCGTGCCGTTCACCCCGCCATTCAACATGAGCGGCCAACCGGCCATCAGCCTGCCGTTGCACTGGTCGGCTGACGGGCTCCCGATCGGGGTGCAACTCGTCGCCGCGTATGGTCGTGAGGACCTGCTGGTGCGCGTCGCCGGGCAGCTGGAGCGGGCCGCTCCGTGGGTTCACCGTCGCCCGCCGATGAACGGGAGATGACAGTTTCGCGACACTTCGCGACTTCCTGCATCTCATCGCCTCCAGGCGACGTCTTACGGGTATGAAGACGGACATGTGGCACTCCACCCTGCGGCTCGGCCTGGTGCTCAGCGTCATCGTTGCCGGCGCCGCGGCGTTGCTGGTGGGCCACATCAGCGACCAGGCGCTGGTCGGCGGTTCGTTCCTGGTGGCCTCGGTGCTCGGCTGGGCCAACGTCCAACGCTTCTCCCAGCCGCGCCGGGCCGCCGTGCGCGTCACCCGCCGCTGACTGCCAGCAGGGCCAGCACCTCGTCACGGAGCGGCTTGCCGTTCGCTCCGCGAGGGATCCGCTGGGCGATGACGCAGCGCGCCGGCACCTTGTACCTCGCCAGCAACACCGCGCAGTGGGCGAGCACCTCGCCCGGCTGCACCGAACCCACCACGACCGCCGCCGGGACCTGACCGAGGCGGTCATCGTCCATTCCCACCACCACCACGTCGTCAACTCCGTCCAACGAGCGGATGGCCACCTCCACCTCCGCCGGTGACACGTTGCTGCCGCCGCGCACGATCAGCTCGGACCGGCGAGCCTGGACGGTGAGAAACCCGTCGCCGTCCAGTGAGCCGAGGTCACCGGTGTGCAACCGCCCTTCCGCCAGGGTTGCCGCGGTCAGCTCGGGCTCTCCCCAGTAGCCCAGCATCGTCCGGTAGGCGCCGGCCCACGGCCCGGCGGACCGGGACGTCACGGTGATCTCGCCCGCCACCCCGGGCGCAACCGGGGACCCGTCGTCGCCGAGGACCTCCACGGCGAGGTGATCGACAGCGACGCCGGAGGTCCCCCGCCGGCGCGGCTGGCCGAGCGGTTCGCGGCACACGCTGGTGGGTCCCTCGGTCAGGCCGTAGCCACGCGTCAGGCGCGTCCCGAACCGGGTTCGGTAGGCGTCGAGCACCTCGTCGCCCACGGCAGATCCTCCGACGACGGGCGCGGTCAGCGAGCGCAGCGTCGTGGCGGTGATCCGCTCGTCAGCCACCCAGTCCACCACCGTCGGCAACGCCAGCGGCAAGGCGTTGACCGCGTAGCGCCGGACGTCCTCGGCGACGCGATCCGACGAGCGATGGCCGATCATCAGGCAGCATCCGCCGGCCGCCAGGGCCGTGAGCGGCCCGAGGATCTGCATGTTCACGCTGGTCATCGGCAGGTACATCCCCGTGACAGCACGCCCCTCGCCGCGGCGGGCTGCTGCCACGGCGGCAAGCACGACCCCGTACTGGCTGTGCATGACGCCCTTGGGCCGCCCGGACGAACCGCTGGTCGAGGAGATGACCGCCAGCCGCCCGGCTTCGGCGGGCGGCAGACCCGCGCCACGGTCGGCGCCACCCTCGTCGAACGCCGAGGTGTCGTCGACGACGGTGGCGACGCCCACGTGGTCAAGGAGCGACTGCCGCTCGGCGGCGGCCAGGGCGCGCGGCACCCCCACCCACACCAATCCGGCGCGGATCACGGCCAGGAAGGCGAGGGCGGCGTCCACCCCGTTCGCCAGGGACACCCCGACCCGGTCACCCGGCGCCAATCCGCGGTCCAGGAGCGTGGTCGCCCACCGGCGGGTGAGCGGTTCGAGCCCGCCGTAGGTGACGACCGCCCGCGCGTCACGCAGCGCCGGCTGGTCGCCGCGCCGTGACTGGGCGCGCAGCAGGGAGTCGACGGTCAGGGACCCGGGGTTCACTGGCTAGCGGATGACGAACCAGGCCTGGCCGGGCACCAGGGCGCGCAACACGGCGGCGAGATTCGTGGCCGACAGCGAGACGCAGCCGGAGGTGGCCTTCGTGGCCCCGCTACTGGTGTAGGAGAACCGGTGGAGGAAGATCGCCGCAGCGAGTGGAGGCTCGCCCGGGTCGTCACCGCTGCGGTCCGGCCCGACGTTGGCGCCGATCAGCGCCGCCTGCGAATAGGCCCCGGTGATCCGCGGCAGATACTCGTCGTCGCCCGTGCAGCTCGAACTGGGCCGGGTGACCAGGGTGTTGTACTCGGGCACGTGAGGCGTGGCCACCCAGCAGTCACCGGTGCGCACCTGGCGCCACGATCCCTTGACGCCCGGATTGGCCCCGTTCCCGAAGAACTGGAACGACGTGCCGTCGGGCGCCTTCATCGTGGCCAGCGGGAAGATGCCGCCGGGGGTGGTGCCGTCACCGGAGCGCCGCTGGGCCAGCGGGCGCACACCGTTGCGCCCGACACGCCCCGGCATGCCCGCTCGAGCGCAGGTCCACTTCCCGTTCTTGACGACGAGCAACTTCACCGTCGCGTAGGAGCCCGACGCTGTCACCACCACCACCTGGCGGGCGGCGCTGGGGGTGCCGCTGGGTGGGAGGCACCACAGCGCCTCGGTGGGGGCCGCCGACGCACCGACGGTGGCCACACAGGCGGCGACAACAGCGGTGACGGCGGCGAGCGCCGTCCGCACGGATCCGGGACGGTTCGCCATCTCCCCAGTATGCCGCCCGGTGGACTGCCAAGCCAGACCGTCTTGCCAGACCCTAGGGTGTGCCCCGATGGTGCGCAGGTGGTTCGGGCGTGGAGGCCCCTCGCACCCTGATCCTCCCGGCGAGGTGCCCGACGAGGATTGGTCGGCAGTGGTCCGGGCATGGCCTACCGTGGCGCTGCTCCCCCGTTCGCTGGCCTCGGCGGTGCGCGCCCTGGTCCCCGAGTTCGTCGCCGCCCACCGGTGGGAAGGCGCCAAGGCGGTGGACGTCGACGACTGGATGCGGCTGCTGATCGCCAGCCAGGCGTGCCTGCCCATCGCCCATCTCGGCCTCGACCGCTACGCCCGGGTGAGCTCGATCGTCGTCCATGGCGCCACGCTGGTCACCGATGGCGCCCAGCGCGTCGGCAGCACCGGCGTGGTCTCCGACACGCCCATGCGACTCGACGGCTACGCCCAGTTCCGCGGCCCGATCAGCCTGTCGTGGCCCGCCGTGGTGCACGACGCCCGCCACCCGCGCACCGGGCGGAACGTGGTGATCCACGAGTTCGCCCACCAGCTCGACATGGACGGCGGGTTCATCAACGGCACCCCGGCGGGCCTCGACGCGTCGCTGCACGGCCGCTGGGCTCGGGTGTTCTCCGCCGAGTTCGACGCCATCCGCCGCGGCGAGATCGGCGAGCTGCGCGACTACGCAGCCACCGACGCCGGGGAGTTCTTCGCCGTCGCCTGCGAGACGTTCTTCACCCGCCCCACGGCCTTGGCCGCCCGCCACCCGGCCGTGTACGACCTGCTCCGGCGGTACTTCGATCAGGACCCGGCCGGCTGGTCCGTCCCCGGATGACCCAGCGCCGCCCCGGCGGCCGTGACGATCTCGACTGATGCCTCGGAGAACATCTGCCAGTCGGCCTCGGAGACCAGTTCCCGGGTGGCGCTGACGTCCATGCGCGCCGCCACGACCCCTGCCTCGGTCCGGTGCCAGACCGCCCCGGCCTTGTCGAAGACCCGGCGCATCGGCAGGTTGTCGTCGAGGACCTCGGCGACGAAGGCGGTGATGCCCGTCTGGCAGGCGGCGGCGCCCAGGGCGCCGAGCAGCAACGTGCCGAGTCCCTTGCCATGCAGGTCATCGACCACGCCGAAGGCGACCTCGGCCTGGGTGGGATCGTCCTCGCGGACGTAGCGGGCCGTGCCGAGGCCGCGGCCGTCGGCCGATCCGACGGTCCAGGCGAAGTGATCGATGTAGTCGATGTTGACGAGGTAGTCGATCAGCCGGTCCGAGGGGGTCCCGGAGGTGAAGAACCGCCGGCGCCTGGACTCCGGCAGCAGCCCCCGGACCTCCTCGGCGAACTTCGTGCGGTCCGAGCGCAGCAGCGGGCGGACGAAGGCCTGCGTGCCGTCGCGCAGGACCACCGGCAGCGGCCGGGCGATCTCGGCCATCCGCCGCGCCGCGGTGTCGATCAAGCGCTGGTGAACGCCCGGCAGTCCGAGCAGCTCCTCGAAGCTGTGGTGGTCGCCACTGGCGTAGCGCACTGCGCTGAGGGCCGAGACGCTGGCGACACGTGGTTGGCGGCGCAGCAACGACAGCTCGCCGAGGATGGACCCTGGCCCGCAGACCGCCAGGCGCCGCTGGCGATCGCCGGTCCCGCGGACGACATCGACCGTGCCGGCGAGGACGATGACGAACCGGTCGACCAACTCGCCCTGATGGAACACGACCTCGCCGGCGGCGACCTCGTTGGCCTCGAGCCCGCCGGTGAGGTGCCCCAGCGCGTGCGGATCGACCTCACCGAACAACTCGAAGCGGCCCAGTTCCGCTGCTTCGATCACGGACCAAGTGTATGGAGCGCGCCGAGACCACTCGGGCGGGCCACCTGTCACAGGCCCGGCGGCAGCGGTGGTCCGGGCGCCTGGCCGACCACCCGGGTGACGGTATACCCTCAGGGGTATGAACACTCGACGCCTGAGCGCCTCCGTCATGCTCGCCGCCACCCTGCTCGCCGCCTGTGGTGACGACGACAAGCCGGCAACGGCGCCGGCGACGACACCCGCCACCGTGGCGGGCACTTCACCGGCAGCGGGACCCAGCACGGCGTCGGCGGTGGGGACGGTGACGGCCGCCGAGTTCAAGGAGCTGATCGCCACGCCCGGAGTGGTGCTCCTGGACGTCCGCCGGCCCGACGAGTTCGCCGTCGGGCACCTCGCCGGGGCGACGAACATCGACGCAGAAGCCGCCGACTTCGAGGCCCGGATCATCAAGCTCGACAAGCAGGCCAGCTACGCCATCTACTGCCGGTCGGGGCGGCGCAGCGCCGTCGCCATGGCCAAGATGGCGGCGCTCGGGTTCAGTTCGGTCCGTGACCTCGGTGGCGGGATCGTCGCCTGGGAGCAGGCCGGGTTCCCGATCGGGAAGTAGTCGCTGGTAGTTTCTGACGCTGCGTCAGATTCCTGCGCTGGCGCAGCAATCGTCGGATCAACGGACGGAGCATCATGACTGCATTCCTGGACGGCAAGGTCGTCGCCATCACCGGTGCCGGGCGGGGCATCGGCCGATCGATCGCCCTCGACGCCGCCCGTGCCGGGGCCAGAGTGGTGGTCGCCGACTACGGGGTGGGCACCGACGGCAGCGAGCCGTCCTCGGACATCGCCGACAGCGTCGTGGCCGAGATCACCGAGGCAGGCGGTGAGGCCGTTGCCGCGGCCAGTGACGTGGGCACCATGCAGGGCGGCGAGGCGGTGGTCGCTGCTGCCATGGACACCTGGGGTCGCATCGACGGTGCCGTCTGCGTGGCCGGCATCCTGCGCGAGCGAATGCTGTTCAACATGAGCGAGGACGAGTTCGACGCCGTCATCCGCGTCCACCTGAAGGGCACCTTCACCGTCTACCGCGCCACGTCAGCGGTGATGCGCAAGCAGGAGGGCGGCGGCTCGCTGATCGGCTTCACCAGCGGGGTGTGGGCCCTCGGCTCGGTGGCCCAGGCGAACTACGCCGCGGCCAAGGGAGGCATCGTCTCGCTGAGCTACTCCGCCGCGGTGGGCCTGGAGCGCTACGGCGTGCGTGCCAACGTCATCGCCCCGGTCGCCAGGACCCGGATGAGCGCAGGTGTCCCGATGCAGCTGGCCGAGAACGGCGAGCCCGAGGACATCTCCCCGATGGCGGTGTACCTGCTCAGCGACCGGGCCAGGCACATCACCGGCCAGGTCTACTCGGTGGTGGGCAACAAGATCGCCGTGTGGAGCCAGCCCAAGGAGGTCCGCGCCGTGTACAACGACACCCGCTGGACACCCGAGACGATCGACGAGCGGCTGATGTCCACCGTCAAGTTCGAACGCCTGCCGTTCCTCGACATGGTGGACGAGATGAAGCGGGCGGCCGCCGCCAAGGAGAGCCCGAACGCATGAAGCGCCAGCCGGTTGGCGGTGACCTGTCGGCGCTCAGCGACGAGCAGTTTCGGGCGCTGGCCAAGCACTGGCTGGCCGAGCACGTGGTCGGTGAGTTCGCCGAGCTGCGTGGCCGCGGCGGGCCTGGCGACGAGGAGATCGGGTTCGACACCCGCGTCGCCTGGGAGGCAGTGCTGGGTCAGGCAGGGTGGATCGGGCTCGGCTGGCCGCCCTCGCACGGCGGTCGGGGGGCCAGCGTCAGCCAGCAGATCGTCTGGGCGGAGGAGTACACCCGTGCCCAGGCGCCGGCGCGGGTCAACCACATGGGCGAGAACCTCCTCGCTCCGACCCTGATCGAGTACGGCACGGCCGAGCAGTGCGCACGCTTCCTTCCCGGGATCCTCGACGGCACCGAGCGGTGGTGCCAGGGCTACAGCGAGCCCAACGCCGGAAGTGACCTGGCCAACGTGCAGACCAAGGCCCGCCTCGACGGTGACGAATGGGTCATCGACGGCCAGAAGGTGTGGACCTCACTGGCCCATGTGAGCCACTGGTGCTTCGTCGTCACCCGCAGTGAGCCCGGGTCGGAGCGCCATCAGGGCCTGACGTTCCTGCTGGTGCCGATGGACCAGCCGGGCATCGAGGTCCGCCCGATCATCCAACTCACCGGCGGCGGGGAGTTCAACGAGACGTTCTTCGACGGGGCGCGCACCGAAGCCGGTCTGGTGGTGGGCGAGGTGGGCCAGGGCTGGAAGGTGGCCATGGCCCTGTTGGGCTTCGAGCGGGGGATCTCCACCCTCGCCCAACAGATCGGCTTCGAGCGCGAACTGGCCCGCACGGTGGAGATCGCCCGTGCCCGCGACCGCATCGGCGATCCGATCGTCCGCCAGCGGTTGATGCGCGCCCACACCGGGCTGCGGCTGATGCAGTGGAACGCACTGCGCTCGATGGGATCGGGCGTGCCCGGCCCGGAGGCCAGCATCGGCAAGCTGTTCTGGAGCAGCTGGCACCGTGACCTCGGCGAGTTGATGATCGACCTGCAGGGTGCTGGCGGGTTGATCGGCGAGGCGCTGCCCTACGAGCTGACGCTGGAGCAGAAGCTGTTCCTGTTCAGCAGGTCCGACACGATCATCGGCGGATCCAACGAGATCCAGCGCAACGTGCTCGGCGAACGCGTCCTCGGCCTGCCGCGCTGACCGTCACGGCAGGTAGCTGCCGTCGGGCTGGCGGGCCCATCCGGACGCGGCGAAGCTCCCGCCGTCGAGGTGCATCGAGTCACCGGTCAGGAACTTCGACATCGGGCTGGCCAGGAAGAGCGCGGCGTTGGCCGCGTCCACCGGCTCGCCTCGACCCAGCGGCAGGCGGTCCACGTAGCGGCCGTAGAAGTCGTCGCCGAACGTGGACGACAGCACCTCCTCGCCGCGTGACGGGATGGCGTCGGGGGCGATGCAGTTGACCCGGATCCCCCGCGGTGAGAGCTTCCAGGGCGAGGGTCTTGGTGAGCTGTTCGAGCGCCGCTTTCATCGCCCCGTAGATCCCGAAGCCCGGTGAGGCGCGGAACGCCTCCACCGACGTGAGGTTGATGATCGACCCGCCGCGATCCATGAGCGGCACGGTGTGTCGGATGAAGCAGGTCGCGCTGGTGAAGTTCTCGGCGATGAGCGCCGCCTCGCCATTGGCCGAGACGTCCATGAACGAGGCGACGAACCCGCCGCCGGCGTTGTTCACCAGCGTGTCGACCCGGCCCCATCGCCGGGCGACCTCCGCCACGAACCCCTGCACCGCGCCGACATCCCGGACGTCGAGCACCGAGGCCAGAACGTCGGCCCCCTGGGCGCGAAGCGCACCGGCGACGCGGTCGAGCCGGTCGGCCTGGCGGTCGCAGAGCGCCACCGCCGCCCCGGCGCCGGCGAGCCCGACGGCGATCGCCTCGCCGAGGCCCTGCGCCGCACCGGTGACGATGGCCACGTGGTCGGAGAGCGTGATGCCGGAAGCGGGATGACTCGTCATCGGCCCATTGTGATCGGCGGGTACCCCCGGACGTACAGTCGGCCGTGTGAGCGCTGCACCCACTCCCCCTCCGGCACACGGCCTGCTGGCCGGCAAGCGGGTCCTGGTGACCGCCGCCGCCGGCAGCGGCATCGGCTCCACCACGGCCCGCCGCTGCCTGGACGAGGGGGCACGGGTGATCATCGCCGACAAGCACGAGCGGCGCCTGGCCGAGACCGCGGCCGACCTCGGTGTGACGGGGATCGTCTGCGACGTGACCGACGAGGCCAGCGTGCAGGCGATGGTCGATCGGGCCTGGGCAGCGTTGGGTGGCATCGACGTGCTGATCAACAACGCCGGCCTGGGCGGCACGGCCGAGGTCCACGAGATGACCGACGAGCAGTGGTCGCTCGTGCTCGACGTCACGCTGACCGGCACGTTCCGGGTGACCAGGGCGATGCTGCGCAGGATGTACGAGCAGGGTGCCGGGGTCATCGTGAACAACGCCTCCGTGCTGGGCTGGCGGGCCCAGGTGGGCCAGGCGCACTACGCCGCGGCGAAGGCGGGCGTCATGGCGCTCACCCGCTGCTCGGCCGTGGAGGCCGCGCCCCGGGGGGTGCGGATCAATGCCGTCGCCCCGAGCCTGGCGATGCATGCCAACCTGGCCAAGGTGACCAGTGACGAGCTGCTGGCCGAGTTGACGTCACGCGAGGCCTTCGGCCGGGCGGCCGAACCGTGGGAGATCGCCACCGTGATGGTGTTCCTGGCCAGTGACTACTCCACCTACATGACCGGCGAGGTGGTCAGCGTCAGCTCGCAGCGGGCCTAGCTCGGCTCAGCCGCGCTGGGGCACCGTCCAGTCGCCGTGGTGCTCGTCGTCGACGACCTGGCAGAACCTGGCGTAGCGGTGCTCGACATCGGCGAGGTCACTGGCGTTGACGATGCCGACCCGGGCATCGGCCATCAGCAGGTCGGCGTGGCGTCGCAGGTGGCCGTGGCGCTCGTCGTCGGTGAGGCACGAGGCGCTGACGGTCAGGACGTCCATCATCCTGGTGGCCACCGCCGGAGCGGTGTGGCCGTACTGACGGATCATGTGGAACATGCTGTCGGTGAGCCCGCCGAAGCTGGTCACCGGGGCGACGACCCGCACGACGCCACCGGCGGTCATGATCCCGTCCGGCCAGCGGCGGTCCTCCAGCGTGCACAGCGCGTCACCGAACCTGTCGAGGACGTCGATCGCCGTGATCGGATCGTTGATCGCCGGGCTGAGGGCGCGCACGGCCATCTCCGACAGTTGGCGCACGGCGAACTCGAGGTCCTGCTCGATGGTGCGCTGATCGCCGATGGCGAACGCCTTCAGCACCTCGGCGGGCGCGTCCGGCACGCCCACCGCGACGATGGAGTGCGGGTAGGCGTAGTCCCCGGGGCGCAGGGTGATGTCCAAGACGAGGTCATGGCGGACGGCGACGTCCAGCAAGAAGTCGTAGTCGATCGTCTGCACGTAGCCGCCGTTGCTGGTCAGCCGTATGGGCTGGCCGAGGTGCCAGAACTCGTCGGTGGGTGGTGTGACGCCGTCCGGGTCGAGGTCCCTGCGCTCGGTGGCTTGCAGCAGGCTGTTGCGCATGTCGCGGCACAGGAAGTTCACCACGGACGTCGTGTTGATCGTCGCCGTGATGTGGCTGAGGTAGTAGACCAGGGCGGCGATGCACGCCACGCTGAACGCCAGAGCCAGCGTGACGTTGTAGTGCGGCACGAACGAGCCGCCTTCTTCGGCGCTGCGCACGGCCCGCAGCGAGAACAGCGCGAAGGTGAAGGTCCCGATGAAGATCCCGAGCGTCACCTGGTTGCCCCGATCCCTGGTGAAGTTGCGCAGCAGTCTCGGCCCCATCACTCCCACGCTGTAGGACAGCGCGGCGATGGTGATCGAGAACACCGTTCCGGCCACGCCGATGGTGATCGCCGAGATCGCCGACAGCAGCGTCCGGCCGCCCTCCTCACCGCCGTCGTAGATGAACCGCAGGCCGCGCGGCACGTGACCGTCGCGCTCCAGGCGGATCCCCAGCTCGGCCAGGACGTACCCGGCGACGCTCATCAGCGCGGGGATGAACCAGAACTGGGCGGAGGCGTCGCGCAGCCAGACCCGCCAGCCGCGCCCGTGGCGTGGTCTCATCGCCCGGGCACGCTAGCCCGAGCGAGCCACACGGGCGGCCCGCAGCGCGCTGCGGCGGACCTTGCCGGCGTCGTCACGCAGCGTCTCGCCGCTGAACTCGAACGAGCGCGGCACCTTGTAGCGCACCAGCCGCTCGGCGACGTGGGCGCGTAGCTCCTCCTCGGTGGCAGCGGCGCCCGGCCTGAGGTGGACGACGGCGTGGACCCGGTTGCCCAGGTCGTCGTCGGGGAGCCCGATCACCGCGCACGACTGCACCGCCGGGTGCTCATCGATGGCGTGTTCCACCTCGGCCGGATAGATGTTGGCCCCGCCGGACAGGATCATGTCCCCCAGCCGGTCGGTGAGAAAGACGAACCCCTCCTCGTCGATCCAGCCCATATCACCGAGGCTCTCCCACCCGTCGGCGCTGGTCTTGGCCTCGGCGCCCACGTAGCGATAGGTCACCTTGCCTGCCGGGGCGCGCATGTAGATCTCGCCCACCTCTCCCGCGGCCAGCACCCGCCCGTCGGGATCCTGGACGCGCATCTCACCGAAGATCGGCTTGCCCACCGAGCCGCGGTGGGCAAGCCATTCGTCCCCACGGATCACGGTGACGGCCTGAGCCTCGGTGCCGGCGTACAGCTCGAACAGATGCTCGGCGCCGATCCAGTCGATCCAGTCCTGCTTCAGCCACGGCGGGCAGGGCGCGGCCATGTGCCACACCACCTGCAGCGAGGTGACGTCGTAGTCGTCGCGGTCCGCCAGGCGGGACATCCGCTGCATCATGGTCGGCACCACCAGCATCCAGTCCGGGCGGTGCGAATCGATGGCCGCCAGCGTTGCCGCGGCGTCGAAGCGGGCCATCGTGATGACGTGGTTCCCGGCCACCAGGCCTTTGGTGCTGTAGCTGAACGGGGCGTTGTGGTACATCGGCCCGGGCACCATCATCACCCCGTCGTGGCGCACCCCCATCCCCACGGGCAGCGCGGGGTCGAGCACGCCGGGATCGGCGGCGACGATCAACTTGGGTCGGCCCGTGGAACCACCCGAGGTCGGCGCCTTCCACGCCGGAGCGATCGGGTCGTCGGCCAGCGGCTCGGCCGAGACCGCGGTGTCGGGGCGCCACCCCACCGGAAGGCAGATCCGCCCGGGATGCGCCAGGGGCTCGGCGCCCACCACCAGAGCCGAGTTCGCCAGCTCGACGATGTCGGCGCGCTCGCGGTCGGGCAGCCGGGGCGACACCGGCTGGGGGACGGCGCCCAGCTTCCAGGCGGCCAGCACCGCGGCGTAGAACTCGGCGGAGTTCGCCAGGCCCACCGTGACGAAGTCACCCTGGCGCACGCCTAGATCGGCGAACACCCGTGCCGACCGGTTGGACAGCGACTCCAGCTCGCCCCGGGTGGTGGTACGCCCGTCGCTGGTGACGGCCGGGCGATCGGGGTCCTGGTGCGCCGCAGCAGTGAAGGCCCGCCCCAGCGACAGGGCCGTCACGACCCGCCGGCCAGCGCGGTGAGCCACGTTGGCCGGTCCCCGCCGCCGTCCATCACCAGGTCTGCCCCGGTGATGTAGCCGGCGTCGGCGCTGGTCACGAACAGGCAGGCGCTGGCAACGTCGTCGGGCAGCACCAGCCGCCCGATCGGGACGGTGGCCTCGATCCGGGCGATCGCCGCGTCGTCGCCGTAGGCCAGATGGACGCTCTCGGTGCGGATCATCCCCACCGTGATCAGGTTGGTGCGCACCTTCGGCGCCCACTCCTGGCCGACGGTGCGGGTGAAGTTCGCCAGCCCGGCCTTGGCCGCACCGTAGGCCGCCGCGCCCACCGACGGCCGGTGTGCCACCACGCTGCCGATGTTGACGATCGCACCACCGCCCGGCTGGGCCTGCATGTGCTGGTTGGCCCGCTGGCTGACGAACATCGGCGCGGCCAGGTTCAGCGCCAGGATCTTCTCGGTGATCGTCGGTGACGCCGTGGCGGTGTCGATGGGCAGCGCGCCACCGGCGTTGTTGACCACGACATCGAGCCCACCGAGCCGCTCGGCCACGGCGTCCACCATGGCGAAGGCGGCCTCGGCGTCGCGGAGGTCGACCGGTACGAAGGTCCAGTCCACCGGGAGATCACCGGGGTCCTTGCGGGCGCACACGGCGACGCGTGCCCCCGCCGCCGCATACCGTGAGGCCAGGCCGCGACCCAGACCTTTCGTCCCACCTGTGACCAGGACGGCCGAGCCGGAGTAGTCGTACGACGTGGTTGGCATGGCAGCAGCCTAGGTCCGGCACCGTTTCTGACATGACGTCAGAAACTCGTAGTGTCGAGGTCGTGCCGATCACCTCCACCACCGACGAGCGTGGCATCGCCGAGATCGTCATGGACTGCCCGCCCGTCAACGCCCTCACCGTGGCCCAGTGGTTCGAGGTGGCCGAGCGCGTCGCCGCCGCCGGCAAGGATCCAGCCACCCGGGCGGTGATCCTGCGCGCCGAGGGCCGCGGCTTCAACGCCGGTGTGGACATCAAGGAGATGCAGCGCACCACCGGGTTCGACGCGCTGATCGGCGCCAACAAGGGTTGCTTCGCGGCCTTCGCCGCGGTCTACGACTGCGAGGTCCCCGTGATCGCCGCGGTGCACGGCTTCTGCGTGGGCGGCGGGATCGGGCTGTGCGGCAACGCCGACGTCATCGTCGCCAGCGACGACGCCTACTTCGGGTTGCCGGAAGTGGATCGGGGAGCGTTGGGCGCGGCCACCCACCTGGCCCGCCTGGTCCCTCAACACAAGATGCGGGCGATGGTCTACACCAGCGAGACCGCCGGGGCGGCGGAGTTGCACGCCTGGGGCAGCGTGCTGTCCGTGGTGCCTCGGGCCGAGCTACGCCAGGCCGCCTACGACATCGCCACGGTGATCGCCTCGAAGTCACCCGTGGTGATCCGCGCCGCCAAGCAGAGCCTGAACGGCATCGACCTGTGGGACGTCAAGCGCAGCTACCGCTACGAGCAGGGGTTCACCTTCGAACTGAACCTCAGCGGGGTGGCCGACGAGCTGCGCGACGACTTCGCCGGGACGACGAAGGCCGAAGCGTCGCCTGGCACGAACACGGAGGGCTGACATGGCCGACAAGCGAATGACCGAGGACGAGGCGATCGCCACCCTGTCCAGCGGGATGACGATCGGCATCGGCGGCTGGGGCAGCCGGCGCAAGCCAATGTCGCTGGTGCGGGCGCTGCTGCGCAGCGACCTGGCCGACCTGACCATCGTCTCCTACGGTGGCCCCGATGTGGGCCTGCTGGCCGCGGCCGGCAAGATCCGCCGGCTCGTCTACGGGTTCGTGTCCCTGGACTCGATCGCCCTCGAGCCGCACTTCCGCATCGCCCGCCAGACCGCCAGCATCCCGGAGTGCGTCGAGTACGACGAGGGCATGTTGCAGTGGGGTCTGTACGCAGCCTCCCTGCGGTTGCCCTTCCTGCCCACCCGCGCCGGGCTCGGCTCCGGGGTCATGGACACCAACCCGGCGCTGCGCACCGTCCGCTCCCCCTACGCCGACGGCGAGGAGTTGCTGGCCGTTCCGGCGCTGACGCTGGACGCCGCGTTCGTCCACCTCAACCGCGCCGACCGGCGCGGCAACGCCCAGTTCCTCGGTCCCGACCTGTACTTCGACGACCTGTTCCTCGGGGCGGCGCGGCCCGGTCATCGGTTCGTGTCCTGTGAGCGCGTCATCGCCACCGAGGACCTGCTGACCGAAGGAAGCTTCCATACCCTGCGGATCAACCGCTCGATGGTGGACGGCGTGATCGAGGCCCCCAACGGCGCGCACTTCACCAACTGCCAACCGGACTACGAGCGTGACGAGACGTTCCAGAAGGCCTACGCCGCCGCGGCCGCGGACCCGCAGCACTGGGCGGCGTTCACCGAGCGGTTCCTCAGCGGATCAGAGGCGGACTACCAAGCGGCGGTCAACCAGTGGAAGGCGGAGCAGTGACGAACCTGGCCGACATCGTGATCTGCGCCGCGGCCGATGCCTTCCGCGGCGACGGCGAGATCTTCGCCTCCGGGATGGGCACCATCCCGATGCTCGGGGCCCGCCTGGCACGCAGCACCTTCGAGCCCGATCTGCTGGTCAGCGACGGCGAGGCGTTCTTCGTGGCCAACGAGCTGCCCGTCGGCGGCACGACCAAGCTCATCGAAGGCTGGATCCCGTTCCGCTCGGTGTTCGACACGCTGTGGGGCGGGCGCCGTCACGTGATGATGGGTGCGTCCCAAATGGATGCCAGGGGCAACTCGAACATCGCCAACATCGGGCCGTGGGCCAAGCCCAAGGCGCAGCTGCTGGGAGTGCGCGGCGGTCCAGGAAACACCATCAGCCACACCGTCAGCTTCTGGATCCCCGGGCACACCGTCAAGGTGTTCTGCGAGCGCGTCGACATGGTCAGCGGCATCGGCTACGACCGGGCAGGGGCGCTGGGACCCGCCGTGCAGCGGATGCACGAGTTGCGCCGGGTGGTCACCAACCTGGCGGTGCTCGACTTCGACAACGCCGCCAGGCGGCTCCGACTGCGCAGCATCCACCCGGGGATCGCCGTCGCCGACGTCGTCGCCGCCACCGGCTTCGAACTCGACATCCCCGAGCACGTCCCCACCACACCGCTGCCCGACGACACCGCCCTGGCCACCATCGACCGGCTGGACCCCAAGGGGTTCCGCCTGCGTGAGGTCCCCAACCCGTGAACCCGCGGCTGCACACCTCGCTGTGCGACCTGGCCGGGATCGACGTGCCCATCGTCCAGACGGGCATGGGCTGGGTGGCCGGCCCGCGGCTGGTGTCGGCCACCGCCAACGCCGGGGCGCTCGGCATCCTGGCCAGCGCCACCATGGACTTCGAGCAGCTGCGCGCCGCGGTGGCCGAGGTCCGCTCACGAACCACCCGACCGTTCGGCGTCAACCTGCGCGCCGACGCCCACGACATCGACGAACGCGTCGCCCTGCTGATCGACCAGGGCATCGCCGTGGCCTCCTTCGCCCAGGCCCCGAAGGAGTCGTTGATCGGCCGCCTGCACGACGGGGGCGTCAAGGTGGTGCCGTCGATCGGCGCCAAGCGCCACGCCGAGAAGGTCCTGCAGTGGGGAGTCGACGCCGTGCTGGTGCAGGGCGGCGAGGGTGGCGGCCACACCGGCAGCGTGCCCACCAGCATCCTGCTCCCCCAGGTGGTGGACGCGGTGCGGGGCAGGATCCCGGTCATCGCCGCCGGCGGGTTCTTCGACGGCCGCGGCCTGGTGGCCGCGCTGGCCTACGGCGCCGACGGCATCGCCATGGGAACCAGGTTCCTGCTCACCAGCGACAGCGCCGTGCCGCAGGCGGTCAAGGACGTCTACCTGGGCAAGTCCGTCACCGAGACCACGGTGACCAAGCAGGTCGACGGAGTCCCCCACCGCGTGCTGAACACCGAACTGATCGACCAGCTCGAGTCCGGTCGCGGCAAGCTGCTGGCCCTGCCACGAGCGGCGCTGAACGCCCTGCGGTTCCGCAAGCTGACCGGCATCGGCCTGCGCCAGATGGCGCGCGAGGGCCTGGCGATGCGAGCGAGCGGCGAGCTGAGCTGGACCCAGACGCTGATGGCCGCCAACACGCCGATGCTGCTGAAGGCCGCCCTGGTGGACGGCAAGGTGGACAGCGGGGTGATGGCCAGCGGCCAGGTCGTCGGCGTGATCGACGATCTGCCATCGTGCAAGGAATTGATCGACCGGATCATCGCCGAGGCCGAGGCCACCCTGGCCCGACTGGCATGAATCGCTGACCGACGGAGAGAACATGGCAAGCACCGTGCTGAACGGCCTCGACGAGATCCGCGGTGCCGTGGGCGCCCACCTGGGCTACAGCGAGTGGCTCACCATCGACCAGCACCGCGTCAACCTCTTCGCCGAGGCAACCGGTGACCACCAGTGGATCCATGTGGACGTGGAGCGCGCCAAGGACGGCCCGTTCGGCGGGCCCATCGCCCACGGCTACCTGACGCTGTCGCTGAGCAACCTGTTCCTGCCGCAGATCCTGCGCGTCGACGGTGTCGATCTCGGCCTGAACTACGGCGCCAACAAGATCCGCTTCATGACGCCGGTGAAGGTTGGCGAGCGCGTCCGCGGCGGCGGCGAACTGGTCGAGGTCACCGATGTCCCGGGCGGCGTGCAGACACTGATCCGCATCACCATCGAGATCGAGGGCAACCCCAAGCCGGCGTGCGTGATCGAGTCACTGTCGCGCTGGCTGACTTCGTGAGCGACAGCGCTCCGTGAGCCAGTCGGCGTTGCGCACGCCGCGGTTCACGGCCTTCTTCGTCGCCGCGGCCATCTCCAACGCCGCCGGGTGGATGCAGACGGTGGCGGTCCCGGCGCTGCTGTTCGATCTCACCCACCAGTCGACCTGGCTCGGCCTGGCAACGGTGGCCAACATCGCTCCCGCCGTGCTCCTGGCGACACCGGCCGGCGTGCTGTCGGATCGCGTCGACCGGCGGTTGATCCTGCTGGCGACACAGTTGCTCCAGCTCGCCGCGGCGACGGCGCTGTGGTGGCTGTATCACACCGACCAGTTGACACCGGGGCGGATCCTGCTCGTGGGATTCGTCGGTGGGGTGGCGACCGGGTTCCAGAGCCCCACCTGGCAGGCCTTCATCCCCAGCCTGGTGCCGCAGGAGGCGATGCTCGATGCGGTCCGGTTGAACACCCTGCAGTTCACGTTGGCCAGAGCCGTCGGCCCGGCAGCCGCCGGTGTGGTCGTGAAGCAGTGGGGCATCAGCTGGGCGATCGGGATCAACGCCGTCACCTACGTGTTGCCCGTGGTCGTCCTGCTGATCATCAGCACGCCGCGAAACGCGGTGATGGGCGCCGGGACCCGGGCCCTCGACGCGTTGCGCGACGGCGCGCGGTACGTGTGGCGCGAGCGTGGGCTGCGCCTGGTGGTTCTGCTGTCACTGCTGACGGCCACGCTCGGGCAGAGCTTCCAGTTCATCGCCCCGGCCATCTCCAAACGGATCTTCGGCCACTCCTCGGAGGACAACTCGACCCTGCTCGCCGCCCTCGGCGTGGGTGGGTTGGTCGCTGCGCTCTTCGCCAGGCGGCTGATCTCCCACCGCGCCCGCTTGCCCCACGCGATGACCGCAGTGCTGGCGCTGTACGCCGTGACCCCGCTGCTGGTGGCGGCCACCAGCGACTTCCGCGTTGGGGTCGCCGGCTACTTCCTCGGCGGCATGGCCCACGTGATCAACGCGGTGTCGATCAATGCCTTCATCCAGTCCTACGCACCCGACCACCTGCGCGGCCGGGTAATGAGCTTCTACCTGCTCGCCATCCTCGGCGGCATCCAGGTCGGGACGTTCCTGATGGGCTGGCTGGGTGACCGGATCGGCATGCGCGTCACGGTGCTGGTGGACGCCGCGGCGATGACCGTGATCTCTGCCTGGCTGGTCGAGCGTGGCGCACTGCGCGTGCTCGGCGAGTTCTCACCGGATTCTCACCACGAGGGTGCTACCCCCGGCGTTACGGTGACGGCATGACACGCCGCCTGTTCGTCGCCACCACGGTTGGATGCGGGCTCCTGCTCGCCGCAGCCGCACCCGCCCTCGCCCAGGAAGGCCCGGGCCGTGGGTTCCGCGGCCACGGCCGCGGACGGCACTGGATCGGCGCAGCGATCATCGTCGCGGCGCTTGCCGCCGTCATCGCCCTCACCTGGTTCCTGGCCCGGCACCGCTCGACCAGCGCCGCGCCCACCACCCCGGCGCCCGCCGCGCCGCCGTCGCCCACCGCAGTCGCCGAGGCGATCCTCGCCGAGCGCCTGGCCCGCGGTGAGATCGGCCCGGACGACTACCGCGCCGCCTTGTCGGCCCTGCGCCCCGACCTGGTGACGACCCGCTGAGCGGTCCTGGCCGCTACAACCCCCAGGGGGACAGGTCGACGCCCAGGTTGGTGAGGTGGGTGATCAGTCCCTCCGGGTTCATCGAGATGCTCGGCCAGTGGTAGTCCCAGCCACGCACGCCGATCGACGGCTCGACAAAGGTCTTGACCTGCTCCAGCGTGAACAGGATGCCGCGCCGACCGATCTGCTTCTCGAAGTCCAGCGCGTGGTCGGCATCGATCACCATGTTGACGTGATCGCACATCGACTTCATGTCGTCGTGGACCCAATCCCACAACGGTGACGACCAGTGCACCAGCGGATCGGGATGGCTGGTCCGGGTCACGGCGAACTCCCGCGAGTTGAACGACATCGGCGCCAGGCAGCAGGCGCAGTAGGTCTCCAGGCGGACTTCCTTGCCGGCGAAGTGCGGCATCTTCGACACCGCGACGGCCTCGTGGGCGCAGCCGATGAACGAGTGGAAGCGGTCGTCGATGTACATCTCCACCTGGCTGGGGAACGACGAGTACGGCGGGATCTTGATGATGTCGCAGTTCGGCGAGTCCTGATCGACCACCATGACGATGCCGGTCTGCAGTTCCTTGTAGGCCTGCACCAGGTCTCGCCGCGACAGCCCGGTGCCCTCGTGGGCCTGGCGCAGGTTCGGGCCGCGGCCGTGCTCGGCCCAGAAGTCGAAGATGTACTGGCGGGCGAGCAGGGCACGCTCGCTCCACTCCAGGCGGGGCACGTACTGGGCCATGGGTGTCCTTTCAGTCGAACACGACGGGGAGCGTGGTGAGCCCACGCACGAACGACGAGTGGCCGTAGCGCAGCGGTGCGTCCGGGTCGGCAAGGCGCAGGTGCGGCAGGCGGGACAGCAGCTCGCTGAACACCAGCGTCAACTCCAGGCGGGCCAGTTGGGCGCCCAGGCACAGGTGCGGGCCGAAGCCGAACGCCAGGTGCGGGTTGGGATGGCGGGTCACGTCGAAGGCGAACGGCCGGTCGAACACGTCCTCGTCCCGGTTCGCCGACAGGTAGGCCATGAGCACTTGCGAGCCCGCCGGGATGGTGACGCCGCGCACCTCGACATCCTCGGTGGTGGTGCGATTCATGTGGTTGATCGGCGTGACCCAGCGGACGCACTCCTCCACCACCGCTGGCGACAGTTCGCCGGAGTCCAACGAACCGCGGGCGATCGCCATTTCCTCGTGATGGCCCAGCATGGCGTGCACGCCGCCGGCGATGACGTTGCGCGTCGTCTCGTTCCCGCCCACCAGCAACAGCAGCGAGTTGCCCACGAGGTGGTCGTGATCGAGGCGCTGCCCGTCGGCCTCGCCGTGCACCAGGGCGCTGACCAGATCGTCGCCGGGATGGGTCCGGCGGTGCTCGATGATCCGCGAGATGTACTCGTGGTACTCGAACGCCGCGGTGACCACCTCGTCGGTCACGTACTCGGGCTTGTCCGATCCGGTGATCATCACGTCGCTCCAGTGCTGGAGCCGGGCGTAGTCCTCCTCCGGCGCCCCGAGCATCTCGCCGATCAGGGTCATCGGCAGCGGCTTGGCGATGTCGGCGACGATGTCGCAGTGACCCTGATCGATCACCGCGTCGACCAGCCGGGTGGTGACGGCCTGGACGTGGTGGGCGTACTGCTGCATCTGGCGATGGGTGAAGCCCTGGGCCACGAGGCGCCGCTGGGCGGCATGCCACGGGTCGTCGCTGTCGATCAGCGAGGGCTGCGGTCGGCCGTTGGGGCGTGAACCGGCGGCGCTGCTGAAGATGGTGGGCTGGCGCTCGCACCACCTGACGTCCTCGTGCTTGGCCACCACCCAGATGCCATGGGGGTCGCGGTACACGGGCCGGTTGGCCCGCATCCAGGTGAAGAAGGGGTGCGGGTCACGCTGGTAGAGGTCCCGGTCGAGGCAGTCCTGGGCCGACCAGTCGATCTCGGTGGTGGTGGTCACGCGATGACTCCTTGTCCGCGAAGTTCGTCCAGTTCGAATGCCGTCAGCCCCAACTCGGCCTCCAGCACGCTGTCGGTGTGTTCACCCTGCCAGGGTGGGCGGGCCTCTGGCTGAGACTCGAAGCCCACCAGGCGCACCGGGTTCCCCGGGATGACCACGGGATCGGCCGGCCCGTCGGTGCGTTCCAGCTCCACGATCATGTCCCGGGCGCGCAGGTGCGGGTCGTCGATCACCTGCTGGGCGCTGAACACTGGGCCGGCGGCGATCCCCGCTCCGGCCAGGGCGTGGCAGGCCTCGGTGTTGGTCATCGACGCGGCCCACTCCTTGACCCCGGCGCGCAGGACGTCCATGTGCCGGCGCCATCCCACGCGGGTCGCGAAGCGCTCATCGGTGACCCACTCGGGATGACCGACGAGGTCGGCCAGGCGTTCGAACTCGTGCTCCCGGCCCACCTGAATGATGAGCCACCCGGTGCCGGCCTCGAAGCCGTCGAGGATCATCTTCAACCCCTCACCCGGGTCGGGCCGCTCGCCCATCGACCAGTAGTTGGCGACGACGTCGGCGAACGCCATCATCGAGTCGAACATGGCCACGTCGACGTACGTGCCCTGGCCGGTGCGGTCACGGTGGTGCAGCGCGGCGAGGACGCCGATGATGCCGAACAGCGACGAACCGATGTCGCCGAGGGCGCCCACCGGCGAGGGGTTCGGGGGGACGGCGGCCGGGCGCTTCCAGTCGTACATCCCGCTCATCGCCTCGGCAATGGCCGCGTAGGCCGGCCACCCGCCGTACGGCGACGGCACGGTGTTGCCGAACCCGGACACCGAGAGGTAGATGACGCCGGGGTGCACGGCGCGGACATCCTCGTAGCCGAGCCCCATCTTGGCGGCAGCGCCGCCCTTGAAGTTCTCGCCGACGATGTCGAACCTCGGCGCCAGGCGCAGGATCAGCTCACGGCCGGCCGGTGACTTGAGGTCGACGCAGATCGAGCGCTTGCCCAAGTTGTTGCGCAGGAACGTGGCCCCGGCGCGCTTGCCGGCGCCGTCCACCATCGCCGGCAGCGATCCGCGGCCAAGATCGCCGGTGACCGGATGCTCCACCTTCACCACGTCTGCGCCGAGGCGGGCCAGCAGTTGGGTACCGAAGGGCATCGCTTGCATCTGCTCCAGCGCCAGGACGCGCACGCCGGCCAGTGGGCCGTGGCGTGGGGCGTCGGGATCCAACGGTTGCGGACCGACTCGCATGGTCGAACGGTATCTGACACGACGTCAGGTTCGACAAGCGGCCCTGGTACCTTCGGCTCATGAGCGCACCGATTCGCCTGGCGTTGACACCTCCCGTCGGCGGGCAGGTGATCGGCGACGACATCCACCTGCTCGTCGACATCGCCCGGATCTGTGAGCAGGGCGCCGTCGACACGCTGGTCGTCGTGGACCACGTGATCATGGGCGAGCGCCATGATCGGTACGACTGGGGCAGGTTCGCCTTCGGAAACGGCGCTCCGTGGCCCGAGCCGCTGACCGTGATGGCGGCGATGGCCGGGGCCACGAGCCGGCTGCGCTTCGCCACGGGGATCCTGATCGCCGGCCTCCGCCGCCCGGCCTTGCTGGCCAAGACGGTGGCGACGCTCGACCGCCTGTCACTCGGGCGGATCGACCTCGGGGTCGGGATCGGCTGGCAGCCAGAGGAGTACGAGGCGATGGACCTCGACTTCACCCGCCGCGGCCGGATCATGGACGAGACCATCGCCGCCTGCCAGCGCCTGTGGGCCGACGGTCCGGCGCACCTGCCGTCGGCGTCTGGGGAACTCGAGCGGACGTGGTGCGATCCGAAGCCGGTCCAGCCTGGTGGCCCGCCCATCTGGTTCAGCGGGGTGCTGCACGCCAACAACATCCGGCGCATCGCCACCATGGGCCGCGGCTGGATCCCGATCATGGGGGCCACGACGGACGACATCACCACCGGCATCGGCGTGCTGCGCGACGCGCTGGCGGCCGAGGGCCGCGCCGCCGATGAGCTGCTGGTCCGCGCCCCGCTGCCGCTGGCTCGGGCCGGCGGCGCCGTCGACCTGGCCGCCACCCTGGCGGCCGCACCCACCTTCGCCGCCGCAGGGGCCACCGAGGTCTCCCTGCCGATGTCGGTGTTCGTGTCGACCATGGCCGACGTGGAACCCTTCGTCGACCGCCTCACCGCCGCCTGGGCCTCCCTCTGGCCCTAACCCCCGATCCGCCCCCAGCCCTCGCCCCCACCCCACCCCGTCGTTCATGTCACCTCATGAACGAATTGTTCGTTCATGAGGTGACATGAATGACGTTGGGTGCGGCGATGGGGCATCGGCGGTGTGATGATCTCCGGGGAAACGAACGCGAAGGGGGAGGCATGGCGTTAGCGGATGCACGGTTGTTGGATGGCGCCACCGCACTCGTGACGGGCGGTGGCGGGGGGATTGGTGAGGCCATCTCCCTGCTGTTCGCCAGCCACGGGGCGCGGGTCATGGTGCTGGAGATCGACGGCGGTCGGGCGGCGGCCACGGTGGCCGAGATCCGCCGCCAGGGTGGCATCGCCGAAGCGCTGGTGGCCGACGCCACCGAGCCCGCCGCCCCGGCGGCAGCCCGGCGCGCCGTGGAGGCCGCCTTCGGCCCGCTCGACATCCTGGTCAACAACGTCGGCGACTACCGGCCGCGTTCCGGCGAGTTCGCCACATCCGACCCGGCGAACTGGGACGGCCTGTTTCAGATCAACCTCGGCCACGTCATGCGGATGACCCACGAGTTCCTTCCCGGCATGCTGGAGCGCAGTTCGGGGACCATCATCAACCTGTCGTCGGTGGAGGGCCTCCGCGGCTACCCGCCTGACCCGGTGTACGGATCGATGAAGGCGGCCGTGGTGCAGTTCACCAAGTCGCTCGGCGTGCAGGTAGCCGCCCGCGGCGTGCGGGTCAACGGCATCGCCCCCGACGTGACCCAGACCCTGCAGGTGCCCTACGACGCATGGATCCCGCCCGAGCAGGAACACCTGTGGCCCAGCTGGGTGCCCGCCGGCCGCAAGGCGATGCCCGTCGACCAGGCGATGACCGCGCTCTACCTGGCCAGCGACCTGAGCCGGATGATCCCGGGACTCACCCTTCCCGTGGATGGCGGCACCGTCGCCGCCGGCGGCTGGTACCTGACCAGCGGCGATGACGGCGGCCCGGTCAAGTGGACGAATCGCCCGATGATCTGAGGCCTCGCCGGCACGTGATCAGCTGTGGTTGCCTGGCGGACCACGTCTGCTGATCACGTCTGCTGATCACGTGCGGTGATCACGTGCGGCTGATCACGTGGGTGTGCGACGATCGGGGGATGGTTCGCCGGGGCCTCGTCGGGGTGGCGCTGCTTGCCGCGGTCACGGCGACCCTCTCCGGGGTGGCCCGCGGCGAGGGCGACTGGCAGCCCATCGAGCTACCTGGTGACCTCCGACCGGCGTCGTTGACCGTGGCGGGCGGCGAGCTCTGGGTCGGTGGCCGTTCGGCCGGCGAGCGCCCCGGGATGGCCCACGGGTCTGGGACAACCTGGGCCGAGGTGCCCGTCGTCGCCGAGTCGACCTACGCCCGCCAGGCCGACCTGGTCCATGTGATCGTCGACGGAGGGCACGGCCCGAAGGCGATCGGCATCGCGACGGGCGGTCAGCACCTGCTGCCACGCTGGACCGTGTGGGCCTGGAATGGATCGGCGCTGATCGAGCAGGACCAGACGTTCGAGACCTTCGGCGGGCTCTCCGCTGGCGGGCTGACCGACATGGCCGCCACCCCAGGCGGTCCACGCATCCTCGGGGCGTGGAGCCCGCAGAACCGGTACATCGGCACCGCGCTGTGGTCACTGCACGCCAGCACATGGCGACGTGACGAGATCACCGCGCTGGCCAGTACGAAGATGCTGCAGCAGCTCCCTGCGGCGATGGACACGATGGGTGAGCGGATGGTGATCGTGGGGACCACGTCGCGGTTCGAGCCGGGCGGCAACCCGATGTCGCAGCAGACGATGTGGCTGGACGTCGGCGGGACCTGGGCGCCGCTGTGGCCCACCGCGCCCACCGCAACGTCGAACGGCGTGCTCAGCGACGTCGCCTGCGAGCCGGGAGCGTGCTGGGCAGTGGGCGGGGCAACCACCGCGCCCGCCGCCCGCTGGCAGCTCACCGTCTACCGGGTCACCGCCGACGGTGGGGCCGTCGCATCCAGCAGCGAGCCGGTCCCGGACACCGAGTTCAACGTCGCCGACCCGGCACCCGTCGTGGCCATCGGCGGCGGCCGCGTCGCGGTGCTGGACAACCACGACGGCGCCCTGTGGCTCCGACACCTCGACGGGCAGTGGGTCCGCGGAAACCGGCCGCCGGGCTCGGCGCTCGACGCCGGGCTGATCGGCGGGACGTTGTACGTGATCCTCGAGCGCGACGGCGTCCGGACGCTGTGGTCGACGCCGATCTGACGACTCGTCAGATCCGCGGGGGCGAGGGGTAACGTGCTGTCGATGCGCGGCATTCTCGGCTGGTCCACCTACCTCCCCTACCGCCGCCTGGACCGCAGCCAGATCGCCGCATTCGTGGGTCAGGGCGGCGGCAAGGGCACCCGCACGGTGGCCAGCTACGACGAGGACCCCACCACCATGGCGGCCGCTGCGGCTCGCGGCCTGGGCGCCGTCTCGGCGGACATGCTCCTGTTCGCCACGGCCAACCCGGCCTACGCCGACAAGACCAACGCCACGGCCATCCACGCCGTCCTGCAACTCGACAGCACCGTGCCGGCGGTGGACCTCGGCGCCAGCGCCCGGTCGACCCTCGGCGGCCTGCTCCTCGGCGGACGATCCTCTGGCACGGCGCTGCTCACTGCGGCCGACATCCGCGGCGGGCTGGCCGGTTCGGCCGACGAGGCCGCGGGAGGCGACGCCGGTGTCGCGGTGCTGGTGGGTGACGGCGACGGCGTGGTCGCCGAGATCGTCGCCACCGCCAGCGTGACCGACGAGTTCGTCGACCGCTGGCGAAGCCCCGGAGAGACGCGCACCAAGACCTGGGACGACAAGTTCGCCGAGACCACCTACGGCGCGCTCGGCCGCCGGGCCTGGAACCAGGCGCTGGCCTCCGCCGGCATCCAGCCGGGTGACGTCAGCGCCGTCGCAGTGTCGGCGCCGGCGACGCGGATCGCCTCGTCGCTGGGGGCCCGGCTCGGTGTCGCCAAGGTGGTCGACGATCTGGCCGCGACTGTGGGCAACACCGGCTCGGCCCAGCCGCTGCTGATGCTGGCCGCGCTGCTGGAGCAGGCCGAGCCGGACCAGCTCGTCGCCCTGGTCAGCCTGGCCGACGGTGCCGACGTGATCGTGCTGCGCACCACCGCGGCCATCGCCGCACGGCGCGGCCCCACCCTCGCCGCCCAGATCGGCAGCGGCGCGCCGCTCCCGTACGGCAAGTTCCTGGCATGGCGCGGGATGATGACCGTCGAGCCGCCGCGCCGCCCGGAACCGGCGCGGCGTCTCGGCGACCGCGGCGGCCAGGAGCGACTCGTGGAAGTTCGGGTTCGTCGCCGCCAGGGATCCGGCAACGGGGGCGATCCACATGCCGCCCCAGCGAGTCTCGGCCGACGGTGAGCGCACCGACGGGATGCTGCCGCAGCCGATGAGCGCCACCCAGGGGACCGTGGCAACCTTCACGGTGGACCGGATGGCCTACAGCCCCAGCCCGCCGGTGGTGTTCGCCGTGGTCGACTTCGACGGAGGCGGCCGGCTGCCCATCGAACTGTGCGACGTGGACGCCGCCGACGTCAGCATCGGCATGCGCGTCGAGCCCACGTTCCGCCGGCTGTTCGTCCAGGACGGCATCCCCAACTACTTCTGGAAAGCGAGGCCGGTGCGTGGCTAGTCACGGGATCAAGGACCGCGTCGCCATCGTCGGGATGGGCTGCACGAACTTCGTCGAGCACTGGGACCTCGGTCTCGACGACCTCGTGGTCGAGGCCGCCAACCAGTGCTACGAGTCGGCCGGCATCGACAAGGCCGACGTCGACGCCTACTGGCTGGGTACCGCCCAGGGCGGGATGAGCGGCATCACCCTGGCCCGCCCGCTGCAGCTGCGCGGCAAGCCCGTCACCCGGGTGGAGAACTACTGCGCCACCGGCAGCGAGGCCCTGCGCCAGGCGTGCTATGCCGTGGCCAGCGGGGCCTACGACACGGCCATGGCGCTCGGCGTGGAGAAGGTGAAGGACAGCGGGTTCCAGGGGCTCAACGCCCACCCCGTGCCCAACGACGGCACCGGGCGGACGCTGACCGCGGCGGCGATGTTTAGCATGGTTGCCCCGGCGTACGGCAATCGCTACGGGGTGGACGCGCCGACGATGCGCCAAGCGATGGCCCATGTGGCCTGGAAGAACCACCAGAACGGCGCCAAGAACAGCCGGGCCCAGTTCCGCAAGGCGGTCTCGGTGGAAACCATCGTCAATTCCCCGAAGCTGGCCGGTGACCTCGGCGTATTCGACTGTGCCGGGGTCGCCGACGGCGCCGCCGCGGCCATCGTCTGCCGGGCCGAGGACGCCCACCGCTACACCGACCGGCCGCTGTACGTGAAGGCCCTGTCGTTCGTGGCCGGCAACGGGTCGGGTGTGTCCGACCCGGCGTACGACTACACCACGTTCCCGGAGATCGCCGAGTGCGCGGCCGACGCCTACCAGCAGGCGGGGGTCACCGATCCGGCGGCGCAGATCGCCCTCGCCGAGGTGCACGACTGCTTCACGATCACCGAACTGGTGCTGATGGAGGATCTCGGGTTCAGCGCCCGTGGCGCCGCCTGGCGCGACGAGCTCGCCGGGCGCTTCGACCTCGACGGTGATCTACCGGTCAACCCCGACGGCGGGTTGAAGTCGTTCGGCCACCCCACCGGGGCCTCCGGGCTGCGGATGATGTTCGAGGCCTGGCTGCAGTTGCGCGGTGAGGCCGGTGAGCGCCAGATTCCCGGCCTTGACCAGCGCGAGCGGGCCCTGGCGTTGACCCACAACCTCGGTGGGTACCCGGGGGAGATGGTCAGCTTCGTCTCGATCCTCGGCCGCGACCTCGGCTGACCGTGGCGGACACCCGGCCCTACCCCGACTCGGATCGTGTCCGGGCCGCGGTCCTCGGCCACGTGGACGCCTGGAACGCGCAGGATCGGGCTCGCTGGGTCGACCTGTGGACCGACGACGTCACCTTCGACGATCCCGTCGGGGCGCCCACCAAGCGCGGCCGCCGGGCGGTGGAGCTGAGTTGGGACCGCTCGCATCGCCCGGGGCGGCGGTGGATCCTCGAGCCGCAGCGGATCATCGTGGGTGGCGACGAGGCCGCCGTGGTGATGCACAACCACGGCACCGTGGACGGGGCGCGCACGCTGGTCGTGGGCGTGGAGATCTACCGGGTGGCGCCCGACGGGCGGATCGCCGCCGTGCGGGCCTACTTCGAGCCACCCGCCGACGTCGCCCTCGACGACTACTTCACCGTGACCGGTCAGGGAGAGCAAGGTTGACAGCCTTCACATAACTGTGTTAACTGAACACCGTTACGCTAACGACGTTCAGGAGTCACCATGTTCAATCGCATCGCCGCCCTGGTCACCCGCCACCGCCGGTTGATCGTCGTCCTGGCCATCATCGCCTTCGCCGTGTCCGGCGGGCTGGGCGGTGGCGTCGCCGCCAAGCTGTCGACCGGCGGCTTCGACGCCACCGACTCCCCCTCGTTCCGGGCCCAGTCGGTGCTCACCGAGAAGTTCGGCACCGGTTCGCCGAACGTCATCCTGCTGATCACCGCCCGCTCGGCGACGGTGGACGACCCGGCAGTGGCCGCAGCGGCCAGCGAGTTGGCCGGGAGGCTGCAGACCGAGCAGTTCGAGGGCCTGACGATGGCCGAGGTCATCTCCTACTGGAGCCTGCCGCCGGGGAACCCGCTGGCATCCACCGACCACACCAAGGGTCTCATCCTGGCCAGGTTCCCCGATGACGACGCCACGCTGGTCGACTTCTCGGCCACGCTCAAGGATCGCTACGTCACCGACGCGGCCTCGCCGATCACCGTCCAGATCGGTGGCGACGGCCCGCTGTTCGACGAAGTCAACCTGACGGTCGAAAAGGACCTGCTGCGCGCCGAGCTGATCGCCATCCCGATCACCCTGTTCCTGCTGCTGTTCATCTTCCGCGGCGTCGTCGCGGCGCTGCTGCCGCTGATGGTCGGCGGCCTATCGGTGGTGGGCACGTTCCTGGTCCTGCTCGTCGTCAACTCGTTCACCCCGGTGTCGGTGTTCGCCCTCAACCTCACCACGGCGATGGGGCTCGGATTGGCCATCGACTACTCGCTGTTCATCGTCAGCAGGTACCGAGAAGAGCTCATGCGCTACGAGCCGCACACGGCGGTCCGGCGCACCGTGCTCACTGCCGGGCGTACCGTGGTGTTCAGCGCCGGCACGGTGGCAGCCTCCCTGCTCGCCCTGCTGGTCTTCGATCTGGCGTTCCTGCGCAGCTTTGCCTACGCCGGCGTGGCCGTGTCACTGCTCGCCGGCCTGTACGCCGTCGTGGTACTCCCGGCGGTGCTGGCGATGCTCGGCCGGCGGGTGGACGCCTGGCCCGTCGGTCGCCGGCGGCGTGCCACCGCGGACCCGACCACGGGTCCCTGGCACCGCCTCGCCGTGTTCGTCATGCGTCGGCCCATCCCCATCGTCGCCGGCGTGCTGATGCTGCTGCTGTTCCTCGGCGCCCCGTCGCTGGGGCTCAAGCTGGGCCTCCCCGATGATCGCGTCCTGCCCACCGACTCACCCACCCGCCTGGTGCACGACGCGATCCGGACCGAGTTCGGATCGGAAGAGGCCGGCGCCGCCACGGTGGTCATCTCCGCCGCCGGGACCCCTGCGGCGCGCGCCGAGGCCGTCGCCGCCTTCGCCGCCCAACTGGCCGCCGTGTCCAACGTGGCCCGCGTCGACAGCGAGGTGGGCATCTTCTGCGGATCCACCGGCGCCGTCGGCGGGTCCGCCTGCCAGCCGGGCGCCCTGCTCGTACCGGCACAAGCCAACCCCACGCTCACCGGCAGGTTCTCCCGCCCCGACGACACCTACTTCAGCGTCGTGCCGTCGATCGATCCGCACTCCGATGCCGGCGAGGCGCTGGTCCGTGATCTGCGCGGCCTGACCTCGCCGATCCCCGGCACCGAGACGGTGGTAGGTGGTCCGTCTGCCCAACTGGTGGACGCCAAGCACTCGATCTACAGCACCCTGCCCGTCGCCCTGGCGATCATCGCCGTGATCACCTTCGTGCTGCTGTTCATGATGTTCGGCAGCATCCTCGTGCCGGTGAAGGCGCTGGCGCTGAACATCCTCAGCCTGTCGGCCACCTTCGGGGCGATGGTCTGGGTGTTCCAGGACGGCCACGCCAGCGGGCTGCTGAACTTCACGGCCACCGGCTCGCTCTCGGCGGTGATCCCGGTGCTGATGTTCTGCGTGGCCTTCGGGCTGTCGATGGACTACGAGGTGTTCTTGCTGTCACGCATCAAGGAAGAGCACGACCACGGCGCCGACAACGTCTCCGCAGTGGCCCACGGATTGGAGCGCACCGGGCGCATCGTCACCGCTGCCGCCCTGCTGATGAGCGTCATCTTCCTGGCCTTCGCCACGAGCCACGTCAGCTTCATCAAGCTGTTCGGAGTGGGGCTGACCTTGGCGGTCCTGCTGGATGCGTTCATCATCCGCGGCACGCTGGTGCCCGCCTTCATGCGCCTGGCCGGCGACGCCAACTGGTGGGCGCCCGCCCCGCTGCGCCGGTTCTATGCCCGGTACGGGATCAGCGAGCACGTCACCCTGCCAGACGATCAACCGGTCGGATCCGGCGAGCCGGACACCTCCCGTGTCAAAGTAGACGCATGAGTCTGTCCGATCTCGCCGCCGCGCCGCAGCCAAGCCGCGCCAAGCGAGGCGAGGGTGACCGGACGCGAGAGGCAATCCTGCGGGCCGCCGAGGATCTGCTGACCGAGTCCGGCTCCGAGTCGGCCGTGAACATCCGGGCCGTGGCCGAGCGGGTCGGCCTGACCCCACCGGCGATCTACCGCTACTTCGCCGACAAGGACCACCTGATGTTCGAGGTCTGCGGCGTGCACTTCGACGCCCTCGAGGATCTCGTGATCAGTCCCGTCCTGGCCTCCACCGACGATCCGGTGGAGGCCCTGCGACGAATCGGCGAGGGGTACGTGCGCTTCGGCATGGAGAACCCGGAGCACTACCGGATCATGTTCATGCGCCACCACGACCACACCCCCGAGCAGTACGCCGACGACCGGGTCCTGGAGCGTGGCTCGTTCGCCTCGATGATCAGCCTGATCGGGCGGGGCATCGAGAGCGGCGCGCTTCGCCAGGACATCGATCCTGCGTGCGTCACCTGGGCGCTGTGGTCGGCCCTCCACGGCCTGGTCGCCCTGCTGGTGTCCAAGCCGAACATGCCCGGCCCGCCGGTGCAGGACCGCATCGACGCGCTGCTCGAGATCCTGATGACGGGCGCATTGCCCCGCTGATCCTCGGGCACGCGGCGAGCGGTACGGTGCCGTCGTGACCGACGCGACAGACCACACCATCGACCGCACCGCTGACCGCCTGGCCATCCAGGAGACCCTCAACCGCTACATCTGGGGCATGGCCGATCGTGACTACGACGCCTGGCTGGCGTGCTTCACCACCGGCGGCACCGTGGACTACACCTCGGCCGGCGGGCCAGCCGCGCCCGCCGCCCTGGCCAAGGACTGGCTGGCCGCGGCGGCGACGATGTTCGACGTGATGATCAGTCACGGAGGCAACGTCGTGGTCGACTTCACCGGTGACGACGAGGCCGACGTGCGCTCGATCTACAAGGTGGTGATGCGCATCCCCGGCGACCCGCCCACCTACATGGAGGCCTGCGGTGACTACCGCGACCGGCTGGAGCGCACGGTCGCCGGGTGGCGCATCGCCCACCGCCACGAGAACATCCTCTACCTGCGCTAGCCGATCATCGGCTGGTACGTGTCGAGCACCGCGAGGACCTCGTCACGGCCCGCCGACGGGATGCTGAAGACCGCGTGGGTGCAGCCCATCTCGCGGTAGTACTCGACCTTGCGCGGAGACGGAACCGAGCCGAACGGGATCACCGCCGGTGCGCCCTGGCGGCCAGCCGCGGCCCACGCCTCGTGCAGCGCCGGCATGGACTCACGGATCCCTCCACCGCCGATGGGCATCCACCCGTCGGCGAACTCGCTCACCGCGGCGAACATCTTCGGCCCGGGACTCCCGCCGATGAACGTCGGGATCCGCGGCTGCTGGCGGGGCTTGGGCCACTGCCAGGCGGGGCCGAAGTCGACGAACTCGCCGTGGAACTCGGCCACCTCGTCGGCCCACAACCGGTGTATGGCCAGGACGTGCTCACGCACCTGCGCCCGACGGGTGCCGTAGGCCACGCCGTGGTCGGCCATCTCCTCCACGTTCCACCCGTAGCCCACACCGAACCGGGCCCGGCCACCGGAGATCACGTCGAGCGTGGCCAACGCCTTGGCGTGCTCGATCGGGTGGTGCTGCATCGCCAGTGAGATGCCTGTGCCGACCAGCAGCCGCTTCGTCACCGCGGCGGCCGTGGTGAGGGCAACGATCGAGTCGAAGACACGCCGGTAGTGCTCGGGGAGCGGCTCCCCGAGCGGGAACGCCGTGGCGCGCGAGGTGGGGATGTGGCTGTGCTCGGGGAGGTAGAGGCTGGCGTAACCGCGGGCTTCCAGCTCGGTGGCCAGGTCGGTCACGCTGATCGTCGAGTCGGTGAAGAAGATCGTGACGCCGAAGTCCATGCTCCACATTGCCATGCCCGGGTTCCGCCGGGAGAACCGTCGGCCCGGGAGCGCGATGATCAGTGCATGACTGATGGACCCGTCCTGATCACCGGCGCCACCGGCTTCATCGCCGGCCACTGCGTCGCCGAACTGCTGGCCAGCGGATACCCGGTGCGCGGCACGGTCCGCCACCTGCAGACGGCAGAGGTCGGTCACCTGCAACGCATCGCCGCCGAGACCGGGGGGAGCTTCGAGATCGTGGAGACCTCGCTGGACAGCGACGACGGATGGGACGCGGCGATGGACGGGTGCCGCGCCGTGTGGCACGTGGCCGCGCCCGTACCGGCGTCGATCCCCAAGGACCCCCAGGAGCTGATCCGCCCGGCAGTGGACGGGACCGGCCGGGTGATGCGCGCCGCGGCCGCCAGCGGCACGGTGCGCCGGGTCGTGATGACCTCGTCCACCGATGCGGTGTGCGGCGGGCGCCACGATGCGTCGAGGGTGTGGACCGAGGACGACTGGGCCGACGAGCGCACGGCGGGGCCGTACCCGACCAGCAAGCTCCTGTCGGAGCGGGCGGCGATCCGCCTCGCCGACGAGCACGGGCTCGAACTGGTGCGGATCAACCCGAGCCTGGTGCTTGGTCCGCTGTTGCACGCCGAGCAGCCCACCTCGCTGGAGTCGATCCGCAAGCTGATGGCCAGGGAACTCCCCGCGGTGCCGCACCTCGACTACCCGATCGTCGACGCTCGTGACGTGGCCGCCGCCCACCGCCTGGCGATGGAGCATCCCGACTCCGCCGGTCAGCGCTACATCATCGCCGGTGAGCACCGCTGGATGGGCGAGTTGGCGGCGATGCTGGCCGAGCGGTTCAACCCGCGCGGCTACCGCATCCCCACCCGCCGGCTCCCGTACGCGGCGATGTGGCTGATCGCCCGCTTCGACGGGACCATCCGCCTGGCCCTGAACTACGTCGGGCTGCGTCACGAGATGAGCACGGCCAAGGCCCGCACCGAGCTCGGCTGGTCACCTCGCCCGGTGACCGACACGGTCCTGGAGGCGGCCGAGAGCCTGGAACACTTCGGAGTGGTCAAGCCCACCCGCCGGTGAGCAGCCCGACCGCGCCACCAGCGGCGGGGCCAATCAGGACTTCAACAGGTCCGGCCGGTTGGCGGCCACCTGGCGGCGCAGACCGTCCCGCCACCCGACGGCACAACGGAACCCGGTGGCGTCGAGCTTGGCGTGGTCGCACACCACCGACGGGATGGCCGCGGCGGTGGGTTGGAACGTCGCCTGCAGGCCGGTGAGCTCGCCGTAGTACCCGCACCAATCCTCGATCGACACCACGTCGGGACCGCACCAGTTCACTGCGGTCGCCGGTGTCGAGGCCATCGACAGCAGGTAGGGCAGGCTGGCCACCTGGTCGTCGGCGTGGATCGGGTTGTAGCTGTTCGGCTGGTCCTCGTACACCTGGATCGCCATGCCGCGCTCCATCATCAACAGGTGGAACAGCATCCACCCGTAGGTGTCGCCGTAGGGGACGTTGAGCCGGGCGATCACGGTGGGCAGCCCCAGGCGCCGGCTGGTCAGCGACACGGTGGCCTCCGCGGCGATCTTGCTGATCGAGTAGGTGACCATCCCCATCGCCCGGTGGCTGTCACCGAGCGGGTCGGATTCGACCAACGCGTCGTGGCCCTTGGGCTGATAGACCGCGGTGGACGAGCAATGCAGGAAGGCCGCCAGACGATCGCTGCGCGCCGCCGCCGCGTCCATCAGGTCGGCGACACCTTCGGCGGTGGAGCGCATCGCCTCGGAGAACACGTTCGACTTGGACACCGCGAAGTGCAGGACGAGATCGAGATCGGACGGCACCTCATCGAAGCTGGACGTCTCGAAGTCGATGGCGATCGGGGTGACGCCGGCCGCCTCCAGCGGTGCCCGCTGGGCCGGGTTCTTGAAGCGGGCCGCGCCGTAGACCTCGTTGCCGGCGGCGGCGAGTTGGGTGGCCACCGGGCCGCCCACCCACCCGGTCACGCCGGTGACGAGGACCTTCTTGCCGCTGATCTGGTCCATGGGCTACCTCAGTTCGTCGACGAATCGGTCGGTGCCGAACACCGTCTGCTGGAATGGCGCCGTCCATACGTGGCGGGCGAAGCCGCTGGCGTCGAGCTCGGCGCCAAAGCGCGCCCAGCCGCCGTCCCACCCATCGGCGGGGTCGTGGTCGACGAAGTGCAGCTGCAGGAAGCGCTTGCCGATGTTCGGGATGCGGACCACGTCGGCCGGAGCATCGGGCAGCAGCGGGATGGGCGAGTTGGTCGAGATCAGGTCGGGCGCCCAGGCCTCGCCGCGATGGGAGTCGGCCCACGTGGCGGTCCACGCGGACAGCGCCTCCCAGTCGTTGTCGCCGGTGAACTCGCCCACGTTGACCACCAACCCCGGGTAACCGCGGTCCAGCGCCTGCTCGATCCGCGTCCCGTTGGGGTCGGCCTGCCACGAGCCGCGGTAGTCGTACAGCAGGGTATGGATGTGGTCGCGGGCGGTGAACATCCGACCCTCGCGGTGCAGGTTGTTGACCTGATCCACGCTCCAACGGTTCCACTCGTCGTGCTTGCCGGCGATGACCCCGTAGATGGCCAGGTACGAGCCGATCGACCGGTCCGGCGTCATCGGCGACTCGGCCGGGTAGCGCAGGTCCTTGAGCCGCTTGGTGGCGACGAAACGATCGCCGCAGAAGTTCCACTCGGCGACCATGCATCCGGAATAGAAGTGGTCGCGCTCGTACCACCGGTTGTACTCCAGTTCGTGGCCGGTGTGCGGCTCGACCATCGTGAACAGCACCGTGCCCAGGGCGATGGGAGGGATCATGGCGGCGACGGTAGTGGGCCGGCGCCAACCGGCCTCAGCCGGGGCTACAGGCCGAGGAACGAGCCGCCGTCGCACACCACGGTCTGGCCGGTCACGTAGGCCGCGTCGTCGCTGGCCAGGAACAGAGCCACCGAGCCGATATCAGCGGTGATGTCACCCATCCGCCCGAGCGGGGTGCGTGCCTCCATCGCTGCCTGCAACGCCGGGTTGGCCACGAAGGCGCGCAGCAGTGCCGGACTGGCGGCGACCGGGGCGATGCAGTTGACGGTGATCCCGACGGGACCCCACTCGCGCGCCAGGCTCTTGGCCAGTGCCCGCTGGGCGGCCTTGGCGGGCGAGTACAGCGGCATGTTGGCGCTGCCCTCCACCCCGCTCGGCGAGGTGATCAGGATCAACCGCCCGTGCCCCGCCGCTGCGGCCAGCGCGGCAGAGGCCTCCTGGGCGCAGTACAGGCTCCCCCACACCGCGGTTCGGCTCATCGGCGTCCAGTAGCGATCGAGGTCGCAGTTCTCCAGGCGGTGCCGGCCGTTGCTGGTGAAGGCGTTGTGCACCATCACCTGCAAGGACCCGAACCGCTCGATCGTTGCGGCGACACAGCCAGCCACGCTGGCCCGGTCGGTCACGTCCGTCTCGATGCACACCGCCGCGCCGCCCTCGGCGGTGATGCTGTCGACCACGGGCTGACCGGTCTCGGCCCGGCGGGCTGCCACCACCACGTTGGCACCCGCCTGGGCCAGCCGGCGGGCGATTCCCTCGCCCACACCTTGCCCCGCTCCGGTCACCACGGTAGTGCGTCCGGCCAGGCGGCGGTCGGCTACATCCACAGCCCACCGTCCACCACGATCGTCTGGCCCGTCACCGACGCCGATGCCTCACTGGTCAGGAAGGCGATCACATCGTCGGGATCGGCGCGTTCGAGCGCCGACGGGGCCAGCGAGACCGGCCCGGCGACCTGCGCGTCGGCCAGGATCGTTGCCGGATCGACCGCCACGGCATTGACCGTAACGCCCAGCGCTCCCCACTGCCGGGCCGCGCTCTTCACCAGCACGCGGACGGCCTCGGCGGCCATCGCCGTGTGGGCGTAGTGGTTCCCACCCGACATCGCGGTGGTGGGCACGACCACGACGATGCGCGTCGCGCCCTCGGCTACGGCGCGCTGCATGGCCAGCACGGTGTCCTGCATCGGCCGCTCGAACGCGGCCTCGAAGCGCTCGTCGGTGATGTCGGCGAAGGCGCACGGCTGGGCGTCGAACGCCGGCCGGATCACCACCCCGCTCATCGCCCCCCGCTCCCCGCATGGGCGCGATTCCCTCGGATATGTGAAGTTGTCGCGCCCATGCACGGCAGGGAGGCGCAGCGCCGGCTTGCATGGGCGCGATTCCCTCGGATATGTGAAGTTGTCGCGCCCATGCGGGTGAGGGCGGGGGAGGGGGCGTTCACGGGGCGACGGAGAACAGGTCGGTGAAGCCGCTCGGGTCGTGGCGGCCGATGGTGCCGTGCTCGAAGATGCCGTACCCCACCCGATCGCCGATGCGCGCCCGGGCGACGTGGTCGATCACACCCCACGGGATGCGCCCGGCGACGGCCGGATCGGTGAGGTCGTAGGTGGCGTGATCCACCCAGCCGCGGCCGCGCCACTGGCCATGGCCCCAGTCGGGGTCACCGCCGTACCCGCAGCCGATGTGCAGCGGCATCGACCCGAGCACCTCGATCTCCATCGTGATCGGCGCCCCGTTGCGCTCGCTGAGATGCACGGTGGCCCCACGCGGCAGGCGCGTGCCCGACACGTAGTCCACGTGGATGCGTGGCCAACCGAGTTGTTCGACGGGCTTGCCCGCCGCCGCCGGCCACAGGCGCACCGCGTCGTTCAGCGTGCGGAACCCGCTGGGGTCCTCCTGGAGGATGGCGATGGTGGCGAAGTCGGCGAAACGCATCGGGATCCAGAACCAGTGCAGCTTGGGTTCGATCTCGGCGGCGTAGCGGCCCGGCGGCACCGCCTCACCAACGGGGCGGATGCCCCACGAGCGGTCACGTGTCCCGGTCCAGTCCTGCGAATCCAGCGCCCACGTCCGCCCGGCGCCGGACACGGCGCCCTCCCAGGTGCCGATACCGAGGAACCGGCTGGCCTCGAGGATCTGCTTGGTGGCCGTGCGCATCGTGTGGTACGCCTCGTCGTGGACGGGCACCGCGGCGGTCCAGGTGGCGTCCATCCCGACGACGTCGTCGTCGACCACCACACGCACCCGCTGCAGCGGCTCGATCACCTCGATGCGGACCGGCCCGACCTCCATCCGCATCCGGTCGTCACTCATTGCGTCGCTGGCCCGCACCACGTGGTGCACGGAACCGACACGCAAGCAGGCATAGGCATCCATCACCCCGAGGTTCGGGTACACCCCGAACCCGGCGATCAGCTGCATGTCCTGGTGACCGTGGGGGATCACATGGAAGATGTTGCGGTCGTAGAAGTCCCGGTCGCTGGTCCCCACGTAGGCCATCGACAGCGGGGTCTGGTGGATCGGGTACTCGTCGAGTGGATGAGCCATAGTGGTCCTTTCAGCTGGTCCAGTCGGCCAACACGTCGGTGATCGAGTGCTGACCGGGGTGGCACGGGTCGTTGGCGGTGGCCGGGGTTCGTGACAGCCGTGGCGCGGGCGCGGCCTGGGTGGTGCCGTGGATGTCGACACCGATCCCCCGCGTTCGCGGTGTGCGGGTGGGTCAGCATCTCCGGGACGCTGAGCACCGGGGCGAAGCAACTATCGGTCCCTTCCAGCAGTTCACACCACTCGTCGCGGGTCCGGGCGCGGAACACCTCGGCGAGACGGTCCTTCTCGGCCGCCCACCCGTCGGTCTCCCACCCGTCCGGCTCGGCCAGCCCGAGGCGCCGGTACAGCTCG
Source organism: Ilumatobacteraceae bacterium (assembly GCA_037045185.1). Lineage (GTDB taxonomy): Bacteria > Actinomycetota > Acidimicrobiia > Acidimicrobiales > Ilumatobacteraceae > JAKOUY01. The sequence goes on from JBAOHQ010000014.1 coordinate 85,880, forward strand.
GCATGGAACTGTGGCTCGATGGCCCCGATCGAGATCCACTTGCGGTCGGCGGTCTCGTACACGTTGTAGAACGGCGCCCCGCCGTCGAGGTGGTTCGTGCCCCGCGGTCCCCAGAAGCCGGTGGTCTTGGCCATGAACATCGGACCGAGGATCGCCGCCACACCGTCGATCATCGCCGCGTCGATGACCTGACCGAGCCCGCTGCGCTCACGCTCGTAGGCCGCGCAGACGATGCCGAACACCAGCATCATCCCCCCGCCGGCGAAGTCGCCGAGCAGGTTCACGGGGAACACCGGCGCCTGGCCGGCCGGGCCGATCATCTCCAGCGCCCCGCCGAGGGCGATGTAGTTGATGTCGTGCCCGGCAGCCGAGGCCAGCGGCCCGTCCTGGCCGAATCCGGTCATCCGGGCGTAGATCAGCCGCCGGTTGGACCGCGCACAGCACCTCGGGGCCGAGCCCGAGGCGCTCGCAGGCCCCCGGCCGATAGGGGTCGACGAACACGTCGGCCGCGTCGGCGAGCCGGCGGACGGCGACCCTCCCCTCGTCGGTCTTCACGTCGGCCACCACGCTGCGCTTGCCACGCATCATCGGGCTCACCGCCGCACGGTCCGGCGCCGGCGGGGCGAAGCGCTCCACGCAGACCACGTCGCAGCCGAAGTCGGCCAGGATCGTGGTGGCGTACGGGGCCGGGCCCTGGCCCACCATCTCCACGACCCGCAGCCCGGCCAGCGGACCGGTGAACGGTCGGCTCACGCGATCTCCTCGCCCGTGGCCACCCGCTTGGCCCAGCGGTAGTCGAGCTTGCCCGACGGTGAGCGAAGCACCGTACCCACGACGACGAGGTCACGGGGGATCTTGTACCCGGCGATGTGCCGGCGGCAGTGAGCCTGGACGCTGTCGAGCGACGGCACGGCGCCCGCCACCGGGGCGATCACCGCGACGACCCGCTCGCCCCAGCGATCGTCCGGCACCCCAACGACGACGGCGTCGTAGACCGCCGCGTGGGACTTGAGCGCGTTCTCGACCTCCTCGGGGAAGATCTTCTCGCCACCGGAGTTGATGCAGACCGAGCCGCGCCCGAGCAGGGTGATCGAGCCGTCGGACTCCACGGTGGCGTGGTCGCCAGGGATCACGTAGCGGGTGCCGTCGGCCGCGGTGACGAACACCTGGGCCGTCTTCACCGGATCGTTCAGGTACCCCACCGGGATGTTGCCCCGCCGGGCGAGGCGACCGACGACACCGGCGCCGGGCGCCACGGGACGCAGATCGTCGTCGAGCACGAGTGACTGCGGGGCGGCCGTCACGGTGGGCCCACCCTTCATCACCGTGCCCTTGGTGATCAGGGTGAACCCGTTGGCCCCGCCCTCGCTGGAGCCCACCGAGTCACTGATCAGCAGGTTCGGGAAGAGGTCGAAGAAGCGGTCCTTGGCGTGCTGGGAGAACAGCACCGCGCTGGACCCCACCATGAACAGCGACGAGGTGTCCGGGGTGCGCCCGGCGGCGACCTCAGCCTCGTAGGCGTCGAGCAGCGGCCGAGCCATGGCATCACCCGTGATGAACAGGCTGTTGACGTGCTCGCCGGCAACGGTGCGCCACACCTCGGCGGCGTCGAACCTGGCGCGCAGGACCATCGCCCCGCCGATGAAGGCCTGGCCCATCACGTTCCACTGCGTGGCGCCGTGCATCAACGGCGGCAGCGGGAAGCTCACCATCCGGAACCCGCTGTTGCCCTTGGCGACGAACCCACCCGGCTCGTCGAGCACCTCACCGGTGCGGATGTCCACCCCGCCGCCAAGCGCCATGACGACGTCTCGGTGCCGCCACACCACGCCCTTGGGCATTCCTGTGGTGCCGCCGGTGAACAGGATGTAGTGGTCGTCATTGGACCGTGCGGCGAAGTCCCGGCGGTCGAGCTGCCCGTCGAGAGCCGCCTCGTAGGCCGGTCCGATCACCAGTTGGGGCACGTCCGGGGCCACGCCGGCGGCACGCGCCGCGAACTCGGGCTCGACGATCAGGTAGGTGAGGTCCGCCTGGTCGAACAGGTAGCGCAGTTCGTCGTCGACGTAGCGGTAGTTGATGTTGATCCACACGGCGCGCAGTTTGAACACCGCCCACAACGCCTCCACCCACTCCACCCGGTTGTAGGCGTAGATGCCCACCCGGTCGCCGGGCACCACACCGTGGGCGGCGAGGTGGTGGGCCAGGCGGTTGGCGCGACGCTCCATCTCAGCGTACGTCCGCCGTGCCCGCTCGTCGGCGACGTACGGACGGTCGGGCCACTCGTCGACGGCCTGTTCGAACAGGTCGGCGATGTTGAACGTTGGCGCTGCCACCGACTCATTACAGCAGCTACGCCCGCTGCGCGGCGGAATCGAGCGCGGCACGTATGGTCACACCGATGAGCGGCACCGAACACCTCACCGTCGAACGAGTCGGCCACACCCTGGTGGTCACGATGAATCGCCCCGAGGCGAAGAACGCCTTGAGCCAGCCGATGCTGGCCGGGATGTACGACGCCTGGGTCGAGCTGAACACCGACGACGACCTGCGCTGCGCGATCCTCACCGGCGGCGGCGGAAACTTCTGCACGGGGATGGACCTCAAGGCCGCTGCCGCGGGCGGAGGCGCCCAGACCGATCACGCTGCACGGTGGAAGGACGACCCCGACCTGCACTGGAAGGCGCTGCTGCGGCACTACCGCGTGGACAAGCCACTGATCGCCGCGGTCGAGGGCTACGCCGTCGCCGGCGGCACCGAGATCCTTCAGGCGACGCACATCCGCGTGGCCGGGCGCAGCGCCACCTTCGGGGTGTTCGAGGCCAAGCGCGGTCTGTTCCCGGTGGGCGGCTCCACGGTGCGCCTGCAGCGTCAGATCGGCTACGCCGCGGCCATGGAGATGCTCCTGACCGCCCGGGCCTACACCGCCGACGAGGCACTGCGCATCGGCCTGATCGGCCACGTCGTCGACGACGGTGCGGCGTTGGACAAGGCCCTCGAACTGGCGGCGATGATCACCAGCAACGGCCCGCTGGCGGTGGAGGCGATCCTCCGCTCGGTGCGCCAGACCGCTCACCTGTCGGAGGAGGAAGGCTTGGTCAGGGAACTGGAGATCGGCTGGCCGATCTTTGCCACCGAGGACGCCAGGGAGGGCCCGCGGGCCTTCGCCGAGAAGCGCCCGCCCGTGTGGCAGCGGCGGTAGACGTCAGCGCGTCGACAGGCGAGCGCGACCGAGGCGCTTGGCGTCGAGCATGGCCAGATCGGCCGAAACCAGCGCGCTGCTGACGGTGTCGCCGGCGCCGAGGCGGGTCATGCCGATGCTGGCGCTCACGGCACGAGCCACCAGATGGTCGGGCAGTGGCTCACAGACCGCGGCGAGCAGGCGACCGGCGATGTCGTTGGCCGCCTGATCGGTGACGTCGGAGATGATCGCGGCGAACTCGTCGCCGCCCAACCGGGCGACGTGGTCGGTGGGCCGAAGCGCGCTGCGCAGCCGGGAGGCCACCTCCACCAGCACGGCGTCGCCTGCGGCATGGCCGTGTTGGTCGTTGATCGCCTTGAAGTAGTCGAGGTCCACGAACAACACGACCGATCCGAGGTTGGCGTGGGCCGACGCCGCCTCGAACCCGGCGCGGTTGGCGAGCCCGGTGAGGGAATCGACCAGTGCGGCCTCGCGCAGCAGTCGCTCACCCTCCTCCCGCTCCAAGGTGCGGGTCAGCGCCAGGCGCAGCTCGTGGTAGGCCAGGCGGGTGTTGCCGCTCAGCCCGCCGAGGTTGGTGTCGCGCACGAACTGCAGCACCACGACACCCGTTCGCCCGCTGACGTCGGCGCGCATCGACAGCACCTCGACGACGCCGTCGGCAAGCATCGCAGCCCGCAACGTCTCCGGGATGAGATCTTGGTCCACGTTGACCACGTCCAGCGCCGGATCGTGACTCCACAGCCGATGATCGGTGCGGATCAGCTCACGCAGCACCGGCTCGATCGCCAGGTCAGCGGCGCCGGCGTAGAGACCAGCCTCCTGGGTTCCCGGCCAGATGATCACGACGCTCAGGTGGTGGCTGTCGACCGTGTCGTAGGTCAACCGCGCCGCAAGCGCCGGAGCGGTCTCGGTGAGCGGTTCGCCGCGGACCAGCCGATCGATGACGTCGGCCCGCGGCGTCACGTCGGCGCGGGAGGTCACCGTGAGCACCCAGCCGCGCTCGTCGCCGTCGTCGAACCCGGCCGGGGCGACGTCCAGGACCTCCTCGGTCCCGTCGGGATGGCGGCCCATCACCGGGAACGAACTCGGGCGGTGGGCAATCGGCACACCGCCGCTCTCTGACGACCGCAGCGTGCCGGCCATCGCCTCCTGCGAATGGGGCGTCAGCAGCTCCAGGACGTTGACACCGATGATCGACTCCAGCGGCCACCCGGCGAGCTTGCCGCCGCCCCCGTAGGCAGCGCGGATCGTGCCGTCGTCACGCACCACCAGAACATTGGAGCGCAGCCGCTGCAGCACCTGTTCAGGGGTCACTACCCAGGACGATATCTCGCCAGCGGCAGGCGCCACCGGTCAGGGCTTGGCAGTGCCGACCACCCACATGGCGAAGAACTGCGACCCGCCACCATAGGCGTGGCCGAGCGCTCGGCGGATCCCGTCGAGCTGATGCTCCCCGGCCAGACCCATCACCTGCATGGCCGCCTCACCGAAGCGGAGCATCCCGCTGGCCCCGATGGGATTGGTGGACAGGACGCCGCCGCTCATGTTCACCGGCAGCCGGCCGGTCATCTCCGTGTCGCCGTTCTCGGTCATCTTCCAGCCGTCACCCTTGGGGGCGAAGCCGAGGTTTTCCAGCCACATCGGCTCGAACCAGCTGAACGGCACGTACATCTCCACGCAGTCGATCTCGTCGACCGGGGAGGCGATCCCGGCCTTGCGCCACAGGTCGGCCGCGCAGGCCTCGCCAGCGCCCGGGCTCACGGTCTCCCGCCCGGCGAACATCGTCGGCTCGCTCCGCATCGCGGTGGCCTGCACCCAGGCCACCGGGCCGTCATGGGCATCCGCCGTTGCCTCGTCGGCCAACACCATGGCGAAGGCGCCGTCGCTGGACGGGCAGGTCTCGACGAAGCGAACCGGGTCCCACAGCATCGGTGACTCGAGCGCCTTCTCCAGTGTCCACCCCGCCTCGTGGAGATGGGCGAACGGGTTCTTCAACGCGTTGGTCCGGTCCTTGACCGCCACCATCGCACCGATGTGCGCTGGGGCGTCGTAGCGGGCCATGTAGCTGCGGATGATGGGCGAGAAGTACCCACCGGCGCCGGCGTGCACCGGCATGCCGAACGGGATCGGCACCGACAGCGCCCACATCGCGTTGCCGTCGCTCTGCTTCTCGAACGCCACCGTCAGCACCTTGCGATGCACGCCCGACATCACGTGTTGGGCGGCGACGATGGCCGTCGAGCCGCCCACCGACCCCGCCGTGTGCACCCGAAACACCGGCTTTCCGTGGGCCGCCAGGGCATCGGCCAGCCACAGCTCTGGCATGTTGACACCCTCGAGCATGTCCGGGGCCTTGCCGATGACGATGGCATCGACCTCGGCGATCGTGGTGTGGGCACTGGCCAGCGCCCGGTCGACGGCCTCGCGTACGAGCCCGGCGATGGAGACGTCCGCCCGGCACGAGGTGTGCTTGGTCTGGCCGACCCCGATGACTGCGCAACGCTCGGCCATCAGTTGCCCTCCAATACGGCGACGAGGTTCTGCTGCAGGCATGGCCCGCTGGTGCTGTGCGCCAGGCCGCGGTCGGCCGAGCCGTCGAGGATCCGCTGGGCCACCTCGGCGAAGCGGGTGAGGCCACCGGCCATCTGCGGATTCGCCGCCAGCGCCCCACCGCTGGGGTTGATCGCCACGGCATCGGCGTCCAGGCCGAGGGCCTCGACGAGCAGGAGGTGCTGGTGCGAGTACGGGTCGTACAGCTCTGCGACGTCGAGGCGATCGGCGTTGACGCCGGCATGCCGGCCGGCGACGGCCGCCGACGGGCACGAGGTCATCGCCGCCGAGCTGAGCCGCTGGTTGGCGATGCGGTGATCCAGACCACGGATCCAGGCCGGGCGGCCGGCCAGTGACCGGGCGGCATCACCTGCGGCCAGCACCACCGCCACCGCGCCATCCACCGGCGGGGCGATGTCGTGGTGGCGTAGCGGGTCGGCGGCCAGCGGCCGGGCGAGGAGGTCAGCGGCCGACGCCGGCTCGGTCCAGCCGACGTTCGGGTTGGAGGCGCCATTGAGCAGTGCCCGCGCCGCCACCTCGGCCATCGCCGCCTCGCTCACCACGCCGGCGTCCAGGCAGGCCCTGGCCTGCAGTGCGGCAATGGCCGTGGCGCCGGGCCACAGTGGGGCGACCACGTACGGGTCCAGCTGGGTGGTCAGGATCTGGTCGATCGGGCCGGCGGTGGTCTTGCCGTTGGCGAACACCACGGCGGTGTCGCACTCGCCGGTCTGCAGCTTGATCCAGGCCTCGTACAGCGCCAGCGCGCCGTCACCCTCGACGTGTGACTCGACGATCGGTGGCCAAGCCCCGATGGCGTCCACCGCCGACACGAAGCTGAACGGCTGCCCGCTCATGTAGTCACAACTCCCGTGGCACCAGAACCCGACCTCGTGCCGGTCGATGCCGGCGGCCTCGAGGACCTGGGTGATCACCGGCGCGATCAGCTCGACCGAGGTCAGGGTGGTGCTGCGGGTCAGTGGCCGCTGGGTCGCGGCAACGATGGCGATGTCTCTCATGACGCGTCCCGCACCGCCTGGTCGGGCTCACCGGAGGGGCGAAAGTGGGCGACGTTCTCCATCGTCGGCCCCCACTCCGGGCGAGGCTTCCACACCGGCTCGACGCGCATCCCGATGTGCACGTCCGTCGGCTCGCACTCCTGGATCAGGTGACCGAACGACATGTCGGCGTGGTCGAGGCGGATCTGTGCGGCCACGTAGGGGATCTTGACCTTCTGGCCGAGGAACGGCACGTTCACCACGCAGAACGTGGCCACGGTGCCGTTCGGGCCGCAGTCGACGATGTCGCCGAGGTCGACAGCGCAGCGCGGGCACACGCCGTTGCGCGGCGGGAGGTACACGAGCAGGCAGCTGGGGCAGCGGCGACCGATGAACCTGCCGTCGAGCAGGCCTTCGAGGTGCGCCGTGGCGGCGGGACCCGCCGACCAGTCGTAGGTGATGCTGATCGGCATCCGCAGCCGGAGGATGGCGTCCTTGGCCTCGCTCACGACGCGGCCTCCGGTTCGAAGCAGGCGATGTCGGTGATGCCCGTGCCCCGTTCGGCTGCCCAGCGGGCCCGGACGCGCATCCCGGTGCGCATCGCCTCGGGCGATCCGGCGTCGACGGCGTGGAGCATCTCCGACGAACTGCCGTCCAGGGCGATCAGCGCCCAGGCGAAGGGACGATCGAGGGGGTGCCCGTCGATGGGCTCGGCCTGCCAGGACCAGGTGGTCACGGCGCCCCGATCGGAGACGTCGGCCCACGTGGTACACGGCGCACCGGACACCGGGTCGAACTCGGCCGGCGGGCAGTACACCGTGCCGTCGCTGCCGACGGTGCCGCGCAGGATCCCGTCACGCATCGAGGTGAAGAACGTGGCGAGGGTGTCGCCCACCGTTCGCGAGTAGGGGTAAGCCACCACGAGCGGGGCCTCGAAACAGCCGTCGTCCGTGCGTACGTACCCGGGAGGATCCCCAGCCATAGCGTCTTCCTAGCAGTGTTGGGCGCGCCGGCCACGAATCGAACATGGCCGACGGAGGGTGCGACAATGCCCGGCGATGGAACTTGCCTACACCGCCGAGCACGAGGCGATGCGCTCCGAACTCCGCGCCTACTACGACCGCCTGCTCACGCCCGAGGTGGTCGCCGAGCTGGCCGAGGGTCACGGGATCGGTGCGCCGATGCGCCGGGTCTGGAAGCAGATGTGCGCCGACGGGTGGGCGGGCATCGGCTGGCCGAAGGAATACGGCGGCCAGGGCCGCAGCGCCGTCGAGCAGTTCATCTTCTTCGACGAGTCGATGCGCGCCGGTGCGCCGGTGCCCATGCTGAGCATCAACACCGTCGGCCCCACCATTGCCAACTTCGGCACCGAGGAGCAGAAGGCCGAGTACCTACCCAAGATCCTCGCCGGTGATCTGCACTTCTGCATCGGCTACTCCGAGCCGGGCGCCGGCACGGACCTGGCCTCGCTGAAGACCCGCGCCGAGGTGGACGGTGACGAGTGGGTCATCAACGGCCAGAAGATGTGGACGTCGCTGTCCAGCGATGCCGACGTGATGTGGCTGGCGGTGCGCACCGACCCGGACGCGGCCAAGCACAAGGGGATCTCGATCATCATCGTGCCGATGGACACCCCCGGCATCAGCCGCCAACCCCTGCGACTGATCGGCGAGCACGACATCAACGCCGTGTACCTCGACGACGTGCGTGTGCCGCTCGGCAACTGCGTGGGCGGGGTGAACCGCGGCTGGTCGCTGATCACCAACCAGCTCAACCACGAGCGGGTCACGCTGTGCAGCAGTGGGGTGATCGAGCGGGCCCTCGACGACATCACCGCCTGGGCCACCGACACCCTGCTGCCCGACGGCCGGCGGGTGGCCGACCAGGAGTGGGTGCAGATCAACCTGGCCCGGGTCCACGCCAAGCTCGAAGCGCTGCGGTTGATGAACTGGCAGGTGGCCTGGGAGCAGACCCAGGGCAGGCTTGACATCGGCCATTGCTCCGGCATCAAGGTCTACGGGACCGAGTTCTACCTCGAGGCGTTCCGCCTGCTGTTCGAGATCCTCGGGCCACCCGGTTACCTGAAACCGAACACGCCGGGGGGCGTCCTGCGCAGCCGGCTGGAGGGTCACTATCGCGGCATGCTCATCCTCACCTTCGGCGGCGGCGTCAACGAGATGCAGCGCGACCTGATCACCATGTTCTCCCTCGGATTCCCACGGGCGGCCCGCTGATGGACTTCTCCTTCTCCCCTGACCAGGTCGAGCTGCAACTCCTCGCTCGGCGCATCCTCGGCGACACCTGCACGCCCGAGTACCTGAAGGCCACGGCGGCGACCGACACCGGCACCGACGTGGCGCTGTGGCGAGCCCTCGGCGAGGCCGGTCTGATCGGCATCGGCCTGGACGAGTCCGCCGGCGGCGGAGGCTACGGCTGGCTGGAGACCGCCATCGTGCTGAACGAAGTGGGCCGGCACACCGCGCCGGTGCCGGCGCTGGCCGTCCTGGTAGCCGCACCGTCGCTCGCCGTCCAGGCCGACCTCCTCGACGGTGTGGCGGACGGATCGGTGATCGTCGCCCCGGCCACCCACGAGGCAGTCGGCGACGCCGCCTCCCCCACCACCACCGTGGACGGTGGCCGGCTCACCGGTACGAAGGTGTGCGTGCCGAGCGGCCTGCTCGCGTCCCGCTTCGTCGTCAGCGCCGCCGACGGGCTGTACGCCGTGGAGGCCACGGCGCCGGGAGTCATGGTGACCCGCCAGGACACCACCAGCGGTGTGCCTGACGCCCTGGTGGAGTTCGCCGGTGCGCCAGCGGTGCGCCTCGGCGGCCAGGAGGCCTCCGCTGACCTCCTGCGCCGGGCCATGTCGGCGGTGGCCGTCATCGTCGCCGGTTCGTGCGAGACCGCGCTGTCGATGACTGCCGAGTACGCCAAGACCCGCGTCCAGTTCGAGCGTCCGATCGCCTCGTTCCAGGCAGTGAGCCAGCGCGCCGGTGACGCCTATATCGACACCGAGGCGATCCGCCTGACGGCCTGGCAGGCCGCCTGGCGCCTGGCCAACGGCTACCCCGCCGACAACGCGCTGCTCACCGCCAAGTTCTGGGCGGCCGAGGGCGGGTGGAGGGTAGTCCACGCCGCCCACCACATCCACGGCGGGTTCGGTGTCGATCGGGACTACCCGCTGCACCGCCACTTCCTGATGCAGAAGCAGTTGGAGCTGCTGTGGGGCTCGGCCACGCCGTCGTTGCGTGACCTCGGCCGCCGGCTGGTCAGCTGACGGCGCCGTCGGGCGGGTGGAGCCGGGCCAGGGCGTCGTCCTTGCAGGCCCGGTAGTCCACCTTGCCGACCGGTGTGCGCGGCACTCCGTCGACGACCAGGATCGACTTCGGCGCCTTGTAGTCGGCGATCAGCGTCCGGGCGTGGGCGACGAGCTCGGCGTGATCGGCGGTCATCCCCGGGCGCATCACCACCAGCGCGGTGACTTGCTCACCCCACCGTTCGCTGGGGGTGCCGACGACGGCGGCGTCGTACACGGCCGGGTGGGCCTTGAGCGCCGCTTCGACTTCCTCGGGGAAGATCTTCTCGCCACCCGAGTTGATGCTGACCGAGCCGCGGCCGAGCACCGAGATGGAGCCGTCGTCCTCGATCCGGGCGAAATCACCGGGGACCACCCAGCGCTTGCCGTCCACCACTGGGAAGGTGGCGGCAGTCTTGTCCGGGTCCTGGTAGTACCCGAGCGGGATGTGCCCGCTGCGGGCCAGCTTGCCGATCTCGCCGACCGCGCAGACCCGCAGGTCGTCGCTCAGCACCGTGGTGTCCGCGCCGGTGTTGAACCGCGGCGCGCCCTGGGATCCGTCGTCGGGCCGGGCGCCCGCCGCACCGGTCTCGGATGCGCCGTAGGAGTCGACGATGGCGACGTTCGGCAGGACGGCGCGGAGCTGGGCCTTGACGTTCGGGGTCAGCGGCGCACCGCCATTGCCGAACCCGTACAGGTTCGACAGATCGTAGGTGGCCGTCCCGTCGGCCAGCGCCTCGGCCAGCGGGCGGGCCATGGCGTCGCCCATCGTGCTGATGCTGTTGGTCTTCGAGCGCACGGCAAGCTCCCAGACCCGGTGGGCGTCGAACGACCCGCAGTACATGACGTATGTGCTCCCCGATACCACGGCGTTGCCCATCGTCCACTGGGCGCCGCCGTGCATCATCGGACCCATGCCCATCATCCGCAGGGCCATCGGCGCCGCAGCGGCCTCCTCACCCAACTGCTCGACGCGCTCGATCGGGCGGTTGCCGCGCCCGGCGTTGAGCGCCGCCATGATGATGTCCTCGTTGCGCCACATCACGCCTTTGGGCATCCCGGTGGTGCCACCGGTGTAGAGCATGTAGATGTCGTCGGCGGAGCGAGCGGTGTACGGCGGGCGCTGCGCCGACGCTGCGGCACACGCCGCGTCGTACTCGGCGCCCATGGTCAGGATGTGGCGGACCTGGCCGAGCTCGGCCTCGATGTCGGCAACGGCCTGGCGGTACTCCGGGGCGACGACGATGGCCACGCAGTTGGCGTTGCTGTACAGGTAGCGGAGCTCGTTGTGGACGTAGCGGTAGTTGACGTTGATCGGCGAGGCGCCGATCTTGAAGCAGGCGAAGAAGGCGTCGATCCACTCGATCCGGTTCGCCGCGTGCACGCCGACATGGTCACCGCGCCTGACGCCGCTGGCGGCGAGGTGGTTGGCCAGGCGCGTCGCTCGCTCGTCGAGCACCGCGTAGGAATACTCGGCGTCGTTGGTGATGATCGCCGGCCGGTCGGGGACCGCGTCCGTGATGACTTCCAGGACGTCGGCAAGATTGAGGGGGCGCGCCATGGACGGCGAGAGTACCGAGGCGTCAGGCGGTGTGCAGCAGCGGAAGGCCGTCGGCGGCGAACGCGTCCAGCTGGTCGCACAGTTCCTCGCGGCTGCGGGCCCTGAACCGGACCTGGATCTGGTTGACCGCGCCGGGCGCCCCGGCCACCAGGCGCTCGGCGATCGAGGCGGCGGAACCGGTGATCGTGTGCGGCCCCGCGTCCCACCCCGGCTCGCCGACGTAGAGAGGTGCGGTGATGTGCCCGATCACGATCGGGTCGGTTCGCCCGGCGGCCTCGCGGGTGGCCAGCAGCAGATCCACCATCTCCTGTGCTGCCGGGCTCTGCGGCAGCCACCCGTCGGCGAATCGGGCGGCGCGCTTGATGGCCGCGCCCGTCGACCCGGCGATCCAGATCGGCGGCCGCGGTGACTGCACCGGCCGCGGCCGGGCGCCGAAGCCGTCGACGAACTCGTGCTCGAGCAGCTCGGCCAGGCGCACCACCCCGTCGGCGACCGCGCGCCCGCGGCTGTAGAAGTCGACCCCGAGGTGCTCGAACTCGGCCTGGACGTGACCGGCGCCGATCCCGCAGATGGCTCGCCCGGCGGAGAGGTAGTCCAGCGTGGCGAACTGCTTGGCCGCCAGCAGCGGGTTGCGGTACGGGAGCACGTACACGTGGGTCAGCAACATGATGCGCGTCGTGTGCGCGGCCACGAACCCGAGGGTGGTCATCGGATCCACCCAGAACGTGCTCATCGTCGAGGCCACCGACTGGGGCAGGGAGACGTGGTCGCACACGCCGAGGTAGTCGTAGCCGGCTCGATCGGCGAGTGCGGCGATGGCGGCCATGTCGGCCGGACCGGCCTCACGTTCCCACGGCTCGGACGTGGTGATCGTCTGGGTCTGGACGGGAAGTTGGAGGCCGACGATGCGCCGGCCGGCCGGGACGCTGTACATCAGCCCATCCTCGCGTTCGTCAACTCGGTGACGTTGTCCAGCAGGATCCGCCGGCGGTCGGCGTCGTCGAACTGCTTCAGTTCCGTGAGGTAGTCGAGCGGCCGCGGCATGCCCTCGATGTGCGGCCAGTCGCTGCCGAACAGGACGCGCTCTGGCCCCATCAGCTCAGCCACCTCTGCCACGTCGTCCTCCCAGAACGGGTTGATCCACCAGTGCTGCTTCATCGTCTCCACCGGGTGGGTGCGGAAGTAGCCGGGCATCTTGTGGTGGGTGCCGTCGAGCTTCTTCATCGCCTCGCGGAGGTAGTCGCTGCCGTTCTCCACCGACGCCATGCGCAAGCCCGGGAACCGGTCGAAGATCTTGGCGAACACCGAGGTGACCACGAAGTCCGCCGCGGCGCGCTCGATGGCGAAGCTGCGAATGGTGGGCTTCCACCCGCCGGAGAACTGGGCGCTGAACGAGTCGTCGGCATAGCCGTTGGACGAGTAGCCGCTGTCGCCGGCATGGATCACGGTGGTGATGCCCGCCTCGGCCACCCGGGCCCAGAACGGATCGAAGCGCTCGTCGAACGGCGAGTACCGCCCGGTCACCGTCGTCGGGGCTGCCGGTCGAATCACGATCAACCGCGCCCCCGATCGAGAGCCCACTCCAATTCCTCGCACGCCCAGTCCACGTCGGCGAGCGACAGGTAGGGGGCGGCGAAGATCCGGTCGCGGTAGGCGAAGCCCCAGTCCTCCTCCAGCCAGCGGTTGAAGGCGGTGAACGTCAGGGCGACGGCCTGTGGGTCGTCGCGCAGCACCTCCTCGTAGAGCATGCCAAGGGTGGGGAACAGCCAGATGGCCGACAGCCCGTGGTCGTCGAGGCGGTCCAGGCGGGCGTCACGGTCCCGGTACTCCGGGCGGATCGGTTCGCGGGCGGTGAGGAACTCCAGCGGGTTCTTCCCCTCGGGATTGCCGCGGAAGTAATCGTGCATCACGCCCGCCGGGGACACCGGGTCGAAGGTCGGGTTCTTCACGCCGCGATAGACGACGCCGCCGACGACCTGGTACGAGCGTCCGTTGACCGAGGCCCACTGCACGCAGCGCTCGCCGAGCGTGGGGTCGAGGTGCCTGGTGAACGCGTCCAACGCCTCGTAGTAGTGGTTGTCGCAATCGAAGGGCCGGTAGCCCAGGTCGTCCATGGGTGCAGCGTACGGCCGGTCCCCCGCCCGGGTCGAGGCGTGACCCGCCGGGCTGGCATGGTGGCGGCGTGCTGCAGATCACCACCGACCACCACGTCCGGATCCTGACGCTCGATCGACCCGAGGCGCGGAATGCCTTCAGCCAGGCGCTGTACCGGGCGACCGGCGAGGCTCTCGACGCCGCAGCGGCCGACGACGACGTCCGGGTCGTCGTCATCACCGGTTCACCGAACTTCTCCGCCGGCACCGATCTGAACGAGATGGCCCGACTGGCCGCCGGGACGTTCGAGGGCGACGGCGGCGGGTTCAACGTGTTGCTCGAAGCGCTCGAACGGTTTCCCAAACCGTTGCTCGCCGCGGTGGAGGGCGCAGCGGTCGGCATCGGGTTCACCATGCTGCTGCACGTCGACATCGCCATCGCCGCCCGCGACGCTCGGCTGCGGACGCCGTTCAGCGACATGGGTGTGCCCCCCGAGGCCGGCTCCAGCGTCCTGCTCGCTCAGCGGATCGGCTGGCAGGCGGCTGCCGAGGTGCTGCTGACCTCACGGTGGATCACTGGCGAGGAGGCCGTGAAGCTCGGCCTGGCACTGCGCTGCGCCGAACCGGGCCATTCGCTGGACGACGCTCTCGCCCTGGCGGCCGCAATCGCCCGCCAGGACCCGTGGGCGACCCGCCAGATCAAGGCTCTGATGCTGTCCGGCCGAGGCGACGTGGCCGTGGCAGCCAGGCACCGGGAGTCGGCTGCGTTCGCCGAGCTGTTCCGTGCCAGACGAGGCGCGGCAGTAGGCCCGGGGCACGCGGGCACGGGCCTCCCACCCGCTGGTAGGTTCCGGTCGTGGCCGGTCCGACGCTCACCCACCGCTTCCCACGTCTGCTGGCGGTTGCCGGCCTGCTCGCCCTGTGCGGCGCGGCCACCGCGCTGGCCAAGGACGTGACCGACGCCCCGATCGTGGACGGCGGCGCCGTGGACGGCGTTGCCGTGCCGCTGGTCGTGAACGGTGCGCCCGCCGAGCTGGCGCCCATCAACGCACGCGCAGTCTCCACGAAGCGGTTCCGGGAGAATCGGGTTCCCGAGGTCGACGGACTCAACACGGTGTTGGCGTACTCGCTGAACATCGACGCGCCGTCGGTGGGTGGCACGCCCTATCAGGTGGCCGAGATCAACGGCGTGCTCGCTGCGGTGCCCAACCCGACGTCGGTGGCCGACCCGGCGCGTGTTCGCTGGGTCCTGCTCAACGGGTTCAACGGCCTCAATCTCGACGCGCTCAACCAGCAACTCGCCGGCGCCGGTGTCGAACTGCACAAGGGCTTGAACGCTGCCGAGGCCGTGGCCGGAACCCAGGCGGCGCTGTGGAACCTCTCCGAGGGAACGGTGGAGTTCGGCGCGGCCGACGGACTGAAGAACACCCAGCTCGACGCTCTGGCATTCGCGGAGTGGCTAGTGGCCTCGGCCCAGGATCCCTTCGACGACACCAGCACCGCGCCTGCGCTGGGGTTGACACCCCCCGACCCGGCATCCGGGACGGCCGGGGAGCGCATCGGCCCGTTCACCGCGTCCCTGACGAGCGGCTCGGCGGGCATCACCTTCGCCGCCGACACACTGGGGGTCGGCTTTGTCGACGCCGATGGCGACGCCCTGCCCATGCCCGTCGCTCCCGGCACACCGGTCTTCGCGGCGATCCCCGCTGACGCAGCCGACGGGACGGCGACGATCACCGCCTCCGCTGATCTCCCGACCGTGACGTTGCGCGCCGCACTGGCGACCGATGCCCCGGCGCTTGGCTTCGCCGTGGTCCAGTCGCTCCCGGCCAACGCCACCGCCACGGTGACCTGGGTGGCTGCGCCGTCGGCCAGCACCGACGCGCCAACGACGACCACCACCACCGAGCCGCCCTCGACGACCACGACCGAAGCACCGACCACCACGACCACCACCGAGCCACCCACCACCACCACGACCGAAGCACCCACCACGACCACCACCACCGAGCCACCCACCACCACCACCACCGAAGCACCCACCACCACCACCGAGCCGCCCACCACCACGACCGAAGCACCCACCACGACCACGACCACCACGACCACCACGACCACGACCACCACCACGACCACGACCACCACCACGACCACGACCACCGAACCGCCCACCACCACCACGACCGAAGCACCCACCACCACGACCACCGAGCCGCCCACCACGACCACCACCGAGCCGCCCACCACCACCACGACCGAAGCACCCACCACCACGACCACCGAGCCGCCCACCACCACCACGACCACCGAGCCGCCCACCACCACCACCACGACCACCGAGCCGCCCACCACCACCACCACCACGACCACGACCACCGAGCCGCCCACCACCACCACGACCGAAGCACCCACCACCGAGCCCCCGACCACGACCACCACGACCGTGCCGCCGAGCACGACGACCAGCACTGAGGCACCCGCGACGAGCACGAGCGAGGCGCTGATCGAGCCGACCGAGACCGTGCCGACCGAGACCGTGCCGACCGAGACCGTGCCGACCGAGCCGACCGGCGGGGCCACGCAGCGCACGGCGGCCAGCACACCCGCTCCCACCGCCGGTCCAACCACCACGATCGAGCTCGGTGCGCCAGTGGAGACCGTCCCCCAGGGCTCCACCAGCACGGTCGTTCAGAGCGGCGCCCAACCCTCCACCGGATCGAACGTCGCTCCCATCGTCGTCGGGGCCGCGGTGGTCCTGACGCTCGGTGGGCTGGCGTTCGTGATCAGCCGCCGCCGGGAGTGGGAGGAGTAGCAGCCGGCGCAGGTCCGGCAACGCCGGTCAGAGCGATGACGCCCGGCGCGGTGACGCTGCCGGACTCAGCCGTGTGAGCGCACCAGGCGGCCCGGACGGGCGCCGGTGTCCACACCGTGGCGGCGGGTGATCGCCCCGCCCACCACGGTGGCCCGGTAGCCGGTGGCGTCCTGCACCAGGCGTACGCCGCCCGCCGGCAGGTCGTTCACGGCCCGCGGGTAGGCCAGGCCGAGCCGCGGAAGATCGATCACGTTGAGGTCGGCGCGCTTGCCAACCGCGATCGTGCCGCGATCGGCAAAGCCGATGAAGTCGGCTGTGTCCTTGGTCTGCATCCGCACCGCCTGCTCGACGGTGAAGTGCTTGCCTCGTGACCGACCGTGACCCCAGTGCGACACCACGTACGTGGGCGTCGAGGCGTCACAGATCATCCGGCAATGAGCCCCGCCGTCGGACAGCGCGCTCGACGGTGGCCGGGTGGGCCAGCATCTCGTAGATCGCGTCGTGGTTGCCCTCGGCGTAGTTGAAGAAGGGAAGCATCAAGAACGCCTTGCCGCCGTCCTCGCACATCAGGTCGTACGCCGCGGCGAGCGAATCGACACCTCGCTCAGCGGCAATGGCCGCCACCGTGCGGTCAGCGGTGGGCTCGTAGTCAGGAGGCGTCCCCATCGCATAGACCTTGTGCAGCATCATCGCCAGCCCGGCGCCGATGCCGTCGAACTGCACGGTCGGGTCGGGCGGGAGGTCGGCCTCGGACAGGATGGCGGCGCGTACCGCCGGGCGTAGCAGTTCGGCGAGCAACTCCTCGCCGCGCATCCGCGTCGCCAGGGCGGCAAAGGTGGGGCGCTTGGCAAAGAAGTGGTAGCCCTCCCAGCCGAGCATCATCCCGAACGGGCGGGCAGCCACCTGCGGGCGCATCGAGCCGCCGCTGGCATCGGCGGTGTCCAGCGCCATCCGCCACATGTCGGGGTCGCTCTCGTGCTGCAGGACGAGAAAGCTCACCGGCACGTCCTGGGCCGCAGCAACCTCGCCGAGCATCGCCAGTTCCCTGGTGTAGGTGGCACGGTCGAACTCCATCCCCTGCGGGGCCACCTCGAACACGCCATGGCCGGCGCGGGCGACGGCGCCGGCCAGGGCGGAGAGCTCGTCCATCGCGGCGAACGAGCCGGGGACGGGCTCACCGTCACGGGCCTTGTGGTTCAGGGTGCGGCTGGACGAGAACCCCACTGCGCCCGCGTCCATCGCCTCGCTGACCAGCGCCGCCATCCTGGCGATGTCCTCGGGCGTCGCCGGTTCGTTGCGCGCCCCGCGGTCGCCCATCACATAGGCCCGCACCGGGCCGTGTCCCACATAGGCGGCCACGTCCACGGCGTACGACCGGCTGTCGAGCAGGTCGAGGTATTGCGGGAACGACTCCCACCCCCAGGTGATCCCCTCGTGCAACGCCGTACCCGGAATGTCCTCCACGCCCTCCATCAGCTGCACCAGCCATTCCTCCCGACCGGGGGCAACGGGAGCGAAGCCGACCCCGCAGTTGCCCATCACCAACGTGGTGACCCCGTGGTTGGAGGTGGGTTCGAGCAGGTCGTCCCAGGTGGCCTGCCCGTCGTAGTGCGTGTGGACGTCGACGAAGCCCGGCGTGACGATCGCTCCTGCCGCGTCGATGACGTCGGCCGCTTCGGCGCCGAGGTCCGCTCCCACCGCGGCGATGCGGCCGTCACGCACGCCGACGTCGGCGGTCACGCCAGGACTTCCGGTTCCGTCGACGACGGTGCCACCACGAATGATCAGGTCGAACATGGACCGGAGACTACGACCCGCCGCTCGCCTCCACGGCGTCGAGGTCACGCAGCGCGTAGCGCAGGTGCTCCCACTCCTCGCCGATGATGGTTCGCACCGCGCTGCCTGCGGTCACCTCGTGCCCTGGCCCCCACGGATGCGGATGCGTGCCTGCCAGATCACCGGTGGTGACACTGGCCAGGAACTCGGTGACCTGGCCAACCCGGTCGGCGCGGGCAGCAACGACCTCGGGGTAGGTGGGAGACGTGTTGGTGAACACCGAGAGGTCGTATCCGTCCGTTGCGTACTCGGCGTGCGGCAGACCCACGGGGTGGAACGGCTGGTCGATCCCGACGATCGTCCGGCGCAGCCACACGTCGGTGGCCATCACCAGATGGCGAACCGTCTGGGAGAACGACCACTCGCCAGCCACCGACGCCTCCGTGGTCCCGGCGGGCATCGCTGCGGCGCGATCCATCGCTGCGTCCCAGGCGCGTTGGAGGCCAGACCACGCCTGGCGCAGCCCATCGGGGGTCTGTGCGCGGCGAAGCTCACGCCCCGGGAAGCGACGATTCAGCTCGGCGTCGACCAGCCCGGCGACGTCGACACCGTTCACGACGAGGCGAACCGATCCGTTGCACAGCCAGGGATCGTCGATGTCGACGTCATCGAGGATGCAGGCGCGCAGCACCACTCCGGAGAAGTCACAGCGGACGAAGCGAGCGCCGCGCAGGTCACGGTCGACGAACTGGCCCCCACCGCCGAGGAACGAGTCGGCAGTCAGCGCCGGGCCTACAGGCGCTCGATGATGGTGACGTTGGCTTGGCCACCGCCTTCGCACATCGTCTGCAGCCCGTACCGGCCACCGGTGCGCTCCAACTCGTAGAGCAACGTGGTCATCAGCCGCGCCCCGGTGGCGCCGAGCGGGTGACCAAGGGCGATGGCCCCGCCATTGACGTTGACCTTGGCGTGGTCGAAGCCGGTCTCGCGCAGCCAAGCCATCACCACCGGAGCGAAGGCCTCGTTGATCTCCACCAGGTCGATGTCGTCGGGGGTCAAGCCGGTCTTGGCCAGTGCCCGCTTGGTTGCCGGGATCGGGGCAGAGAGCATCATGATCGGGTCGTCGGCGTAGACGCTGAGGTGGTGGATGCGCGCCCGCGGGGTGAGGCCGTGATCCTTGACCGCCTGCTCACCGGCGATCAACAAGGCCGCCGAGGCATCGCTGATCTGACTGGCCAGCGCGGCGGTCAGCCGGCCTCCCTCCACGAGGGTGGGCAGCGAGCGGATCTTGTCGAGGTTCGGCTCGCGGGGACCCTCGTCCTGGGTCACGCCATTCATCGGTGAGATCTGGGTCTCGAAGCGCCCCTCGGCCCTGGCCCGCAGGGCACGCTCGTGGGACTCCACGGCGAAGGCTTCCATCTCCTCACGGGACAGGTCCCAGGTGCGGACCATCATCTCGGCGCCGACGAACTGGGAGACCTCGGCAGCGCCGTAGCGCGCCACCCAGCCGGGCGAACCGGTGAACGGGTCGTCGAAACCCAGCGGCTGCGCGGCCGTCATCGCCGATGAGATCGGGATCATGCTCATCTGCTGCACCCCACCGGCGACCACCAGGTCCTGGGTGCCGCTCATCACGCCCTGGGCGGCGAAGTGCACGGCCTGCTGCGCCGAGCCGCACTGCCGATCGACGGTGGTACCGGGCACGTGTTGGGGCAGGCCGGCGGTCAGCCAGCAGGTCCGGGCGATGCAACCGGCCTGGGGACCGATGGAGTCGACGTTGCCGAACACCACGTCGTCCACGGCACTGGGATCGATGCCCGTGCGCTCGATGAGCGCCTTGAGCGAATGGGCGCCGAGGTCCGCCGGATGGATGGTGGACAAGCCACCACCCCGACGACCAACCGGGGTACGAACCGCATCGATGATGTATGCCTCAGCCATGCGGCCCACGCTAACGGCGACCAACCGGGTGGCTCCCATCCGCCAGTAGTGTTCGGCCATGACACCACGCGCGCTGACCCCGCTGTTCGACGGTGGCGGGTTCTTCGAGGGACCCCGGTGGCGCAACGGCCGCTGGTGGGTCTCCGACTTCTACCGCCAGCAGGTGTCGACCATTGCTCCCGACGGCACGGAGTCAGTGGTCGTCGAGGTGGAGCATCAGCCGTCGGGACTCGGCTGGCTTCCCGACGGCTCGCTGCTCATCGCGTCGATGAAGGATCACCGGTTGCTGCGCTGGAGCGGCGCCACGCTGAGCGTGCACGCCGATCTGAGTGACTACTGCGGCGGCCACCTCAACGATCTGGTGGTCGACCGCCACGGCAACGCCTTCGCCGGCAACTTCGGATTCGACCTGATGGGTGGCGCCGACCCGGCCCCCGCCAACCTCGTCCACGTCGGCCCGGACGGATCCGTTCGTGTGGCGGCCGACGGTCTGCTGTTCCCGAACGGTTCGGTGATCACCCCCGACGGCGCCACCCTCATCGTGGGCGAGACGACCGGCAACCGGTTCAGCGCGTTCGACCTCGCCGCCGACGGCACGCTGTCCAACCGCCGTAGCTGGGCGGAGTTCGCCCCGGCCCCGACGGCAGCGACCTTCGGTGAGGCCCTTGGTCAGATCGTGGTGGCGCCCGACGGGTGCACGCTGGATGCCGAGGGGCACATCTGGGCGGCCGACGCGCTGGGGAACCGGGCCATCCGCGTTGCGCCCGGTGGGGCAATCGTCGACACCATCCTCGCGCCGGACGGTCTGGGGATCTTCGCCTGCCAGCTGGGCGGCGACGACGGGCGAACGCTGCTGCTGTGTGCCGCACCGGATTTCTTCGAGCACAACCGGGCCGTGGCCCGCGAGGCAGTCCTGCTCACCACCACGGTGGCCGTTGCCCACGCCGGACTCCCCTGAGCGTGGAGGTCAGGCGCGTGAGGTCAGACGGTGACGACCACCGATGACCCGTGCCCGAACAGACCCTGATTGGCCGAGACCCCGATTCGTGCGCCCTCGACCTGGCGGCCGGCCGCCTGGCCGCGTAGTTGCCAGGTGAGCTCGCACACCTGGGCGATGGCCTGCGCCGGGATCGCCTCGCCGAACGAGGACAGGCCACCCGACGGGTTCACCGGAACGCGGCCGCCCAGTGTGGTCGCCCCGCTGCGCAGCAGGCCCTCGGCCTCGCCACGCCCGCACAACCCGATGTGCTCGTACCAGTCCAGCTCCAACGCCGTCGACAGGTCGTAGACCTCGGCCACATCCACATCCTCCGGCCCGATTCCCGCCTGGCGGTACGCCTCGGCCGCAATCGAGTCCTTGAACCCGGTGTCTGGCGGGGCCACCACGGCGGTGGAATCCGTCGCGATGTCGGGGAGCTCCAGGAGGTGCTGGGGGTAGCGCGGCGTGACCGTGCTGACTCCGGCGACGCGCACCATCCCATGCAGCGTGCCGGCGTGACGGCGGGCGAAGTCCTCGCTGGCGACGACGAGCGCGGCACCGCCGTCGGAGGTGGCGCAGATGTCGAGGAGCCGCAACGGATCGGCGACGACCGGGCTGTTGAGCACGTCGTCGACCGAGGTCTCCTTGCGGAACCGGGCGTTCGGGTTGGCAAGCCCGTGGCGGCTGTTCTTCACCTTGACCTGGGCGAAGTCCTCACTGGTGGCCCCGTACAGGTCCATCCGCCGCCTGGCGAAGAGGGCGAAGTAGCTCGGGTTCGTCGCGCCCAGCAGGTGGAACCGCAGCCAGTCCGGGTCCTGCCTGCGTTCGCCGCCGCCCACCGGAGCGAAGAAGCCCTTCGGGGTCGTGTCGGCGCCCACCACGAGGGCGACGTCGCAGAACCCGGCGAGGATCTGCGCCCTGGCGTTCTGCAGGGCCTGAGCGCCACTGGCGCACGCTGCGTACGCCGACGAGACCGGGACCCCGGTCCACCCGAGCTTCTGGGCGAAGGTCGACCCGGCGATGAAGCCCGGGTACCCGTTGCGGATGGTGTCGGCGCCCGCCACGTACTGGATGTCGGTCCAGGCCAGGCCGGCGTCGGCCAACGCAGCGTGGGCGGCGGCCATGCCGTACTCGGTGAAGTCCCGCCCCCACTTCCCCCACGGGTGCATGCCCGCGCCCAGCACGACGATGTTGTCCGGGCGGCTCATGCTGGTGCCCAGGTGTAGATCAGGTGGTCACCGTCGGCGTCCCGGTACAGCACGCCGATGTCCAGCTTCATCGGCATCCCGACGCGCAACGTGGCGGCGTCGACCCCCTCGGCGACCTGGCCGAGCACGATCAGCCCCTCCCGTTCGAGTTGCACTGCGGCCAGCGGGTAGGGCACGAACGGATCGGCGGCCACGTACGGGGGCGGCGGGGCGTAGTGGTTGACGGTGTAGCTCCAGATCGTGCCGGTGCTCGACAGCTCCACGGGAACCAGTGACTCGCCCTCACATCCGGGGTTCGGGCAGGCGCCGTGGCGCGGCGGGAAGACGTAGGTTCCGCAGGCGTCGCATCGGCGTCCGATGAGTGCCGGATCACTGCCGTCCGACGGCATGGTGAACCACCCGTCGATCGCCGCGACGCGCCTGGATGACGTGGTCATGAAACGCAACCTAGCCGTCGCCGCCGATATCTGACGACCCGTCAGAAACCGCTAGCGTCAGCCACGCCATGGATCTCACGTACACCGCCGAGCAGGACGCGTTCCGTGCCGAGGCCAGAGGCTGGCTGGAGGCCAACGTCCCGGGCGTGCCGCTGCCGAGCTTCGACACCGCCGAGGGGTTCGCCCTGCACCGCCAGTGGGAGCGGCGGTTGCACGACGCCCGCTGGTCGGCGGTCTCGTGGCCCGAGCAGTACGGCGGGCGTGGCGCCGACTACCTCACCTGGCTGATCTTCGAGGAGGAGTACTTCCGCGCCGGGGCGCCGGGCCGGGTCAACCAGAACGGGATCTTCCTGCTCGGCCCGACCATCATCGAGGTGGGCACCGAGGCCCAGAAGCAGCGGTTCCTGCCGACGATGGCGTCCAGCGAGATCGTCTGGGCCCAGGCCTGGAGCGAGCCCAACGCCGGCAGCGACCTGGCGGCCATCCGCAGCACCGCCCGCCTCGACGGCGACGCGTGGGTCCTGAACGGGCAGAAGATCTGGGCCAGCCGGGCCGTGTGGAGCGACTGGTGCTTCGGCATCTTCCGCACCGATCCACAGTCCCAGCGCCACCGCGGACTGACGTTCTTCCTCCTCCCCCTCGACCTGCCCGGCATCACCGTGCGACCCATCGCCCAACTGGACGGCGACACCGGCTTCGCCGAGATCTTCTTCGACGACGTACGCATCCCGCTGGACAGCAACCTCGGCGAGGTGGGCAAGGGCTGGAACGTGGCGATGGCCACCGCCGGGTTCGAGCGTGGCGTCAGCCTGCGCAGCCCGGCCAGGTTCAGCACCGCCGCCGACCGGTTGATCGAGCTGTGGCGGTCCCACGCCGACCCCGCCGACGACAGCCTCCGTGACGCGGTGTCCGATGCCTGGATGCAGGCCGAGGGCTACCGCCTGCACACCTATCAGACGGTGACGGGCATGATCGAGGGCCGGGCCGTCGGCTCGGAGGCCAGCCTGAACAAGATCTTCTGGAGCGAGATGGACGTGCGCATCCACGAGATCGCCCTTGACATCCTCGGCGCGCGACGCCGAGCGGATGGACGGACCGATGGAGCGCTGGGTCGACGGCTTCCTGTTCTCCCTGGCCGGGCCGATCTACGCCGGCACCAACGAGATCCAGCGCAACATCATCGCCGACCGCGTCCTGCGACTGCCCAAGGGGGTGTGACCGTGCGCTTCTCGTTTACCGACGACCAGCGGGCGTTCTCCGACGGACTTCACGACCTGCTGACCGGCGAGTTCCCCTGTGCCCGGCTGCGCGAGATGTGGGAGGCCGGTGAGGGCCACTCACCCGAGCTGTGGGCCAGGCTCGCCGAGATGGGCATGCTGGCGATGCTGGTCCCCGAGTCCGCCGGCGGCATGGGCGCGACGTTCACCGACTCCGTGCTCCTGTTCCAGCAGCTGGGTCGGGCCGCAGTGCCCGGACCCGTCATCGAACACATGGTGGCCGCTCCCCTGCTGGCCGGGACACCGCTGGCCAGCGGGGTCGCCGACGGGACGACCGTGGCGACCGCGTGCCTGGACGGGGATCCGTTCGTCGCCCACGCCGACGTCGCCGACGTCGTCGTCACCCCGACGGGGTGGCGCACCGGGTTCACCGCCGAGCGCGTCGACGGCATCGACGGGGGCCGGCACCTGTGCATCGTGTCCGGCGGGACCGTCGAGGCCCTCACCGCGCCCGAGGACGCTGCCGATCTCGGTGACTGGCTCGCCGTCGCCGCCGCCGCGTGCCTGATCGGGTTGGGCGAGACGATGATCGACATCGCCGGGGACTACGCCCGCCAGCGTGAGCAGTTCGGCAAGCCGATCGGTTCCTTCCAGGCCGTCAAGCACCTGATGGCCGACGCCCTGCTGAAGGTGGAGTTCGCCAAGGCGCCCACCTACCGGGCGGCATGGAGCCTGGCCACCCACCAGCCCAGCGCGCCACGCGACGCCAGCATGGCCAAGGCGCTCGCCGGTGAGGCGGCGTACCGCGCCAGCCGGGCGTCGATGCAGGTCCACGGCGGCATCGGCTACACCTGGGAGGCAGACCTGCAGCTGTTCATGAAGAAGGCCTGGGCGTTGCAGCGGGCCTACGGCGACAGCCGCACCCACCGCCGCCGGGTGGCCGACGCCGTGCTCGGCCCACGGCCCGGCTGACGCCGCACGGCCCGCCTACACGGCGGCCAGCAGCATCCCGACCAGCCGCTTGGCCATCGCCCGGGTCGGCGTCTCGGTGGACATCAACCGCCGGTACAGGAACGCGCCCATCAGCATGTCCACCGCGGTATCGACGTCGAAGCCGGCCGGCAACTCGCCGCGCCGCACGCCTCGATGCAGGATCGTGCGCAGCGGCACCTGGCGCAACCGGCTGTAGTCGTGCAACGAGGAACGCAGGGTGTCGTCGGAGCACGCCGCGGCGACGAGGTGCGGAAGGATGTCGCTGCGCTTCTGGCTGCGAAACAGCTCGATGACCTGCTCGAGGTACACGGTGAGATCGGCCTTCACCGTCCCGGTGTTGGGTACGGGGATGGGCTGGGAGACGCTGCGCATCACGTCGACGACGAGTTGCTCCTTGGACGCCCATCGCCGGTAGATGGTCGCCTTGCCGACGCCGGCGCGCTGGGCCACCAGATCCATCGACATCCCGGCGATGCCGTGCTCGCCGAGGATCTCGGCGGCGGCGCTGATGACCTGGGCGTCGACGCCCTCTCGGCGCGGCCGGCCACGGGCGGGACCGGAATCGGCGAGCTGACCGAGCGCCATGTCAGCTCCCGGCGACGATCGCTGATTCGTAGGTGTGGGCGACGGAGTCGGCGAACGCGAGGTCGTCGACGGGCAGGTCGTGTCCGGCGGCCCTCGCAGGCAGGAACCGCCACACCATCATGGCCGTGAGCGCAATGATCACCGCGGCGACGCGCATGCCGACGCTGATCGCCGCGACGAAGTCGTGCTCGACCGCCTCGACGAACTCGGCGGCTTTGTCGCCGAGCGACGGCGCCACCCGCAGCGCCCCTCCCAGCGAGGCCTTCGACCCGGCCAGGGCCGGACCGGTCAGGCCGAAGCGACCGGCCAGGTCGGCGACGTGACTGGCGTAGATCGACGTCACGACGCTGCCGATGATGGCCACGCCGAGCGCCCCGCCCACCTGCCGTGTGGTGTCGTTCACCGCCGAGCCGACACCCGCTTTGTCCCGCGGCAGCGAGCCCATCACCGACTCGGTCGCCGGCGCCATCGTCAGCCCCATGCCGGCGGCGATCACGCAGAAGATGGCGATGACGTGCCCGTACGACGAGTGCACCTCGATCAACGACATCAGCGCGAGACCCACGGTCAACACCGTCAAGCCGGTGGTGACCACCCGCTTGGTGCCCAGTCGCTCGACCAACTTCGCCGACATCGGGGCGACGATCATCATCGTCCCGGCGTGGGGCAGCATCCTCACTCCCGCCTGCAGCGGGCTGTAGCCGTGGACCAGCTGCCAGTACTGGGTCATCAGGAACATCGAGCCGAACATGGCGAAGAAGACCAGGGTGATGGCCCCGCTTGCCGCGCTGAAGCGGTGGTTGGTGAACAGGCGCATGTCCAGCATCGGTTCATCGGTGCGCAGTTCCCAGGCGATGAAGCACACGAGGGCGATCACGCCAACGGCGAAGCCGACCAGCACCGGGCCACTCGACCAGCCCTTCGACGGACCCTCGATGATCCCGAACAGCAGGCTGGCCAGAGCGACGATCGATAGCAGCGCCCCGAGTGGGTCGAGCCGGTGATGCGCCGCCGCCTTGGACCTCGGGATCAGCAGCGCACCGGCGCCCAGGGCGACGGCGGCCAGGGGGATGTTCACCCAGAAGACCGACTGCCAGGAGAAGTGGTTGAGCAGCGTCCCGCCGATGACCGGGCCCAGCGCCGCGCCGACGCCGCTGAACGCCGCCCACACGGCGATCGCCTTGGCCCGCTCCCTGGGGTCACGGAAGATGTTCGTCAACAGCGACAGCGTGGACGGCATGATCAGCGTGCCGCCGATGCCCATGAACGCCCGGCTGGCGATGAGATGGGTCGTGCTGTGCGCCATGGCTGCCGAGGACGACCCCAGAGCGAACAGGACGAGGCCGATCTGTAGGGCGCCCTTGCGGCCGAAGCGGTCGCTCAGGCTGCCGGTGGTCAGCAGCAGACCGGCGAACACCAGCACGTAGCTGTCGATGATCCATTGGATCTCGCTGTTGGAGGCGTTCAAGTCCTTCATCAGCGACGGGATGGCCACGTTGAGGATGGTGTTGTCCATCACGATCAGGGTCAGTGACAAGCACAGCACACCCAGGGTGATCCACCGCCGCTGGTGCACGGCCAGGTCGGCCTGCTCGCTTTCACCGATCATTGCTGCCACTGCACACTGCCTTCACTTGTTACGAAACGAAACCGATCCGTATCGTAAAGGACGGACTGGCGGACGCCGCGGCCGCGCCGGGTGACGTCTGGCACAGCAGAACTCCGGCAATTCCCACCGCCTTCTGAGCGAGTTCCCAGGAACGAGGAGTGAGATAGCGGCCATGGAACCCACCACCACCCCCCCGTCGCCCATCTCCCTCACGGCTCCACTCGGCAGCACGCTCGGTCGCCGCCGGCTTCTGGCCCTCGTCGGCGGCACCGTCGCCGCGGTCGTCGCCGGCGGACGGTTGGCGTCGGCCACCACCCCCGACGGCGGCACAGCGGCTGCCTGCGTGGAGCAGCCCGAGGAGACCGGCGGGCCGTTTCCCGGTGACGGATCGAACGGACCGGACATCCTCACCCAGCAGGGGGCCATCCGCTCGGACATCCGCTCGAACCTCGACGGCTCGAACACCCAGGCCGGAGCGCCGATGACACTGCAGCTCACGGTCACCGAGAATTGCGTGCCGCTGTCCGGGGCCGCGGTGTACGTGTGGCACTGCAACCGTGACGGCGACTACTCGATGTACGGCTCGAACGCCGACCAGACCTGGCTGCGTGGAGTGCAGGTGGCAGACGACGCCGGCGCCCTCACGTTCACCACCATCCTGCCGGGCCGGTACAGCGGGCGGGCCTCGCACGTGCACTTCCGGGTGTACCGCGACGCCACGTTGGCCGAGGAGCTGTTGACCAGCCAGATGGCCTTCGACGACGACACCGCCGATGCCCTGTACACCGCGGCCGCCGGCTACGACGACTCGCTGACCAACGCCACGCACAACGCCACCGACAACGTCTTCAGCGACGGCGTGGACACCCAGCTGCTCACCCTCACCGGCGACCCGACGACCGCCATCGTCGGCACCTTGCAGATCGGCGTCTAGCCACGAGCTCTGCCGCCGGAGACGCACCACACATCGGGGCGTGCGTCCCCGGCGGCCGATTCCTCCCGCCCGCTTCGTTCATGTCACCACATGAACGAACTGTTCGTTCATGTGGTGACATGAACGGGGCTGTGGCGGGCGGTGTTCGTATCTGAAAGCGCGTCAGAAACGTTCTACGCTGTGCGGCGTGTCAGTCTCTGCCGACTTCGAGTCGACCATCGGCCGCCAGGTCCAAGCCGCGGCACGCCGGTTCGGTGACACCGAGGGCCTGGTCGAGGGCGACCTGCGGCTGACCTTTGCCGAGTTGGCCGACCGAGTCCTCGACGCCGCCGCGGCCTTCGTGGCCAACGGGCTGCGGCCGGGTGACCGGGTGGCGATGTGGGCGCCGAACATCGCCGAGTGGGTGATCGCCGGGCTCGGCGCCAGCAGCGCCGGGGCCACGCTGGTCCCGCTGAACACCCGCTACAAGGGGTTCGAGGCGGCCGACATCATCGAGCGCAGCGGAGCGACGATGCTGCTGTGCGTCAACGGTTTTCTGGGCAACGACTACGTCGGGATGCTGCGCTCGGCCGGCGCCCACCTGCCCCAGCTGCGCCACGTCGTCGTCCTGCGCGGCGAGGCGGTGGGGGGTACGACGGCATGGTCGGACTTTCTGGCGGCGGCCACCGACGAGGCCCGTGTGGAGGCCCAGCGGCGCATCGACGGCCAACCTGACTCCGACCTCTCCGACATCATCTTCACCTCCGGCACCACCGGCCGGCCCAAGGGCGTGATGTGTACACACCAGCAGTCGATGCGGGTGTTCGACGCCTGGAGCACCGTGGTCGGCTTGGTGCACGGTGACCGGTACCTGATCGTCAACCCGTTCTTCCACACCTTCGGCTACAAGGCCGGGATCCTCGCCTGCCTGATCCGCGGCGCCACGATCATCCCCGAGCCGGTGTTCGACGTGCGGACCATCCTGCGCACCGCGGCCGCCGAGAAGGTGTCCATGCTCCCCGGGCCACCCACCGTGTACATGACCATCCTCAACGACCCGCACCGCGACGACTACGACCTGTCCTCGCTGCGGCTGTCGGTCACCGGCGCAGCGGCCGTGCCGGTGGAGATGATCCGCCGGATGCGTGAGGAACTCACCTTCACCACCATCGTCACCGGGTACGGGCTCACCGAGTCCACGGGAACCATCGCCATGTGCCGGGCCGGCGATGATCCCGAGACTATCGCCAACACGTCCGGCAGGGCGATCCCCGACGTCGAGATCCGCGTCGTCGACGACGACAACAACCCGCTCCCACCGAACACCCCGGGCGAGATCGTGTGCCGCGGCTACAACGTGACCCAGGGCTACCTCGACGACCCGGTCGCCACCGCCGAAGCGATCGACCCCGACGGTTGGTTGCACACCGGCGACATCGGCGTCATCGACGAGCGCGGCTACGTGCGGATCACCGACCGCAAGAAGGACATGTTCATCATCGGCGGCACGAACGCCTACCCGGCCGAGATCGAAGGCATCCTGATGCGCCATCCGGGCATCGCCCAGGTGGCCGTGGTCGGCGTGCCCGACGAGCGCATGGGTGAGGTCGGCTGCGCCTTCGTCATCCCCCGCGCCGGTGTCCCGCTGGACCCCGACGAGGTGATCGCCTGGTCGCGCCTGCACATGGCCAACTACAAGGTGCCCCGTTCGGTGCACGTCGTCGATTCGTTGCCCACCAACCCCTCCGGCAAGGTGCTCAAGTTCGAGCTCCGTGACCGGGCCAACTCCCTCATCAGTCAGGAGACCACACGATGATCGAGATCCCGCGCATCATCTCCGTCGACGACCACGTCGTCGAGCCACCGGACCTGTGGACGTCACGTCTGCCAGCCAAGTACCAGGATCGTGCGCCGCGAGTGGTGCGCGACCGAGGCGTCTTCCACATCCAGGGCGGCACGTTCAGCTTCGAGAAGGGCCACCCAGACGGCGACTGGGGTGACTGGTGGCTGTACGACGACCTCGTCTACCCGTTCCCCAAGCTGTCGGCCGCAGTGGGCTTCGACAACCTCGACGCCGAGCCGGTCACCTTCGACGAGATCCGTCCCGGCTGCTGGAAGCAGAAGGAGCGGCTGGAGGACATGGCCGCCAACCACATGGACGCCTCCATCTGCTACCCGAACGTGCTGCCGCGGTTCTGCGGCCAGGCGTTCCTCGAACGCCAGGACAAAGAGCTCGCCCTGCTGTGCGTCCAGGCGTACAACGACTGGATGATCGACGACTGGAGCGCCGGCGACGGCTACGGCAAGCTCATCCCGCTGACGCTGATCCCGTTGTGGGATGCCGAACTGGCGGCCGCAGAAGTGCGCCGGTGCGCCACCAAGGGCAGCTATGCGGTGGCCTTCACGGAGAACCCGACCCCGCTCGGGTTGCCGTCTGTGCATGACGCCAACCGCTTCTGGGACCCGTTCTTCCGGGCTTGCGAGGAGACCGACACGATCATCAACATGCACATCGGATCGTCGTCGAAGATGCCCTCGACCTCACCGGACGCGCCGTTCATCGTCAGTTCGGTGCTGACGTTCCAGAACGCGATGGGCTCGCTGGTGGACTACCTGTTCTCCGGCGTGTTCGATCGCTTCCCGGGCATGAAGATCGCCTACGCCGAAGGCCAGGTGGGCTGGATGCCGTACGTGCTGGAGCGCGCCGACAAGTTGTGGGAGGAGCGCAGCGACAACGCCTTCGGCACCAACCTGAAGAAGCCGCCGTCCAGCTACGTGCCCGGCCACATCTGGGGCTGCGTCTTCGACGACGAGACCGGGATGTCCAACCGCCACGTCATCGGCATGGACCAGATCTGCTTCGAGGTGGACTACCCGCACGCCGACTCGACGTTCCCCACCTCCAAGGACGTGGCCACACGGATCTGCGAGAAGGCCGGGCTGAGCGACGAGGAGACCTACAAGTTCCTGCGCGGCAACGCTATCGAGGCCTACGGTCTGCAGCGCTTCGGCATCACCAAGTAACCACGACAGCACGACACGTCAACAACGGGAGGCGCCCGACCATGCGCGGGATCATCTACGACGGCAGCGAGGCAAGCCTGGTCGACGACCTGGAGGTGCGCGCCCCCGGGCCGCGCGAGGTCATCGTGGCGGTCAAGGCCGCCGGGCTGTGCCACAGCGACCTGTCCTACATGCACGGTCTGTACCCCGTGCCCTCCCCCGGCGTGTGCGGCCACGAGGGCGCCGGCGTGGTGGCCGAGGTGGGCAGCGCGGTGACCCACGTCGTGCCCGGCGACCACGTGGTCATCTCCACCCTGTTCTCCTGCGGGTTCTGCCGGGCCTGCGCCGACGGCCACCCGACGTTGTGCCGCAAGTCCATCGGCAACGCCAGCCAGCCGTTCAGCCGCAACGGCGAGATGTTGTGGAACTTCGCCGCGACCAGCGCCTTCGCCGAGCGCACCATCGTCGGCGACATGCAGTGCGTCAAGATCGACCCGGCGATCCCGCTGACCTCGGCGGCCGTGGTGGGTTGCGGCGTGGTCACCGGCATGGGAGCGGTGTTCAACCGGGCCAACGTCAAGCGCGGCCAGCGGGCCATGGTGATCGGCGTCGGCGGCGTGGGGGTGAACTGCATCCAGGCCCTGAAGGTCCAAGGCGCCAGCACCATCATCGCCGTGGACACCGTTCCGGAGAAGGAGGCGCTGGCCAAGCAGTTCGGCGCCACCCACTTCCTCGACGGTCGGCGGGCCGACATCATCGACGCGGTGGTGGAGATCTGCCCGCCAGACGGGTTGCCCGACCGCGGCTTCTTCAACGCCGGCGGCGTGGACTGGGCGTTCGACTGCGTGGCCCACCCGGCCGTCACCGAGACCGCGCTGGAGTGCCTCGATTGGGGTGGCACCGTGGTGGTCATCGGGGTGGCCGCCCAGACCGCCGAGTTCAAGGGCCGCTACGTCCGCCTGACCCAGATCGACCGGGGGATCATCGGATGCCGGGCAGGCACCTACGCCCCGCACCGGGACATCCCCTACATCCTCGACCTGTACCAGCGCGGCGAGGTGCTCCTCGACGAACTGGTGACGGCGACCTTCCCGGTCGAGCAGTGGCACGATGCCGTGCGCAAGCTGGAGGCCGGCGAGGTGGCACGCGGAGTGCTGACGTTCTGATGGCCGGTCCGGCGCCGCAGACCTCGGCGTCGACGTTGGTCGAGCTGCTCGACGAGGTGCTGGCCACCGACGCCGACCGGGAGGCGTTCGTCGAGCCGGCCACCCCGGACCGCGCCCGGCGGGTCGTCACCTTCGCCGAACTGGCGGAGCGATCGGCGGCGCTCGGGTTGTGGCTCCATCGGCGCGGCGTGCGCCCGGGAGACGTGGTCGCCCTACAGCTGGGCAACACCATCGAGTACGCGGTGGCCTATCACGCCATCGTGCGCGCCGGGGCGATCGCCACGGGTGTCAACCCGCGGCTCGGCCCGCACGAGATCGGCCACATCCGCCGGATGGCCGACCCGGTATTCACCTTCGACGGACCCCTGCCCGCGCTGCCGGCAGGCGACGTGGCCTGGCGGGCCGAGCGCAGCCCCACCGATCCGCTGGCCATCGTCTGGACGGGTGGGACGACCGGACTGCCCAAGGGGGCGTGGTTCGACACCGAGTGCCTGCGGGCCATGGCCGAGGGCGCCGAACCGTTGAGCGCACTCGGTGATCGGCGTCTCTCCCCGCTGCCGTTCAGCCACGTCGGGTTCATGACCCGAGCCTGGGACGAACTGGCGCACCGGATCACCACGGTGATCTGCCCCACCCCATGGGCCGCCGCCACCACGCTCGCCGTGTACGACGCCGAGGGGATCACCGTCGGCCAGGGCGTGCCCACCCAGTACCGGATGCTGTTCGACCACCCGGCCTTCGCCTCCACTGACGTCGGCTCGCTGCGCATCGCCGGCATCGGCGCGGCCCGGGTCCAGCCGGAACTGGTGGCCGAGATGCGCGCCAAGCTCGGTTGCCCCGTCGTGCACCGCTACGCCTCCACCGAGTCGTGCCTGGCAACGGGGACCCGGCTCAGCGATCCGCCGGACATCGTCGCCACCACCGTGGGCCGGCCCAACGGCAGGGTGGAGCTGAAGATCGTCGACGACGATGGCGCCGAGTTGGCCTCCGGCGAGACCGGCACGATCTGCCTGCGCAGCCGGGCGATGATGCGCGGCTACTGGGGTGATGCCGAACGCAGTGCCGAGGCGATCGACGCCGACGGCTGGCTGCGCACCGGCGATCTCGGCTGGGTGGGAGACGACGGCAACCTGCGCATCGCCGGGCGGCGGACCGAGATGTACATCCGCGGTGGCTACAACGTCTACCCGATCGAGGTGGAGAACTGCCTGGGCGATCACGTCGATGTCGCCGCCGCCGCCGTGGTTGGCTCGCCCGTCGCCGACCGGCTGGGTGAGATCGGCGTGCTGTTCGTCGTCGCCCGGCCCGGCCGGCATCCCGACCTCGGGGAACTGCGGCGCTTCACCCGGGAGCGCCTGGCGGACTACAAAGCACCTGACGTGCTGGTGGTGGTGGACTCGTTGCCGCTCACCAGCATCGGCAAGATCGACAAGAAGGCACTACAACCATTGGCCGACGACGCGGCGTCCACGTGGCGTCGCCCAGGCGCATGACGGAGGGCACCATGTACACATTCCCCGACGAAGCGCACCACATCGACACCACCGGCAAGACGCTGTGGGAGCTGATCGACGAGCGGGCCGCCGCGTCCCCCGACCTGCGCATGGCCCGTGACGGCGCCGGGCGCACGCTGACCTACGGGGAGTACCGGGACTGGTGCCTGCGGGCTGCTGCCGGCTTGCAGCGGCGTGGGATCGGCCAGGAGACCCGGGTGTCGTGGGTGCTGCCGTCACGCATGGAGGCGATGGTGCTGGCCGGGGCGCTCAGCCGCCTCGGCAGCGGTGCAGAACCCGATCCTGCCCATCTACCGCCAGCGCGAGGTGGGCTTCATCACCCGCCAGAGCGAGTGCTCGGTGCTGGTGGTCCCCGGCGTGTTCCGCGGCTTCGACTACGAGGCCATGGCGCACGAGGCCACCGCCGGCCAGGACGTCGACGTGCTGGTGGCCGCACCAGACCTGCCGGAGGGCGACCCGGCATCGCTGCCGCCGTACCGCGCCGCGCCCACTGAGCTGCGCTGGCTGTTCTACTCCAGCGGGACCACGGCCGACCCCAAGGGCGCCAAGCACTGCGACCTGTCGCTGTCGGCGGCGAACACCGGGATGCAGTGGTCGATGCAGGTCACCAGCGCCGACAAGGCGGCCGTCGTGTTCCCGATCACCCACGTGGGCGGGTTGGTGTGGTTGTTCAACGCCATGGAGACCGGCGTCGAGCTGCTGATGGTGGAGATCTTCGACCCGGCCGCCACGCCGGCCTGGCTGGGCGAGAACGGGTGCACCTGCGCCGGCGCCGGCACCGTGTTCTGGCAGACCTACCTGGCCGCCCAGCGGGCCCTGCCCGAGGGGACCCGGCTGCTGCCCGACGTGCGCATCTTCAACGGGGGCGGCGCACCGAAGCCGTTGACGCTGCACGCCGAGATGATGGCCGCCTTCGGGGCCCCGCTGATCGGTGGGTGGGGATTGACCGAGGCCCCGATCAACACCATGGTCCACGTCGACGACCCCGACGACAAGAAGGCCACGACCGATGGGCGGGCATGCCCGAACGTGCAGATCCGTGTGGTGCTCGACGGCCAGGAACTCGGCCGCACTCAGGAGGGCGAGTTGCGGGTCAAGGGTCCGCAGGTGTGCATGGGGTATCTCGACTCCTCGCTGGACGCCGAGGCCTTCGACGAGGACGGCTGGTTCCGCACGGGCGACCTCGGCGTGATCGACGACGGGGGGTGGGTGTCGATCACCGGGCGGCTGAAGGACATCATCATCCGCAAGGGCGAGAACATCAGTGCCAAGGAGATCGAGGACCTGCTGCACGCCCACCCCAAGGTTGCCGACGCCGCGGTGATCGGCCTCCCCGACCCGGCCAGCGGCGAGCGGGCCTGCGCGGTCATCGTCACCCGCGGCGACACGCCCCTCACCATGGCCGAGATGCGTGACTACCTGGTCGGCCGGTCACTGTCGATGCACAAGGTCCCCGAGCAGTTGGAGTTCGTCGACGTCCTGCCACGCAACCCCACCGGCAAGATCCTGAAGAAAGATCTCCGCGCCACCTACCGCTGACCCTCGCTCCCCCGGATGGGCGGAAACCCTCGTAAATCCGTAGTCTCGCGCCCAAACTCGCAGGCACCGGCCTGCATGGGCGCGAAACCCTCGTGAATCCGTAGTTCTCGCGCCCAAACTCGCAGGCACCGGCCTGCATGGGCGCGAAACCCTCGTGAATCCGTAGTTCTCGCGCCCATGCGGGCGGCGGGTGGGCTCAGCGGTGGGGGCGGGTGCCGACGATGCTGGCGCGCTCCATGACGCGGACGTCGGGCCAGTAGTCGCTGGACGCGTAGTGCTGGACGGCGCGGTTGTCCCAGAAGGCGATCGAGTCCGGCTCCCAGTGGAACCGGCACTGGTACTCCACCGTCGCGGCCTGACGGAATAGGTACTGCAGCAGCTCCTCGCCCTCGTCGGGGTCCAGGCCGACGATCGAGCGGGTGAAGCCGATGTTCACATACAGGTGCCGGCGGCCGGTGACGTCGTGGCGGGCGACGACGGGGTGCTCCACCAACGGGTACTTCTGGCGCATCTCCTCCACGCGGTCCGCTGGCACCGCAGCCGCGAAGGCCTGCATGAAATCGTGGACGGCATCGAGGTCGTCGATCCTGGCCCGAACGTGGTCGGGGAGGCCCTCGTACGCCGCGTACATGTCGGAAAACAGCGTGTCGCCCCCGCACGCCGGGACGTGCACGGCGTGCAGCACTGCGCCCATCGACGGGCATGCCCGCCACGTGACGTCGTGATGCCAGTTGTTCTCGTACCCGGCGGAGTCCGCCGACTTCTCGAAGCGCACCAACTCGGGCACCGACGGGTTGGCCGGGATGAACGGGTGGATCTCCAACTCGCCGAACCGCCGGGCGAAGTGGACGTGCTGGCCGGCCGTCAGCGGCTGGTCACGGAAGAAGATGACCTTGTAGTCGGCCAGTGCCTGGCGAAGCTCGGCCACCACCGAGGGCGCTAGGTCCTCCCGAAGATCCAGGCCGTGGATGACCGCGCCAACGGTGGCGCCCATCCGGGTGACATCGAAGTGCTGCCACGTCAGCCCGGCGAGGCGAGCTCGCTCGGTGGCGAGGTGCTTCAGCGGCCCCGAGGCGCTGCCGCGGAACTCGAGGCGCTCCCCGCCGTACCGACGCGTGTGTTGCTGCCCGCTGATCGCCGTATCCGTCATGGACCGATCGTAGGCGACCGCGTCCCACCCGAAGCCGGCGAGCCCTTGCATGGGCGCGACAACTTCGGATTCCCGAGGGTTTCGCGCCCATGTTGGTTGGCCGCGGACTGCAT
Organism: Ilumatobacteraceae bacterium; assembly: GCA_037045185.1. Classification (GTDB taxonomy): domain Bacteria; phylum Actinomycetota; class Acidimicrobiia; order Acidimicrobiales; family Ilumatobacteraceae; genus JAKOUY01. Next base: position 122,528 of record JBAOHQ010000014.1, read on the forward strand.
GGGCGCGAGAACTTCGGATATCCGATGGTTTCGCGCCCATGCGGCGGTGGCGACGGTCGATATCGCCGTCTGCCGCGGTGTCAGATACGTTGCAGCGCATGGGAATCTGTGATGGACGGGTCGTCATCGTCACCGGCGCGGGGCGCGGCTTGGGCCGGGCCCACGCCCTGGCGTTCGCCGCCGAGGGCGCCGCCGTCGTGGTCAACGACGTCGGCGCCAGCCTCACCGGCGAGGGCGCCGATCTCTCCCCGGCCCAGGAGGTGGTGGCAGAGATCGAGGCGATGGGTGGCCGCGCCGCGGTCAACGCCGACGACGTCAGCGACTGGGACGGCGCCGGGCGGATGGTCCGCCAGGCCATCGACACCTTCGGCGGATTGGACACGCTGGTGTGCAATGCCGGCATCGTCCGTGACCGGATGATCGTCAACATGAGCGTCGACGAGTGGGACGCGGTCATGAAGGTGCACCTGCGTGGCATGTTCTGCCCGGTGCGCCACGCAGTGGACCACTGGCGGGCGCTGGCCAAGGCCGGCACGCCCGTGGAGGCCCGGGTGGTGACCACGTCGTCGGGCGCCGGGTTGTTCGGCAGCGTGTCGCAGGGCAACTACTCCGCCGCCAAGGCGGGCATCGCCGCATTCACCATCGTCGGCGCCGCCGAGCTGGGACGCTACGGCGTGAGGATGAACGGCATCGCCCCCTCGGCGCGCAGCCGGATGACCGAGGAGGCCTTCGCCGAGATGATGAAGCGCCCCGACTCCGGCTTCGACGCCATGGACCCGGCGAACGTGTCACCGCTGGTGGTCTGGCTGGGGTCGTCGGAGTGCGAGGTCTCCGGCCGCCTGTTCGAGTGCCAGGGTGGCCAGATCAGCGTGGCCGACGGGTGGCAGCACGGGGCCGTGTTCGACAAGGGATCGCGCATCGAGCCGCACGAGGTGGGCTCGATCGTTGCCGACCTGTTGCGCGAAGCCCCAGCACCGGCGGTGGTGTACGGCGCCTGACCGCCGTCAGCGGGAGAGGTCGGGGCGGCGCAGGGCTCGGTTGGCCACCATCGCCGCGGCGAACATCACGGCGCCGCCCACCACCACCATGGTGCCGACGGCGTAGATCGCCGGGGTGACCCTCCGCTGAACGACGCTGAACAGGTAGACGGGCAGGGTGGTGTCCCGCGGGCCGCGCAGGCTGGCCGACAGGGCGACGTCGTCGAAGCTGAACGCCGCGGCCAGCAGTCCGCTTGACACGATGGCCGGGCGCAGATCAGGGAGCACCACGTCGCGCAGCATCTGCCAGCGGTTGGCCCCGAGGTCCAGCGCGGCTTCCTCCATCGCCCGGTCCGCACCGGCGGCGCGGGCCCCGACGACGAGCACCACGTACGCGCTGAGCAGGGCGACATGGGCCACGAGCATGGTCCGGAACCCGAAGCGCATCCCCACCAGCGGCAGGGCGACGGCGAGCCCGGTGGCGATGATGATCTCGGGCACGCCCACGCGCATCCCGGCCAGCACGCCCGACGCCCGGCGCATCCACATGGAGCGGCGGGCGGCGATCGCCGCCGTGGTGCCGACGAGCATCGCGCCGAGCGATGCCGCCGCGGCCAGCCGCGTGGAGACCCAGAACGAGCGGCGGATCTCCTGGCTGCGGGCGGCGTCGGCGAACCACCTGCCGGTGAAGCCACGCCAGGCGGTGCCCAGCGGGTTGTCGTTCACGCTGGCGTAGACGAGGTACGCCACGGGCAGGTACAGCACTGCCAGCAGCACCACGAGGGCGGCGCCGGCGAGGACCCCGACGCGTCGGTCACGCATGGCGGCTCACCACCCGACGCAAGGCCCATGATGCGGCGCCGACGATGGCGAACATGACCAGCATCGCCGCCACGATGGCGCCGCCCAGCGGCTGGTCGCGGGTGGCGCCACGCTCGAACAGGATCTCGCCGAGCAGCAGCACCTTGCCCCCGCCCAGCACCGTGGGCACCACGAACTCCCCCAACGACAACACCCCGACGACCACGGCCCCGGTCAGCACGCCGGGCGCGGCGAGTGGCAGCGTCACCGACGTGGTCTGGCGGAACCGCCGGGCGCCGAGGTCCAAGGCGGCATCCAGCACATTGGGCCCGACGCGGGCGACGGCCACGTAGGCGGGCAGGACGAACAGCGGGACGTAGGTGGCCACCATGCCGATGAGCACGGCCGGCGGGTGGAACAGCAGGGCCCGCCCGGTGAGCGCCTTGATCGGGCCGTCGCTGCCGAGCAGTCCCTGCCAGGCGAAGATCCGCACGGTGAAGCTGACGAAGGAGGGGAACAGCAGGGCCAGCACGGCGCGGTCCCGCCATCGCTGGCTGAGCCGGCTGATGGCCAGCGCCGCCGGCGTGCCCAGGCCGACGCATAGGGCGACGGTCAGCGCCGACAGCGTGATCGAGCGCATCAGCACCGGCCGGTACAGCGGGCCGAACAAGGTCCGGTAGGACCGGATGGTTCCCGTCAGCGAGACGTCCTGGGTGACCACGCTCGTCCGCCCGAACGAGTACGCGACGAGAACGCCGATGGGCACCAGGCAGATCGCCGCGGCCAGCAGCCAGTCCGCCGCGGCCAGCGGCTTCAGCCGGAGGTTGGTCGGGTCACGCCGACTTGAACGCATCCCACGCCGTGTCCCAGGCGGCCTGAGCCTCGCCGAGGAACTGGTGGTAGACCACCTTGTCCACCACCGCGGCCGGCGGATTGATGACCGGATTGTCGCGCAGCGCCTGGCTGATGGCGGTGTTGTCCGCCTGGACATACGGGGAGCTGACGGCGTTGATGAAGGCCGCGTACTGGGCCTGCTCCTCGAAGAAGTTGACGAACGCCCGGGCTAGGTCGTTGCGCGGGCCGTCGAGCACGACGAACCCCTCGAGGTAGCCCACCTGGCCCTCGCTCGGATCGACCCAGGCCACCTTCGGGTCGGCGGCCATCGCCGAGGCCGCGTCGTAGGCGTCACACATCGCCAGGACGGCGTCGCCGCTGACCACGGTCTTGCCCACCTCACCGGAGATGGCCAGCAGGCTGGGCTTGAGCGACTTCAGTTCAGCGACCGCGGCGTCGAGATCGGCCTGCTCGATGCTGCTCGGGTCCTTGCCCAGCATCAGCAGGGTGGTGCCCATCACGCTGCGGATGTAGTCGAGCACGACCACCTTGCCGGCGTGCTCCTTGGCCGTGTCGAAGAACTCCCGCCACGAGGCCGGCGGCGTCGTCACCTGGTCGGTGCGGTACAGGATGCCCGTGCGCCCATGGTCCGTGGGGGCGAAGTACGTGTTGGTCGGGTCCCAGCCGTTGCCAAGGTACTGCGCCGACACATTGGCCAGGTTCGGCAGCGTGCCGATCGGCGCCATCACGTTCAGCGCGGTGAGTCGCGGGAAGGTGGTTCCGTCGACGAGGACGACGTCGATGTCGCCGCTGCGGTCCTTGGCCTTGGCCACGGTGTCGTCGTTCGAGGTCCAGGCGATCTCGTTCACCGAGGCGCCCGGAAAGGCAGTGGCGAAATCGGCGTAGGTCGTGGGCCCGGCCCATCCGCTGAAGTTCAACAGGTTCAGCGTGCCGGTCACGCTGGCGGCCAGCGTCGGCGGGGTGGAGGCCCTGGCCAGCCGGGAGGATGACTGCACGAGTGCGGCGACTCCTGCCGCGGCGCCTAGTTGCGCCAACAGTTGGCGTCGAGAGATGTCGTTCATGGTTGCCCTTTCGTCGGCCGCCCGTGGCCCGGAGCACTCACCCTAGGGCACCGCGCATGCCTCGCGCGGCCCGCCGCCCGGGTCCGTGATCCGTGGAACCTGACAGGTCGTTAGATTTGTGTCGAATGTCCGACGTCCTCACCGCCACGGATGGCCGAATCATCGGCGAGCGCGCCGCGGCGACGCGCCGCCGGTTGCTAGACGCCACCGTTCGGTTGATGAACACCGAGGGGCTGTTGGATCTCAAGGTGGTGGACATCACCCGAGAGGCCGGGGCCGCGCCCGCCACCTTCTACCAATACTTCGCCGACCTCGACTCGGCGATCCTGGCCCTCGCCGACGACGCCACCGAGGACGAACGCCCGCTCGCCGAGATGCTGGACGAACCCTGGTCCTCCGTCGACGACTGGCCACGCGCCAGGGCCTTCGTCGACGCCTACAGCGTGTACTGGGCCGACCATCAGCGGGTCGTGGCCCTACGCAACCTGCGCGCCGACGAGGGCGAGGCCAGCTTCCGCAACGCCAGGGTCCGCGCCGACCTGCTGATCATCCGCAAGATGGCCGACATGGTGCGCGCCAGCCAGGCGGCCGACCGGCTCCCGGCAATGCTGGACCCCTTCGCCACCGCGGCCGGGATGCGGGCCATGACCGACCGCCTGTTCCAGCACGAGTCGTCGATCCGCCTGCGTGGCACCACCCGCGAGGGTCTGCGCAACACCATCGCCGCCATCCTGTTCCACACCCTCAGCGGCATCGCCCCACCCCCCACCTGAGCGACTGACCCCCACCGCCGCCCACCCGCCGCCCACCCGCCGCCCACCCGCCGCCCACCCCTGTCCGTTCATGTCACCACATGAACGGACAGTTCGTTCATGCGGTGACATGAACGACGGGAGGGGGTGGGGGGTGGGGTGGAAGGGTGGGTCTAGGGGAGGTGTGCCGTTGTCTCGGTGAGGTGGCAGAGGCCTTCGGTGACGAGGGTGGCCAGGAGTGCTTCGGCGGCGGCGGGCGGGCGGGCAGTGATCGTGGCGACGTCGGCGAGGTCCACCGGGCCGGCCTGCAGGGCGGCCATCAGCCGGCCCCTGGCCTGGCGATCGCTGCCCTCGAAGCGCGCTTGGCGGCCGCTGACGCCGGCCGACCCGATGGCCGGGTCCGTGCCCTCACCGCGCCACGAGCACTCCGCCAGCAGCGGGCACCGGGCGCATGACGGCGCCGGGCGGCACACCAGGGCGCCCAGTTCCATCAGGCTCTGGTTCCACGCCCACCCCTGCCCCACCGGTACCAGCGAGTCGGCGAGGTCCTGGACCTCGCGCCCGGTCAGGCGCCGCCCGGCGCGGCGCGCCAGCACCCTGGCCACGTTGGTGTCCACCACGGCAACGTCACGCTCGAAGGCGAACGCCAGCACCGCCCGCGCCGTGTACGACCCAACGCCAGGCAGGGCCAGCAATCCGGCGAGGGTGTCGGGGAACGCCCCAGCCGCGGCGATGGCCTGCGCAGCGCGATGCAGGTTCGCCGCCCGGCGCGGGTATCCCAGACCGTGCCACAGCCGCAGCACGTCACCAAGCGACGCCCGGGCACATGCATCCGCCGTCGGGTAGGCGGCGAGGAACGCCTCCCACTTCGGCGTCACCCGGGCGATCTGGGTCTGCTGGGCCATCACCTCGCTGACCAGGACGGCCCACGGGTCCCGGGTCCGCCGCCACGGCAGGTCACGCAGGTGGACCCGGCCCCAGCTCAGCAGGGCGCTCAACCCCAGGCGGCGGACTCGTCGTACGGGCGGGTGCGCGCCGGGGCGAACTCACGCTTCCAGACCATGACCCGGCGGCGGAAGTAGCACACCTCCTTGCCGTCCTGGTTGAAGGCCTTGGTCTCCACGGTGACGACGCCGCGGTCGGTCTTGGACTTCGATTCCTGGACGTCGAGGACGCGGGTTTCGGCGTGGATGGTGTCGCCGTGGAACGTGGGGAACTTGTGCTGCAGGGTCTCGACTTCGAGGTTGGCGATCGCCGCGCCGCTGACGTCGGGGACGCTCATGCCCAGCACCAGCGAGTACACCAGATTGCCGACCACCACGTTGCGACCCTGGACGCTCTGGCCGGCGAACCAGTCGTTGGTGTGCAACGGATGGTGGTTCATGGTGATCATGCAGAACAGGTGGTCGTCGTACTCGGTGATGGTCTTGCCCGGCCAGTGGCGGTAGACGTCGCCGACGACGAAGTCTTCCAGGCAGCGGCCGAACGGGCGCTCGTGAACGGTCATGCCGTCGACGCTAGCCAGCGGTGCTAGTAACCGGGAAAGACGCCCTTGGATTCGCCGTGGTCGTCGAAGCCGTCGCCCTCCACCGGGAACGTCGTGGCCTGCTCCCCAATCGCCCGGCGGGTGGCGAAGCGGGCGGCGAAGTCCAGCGAGGTCTCGTCGTCGTACTCGGCGGCGAGATCGCGCAGGCGCTTCAGCCGCTCACGGCGAGAGATGCTCCACGGCCCGACGCGCAGGCTGAGGTACAGCAGACCACCCATCACGATGGGGAAGAAGTACTGGATCAGCCGCCAGGCGCCGACGCCGAGGAAGGCGTGGGAGCGAGCCATGCCGAAGCCCACCAGCGCGGCGGGCAGGCCCAGGTCGATGGTGCCCAGCCCCCCAGGCAGGATCGGGATCACTGCGAGGACGTTCACCAGGCCGAAGGCGACGATCAGGGCGTCCACGTCCGGGGGCTGGCCGAAGGCCCGCAGGAATACCCACAGGGCGGCCACGTCGAGCAACCAGTTCGCCGCGGCCCACAGCGCCACCCGACCGAGCAGGGGCTTGTCCGAGGCCAGCTCCTCCATCCGCGAGCCCACCTGGCGGACGCCGGCCGCCGCCCGGTCCTCGCTGAGCTTCAGCTTGCGGGCCACCCAGCGCACGACGCGTTCTGCCCGCCCCTTGCCCTCGGTCAACCCGAACACCACCGCCCCGACCAGCACCATGACCAGGATCCCGCCCAAGGCCGCCGTGGCGTAGCCGGGGTTGACGCCGCGGACCGGGATGGAGATGAGCAATCCGGCCCAGAAGATCAGGTTGAGGACCACCGCCGAGCCGAGCCCCGCCGTCGCCAGGGCGAACCCGGCGTCGGGGCCGGGGACTCCCGAGAGCGTCATCAGCCGATACCCGAGTGCCGACCCTGCGGCACTGCCGCCCGGCACGATGCTGGACAGTGCCTTCGTGCTCATCTGGATGCGGAACAGTCGCCACGTCGAGACCGCCTTGGCCCCGTCTCCCAGCGCCGCCCGGGTGAGCAGCGAGTAGCAGTACAGCGCCGTCATCTCCAGGGCGACGCCCGTGAGCAGCAGCCAGAAGTTCACCGTGCGCAACTCGTGGGCGGCCTTGCGGACGCCGGGAATCACCGAAACGAGGACGTAGTAGATGACCGCCGCGAGGATCAGCAGCTTCAGCGACAGGCGCAGCCGCTTGAATCGGCGCGGCCGCGGTGGACCACCCGTGTCGTCGTGTGAGATCTGCGGCAGTTCACCCGTGCGAACCGCATCCTGCGCCTCTGTCACCGCATCGACCTTAGGTCACCTTGCCGCCGGCGAAACGCCTTCGACCAGGGCCACGAGCAACGCCCGCAACTCGTCGATACGGTCCGCGGGGACCTTGCCCAGATGCACCACGACCAGCTCCCGCTCGGGGACGACGATGATGTGCTGGCCCTCGTAACCGCAGCACGCCAGCGAGCCGGGCAGTGACGGGAACAGCCACCAGTGCCGGCCGTAGCCCAGGCCGTTCTCCGGGTCCACCGCCACCTGCGTGGCGGCGTGCGCCGCCCACCCCGCCGGCAGGACGCGCCGCCCGCCGGCGAGCCCGTCGTGGCGATACAGCTCACCGAAGCGGGCGAAGTCCCGTGCGGTGGCGTGCACGTAGCTGGACCCGACGAAGGTTCCGGCCTGGTCGAAGTCGGCCCGGGCAGCGGTCATCCCCGCCGGCTCGAACAACCGGTCGCGCAGGAACGCCTCCATCCCGGCGCGCCCACCGCCCACGATGTCGCCGAGGATCCGGCAGATGATGTTCGTCGTGCCGCTGGCGTAGTTCCACACGTCGCCCGGCGGATGGTCGAGCGGCTGATCCGCGGCGTAGGCCGCCATGTCGGCGGCGCCGTCGCCGAACAGCATCGCCAAGCAGTTGCTGGTGGCCGGGTCCTCGTAGTCCTCCACGAAGTGCAGCCCGCTGCGCATCTCCAGCAGCTGCAGCAGGGTGATGTCCTGCTTGGCCGTGCCGCGCCATGCCGCCACTGGGGCGGGTGCGTCGAGATCCAGCGCACCGTCGCCCACCAGGATTCCGGTGGCGGCGTGGACGATGCTCTTGGCCATGCTCCACGAGATCAACGCCGTGTCGGCCGTGACCGGTCCGCCGGGGCCGAAGATCGACGGGGGCTGGTGGCCGTACCGTTCGTGGATCACCTCGCCACCGCGCACGACGACGACGGCCAGCGACACCCCGTGATCCGCATCCGGGGCGAAGAGCGCGTCGCTCACCGTCGTGATCGTCCTGTCCGCGGGCACCTGGGGCAAGGTACACCAGCGGGCAGAATGGTCCGATGCGCGCCTACGCCTCGCTCACCACCGCCGGCCAGGCGCGCCGCCACCGGCGGACCGCCGTCGCGGCGTTGACCGCCTACGGCATCACGCCCGTCTCGGTGCGCCAGCTCGCCGTGCACACCAACTTCGTGTTCCGCATCGACACCGCCTCCGGTCGGCGCTACGCGCTGCGTGTCCAGCGGCCGTGGGGCGTCGACCCGGCGATCACCGATCTGGAGCTGTGGTTCGTCGAGCAGTTGGCCGACCACGGCCTGCCGGTCGCCCGGCCCGTGCCCACCCCCTCGGGCGAGGTCGCGGTCGTCGTCGATGCCACCGAGGAGGTGCCCGACGCGCATCGTTGCGTGCTGTTCGAGTGGCTCCCCGGCGGGGACGCCGACGACACCAGTGACCGCTACTGGACGAACATCGGTGACCTCGCCGGTCACCTCCACGCCGTGTCTGGCGGGCTGACACTCCCCGCCGGGGCGCCTCAGCGCCGGTGGGATCGGGTCTACTACTTCGGAGAGGACCCGGCCCCCGTGCTTGCCCTGCCGGCACTCACCGGACCCATGCGGGCAACGCTCGACGCGGTGGTCCCGCTGCTCGACGAGGCCCTGGCATCGATCTACACCGATCGGACCGCAGCCCCGTTCCTGGTGCACGGCGACCTTCACGACGGCAACGTCCGCTCCCGGCGCGGCGGCCTGGCGGTGTTCGACTTCGAGGACTACGTCTCCGGCTACGCGGTGCACGACCTCGCCGTCGCCCTGTACGGACCGTTCTACAACCGGCCGGACTACGAGGCGGTCGTGAGGCTGGTGCGTGGCGGATACGAGCGCCACCTGCCGTGGCCCGTGGACGACCCCGCCGAGATGCGCACCCTGTTCGCCGCCCGCGTGGTGGTGCTGGTGGAGTACTGCTTGTTGATGGGTCCCGAGTATCACCGTCACCTGCCCATGCTCATCGGCCGCCTCGAGGAGTACCGCCGCACGTGAACATCGACGACGCCATGCGCACTCTACCTCGACACCGCCGACGAGCTCGCCCCCGGGCTGGTGGAGGGCCTGTACGTCGTCGGCTCGTTCGCCCTGGCGGACTGGCACGAGGGTCGCAGCGACATCGACATCGTCGCGGTCACGGCCGAGCCGGCAACGGACGAGGACGCCTCCGCCCTGGCCAGCCTCCATCGCCAGCTGGCCGAGATCATGCCGGGGACGAACGTCGACGGCCCCTATCTGGCGTGGGGTGATCTCGTGGTCCCCCCGGCGACGGGGCTGCACCGTCCCTGGTCACTGGACGGCGAGCTGCGCCATGACGGCGAGTGCTTCGAGATCAACCCGGTCACCTGGTACACGCTGGCCACCTACGGGGTACCCGTGCGCGGGCCGCGGCGTGAGGTCCTCGACGTCGCCGTGGACACCGAGGCGCTGATCCGCTTCGTCACCGACAACCTCCGCTCGTACTGGATCGGCGTGGCCAACGAGGTGCGCGCCGCCGTCGCCACGTCCGGCGACGCGCCCACGTATCACCAGGCGTCCTTCGAGTGGTGCACGCTCGGCGCGCTGCGCCTGCACTACACCGCGTTCACCGGCGACGTCACCTCCAAGCGCGGCGCCGGCGAGTACGGCCTGCAGATCGCTCCCGACCGGTTCCACGACGCGCTGGGCGCGGCGCTGAGCATCCGCGCCGGCACGCCCGTGGAGGTGGGCGGGGCACTGGCGCTGGACAGTGCGGAGCTGATCATGTGGTGCGTCGGCGACGTGACCGACCACATGCGCTAGGCCGAATCGGGCCGGCGGATCTCGCCGGTGATGCTGGCGTCGAGATCGATCCACTTGTGCCCCACGTCCGGCGCGGGGCCCGTCGCCAGGGCGATGGCCTCGTCGACCGTGGCGGCGCGCTGCATCAGCATGCGGTGCGAGGCACGCACGAACCCGGCGGCCACGGCGCCGTCCATCCACTCGTACAGGGGCGTCCAGTACCCGTCGACGTCGAGCAGCACCACCGGCTTGGACACGATGCCGAGCTGGTTCCAGGTCAGCACCTCGGCCAGTTCGTCGAGCGTCCCGAAGCCGCCGGGCATGACGATGAAGCCGTCGGCGAGTCTGGCCATGCGCGCCTTGCGGGCGTGCATGCTGTCGACGATCTCCAGTGAGCTGAGCCCCTCGTGGGCCACCTCGGCGCGCACCAGCTGGTCGGTGATCACCCCGATCACGTCGCCACCCTCGCCCAGCGCGGCATCGGCGGCCTCGCCCATCATCCCCACATGACCGCCTCCGTAGACGAGGGTGATCGAGCGCTGGGCGAGCGCCGCACCCAGTGCCCTGGCCGCCTCGGCATAGGCGGCCGACGACCCGAGGTTCGAGCCGCAGTACAGGCAGATGCGAGTCGGGCGGGACTCGCCAGTGCCGTTGTGGCTGGATTCGGTCATCGAACCAGCCTGGCACAGGACGCCCCGGGGGGCGAGTGGGCAATTCTGGAGTTAACCCGCCGGTAACTAGGCTCGGCTCATGACGACGCCCGATCTTCACGCTGCTGCAACCGTCACGGAACTGGCCGGATCGGTGGTCACCACGGCCCTGACGTCCCTTGCCGCCCGCGGCGGCGCCGACGTCCAGCAAGTCGTCGCCTACGACATCGCCCACGCCGCGGCTCAGGTGGAGACCGCTCGGGCGATGCTCGACTACGGCACCAAGGGGGACGTGGAAGCCCGCTTGACCTGCGCCTTCGTGGCCGACATGGTCCACGACCTGATCACCAGGCTTGCCGGCCGGGAGACCCTGTGGGGCGTCGAGACCGCCCCGCTGCGTCGCGCCCACCCGTTCCTGGAGACCTTCCGCGACCCGGCGTTCGTCGCCTCCCTGGCCGCCAGCCCGGGGCCCCGCCACCTCGACGCCGACTTCGAGATGGTCCAGGACGCCTTCCGGGCCTTCGCCGACAACGAGATCGCCCCGCGGGCCGAACACGTCCACCGGCACAACGACGACGTGCCGGCCGAGATCATCGCCGGCCTGGCCGAGATGGGCGCCTTCGGGCTCAGCGTCCCGGCTGTGTACGGCGGGTTCAGCGAGGGTGGCGCCGGCGAGTACCTGGGCATGGTCGTGGCCACCGAGGAACTGAGCCGCGGCTCGCTGGGCATCGGTGGGTCGCTGATCACCCGGCCGGAGATCCTGGCCAGGGCGCTGATGAACGGCGGCACCGAGGAGCAGAAGCAGCAGTGGCTGCCCAAGCTGGCCTCGGCCGAGATCATGGCCGCCGTCGCCGTCACCGAGCCCGACTACGGCAGCGACGTGGCCGGGGTCAAGGTCACCGCCACACCCGCCGCCGGGCCCAACGGTGAGGACGGCTACGTGATCAACGGCGTCAAGACGTGGTGCACGTTCGCGGCCCGGGCCGATGTCCTGATGCTGCTGGCCCGCACGGACCAGTCGGTCAAGGACCACCGCGGCCTCAGCGTGTTCATCGTGCCCAAGCCGCGCGGTGATGGGCACGGCTTCCGCTTCACCCAGGACGGGACTGGCGCCACCATGGAAGGCCGGCCGATCGACACCATCGGCTACCGCGGCATGCACAGCTACGAGGTCGCCCTGGACGGCTGGTGGGTCCCGGCCGATCACCTGATCGGTGGCCCGGCGGGCGCCGGCAAGGGCTTCTACTTCCAGATGGGCGGGTTCGAGAACGGCCGGCTGCAGACCGCGGCGCGCGCCGTGGGTGTGATGCAGGCGGCCTACGAGGCGGCCACCGAGTACGCCGCCCACCGCAAGGTGTTCGGCTCGAACATCATCGAGTACCAGCTCACCCAGGCCAAGCTGGGGCGGATGGCCGTGCTGATCCAGGCCGGCCGGCAGTTCGCCTACCGCGTCGCCGCCCTGATGGCCGAGGGCAAGGGCATGGCCGAGGCCAGCATGGTGAAGGCCTACGTGTGCAAGGCAGCCGAGTGGGTCACCCGGGAGGCGATGCAGATCCATGGCGGGATGGGGTACGCCGAGGAGTTCACCGTCTCCCGGCTGTTCGTCGATGCCCGGGTGCTGAGCATCTTCGAGGGCGCCGACGAGACGTTGTGCCTGAAGGTCATCGCCCGCCGGCTGATGGACCGCTGAGAGAGCTCTCACCCGCCGCGTATCACCGCCGGACGACGTGGCTCTGTAGGGGTGCGATGGGGTGTTCGGCGCAACGGGCAGCGCCGACACCCCACCGCACGGATACCGTTGGGATCGTGCGAAGCCCCCGAGATTTCTTCATGCCACTCGCCGCAGGCGCCCCCCAGCCGGCGCGCGAGATTCCGTTCCGACCGAGCCGGGTCATTCACTTCTTCCCGCCGCACAACGACAAGCTGGTGGCCAAGTTGCCCGAACTGGTGCCCCAGTGCGACATCCTCCTCGGCAACCTCGAAGACGCCATCCCGATGGCCGACAAGGAGGCTGCCAGGGCCGGATTGGTGAAGGTGGGCACGACCGTCGACTTCGGGTCCACCCAGTTCTGGACGCGGGTCAACAGCCTGGACTCGCCGTGGGTGCTCGACGACCTCACCACCCTGGTGACCGAGATCGGCGACAAGCTCGACGTGATCATGATCCCCAAGGTCGAGGGACCCGAGGACATCCACTACGTCGACCGCCTGCTCGCCCAGCTCGAAGCCCGTGCCGGGTTGCAGCGCCCGCTGCTGGTGCACGCCATCTTGGAGACCGCCCGCGGTGTGGCCAACATCGAGGCCATCTGCGCCGCGTCACCGCGCATGCAGGGCCTGTCGCTGGGCCCGGCCGACCTGGCCGCCAACCGGCGGATGAAGACCACTCGCGTCGGCGGAGGGCACCCCGACTACCTGGTCCACGCCGACCCGTCCGCCGACGACCCCGACGCCCCTCGGGCCACCTACCAGCAGGACCTGTGGCATTACACACTGGCCCGGATGGTGGACGCCTGCGTCACCTACGGGTTGCTGCCGTTCTACGGCCCGTTCGGCGACATCAAGGACACCGTGGCCTGCGAGGACCAGTTCCGCAACGCCTACCTGCTGGGCTGCGTCGGGGCGTGGAGCCTGCACCCGGCGCAGATCGAGATCGCCAAACGGGTGTTCAGCCCACGGCCGTCGGACGTGGCCCAGGCCCAGCGGGTGATCGAGGCGATGGGCGACGGCACCGGGGCGATCATGCTCGACGGCAAGATGGAGGACGATGCGTCCGTGAAGCAGTGTCATGTGGTGGTCAACCTGGCCCGGGAGCTCGCCGCCCGGGACCCCGAGCTGGCTGCGGCCTACGGGTTCGCGTCATGAGGCCGCGCCGTTCCGTGCTGTACATGCCCGCGGCCAACGAGCGGGCGCTGGAGAAGGCCAAGTCGCTGGCCGCCGACGCGATCATCTTCGACCTCGAAGACGCCGTCGCCCCTGACGCCAAGGAGGCGGCACGGGCCAACGCCGTCGCCGCCGCCAGTTCGGGCCAGTACGGCCACCGTGAGCTGACCATCCGTTGCAACGGGCTGGACACCCCGTGGGGTCTCGACGACCTCGCCGCCGTGGCCGGCTCGGGCGCCGAGCGCGGTGGTGATCCCCAAGGTCTCCTCGGTGACGGCTCTCAACCAGGTCGCCGCGGCGCTGCCCACCCAGCAGCGGATCTGGGCGATGATCGAGACACCGACGGCCATCTTCGATGCCCGCCAGATCGCCGCTCACCCACGCGTCGAGGTGCTGGTGATGGGCACCAACGATCTGGCCCGTGAGCTGAACGCCGCGCTGGGCGCCCCCGCCAGGTACCCCCTGGTCCCCCACCTGGCCACCGCGCTGGCGGCGGCTCGCGAGGCCGGCAAGGTGATCCTCGACGGGGTGTTCAACGACGTCAAGGATTTCGACTCGTTCCGCGCCGAGTGCGTCCAGGGCTTCGAGATGGGCTTCGACGGCAAGACCCTGATCCACCCCGGTCAGGTCGATATCGCCAACGAGGTCTGGGCCCCCACCGGCGAGCAGATCGACCACGCCCGGCGGGTCATCGCCGCCTTCGACGAAGCCCTCGCCGCCGGCAAGGGCGTGGCCACCGTGGACGGCAAGATGATCGAGAACCTGCATGTCGCCAACGCCCAGCGCATCCTGGCCACCGCCGACGCCATCGCCCGCACCGCCAGCCCACCCGGCTGACCAGCCGGTGGTCAACGGCCGCCTCGGACGGAGACCGTCCGCCGGTTTGTCCGGGTACAAAGTGCGCTCTGTACGGCCCCAGCTGGAACGAATACGATGCAGGCCATGACTGTCCTCGACACCCGGCCAGACGACGCCTACGCCAACGACCGTGCCCACGTGTTCCACTCCTGGAGCATCCAGGGGGCGCTCGCTCCCCCAGTGGTCACCCGGGCCGAGGGCAGCCACTTCTGGACCGCGGACGGGTCGAAGTACCTGGACTTCTCCAGTCAGTTGGTCAACGTCAACATCGGCCACCAGCACCCCAAGCTGGTGGCGGCGATCCAGGAGCAGGCGGCCCGGCTGTGCACGATCGCCCCGAGCTTCGCCAACGACGCCCGCAGCGAGGCCGCCCGGCTGATCTGCGAGGCCGCCGCCGTCAACCTCGACGGCTGCGACCTCGACCAAGGTGTTCTTCACCAACGGCGGCGCCGAGGCCACCGAGAACGCGGTGCGCATGGCTCGCCTGCACACCGGCCGGTTCAAGGTGCTCAACCACTACCGCAGCTACCACGGCGCCACCAGCGGGGCCATCACCGCTGACCGGTGACCCGCGGCGCTGGCCCAGTGAGCCGGGGATGCCGGGCGTGGTCAAGTTCTGGGGGCCGTACCCGTACCGCAGCGCCTTCCACGCCACCACCGAGTCCGAGGAGTGCGCCAGCGCGCGCTGGCCCACCTCGACGACGTGTTGATGGTGGAGGGCGCGCACACCGTCGCCGCCATCGTCGCTCGAGACCGTCGTGGGGACCAACGGCATCCTCGTGCCGCCCGACGGCTACCTGGCCGGGCGTGCGCGAGCGCTGCGACCGAGCACGGGATCATGCTGGTCGTCCGACGAGGTCATGGCCGGCTTCGGTCGCTGCGGCGAGTGGTTCGCCGTCGACCAGACGTGGGGCGTCCACGCCGGACCTGGTCTGCTTCGCCAAGGGCGTCAACTCCGGCTACCTGCCACTCGGTGGCGTGATCATCAGCAAGCCGGTCGCCGACACCTTCGAGAACCCGCCAGTACCCCGGCGGCCTCACCTACAGCGGTCATCCCCTGGCCTGCGCCAGCGCTGTGGCCAGCATCAACATCTTCAAGGAGGAGGGCATCGTCGAGCACGCCCGGATGCTGGGCAGCGACGTGATCGGGCCAGGCCTGGAGAAGCTGCAGGCCAACCATCCGTCGGTGGGCGACGTGCGTGGCCTCGGCGTGTTCTGGGCCATCGAACTGGTCCGCAACCGGGAGACCCGCGAGCCGCTGGTGCCGTACAACGCGGCCGGGGCCGACGCCACGCCGATGAACGATGTCGCCGCGGCCTGCAAGGCCCGCGGCCTGTGGCCGTTCGTCCACTTCAACCGCACCCACGTCGTGCCTCCGTGCACCGCGTCGGTGGACGAGGTGGAGGCCGGCCTGGCCATCCTCGACGAAGCCCTCACCGTCGCCGACGCCTACGTCACGGCGTAGCTCGTCTCACCGCAGATGAACTGGCGACATCCGGGGCGCACCGGCGCGGGCTTGTACGCCCTGGCCGCTGCCGTGGTGGGAACGCTGATCGGGCTGTTCAGCCGGCTGCAGGTGGCCCGCCAGGGTGGTCGGCGCGCGCTGGCCAGGCAGCTCCCGGCCGGCCCGGTCATCGTCATCTCCAACCACGCCAGTTACGCCGACGGAGTGCTGCTGGTCTTGGCCTGCCGGCGGATGGGTCGCAGCCTGCGGATGCTGGCCACCTCGGGAGTCTTCAAGGCGCCGCTGCTGGGCGCGCTGGTGCGCCGGCTGGGGTTCATCCCCGTCAAGCGCGGGACGGCCGAAGCCGCCGACTCGCTGGCCCCGGCCGTCGAGGCGCTGCGGGCCGGCGAGGCCGTCGGGGTGTTCCCCGAGGGCCGCCTGACTCGCAACGACGGGTTCTGGCCGGAGCGGGCCAAGACCGGCGCCGTCCGCCTAGCGTTGGCCAGCGGCGCCCCCATCGTGCCCGTGGCGATGGACGGGAGCCAGCGGGTCATCGGCCGCAAGCGGCTGCTGCTGGGCTTGGTGGCCAACCTGATCCGCCGCCCGCAGGTCCACGTGCGCGTCGGCGAACCCATCGACGTCCGCCGGCTGATGAACATCGGCAGCGCCACGCAGCCGACATCGGAGGAGATCCGCCTGGCCACCGACCAGGTGATGGCCCGCCTCGTCACCCTGGTGGGCGCGCTGCGCGGGACACCGTCGCCGCACCCCGAGGGTGCGCCCCGCTCAGCGGACTGAGTGGGCGTTCCCCAGGCTCAGTTGACGACCCAGGTCCCGTTGCTGCGCAGCAGCGTGCCGAGATCCCCCGGGCCCTTGGCCTCTGACACCTGGGCCAACTGGGCGCCCACCATCGTGCCGTAGTCGGGGCGCTCCACGGAACGGAAGATGCCGAACGGGGTGGCCTCGTGGTCGCCGTGGGACAGGCGGGCCAGCGCCATGGCCAGGCCGGGGTCCTCCCGGTGGGCGTCATGGACCAGGATGGCGGCCTCGCCCACGTCGGCAACCGAGACCACACGCAACTGGCCGTCCGAGCCCATGGTGACGCCCTTGTGGCCGTCGGCCCCGAAGCGGATCGGTTCGCCGTGCTTGAGATCGATCATCATCTCGTCGCGCACCTTGCGCCCGGTGATGTCCTCGAACGCCGCGTCGTTGAACACGTTGCAGTTCTGGAAGATCTCCACGAACGAGGCGCCACGGTGGGCGTGGGCGGCACGGAAGACCTCCATCATGTGCTTGCGATCGAGGTCATGGGTCCTGGCCACGAAGCTGGCTTCGGCGCCGAGGGCCACCGACAGCGGGTTGAACGGATGATCGAGCGAGCCGAACGGGGTCGACTTGGTGACCTTGCCGGCCTCCGAGGTGGGCGAGTACTGGCCCTTGGTCAACCCGTAGATCCGGTTGTTGAACAGCAGGATCGTCAGGTTCACGTTGCGCCGCAGGGCGTGGATGAAGTGGTTGCCACCGATCGACAGGGCGTCACCGTCGCCGGTGACCACCCAGACGTCGAGGTCGGGCCGGGCCGTGGCCACCCCGGTGGCGATGGCCGGGGCACGACCGTGGATCGAGTGCATCCCATACGTGTTCATGTAGTACGGGAAGCGGCTGCTGCAGCCGATGCCGCTGATGAACACGGTGTTCTCCGGGGCGATCCCGAGCTCTGGCATCAGGGTCTGGACGGCGTGCATGATGCCGTAGTCCCCGCATCCTGGGCACCAGCGGACCTCCTGGTCGCTGACCCAGTCCTTCTTGGCGGTGAGGGCAACAGGGGTGTTCATGACAGGTGCTCCCGGATGGTGGCGAGGAGTTCGGAGGCGGTGAAGGGCAGGCCCTGCACCTTGCTGACGGACACGGCGTCGATGAGGTACTCGGCGCGCACGATGCGGCACAACTGGCCGAGGTTCAACTCCGGCACGAGCACCTTGGGGAACCGGCGCAGCACGTCACCGAGGTCGGCCGGGAGCGGGCTGAGGTGGGTGAGATGCACCCACGCCACCTTCAGGCCGTCACGCTGGGCCTGCTGGACCGCCGAGTCGATTGCCGCCCAGGTGGAACCCCACCCGAGCACGCACACCTCGGCGTCGGCGTCACCACGCACCTCCACCGGCGGGATGTCGGCCTGGATGGCCCGCACCTTGGCGGCGCGGAGGTGCACCATCTTTTCGTGGTTGTCCGGGGCGTAGCTGATGTTGCCCGTTCCGTCCTGCTTCTCGATCCCACCGATGCGGTGCATCAGCCCGGGAGTGCCGGGGATGGCCCACGGGCGGGCCAGGGTCTCGGGGTCACGCAGGTAGGGCCAGTACTCGGGGGCGCCGTCGGCGGTCTCGTGGTTGAACTCGGTCTGGAACGGCACGGAGATGTCCGGCAGGCCATCCACGTCGGGCAGCATCCACGGCTCGGCGCCGTTGGCGATGTACCCGTCGCTGAGCAGGATCACCGGGGTGCGGTACTTGAGGGCGATGCGCGCCGCCTCGATGGCCGCGCCGAAGCAGTCGGCCGGGCTGGACGCCGCCACGATCGGCAGCGGGGCCTCGCCGTGGCGGCCGAACATGGCGATGTTCAAGTCGGCGGCCTCGGTCTTGGTGGGCAGGCCGGTGGACGGCCCACCGCGCTGGATGTCCACGACCAGCAGCGGCAGCTCCAGGGACACCGCCAGGCTGATGGTCTCGCTCTTCAAGGCCACGCCGGGGCCGCTGGTGGTGGTGATCCCGAGGTGGCCGGCGAACGCAGCCCCGAGGGCCATGCCCGCTGCGGCGATCTCGTCTTCGGCCTGCAGGGTGCGGACCCCGAAGTGCTTGTGCTTGGAGAGCTCGTGGAGGATGTCGCTCGCCGGGGTGATCGGGTAGGACCCGAGGAACACCGGCAGCTTGGCCAACTGGCCGGCGGCGATCAGCCCCCACGCCAGGGCGACGTTGCCGCTGATGTTGGTGTACTCGCCCGCCGGCATGGTGGCCGGGGCCACCTGGTAGGGGTGCTCGAACAGCTCGGTGGTCTCGGCGAAGTTGTAGCCGGCCAGGAACGCGGCGCGATTGCTCTCCTTGACCAGATCCTTGAAGCGCTTCTCGATCCACTCCAGCGTGGGGTCGGTGGGCCGGGAGTACAGCCAGGAGATCAGCCCGAGGGCGAAGAAGTTCTTCGACCGCTCGGCGTCACGCGGCTTGACCCCGAGGGGCTCGGCGGCGCCCTGGGTGAGGCTGGTCATCGGGATCTGCACGAGGCGGTAGCCCTCGAGCGAGCCATCCTCCAGCGGGTTGCTGGTGTAGCCGGCCTTCTCCAGGTCACGCTCTTCGAAGCTGTCGCTGTTGACGATGAGCAGGCCGTGCGGCTCCAGCCGGTGCAGGTCGGCCTTCAGCGCCGCGGCGTTCATCGCCACCAGCACGCTGGGAGAATCACCCGGGGTGGTGATGTCGTGGTCGCTGATGTGCACCTGGAAGCTGGACACACCGTTCACCGTTCCCGCTGGGGCGCGGATCTCGGCCGGATAGTCCGGGAAGGTCATCAAGTCGTTGCCGAAGATGGCGCTGGCCGAGGTGAACCGGTCACCCGTGAGCTGCATACCGTCGCCGGAGTCACCGGCGAACCTGACCACGACGCGCGAGATCGTCTCCGCTTCCCGCCCCGTCCGACGGGCGACCGTATCGGTCATCGTCTTCATCCCCCTTGGATGTCTGTGCCCAACGGCGTCGGTGGGCAGTGACAACGCTACCGGGGACGACCCCGAGCAGACCGACTCATCGGGTCACCAGCGCGCCGATCCGACCGGTGGCGGCTGGTCCGGCGGCACCCCCGAGCGGGCCTGGTGGCGCTGGCGGTTCGCTTCCCGGCGGCGCTCGTCCAGCACGTTGCGCTGGGACTCGTCAGGCGGGTTGGGGGTGTCGTCGGCGGCGTCGTTGGGGCCGGTGTCGCCGGTGACGTCGCCCTCGCGCACGTCGCGCAGCTTGGCCTCGATCCGCCGCCCGGCGGCCTGCAACTGCTTGCCAGGGTCGCTCCCGCCGCTGGTCTCCAGGCCTGGCACGTCCTCCGACTCACCGCGGGGTTGGGTCGTGGGAACCTTCGGCGGGCTGGACGTGAGGGTCTGGTTGGGCGGCACCGTCAGCGCCGGGCCGGAGTCCGCGGTCGTGGCCGCTGTGGTGGATCGGGGCGAATCGTCGGAGGTGGTGGCGCGGCAATCGGCTTCGGACACCAGGTCAGCCGCCTCCTGGAAGCGGGTCTGCGCGCCGAGGACGTCGCCGGCGGCGCGGCGCTCGTCGCCGCTCGCCTCGATGGTGATCACCAGGTTGAATCGAACGTCGCAGCGATTCGGATCGATGGTGAGGGCGTCACGAAACGCGTGCTCGGCGCCGGAGAGGTCATGGCGTAGGAACCTGGCCACGCCCACGTTGTTGGGCGCCTTCCACCGCTCGACCACGTTGCCCACGAGCAGCATCTCGTAGGCGTCCTCGCTGCCGCCGTAGTCCGACACCTCGTAGGCCTGATGCCCGCGGTCGGCGAACCAGGCAACGCTGACCAGCTTCACCCCGGCCAGGCCTGTCAGCAGCGCGGCGATCAGCACCATCCGGCGGGTCGCGGTGCGCGTCATGGCTTCACCCGCCTGACGGCCAGGAGGCGGACGCCGCGCACCTCACCCGCCGCGGCCGCAAGCTCCCACGCCAGGATGGCCGCGGCAACGAGGGCCAGGAGCCAGGCGACATGGTGGGCGCCCTGGCGCTCCCCGTTGTCGACCGTGGTCATGGCCGCGGCGAACCGCCGAGCGGTGGCGTCCGTGCCGTCCGGGCGGGTCCGCTGCTCATAGGTGACGCCGATCTGGGAGGCGACCGCCGACAGTGCTGCCGGGTCGAGGTGGGACAGCGCCCGGGACCCGGTGCGCTCGTCGAACAGGTACGGCGGGTGGTATCGCTCACCGAGTTGGCCGAGGTTCTCGCGCATCGGGCCGCCGGCCACCGTGCCGTAGCCGAAGACCACGCCGCTCGACACCAGCGGGCGGAGCCGGGCGAAGCTCGACACGGACCCCGGCGCGGTCTGCTCCCCATCGGACATGAACACGACGACCTGGCTGCGACCCGGCGTGCCGCGTGCCCGGCGCAGGGCGGCCTCGACCACGTCGAGGGCGACGTCCAGCCTGGTCCCTGCGGACGCCGCAGTGCGCTCCCGGTCGAGCACGTCGACCGCTGACTCCAGCGCGGCGGCGTCGGTGGTCCACGGCAGGGACATGGTCGCCGCCGAGCCGAAGGTGACCATCCCGAAGCGGGCCCCGGGGATGCGCCGGGCCAGGTCGACGATGTCGGCTTTGACGCCCTCCAGCCGGGGACGGTCACCGTTGTAGTCCTCGGCCACGATGCTGCCCGTGGTGTCCACCACGAACAGGACGTCGGCGCTGGTCGCCTTGGCCGGCAGGCGGGTGCCCCCCACCACCGGATCGGCCAGCATCACCAGGCCCAGCCCGGCGACCACCACCAACCGCCCTGCGCTGCGCCAGCGCCTGATCCCCGCGGCGAGGGCCGCACCCGCGGCAGCGGCGGCAAGCACCGTGGCCGCCAGTGGCTGGGGCCGGTCGGTGACCAGCAATTCGCCCGGCCGGCGCGTCGGGCTGGCCGAGAGCGTGGAGATCCGTTCGGCGACGGCGTCGGCGGCGCGGGCGTTCACCGAGCCGACGAACAGCCCACCGGACGACTCAGCCACGGCGCGCAGCTCGTCCATCCGCAGCGGGTCGCCGCCCTCGGGCGCCACGGCGAAGATCTGTGCTCCCAGCGCGCGGACCGCCGCGCCGGCCTGGGCGAGGGTCACCACCGGTACACCGTTGGGCTGGTTGTCCGTTGCCAGCACGATCGAGCGGGTTCGCCGCTCGGCGCGCCGGTCGAAGCGCTCGGCACAGGAGGCCAGCCCGTCGCCCACCAGCGAACTTCCCTCGGCGGCATCGGTGCCCACCACGTACTGGAAGTTGTGGCGGTCGAGCGCCGCAGCCGCCTCGGCGAGCTGCTCGTCGACGTACCGGTAGTCGTCGGTCAGCGGGAAGGCCGAGATCGCCGTGCTGTCCCACATGGTCAGCCCGACCCGATCACCGTGGAGCGACCCGACGAGCCTGCGGAACGCCGCCACCAGCCCGGACTGGAACTTCATCATCGACCCGGAGACATCCAGGCACAGCATGATGTCCCTCGTCCCGGTGACCCGCTCGTCCACCTGGCGGGCCGACGGTCGCCCGGCCAGCACCACCGAGGCGCCCAGTCCCACGCCGCCGGCCACCCCGGCCAGGACCAGGCCGCCGACATAGCGCCGCCATGCCCTGCGGAAGGCGGGGCTGTGCGCGGCGCGCCAGGCGTTGGCGATGGCCGGGGCCGCGACCACCCTCGCGGTGCGCCGCCTGGTGACGACCCACGCCATCAGCCAGGCCAGCACCACTGCGCCACCAGCAGCCAGGGCGACGCCCGGGCGGATCACCGGTCCGCTCCCCCGCTGCCGATCAACCGGCGTGCGGCGTCCACCGAATCCGTCGCCGGCTGGTCGGCCCGCGGGCCGAACTGGGTGGCCCAGAACCGGTCGACGACCGACGCGGCGACGGGCTGGCCGGCTCGGCGCAGGTCGGTTGGGGTCATCACCCGGGCGTCGGTGCCACTGGCTTCGGCGACGAAGGCTCGGACCACCCGGCTCAGCTCGTGATGCAGGTGGCGGTCGTCCAGCGCACCGGCGGCGTGGCGTTGGCGCAGGGCCTCGACCTCGGCCAGATAGGCCTGACGCACGGTGGCCGGGTCGGGCCCGGCGGGGGCCGGGCGCGGCGCGGGTGGTGGGCGGCGAGCCCGCCGGGCGAGCACCACCAGCCCGGCCGACACGCCGAGCAGCAGGATCCCCCACCACAGCCACACGCCGCTGTAGCCGGCGGGCGGGTACGGGGCGTCAGCGGCGAGCACGGCGGCGCCGCTCCAGCAGCCCGATGATGTCGCCCACCACGTCTCCCTCGGCCCGCAGGCGGGCGTGGGCCACTCCCACCGCGGCCAGCCCGGCGGCCAGCGCCCGCTGGCGGGCCGCGTCGTGCTCGGCGAGTTCGGCGTGGACGCCGGCCCGCGGGCCGAGGAACGCTGGGACCCGCCGCCCGGTCTCCAGGACTCGCACGGCGCCCGGGGCCAGGTGGGCGTCGACGATGGCCAGGTCGGCAACGGTCAGCATGAGCAGCTCGTGCTGGGCGCGCAGCCTCCGGAGCAGCGCGCTGCGCCGGTCGGTGAGGTCGTCGTCGCCGCAGATCACGACGACGATCAGCCGGCGGCGCACCATCCTGGCCACCTCGCTCAGCACGCCGTCGAGCGCCGACGGTTCACCGTCCAGCACCGCCTGGCGGTCGATGACCCGCAGGATCCGCTCGAGGTGGGCAGCGCCCTTGCCCAGCGGGACGTGGCTGATCCCTCGCGGCCCGGTCCCCCCGGGCCCGGCGATGAGCCCGACGAGGTCGCCATGGCGCACCGCGAGCTGGCCCAGCACCCCGGCAGCGATGATCGCCAGATCGCGTTTGGTGGTGGTGGGCTCGGCGAGGGCGGCCATCTCCCGGCCGGTGTCGACGACCAGCAGCAGACCGTGCTGGCGCACAGCGACGTAGCGCTTGATCAACGGCGTGGGGTGCCGGGCGGTGGCCTTCCAGTCGATGTCCTTGGCGTCGTCACCCGGGACGTAGTCACGCAGGTCGTCGAACTCCATGCTCCTGCCGCGATGGATCGACCCGTATTCGCCGTCGAGGATGGTGCGCACCCGGCGGTGAGCGGGGATGATCGCCCGCGAGCGCACCCTCACCAGCAGGCTCTCGGCCACCTACGGGGTCCTCACCGAACCGATGACCGCGTCGATGATCACGTCGGGACCGACCTCGTCGGCGACGGCCTGGAAGGTGAGCCGCATCCGGTGGCGGAGCACGGCGTGGGCCAGGGCGCGCACGTCGTCGGGGCTGACGTAGGCCCGCCCGTGAACCAGCGCGTAGGCCCGGGCCACCTGCTGCAAGGCGATGGCGCCGCGCGGGCTGACGCCGGCCTCCACGTACGCGGCCAGGGCCGGACCGATCACCGCCCGCGTCTGCCGGGTGGCCTGGGCCAGGGCCACGCAGTAGCGCTTGATCGAGTCGTCCACGTACACCTTGGTGGCGGCGCCGATCAGCAAGGCGACGTCGTCGAGGTCGAGGACCGCTTCCACCTCCTCAGCCCGCGGGCCGAGCACGCCCCGGTCCACCCGGTCGAGGATGGTGTACTCCTCGTCGGACGTCGGGTAGTCGATGATCTCCTTCAGCAGGAAGCGGTCGAGTTGGGCGTGGGGAAGCGGGTAGGTCCCCTCCTCCTCGATCGGGTTCTGCGTGGCCAGGACCATGAACGGCGCCGGGAGGGCGAAGGGCTCGCCGCCGATGGTGGTCTGGCCCTCCTGCATCGCCTCCAACATGGCGCTCTGGGTCTTGGCGCTGGCCCGGTTGATCTCGTCGAGCAGGACGAAGTTGGCGTGCACCGGCCCGAGCCTGGTGCGGAACTCGGTGGTCGACGGGTCGTACACCTGGGTGCCGATGATGTCGCTCGGCAGCAGGTCGGGTGTGCATTGGATGCGGGCGAAGGTGGCGTTCACGGTGGCGGCCAGGGTCTGCGCCGCGGTGGTCTTGGCCAGGCCGGGAACGCTCTCCACGAGGATGTGTCCCTCGGCCACCAGGCTGACCAGCAGGGCGGTGCGCAATCGGCGCTGGCCCACCAGCTTGGCGTCGTAGGCCCGGGTCAACCGGCCGACGATCTCCTGCGTCGCGGCAAGTTCGTCCTCGGTGATCGCCGCTGGCCGGTCGCCACCCGAACGGTCCGTCATGCGGACACCCTACGCGCCGCCGGCTACGCCAGGAAGCGGTCCTGGTAGCGGTCGAGGCGTCGGCGCTGGGCCACGTCGAGGTCGACGACGTCGCTGTCGTAGCGATGCTCGCCGGGGGCAGCCTGCGGTTGGGCGGCGAGGTAGCCGGCCATCCGCGCCGCGGTGGGCTCGGGCAGATCCCAGCCGAAGCGGCCGTAGATGTGGTGGACAACCGCCATCGCATCGCCCACGAACTGGTCGTGGCGGCTGTGCGTGGTGCGCCCCGGCGCCGGCGAGCCGGTCCGGTCGCGATCGACCAGGGCATCCAGCGAGCGGGAGTACAACTCGGCGTGGTACCGGCCGATCTCCTCCGGATCGACGTGATCACTGTGCGCCGAGCGCATCGTGGCCACCAGGCTGGTGACCGAGGCCAGCACCGCAAGCGGGTCGCGGTGGGTGAACGAGATCCTGACGTCGGGATAGGTGTCCACGAGGGCGTCGAGGGAGTGGAGGTGGACGGGTGACTTCAACACCCAGCGCCGCGCTGGGCATCGGCGTTGCAGGACCTGCAGGACGAGGCGGTGCATCGCGTACGCCGGGGTCATGTCGCACGATTGCAGCCAGGTGACGTAGCTCGGCACGTGATATCTGGCGACGAACTCCTCGGACCGCATGCACAGCGACATCGCCGACAGGCACTCCTTGGGCATCTGCGCCGAGTACTCGTGAATGGCCGTCAGCCCCGACGCCACCACTTGTGGCGTGCGCAGTTCGCTGTCGGCACGGGTGATGCGCGCCGAGAGATCCTCGACGTCCGCCGGTGGGGGCGCCGGGAACAGCAACTCCCAGCCGCGCGGCACGCGGTGGCGGGGATCCTCTGCCAGGACGCCGTGCAGCACGGTGGTCCCGGTTCGCGGCGCCCCGGTGACGAACCACGGCTCGACGATCTGCTCGTCCACCACGCCGGGGTCACGGCGCACGTAGTCGTCCAGGGCCAGTCGCTGTTCGACCAGTCGCCCGAGGAACCGGTGGGTGATCCACCGGCCGAGCACGGTGAGCCGGGCCTCGGCCTCCAAAGCGTCGGTGAGGATGCGCAACGGTTCGAGGGTCTCGTCGCCCAGCCGGTCACGGACGTCCGCCGGACGCTCCCCCCTGGTGGCAGCGGCGCCCGCGGTCACCTGCTCGACGGTGAAGGGCGCCGCGGCAGCATCGGCCATCGGCCAGATCGCACCGCTGTTGACCGCCGCCACCCAGTCCGGTCGTGGCCCTGGCGCCCAGGTCATGTGCGGAACCGCCAGGCCAGGTGGCGGCGACGAGACGCCATCAGCGCCACCCGCTCATCGGGCGTGACGGCGTCGCTGCGCACGCTGTCCAGCGGGACCACCGTGGTTGCGTAGGTCGGGTCGCCGTCGGACCAGAACCAGCGCAGTGTCAAGAGTCCCGTGCGGTGACCGCCGGCATCCAGCCAGTTGACCACCCCGGGGTCACGGTGCGATACGACGATCCGCACTCGCCCGTCGCGGTCCGGCGTGGCCTGCGAGTGGTTCAGCGAGCACACCCGTTCGAGCGGGTCGATCAGGTCGAACCACCCCATCCGGTAGAGCTGGGCGCTCCAGTACCTGGCCTCCGGCACGGTGGTCTCCAGCACCAGGGCGTCGTCTGGCCCGAGGTCCCAGAAGCAGAAGGCGTATCGGGCTTCGGGGAGTCCCTTGGTGACCCGCATCGGCGGCGCTATCACGTTGTCCCGCCCCGCGGCGCGGTGCTCGTCGAGGTAGGTGTTCCAGTTGCGCACCGAGTGCTCCACCGCGGTCACCGCGTCCAGCAGTTGGGCGTCGACCTCGGCCGGCGTGCGCGGCCGAGGCACCCCGGCATCGGCGTCGAGGCACTCGATCGTCATCACGGCAGGCTCGGTTGCCGACCAGTCGTAGTAGTACTCGCGAAACGACGCCATCACCGCGCCATCGGGGACGGGCACCCAGGCGCGCTGGCGTGGTGGTCCACCGAGGAACAACTCGAACTCGTCACCACGGCCGATGCCCAGATCCGTGGCGGACACGTTGTGCAACGTGCCCCACACCGGCTGGTGCATGAAACCGGCGCGAAGCGCCAGCACGAACTCGTCGCAGCCGTGCATCCGGCCGTGGATCCGGTAGCTGCGTGACGGGTCGATCCGAGCGTGGCGATAGACGTTGTCGGCGTTTGGTCCGCCCCACGGGGTGACGAGGTCGTTCTGGCGATGGAACGCCGGGCGGCGCGGATCGCCGTACTGCACGGCCCATCCCAGCCAGCACACCACCTGTTCGGCCAGATGTGCCGCGGCACTGGCGGGATCAGGCGGGTACGGCGCCCCGCTGATCTCCGTCGCCAGCGCGTCGAGTCGGGCACAGATCTCGGACCATGGTCGTGACATCACACCGCGAGTCTGTCAGGGCCGGTTCGGGTCGCCGGCGTCCGACGGTCGGCCGACAATGCGTCGTTGGGCCACCGACCGATCGGCCGCGTTCCGCGTAGCGGACCATGGCCGCGTGACGGTCAACACGGCTGAGACGGCAGCGCGAGAGGTCAACGCGATCATTGTCTTGCCGATCGCCACCCAGCACACCGTGTAACACCCCGGAACTACACTGATGTAGGTCGGAGGAAGACATCCGCCGATACGCGAACGTGCCCCAACCGGCAGAGGTCGGGGCACGTCCTGCAGCCGAGCAGCGAACCACTCGATCACCTTAGAGACCGCTCAAGCTAGTCAAGCTTTGAGCGGGGCAACGAAATCGCTGGTCGGGACTGCAGGGTGCGTCCACCCCCATCCCGTCAGGAGGATTCATGAAGTACGCACATTGGGACCTCGGCGTCCGGCCCGCAGGGTCAGTCGTCGAGGTGACGCTGCAGGGCACAGAGGCCAACGTTCGTCTGATGACGACTGCCAACTTCAATGCCTTCAAAGCGGGACGGCAGCACCGCTACCACGGTGGCCACGCCAAGCAGTCGCCGGTGCATCTCACCGTGCCAACCACCGACCACTGGTATGTCACGGTGGACCTCGGCGGATTCGCCGGCGAGGTCCAAGCGGCGGTCAGCGTTAGCTAGCACAGAGTGAGGCTCGTCCCGGTGTCCGGGCAGTCCCGACCCGCTGGGGTTGGGACGGGCCTCGCTCCACCTCACCGGGCGAGCTGCCCTGAAGCGCGGACAGGCCGGGTCGGGGACAGCCCCGCATCCACATGCGAGGCCTGCGTTCCTGCGCGCCTCAAGCAAACGGAGGTTCATCATGAGCACACCAATCCAACAGGGACTGTTCGACGTCAGGATGCGCAACGGCGATTCGCACACCGGACAGAATGGGCCGATGGCCGTCGGTACCGCGATCTCGTTGTTTTCCGGCGCTGGCGGTCTGGACCTGGGTGTCGAGGCCGCGGGTTACCGCACGCTCGCCGCGGTCGAGTGGGACAACGACGCTGTCGACACCATGCAGAAGAACGCGGATCGCTACTTCCCGGAGCTTCAGGAGGTGCTGCGGGCAGACCTCTTTCCGCTGGCGACCGGCACCGGAGAGGGCCTCAGCACCAAGGACATCCGGCGCGCCGCTGGACTCACGGGCCGTGAGCGTCCCGATCTCCTCGTCGGCGGTCCACCGTGCGTAGCGTTCTCCAAGTCGGGCTTTTGGCTGGATTGGAAGCGTGACGGCGTTGACCCTGCAGCCAGCCTGCTGCAGGCCTACACACGTGTCCTTGCAGAGATCCGGCCTCGCCACTTCATCCTCGAGAACGTCTACGCCCTCACCTTTGACAACCCGCGAGCCGACCGGCCTTCACCAGACTGCTTCGAGAGATCGAATCGGCTGGTTACCACTACACCTGGCAGGTACTGAACGCTGCGGACTACGGCGTACCCCAGCTCCGTCCGCGCCTGTTCATTGTTGGCGCCCGTAAGGGCGAGAAGCTCCCGGACCTGCCGGCACCGACGCACTTCGGCCAATGGGAACGCCGCGAAACCAAGGGCGGACCGCTCCCCCACGTCACGACGGGAGAAGCTCTTAGCGGTCTTGTGACCGCTACGGAGCCCGAGGAAGTCATACGCGGACAGTGGGGCCACCTACTACCGGACATTCCTCCCGGCGAGAACTACCTCTACTACACAGCCGAGCGAGGGCACCCCAATCCGGTGTTCGAATGGCGTAAGCGCTTCTGGTCCTTCCTGCTAAAGCTCGATCCGAGTCGACCGTCGCCCACGATTCAGGCGCATCCTGGTCCCAACGTCGGCCCATTCCACTGGGAAAGCCGGCGACTCAGAGTACCCGAGCTGCGTCGCCTGTTCACCTTTCCAGACGACTTCGAGTTCGTCGGCTCACGCAACTCTGTTCAGGCGCAAGTCGGCAACTCCGTCCCGCCAAAGCTGGGCCAGCAGGTCGCATCAGCTGTTGCGAGCGTGCTGTCGTAGGACGAGCATCACCCAGCGGTCGGCTCACCGCGGCCACAATGGTTACCCATGCTTTTGTCTCTCGCTGACTGGCTCAAGGAGCAGTGCGCGCAGTTCGTCTTCGCACCAGCTGGTGTTTTCCAGACCGACGGGGAACTTGACTGGCCACTCGTCGCTAACGACGCCGACGAGCTGATCGGCCAACTCGATACCGGAGGCTTCCTGACCCCGTTGCCCAGCGAGTCGGCAGCGCTCGCCAACGTGATCGAGGTTGCGCTGGTCGACTACTTGTCGGAACGCATACGGCGACTGGCGGTCGCTGGAAGCCACGCGTCCGCGGAGCGGGGTGCGGCCCGTGGCTACCCGGATCTTGAAGTTGACGGCGACGTCTTCGGCGGTGGGCCAAGGGCCGTCGACATCAAGATGGCAAGGATCAAGGTGCCGAGGAAGGGGCCGCCCACCAAGACGGAGAGCCGAATCACGCTCTACACGGGTAACACCTACTTCAGGTACCCGTCGATCAAGATCGGAGGCATTCGGCGCCCGTTCGACGACTACCGAGAGCACCTCGACATCATCGGCCTCTACGTGTTCGATGAATCCACCAAGGCACGGGTCACCTCACTCGAACTGCTCGTCTGCGAGCCATGGCAGGTAGCCAGCCGCGAGCGCTCCAGCACTACACGCGAATACATCGGTGCCGTAGAGAGCCTCGCCGACCTCCGTGCCGGCCAGGGAGCCTTCGCCTCTAAGGAGGCGTTCTACAAGTACTGGCGCGAAGAGTACAAGGGCTTCAAGACTCCTCGAATGATCCAGCGCGAATTGGACAAGCTGCTCCGACGTGGGGGACCGGCGCCGGGGTGACGGTAGCCCCTGGTCCACGGGCGGGTGTCGGCGGCGGACAGCTGCCCGAGTAGACAGGTACATCGCTACTTGGGGTTAGCAACTCCCGCACCCCAGCTCACCTTGAGCGACATGTCGGACCTGTTCTTGGGTGCCTGACGTTCTCCCCGTTTGGCCGACGGGGGAACGTCACAAAGCTGGTGACCACTTTGCGATACAGGTCATCAGAGGTGTTCGTGGCTGGAACGGTCGTGTTCCCCGGTGTGGCGAACCGTTCACTAGACACCGTCCGGCCCTGCCGGTCGACGATCCCGGCTGTTCGAGCCGACCGGTGGGGTGGTCACGGTGACCGCCTCATCGAACACGGTGGAGGTCGTGTTGATCGTCGCGCCCTGGCAGCTGGTGGTGACCTGGGTGGCCCGATTCAACGTGTCATACACCATGGTCGTGTCATTGAAATCGGTGGTCGGCAGGTTCACCAGGGTCACCATCGCGGACCAGTTCGAGAACGTCAAGTGGGCGACGTACGCGTACGGAGATCGAGCGCTGCCGCGTTGGCCGACAGGGCCCACCATGCCCATCATCTCTCGACGACCGGCAGTCGCTTCCGGTGTTGCCCAGGAGGCAGTCTGCGCGCCCACGCGCCAGGGCGGGGCGCCTCGCGACGCCCCGCCCGGCAACGTGGTTCCGTCGGGTGTTAGGTCAGACGCCGCCCTCGGTGACGGTGACGGTCAGCGGGGCGAACCCGGCGCCGTCCACGTCCACGCCGGCAGCCTTGGCCTGCTTGATGGCCTCGGTGACGATGTCGTTGGTGTACGACTCGGCGTCGGGTGCCTTGGTCAGCACCGTCTTGCCGTCGAGGTTCTTGGTCTCGCTGGCGATCTTCGCCGTGCGATCCCAGGCGTCCTGCTCGATCGTGCCAACGCCACCAGTGGCGGCCGGCCAGATCAGCTTGTTGACCTCGTTCATCTGCCACAGCTGGTGGCTGTTGCCCAGCTTGGAGCCCTTGGCCACGACGATGTCACGGCACTTCTCGGCGTTGTCCCGGCAGAACGCCCAGCCCTGCAGCGAGGCCTTGACGAAGGCGATCGCCTGGCCGCAGTAGGCCGGGTCGGACAGCTTGGCCTCGTCGGCGAAGATGGCGTCCTGCAACATGCCGACGCCCTCGGCCTCGTAGGACACCACGTTCAGGTCGTCGGCGGTGTACAGCGAGCCGTCGGCCTTCTTGGCCTCCAGCACCTGGGCGTACTCGTTGTAGGTCATCGCCTCGGCCGCGTCGATCTCGCCGTTGAGCAGACCGTTCATGTCGAAGTTCTGGCCGATCAGGGTGACGTCCTTGGCCGGGTCGAGGCCCTCCTTGGACAGCGCGGCGAAGATCTCGTACTCGTTGCCGAAGCCCCAGTTGCCGATCTTCTTGCCCTTGAAATCAGCGGCCTTGGTGATGTTCTTGTCCTTGAAGCTGACCTGCAGCGTGCCGCTCTTGCGGAACACTTGGGCGATGTCGGTGATCTTCGCCCCGGCCTCGCGCTCGGCCAGCGCCTTGGGCACCCAGCTGATGGCGAAGTCGGCGCCACCGCTGGCCAGCACCTTGGCGGGCACGATGTCGACGGCGCCCTCGAGGATCTCCACGTCCAGACCGGCGTCCTTGTAGAACCCCTGGTCGACCGCGGCGAAGTAGCCGGCGAACTGAGCCTGGGTGAACCACTGCAACTGCAGCTTGGTCTTGACCCCGCCAGTCGGCGCCGTGCACTTGGACACGTCCACCTTGAGACCGCCGCCCGCCGGGGCCATTGCCTCGGTGCCCGCCGGCGGTGTGGTTGCCGACGCGGTGCTGAACGCAGCGACTGCAAGCAGCCCGCTCAGACCCGCG
Organism: Ilumatobacteraceae bacterium; assembly: GCA_037045185.1. Taxonomy (GTDB): domain Bacteria; phylum Actinomycetota; class Acidimicrobiia; order Acidimicrobiales; family Ilumatobacteraceae; genus JAKOUY01. Next base: position 154,340 of record JBAOHQ010000014.1, read on the forward strand.
ACGCTGAGCGTCTTGACCGCTCGTGTACGCATGTGTTTCTCCCCTTGTGTGTTGGTGGTGTGGTTCACCTGGACTCGCTGTCGTCGTTGCCATGGCACGAAGACGTATTCCAGGAGACTAGACCCGAGATAGAACACCAGGCCGACGATCGACCCGCCCAGCACGTAGGCGAACCCGAGGGCCTTGTTCGATCCGGTGAGGCTGCTGGCGATCTTAGTTCCCAGCCCGTTCTGCGGGCCGCCGAAGTACTCCGACACCAGGGCGATGATCAGCGCCAGTGGCGCCGCCGTGCGGACACCCGTGAAGAAGTACGACAGCGCGTTGGGCAGGCGGACCTTCATCATCACCTGCCGCGGCGTCGCCGCGTAGCTGCGCATCAGCTCCATCTGCGTCGGGTTGTTCTGGCGCAGGCCCTTGGACACCTGGACGAAGACCACGAAGAACACGGCGATGGTGGTCATGATCCGCCGGGCGATCTGGCTGTCGAGGGCGTACATGTTGTTGAGCACGCCCACGATGACCACCGCGGGGATGGCCGCCACGGTGACCGCCAGCGGGTTGACGATCTCGCTGACCAGGCTGAAGCGGTTGGCCGCCGCCGCCACGACGAAGCCGAGCACGGCGCCAAGCACCAGGCCCACCAGCGCGTTGAACCCCGTCACCACGGAGGCGTCACGGACCAGGCCGAGGTCGGCGGTGAACGCCTGCCAGATCTTGCTGGGCGCGGGGATGACGAACGGCTTGATGTCCCGTGCCTTGACCCACATCTGCCACAGGGCGATGAAGGCCACGCCCAGCACCACCGGGGGCAGGGCCACGGCCAGGTTGCGGCGCAGTCGGGCCGGGTTCACCGATCCTCGATCCCCCGGGCCGTGTCGCCAAGCTCGGCGCCACGCAGCGCCTCGCGCACCTCGGTGACCCGGTCGAAGAAGTCGCTGGCCTCACGGGTCAGCTCGGTACGGTCACGACCCATGTTGACGTCGACGACGTGGGTGATCCGCCCGGGGCGTGGTGACATCACCACCACCCGGTCGGCCAGGTAGACGGCCTCGGGGATCGAGTGGGTCACGAACACCACCGTCGTGCCGGTCTCGTTGCAGATCCGCAGCAATTCGGTCTGCATGTGCTCGCGAGTCATCTCGTCGAGCGCGCCGAAGGGCTCGTCCATGAGCAGCAGCGGCGGGTGGGCGGCGAGCGCCCTGGCGATGGCGATGCGCTGCTGCATGCCGCCGCTGAGCTGCCAGGGCATGTGGTCGGCGAAATCCGGCAGCTTGACGAGGTCGAGCATCGCCAGGCTGCGCGCCCGGCGGTTGTCCTTCGTCCACCCCTTGAGCTCCAGTGGCAGCTCGATGTTGCGGGCCACGCTCCGCCACTCGAACAGGCCGCTCTGCTGGAAGGCCATGCCGTAGTCCTGGTCGAGGCGAGCCTGATGCGCGGGCTTGCCGTTCACCGTGATGGTGCCCTGCGAGGGGTTGATCAGGTCGGCGATCAGTCGCAACAGTGTGCTCTTGCCGCACCCGGACGGGCCGATCAGGGAGATGAACTCGCCCCGGCGCACCGTGAGGTCCACCTCCACCAGCGCGTCGACCTGGTTCGACTTGCCGCGGTTGAACACCTTCCACACGTCGCTGACGACGACGGCATCCTCGGCAACGGCGGGTGACACCGGTTTCACAGTCATCAGGCACTCTCCGGGGGAAGGTTGCGGCGCAGCAGCCGGTCGAGGCCCACCACCAGGGCAGCCATGACCAACCCGAGGACGGCGGCGCCGAAGACGGCCGAGTACAACTTGGGTGGATCCGAGGTGGCCTCCTGGCCGTAGGAGAGCACGAGCCGGCCGACGCCGAAGCGCACGCCAGTGGAGATCTCGGCCACCACCACGCCCACCACGGCGGACGCCCCGGCCAGGCGCAGGCCGGGCAGGATGTAGGGCACCGCCGAGGGGAAGCGCAGCTTGAACAGCGTCTTCCACCATCCCGCGGCGTAGCTGTCCATCAGCTCCAGCGCCGCGGCGTTGGTGGACTGCAGCCCCTTCAGGGTGCTGACCGCCACGGGGAAGAACGCCAGGAACACCCCGAGGGCCATCACCGGCATCCACTTGGCGTCCACCCAGTCCTTGTTGACGTCGATGATCAGCACCGCCAGCAGCGGGGCGAGGACGATGATGGGCACCGTCTGGGAGATGGCCAGGTACGGCATCAGCGCCCGCTCGGCCAGCTTGAACCTGGCCATCACCACGGCCAGCATCATGCCCAGCAGGACCCCGACCAGGAACGCCGCCAACGCGACGCGGAACGAGTACCAGGTGGCCTTGGTCACGACCAGCCAGATGTCGTCACCCACGCGGACCTCCGGGCGGCCGAGGCGCTGGACCATTTTCCAGACGTGGGGCATGGCCCGGTCGTCGGTGCGCGCCAGAAAGCGCATGCCCAGGATCTCGCCGCCCTTGGCGGGTCCGACCCACTTGTACAGCTCCCACGCGCAGGCCACCAGCACGAAGGCGAGCGGGTACATCAGCGCCCGGCGGACGCGCACACGACGGGCGACGACCTCGTCGGTCACGACTTCGCTTTCACGTGCTCGGCCACGGCGGGGAGGATCTTCTCGCCGTAGACCTGCAAGGTGTGGTCCTTGTCGTCGTGTTGCAGGTACACGCTGAACTGATCGACGCCGAGCTCCTTCAGGGCGTTGATCCGCTCGATGTGCACCTCCGGCGGGCCGACGATGCAGAACCGGTCGACGATCTCGTCAGGGACGAAGTCGGTGTGGGTGTTGCCGGCCTGGCCGTGCTCGTTGTAGTCGTAGCCCTTGCGACCCTTGATGTAGTCGGTCAGCGCCGCCGGGACCATGTCGGTGTCCGAGCCGTAACGCTCGACGATGTCGGCCACGTGGTTGCCCACCATCCCGCCGAACCACCGGCACTGCTCCCGGCCGTGGGCCAGGCCGGCGTCGGTCCCGTCGGTGACATAGGCAGGCGCGGCGATGCAGATGGTGACGTCACCGGGATCCCGGTCGGCCTCGGCCGCCGCGGCGCGCACCGCGCCGATGGTCCACTGGGCGATCGACAGATCGGCCAGCTGCAGGATGAAGCCGTCGCCCACCTGCCCGGTGAGCGCCAGGGCCTTCGGGCCGTAGGCCGCGACCCAGACCTCCAGCTCGCTCTTGGAAGCCCACGGGAAGCGCAGCTCGCTGCCCTTGTAGTCCACGCTGCGGCCATTGGCCAGCTCACGGATCACGTGGATCGACTCGCGCAGTGTGGCCAGCGTGGTGGGCGCGCCGTTGGTGACGCGCACCGCGCTGTCGCCGCGGCCGATGCCGCACACCGTGCGGTTGCCGTACATCTCGTTCAGCGTGGCGTAGACGCTGGCCGTCACCGTCCAGTCGCGTGTGGCCGGGTTGGTCACCATCGGCCCGACGATCAGGTTGCGCGTCTCGGCCAGGATCTGGCTGTAGATCACGTACGGTTCCTGCCACAGGATGTGGCTGTCGAACGTCCACACGTAGCCGAAGCCGTAGCTCTCGGCGCGCTTGGCCAGTTCGACGACCCGCCGCGAGGGCGGCGTCGTCTGCAGTACGACACCAAAGTCCATGTTGTCCCTCCCCCGGGGTAGTTGGTTCAGCGGTTCTGCGGGAATCCGAGATCGATGCGGCTGGTGCGCGGGTCAGGCCAGCGGCGGGTGACCACCTTGGTGCGGGTGTAGAAGTTCACGCCCTCCGGACCGTACATGTGGGTGTCGCCGAACAGGCTGGCCTTCCACCCACCGAAGCTGTAGTAGCTGACCGGCACCGGCACGGGCACGTTGATGCCCACCATGCCCACCTGGATGTCGTACTCGAACTGGCGGGCGGCCCCACCGTCACGGGTGAAGATGGCGGTCCCGTTGCCGAACTGGTTGGCGTTGATCAGGTCCACGCCCTCCTGGTATCCGCTGATGCGGGTGACGGTGAGCACCGGGCCGAAGATCTCCTCGTCGTAGCACTTCATGCCCGGGGCGGCGTTGTCGATCAGGCTCGGCTTCAAGAAGAACCCGTCGGCCGGCGCATCCTCGCGGCCGTCCACCACCAACGTGGCGCCCTCGGCTTCGGCGTTGGCTACGTAGCCGGCCACCTTGTCCCGGTGCTCGCCGGTGATCAGCGGGCCCATCTCGTTGCCGGCCTCGCTGGCCGGGCCCACCTTGATGCCCGGGATCCGGTCCTTGATCTTGCCGACGAGCTCGTCGGCGATGCCGTCGCTGGCCAGCACCACGCTGATGGCCATGCACCGCTCACCGGCCGAGCCGTAGGCCGCGCTGACCGCAGCGTCGGCGGCCATGTCCAAGTCGGCGTCGGGCAGGACGAGCATGTGGTTCTTGGCCCCGCCGAGGGCCTGGACGCGCTTGCCGTTCCTCGTCCCGGTCTCGTAGATGTAGCGGGCGATCGGGGTGGACCCGACGAAGCTGATCGCCTGCACGTCGGGGTGCTCCAGCAGGCGGTCGACGGCGACCTTGTCACCGTGGACGATGTTGAAGCAGCCGTCCGGAAGGCCGGCCTGCTTGAGCAGTTCGGCGACGAACATCGCCGCCGAGGGGTCCTTCTCGCTGGGCTTCAGAACGAACGTGTTGCCGCACGCCAGGGCGTTGGCGAACATCCACATCGGCACCATCGCCGGGAAGTTGAACGGGGTGATCCCGGCCACCACGCCGAGGGGTTGCTTGATCGAGTACACGTCGATGCCGGTGGACGCCTGCTCGCTGTAGTCGCCCTTCAGCAGCTGCGGGATGCCGCAGGCGAACTCGATGTTCTCCAGCCCGCGAGCCACTTCGCCCAGGGCATCGCCCAGCACCTTGCCGTGCTCGGCCGACACCAGCGAGGCGATCTCCTTGCGGTTGGCGGACACCAGCTCACGGAGGTGGAACAGCACCTCGGCGCGGCGCGACAGGTTCGTGGCCCGCCACGCAGGGAAGGCGGCCTTGGCCACCGCGACCGCGTGGTCCACCTCGTCGACGGAGGCGAAGTCCACCGACGCGGCGCGCTCGCCGGTGGCGGGGTTCCACACGGTGCCGCTGCGGCCGGACGAGGACTCGACGACCTGGCCGTCGATCCAGTGCGAGATGCGATTCATGGGAGTCCTTCCTAGACGAGGTATTGCGACAGGCCACGCTTGACGAACTGGCCGTGGCCTTTGCGCCCGACGTACTGGTCGTTGTGGATGACCACCGCGCCGCGGGACAGCACGGTGTCGACCTTGCCGTCGATCACCCAGCCTTCCCAGGCGCTGTAGTCCATGTTCATGTGGTGCTTGCCGTTGAGCCCGATCGTGGTCGTGGTGTTCGGGTCCCAGATCACCACGTCGGCGTCGCTGCCGGGGGCGATGACGCCCTTCTTCGGGTACATCCCGAACATCCGCGCCGGGGTGGTGGAGCAGGTCTCGACCCAGCGCTCCAGGCTCAGCTCACCAGCCACCACGCCCTGGTAGATCAGCTCCATGCGGTGCTCCACGCCGCCGATGCCGTTGGGGATGGCGGCGAAGTTGCCCACGCCCATCTCCTTTTGGTCCTTCATGCAGAACGGGCAGTGGTCGGTGGACACGACGGCGAGCTCATTCATCCGCAGGCCCTTCCACAGATCGGCCTGGTGACCGTGGCCCATCTGGCCGATGAAGTGCGGATCGTGGTCCTTGCTGCGCACCGGGGTGGAGCACACCCACTTGGCGCCCTCGAAGCCCGGCTTGCCGAGGGTCTCCTCGAGGGTCAGCCACAGGTACTGCGGGCAGGTCTCGGCGAACACGTTGCGGCCATGATGGCGAGCCGCGGCCACCTCGTTCAGCGCGTCACCGGCGGACATGTGCACGATGTACAGCGGGACGTTGCCGGCCACATGGCTCAACACGATGGCCCGGTGGGTGGCCTCGGCCTCCAGCGGGGAGGGCCGGGTGTAGCTGTGGTAGCGCGGGTCGGTCTCACCGCGGGCCAGCGCCTGCTGGACGAGCACGTCGATGGCGATGCCGTTCTCGGCGTGCATCATGATCATCGCCCCGCACTCGGCCGCGGTCTGCATGGCCCGCAGGATCTTGCCGTCGTCGCTGTAGAGCACGCCGGGGTAGGCCATGAACAGCTTGAAGCTGGTCACGCCCTCCTGCTCCACCAGGTACACCATGTCCTTCAGCGACTGCTCGTCGACGCCGCCGATGATCTGATGGAAGCCGTAGTCGACGGCGCAGTTGCCCTCGGCCTTGCCGTGCCACAGGGCCAGCTGGTCCTGGACGTTGCCACCGGTGTTCTGCACGGCCATGTCCACGATGGTGGTCACGCCGCCCCACGCCGCGGCGCGGGTGCCGGTCTCGAAGGTGTCACTGGCGACGGTGCCGCCGAAGGGCATCTCCATGTGGGTGTGCACGTCGATGCCGCCGGGTATCACGTACTTGCCGGCCGCGTCGATGACGGTGTGGCCCTCCTCGGCGAAGTAGCCCGGGGCGCCGAGAGCGGTGATGGTCTCGCCGTCGATCAACACGTCCTGGGCGATCACGCCGGTGGTGGAGATGACCTTGCCGTTCTTGATGAGAGTGCTCATGGTGGCAATCCTTGTCCTGCGCCGCTCAGCGGGCAACCAGCTCGTCGTACGCGTCCGGGCGGCGGTCTCGGTAGAACGCCCAGCGGTCACGCACCGTCTTGATCTTGTCCATGTCGAGGTCACGGACGATGAGTTCTGGCTTGAACGGGTCACCGACCTCGCCGACGAACTTGCCCTCCGGATCCACGAAGTAGCTCTGCCCGTAGAAGTCGTTGTCGCCCAGTTCCTCGATTCCGACGCGGTTGATGGCGCCGACGTAGTAGATGTTGGCCACCGCGGCGGCCGGCTGCTCCAGGCGCCACAGGTATTCGCTGAGGCCGCGGCTGGTAGCCGACGGGTTGAAGACGATCTCGGCGCCGTTCAGGCCCAGTGCCCGCCAGCCCTCGGGGAAGTGGCGGTCATAGCAGATGTACACGCCCACCTTGCCCACCGCGGTGTCGAACACCGGGTATCCGCCCGTGCCGGGGGTGAAGTAGTACTTCTCCCAGAAGCCCTTGGTCTGGGGGATGTGCTGCTTGCGGTACTTGCCGAGGTAGCGCCCGTCGGCGTCGATCACTGCGGCGGTGTTGTAGTACAGGCCGGCCTGGACCTGCTCGTACATCGGCAGGACCAGCACCATCCCGGTCTCCTTGGCGATGGCCTGGAAGCGCTGCGTCGTCGGACCGTCGGGAATGTGCTCGGTGTAGGCGTAGTACTCGGGCTCTTGCACCTGGCAGAAGTACGGGCCGTAGAACAGCTCCTGGAAGCACATGACCTGGGCGCCCTGCTTGGCCGCGTCGTGGGCGGCCTGCTCGTGCTTGTCGAGCATGCCCTCCTTGGTTCCCGGCCAGTCGGTTTGCAGCAGTGCGGCGCGTACGGTGTTCCCCATCTCGCCGACTCTAATGTGACACCGAGCCCTGCACAATACTGGTATTGTTACCTGACAATGAACGGTGTGTTGGCCGACCTGCGTTCCGAGATCGACGATCGCAGCGCCCGCGGGATCGCTGCCGCGGTGAACCGGCTGGTCAGTTCCGGCCGCCTGGCGGTGGGCACCCGGCTCCCCACGGTGCGTGAACTGGCCAGGCTGCTCGGGGTGTCGCCCACCACGGTCAGCGAGGCCTGGCAGACCCTGGCCGGTGTGGGCGCGGTGGAAGGGCGCGGCCGCCTCGGCACGTTCGTGTGCCAGCCCACCGGGCCGGGAGCACCCACCCGCTACCGGCGCGTCACCGAGGGCCCCGGGCACTTCAGCCTCGACCTGTCCACCGGCACACCCGACCGGGACCTGCTGCCGGACCTGGCCGCGGCCATCGGTCTGTTGGGTGAGCGCTCGTTCACGTCCAGCTACCTCGATCCCGCGGTGCTGCCGGCGCTGGAGGAGCACCTCCGGGCGACGTGGCCGTTCTCACCGCAGGCCATCACGGTGGTGGACGGGGCGATGGACGCCCTCGATCGCCTCGCCCAGCAGGTCGTCCGTCTCGGTGACCGGGTCGTGGTGGAGCAGCCGACGTTCCCACCGTTGCTCGACCTGCTCGATCATCTCGGCGCCGAGATCGTCGGCGTGCCGATGGACGCCGAGGGGATGCTCCCCGGACCCTTCGCCGAGGCGCTGGCGCTGGATCCGGCGGCGGTGATCTGCCAGTTGCGGGCCCACAATCCCACGGGAATCACCACCTCGGCCCGGCGGGCCAAGGCCCTGGCCGGCGCGCTGGCCCGGTCACGGGCGACGATCATCGAGGACGACCACAGCGGCGACATCGCCACCGGCACGTTGGTCAGCCTGGGCAGGTGGCTTCCGGAGCGCACGGTGCACATCCGCAGCTTCTCCAAGAGCCACGGACCTGATCTTCGCCTGGCCGCCATCGGCGGGGCCGAGGGGCCGGTGCGCGCCGTTGCCAACCGCCGCCTGCTGGGCGCCGGGTGGACCAGCCGCATCCTGCAGGCCGTGCTGCTCACCATGCTCACCGACCCAGTCACGGTGCAGGCCGTGCGCCACGCCAGGGACACCTACGCGGCGCCGGCGCGCCGCGGTGTGCGAGGTGCTCGATCGCTCCGGCGTGAACTACACCGGCGACGACGGCATCAACCTGTGGGTCGCCGTCGTCAACGAGCGTGCCGCGATGCTCACCCTCGCCGCCCTCGGCATCGGCGTGGCCCCCGGCGAGCCGTTCATGGTCGGCTCGCACGACCCCGGCGCAGCCGACGGCCGCGCCTGGGTCCGCGTCACCGTCGGCCAGATCCCCGACGCCTCCCTCACCGCCGTCGCCACCGCCCTGTCCACGGCATCGTCAGTCCCCCCCACGTGGCGCTAACCCATCCGCCTTTCATGAGGATGATTGCGGCGTTCTACCCAATCATCCTCATGAAAGCGAGACCGGTACCGGCCGTGCGTAGTCTTGGCCGATGCCCAAGGAGCGAACGCTCTACGTCGGTGACCTCGGCGCGGTCGGTGTCTACCGGTCCGGCGTCGACGATCCGGGCGTAGGTCTTCCGTTCAACAACCCGCTCCTGGTGTTCCCGCGCACGACCGTGCGGCTTTCCGTGGATCGGACGCGTGAGGACGCCGTGATCGGCCCCGGATGCGCGGTGCTCTATGCCGCCGGCGATCTCAGCCGAGTCGGGTGGGTCGACCCGGTCGACCGCTGCGACTACCTCGTCCCCAGCCCATCGCTCTATGACGACGTCTTCGGCCGGGCCTGGGAGGAACCGGTCCACGGCGCCACGGTCGTCGGCGCCGACCCGGCGCTGGCGGTGCAGATGCGGATCCTCATCGGCGGGCTGATGGGCGGCGAGCACGATGCCCTGGCCACCGAGGAGCATCTCGCCTCGATCGTCTCGAACATCGGCGGCGCGCTGCGTTGCCGCCCGGCGTCGATCAGAAGCTCGGGACCTGCGCCTGGTCGACGACATCCGCGAGGCGATCCTCGACGATCCGGCCGGCGACTGGACCCTCGGCGGGTTGGCCGCGCTGGTGGGCGCTTCCATCGGCCATGTGTGCCGGACGTTCCGGCGAGTCACCGGCCAGAGCGTGCACCAGTTCCGCACTGCCGTGCGGGTCCTCTCCTCGTTCGACGAGATCGACGGGGATCTCAGCGCGGTAGCCCAGCGGTGGGGATTCTCCTCGCACAGCCACTACACCGCCGTGTTCACCCGCTGGTTCGGGGTGACGCCCGCGCAGGCGCGCCGCCACCTCCGCCGTCAGCCGCCGATGGACAACGGGCCGTGGTGGCGGGCAGCGAACACCTCGGTGGTGCCGCCATGGCCCACCTCGGGCAGGAGCAGGTAGTCCTCACCGGTCCAGACCAGGGCCGAGTACCACAGCTGCCCACCACCGGGGAAGTCACTCGCCTTCACCACCGCGCCGTCTCCTCGGCGCCAGGTGATGCCGTCCTGCGAGACGGCCAGGCCGTGTGACTGGCGGTACGACGTGGTGGTGAAGTTCACCGCACCGGCGTAGGTCATGACGAAGCCGTCCGGGCCGGCGGTCACCCGTGGTTGCAGGACGCTCTTGCCGTCGAACGCCGTCCCGCCGGTGGGCGTGAGGACGGGAGACGGGTGCTTGACCCAGGTGAGTCCGTCGGTCGAGGTGGCGTAGCCGACGGTGCTGACCCCACGGCGGTCCACGGCGGTGAACCACATCCGGTACCCGTCGGCATCGCGCAGCACCGACGGCGTGCGCACGGCGCCGGCATCGAAAGAGTCGTCTGCGCCGGGCTCCAGCGCAGGGGTGGCGTCAGGTGTCCACGGCCCCTCCGGTGCGGGTGCCGTCGCCCGCCAGATCCGTGATGGGGCGACCGGCCACACGGTGGACTCCCACGTGTAGTACCACATCGCCCAGGTGCCGTCGTCTTGGATCAGCGCCGCTGATGCCAGCACCCCGTGGTCGTTGGCGGCCCGGGCCGAGTCGAACACCGGCGCCGGGGTGAGCTTGGTGAAGGTCTTGCCGTGATCGGTGGAGCGTGCGTACCCCATGCCAACCGGGCCCGGGAAGGTGTTGAACCCGTTGTAGAACATGTGGACCACCCCGGCCGTGTCCACGACCACGGCGCCAGGGTCCAAGAACACGTCGTCCCACGCGCCGGTGGCCCCGTTGGGCACTACCGGGTCCGGCTCGGCGACGAACAGCCCGGCCAGCGGGAACCGCGGGACTCGCACGGGCGGGGTGGTGGGTGGCGGGACCGACGTTCCGGCCAGCGCCAACACGATCGGGGTCAGGAGCGACAGTCGCATCCGCCCAGCACACCAGCGGGCCACCGCGACCGCTATCAGATTCGTGACCGATCGGCAGCCGCGGCGATGGTGGCCCAGCCGATCAGTAGGCGTTGCCGAGCTTGGAATGGTCCCAGCTCACCGTGCGCTGCACGTCGAACACCACGCCGATGCGCTTGCGCGCCTGGGCCTCGAGGAACGGGAGGGCCTCGGCGCTCAGCACGCCCTCCCCGTTGTACCGCACCCCCACCGCCTTGCCGATGGCCAGGGTCTGGTCGTAGTCGTCCACCAGCCGCCCGCTGCCCACCAACTCCAGGCCCCTCAGCTCGTTGTAGGTGTCACCGCTCTCGATCAACCCGGTCATCTTCGGGTCACGGCGCAAGTTCAGCACCTTCTGGCTCTTGGCGAAGGTCCAGAACACCACCTTGCCGTCGATCACCGCGTACCACATGGCCACCATGTGCGGGTGGCCGCTCGGGCCGATCGTGGCCACGTTGAGGATCCGCTGCGTGTCGAGGTACGCGGCGACCTCGTCGTCGGTCATGGTGATCGTGGAGCGCTTGTTGGCCATGGAGGCAACGTAGCCCGTGCTACTTCGTGGGGAACTGCTCGGGCAGGTACGATCGGCGCCGTGGTCAGCACTCCCTCGCCCGATGTCCAGCTCGCCGCGCTCGGCGGCGACCGCCGCAACCTCGAAGAGTGGTTGACCACGTTCCACCTCGCCAGCGTGATCCTCGACCCGTTCACCAACGAGAGCTCGTGGGTGCTGAAGACGGCGCTGCGGATCCTCGACGGGCTGCGCGGTTCCTCAGCGTGGGTCAACCTGGTGGTCACCGCCACCGAGGCCGAGACCCGCCGCTACCTGGGCCCGATCGCCAACGACTACATGGCCTTCTACGACCCCGACCGCGCCCTGGTGCGCAGCCTCGGGTTGCAGACCCTCCCGGCGTTCGTGTTCCTGCGCATCGACGGCACGGTGCCGGCCAGTGCCGAAGGTTGGAATCCGGCGCAATGGCGGGCGGTCGCCGAGGCCATTGCCGAGACCACGTCATGGCAGGCGCCGAACATCCCTGAGGCGGGCGACCCGAGTCCGTTCGCCGGCACGCCCGCGCTGGGCTGAGCATCTCGGAGCGCGGTGATCCTGCCGGCCGAGTTGGCCGCGCTGCCCGTCGCCGGCGTCATCGACGAACTGCGCCGGGTGCTTGCCGGGGCGACCACCGCCATCGTCGTCGCCCCGCCGGGCGCCGGTAAGACCACCACCGTCCCCCTGGCCCTGCTCGACGAGCCGTGGGCCGCCGGCGGGCGGATCATCATGCTGGAGCCGCGCCGCCTGGCCACCCGCGCCGCGGCCCAGCGGATGGCGGCGCTGCTGGGCGAACCCGTCGGCGCCACCGTCGGGTACCAGACCCGTGACGAGCGGCGCATCGGACCGACGACGCGCATCGAGGTCGTCACCGAGGGCGTCTTGACCCGCCGCCTGCAGCACGACCCGACCCTCGGTGGGACGGCAGCGGTGATCTTCGACGAGGTCCACGAACGCAACCTGGCCACCGACATCGGGCTGGCGCTGGCGCTCGACGCCCGTGACGTGGTCCGCCCCGATCTGCGGATCCTGGCAATGTCGGCGACGCTCGACGCGGCCGCGCTGCGCCGGGCTCTGGGTGACGTGCCGGTGGTGACCAGCGACGGGCGGCGCCACCCGGTGGACGTCCGCTGGCTGCCGATGGCCAGGACCGACCGGTTGGAGCCGGCCGTGGCGGCAGCGGTCCGCCGGGCACTGGCCGACCAACCCGGTGACGTGCTGGTGTTCCTGCCGGGGATCGGTGAGATCAGCCGGGTCCAGTCGGCGCTGGCCGACCTTGCTGGCGCGGGGATGGACGTGTTGCCCCTCGCCGGAGCCCTGAGCCTGGCCGAGCACGACGCGGCCCTCACGCCGTCACCGCCCGGACGGCGCCGGGTGGTGCTCAGCACCGACATCGCCGAGTCCTCGCTCACCGTCGCAGGGGTCAGGGTGGTGGTGGACGCCGGGCTGGCGCGGGTTCCGCGACTGGACGTGCGCACCGGCATGACCCGGCTCACCACGGTGGCCACCAGCCGAGCCTCTGCGGACCAGCGCGCCGGGCGCGCCGGGCGGACCGAGCCGGGTGTGTGCTACCGGCTGTGGAGCAAGCTCGAACACGGGACCCGCCTGTCGCACCTACCCGCCGAGATCACCCAGGTCGACCTCGCCGGACTGGCGCTGGAGGTGGCGGTGTGGGGAACGCCGGTTGAGCGCCTGCGCTTCATCGACCCGCCGCCCGCTGGCGCCTTGCGCAGGGCCACCGAGGTACTGACGCTGGTGGGGGCCTTGGACCGTGATGGGCGGATCACCGACACCGGTCGGCGGATGGTCAACCTCCCGGTCCACCCGCGGCTGGCCAGGTTGGTGGACGCCGCTGGGCGTGCCGATCGCTCGCTAGCCTGCGTGCTGGCGGCGATCCTCGACGACCGTGACGTGTTCCGCGGCCGCCCCTTCGACCTGCCCGCCGACATCGCCCTGCGCGTCGCAGCGGTTACCGGGCAGGCCGGTCACGATGCGCTCGACCGTGCCCGAGCGCGCCGTGCCCTGGACCGCGCCGCCGACCTGGCCCGGCGCAGCGGTGCTCGGTTCGAACCCGGCGACGCCGACCCCCACCACTGCGGGCGTGTCCTGCTGGCCGGGTTCCCCGATCGGCTGGCGGTCCGCCGCTCGCAACCGGGCAGTTTCCAACTGCGCAGCGGCGCCGGCGCGCTCCACCTCAGCCGACGACCCACTGGCCGGGGAGGCGTTCATCGTCGCCGCCGACGTGGACGGTGATCGCAAGCAGGCCCGCGTCCGCATGGGCGCCGCCGTGGATCCTGCCGACATCGTCGACGTCCTCGCCGAGCACGTGGAGGTTCGTGACGACGTCGTGTGGGACCGTGAGCGGGGCGACGTCGTGGAGCGCATCGAGTGGCGCCTGGGCGGGATGCTGCTGCAACAGCAGGTGCGCGCCGCGCCGGTTGGTCCGGCAACGACTGCCGCACTGCTGGATCGGGTCCGGGTGACGAGGATGGCGGTGCTGGCCGGGGACGGGGCGGCGGCGCTTCGGGCGCGGGTGGACTTCGTGCGTCAGGCCGTGGGCGAGGAGTGGCCCGACTGGGGCGACCGTCAGCTGCTGGCCACCCTGGACGTGTGGTTGGCCCCCTACGTCGACGGCCTCACCAGCGTGAGCGAGCTCACCCGGCTCGACGTGGGCATGGTCCTGATGGCCGGGCTCAGCTGGGATCAGACCCAGCAGCTGGCCGACCTGGCGCCCGTCACGCTGGGCACCCCGTCGGGCCGCCACGCGCCCATCGACTACACCCGCGCCGCCCCTACTGCGTCCGTGCGCGTCCAGGACCTGTTCGGCCTCACCCTGCACCCGACGGTTGCCGGCGGGCGGGTGCCGATCACCCTGGAGTTGCTCTCGCCTGCCGATCGGCCGATCCAGATCACCTCCGACCTGGCCGGGTTCTGGCGCGGTTCGTGGGCCGAGGTGCGCAAGGAGATGGTCGGCCGCTACCCCAAGCACCACTGGCCCACGGACCCCACCGTCGCCCCGCCGCGCCGCCTTCGCTAACGCCGAACTCCACGTGATCAGCCGGCATCGCCTGACCGACCACACCGGCTGATCACGTGCGTTGATCACGTGCGTTGATCACGTGCGTTGATCACGTGCGTTGATCACGTGCGTTGATCGCGTGCGTTGATCGCGTGCGTTGATCACGTCGGTTGGATCGCGTGGAGGGCGGGCGGGAACGACACAGGCCCCGACCGGATCGGTCAGGGCCTGGTAGTGCGGTGGAGGTGAGGGGAATTGAACCCCTGGCCTCAACAGTGCGATTGTTGCGCTCTGCCAACTGAGCTACACCCCCGCAGGGCAGCGACAGTGTAGCGCTGCGAGTCCGCTGCGGGCGGGGCGAGTTCAGGCGGCGCGGTAGTAGGAGTCGCCGTCGTTGCGCTCCATGGCCCGCAACTGCACCAGCTTGTAGCAGTAGATGCCGAGGGCGACGAACGCCACGGCGAACACGTACAGCAGCGCGGTCGCCTTCGTGGTCGCGGCGAGGAACAGGGCGACCACGGTGACCAGGAGCAGGGTAACGAGGGCATTGGTGCGGCGGCGGCGCAGCAACTCACGCTGGCTGACCTGCGGCGCGGGGCGGCGAGCGGGGCGCTGTGGGGCGCGGCTGCGGTTGACCCGAGCAGCGTCATGATGGCGAGGTGCTTGCTCTCGCGGACCGTGCTGGCGGGTACCGGCGGTCCGGGTGGGCGCCTGCAGGGTTGCGTGGTGGGCAACGTTGCGACCGTCGATGTTGATCTTGGCGGTGGCCCGGGTGTGTCCCGAGTGGGCCAGCGGCCGGGCCATGGCCCGCATCGGGGCGACCTGGCGGGTGGGGACCGTTCGCTGAAGGGTGGAGAGGTGCCGGCGGAAGTCGTGGATCGACGAGTTCGGGCGGTTGTCGACGCGGGACCGGAACAGGGGCGGGATCAGCACCGCGGCCCACGCGGCAACCATGGCGAGCAACACGATCTTGCCCATCAGCGTCTCTTCGTCCTTTGTGTCGGGTCAGTAGCCCCGGTCCGCCGGGACGACTCACATCGGTTGTTACGAATCTACAACATTCGTCACAGGAACCGACGCATTCGGCGCATCTTCGACATCGGTCACGTCGTGACGTCGGTAGAGCCCGGACCGACCGCCCTGCTTCTCCCACAGCGCCAGGTCACCGATGACCATCCCCCGATCGGCCGACTTGCACATGTCGTAGATGGTCAGCGCCGCCACCGAGCAGGCGTGGATGGCTTCCATCTCGACCCCGGTGCGGTCCACGGTGTCGACCTGGGCCTCGATGGCCACGTGGTCGTCACCAATCTCGAAGTTGACGGTGACGGCCCCCACCAGGAGCGGATGGCACAGGGGGATCATGTCGCTGGTGCGCTTGGCCGCCTGGATCCCGGCAACGCGCGCCACGGCCAGCACGTCACCCTTCTTGACCTCCCGATTGGCGATGGCCACGGTGGTTTCCGGGCGCATGTACACCTTGCAGCGGGCGACGGCCTTGCGGTGCGTCGGCTCCTTGGGCGTGACGTCCACCATGCGCGCCCGGCCGAGGGGGTCGAGGTGGGAGAAGGTCAACTCGCTCATCCGCTGGACCAGGGTAGTCGAGCGACTCCTGGCTCAGCCGCCGATCTGGCTCATGGTGCGGCGTGGCCGGACGAAGGTGATCTGGTTGATCTGGTGCCCGGCCCACTTCGCCCCGACGGCGCGGCGGATCGCCTCGGCGAGGTCGTCGTCGGTGGCCCCGCCGCGCAGCAGGGCGCGCAGATCGGATTCGTCGGTGGCGAACAGGCAGGTGCGGAACTGCCCCTCGGCGGTCAGCCGAACCCGGTCGCAGTCGGCGCAGAACGGCTGAGACACGCTGGGGATCACGCCAACGGTGCCCGCTCCGTCCACGTAGCGCCAGCGATCCGCAGGGGCCGCACCGTGGCTGGGAACGGCGTCCAGCGGGAACACCTCGTGAATCGCCGCGACGATCTCGGCCTGGGTCACCACCATGTCGTGCATCCAGCGGCCGTCGGCGTCGAGCGGCATGAACTCGATGAACCGGACCTCGACCCCGCGGTCACGGCCGAAGCGGGCCAGGTCGACGATCTCGTCGTCGTTGACCCCTCGTTGGACGACGGCGTTGATCTTCACCGGGGCGAACCCGGCCTCCTGGGCCGCGGCGATCCCATCCAGCACTCTGGTTAGCTCGTCCCGCCGGGTCATCTCCAGGAACCGATCGGCGCGCAGGGTATCGAGGCTGATGTTGACACGCTGCAACCCGTGGGCGCGCAGGTCGGCCGCCATCGAGCGAAAGGTCGCCCCGTTGGTGGTCAGCGCCAGGTCCGGCGCCATCCCGGCGCGCGGTGACGGGCTGTCGGGCGGGACGCGCAGTTCGGCCAGCTTGCCGACGAGCACCGGCAGGTGGGCGCGCACCGTCGGCTCACCGCCGGTGAGACGGAGGCCGTCGACGCCGAGCCGCTCCACGAACAGCCCGGCCAGGCGGGTGATCTCTTCGAAGGTCAGCACCTCGCTGCGCGGCAGCCACACCATGCCCTCGGCCGGCATGCAGTACGTGCACCGGAAGTTGCACCGGTCGGTGACCGAGATCCGCAGGTCACGCACGGTCCGCCCGAACGTGTCGACCAGCGGCGCATCACCCATCCGCTCAGGCTACCGAGCCCGGCCGGGGTCGGCCCGCGCCGCCACAGGCGGCCCTCACCCCCGATCCACCCTGTTTGTTCACCTGATCTCCAGTGGCACGGGAGTTGAGGTGAACAAACGGGCGCGGGCTGCGGGCGAGCCGCTATGGGCCGGTTGGCACGCTGAGCAGCAGGGTTGGCACCTCGTCACCGGCGGCCACGCCGTCGCCGTCTCCGACGATGGCCAAGCCGCTGGCCAGCGCGGTTGCGGCGAGCTGGTGGCTGCCCTGGGCGCCCACCGGCGTGACATGCACCCGGCCGTCGGCGCCGAAGGTCGCCACCACCCGCACGAAGTGGGTCCTGCCGTCGGGACGCCGACGGATCGGGACCCCGGCGACGGCGGGCACCTGCGGACGGTCGATGGGCGTGAACCCCATCATCTGGCGCAGCGCCGGCCGGGCGAACAACTCGAAGCTCACCAGTGACGACACCGGGTTGCCTGGCAGCCCGAACACGGGAACCTGCCGCTCGCCGAGCAGGCCGAAGGCGAAGGGTTTGGCGGGCTTGATGGCGATCTGCATCCAGCGCATCTCGGCGATGTCGGAGAGCACGGCCTTGACCACGTCGTAGTCCCCCATGCTGACCCCGCCGCTGGTGACGATGGCGTCACAGGTCTCGGCGGCGCGGCGCAGCACGTGAGCGAGCGCGGCCTCGTCGTCGGCGACGATGCCGAGATCAACCGGTGTCGCACCCGCCTCGGCGACGGCGGGCACCAGCATCGTCCGGTTGCTCTCGCGGATCTGCCCGGGGCGCAGCGGGCCGCCGTCGTCGACCAGCTCGTCACCGGTGGACAGCACGGCCACCCGAGCCGGCGGGATCACCGCCACCCGGCGGGCGTTGATGCTGGCCAGCACGCCGGCCACCGCGCCCGTCACCACCGTGCCCGCGAGCAGCACGGTCTGCCCGGCGGTGACGTCGTCGCCCACACTGCGCACGGCGTCGCCGACGGCGACACCACGGTCGACCCGTACGGACCGACCCCCGTCGAGCCGCTCGGTCACTTCCACCATCACCGCGGCGTCGGCCCCGGCGGGCATCGGCGCACCGGTCATCACCCGGATCGCCTGGCCGGGGCCCACCGTCATCGCGCTGTTCCCCCCGGCGGCAACCTCGTCGATCACCGTCAAGACCACGGGCACCTCGGCCACATCGGCGGCGCGCACGGCGTAGCCGTCGACCGCGGTGTTGGCGAACGGCGGGACGTCCTCGGCCGAGACCACATCGGCAGCGAGCACCCGGCCGACGGCTTCGCCACAGGGCATCTGCGCCGGAACCAAGGGGCGGCAGCGCTGCAGTACGTACTGGCGGGCCTCGCCGTGGGGAATCACCCGGCCGAGGGTAGCAACGGCCGGCGCAGCGCCGTCAGACTGGCCGGATGGACCTCCTGCAGGCCTTCAGCCCCGACGGGCGCCGTGTCGGGTGGGAGACCTGGGACGGCACCCATCGTGAGGACACGAGCATCGTCTGGGAGAACGAGGGCTGGACGGTGGTCGGCGACGTCGGCCGCGAACGAGTCCAGTACGTGCTGCGGATCAACGCCCTGTGGCACGTGCGCCAGTTCCTGCTGTTCCGTGACCTCGACGAGCCCGACCTGTGGCTGGGCACCGACGGCGCCGGACGGTGGGGCGAGGTCAACGGCGCCCACCGACCCGACCTGGACGGTTGCGTCGACCTCGACCTGTGCTGCACCCCATTCGGCAACACCCTGCCAATCCGCCGGTTACCCCTGGCGGTGGGTGACCGCACCACCATCGACGTCGCCAGGATCGATCCGGAGACGCTCGACGTGCGCCGGGTGCACCGCCGCTACGCCCGCCTCGCCCCCAGACGCTGGCGGGTCGAGACCGAGGACGGTGACGCCGCCGTGGAGTTCGAGGTGGACTCCTACGGCGTGGTCACCGACGTTCCCGATCAGTGGCGGCGGGTCGCGCCGTTCACCGGCCGGCGCCTAGCGCTCGTTCGCCAACCGCCGGCGCAACCACTCCAGGGCGCCGGGCCCGATCTCGGGGTCGTCGAACACGGTGTCCACGACGGCCTGGAACCAGCCGAGCGGGTTCCCGGTGTCGTGGCGGACGCAACGGTTCACGACGCCGTGGAACGGCCCGGCGCCCGCTTGGGCCCGCAGGGCGTCGGTGAGCTGGATCTCACCACCGGCCCCGGGGGCGGTGCGGTGCAGCAGATCGAAGACGTCGGGCGTCAGCACGTAGCGGCCGATGATGGCCAGGTTGCTGGGCGCGTTCGCCTGGGGCTTTTCGACCATCGTGCGGATCGGAATCACACCATCGGAGTCGGCTGCAGCGGCGGGCGCGACGATCCCGTAGCGGTGGAGCTGATCGTCGGGCACTTCCTGCAGGCCGACGACCCCGCCCCCGGTGCCGCCGTGGACGTCGATCATCGTGCGCAGCAGGGAGGCGCCGTCCATGATCTCGTCGGGCAGGAGCACGGCGAACGGCCGCCCGCCGACCAGGCGCTCGGCGCAGCCCACCGCATGACCGAGACCGCGCGGCTCGTCCTGGTAGACGACGCTGATGTCGACGTCACGGCCGATCTGCTCCACTGCGTCGGCCTCCCGGGTGTGACCAGCGGCGCGCAGGTCGGCAACCAGGCCGGGGGACGGGTGCAGGTAGGCCTCCAGTGCCGGCTTGTTCCGGCTGGTGACCACGATGAGGTGCTCGATGCCCGCGTCGAGGCACTCGTCGATGATCCGCTGGATCGCCGGCTGCGAGCCCACCGGCAGCAACTCCTTCGGCACGGCCTTGGTGAACGGGAGGAATCGCCGGCCGAGGCCGGCCGCGGGGATCACGCCGACGCGCACACTCATGAACGGGCGAGGTTAGCCGAGCGCGATTAGCACTCGGTTGTCTAGACTGCTAATCCCGTTCGACCGACCGACCCTTTGCGAGCCCTCGATGCCCACCTACGTCTACAAGTTCATCGACACCGGCGAGACCATCGAGGTCCAGCAGGCCTTCACCGATGCGTCGCTCACCGAGGCGGTGCACCCCGCAACCGGCGAGACGCTGCAGGTCAAGAAGGTGTTCACCCCCGTCGGGGTGACCTTCAAGGGTGGCGGGTTCTACAAGACCGACAGCCGTGGCGGTTCGTCGAAGTCGTCGGGCAGTTCGGCGTCGGAGTCCGGCCCGCCGTCGTCGGCATCGAGCACCGGCGAGTCGTCGACCAAGGCGGACACGTCGAAGGCGGCCACGTCGAAGGCGGCCACGTCGGAGTCGTCGGCATCGAGTTCGTCGAACGGGTCGGCGTCGTCCGCGAGCACCACGTCGGCCGCGTCCTCGCCGAGTTGACGACTGGCCGCCACCGATAGGGTGGCGAGAACCGACTCCCCCACCCGTACCGGCGCCGCAGCGCGCCCGTTGGAGGAGGTCCGCCATGCATCTCGTGGCGAGCATCAGGTGGTGGTTGGCGAGGGCACGTTGGCCGGTGTGGGCGGCGCTGGCCGGGCTGGCCCTCACGGCCGGCTGGATCACCGGACGCCACGTCACCGCCCTGGACGGCGCCCGCCGGTCATGGGGCCAAGCCCGCCCCGTGTGGGTCGCCACCGCCACGGTGGAACCCGGGCAGCCGGTGCGCGCCGAGCGTCGCAGCTACCCAGCCGCGGTAGTCCCCCCGAGCGCCGTCACCAGCCTGGGCGACACGCCCGTCGCCCAGCACCGCATCGCCGCCGGCTCGATGTTGACCGGCGTCGACCTGGCCCCGGCCGGAGCGGCCGCGCTGATCCCCGCCGGGTGGATCGCCGTGCCGGTCGCCGACGAATCCGCAACCTTCCGCCCCGGCGACTCCGTGGTTGCCTTCGCCGATGGCCACCTGATCGCCACCGGCGTGGTGACCGCCGTGACCGCCCAGCACGTCACCCTGGCCGTCCCGACGCCGTCCGCCGCGGGGCTGGCCGCGGCGAGCGCCGACGGGCGGGTCACCCTCGGCCTGCGCGCCACCCCGCCAGGATCACCAGCAACACGATGAAGCCGAGAGCCACCCGGTACACCACGAACGGCGTGAAGCTGCGCGAACGGACGATGCGCAGGGTGCCCCACACGGCCAGCACCCCCGACAGCCCGCTGGTGATGATGCCCACCACCATCGGTGTACCCAGGCCGTCGGGCACCCCGTCGGAGGCCAGCTTGGCCAGCTTGTAGAGCACTGCCCCCGCCGTGACGGGGATGGCCATCAGGAAGCTGATGCGCGCCGCGGCGTCACGGCTGAACCCGAGGTACCGACCGGCGGTCATCGTGATCCCGCTGCGTGAGGTGCCGGGGTTCAGCGACAGCACCTGCGCCAGACCGATCTTGATCGCGTCGTTCCGGCCGAAGTCCTCCACGGCCCGAGCACCGCGCCGGTGATCAGCCCAGGCCAGCAGCAAGCCGAAGAAGATCAGCGACTCGGCGATGATCCACGGCTTGCCGAGCTGTTCGTCGATGTACTTCTCGCCCACCGCCCCGGCAATGGCCGCCGGGATGCTGGAGAGCACGAACAGCCAGGCCAGCTTGCCGTCGGTGGTCGCCGGCCGCTGGCGGCCCATCACCATCCTCACGCCATCGCGCACGTACCGCGTGAGGTCACGGCGGAAGTAGCCGACGACCGCAACGAGCGTGCCGAGGTGCAGGGCTACGTCGAAGGCCTTCTCGATCGAGGCGTTGTCGAAGTCGTGCCAGCCGAACAGCCACGGCACCAGCAGCAGGTGCCCGCTCGACGAGATGGGGAAGAACTCCGACAGCCCCTGGACGAGGCCGAGCACGATCGCATGGAAGATGGGCACGGGTGTCTGTTCTACAGGCTTGCGGTGCCTGGCACGACGCGTGCCGACCACGGGCGGGGTTCGTCCCAGTGATGGCCGACGATCCGGCCACGGCGCAGGTTGGCCAGGAACTCCCCCGGCCCGTCGAAGTCGGGCATCTCGACGAAGGCCGCACCGATGGCCAGGGGGACGTGTGCGTCACTGCCCGCGCCGGCGGCGATGCCGTGGAGCGCTGCCCACTCGGCGGCCCTGCGGTTCAGGCTGGGCAACGACGTCTTGGCGTTGAACACCTCGACGGCGTCGATCAGATCGGCGTCGGCCAGGTCCTGGAGCGCCGCCTCATGGAGGTTTCGGCGCATCGGATCGAAGGGGTGCGGGACGTAGACGAGGCCGCCCTGACCACGGATGGCCTCGGCCGCCTGGCGCGGCGCGATCCCTGCGGGGACCCGTTCGGTCAGGAACAGGCCGATGATCTCCCCGGCGTGGGTGCGCAGCTCCTCACCGATGATCACCCGGCAGGCCAGCTCACCGGCGAGGCGGCGGGCGCCGGCGACGGTCTGGTGATCGGTGATGCACAGCACGTCCAACCCGGCTGCCGCCACGGCGCCGGCCAGCTCGTCGGGCGTCGTGGTGGAGTCACCGCTCCACATGGTGTGGCTGTGCATGTCCACCCGCACCCACCCGGGCGGGCACGGCGCGGCCAGATGCGGGTGTCGCTCCACCGCGCCGGCCGGCGGCCGCGGCGGCCCGCCATCGATCCGCCGCGGTCCACCGGGGTCACTGCCGGGGTGCACGTCGGTCGGGGCCATCCCGGCGAAGTTACCGCCACGGCGCCGCCGTAACCTGCGAGCGTGCGGGTCCGCTCCCACCGCAAGAAGCTGATGCTCATCCTCGGCGCCGATCGACTGCTCGGCCGCCATCTGGTCCGGGCGTCCGAGGTCGATGGTTGGGAGCTGGTCGCGCCGCCGCCCACCATGCTGGACCTCTGTGACCGGGAGGCGACGATCGACGCGGTGTGTGGGTGGAAGCCCAACGCCGTCGTCAACCTCCCGCCGCGTGGCGACCAGCGGCGGCTGATCGTCGATGGGACGCGAAACATCGCGGTGGCCGTGGCCAAGTCGGGCACACGCTTCGTCCACGTCTCGACCGACGCCGTGTTCCGCGGCCGCTCGGTGCCCTACGACGACGGCGACCGGCCCGACCCGATCACCGACGAGGGCGCCTGGCGGGCGCGGGCCGAACTCGAGGTGCTGCGGACCTATCCCGACGCCACGGTGGTCCGCACGTCGATGCTGTACGGCACCGACGACCTGTCGGACTTCCAGCGCCTCGTGCAGCGGGTGTGCACCGGCGAGGCCGAGGAGGCGTTCTGCACCGACGAGGTCCGCTGCCCCACGCACGCCGGAGACCTCGCCGCGGCGATCAGCCGGATCGCCCACTGGCGCCGCCACGCCGGGGTCCTGAACGTCGCCGCGCCCGAGTACCTGAGCGTGGCCGAGTTCGCCGAACTGAACGCCGTGTGGCTCGGTCACGAGCCGCGGATCATCACCCGCACCACGATCGCGGCGAAGGGCGACGCCCGTGCGGGCATGGTGGTGCTCGACAGCCGCGTTGCCGGGCGTCTCGGCGTGCGTTGCCGCGTCGTGGGCGAATGGCTGGACGATCCGGCGTAGTCCGACTCACCCGTCCCGATACCCGTGCGCGAATCTGCACCCATGACTGCGAGCGTTGTTCGCCACATCCACCACGGCCTGCCGTTCACCGACGACGACGCGTCGATCGCCGCCGCGCTGGAGGACGTGAGCATCCCCGTCTTGCTGTGCTCTCTGGTGCACCTAACCGGCGACCCACAGTGGGTACGCGGTGATCTGAAACCGGCCGGGGCGTTCCTCAACGAGTACCAGGGGTACATGAGCGAGGCGGACAAGGCAGAGGCCAGGCGGCGGGCGCTGCCGGTCCTCGCCGCCTACCGCGACCGCGGCTGCCCGGCGCTGCCGCCGCCGGCGCCTGACGTGCTGCGCGAGATGATGCACTTCCTGCTGTGCGCGCCCATCCCGGACGACTCCGTGGACATGTTCGTCGAGGACCTCCAGCTCGACGGTCCGCAGTGGGCAGACACCTCCTGGGCGGACTCACTGACCGCCGAGCAGCGCTCCGCCTACCCGGTGTTGATCGTCGGCTGCGGCGAGGCCGGCCTGCTCGCCGGCGTGCAACTGCGCCAGGCGGGGATCCCCTTCACCATCGTGGAGAAGAACGCCGGCCCCGGGGGGACCTGGTTCGAGAACACCTACCCCGGGGCACGGGTGGACATCGGCAGCCACTTCTACACGTATGCCTGCGACGGTGGTGAGCACTGGAGCGAGTATTTCGTCCAGCACGCTGAACTGCAGCGGTACTTCGAGGGGGTACTCGACGAGCACGGTGTGCGTGACCACTGCCGGTTCCAGACCGAGGTCACCGCGCTGCGCTGGAACGGCGAGGAACGGCGCTGGTACGCCGAGCTTCGTGGCGCCGACGGCGCCGTCGACACCCTGACCGCCAGGGTCGTGATCAGCGCCGTGGGATCGCTGAACCGCCCGAAGCTGCCCGACATCCCGGGGATGGACGACTTCGCCGGGCCGTCGTTCCACTCGGCCCGCTGGGACCATTCGGTGGACTACCGGGGCATGAGGGTCGCCCAGATCGGCGCCGGGGCCAGCGGGTTCCAGATCGCCCCCACCATCGCGCCCGACGTCGCCCAGCTCACTGTGTTCCAACGGACGGCGCAGTGGATGTTCCCCAACCCGAACTACCACCGTGGCGTGCCTGCCGGGGACGCCTGGGCGATGCGCCACCTGCCGTTCTACGGGCGCTGGTTCCGGCTGCTCACCTTCCTGCCCGGCGGTGGCCTGACCATGGACCGCAGCCGGATCCAGCAGGGCTTCGACGACGGCAAGGACGGCGTGGCGATCAGCGAGGGCAACCGGATCACCCGCGAGTTCTTCACCAACTGGATCATCAGCCAGGTGGGTGACGATCCCGACCTGCAGGCCAAGGTCATCCCCGACTACCCGGCGTCGGGCAAGCGCACCCTGCAGGACAACGGCTCGTGGCTGTCGTGCCTCACCCGGGACAACGTGGAGCTGGTGCGCACCCCGATCGAGCGCATCGTCGCCGACGGCGTGGTGACCACCGATGGGCGTCACTACCCGGCCGACATCATCTGCTACGCCACGGGCTTTCGGCACAACGACTTCCTGTACCCGATGGAGGTCGTCGGGCGAAGCGGGCGGGCGCTGCGAGAGGTGTGGGGCGACGAGCCCACCGCCCACCTCGGCATCACCGTCCCCGACTACCCGAACCTGTTCTGCCTGTACGGGCCGGGGACCAACCTGGCCCACGGCGGCAACCTGATCTACCAGTCCGAGTGCCAGATGCGCTTCGTGCTCGACGGCATCCGCCGGCTGATCACCGGCGGCTACGACACTGTCGAGGTCACCCAGGCTGCGTACGAGGAGTACGCGGCCCGCTACCGCAGCGAGATCGACCAGATGGTGTGGTCACACCCGACGATCAAGAACTCGCACTACAAGAACCCCCAGGGCAAGGTGTTCACCTTGTCACCGTGGCCCACCCAGGACTACTGGCGTTGGACCCACTCCCTCGACCCCGCCGACTACACCTTCACCCCACATCCGTGAGCGTTGGGCGGCTGGGGCGGCCCGGGCGCTCACGAGGCGGGAGCTTCGTGAGCGTTGGGCGGCCACAGCGGTCCCGACGCTCACGATGGGGTGGGGTCAGGTGCCCGACAGCATCACGTCGGCGATGACCAGGCTGACGCCTGCGGCCGACATCGGCAGCCACTCGACGTCGGCGCCCACGTCGACCACGTCGAGCAGCATCCGCTGCAGCGTCGAGCCGAGGGTGAACTCGCGCACCGGTTGGCCAAGCTGACCGTTGGTGATGCTGAGCCCGGAAGCGCCGGTGGAGAAGTCGCCCGAGATCGGGTTGACGCCGCTGTGCATGCCGGAGACCTCGTAGATCAGCACCCCGTCATCGATGCCGGCGATCAGTTCCTCGGCCGACCGGGTGCCGGGCTGCAACTGCAGCGCCAGGCAGCCGACTCCCGGTGTGCCCTTGAACCCGCCGCGCACGGCGTTGCCAGTGCTGGCCGAGGTCATCCGCCTGGCCGAATAAGTGTTGTGCACGAACTGGCGCAGCACGCCGTTGTCGATCAGCACGTTGCGCCGCGCCGCCAGTCCCTCACCGTCGACATCGGTAGCCGTGTAGGCCAGGGGGTTGGTGGGATCGTCGACCAGCGTCACCAGGGGGTTGGCCATGGCATCACCCAGCCGGTCACGGAACAGGCTGCGCCCCTTGCTGACGCTCTCGCCGTTCAACGTGGCGCCGATGATCCCGAGGAACTGGGCGGTCACGTAGGGGCTGAGCACCACGGTCGTGCGCTTCGAGGCCGGCTTGATCGCGCCCAGCAGGCGGGTAGCCCGCTCGGCGGCGTCGCCACCGGCCTTGGCCACGCTGAGCTCGTCCGGCTGGCGGCCGACGCTGAAGCCGAAGCCGGTCTGCATCTCGCCGTCGTCCTCGGCCAACGAGCTGACCACCAGGTAGCACCCGTTCTCCCGGCCGTATCGACGGATGCCGGCGGTGTTCGCCACGGCGGCCTCGGCGCCGCCGTCGGCGTAGTTGGCGTCCTCCACCGTGACCCGGGCGTCGGCGCCGAGCACGTACTGCTCCAACTCCTTGGCCAGGGCGATCTTGTCCTCGACGGCGAAGTGGGCCAACTCGTCGCTCCACAGCTCGACGTCGGTGACCGTCACACCATCGGGCTGGGCGACCCCGGCGAACGGGTCGGTGGTGCCGAAGGCCACGTTCTCCCGGGCGTCGGCCAACACCTCGGCGACCACACCGGGGTCCAGCGTCCCGGCGTAGGCGAACCCGGTCTTGCCGTCCCGGATGACGCGGATGCCGATGCCCTCGCTCTGGGCGCTGACGAAGTGCTCGACCTCACCCCGATAGACACGCACGTCGGTCTCCGAGCCGCGGGCAACGAAGGCCTCGACCTGCTCGCCAGGCTTGGCCATGGCGACGACTCGGTCGGCGATGTCCAGCAGGTCGCTCATGCCGCCGTACCGCCGATGGTCAGCGCCTTGACCCGCAGCGTCGGCTGGCCGTCGCCGACGGGGACCCCCTGGCCGTCCTTGCCGCAGGTTCCCGGGCGGCCCATGGCGAAGTCGTTGCCGAGCATGTCGATGTCGGACAGGACCTGGGGGCCGTTGCCGATGAGGTTGCCCTCACGCAGCGGCTCGGTGATCACGCCGTGCTCGATCAGGTAGGCCTCCTGCATCCCGAACACGAAGTCGCCCGACGCCGTGTTGACCTGCCCGCCGCCCAGTTCGGCGACGTACACGCCGTAGTCGGTATTGGCGATGATGTCGTCGGGATCGTCCGGTCCGTTCAACACGTAGGTGTTGGTCATGCGCACCATGGGCAGGTGCTGGTAGCTCTGCCGGCGCCCGTTGCCCGACTGGGCATGGCCCTCCTTGCGGGCCCGCAGGAAATCCCACATGTAGTCGGTCAGCACGCCGTCCTGGATCAGCACGTTGTAACCGCTGGGGTGACCCTCGTCGTCGTAACCGATGGCCCCCCACTGGCCACGCATCGTCCCGTCGTCCACCAACGTGATCAGTGGCGAGGCGACGACCTGGCCCTGCTTGCCGCGATACACCGAGCCGCCCTTGCCCACCAGGTCGGCCTCCAGCCCGTGACCGCAGGCCTCGTGGAACAGCACGCCGCCCGACCCACGCTTGATGACCACCGGCAGGGCGCCGCTCGGCGCCGGGCGGGCGCGCAGCTTGGTCATCGCCTGGCGGGCCGCCTCCCGAGCCAGGTCGTCCACGTCCACCGCGTCGAACATCTCGTAGCCCATGGTGAAGCCGGCGCTCTGGAACCCGGTCTGCATGCCGCTGTCCCCGTCGGCGACGACCACGCAGCGAACGTTGATCCTGGTCTGCTCGTCGTGGGCCAGCACGCCGTCGGTGTTGGCCACGAGGAACCGCTTGCGCCCCTCGGCGTAGCTGGCGCTGACCTGGGTGACCGCAGCCCCGGCGGCCCGGGCCGCGGCGTCCATGCGCGACAGCAACTCCACCTTGGCAGCCGTCGACACCTCGGTGGGGTCCTGGTCCACGGGGCTGACCCGGCGCGTGCCGCCGGGAGTCGAGCGCGACGGTGCGCACCCCTCCGCCGCCCTGGCTGGCGGCCGCGGCGGCGGCCTCGGCGGCGCCGACCAACCCGGCCTCGGACAGATCGGAGGTGTAGGCGAACCCGGTGGTCTCGCCCTTGATCACGCCGGATCCCGGCGCCGCGATCCCGGCCGCTGTTGACCTGCTCGACCTTGCCGTCGTCGAGGCCGGCCGAGGTTCCTCGGCGATCCTCGGCGTAGACCTCGGCGAACTCACCGCCAGTACGTACGCCGCGGGCGAGCACACGCTCCAACACGTCTTGGTCGATCATCTCGGGGAGCCTACCGAGCGACGTCCGCGGCGGGCGCCGCGCCCGCCTACGCTCCCGAGAACGCAGGCGAAAGGGACCGACACCATGACCACGCTCCTGTTGGGCACCCGCAAGGGCATCTTCAGCATGGCCTCCGACGCCGGACGCAGCGCCTGGACGCTGGACGGCCCGGCGTTCCTCGGCCACGTCGCCCATCACGTCGTGGCCGACCCGCGCGATCCCCGGCGCATCCTCGCGGCCATGCGCACCGGCCATCTCGGGCCCACCGTCTTCGGCTCGGCCGACGGTGGCGACACGTGGACAGAAGCGAGCAGGCCACCGGCGTTCCGTACCGGCGAGGCCCTCGGTCGCAGCGTGAAGAAGGTGTTCTGGCTGACACCCGGCCACGCCAGCCAGCCGGGCACATGGTTCGCCGGCGGCTCGCCGCAGGGTCTGTTCGTGTCCCATGACCACGGCGACACCTGGGCGCCGGTCGACGGCTGGAACGACCATCCGATGTGGACGACGTGGGCGGAGTGGCCCGAGGAGCAGACCCCGGACGGCTCGATGCTGCACTCGATCAACGTCGACCCGCGCGACGCCCGGCACATGTACATCGGCTTGTCCGGTGGAGGGGTGTTCGAGACCACCGACGGCGGCGCCGACTGGCGCCCGCTGAACCGCGGCGTGCAGGCCGAGTTCCTGCCCTCGCCCGACGCCGAGTTCGGCCACGACCCGCACTGCGTCCGGCTGCACCCGGCCAGCCCGGACCGGCTGTACCAGCAGAACCACTGCGGCATGTACCGGATGGACCGCCCCGACGGGGCCTGGGTGCGGATCGGCGACAACATGCCCGCCGCGGTCGGTGACATCGGCTTTCCGGTGGAGTTGCACCACGCCGACCCCGACGTGGCCTGGGTCTTCCCGATGGACGGAACCGACGTCTGGCCGCGTACCAGCCCCGACGGCCGCCCGGCCGTGTTCTGCACCAGGGATGCGGGCAGCACCTGGCATCGCCAGGACACCGGCCTGCCTGATCGTGCCTGGTTCACCGTCAAGCGCCAGGCGATGACCACCGACCGCGAGGAGGTGGTGGGCGTGTACTTCGGCACCACGAGCGGCGAGGTGTGGGCCAGCGCCGATGAGGGCCAGCGGTGGACGCGCATCGCCGCCCACCTCCCGGAGATCTACTCGGTGGAGTGCGCCTGATGCGGGTGCGCATCCCCACACCGCTGCGCTCCTACACCGCGGGAGCTCCGGTGGTGGAGGCCTGCGGAACCACGGTGGCCGAGGTCCTCGAGGATCTCGACCGTCAGTTCCCCGGCATGCGGTTCCGGGTGGTGGACGAGCAGGGCGCGCTGCGCGTGCACATGAAGGTCTTCGTCCGCCAGGAATCGGTGCGTGAGCTGTCCACGGCACTGGAACACGACGGGGAGATCACCCTGATGCAGGCGCTGTCCGGAGGCTGAACCCGGCGGGCTCGTGCTCGTCCGGCCGGCGGATGGCCATGACCCCCGCTGCGGCAACGAGGCAGCAGACAGCGGCAACGACGAAGGCCGGTTTGTACGAACCGGACGAGTCGTGCAGCGCCCCGGCGCCCCACGCCGCCAGCGCGCCGCCGATCTGGTGCCCGGCGAACACCCAGCCGTACACCAGCGGGCCACGGTCACGGCCGAAGTGCTGGATGCACAGTGCGATCGTGGGTGGCACGGTCGCCACCCAGTCGAGCCCGTAGAACGCCATGAAACCGAACAGGCTGCCGCCGCCGTGGGCCAGCGCCGGGTCGAGGGCGAACAGGCTGAGCCCGCGCAGCAGGTAGTAGGCGAGCAGTAGCTTGCGCGGGTCCACGCGGTCGGTGAGCCACCCGCTGAACAGCGTGCCGGCGATGTCGAACCCACCGATCAACGCCAGGTACGTGCCGGCCGTGGTCTCGCTCATCCCGTACTCGTGCGCCGCGGAGATGAAGTGCGTCTGCACCAGCCCGGTGGTGGACAAGCCGCACACGGCGAAGCTGCCGAACAGCAGCCAGAACGCCCCTGACGACCAGGCGGCGCGCAACGCGCCGAACGCCGCGCCTACCGGGTTGCCGATCGGCGCCACGGGTGGCGTGTCGTCGGTGGCGCCGAACGCCCGCAGGCCCACGTCCTCTGGCCGGTCGCGCAGGAACAGGACCACCACCGGCACCACGGCGAACACGCCGATGGCGACGCTGAGGCCCACCCACCGCCACCCGTGGTGCGTGGCCAGCGTGGTCAGCAGGGGAAGGAAGACGAGCTGCCCGCTGGCCGTCGCCGCAGTGAGCGCCCCAGTCACCAGCCCGCGGCGGGTCACGAACCACCGGCTGGCCACGGTGGAGGCGAAGACGGTGGCCATGCAGCCCGAGCCGGTACCGACCACGACACCCCACAACCCGTAGAGGTGCCACGGCTGGGTCATCTGGGTGGTCGCCAGGGCGCCGATGCCGATCACGACCAGGGCGATCAAGGTGACCCGGCGCAGGCCGAAGCGCTGCTGGAGCGCAGCGGCGAACGGCCCGATGAAGCCGAACAACAGCACGTTGATGCTGACGGCCAACCCGACGGTTCCCCGGCTCCAGCCGAACTGGTCGCGCAGCGGATCGATCAGCACACTTGGCGCGCTGCGCACCCCGGCGGCGCCGAGGAGGATGGCGAAGGCAGCGGCGAAGACGACCCAGTGGCCAGCGGCGCCGATGCACCCGGCGACGCCCCGACCGCCGACGGCACACACACGACGGCTGCGCCGAACAGGGCAACACCGGCCGACCGAGTGCATCGTTTCACTGGATTCATCTGGACATCATGCTCCATCGATGTATGCGACCGAGGTCGACCGCTTCCACCGCACATCGTTGTGCTGGCGGGGTCTCAGGCCTGAGAAAGGTACTCATAGTCCAAGATCGGCCGGCTTGCCGTTCGCACAGTATCTGCTGGTGCTCAGGGGAGCCCGGCGAACAACGCCAGGGCGGCCCGCGGGCCCGGCAGCCGGATACGTCTCGCTCAGTGGCCCGTCGTCCGACGCCGCGAGCGAGACACGTAGACCACGGTCACCAACCCCACCCCAATCAGCAGCAACGAGGCCGCCAGTCGAAGGGTGTCGGAACTGTCCGATCCGGTACCGGGCAGCGGTGGTGCTGGCCGCGTGGTTGGCGTTGGGCCGGGAGGCTGCTTGCCAACCGTCACCGACGCGGTATCGGTGTCGCCCACCGGTGCCCTGCCACCCGGTGGGTTCGCCGTCACCGTCGCTGTGTTCGGCGAGATCGCCGCCGTGAGGTTGGTGCTGGTACATGTCCACCGAACCACCGCTGCCGGCGCGACGCTGGCCAGGGCAGGGATCGACGCGCTGTCCCGTGCACAGGCGTCGGCCAGCGGATCGGTCACGACGACGTCGGTCAGCGTTTGACCCCCCGTGTTGGTGACGACGATTCGCCACAGCGCAGTGCCCTGCCAGGGACGCTCGACCGTTTCCGTCTCAGGCCCGTTGCCGGCGACCCCGTCAACCGACCAGCCTCCGTCACCGAGGGCCGCCGTGGGGTCGCAGTCGTTGGCCACCAATATGCAGATCTCCTTTTCGATGTCGATCGACGGACCACGAGTGATTGGAGCGCAGTCGCTGCCGGTGTTGGTCTGCTCGTGGTAGGTGACGGTTGCGCTGTTCAGCGAACCCGTTCCGTCTTCACCGCTGGTGATGGTGCAGTCGCCAGCGCTGTCCGTCATCGTCGACGCCACGGTGGCGTTGACCGTGACGGTGTAGACGTGTGCGGCGAGCCCGTCGATCGGAACGTCGCTGACCAGTGCGGTCTGTTCGACGCCGTCCCAGGAAACGTTCGGGCTGACGCCGCCGGTGGTGTTCACCGCCGTTGCCGACACGATGGTGATGCCCTCGCCGAAGGCCAGGGTGTCGCTGAGGTCGTAGGTGTCTGCCAGACGGCCGGCATTGCGCACCGTGATCGTG
Source organism: Ilumatobacteraceae bacterium (assembly GCA_037045185.1). Lineage (GTDB taxonomy): Bacteria > Actinomycetota > Acidimicrobiia > Acidimicrobiales > Ilumatobacteraceae > JAKOUY01. Next base: position 186,571 of record JBAOHQ010000014.1, read on the forward strand.
TAGACGACGGTCACGTTGCCCGCTGCGTCGGTGAGCGGCAGCGGATCGACCACCGACTTGGTCAACGTGACACCCGGGTACGTATTGGTCACCGTCAGCGCCGCGCCCGCCTCGTTGGTCACCTCCACGGGATCGGCTGGTGAGTAACTGGGAACGCCGCCGTCGCTTTCCAACTCCTCGACCGTGCACGACGATCCGTCGGCGATGCCGTCAACCTCGACGGTCGTTCCGTCGGCGGGCAGCTCGACATCAAACGTTCGCTCCGTGCCACGCGGGTCGGTGCACGTCACCGTCACCGGGAACGAATCTGCGTCGCCCAGCGCGTCGGTGGTCACCGGGTCGATGATTGCCTTGGCGAGCGTCAGCGTTCCGGGTGGTGCGATGGTCACGTTGGCAGTGTCGGTGTCCGACACCGGCGGCAGATCGCTCGGCGGGGTACCGCTGACCTCGGCCGTATTCGGGGCGATATCTGTGGTCAGGTCGGTGCTCTCGCACGTCCAACTCACCACCGCCCCCGGTGCCATGAGCGCCAGTGCACCTTGCTCGGCTGAGGTTGCCGCGCAGGCGGCCACCTCGGCGTCGGTCACCGTCACCTCGGATAATGGGAGACCGCCGGTGTTGGTGACGACGATTCGCCACAGCGCCGTCGCACCTAGCCGGCGGACGGCCGCCTCGGTGTCCGGACCATTCCCGGCGACACCGTCGATCGACCAGCCCCCTGATCCGATCGCCGCCGACGGGTCACAGTCGTTTTCGACGGAGATGCACACTTCCTTTTCGATATCGATCGACGGCGGGCGCGTTGCCGGCGTGCAGTCGTCGTCCGTGGCGGTCTGGTCGTGGTAGGTGACCCCGGCCGAGTTGGTGTACCCCGAGCCGTTCTCGCCGATGTCTGCGGTGCAGTCGCCGGCAGCGTCGGAGAGCGTCGATGACACCGTGACCTCGACGGTCACCGTGTACACGTGCTCGGCCTGACCGGCGATCGGCGCATCCGCCACGACGGTGGTCTGCCCCGGCCGTCCCAGTCGCTACGCGGTGTCATGCCGCCGGTGGTGTTCGTCACGGTCGCCGAGACGATCGTGATTCCCTCGCCGAAGGCCAGCGTGTCGGTCAGGTCGTAGGTGTCGTCGGCCACGGCGAGGTTCTTCACGGTGATGTCGTAGGTCACGGTGGCCGTTCCGTCCGCAGCCGTGACCGGCAACGGGTCGACCACCGTCTTGGTGACGCTCACCCCGGGGAAGGTGTTGGTGACGTTGACGAGCGCCGGCTCGGTGTTGACCACGGAGACCTGGTCGGCGGGCTCGTAGCTCGGCACTCCGCCATCCGCGTCCGTCTCGGTGACCGTGCAGGTCGAGCCGTCGGGGATCCCGGTGATCTCTACCTTCGTACCGTCGGCGGGCAGGTCGACCGAGTGCTCGGTCACCGTGCCGCGCGGATCGGTGCAGGTGACCGTCACCGGGTACGTGGTTGCGTCGCCGAGCGAGTCGTCGGCCACCGGGTCGTCGAGGATTTTGACGAGGGTGTAGACACCCGGCTTGGCGATGACCACGTTGGCGGTGTCGGTGTCGGTGGGATTCTGCCCGATCACTGGCGTCGCGGTGACCTGCGCCGTGTTCGGAGCAATGTCGGCGGTGAGGTCGGTGGACTCGCAGGTCCAACGGACGACCGCGCCGGGAACCATCCGGGCCAGGCCATCATGATCGGTACTCGTCGCCGCGCAGCCGGAGACGACGGGGTCGGTGACCACGACGTTGGTGAGCACCTGCTGACCGGTGTTGGTGACCACGATGCGCCACAGTGCGGTGGCGCCAAGGCGACGCACCCCTGTTTCGCCGGTCGGCCCATCACCGGGTGTCGAATCAACCGACCATCCGCCCGCGCCGACGGCGGCCTCAGGGTCACAATCGTTCGCCGCTGACAGGCAGATCTCCTTTTCGATGTCGATCGCTGCGGGTGGCACGAGCGCGAGGTCGATCGACAGGTTGGACAGCGAATCGTTGGGATCGCCGACACCGTGGATGTCGTCTCCCTCCGGCTCGTCGCCGGTCAGTGCGGCACCGGACACGGTTGCCGACAGCGTGAACTCGTTGGACACGATGCTGCCGTCTGGTCCGGCGACGGCGTCGTGGGAGCGGTCGTCGTTCTCGTCCACGTCGCCGGACGCGGGCGCGGGCGTCAACACCCAACCGGACAGGAGCCCCCCGGACTGGAACTCGGTCCCGGGCACTTCCACTCGATATTTGCCGGGCGGCAGGTCCGTGAAGTGGTAGACCCCTGCCGAGGTTGTCGTGGTGTCCACCAGATACGGGTCGGCACCGCCGAGGTACCACAACTTGACGGTCACCCCATCGGGGACAAGACGGTCGATCGACGGGTCGTATGCGCCATCGCCGTCGCGGTCGGCGAACACCAGGTCACCGACGCGCAGCCCAACCGTACGCACGGCAACCAGATTGGAAGCCAGCTGCTGGAACGCTGCGTTGCTCGAGTACGTCGAGGAGAAGGCGGTGAAGCGGTTCAAGTAGCGATCGTCGGCCTTGTTGGCTGTGCTCGAAAACGGATCGGCGGTGTCGCCGGCCTGAGTGGTGAAGGTCATCGTCAGTCCGGAGGTCGCCGGGACGGCGGTCGGCGACAGGTTCGCCGACCCGACCATCTTCAGTGCGGTGACGTCGGCGAAGGAGGCCGGGCAACCGGCCGAGCCGAACTGGGCCTGGGTACACCACACGTTGGTGTTGGTGTTGAGGTTCTGGTTGACCGTGTTCGACGCGTCGGAGGTGTAGTACATCGTGTGCGGGTACGCGGCTCCGCCGCTGCTCGTCACCACCGGTGCGCCGGTCAAGGCGTACTCGCCGGTGAAGTTCGAGCCGGGCGAGCGCGTCAACCCGGTTGCCGACGCATCGCCGTTGTAGGGGATCAGTTCGATAATCGTCGGCGCTCCGACGGTGAGGGTGCCGGAGAGGTTCCGAATTGCCAGGCTGTAGGTCTGATCGTCGTTGACCAGATCGAGCGGCGCGTCAACGGTCTTGCGCAACTGCAGCCCACCGGCCTGATCGAGGACCACGGTGTGGTCGTCGCTCTTGGGCAGCAACCTGTCGCCGGTGAGCGTGGCGGTGTTGACGAGCGCGGTGCCTTGCGTGAGGAACGGGTCGGTGCCGGTGCAGATTCTTCGGTTGGGAATCGTCGTGTTCGGCGTGATCGTGCCGAGCAGCCACGTCAGCCTGGTCTTGCCGGCCGACGGCGTGTCGTATTCGACGGAGGTTGCTGGCGTGCCGCCGGTAATCGCTGCGGTGCAGTCGGCGTCGTAGACGGCGCCCGGTGGCAGCACGTCCACGATTGTCACGTTGGTGATCGGCGTCGGCTGTTCGGCCAGTGAGCTGATCGTCGGGATGATCTCCCATACCACCTGATTGCCGGCGACGGCGGCCCCGGTGGTGCCGACGACCGCGGCCCCGTCTCCGATGCCGTCGACCCTGATGGTCTGCTTCTGCAGTGCGGAGGTGGCTCGGATGACCGTCACCCGATCTCCGTCGATATTCGAATTCTCCGGTGACGGCAGGTACGCCCGGGACGTCCAGTTCGGTCGGTCTTGGTCGGAGCGGGCCGCTCCGAAGTTGGCGATCACTGCTCCGGCCGGGATGGTGTCACCGGCGTGCGGACCACCTAGGAAGGTGTCGCGAACGCGGAACGGGATGAACATTCGGTAGTCAATCCCTGGCTCCTGAACGTACAGCTCGCCGGTCTCCGGGTCGGTTGCCGGACGAGCTCGCACGGCATTCACCGCATCGATTCCGCCGGGGACGGAATTCGGGTCGGTGAACCAGCCTGCGGGGGCCGCACCGTCATCGCATCGTTTCGAGGCCATCGAGGCCCAGGTACCGGTGTAGCGGCCGGTGGAGAGGTCGTAGCCTCCGCTCAGCGGGTCGTCTCCGCTCACCGGGATGTTGGCGTATTCGAAGATCCAGCGGGAATTCATCGCCTGGTTTGCCGTCGCTGTCGCCGCGACGTCGACCATGTATGCGTACAAGCTGGCGCTGCCACCGGTCATCGTCGCCGATGTCGGAGCAAGCTGTGCCATGGTGTTGTCGAAGACGTCGCACCACCGCGAGTTGGTCCAACCCGGCGAAACCGACGAGTTACGCCAGATGATCATCGCTTCAAACGTCTGACCTGGGGAAAGGGTTGCTTGTCCGTCGTGCGTCGTCGCCGATCCCTGGATCACGTTGTAGCTGTTCGTGTACGGCGTCAAGGCGTTGACCAGGTACTTTCCGAACGAGCCTGCCCCGAGGTTGAACGTCGTCGGGCCGGCGACGTTGTTCGAGATGGTGGGCGGCGTCGTCGGCATCGGGGCGCACTGCAGTGAGGTGGTCGACGTCGCGTCGACGGACTCCGGTTGGCAGTAGCCGGGTTCCAGTTCGTCGCCGAAGTTGGAGGTCGTCCCGCTGACGCCAGTGGGATCGAACCCTCCCACTCGGTTGGTGAGCGAGACGGATCCGCGCCCGTCCCCCGGGGTGCCGTCGGCGGCGTCGATGGAACTCAGGGGAATGAAGACCTGCACCCGGTAGCTGGCGACGTAATACGGCCCCGCTGCCAGCGAGCTGCCACCGGCGGCGACGGTCGGGTAGCGCTTGCCGGTCATGTCGATGCCGCTGAAGGTCAGCTGGTAATCCGAGGTCTGGTCGCCAGGGTTGGTGCGAGTTGCCGAGCAGGTGCCCGAGTTGACCACCGTTGACGATTGGGTGGAGAAGGAGCCGTACGGCCCGTTCATACCGCCGACGGTCCCGACGAACGGGCTCGTATTCGGGATGCATTCCACGATCGCATAGCGGAAGTCGGTCAGTGCATTGACGATGGCACCGGAGCGGAACTGGGCGACAACGTCCTCGGTGATCGTGATCGGCTGCTGGAGCGCCTCCACCCCGACGGCGCGGTCGGAGGAGATGGCGATCACGACGTAGGTGATATAGCCGGCTTCGAGCCCGTTGCCGATGTCGCGTCGTACGGCGTCGGCGTTGAAGAAGCCTCGCTTGGAGAGGTCGTAGCGCGGCGCGGCGGTGATGTCGATCGGCCCGTACTCCACCGGCCCGTCGGGGACGGCGGTCGGCACGTTGCCGGCGTCGACGGCGTACGTGCGAGCCGACATCTGCAGGCTCGACCCGTTCGGCGAGGTGGTGTAGGGCTTGAACACCGGCTGAAACGTCACGGCTGAGCCGGTTTGCGACCATGTGCCGAGATTGCACCGCAGTACGATGCTCGTGGTTCCGGCCGGGGGCGTCGAACCGCCAGCGATCACCGTTCCGCTCGGCATCGCCACGATCTGGCTCGGCGGCGTGGCTACCGCCGCCGCCGCCCGGCGTGCAACGAGCCGGAATGCGCTCGAAGTTGCCGCTGGCGCCATCGATGAAGGTGACCGTCTGTTCGACGACGACGTTGCTCAGCGTCGGTGACGACGATGTCGACGACGAGGCGGTCACGGCGAGGGTGTAGGTGACGGTGTCTGCCGTTCGTACGACCATGTTCTGGCTGGCGCAGTCGTATCCAGGCTGCGCGCAGTTCGTCGTGTCGAAGGTCGGGGCCCCGTCGTAGACGGCGGGAAGGCTGGTGGCTCCGTCGATCGGGATCTTGATATCCAGCTCCCAGTCGGGACGAACGAGGGTGTTCAGCACGATCGGTGGTGTGTCCTCGGCGTACGGGAACGTCGCACTGCTCCCCACGGTTGGGGGCGATGTCCGCGGCGTGTCGCCGGCAGGGCTCAGGACGTACACCTGGGTTGGTCGACGTCACCCGGATGGCAACCTCCGTACACGGGTCGAGGGGCAGGTCGGTGAGCGTCCAGGTGCCGTTCGCCGCTGGCGTCGTCGACTTCAACACGGCACCGGTCGCCACGCAGACGAGGTCCACGGTCGCCGCGCTGAAGGCCGGTTCGGTCAGGCCGGGGGTCGTGATCGTCTCGGCGGTGCCGTCGGCGTCGGTGTCGATCCGAATCGTCCCGCTGATCGGGGCGACGATCCGCGCGCTCTCGGCGGGTTCAGGCTGTGCTGTGGTGTCGGGGGTTGAGGCCGGGGTGGTGTCCGGCGTGGTTGTCGGGCTGGTTGTCGTGGACGGTGGCACGGTGGTCGAGGAGTCGGGGGCGGTTCCCGTGTTGGGCACCGTGGTCGGGTCGGGCGCGACCGAGGTTGGGGTGCTGGCCGCCGACGGCGGCGTCGCCGGCTCCTGCTGCCGGGCGACCGGGTGACCCGCCCGACCAGGTGCGGCCGAGACCGGCCCGGCGACGGCCATCGTGGCCAGCGAACCGAGCAGCACCATCGCCGCGGTGACCAGGCGCTGACGCCGGACCATGTTTGACCTTCTCATCTGTGCTCCACCGCTTTTCAGACATCTCCAATTTCAAACGGACGTATCTTACAGGGAGTTGTCCGTGAGACCCACTCCGCCGCCCGCCGCCGCGTCGGACTCGGACGCGTTCGCGTACGTGTCGCGTAGGTGGGCACCACCGTGACGTCTCCACAAACTCAGACCAGGTACGGCGCATCGGCTCCTACGCTGCGTCGAATGTTGCCGCTACGCACACCACGGCTGACGGTCCGCCAACTCGGCCTCGGCGACGTGCCGATCATCGCCAACTATCGCAACGACGGCGACGTCGCCATGTACCAGGATTGGACGCTGCCGTACAGCGACCACCGACTCGCCGCTCACGTCGCTGGCGAAGCCGATGGGGGCATCGACTACGCCGCCGGCACGAACCTCGGCATCGAATTCGACGGGACGTTGATCGGTGATCTGTACGTGCGTGTCGACGACGGTCTGGCCGACATGGGCTGGACGCTGCGTACCGGCTGGCAGGGTCGCGGCCTCGGCCGTGAAGCGGTCAGCGCGGTGGTCGAGCAGTTGTTCACCGCCTTCGGCGTCCACCGGATCGCCGCCGAGATGCACGTCGACAACATCGCTTCGGCGCGGCTGTGCGAGGCGGTCGGGATGACCTTCGAGGCCCGAACGCGGATGAACTATCCCGGCCGCATGGGTTGGGAGGACAACCTGTACTACGCGATGTTGCTCGCCGAATGGCGGCAGTGGGTCGGCCGGTCGCGCCGGCGCCCGGACAAGGTTGCGCTGGTCGAGCTCGGCCCGAGCAACGTTGGGCGGTACGCCGCATTGCGCACTCATCGGTCTCAGGAGCGGCTGGTGGCGCCGATGCCCAAGAGCTTCCGCGACGCACTCTTCCCCGAGGTGGTCGGCGGCTCACCGGTGGTGCCGTGGATGCGCGGGATCGAGGCAGACGGCTCCCCGGCCGGGTTCGTGATGCTCAGCGAAGCCACCGCGCACCACCCCGAGCCGTACCTGTGGCGACTGCTGATCGACCGCATGGAGCAACGGCGGGGCATCGGTGAGGTCGCCGTTGGTCAGGTGATCGAACGGCTACGCGCCGCCGGCCACGCCTCGCTGATGGTCAGCTGGGTCGACGGCCCAGGCAGCCCGCGGCGCTTCTACGAGCGACTCGGTTTCGTTCCCACCGGAGAGATCGACCACGGCGAGATCGTCGCTCGCCTCACCTGGTAGCCACGCCGCCGTTGGCCGGTGTCGCGAGATCAGCGGGTGAGATGGGCGACGGCGAACAGGCGTCGGAAGGACAACACCGTCCCGTACGACCGGGCGGGATAGGCCTGGCGGAGCAGGTCTCGATAGTCGTGGTCGAACTCGTCCCTGCGCTCCTCGGGCACAGCGGACAGCACCGGCCGAAAGCCCGTGCCGCGCATCCACTGCCACACCGGATCGTCCCCGGCGAGCACGTGGAAGTAGGTCGACTCCCACACGTCGACGAGATCGACCCCGTTGCAGGCCCACAACGCCTCGACGTAGTCAGCCGTGTCTGGGACGTTCTGCCATCTCGACAGCGAGGCATGTTCGTCGCCGACGACGTCACGCCACTTCGGCGATCGGCGGAGGTCATCGATCAACGTGTGCGACGGGTCGGCGTAGTTGCCGGGAACCTGGAAGGCCAGCCAACCGTTGGCGGCGACCATGCCGGCCAGGTGGGGCAGGACGTTGATGTGCTGCGGTACCCACTGCAGCGCGGCGTTGGAGACGACCACGTCGGCCGGGCGCGACGCGTGCCAGATGGCAAGGTCTCCCTCGACGAAGTGCAGGCGGTCGTCGGCCATCGCCGTGGCCGTGGCGATCATCTCCGGGCTCGAGTCGACACCGAGCACCTCGGCACGTGGCCAACGCTTGGCCAACGTGGCGGTCAGGTTTCCTGGTCCGCAGCCGAGGTCGACGACGAATGACGGCTCGACCGATGGCTGCACTCGCGCCAACAGGTCGTCGAACGGCCGGCCTCGCTCGGCGGCGAACCGTCCGTACTGCACGGGATCCCAACGCACGCCCAGGACGGTACCGGTTGCGTGGTTGCGGCAGCGCCGCGCGGCTGACTCTACGATGACCGTATCGATGTTCCAGACCAGCAGCAGCTTGCCGGTGAGCGGGTCAACGCTGTCGGCCCCGAGGCTGAAAGGATCGGACGATGAGCGACACGCTCGAGCAGGTCACCGGGCCGATTGCTGAACACGGCGAAGGCCCATGTTGGTCCCCATCGTGGGGCGGCCTCCGCTGGGTCGACATGACCCGCGGTGACATCCTTGAGCTGGTCGACGGCGAGGTCACCCGCACCCACGTCGACCGCATTGCCGCCGTGGTGCGTCCGCGATCGGTCGGCGGGGCGATCATCGCCGTCGAGCGCGGCGTCATCGCCGTCGGCGCCGCCGGAGCGGTTGAGCGGCGCATCGAGCTGTGGACGAGCGAGGCCATCCGAATGAACGAAGGCGGCTGCGCCCCGGACGGCTCGTTCTATTGCGGCAGCATGGCCTACGACAAGACGGTCGGTGCGGCCACCCTGTACCGGATCAGTGCCGACTTCGAGGTGAGCACTGCCGTGGCCGACGTCACGATCTCGAACGGCATCGACTGGTCGGCCGACGGCTCTCTCGCCTTCTACATCGACACCGCCACACAGCGCATCGACGTTTTCGATTGGAGCCCGGACCGAGGTCTCGAAGGGCGCCGGCCGTTCGTCGAGATCCGCGACGGTGGACGGCCCGACGGTTTGACGATCGATGCCGACGGCTGTATCTGGACGGCGATCGCCAACGCCGGTGAGGTGCACCGCTACACCCCCGACGGCGTGCTCGACCACGTCATCGAGGTGCCCGCATCGAAGGTCACCGCCTGCACCTTCGGAGACGACGACCTCGGCACGCTGTACATCACCACGTCGCAAGAGAAGGTCGATGTGGAGGCCGACCCGCTGGCCGGGTCGCTGTTCCGAGTTCGTCCCGGTGTCGTCGGTCGCCCTGTGCGGACGTTCGGCGCCTGAGGGGGCGGTGATGAGGGTCGACTACGTCGACGTCTTCGGCCTGGTTCCGTTCTCCGGCAACCCGGTCGCCGTGATTCACGATTCCGGGTCGCTGTCCGATGGCGAGATGTTGGCCATTGCCCGGTGGACGAACCTGTCGGAAACCGCCTTCCTGACGACGCCCACATCGGCCGGGGCCGACTACGCGTTGCGGATCTTCACCACCGAAGGCGAGTTGCCCTTCGCTGGACACCCGACGCTCGGTGCCGCTCATGCCTGGCTCGGGTCCAACGATGCTGCATCCACGAACCGGCAACGCCTTGTCCAGGAGTGCGCCGCCGGTCTGATCGAACTGCGTCGCGATGCACACCTTGCCTTTCGGGCCCCGCCGCTGCAACGGGGCGGGCCGTTGACTCCCGATGAGCTCGCCGATGTCGCCTCCACGCTCGTACTCGAGGTCGACGCCATGGTCGACGCCGCGTGGTGCGACAACGGGCCAGGATGGATCGGCGTTTTGCTCAACAGCGCCGACGACGTCCTCGCCCTGCAGCCGACCGTCGCCTCACTCGGCAACGTCTGTGTCGGCGTCGCCGGACCGCATGCACCGGCAGACGCCGAATCCCTCGGTGCGCAGGTCGAGGTGCGAACCTTCTACCCGACCTACGGGACCATCGGCGAAGACGTCGCCACCGGGTCGTTCAACGCCGCGCTGGCCCAGTGGCTGGTCCCGCTCGGACGGCTTCCGCAGCGCTTCACCGCACGGCAGGGCACACTCCTCGGGCGCGACGCCCGACTCCACGTCGAGGCCGTCGGTGCCGACGTGTGGGTCGGAGGCGCGACGAGAACTCTGGTGTCAGGCGAGCTGACAGTGGACTGATCTGGCGTGCGCGTTGGCCGCCGACGTGGGTGCCCAGACCGGTAGCTGACATCGACCTCACGTCGCTGTCGGGGAACGCCTGCCCTGCGACGTGGACGCGGTCGAAGTCGAGGCTGCGTGTGGAGTCTGTCGCTGGCTCGCCCGGCACGAACTGGCCTGCTGGCCATGGCGTCGAGATCGATCGACGGGATCGCGACGCCGCGTCGACCAGCTTCGACCGCAGACCGATGCAAGTCTCGCAGCACGGCGTCCTCGATGGTCACGTGTACGTAGTACATGTGAAAGTCGTCAACAACTACAGCAACATCATGAGTCTGTACGGCGTCGTCGGCTCGGCGGCCTACACCGACTTCGCCCCTTGATCCCAGCCGAGTGCATCACCGTGACCCCGAAAACCTCGGGCACAGGTGAGCGGCGTCGACCTCGTCAAAGGCGAGCGTCTGGGTGGGAGGCACGCCTGGTTCGTCCGGCCGACCAAGCGAGTAGTCCAGCGACCACGAGCCCGGCAACGTTGGCGAGCGCCGCGAGCACGACGAGACCGTACCCCACGCCGAACTCGGCGATCGCAAGGCCGAGCGTCACGGCGAAGGCGGCGTATCCGGCGACTCGGAAGATGTGGCTTCGGACGCCGGTCGGTTCACGGTCGAACACGGCGCGATGGTGCGGCCCCTTGGCCAATGCGGTTCCCGCAAAGCCGGCCACACACAGGATGAAGGCAGCGATGCCGCTCACGAGCCGACGCCTGAGAGTCCGCGAGACACGATCGACTCCGATTGATCGTCGTCCGCGTGCCGCGGGGAACGGATCCCCATCCGCCACACGGCGGCGCCCGCTACCACCCCGACCGCGAACAACGTCAGGTCGACGGCGGCGAGACCCCAGTCGCGTCGGGACGCTCCGCCGAACAGCGTGGTGCCGATGTGGAGATCGGACGTCAACGCATTCACCAACGGTACGAACCCCGACACGACTGCCAACGCAATGAGCTGCTCCCGATATCCGGCGCGGGTTGGTCGCAGTGAGGCGTGGAGGAAGGTGAGGCCCCACACGACGAAGAGAACATCGATCTCCCATCGCGGGGCGTCGTCCACGATGTGTGGCAGGAGCCGGTTGGCCCAGAAGTATGCGGCGACGGCGATGAGCAGACCGACCACTACAGCAACGGTCGAGCGCTCCACGACCACGAGACCGAAGCCAGCCTTCCCATCCTGGCGTTGGGCTCGTTCGCGACGCCGCACGCTCCACAGGATCATCCCGGTGGCGATCATCGCCGATCCGGCCGCCCCTGCGAGCAGGTACGCCCAGCGGAGGAGCGGTCCGGCGAACCCACCAGTGTGCAATGAGATCAGCGACTGCTGGGTACGGCTGGCGAGGTCGTCGTAGTGCTGGGTCTCGTACTCACCGATGACCTCGCCCGTGGTTCCGTTGAAGACGATGCCACCGATCTCGCCCAGGTCGTCGAGCGTCTCGACCGTGACGAGCGATGCCGCATCACCGCGGTTGTAGATCGTGACGTACATCACCGGCCCGTCCGTGCGCAGGCGTTCGGTGGCCTCGATCATCGGCTCGATCGGTGCTAGGTCAGGCGGCGGGTGCGCATCGCCGTGGAGAGTAGGCGGGCCTAGCCGAGGTCGGACGTGCGCGGGTACACGTCGGCAGGATCCGTACGCACGTTGACCAGATATGGCACGCCACTGGCGAAGGCCCGTTCGAGCGCCGGACCGATGCCGGCGGGGCTCGTGACGGTCTCCCCGGCGCCGCCCAGGGCGGTGACCACCTGGTCGTAGCGGCAGTCGGCCTGCAGGTCGCAGGCCATGTCCCAGCCGTAGATGGCCTGCATCGGGTGCTTCTCCAGACCCCACATCCCGTTGTTGCCCACCACCATCACCACCGGCAGGCGGTGACGCACCATGGTGTCCACGTCCATCAGGCTGAATCCGGCAGCGCCGTCGCCGAGGAGCAACACGATCTGGCTGGACGGGCGTACCGTCCGGGCCGCGATGGCGTACCCCGGGCCGTTGCCGAGGCACCCGTACGGACCGGTGTCCAGCCAGCAGCCCGGCTGGAAGACCTCGACGAACTTGCCGGCGTAGGAGGCGAAGTCCCCACCGTCGCAGATGACCACGGCGTCGCGCTCCAGGCGGCGGGCCAGTTCGCCGTAGATCCGTGACGGCTTGATCGGATCGGTGTCGGCGCTCAGCAGGTCCTGATCGGCGGCGGCCCGGCGGGTCTCGGCCTGGCGCAGCTCGTCGACCCACTCGGACCGCGACGCTCCAGGCCCGGCGGCCAGCGCGGCCAGCGTGGTCCGGATGTCGCCCACCACGGTCGCCACGCTGACGTGCCGGGCTCGCTGGGACTCGGCGTCCACCACGTGGGCCACGGTGGCCTGACCGAACGAGCCGAACCCCAGGCGGAAGTCCAGCGGTGTGCCGATCACCACCACCAGGTCGGCGCGCTGCTTGAGCACGCCCCTGGTGCGCAGGAAAGCCAGGCGGTGATCGGCAGGGAGCAGCCCGCGGCCGAGACCGTTGAAGAAGCACGGCACGTCGAGGTGCTCGGCCGCGGCGCGAACCTCGTCCCAGGCGCCTGCCCAGTAGGCGTCACTGCCCACCAGCAACGCCGGCCGCCACGCGGCGCGCAGCAGCGCCACCACTTCGGCGATGGTGGCGGGATCCGGCGGATCCGCCGCTGCCGTCGAGGCGTCGACCACCGGCAACTGCCCCGACGATGGGCCGAACACGTCGAGGGGGAAGTCCAAGAAGGTCGGGCCGCGGTGCGGGGCGCACGCCGTGCGTGCTGCGGCGTGGACCATGGCTGCGGCCTGCGAGGAATCGAACACGGTGGCGGCCGACTTGGTGATGCTGGCCATGACCGGCACGTGATCCATCTCCTGCAGGGACCCGGATCCCCAGCGGAACTGCCCGGCGCGCCCGCCCAGCACGACGAGCGGCGACCCGTTGAACCAGGCGCTGGTCACCGCCGAGACACCGTTGGTGATCCCCGGGCCGGCGGTGAGCGCGGCAAGCCCGGGCCGCCGGGTGAGCTTGGCGTAGCCCTCGGCGGCGAAGGTGGCGGTCTGCTCGTGGCGGGTGTCGACCACACGCATGCCCTGGTCCCGTGCTGCCTCGTACAGCGGCCAGATGTGCCCGCCGTTCAGCGTGAACATCGTGTCGGTGCCGAACGCCAGCATGGCCGCGACGGCCTGCTGACCGGCGTGTCCCTCGATCGGTGTGCTCCCCATCGGCTCAGTCAAGCGGTTCCTGGGGACGTCAGCAAACCGCGGCGTGCGAGCCAACCTGGCAGCGCACCGGCAGTATCGTGAAGCCGCCATGGATCTCTCGCGAATCCGCCAGCCCGCCGACTTGCGCACGCTCAGCACCTCCGAACTCGGCGAGTTGGCCGGCGAGATCCGCGACTTCATCGTCCGTGCCGTCGCCGAGACGGGCGGGCACCTCGGCAGCAATCTCGGCGCCGTGGAGCTCACCCTGGCGCTGCACCGGGTCTTCGACTCCCCCACCGACGCGATCCTGTGGGACACCGGGCACCAGGCCTACGTGCACAAGATCGTCACCGGTCGCCAGACCGGCTTTGAGCGGCTCCGCCAGGCCGGCGGGTTGAGCGGCTATCCCAGCCGGGAGGAGAGCCCGCACGACTTCATCGAGAACAGCCACGCGTCCACGGTGCTGTCGTACGCCTACGGCATGTCGGTTGCCCGCGGGGCGGGAACCGACCACCACCGCCACATCGTCGCGGTGATCGGCGACGGGTCACTGACCGGCGGGATGGCCTACGAGGCGCTGAACAACATCGGACACTCCCGCCAGCCGCGTCATCATCGTCCTCAACGACAACGGGCGCAGCTACGCGCCGACGATCTCCAACCTGGTGGCGGGGCCGGTGGGCGTCGATTCGGACATGGCCGATCATCCGAGCCTGCCGCAACGGATCACCACCCGCCTGTCACAGAGCCTGACGTCCATCCGCCAGAACCCGGTGTACGTGCGCCGCCAGCGCAAGCTGGAGCACTTCATCCATGATCTGCCCTACGTCGGCCCGCAAGCCGAAAAGGGCGTCGAAGCCATCAAGGCTGCGGTGCGTGAGTTCCTCCAGCCGCCATCGTTCTTCGAGGCGCTCGGCGTCCGCTACATCGGGCCGGTCGACGGCCACGACATCGCCGAGATGGAACGCACGTTCCGCAATGCGATCGAGCTCAGCGCCGAGGGGCCGATCATCATCCACACGGTCACCCAGAAGGGCCGCGGCTACAGCCCTGCCGAGGACGACGACGAGAAGCACCTCCACGACGCCCCCGTGTTCGACCCGACGATCGGCCCGCCCAAGGCGGTGCCGACGGGGTACACCCAGGCCTTTGCCGAGGCGGTCATCAAGGAGGCCGAAGCGGATCAGCGCGTCGTTGCGCTCACCGCGGCCATGCCGGGGCCCACCGGGCTGATCCCGTTCCAGACCCGCTTCCCCGACCGGTTCTTCGACGTGGGCATCGCCGAGCAGCACGCCGTCACCGGCGCCGCCGGCATGGCCCTCGGCGGCCTGCGCCCGGTGGTGGCCATCTACAGCACGTTCCTGAACCGGGCCTGGGACCAGATCGTCTACGACGTCGCCCTGCACCGCCTGGCGGTGGTGTTCTGCATCGACCGCGCCGGGATCACCGGTGACAACGGCCCCAGCCACCACGGGGTGTACGACCTGGCGCTGCTGTCGAAGGTGCCGGGGATGCGCGTGCTGGCCCCGTCCAGCGCCCAGGAGCTCCACGTCATGTTGCACGACGCGCTGTCGCTGGCCGACGAGGGTCCGGTGGCCATCCGCTACCCGAACGGCGCAGCCCGCCAGGTGGGCGAGTTGGAGGTCGGCACGGGTCTGGCGGCCAACCGGCTGCGCAGCGGGGACACCAGCGCGTGCATCCTGGCCGTCGGACGGCTGGTGGGCGCGGCGCTGAAAGCCGCCGACCAGCTTGCCGAGCGCGGTGTCGCCGCAACCGTGTGGGACGTGCGCAGTTGCGCGCCGCTCGACGCTGCGATGCTGGACGACGCCGCCGCACACCGCGTCGTGGTCACCTGCGAAGACGGTGTCCGTGACGGCGGGATCGGCATGGCGATGTTCGGCGAGATCGCCCGGCGCGACGAGTCGACCAGGGTGGAGGTGCTCGGGCTGCCCACCCGGTTCATCTCCCAGGGCAAGCCGGACCAGATCCTGGCGGCCTGCGGCCTGGACGCCGCCGGCATCGCCGCCGCGGTGCTCGGACAGCTCTGATGGATCTCGCCGCCGATCTCGAGTTGGCGTTGCGCGCCGCCGATCTGGCCGACTCGATCACCCTGGCCCACTACCGCCATCGCAGCTTCAACGTGGACTGGAAGGCCAACCGCACCGAGGTCACAGAGGCCGACCGTGAGTCCGAGGCCGCCATCAGCCGCCTGGTGCTCACGGAGCGGGTGGGGCACGGCTTGTTCGGGGAGGAGCACGGCCTGGTGGGCGACGCCCAGTCGCCGTGGCAGTGGGTCATCGACCCCATCGACGGGACCTCCAACTTCGTGCGCGGCATCCCGGTGTGGGCCAGCCTGATCGCCCTCACCCACGTCGACCGCGGGCCCGTCGTCGGCGTGGTGTCGGCGCCGGCGATGGGTCTGCGCTGGTGGGCCGCCGCCGGGCTGGGGGCCTTCGCCGACGGGCGGCCGTGCCGGGTCAGCGAGGTGTCCGCCATCGGCGAGGCCCAGGTGTCGGTCACCTTCTCCCCCGGCTGGGACGAACTCGGGCTCACCGGCGAGTTGGTGCAGTTGCAACAACGCGCCTACCGGGCCCGCGGGTTCGGTGACTTCTGGCAGCACATGCTCGTCGCCGAGGGCGCCGTCGACCTGGCCGTCGACGCCGTCGGGGTCGCCGCCTACGACCTGGCCGCCGTGATGGTGATCGTCGAGCAGGCGGGTGGCACCTTCACCGACCGCCACGGCGCGCGCACCTACACGAGCGACACCGCGATCAGCAGCAACGGCAAGCTCCACGGCGAGGTCGGCCCCCTGGCAGGATGACGTCCGTGGCAGACCTGGTGATCCGCGGCGGGCTGGTGGTGGACGGCAGTGGCGGGCCGGCGCGCCATGGTGACGTGGTGGTCGACGACGGTCTCGTCGTGGAGGTCACCGCGCCGGGGCAGGCCGGCCGAGGTGCCGAGACCCTCGACGCCGACGGACTGCTGGTCACGCCGGGGTTCGTCGACGTGCACACCCACTACGACGCCCAGGCCACCTGGGATCCGTGGATGACGCCGTCGTCGTGGCACGGCGTCACCACCGCGGTCATGGGCAACTGCGGCGTCGGTTTCGCCCCGGCCGCGCCCGATCGTCACGAGTGGCTGATCGCCCTGATGGAGGGCGTGGAGGACATCCCCGGGTCGGCGATGACGGAGGGGTTGCGGTGGGGGTGGGAGACCTATCCCCAGTACCTCGACGCGTTGGCAGGGACGCCGCGGGTCATGGACCTCGGCTCGCAGATCGGCCACGGACCCTTGCGGGCCTACGTGATGGGCGAGCGCGGCGCACGCAACGAGCCGGCCACCGCCGACGACATCCACCAGATGGGTGACTTGGTGGAGGAGGCCCTCGCCGCCGGCGCCTTCGGCTTCACCACCAGCAGAACGCCCATCCACCGCTCACACGACGGCGATCTGGTGCCTGGCACCAACGCCGCCGAGGACGAACTCCTGGGCATCGCCAACGCCATCAGGCGTCATGGGCGTGGCGTGTTCCAGTTCGCCCCCGACCATGCCCACGTCCCGGTGGTCGAGTTCCCGTGGATGCGCCGGGTGGCCGCCATCACCGGCCAGCCGGTGTGCGTCAACGTCAACCAGCCTGACAGCGCTCCTGACGTGTGGCGTGAGGTGCTGGCTCTGCTCGACCAGGCTCACGCCGACGGGTTGCCGATCTACGCCCAGGTCGCCGGGCGGTCCATCGGCATCCTTTACAGCCTGCAGGGAAGCGTCCACCCGCTGATGTTCCACCCGGCCTATGCCGAGGTCGCCGCCCTGAGCCACGAGGAACGATTGGTGGCGCTGGCCGAGCCCGAGCGGCGGCGGCGGATCATCGAGGAGATCCCCGACGATGGCGGGTTCTTCCACTCCGCGGTGGTGGACAAGCTTGGGCGGACCTGGACCGTCAGCGGCGCCGACATCGACTACGAGCCGCTTGCCGAGACCTCCGTGGCTGCGCTGGCCGAACGCCACGGCGTCCCACCGATGCAGCTGGTGCTCGAACAGCTCACCTCCGGCGGTGGCACCGGGATGCTCTACGCCCCGTTCTTCAACTACTCCTACGGCGACCTGAGCATGACCTACGCAGCCACCCGCCACCCGCACACCCGCCTCGGGCTCAGCGACGCCGGAGCGCACTGCGGGGCGATCTGCGACGGCGGGATGCCCACGTTCATGCTGACGCACTGGGCGCGCGACCGCCGGCGCGGCCCGCGGCTGGCACTCGAGTTCGTCGTCCACCGCCAGACCGCCCAGACCGCGGCGCTGTACGGGTTGCACGATCGCGGGCTGATCGCACCGGGGATGCGCGCCGACGTGAACGTGATCGATCTCGACGGGCTGGGTTTCGACGTGCCGCGCATGGCCTTCGACCTCCCCGCCGGCGGTCGCCGCTTGGTGCAGCGCGGCCGCGGCTACGTGGCCACGTTCCTGGGTGGGGTGCGCACGGTGGACCACGACGAGTTCACCGGCGCCTTGCCCGGGCGGCTGCTGCGCGCCGGCAGGCTCGTCAGCTGACCAGCCGGTCGACGAGCCCGACGGCCAAGGCGTCCTGGGCGTCGAGCACCTCGCCGGTGAGGGCCAGGCGCGCCGTCCACTGACGGCCGATCCGCTGCGGCAGGCTGACCGTGCCCCCTGCGCCCGGGATGAGCCCGAGCGACAGTTCGGGCAAGCCGATACGTACGTCGTGGTCGGCTTCGACGGTTGCGGCGAAGGCGGGCAGCTCGATGCCTGATCCCATGCACGCCCCGTGCAGGTGCGCCACCACACGGTCGGCCACGGCGGCGATGGCCCGGCCGGGACTTTGGCGCAGCCGAAGGACATGGGCGGTGGCCGGATCGGGGAAGGCGCCGAACTCGTCGAGGTCGCCGCCGGCGCAGAAGTCCGGGCCGGCGCCGCGGAGGTGGACGGAGGTGATCGAGGCGTCGTGGCGCACCGTCGTGAAGGCCTCGACGAGCGCGTCACGCATCTCGGTGTTCACCGCGTTGCGCACGCCCGGCCGCCGCAGCGTGACGGTGACCTCGTTGCCGTCACGGCCGACCGAGATCGCCGGCCCGCCGGGCGGACGACGGCGGGGGATCCGGCCGGCCAGCCAGCGGGCGAACTCCGGCCCGGCCTGCAGCGCCGAATAGGTGGCCGACTCGGCCACCAGTCCGGCGTGCAGATCACGGCCCTCGGCGCCGCGCAGCAGGGTGACCAACGAGGCGCAGGCCAGCGGGTGATGCTCGACGGTGGCCACCGCGGCATCGACCAGCGCTGATCCCGCCGGGAGCGCCAGATCGGACCACGCCGGCGGGTCCACGGCGACGTCGGCCAGGGCGACGACGACCACGGGGAGGGTGATCGGTTCGTCGAGCGCCTCACCGGTTGCCTCCACCGCGACGACGTCACGGCTGCCCGGCCGCGCCCACGCCGGGTCGGTCAGCCTGCGGTTGGCCAGCGCCAGGCCGGCGAGGTCGACGACGTGCAGGGCCATGGTCGATGACACTATGGAGCGGTGCACGACCTCGTGGTGCGGAACGTGCTCGTCCACGGGCGAGGCCTAGTCGACGTGGGTGTCCGCGGCGGCGTGATCGGCATGATCGAGCCGGTTGCCAGGACCCCAGGGCGGCGCCTCACCGGGCACTCGGTGGTGGACGGGGACGGGGCGCTGATGGTCCCGGGCCTGCACGACCACCACATCCACCTGCTGGCGACCGCCGCCGCAGCGGCATCGGTGGACGTCGGGCCGGACGCCGTGGCGGATGCCGCCGCGCTGGGCGCGATGTTGCGCGGCGCGCCACGCCCCGACGGGTGGGTCCGGGCGATCGGGTACCACGAGACGACGGCCGGCGACCTGGACCGTGATGCGCTGGACCTGCTGGCCGGTGACCGACCCGTGCGCGTCCAGCACCGCAGCGGAGCGCGCTGGACCCTGAACTCGGCGGCCATTGCCGCCCTCGACCTGGACGACGCCGAGCACCACGGCCTGGAGCGTGACGGTGACCGGCTCACCGGGCGGATCCATCGCGGCGACGACTGGCTGCGGGCGCGCCTCGGTGGCGAGGTGCCCGACCTCGGCGGGCTCGGTCGGGCGTTGATCGACTGGGGGGTCACCGGGGTCACCGACACCACGCCGTACCGCACCCGTGCCGACCTCGCCGCGCTGGCCCGTGCTGCCGGCGACGGGCGACTCCCCCTGCGTGTCACCGTGACCGGCGACCACCACCTGGCGCGAACAGAGATGCCGCAGCCGCTGCGCCGCGGGCCGGTGAAGGTCGTCATCGACGACGTCGACCTCCCCGCGCTGGACGCCGTGGTGGAGCAGTTCGGGATCGCCCACGGGGCGGGGCGGCCCGTTGCCGTCCACATCGTGACCCTGCCGGCGCTGCTGCTGGCCCTGGCCGCGTGGGACGACGCCGGCGCCTGGCCAGGTGATCGGATCGAGCACGGCGCGGTGATCCCACCCGACCAGTTCCCCCGCCTGGCGCATCACGGCCTGACCGTGGTCACCCAACCGGCCTTCGTCGCCGAGCGTGGCGACCGATACCTCACCGATGTGGACCCGCGTGACGTGGACCACCTGTACCCGTGCGCTGCGCTGGTCACGGCCGGGGTTCGCGTCGCCGCAGGCAGCGACGCCCCGTACGCCGCCGCCAACCCGTGGGAGGCGATCCACGCCGCGATCGAGCGGCGCACCCGGCGTGGCGCGCTGGTTGGCGCCGGCGAGCGGCTGGATGCCCAGCGGGCACTGGCGCTGTTCCACGGCACGGCGGAGGACCCTGGCGGCCCGGCGCGCCGGGTGGCGCCCGGGGAACCGGCCGACCTGTGCCTGATTGAGCCGGAGTGGGCCGGGCGGGCGAACCCCGTCTACGGTGTCGTGCTCGCTGGCCAGTGGTACCCGGGGAGCAACCGTCGTTGAACATCATGCTGCTGCTGGAGATGGCTGCCGGGACCGCCCCCGACCGCCTGGCGCTCGGCCGGCGCGCCGACGGGCTGACCGCCCAGCGCCTGTTCGACCGTGCCGGCCGCGCCGCGGCAACGTTCGACGCCATGGGCGTTGGGCGCGTCGTCTACGCCGCACAAGCCTCGCCCACCTTGCCGGTCGCGCTGTTCGGGGCGGCGTGGTCGGGGCTGCCCTTCGTGCCGGTCAACTACCGCCTGGCCGACGACCGACTGCGGGCCGTCGTGGCCGGCCAGGCGCCGGCCGTGGTGCTGTGCGACGACGCCTGCAGTGAACGGTTTGCCGGGATCGACGGCGCGCCGGCGGTGACGGTCTCTGATCTCGCCGCCAGGCTGGACGGCGTGGCGCCCCGGGCAACCGAGTGGTCGCCGGACCCCGACGATGTCGCCGTGGTGCTGCACACCAGCGGTACCAGCGGGACGCCGAAAGCGGCCGTGCTTCGCCATCGCCACCTGAGCAGCTACGTGCTCGGCGCCGTCGAGTTCCTCGGCGCCGGGGAGGACGAGGCCACGCTCGTCAGCGTGCCGCCGTACCACATCGCCGGGATCGTCGCGATCCTCACCGCGGTCTACGGCGGGCGGCGGCTCGTCCAGCTCCCCAGCTTCGCCGCCGAGGAGTGGGTCCGCATGGCTCGCCAGGAGCAGGTGACCCACGCGATGACGGTGCCCACCATGCTGGCCCGGATCCTCGACGTCCTCGACCCGGCGACGGGTGGCGACGGGGCCGGCCTGACGAGCGTGCGCCACCTCAGCTACGGCGGCGGGCGGATGCCGGTCCCGGTGATCGAGCGGGCGATGGGTCTGCTGCCCGGGGTCGACTTCGTCAACGCCTACGGCCTGACCGAGACCAGTTCGTCCGTGGCCGTGCTGACTCCCGA
The DNA here is from genome assembly GCA_037045185.1 of Ilumatobacteraceae bacterium. GTDB lineage: Bacteria > Actinomycetota > Acidimicrobiia > Acidimicrobiales > Ilumatobacteraceae > JAKOUY01. The sequence goes on from JBAOHQ010000014.1 coordinate 207,867, forward strand.
GGACCACCGCGCTGCGCTGGCCGGCGCCGACCCCGAGGGGCGCGCACGGCTCGGCTCGGTGGGTCGCCCGCTGCCAACGGTGGAGATCACGGTGCGCGACCGGGACGGGGTCGAGGTTGCCCCGCTCACCCACGGCGAGGTCTGGGTGCGCGGCGAGCAGGTGTCGGGTGAGTACGCCGGCAGTGCCACCGGTGGCGGTGTCGGTTGGTTCCGGACCAACGACGAGGGCTGGTTCGACTCGGGCGGCTACCTGTTCATCGAGGGCCGGCTGGACGACGTGATCGTGCGCGGCGGGGAGAACCTGTCGCCGGGCGAGATCGAAGACGTCGTGCTCGGCCATCCCGCCGTGCGCGACTGCGCCGTGGTCGGCGTCCCCGACGACGAGTGGGGCGAGGTGGTCGCCCTCGCCGTGGTCGTCCGCGACGGGATGGCGGTCGGCGAGGCGGACCTGGCCGACCACGTCGTCGCCCACCTGCGCTCGACCCGCCGGCCGGCGCTGGTGGTGATGCGCGCCGAGCTGCCGGTCAACGACGCCGGCAAGGTGGTGCGGCGTGCCCTGCGCGACGATCTGGCAGCCGTGTATCGCGCCCGAACCGGCGACTCCCCCGGCGCCCGATCACCCGGCCGCCCCGAACGAACCGAGGAACGCTGATGGAACTGAAGCCAGGAACACGCCTGAAGAGCGCCGTCGACACCACCGAGGTGGTGGTGGTCCGCCCGGGCAGCGGTGACGTGGACGTGCGCTGCGGCGGCGTGCCGATGGGCGCCGAGGCGGGTGAGGGCGGCGGCCCGGCGGCCGGCTTCGACGGTGGCACCCAGGTGGGCAAACGCTACGAGGACGTCGAGTCGGGCGTGGAACTGCTGTGCACCAAGCCGGGGCCTGGCAGCCTGTCGATCGGTGAGCGGGTCATCCCGCTGAAGCAGGCCAAGGCGCTGCCCAGTTCGGACTGAACGGGCGGGTCAGCCCAGAGCGACGTGGGCGCCAAGCCGTTGGACGGTGTCGATGTACTCCTCGACCATGTCCAGCACCACCTGGCGCGCCGGGTTGACGGTGTTCAGCGAGCCGACCACCTGGCCGACGAAGTACGTGGCCAAGCGGTTCGCCCCGCTGGTCTCGTCGCCCGCCTGGCGGTTGACCCGCTGCATCGCCGGGTTGGCCAGAAAGGTCTGCAGCGGCATCGGCAGGGTTGCCGGGGCGTCGGGCTGCTCCCAGGCCTCGGTCCACGCGCTGCGCAGCATGCGTGCCGGCTTGCCGGTCATCGAGCGTGAGCGCACGGTGTCGGACGAGCCGGCGGCCAGGAACTTGCGCTTGACCGACGGGTCGGTCTCGGCCTCGGCAGTGGTGAGCCACACCGACCCGCACCACACCCCTTCGGCGCCCAGCGCCAACGCTGCGGCCACCTGTCGGCCGCGGGCGATCCCGCCGGCAGCGAGCACCGGCGTGGGCGCCACCGCGTCGACGATCTCGGGGACCAGCACCATCGTCGAGATCTCGCCGGTGTGACCACCGGCCTCGGTGCCCTGGGCGACGATGATGTCCACGCCCATCCGCTGGTGGCGGCGGGCGTGCTCGGCCTTGCCGGCCAGGGCGGCGACGAGCACACCCTGGCGGTGGGCCCGCGCCACGAGGTCCTCGTCGGGCTCGCCCAGCGCACTGGCGATCAGCTTGATCGGGTGACGGAAGGCGACGTCGAGCAGTTCACCCACGCCGTCCTTGGTGACGGCCATCCGCCCGACGTTGGCGTCGGCAGCGTCGGCCAATGGCTCGACCCCGTATCGGGCGAGCACGTCCTCAACGAAGGCCTGCTGCGCGGGCGGGAGCAACTGGCGGATGGTGTCGGCGTCGGGGCGCAGGGTGGCGTCGGTTCCGGCGTGGCGCTGCGGGAGCAGCAGGTCGACGCCGTAGGGCTTGCCGCGGGTGTGCTCGTCCAGCCAGGCGAGGTCGACCTCCAGCCCGTTCGGGCTGTGGGCGACCGCTCCCAGCACCCCGAACCCGCCGGCGTTGGTGACCGCAGCCACCACGTCACGACAATGGCTGAACGCCAGGATCGGGAACTCGATGTCCAGCATCTCGGCAACACGTGTGCGCACCAGGTGATCATGCCACCCGCGTCCACCCCACCGCAGCCCCAGCCCCACCCAGCCCGCAGGTCACCTTGGGCGCGAGAACTTCGACCATTCGAGGGTTTCGCGCCCAAGCAACCTGGGCCTGGCGTGGATGGGCGCGAAAACTACGGATTCACTAGTGTTTCGCGCCCATGCGGGCTGGCGGGGCGGGAGGGCCGGCGGGGTCAGCCGGGGAGGCGAGTGCCGCCGTCGATGTCGTAGCACTGGCCGGAGATCCACCCGGCGTCCGGCGATGCCAGGAAGCGGACCAGGGCACCGACGTCGTCGGGCGTGCCCAGACGGCCGACGGCAACACTGGGCAGGACCCGGGAGCGATAGACGTCGTCGGCGCCGTCGGGACCGTACAACTCGGTGTCGGGCACGAAGCCGGGGACGACCACGTTGGCCGTGATCCCGTCGCGGCCAAGCTCGCTGGCCAGCGTCATCACCCAACGGTTCATCGCCGCCTTCGCCGAGGCGTAGGCCACGTTGCCGCCACGACCGCGGACGACGCCGAGGAGATCGAGATCACTCGCCCGCCGGGCCGCGCCAGCATCGGCTTCAGCGCCTCGGTCGTCAACACCGCGCTGAGCACGTTGATGGTGAGCGTGTTCGTCCAATGCTCGGCGACGTCGGCAAGCGTGTCGAGTGGACGGCGATCGGCGCCACCCGCATTGTTGACCAGCACGTCGACCAGGCCACCGAGCGCGCCGACGTGGTCCGCCAGGGCAGCGAGTTGGTCGACATCGGTCACGTCGGCAGCAAACGCCGATGCCCCGCCGCCGAGTTCGGCTGCCGCTGCCTCCACGACCGGTCCACGCCTGCCCACGAGCACCACCTTGTGTCCGGCGTTGGCCAGCGCCCGCGCAATTCCCTTGCCGATTCCCGTCCCTCCACCAGTGACCACTGCCAAACCCATCGACCGATTGTTCACGCTCGGGCAACCGTCGTCCAATCCGACCCCGCCCTGGCCAACGCCGGATGAACACCTGGCAACGGAGAGATGACGGGTCCGGGGCGACCGATGGCCGAGTTCTAGGCTGAGTGAGTGATCGAGGCCCACCCGTGAGCATCTATCTGGTCCGTCACGCCAAAGCGGGGAGCAGGAGCCAGTGGGAGGGCGACGACACGCTTCGACCGTTGTCCAAGCGGGGCCGCCAGCAGGCCGACGCGGTGGGCCAGCGGCTGCGCAAGCTCGGCGGCGGCACGTTGATCGCCAGCCCGTACGCGCGTGCTGCGTGCAAACCCTGGAGCCACTCGCCCATCGTCGGGGTGTCGTCATCAACACCGACGAACGGCTCGCCGAGGACAGCGGGTTCGCCGGAGCGATCGAGCTGCTGGCGTCGGTCCCCGACGGCTCGGTCCTGTGCAGTCACGGTGACGTGATCCCGGCGACGATCGAAGCCCTGCAGCGCCGCGGTTGCGAGATCACCACCCCACCCGATTGGCGCAAGGCCAGTGTCTGGGTGCTCGATCGCAACGAGCACGGCCAGGTGGTCAGCGCGGCCTGTTGGCCCCCTCCTGACGAAGGCTGACCGAGCTTTGTTCACCCGATCTCCAGTCCGGCTGGAGTGTGAGTGAACAAACAGGTCAGGAGGTGGGGGTGGGGGTGGTGGTGACCGAGGCGAGGAGGCCCTCCACCATCGGGCGCATGGCGTCGTCGACCCCGTTGTCCAGGCACGCTTGGGCCTCGGCGCGGGCGGTGTCGTTGTCGGGCGTGTCCAGGAACCGGGCGCTGGCGATGGCCACGAAGCAGTGGGCGTCGGGGTAGCTGGGGTCGACGGAGACGGCGCCACGCAACGCCGACAGGCCGGCCTGTACCAGTTCCTGGCTGCCCGTGGACTGGCCCTGCTGAACGACCAGCCACGCCGAATAGGTCATCGCCTCGACGTTCTTCGGGTCCAGCTGGAGCACCGCCAGGTAGGCGTCCGCCGCGGCCGACGGGTTGCTGCCCAGCTGGGCACGGGCCTCGGCCAGCTTGACCTGCACCGGGTCCGTCGGGGTGGTGGCCGCCGTCGCGCCCGCTGCGCCGCCGTCGCGCTGGCCGACGTTGGCCGCAACTGCCCACCCGGCCACCACGGCCACGGCGACGATGCCGGCAACCCAGGCGACTCGTGTCGACATCGCCGTCGGGGCCTGCCCCCGGCGCATCCGGAGGGCCACGCCACCGACGGCCAGCACCGCCACGGCCGTGGGAATGGCCCAGATCAGGCCCTCGAACCCGGCGCCCTGGGGGACCAGCGCCGTACCCGGAAAGCGGTCTTCGATCGTGGCGATGATCTGGTCGTCGCTCAGTTGCCCGGCGGCTACCAGCTTGGCGATCTCCGTGCGGATGTTGATCGAGGCCGCGACCTGGGATTCGTACGCCGACTCGCCGTTGCACACCGGGCAAGCCACCTGCTTGGCGATCAGGTTGGCCCGCTCCTGGGCCGAACGCGGCCCGCTGTCACGCAGCACGCCAACGGCGAAGGCCACCACCACGACGGCCCCGAGCACCATCCAGCCCCACCGAAGGCGCGCCGACATCGTCATGGGGCCTGCCCGGCGCGCAGCCGCTGAATCGCCTCAGACAGGCCAGCGGCGGTCACCGCCCCGACGAAGCGCAAGCGCACCGTGCCGGCGGGGTCGATCACCCAGCTCTCCGGCGGGCGCGTCTGACCGAGGCTCACGGCGATGGCGCCGTCGTCGTCTCGCAGGACCGGCCAGTCGCCGCCGTTGTCGGCGAAGAACCGGCGGACGTTGGCCACGTCGTCCTGGGTGATGACGGCGAACAACTCGGCGCCGTCGGCGCCCAGCTGGCGTTGCTGGGCGACGAAGGCGACCAGCTCTGGGTGCTCCTGCTTGCACGGCACGCACCAGCTGGCGATGAAGTTGAGCACCACCCACCGGCCGCGATGCTGGCTGAGGTCGAACGGGGTGCCGTCGATGGTCTCGGTCACGAGGGTCGGGGCGGCGAAGTTCTTCACCTGCGGCCCGAGCTGGTCACCCTCGTCCGGCTTGGCGATGGCGAGGATCACGAAGAACCCGGCGAGCACCACGGCAACCCCGAGGGCCACCCACGACACCCGTCTCGATGGGCGGGCCGGGGTCCCGGTGGCCGGCTCGACCGCCGTCACACGGACTCCGGCTGGACATCGCAGCGGGCCTCGGTGGCGCCGCCGGCATGGTGGTCGTCGTCGGCAGCGACACCGACGGCGGGCGCCAGGTCCGTCAGCGGCGCATCGGCGGTGGACGAGTCGCCGGCCGTTCCGGTCCCGTCCTCGCCTTCGGGCCGACGGCGGGTCCGCCCGATCATCGCCAGCACCGTGCCGATCGCCAGCACGAACCCGCCGATCCACAGCCACACGGTGAGCGGCTTGATGTACACCTTCACCCTCGTCTCGGCCGTGGTGGGCCGCGTCTGCGAATCGAGCGCCAGGTAGATGTCACCACCCAGCCCAGTGCGCACGCTGGGCGTTGGCACGGTCATCCCGGCATTGACGTAGCGGGTGAGCGCCGGGGCGTAGGCCTGACCGCCGTCGATGGAGATCGCGGCGCGCACGCCGGCGGCTCGATCGGTGGTGAAGTTCTCCACCGCCACGACCTCGAAGGTGTGACCGGCGAAGGACACGGGCGCACCCTTCGACAGCACGAGGTCGGCCTCACGGGTGAACCCGGAACTGGCCACGAGGGCGACGGCGATCAGCACCACACCGAGATGCACCACCATCCCGCCACTCGACCGCCCGGTCAAGCCGCCCAGGCCGCGGCGGCGGACCGCCACCGCGAGATGACGCAGCGCCGCACCACCGGCGAACCCGCCGAGCCCGAACGCGGCGAGCGAGGCCCACGTGTCGACGCCCAGCACCACGGCCAGCACCAACGCTCCGGCGCCGACCCAGGCCGGCCAGAACAGCCGATTGCCGAGCGTCTCCGCGGTGGTCTCTCGCCAGGGCAGCGCCGGGGCGACCGCCATCAGGAACAGCAGGGCCAGGCCGATGGGCGTCGACATCGACTCGTAGAACGGCGGACCAACGGCCAGCTTGCGGTCCTGCAACGCCTCGACGAACAGGGGGAACACCGTCCCCAGCAGCACCACCACGGCGAACACGGCAAAGGCGATGTTGTTCGCCAGGAAGGCGCTCTCGCCGCGACACCGGCGAGGTGATCGACCCGGCGGAGCGCAACTCGTCACCGCGCCGGCCGATGAGGGCCAGACTGACCACCACGACGAGCCCGAAGAACGCCAGCAGGTACGTGCCGATCGAGCCGTTGCTGAAGGCGTGGACGCTGTTCACCACGCCGCTGCGGGTCAGGAACGTCCCCAGGATGGTCAGGGCGAAGGTCGACACGAGCAGGCTGAGGTTCCACACCCGCAGCATCCCCTTGCGCTCCTGCACCATCACCGAGTGCAGGTAGGCGGTCAGCGTCAGCCACGGCAGGAAGCTGGCGTTCTCCACCGGGTCCCAGGCCCACACACCGCCCCAGCCAAGCACCTCGTAGCTCCACCACCCGCCGAGCAGGATCCCGATGCTCAAGAACCCCCAGGCTGCCAGCGCCCACCGTCGGGTCTGGACCAGCCAGCCCTCGCCCACCCGCCCGGTGACCAGGGCGCCGATGGCGAAGGCGAAGGGCACGGTGACACCCACGTAGCCGAGGTACAGCAGCGGCGGGTGGAACACCACCAGCACGTGGTTCTGCAGCAACGGGTTCGGACCCCTGCAGCACGTGGCGAAGTCGGGGGCGCCCGCCGTCTGGAAGGCGTTGGCCGGGCCGCTGGCCAGCAGGAAGAAGAACCCGGAGACCACGAACATCGTCACCATCGACCAGGCGATCAGCGGGTCGCCCAGCCGGGCCCGGAAACGGCGCATCATCACCGCCACGTACAGGCTGAGGACGAGGATCCACAACAGGATGCTGCCCTCCAGCGCGCTCCACAGGGCGGCCACGTTGTACAGCGCCGGGGTGGTGGGGGACCCGACCTGCTGCACGTACTTGACCGAGAAGTCACGGGTGATGAGCGCCCGCTCCATCATCACCACGGCCAGCACGGCGGCCAGCAGCACCAGCCAACCGTAGGTGCGCGCCCCCCTCGCCATCCGCTGGTTCTTGGTCACCGTGGCGGTGACGAGCACGCCCGCCCCGAGCAGCGAGGCCGTCAGGCCGAGGAGCAACGCGCCGGAACCGAGCGCCGTGTTCAGGGTTGCGGCAGTCGTAGCTGCAGACATGCCGCGCTGCGCTCAGTGCTCTGTTCGGCCTTGTCCGCCGACTCGTACTGGTTGTCGTGCTTGACCTCGACGTTGTCGCCGAGGAACACCCCGTTGGTCAACCGGCCGTGCACCACCACGCGCACGCAATCCTGGAAGATCTCGCTGCTGGGCACGCCGTCGTACTGGACCGGGTAGTTGTCGACGTGGTTCTCCGTGGACACGATGGTGAACGTGGTGATGCCGTTGCTGATCCGCTTCGTCCCTTCCTTGACGAACCCCTGGATGCGCAGGGCGCGGTCGGCCTCGCACCCCGACTTCTTGCCAACTTCCTCGACGTTGCAGTAGTAGTCCAACGAGTCGGTCAGGAACTTGGTGACGATGATGCCGCCCGCGGCGAGCACCAGCACCAGTGCCACGATCGCGCCCCACTTGCGGCGCTGGGCGGGAGCGGTCTCGAGCGGCTCGATCTCCCGTGGCTTCAGGTCCATGGGCGCTCCTGCGGTGGGACCTGCTTGCCCAGGCGCCGGGCGCGGCGCATCATCGCCGCCACGAGCGCGCCTGTTCCGCCGAAGGTGAGCACGTAGCTGAGGGCGACGAAGGTGGGTGTCATCGGCTGCCCACCAGCGCCTCGGCGCGGCGCTCGGCCAGCGCGTGTTCGAGGCCCCGGTCGTCCACCGCGTCCTGCAGCGCCATGATCCGCTGGCGGTGCAGCAGCAACCACACGTACATCAGGGTGAACGCGACCACGCCGAGGAAGATGGCGAACAGCATCAACCCGTTCACCTTGCCCTTGGCGATGCTCTCCTCCTGGTGCAGCGTGTTCCAGCGCTCCACGCTGAAGTGCACCAGCGGGATCTCCACCACGGCGAACATGGCGACGAGGGCACTGCGCCTGGCGCGCTGCTGGTGAGTGCCGCCGAGGTTGCGCACGGCGAGGTAGCCGAGGTAGGTGACGAACAGCAGCGCCGTGGTGGTGAGCCGGGCGTCCCACACCCAGTACTTGCCCCACGACAGGCGACCCCACAAGCTGCCGGTGACGAGCGTGACGGCCACGTACAACACGCCGATCTCGGCGCTAGCGCCGGCGATGCGGTCCCAGTTGAGCGAGCGGGTCCGTGGCCACAGGTACGCCGCGCTGGCCACGCCGGTGACCACGAACGCCAGGTAGGCCAGCCACACCGACGGAACGTGGACGTACATGATCCGCACCCCGTTGCGCTGCACGGCGTCGGCTGGGGTGACGAACAGTCCGAGGACGGCGAGCAGGGCGATGCTGGCCAGGGTGGCGATGCCCAGGGCGCGGGTGAACCGCGTCCCGGTGACGTTGCCGGTGGGGGGACCGGATGGTGCGGGCGACATGGAGGCCCCCATCATTCCTCCAACAGGCTGCCGAATGCCAACGCGCCACCGCCGGCGGCGAGCGCGGCGAAGGCACCCACCAGTGCCACCCAAGCCCAACCCTCGGTCATCTCGATGCCTCCTGCGCCGAACGCCGCTTCCGTGGATCGGGTGGCGCCGATCAGCACCGGGACCACCACCGGCAGCATGAGCAGCGGCAGGAGGGTGTCCCGGCCCTTGGCGCCAGCGGCAAGGCCGCCGTAGAGCGTACCGACCCCCGCCAGCGCTATGACCGCGACCACCACGGTGATCACCAGCAACGCCGCTGCGCCGACGCCGCCCACCGAACTGTTGAACAGCACGATCGCCAGCAGGATCAGCAGCGCGTCCAGCACCACGAGTTGGGCGGCGAGGGCCATCGCCTTGCCGAGGAACAGCCCCGCCGGAGTGACGCCGGCAACGCGCAAGGCATCGAGCGCCCCGTCGTCACGCTCCACGGCGAAGACCCGCTGGATCATCACCAGCAGGCTGAACACCGTGGCCATCCACACCAGCCCGGGGGCCACCTGCTGGGGCACGTCGGAGTTGGCCTTGTCGAGGGCGAAGGCGAACAGCACCATGACCACACCGCTGAACGGCAGGACCTGGTTGGTCAGCACCCGGCTGCGCCGCTCGATGCGCAGATCCTTCGCCGCGATCGACCGGGCGACGCCCCACACGGTCATCGGTGTTCCTCGGCCGGCTCCACCTGGCCGCCATGGACCAGCACCGTGCGCGTCGCCAGCCCGGCGGCGCGGTCCAGCTCATGGCTGGCCACCAGGATCGTGGCGCCGTCACCGACGGCCTGACGCAACGTGTCGTCGAGTTCGTCGCGACCCTCGGCGTCGAGCCCGGCATGGGGCTCGTCCAGCAGCCACAGCTGCGCCCGGCGGACCACCAGGCAGGCCAGCGCAGTGCGGCGCCGCTGACCGGCCGAGAGCCGGGACACGGCCACGCCGGCCAGACGGCTGGCCAGGCCCATCCGCCGCAGCGCGGCATCGATCTCGGTGGTGGACGCGCCCACCGTCGAACCCCAGAAGCGGACGTTCTCACCGGCGGTGAGGTCGTGGTAGAGGCCGTTGGTGTGACCCAGCAGGCCGACGCGCCGGCGCACGTCGGCGCGTCTCGTCGCCAGGTCCACGCCGCACACCCTGGCGGTGCCGCGCACGAGGGGCACCAGCCCGGCGCACAGGCGCAGCAGCGTGGTCTTGCCCGCTCCGTTCGGGCCACGCAGGAGCACGATCTCGTTCGCTTCGACCCGCAACGTCGCCCCGGCAAGCGCCGGAAAGCTCCCCAGCAGAGCCACGACGTCGGCCAGGTCGACCACGGGCTCCACGGGCCGCCACGCTACTGGCGACCCGTTCCCGTTGCAGCACCTGCCGGGCGGACCACCGGTACGCTGACCAGCCGTGCCTGGCTCACCGTCGTCCCCCAGCGGGCCGGCGCGGCGTGCCCGGGTGAGCCGATGGGACCGCCCGAAACCACCCAGGGACTGGCGGTACTGGGTCGGCGGGACGGGCAGGGTGCTGATCACGGTCGGGTTGCTGATGTTCGCCTTCGTCGCCTACCAGCTGTGGGGCACGGGGATCCAGACGGCCCGAGCCCAGGACCGCTTGGACCGCCAGTTCGAGCGTGCCGTACAGGCCAACGGGGCAGTCGCCTCGAACACACCGCCGGGCGGCGACGCATCGGCGGCGTCCTCCGCTGGCGCACCGGTCGGATCGCTGGGCGTCCCTGCGGGCTCGACACCCGCAGCGTCGCCGGCGAGCGGCGCCCCGTCACCCGGCGGTGGGCTCACGGGGCTTGGGCTCGGGCTGTACGACGCGCCGCCGGCGGGAAACGCCGTCGCCAAACTGGTGATCCCCCGACTCGACCTCGACTGGACCGTCGTCCAAGGAGTCGCCCGCAACGACCTGAAGCAGGGGCCGGGACACTTCCCGGAGAGCCCGATGCCGGGCGAGTTCGGCAACATGGCCATCGCCGGGCACCGCACGACGTGGGGTGAGCCCTTCGCCGATCTCGATCAGCTCCAGCCCGGCGACGACATCTACCTCACCGACCTTGGCGGACTGCGCTATCACTACCGGATCGTGGAGACGGTGATCGTCGGGCCGCGCGACTACCCGCTGCTCGTCCCGGCCATCGACACCACCAAGGTCAGCGTCACCCTCATCACGTGTCACCCGCGCTACTCCACGCGTCAACGCCTGGCCGTACGCGCCGAGCTGGTGGCGGCCGACTCACCTGAGCCGCGCCAGCCGCGATTTCACCTGCCACCCTCCGGTGGCACGAGCGAGCTACCGGGTGAGGATTTCGTCGACCCCACCGGTCCGGTCGTCGTCGATTCGGCGACGTTGCCGACCATGGCTGGAACCTCCACGACACCACCAAGCGGGGCGAGTGCCGTCCCGCGCCGGACCGCGGGTGGCTCGTCCTCCGGCGGCTCGGCGGCTGGACAGTCGTCGGCCCGGACTCCGGTGGCTGGTAGCTCGGCTGCCAGCACTCCGACTGGCACCGTGCCGAACGGTTCCATCGTCACGACCAGCCGTGACGCTCTCTCCGCCGGGTGGTTCAGCGACCCTGCGGCCTGGCCACACGTCCTGCTCTGGGGTGCTGCGCTCACGGGTTGGTACACCCTGTGCCACCGCTTGGCCCGCCGCCGGCGCCAGATCTGGATCGGTGTCCTGATCGGCGTCGGACCCTTCTTCGTGCTCTTGTACCTGTGGTTCGAGAACGTCAACCGCCTGCTTCCGCCGAACCTGTGAGCACGCCGGGCCGTGGCCACCGACGTCCCACGGTCGACGCCTCACCGGTACGCTGACCAGCCGTGCCTGGCTCACCGTCGTCCCCCAGCGGGCCGGCGCGGCGTGCACGGGTGAGCCGATGGGACCGCCCGAAACCACCCAGGGACTGGCACTACTGGGTCGGCGGGACGGGCAGGGCGCTGATCACCGTCGGGTTGCTGATGTTCGCCTTCGTCGCCTACCAGCTGTGGGGCACGGGGATCCAGACGGCCCGAGCCCAGGACCGCTTGGACCGCCAGTTCGAGCGTGCCGTACACGCCAACGGGGGCCAGATCCCCGGGTCAACGGCGCCAACCGGCGGCACCATCCCCGGCAACGCGACCACTCCGGGCACCCCGCCACTCGGTGGGTCCATGCCGGCAAGCGGTTCCACGGTGGCGAGCGGGTCCACGGTGGCCGGTGGGTCCACGGTGGCGAGCGGGTCCACGGTGGCCGGCGGGTCGACGCCGGTCGACGGTTCGATCCCCACCAGTCTCGGCGGGCTCGGGCTGGGGCTCACCGAGCCGCCCCCGCCAGGCAATGCCGTTGCCAAGCTCGTCATCCCCCGGATCGGCGTCGACTGGGTCGTCGTCCAGGGCGTGGACCGCGGCGCGCTGAAGGACGGTCCCGGGCACTTCCCGGAAAGCCCGATGCCGGGCGAGTTCGGCAACGTGGCCATCGCCGGGCACCGCACCACGCACGGAGAGCCTTTCGCCGATCTCGACCTGATCCAGCCGGGCGACGACATCTACCTCACCGATCTCCTCGGCCAGCAGTATCGCTACCGGGCCACCGAATCCGTGATCGTCCGGCCGAGCGACTATCAGCTCCTGGTTCCGGCCATCGATCCGTTCAAGGCGACGATGACCCTGATCACCTGCAACCCCCGGTTCTCCACCAGCCAGCGCCTGGCCGTGCGCGCCGAACTGGTGCTTGCCGACTCCCCGCCGCCACGCCTGCCCAGGTTCTACCTGCCGGCCGATCCGGATGCCGGCACCGGGCTGGACACCGAGGGCACCGGTGTCTCCGCTGTCTCCATGCCGCCGAGCGAGGTCACGCCGAGCACCGACGCCGCCGTGAACCCCGGATCGCTCGGGACCACGCCGCCGGTCGTCGCCGCCGCGACCTCGCGCACCGTGGCGGCGAGCCAGGACGCCCTGTCTGCCGGGTGGTTCAGTGACCCGGGCGCTTGGCCCCACGTGGCCCTGTGGGGCGCGGCGCTGGTGGCGTGGTGCCTGGCGTGCTACGCCCTGGCCCGCGGCCTCCGTCGGGTATGGGTGGGCCTCGTCGTGGGCGCCGCGCCGTTCGTCGTGCTGCTGTACTTCTGGTTCGAGAACGTCAATCGGCTCCTGCCACCTAACCTGTGATGACGACGCCGCCACCCCGCCCCTCGACCGCTGACGACCCCGTTCGGGCCAAGCGCCGCCAGATCGCCAGGTACTCGCTCATCGCCAATCGCATCGGGTACCTGCTGTGGGCCCTCGCCATCGCCACCTTCGTGCTCGGCTTCGCCTTCGGCTTCACCACCACGGTCTCCACCGTCACCATCGCCTGCCTGGTGGCGGGCATGGTCCTGCTCCTGCCCACGATCATCATCGGCTACGCGGTGAAGGCCGCCGAGCGCGACGACCGCCAGCGCGGCGTGTGACCGGCCGCGCCGGGCCATCGAGTTGTTACCCTGGGGTAGCTATGAACCTGAGGTTGCCGGCATCTGAACGACGCGAGCAGATCCTCGATGTCGCCATCCAGGTGTTCGCCCGCAATGGCTTCCACGGCTCGTCGATGAACGACATCGCCGATGCCGCGGGCGTCACCAAGCCCGTGCTCTACCAGCACTTCGACAGCAAGCAGGATCTGTACCTGGCGTTGCTCGACGAGGTCGGCTCACGGATGATTGCCACGATCAAGAACGCCCAGGCCACGGCCACCGGCGGGCGAAGCCTCACCGAGTTGGGCTTCGAATCGTACTTCGCCTGGGTTGCCGAGGATCACGACGCGTTCCTCCTGCTGTTCGGCTCGCGGGCCAGCCGAGACGAGGAGAGCACGATGGCGATCCGCCGGATCACCTCCGACGTCGCCCGGGAGATCGAGCCGTTGATCTCGGCCGACATCGACGCCGAGCACCGCCGGACCCTGGCCCACGGGCTGGTGGGCCTGGCCGAGGGCGTCAGCCGCCACCTCGTGGAGCGCGGTGAGCGCTTCGACCCGCAGATCCTCGGCCGCCAGGTCGCTGACATGGCCTGGGCCGGCCTCGCGCGCCGTCCACCGCGAGCCCTAACCCCGGCCCGCCCGCCCACCCGCATGGGCGCGACAACTTCGGATTCCCGAATGTTTCGCGCCCATACAGCGGGGCCGCGGCTTGATTGGGCGCGACAACTTCGAGTATCCGAGGGTTTCGCGCCCATGCAACCTCGGCGGGGGCGGGTGGCGTGAGGGCGGGGCGGGGGTGGGTGGCGTGAGGGCGGGGCGGGGGTGGGGTGGCGTGAGGGCGGGGGGCGTGAGGGCGGGGGTGGGGCGGGGGCGGGGGTGGCGTGAGGGTGAGGGTCAGCGCAGGGTGTAGCCGCGGTAGCCGTCGGTGAAGCCGGCGCCGACGAGGGCGGCAACCACGTCGGGGTGGGCGGCGACGGGCTCACCGTTGACCTTGCGAACCTCCAGCGACCGGACGCGACGGCCGGTGACCAACTGGGCCAGCGCCGCGGCCCACGACGAATCGGCGGCGTCGGGAAAGGTGACCAGCGAACTGGACCGCCGGTCGAGCCAGACCTGCGGGCGCCCGAGGCGCATCACCACCCAGGCCGCGGCGATCCGCGCCGGCCGACCGGACGTATCCGGCCAGGCGATGACCGAGCCGTACGGTTGCGCCGGATCGGTGGCTGCCAGCACCACAGGCGGCGGCACCCGCTCGGGGTGCAGGTCGCCGTCGGGGGTGTCCCGGGCGGCGCGCAGCCGGTCGACCGCCCCGGGGAGGGCGAACTGCGCCGCCCCGAGCCCGGCGACGAAGTAGCCGCGGCGCACCTGGCCGCGCTCTTCGAGCACCTTGAGCACCTGGTAGACGGCGGCGTAACCACCGATCACGCCCTCGGCCAGCACGGCCTCGCGGGTCACCACGCCATAGCGTTCGAGCAGTTGCGTGGCCACGGCGTGGGCGGCCTGGGTGGACCCCGCGTCACCGGTCCGCCACCCGTCGACCAGCGTCCAGCGTCCTGCCCCTGCGGGAGGCCCGATGCGGTTCAACCGGCCGGGACGCGGCCGGCCGCGCCCGGCCGCCGCCTTGCGTGCGGGTGAGTTGGCGATGTGGGCGCGCAGTGGCGCCAGCGAGTCGTTGGTCACCTCGCCGGCCCACACCAGATCCCACAGCGCGGCGACGATCTCGGCCTCGCTGGAGGACGGCGCGGCGGCGCGCAGCTGGGCCCAGAAGCTGGCGCCGCGCTGGGCCAGCACGAGGCGCAACGACTCGTGCAGCGCCGAGGCGGGTGACTCCCCCGGCTCCCACGCGGCATCGAGCAGTTCGAACTGGTCGGCCAGGTACAGCCGGACCCGGCCGTCGGTGGCGCCGATGGACCCGGCGCCGGTCCACACGAGCTCCCCGGCGGTGGCCAGTTCGTCGAGGTCGGTGGGCCGGTAGGAGGCCAGCCGGGAGGCGAGCACGTCGGTCTCCAGCGTCGAGGCGACCAGCGCCGCGCCCTGGATCTGCCCCACCGCGTCGAGCAGGGCGTCCACACCCCGCCGCTCGCCCGGGATCTCGTGCCACTCCTGCAGGAAGCGGGCGTAGGCGTCGGGCTCGACCGCCTCGATCTCCTTGCGCAACCGGGCCAGCGATCGGCGGCGCAGCTGGCGGAGCACGTCGGTGTCCACCCACTCGGCGCCGCTGCCCCCCGGGCGGAACTCGCCGCGCAGGACGCGCTCACCGGCCTCCAGGGCGCGCAGCAGCGCCGACGACGCGTTCGACCGTGGTGCCCAGGCGGACGGCGATGTCGTGCTCGGTGAACGGCCCGTGGGTGCGGGCGAAGCGGCCCACCAGTGACTCCAGCGGCAGGGGCTGGGAGTCGGTGAATGCCTGGGGCAGGCCGAGCGGCAGGTTGCTGCCGAGGGCGTCGCGGTAGCGCCCGGCATCCTCACCGGCGATGAACCGCTGCTCACCGCCGACACCCAGCTGCACGGCGCGGCGCTCACGGACGAGGTCGTCGAGCCACGCCGCGGCCGAGTCACCCTCGCTGCGCAGTTCGGCCTCGATCAGCGACAGGTCCCCCACCCGGCGCAGGACGTCGTGCATCTCGTCGGCCGAGCGCGCTCGCCGGCCGTCGGCGAGGCACTGCAGCTCCAGCTCGACATCGGCGACCACGCCGGGATCGAGCAGCTCGCGCAGCTCCTCGCTGCCCAGCAGGTCACGCAGCAGGCCCCGGTCGAGGGCCAGCGCGGCGGCGCGCCGCTCGGCGAGCGGTGAGTCGCCCTCGTACATGTACGCGGCGATCCAGTTGAACAGCAGGCTCTGGGCGAACGGCGAGGCCTTCTGGGTGTCCACCGCGACCACGCGGACGGTGCGATTGCGCAACTGCGTCAGCACCTCACGCAGGCCGGGAAGGTCGAAGACGTCCTGCAGGCACTCTCGCGAGGTCTCCAGCAGGATGGGGAACGTGGGATGCTTGGACGCCACCGACAGCAGATCGGCGGCCCGCTGGCGCTGCTGCCACAGCGGGGTGCGCTGATCGGGACGGCGGCGCGGCAAGAGCAAGGCCCGCGCCGCGCACTCACGGAAGCGGGCGCTGAACAGGGCGGTGGAGGGCAGGGCGCCCACGACCAGCTCGTCGATGTCTTCGGGGTCGATGACCAGATCGTCGAGGGGCAACTGGTCGGCGGCGTCGGGCAGGCGCAGGACGATCCCGTCGTCGGTGTACATCATCTCCACCGGGATGTCGTAGCGCTCGGCCAGCCGCCGCTCGATGGCCATCGCCCACGGGGCGTGCACCGACGCCCCGAACGGGCTGAGGATGCACACCCTCCAGTCGCCGATCTCGTCACGGAAGCGCTCGACCACGATGGTGCGGTCGTCGGGCAGCACACCCGCCGCCTCGACCTGGTCGTTCAGGTACATCAACACGTTGGACGCGGCGAACGCGTCCAACGAGTGCTGGGACGTCAGCGTGGCGACGGCTTGGTCCAGTGGCATGGCGCGGATCGTGCGCTGGAACGCCCCGAGTGCCCGACCCAGTTCGAGTGGCCGACCGGGACGGTCACCATGCCAGAACGGCATCTTGCCCGGCTCCCCCGGGGCCGGCGAGACCAGCACCTTCTGAAAGGTGATGTCCTCGATCCGCCACGTGCTGGCGCCCAGCACGAAGGTCTCGCCCGGCCGGCTCTCGTAGACCATCTCCTCGTCGAGCTCCCCCACCCGGGTGCCGTCAGGGAGGAAGACGCCGAACAGGCCGCGGTCGGGGATGGTGCCACCGCTGGTGACCGCCAGCCGCTTGGCGCCCTCCCGGGCGCGCAGGGTCTCGTGGACGCGGTCCCACACCAGGCGCGGCCGAAGCTCGCTGAACTCGTCGCTGGGGTAGCGCCCGGCCAGCAGGTCGAGCACGTTGTGCAGGAGATCGTCGCTGAGCTCGTGGAAGCAGGAACACCGGCGCACCAGGCCGGCCACCTGGGCAACCGTGCAATCGGGGTGCACGGCGACGTGGGCGACGATCTGCTGGGCCAGCACGTCGAGCGGGTTGCGCAGGAAGCGGGTGGTCTCGATCTCGCCCGACGTCATCCGCTGGGCGACCACGGCGGCCTCGAGCAGGTCACCGCGGTGCTTGGGATACACCGAGCCGCGGCTGGGTTCGCCCACGCTGTGGCCGGCCCGCCCGATGCGTTGCAGCCCGCGGGCCACCGACCCGGGGGACTCCACCTGGATCACCAGGTCCACGGCGCCCATGTCGATGCCCAACTCCAGCGACGAGGTGGCGACGATGCCGCGCAGCTGGCCACGCTTGAGCTGATCCTCGATGACGATGCGCTGCTCACGGGCTAGCGATCCGTGGTGGGCGCGGACGAGCTCGCCCGTGGGTGACTCGATGCCCTGCTCGGCGGCCAGTTCGTTGAGCTGGTTGGCCAGCCGTTCGGTCTGGCGGCGGCCGTTGCTGAAGATGATCGTGCTGCGGTGGGCCAGCACCTGGGCGAGGATCTGCGGGGTGATGCTGGCCCAGATGCTGGTGCGCTGGGGCATGGCGAACCCACCCGTCGACGTGCCCGAGTCTGCGCCCGGGCGGCTGACCGGCTGGCCCATCTCGGACATGTCCTCCACCGGCACGACGACCTCGAGCTCCAGCGGCTTGCGGATCCCGGCGTCGACGATCACCACCGGGCGCCGATCTCCCGACGCGGTGTGCCCGCCGAGGAAGTGGGCCACCTCCTCCAGCGGCCGCTGCGTGGCCGACAGGCCGATGCGCTGTGGTGGTGTGGCCGTGATCTCCTCCAACCGCTCGAGGGAGAGCATCAGGTGGGCGCCGCGCTTGGTGGTGGCCATGGCGTGGATCTCGTCGATGATCACCGTCTCGACGTTCACCAGGGTGGAGGCCGCCGATGACGTGAGCATCAGGTACAGGCTCTCCGGCGTGGTGATCAGCAGGTCGGGCGGGCGGCGGATCAACCCCTGGCGGTCCTTGGCCGGGGTGTCCCCGGTGCGCATGGCCACCGTGGGCTGGCGCAGGGTGATCCCCAGCCGTTCCGCCGCCAGGCCGACACCCAACAGCGGTGAGCGCAGGTTCTTTTCGACGTCGAAGGCCAGGGCGCGCAGTGGCGAGATGTACAGCACCCGGGTGGCGGCCTTCGGCGCCGGCGGCTCACTGGTGACGAGACGGTCGATGCTGGCGAGGAACGCCGTCAGCGTCTTGCCGCTGCCCGTGGGGGCGCACACCAGGGTGTGCGCCCCGGACACGATGGCCGGCCACCCCTGCGCCTGCGCCGGGGTGGGTTCGGGGAACGAGGCCGAGAACCAGGCGCGCACGGCCGGGGAGAACCACTCCAGCACCTGATGATCGGCCACGCTGGCAGGCTACGCCGGGGGTGTCAGGGAGTGGCCCGGGCCTGGCGGTCAGGCGCCGCCGGTCGGGCGCCCGCCAGTCAGGAGCCCGGCGCGGAACCCGACGTGGGCGCAGCCTTGGCGATGCTGGTGACGATGTCGTCCAGGGAGTCCTTCAACCACTGGGCGGCGTCCTCGGCGGTGGAGTCCGACTTGGTGGACACCACGCCGACGCGCAGGTCCTTGTCGAACCACTGGGCGGCGCACGAGCGGGCATTGTCGGACGCACCGAGCGCGCAGTAGGTCTGCAGCGTGCCGCCCTTGAGGCTCTCCGGCTTGGAGAAGTCGATCTTGAACCCGGGCAGGGCCTTGGGCAGGGACTCCTCGAACGAGGCGTCGAACGGCTCGCCGGCCAGGACGCGCGCCGAGTTGTCACCGGCCGTGCCGATGCAGGTCAACAGGCGCTTGCCGCCGAGTTCCTGGAAGGCGACGGTCTCGTCGCCATCGGCGGCCACCGAGGCCTCCAACTTCTTGGGTGCCTTGGCGGCGATCTCGTCGAGATCCACGGTGGGGCACTGGCCCGGCACGGCCTGGGCGGCCGCGTCGAGCAGGCCGGACAAGGTGGTGGCGGCAGCCTTGGTGTCCAGCGCGCCGCCGTTGTCGTCGTCGTCCTTGGTGAGGAAGAACACCCCGGCGCCGATGGCCGCCAGCACCACCAGCGCGGCCAGGGCGAGGGGCAGCTTGGAGCGACCCTTGCCGGCCGGACCCGCCGCCACCGGCGCCTGACCGACCGGCGCCATCGGCTGGAACGGCACCGTGGGTTGCGGGTTGCTGACGGAGTAGGCGCCTGGACCTTGCGGAGCCGGCGGCTGCTGATCGGGCGGTGGCATATTCGTCATGGTCTCCAACCTTCGTTTCGACGCTGTCACGGCCCGGTACGACACGCGGCCCGTCGCGGTTCGCGCATGCTATAGCGCCGTCCGATCCAGAACTGACGTTCGCCCATCCGCCCGGATAGCCTGGCGCGATGCCTGCCGCCGGAGAGCATCACCCGGCCTTCGAGGAGTATTGCGAGGCCATCTACGAACTGCAGGAGGACGACCTCGAGGTCATCCAGGCACGCATCGCCGACCGCCTGCAGATCAGCCGGCCGGCGGTCAGCGAGATGATCCGCCGGCTGGAGAGCGAACGACTGATCACCACCGACGGCGGCATCCGGCTGACCGATGGCGGCGTCGACCTGGCCCGCCAGGTCGTCCGCCGGCACCGCCTCGCCGAACGGTTCCTGACCGACGTCCTCGGCCTGTCGTGGGCGCAGGCCCACCACGAGGCCGGCAAGTGGGAGCACGTGATGAGCCCGGAGGTGGAAACCGCGCTGGACCGCGTGCTGGGCAGCCCGACGACCTGCCCGCACGGCAACCCGATCCCCGGCTCGACCTACCTCGCCCCCACGGTGGTCACGCTGTCCGAAGTGCCGGTCGGCCACCAGTTCACCGTGAGCCGCATTCCCGAGGCACTGGAGTTCGAGCCGGGCGTGCTCGAGTTCCTGGAGACATCCGGGCTGCTTCCCGGCCACTCCGGGGTCATCACCGCCTCGTCCCCCGACGGGACGCGCACGGTGGACGTGGAGGGCCGCCATGTGGGTGTCGGCCAGTTCGCCTGCGAGCGGATCCTGGTCACCCTGTGAGGCGAACCCTCGCCGGCGTCATCGTCGTCCTGGCTGGCGGGCTCACCGCCTGCGCCGGCACCACCTACGACCCGAACTCGGCGCGCCCCACCACCCCCCCGTCGACCACGACCACGCTGCCGACCGGCTCGCCCGGCGAGCTGCTACGCCAGCTGGCCACGGCCACGCAGGGTCTGGAGGCGGTCATCCAGCGCCAGGGCGACGCCGCCGGGGCCATCGCCACCATCACGGCCCTGTGGGCCGCGGTCAGCGCTCACGTCGGCGCGGCCGACCCCGGCATGGCCTCCGGGTTCGACGGCGCCATCCGCCTGGCTCAGCGTGCCGCGGCCAGCAGGCAGCTTGGCTACGCCGTGCGCGCCGGCAAGAGCGTGACCGCGCTGGTCACGGCGTTCCTCGCGGCCCACCCGGCGCCGACGACGCCGTAGCAACGCTCCACCGAGCCGCCGGGATGACGGCGCCCGCTGTCAGCCCACCATGGCTGGCGGCAGCGGGCGGCTGTGCACCACCGTGAGCCGCCGCGTGCTGCGGGTCAGCGCGACGTACAGCGCCCGCAGCCCCTGCTGCTCGTCGGCCACGATGCTGGCTGGCTCGACCACGACGACACCGTCCAGCTCGAGCCCCTTGATGACGCTGACCGGCACGACCGTGATCCCCATGTCCAGACCGTTGCGGTTGGCCCGGCCGTGCTCGATCCCGGCGTCGGCCAGGCTCTTGGACACCGCCTCGACCATCGGGTCCGGGCAGACGACGGCGATGTTGCCGTCGCCGATCTCGGAGGCCAGCTCCTGGGTACGCCTGGCCACCTCGCCCAGCAACCCGGCCGCGTCGACCGTGACCACCACGGGCGAGGCGTCACCGTGGCGCACGCTGCGCGGGGCGCGCAGGCTGGGTGTCGCCGCAGCCATCACCCGGTTGGCCAGCTCCATGATCTGCGCCGGGATGCGGTAGCCGACGCTGAGCCCGATCACCCGCGGTTCTCTGGCGGACGGGAGGTGGGCCAGCACGTCGGCCCACTCGGCGGGCGCCAGGGCGCCGGTGGCCTGGGCGATGTCACCCACCACGGTCATCGAGCCGTTCAGCGAGCGCCGGGACACCATCCGCAGTTGCATCGGGGTCAGGTCCTGGACCTCGTCCACCACGATGTGGCCGAAGGTGCGGATCTCGTCGGCGTCGTCGGTGCGGCCCTTCACCGGCCGCGGCCCGAGGAAGCTGCGGGCCTCGTCGAGCAGGGCGACGTCGTGCTCGGAGAAGCGGACGTCACCGACATCGGCGCTGCGCGGGCGGTACAGCGACAGGTATTCGTCCTCACTCAGGTGCCGCGACGCGGCCAGCTTCAGCAACGCCTTGGCGCCGAACAGGTCATGGAGCAGTTCGGCCGGGGAGAGCACCGGCCACATCCGCTCCAGGGCGCGCCTCACCACGGGCACGGCCCTGATCGCCTCACGGACCTCGCCGGCGGTCACCTGACCGTCACGCCAGCCGGCAGCCATCGACGCCCACACCTCGCCCTCCACCCAGCGGCGGGCGGCGTTGTGCCGGCGGAACCGGCGTTGCGCGGCGCGCACGATGCGTTGGGTGTCGGCGGCCCGCAACCGCAAGAAGCCGGTGCGGAACGGCACGACGAGGTCCTCGCGCAGCGGGCGCTCACGGTCGGTGACGGCCTGGTCGATGACCAGCGACATGCGCACGTCACCTTTCACCCTGGCGGTCAGCGCGCCGTCGGGCGGGTCCTCGCCGTGGCGCATCCACTGAACGTCGGGGACCAGGTCGGCGAGCACCACCTGCTCGACACCGGCCTCGCCGAGCGATGGCAGGACGCGCTCGATGTAGCGCAGGAACACCCGGTTCGGGCCGATCACCAGCACGCCCTGGTCCTCCAGCGGGAACCGGTAGGTGTACAGCAGGTACGCGGCGCGGTGCAGGGCCACCACGGTCTTGCCGGTGCCCGGACCACCCTGGACGACCAGCACCCCGGCCTGGGGCGAGCGGATGATCTGGTCCTGCTCGGCCTGGATCGTGCCGACGATGTCGCCGAGTTGACCGGTGCGGCCGCGCTGCAGGGTGGACAGCAGCGTGCTGTAGCCGCGCAAGCCGGATGTGGAGACCCCGCCAACGGGTGTCCCGTCGAGGTCCTCGTTGTCGACGCCCAGATGACCCTCGCCGAACAGCTCGTCCTCGATGCCGAGCAGCGAGCGGCCGTGGACGGAGAAGTGGCGGCGCCTGGCCAGACCCATGGCGTCCTTGCCGGTGGCCCGGTAGAACGGCTCGGCGACCGGCGCCCGCCAGTCGATGACCACCGGGTCGGCGTGCTCGTCGGCCACGGCCAGGCGGCCGATGTGGAAGGACTCCAGCTCGGCCTCGCCGTTCAGCGTGGGATCGAGCCGGTCGATGCGCCCGAAGACGAGGGCCGCGTCGCCGAGATCGAGCTTGGTGAGTCGATTGACCATTGCCTCGTCGAAGACGTCGCGCTCGTAGCGGGCCTGGAAGGTGCCGCCCAGCGTGCCCTCGTGGATGTCGTGCAGCTTCCAGGCGTCATCCCGGCTGCGATCCAGGCACCGGTAGGCGTGGTCGATGTAGGCCTGCTCGTCGGCCAGATCTGGGTGATGCGTGGTCATAAACGGGTCGTACAAGCCTACGAGCCCACCGTGGAAAACCCGCCGGTAGCGTTCTGCGCTGCATGACCTCGATCCCCCTGCTCGACGCTGCGGCCGGCCGGCCCGCCGCCCACACCCCGGTGTGGTTCATGCGCCAGGCGGGCCGCAGCCTCCCCGAATACCGGGCGGTGCGCGGCACGGGCAGCATCCTCGACGCCATCAAGCAGCCCACCCTGGCTGCCGAGATCACCCTCCAGCCGGTGCGCCGCTACGGGGTGGACGCCGCCGTGCTGTACAGCGACATCGTCGTGCCGGCCCACGCCGTCGGCTTCGGCATCGATGTCGCCCCGGGCACCGGGCCGGTGGCCGAGCACCCGCTGCGCACCGAGGCCGATCTGGCCCGGCTGCGCCCGCTGGCCGAGGACGACATCTCCTACGTGATCGACACCGTCGCCCTGCTGGTCGCCGAACTGCCGGTCTCGGTCCCGCTCCTGGCCTTCGCCGGCGCGCCGTTCACCGTGGCCAGCTACTTGATCGAGGGGCGGCCGAGCCGCACCTATGAACGCACCAAGGCGATGATGCACACCGCGCCGGGGTTGTGGCACCGGTTGATGGAGCGCCTGGCCACCTCGGCGGCCACGTTCATCGGCGCCCAACTGTCCGCCGGCGCCAGGGTCTTCCAGCTGTTCGACTCCTGGGCTGGGGCGCTGGGCAGGGCCGACTACGACGAGTTCGTCCTGCCGCACTCACGGGCGGTGTTCGCCGCGCTGGCAGCACGGTTCCCCGACGTTCCCGGCATCCATTTCGGGATCGGCTGCGATCACCTGCTGGAGTCGATGTACGCCGCCGGGCCGCGCGTTCTCGGGCTGGACTGGCGGACACCGATCAGCGAGGCCCGCCGGCGGATGGGCCCCAACCTGGTCGTTCAAGGCAACCTCGACCCCGCCCTGGTGCTGGCCGGCCCAGCAGCCGCGGCCGGCGGGACGGCGGCCGTGCTCGCCGACAACGCCGGACACCCCGGGCACGTGTTCAATCTCGGCCACGGCGTCCAACCGAACACCGATCCGGGGATCCTCGCCGCGGTGGTCGAGCAGGTCCACCAGGCCACGTCATGACCGGGCCAGGTCGCAGCGCGGTCGTCCTGATGGCCTACGGCACCCCGGCCCACCGCGACGACGTCGCCGCCTACTACACCGACATCCGCCGCGGTCGGCCGCCAACCGACGACCAGCTCGCCGACCTGCTGCGGCGCTACGAGGCCATCGGCGGGCTGTCCCCGCTGACCCAGCGCACCGAGGCCCAGCGCGCCGCCCTGCAGGCTGGCCTCGGTCCCGACGTCCCGGTCGTGCTCGGCTACAAGCACGTCACACCCTCCATCGAGGACGCCGTGGCGTCGGCCGTGGCCGCCGGGGCCGAGCACCTCGTCGGCGTGGTCCTGGCCCCGCACTACTCCAGCGCGTCCGTCGGCGGATACCTGGCCAGGATGACTGCTGCCGCCCCGGCCGGGGTGAGCACCTGCGCCGTGCGCTCGTGGGCCATCGCGCCGGCCTTCGTCCGGTTCTGTGCCGCCGAGGTGCGGCGCGGCCTCGATGCACTCCCGGCCGGTTCGCGCCTGGTCGTCACCGCCCACTCGCTCCCGCAGCGGGTGATCGACGGGGGTGACCCCTACGTCGACGAGCTCACGGCCACCGCCACTGGCCGTGGCCTCCGCCGCCGGGCTGCCGTCCGACCGCTGGCAGATCGGCTGGCAGTCGGCCGGGCGGACCCCCGAGCCATGGCTCGGCCCGGACATCCTCGACATCATCGACACCCTGGCCGGCCAGGGGGCGCCCGGCGTCCTGGTCGCTGCGGTCGGGTTCGTCGCCGACCACCTCGAGGTCCTCTACGACCTCGACATCGACGCCGCGGCCGCAGCGCAGCGATGCGGAATCCGCTTCGCCCGCACGGCTTGCGTCAACGACGACGCCGGGGTGATGGGCGCGCTGGCCGGCCTCGTCCGGTCGGCCATCGACGAGTCCATCCCGCACGACACACCGGCGCGGTCATGACCGAACGGCATGTCGTGGTCGTCGGCGGCGGGATCGCCGGGCTCGCCGCGGCACATGCCCTGACCGCGGGCGAGGCGCAGCCGCGCGTCACCGTGTTCGAGGCCGACGACCGCCTCGGCGGCAAGCTGCGCACGGCGCCCTTCGCCGGGATCGACGCAGTGGACGAGGGGCCCGACGCGTTCCTCGCCCGCCTGCCGTGGGGAACGGCCCTGGCCCGCGCCGTCGGTCTCGGCGAGCAGCTCACCTCGCCGGAATCGGGGTCTGCATGGGTGTGGTGGGACCGGATGCACGACATCCCCGGCGGCCTGCTGCTCGGGCTGCCCACCGGCGTACGAGCGATGGCCGCCACCCGGCTGCTCGGCTGGTCCGGCAAGGCCCGGGCCGCCCTCGAACCCTTCCTGCCACGGACCTCCACCGACCACGACACGCTGGGACGATGGGTCCGGGACCGGTTCGGCGCGCAGGTCCACGAACGGCTGGTGGATCCGCTGGTCGGCAGCATCTACGCCGCCGACACCGACCACTTCAGCCTGGCCGCCGTTCCCCAGCTTGCCGAGCTGGCCGGCGCGTCGCGCAGCGTCCTGGTGGGCGCCCGGCGCCGCCCGGCCCCGCCGCCGGGCCCGGTGTTCTACGCGCCACGCCGGGGCATGGCGGACCTGGCCGCGGCCACGGCGGCCGCCGTCACGGCAGCCGGCGGCGACCTGCGGCTGAACACTCCCGTCACGGAGCTGGCCGCCGACGGTGGGCGTTGGCGGGTCAACGGCGTGCGTGCCGATGCGGTCATCCTGGCCTGCCCGGCCCCGGCCACCGCCGCCCTGCTGGCCGGCGTGGACCGGGCCTCGTCCGCCGCCCTCGGCTCGCTGCCCGGCGCCGACGTGGCCCTGGTGACCCTCGCCGTCGCGGCCGCCGACCTTCCGGCCACCTGCGCCGGGCGCAGCGGGTACCTGGTCCCCAAGCCCAAGCAGCGGCTGGTCACCGCGGTGTCGTTCGGATCGAACAAGTGGGCCCACTGGAACGATGGGCGCCTGGCACTCCTGCGGGTCTCGCTCGGGCGCGACGGCCTCGGGGTGCTCCACCTGTCCGACGAGGCGCTGATCACCACCTGCCTGGAGGAGTTGGGCCGCCACCTCGGGATGGACCTGCAACCGGTGGCCACCCGGGTATCGCGGTGGCCGCGGGCCTTCCCCCAGTACCGCCCGCACCACGCAACCACCGTGGCCGCCATCGCCGCGGGTCTGCCGGGCGGTGTGCATCTCGCCGGCGCCAGCTACCACGGCATCGGCGTGCCGGCATGCGTCCGGTCCGGCCAGCAGGCCGCGCTCGCCGCCACCGGGCGTGCCACGCCGACGTGACCGGCACTTGGCACACTGTGCGGATGCGCCGGTTGCTGGGTCCCGCTCTGTGCACCGCACTGCTGACGATCCCGGCCGGGCGGGTCACGGCCACCACGCCGACCACCGAGGGCGACAACCCGCCGACCGACGCGGCCCCGATCACGTCGTTCGACCCCCTGCCCGTCCTGCTCCCGTTCCCCGGGGCCGGCGCGGTCGAGCCGCGGGTCATGCTCGGCAGCATCGAGATCCCGCGGCTGGACATCGCCAAGCCGCTGATGGAGGGCGTTGCCCTCACGACCTTGGACATCGGCCCCGGGCATGCCCCCGGCAGTGCCGTGCCC
The DNA here is from genome assembly GCA_037045185.1 of Ilumatobacteraceae bacterium. Classification (GTDB taxonomy): domain Bacteria; phylum Actinomycetota; class Acidimicrobiia; order Acidimicrobiales; family Ilumatobacteraceae; genus JAKOUY01. The sequence goes on from JBAOHQ010000014.1 coordinate 234,326, forward strand.
GGCCAGCTCGGCAACGTCGTGGTCGGCGGCCACCGCACCAGTCGCGACCACCCGTTCGCCGATCTCGACCAGCTCGTTCCCGGCGACGAGGTCATCTTCCGCATCGACCAGCAGCGGTTCACGTACCTCGTCGAGTCGACCGAGGTCATCTCCCCGGCGCAGTTGCGCGTCGTCCGCCAGGACCGCCTGTACACGGCCACCTTGTTCGCCTGTCATCCGAAGGGGTCGACGCGCCAGCGGATCATCGTCCATCTGCGCTTCGCCCCGTGAGCCGCGTTCCACCCTGGCTACGCGCCGCGGCAGCCGGCGCCCTGGTGGGACTGTCACTCCCACCGTGGGGCTGGTGGCCCCTGGCCCTCGTCGGCATCGGCTGGTTCCACCACGTGTCGTCTGCGTTGGCCACACGGCGGCGGGCCGGCGTCGGGTTCTGCTTCGCCGCCGGCTGGCTGCTGGTGGGCATGGCCTGGATGTGGTTCCTGTCGGCGCCCGGGTACCTCGCCGCCAGCCTGCTGTTCGCCGGGTTCCACGGCCTTGCCGCGGCGGCCGTCCCCCTGGGCAGGTGGTCGGGGATCACCCGCCCGGCGGCGCACACCGTGGCCGAGGCGATCCGCTTCTCGTTCCCGTTCGGCGGGGTCCCGCTGGCCTCCCTGGCGATCAGCGCGGCCGGGGGACCGCTGATCTGGATCGCCCGAACCGGCGGCGCCGTGCTGCTCACCTGGGCGGTGCTGCAGCTCGGCTGCGCACTGGGCGAGGCGGTCGCCTGGCTCGCGGCTCGCCGCCGCGCCGGCGACGGTGATTGGCGGATCGCCCTCGGCGCCGCCACCGCGGTGATCGCCGTGTGGCTCGTCTCGCTCGCCGCCCCCGACGGGCGCGGCCCCGGCCAGGGGGCGCTGCGCCTCGCGGTCGTCCAGGGTGGCGGGCCGCAGGGCACCCGGGCGATCCATACCGACGCACACCTCGTGCTCGAACGCCATCTGGCCGGCACCCGGACCATCGTCGCCGGCACGGTCGACGCCGTGCTGTGGCCCGAGAACGTCATCGACGTCGCCACCTTTGCCGGAAGCCCGGAGCTGGCCGAGGTGGTGACCGAGGCCCGCCGGTTGAACGTGCCGATGATCGTCAGCATCACCGAGGACACCGACGACGACCGTTTCCTCAACGCCCAAGTGGTGGTCACGCCTGCCGGCGAGGTGGTGAGCCGGTACGACAAGGTCCGCCGGGTCCCCTTCGGCGAGTTCATGCCACTGCGCAGCGTGCTGCGAGCCGTCGGCGCGCGCCCACTGATCTGGTCCCTCGTGACGCCCGGGCGGGCACCGGGCCAGCCGTGCTGACACTGCCCGACGGCACCCGCCTGGGCGTGGCGATCTCGTGGGAGATCTTCTTCGGTGACCGGGCCGACGACGGCGTCGATCACGGTGGCGAGGTCATCCTCAACCCGACCAACGGCTCCAGCTACACCTGGACCATCCTGCAGACCCAGCAGGTCGCCTCGTCCCGGCTGCGCGCCGTGGAGCAGGGCCGCTGGGTGGTGCAGGCCGCGCCCACCGGGTTCAGCGCGTTCATCGACCCGGCAGGCGACGTGTTCCAGCGCACGTCGGTCAGTGAGGCCCGGGTCATCACCCGGACCGTCGAGCGGTACGCCGGGCGCACGTGGTACTCCCGCCTGGGCGATCTTCCCGTCGCCGGGGCCGCCGCGGCGCTGACACTCCTAGCCGCGGCGTGGCCGCGGCTGCGGCGGCTCAGGGCAGCTCGACCAGCACCGTGACCGGTCCGTCGTTGACCAGCTCCACCTGCATCTCGGCGCGGAACCGCCCGGTGGAGACGCTGCCGCCGAGGTCACGCAACCGTTGCACCACCGCCTCGATCAGTGGCTCGGCGTGCTCCGGGCGAGCCGCGGCGATCCAGCTGGGGCGGCGGCCGCCGCTGGTGTCGCCGTACAGCGTGAACTGACTCACCACCAGCACCTCGCCGGACGTGTCGGCGACGCTGCGGTTCATCACCCCGGCCTCGTCGTCCATCACCCGCAGGCGCCACACCTTGTCGGCCAGCTTGCGGGCCAGCACCACGTCGTCGCCGTGGGTCACGCCCACCAGCACGCACAGCCCCGCGCCGATGCGCCCGACGGTCTCACCGCCCACCGTCACCTGGGCTCGCTGGACCCGTTGGACCACGGCACGCACCGGGCCAACGGTACAGTGCCGCCCGATGGAGCTGCGCTGTTCACGGCTGGCCGCGACCGTGGACGCCCAAGCCGGTGGCCGGCTGGCGCAGTTCTGGGTGGACGGCGTGCCGTGCCTGGTCGACGACCCAACGCTCGGCCCCATCTACTGGGGCAGCCCGCCGATGGTCCCGTGGGCCGGCCGGGTGCGCAACGCGGTCATGCACATCGGCGATCGGACCATCACCCTGCAGCCGCTGTCACCGCCGAACGCCATCCATGGCGTGGGGTTCCTCCAACCGTGGGAGGTCGTTGAGTCCACGCCGGCATCGGTCGAGCTGCGCTGCGCGCTCGACTGGGAGCTCGGCGGTGTCGCCGGTCAACGAATCGCGTTGCGCGAGGACACGCTGCGCTGCGAGATGTGGGTCACGGCCGAGGGCGAACGCATGCCCGCCACCATCGGCTGGCACCCGTGGTTCCTCCGCCCGGCCGAGGTGGACAGCGACCTTCACGGCGATGTACGAGCGCGGCCCCGACCACCTTCCCACGGGCGCCCTGATCCGGCCGCGCCCGCTCCCGTGGGACGACTGCTTCGTGCTGGCCGAACACCCGCCACGGGTGCGCCTGGCGCATGCGGTGATCGAGCTCACCAGCGACTGCACCCATTGGGTCGTGTACACCGAGCCGGAGCACGCCGTGTGCGTGGAGCCGCAGTCCGGGCCGCCCGACGCGGTGCGCCTCGGTCTGAGCACCTGGCTGGCGCCCGGCCAGACACTGCGCCGGTGGATGGAGTGGCGCATCGCCGTGTGGCCCGCGGCACACGACGACCGGTAGCTACCGCGCGGTAGTTCCACCGATAGCCTGAGACCCCATGTCTGCAGCCCTTCCGGCCAGCGCGGGCGGCGCGCACGCAGGGCTCGACCCCGACGCACCGCTGCGCATCGCCTACCTGACCTACCGCGGCAAGCCGCACGTCGGCGGTCAGGGCGTCTACACCCGGCATCTCACCAAGGCCCTGGTCGACCTCGGCCACAACGTCGAGGTCTACAGCGGCCAGCCGTACCCGATCCTCGACGAGCGCATCCCGCTGCACAAGCTGCCGAGCCTCGACCTGTGGAACGACCACTTCCCCGGCCGCCTGCCGGCCTACTGGGAGATCAAGTCCCGCGGTGACCTGATCGAGACCCTCAGCCACCTGAAGGGCACCTTCGGCGAGCCGCTCGGCTTCAGCGTCCACGTCCATCACGAGACTCAAGCGCCGCCTCGGCGACTTCGACCTGGTCCACGACAACCAGTGCCTCGGCTACAGCATGCTGGCCGTCGAGAAGATGCTGCCCACCATCGTCACCCTGCACCACCCGATCACCCGTGACCGGGCGCTGGAGATGGAGCACACCACGGACCGCCGCAAGCGGCGCAGCATCGGGCGCTGGTACAGCTTCGTCAAGATGCAGGGGCGCGTCGCCAGCCGGATGCCGCGCATCGTCGTGGTCAGCGAGAACAGCATCAAGGACATCCACAACGACATGGGTGTGTCCTACGACCGGATGCGCCTCGTGCCCGTGGGTGTCGATCCGGACCTGTTCACGCCGCTGCCGCAGGTGGCCCGCGTGCCCGGGCGGTTGATCACCACGGCGTCCGCCGACGTCGCCCTGAAGGGCCTGTCGTTCCTGCTCCAGGCGATGGCCAAGCTGCGCACCGAGCGGGACGTGACCCTCACCATCATCGGCCGCCCGAAGGAGGGCGCCAGCGCCGACCTCATCGATCAGCTCGGGCTGCGCCCGCACATCAACTTCGTCTCCGGGGTCTCCGACGAGCGGATCGTCGAGCTGTACGCCGAGGCCGAGCTGGCCGTGGTCCCCAGCCTGTACGAGGGGTTCAGCCTGCCGGCGATCGAGGCCATGGCGACGGGCATCTGCCTGGTGGCCACCGACGGTGGCGCCCTGCCCGAGGTGACCGGCACCGACAACGACACGGTGCTGCAGTGCCCGGCCGGCAATGCCGAGGCCCTGGCTGCCACCATCGCCCGCGGCCTGGACGACCCCGAGCTCCGCGCCCGCGTCGGCGAGGCCGGCCGCCGCCGCGTGGTGGACCGGTGGAGCTGGCGGCACTGCGCCCAGCTCACGGTGGAGCAATACCGCGATGTACTGGCGATGCCCGCCAACGTCGCCAAGCTGCGGGCCAACGGCAGGCTCTGACGTGCAGACCATCCGCTTCGATCGGCTCGGCGCGCGCCCCGGCGACCTGGTGCTCGATGCCGGCGCTGGCTTCGGCCGCCATGCGTTCGGGCTGGCGCTGCACGGATGCAACGTGGTCGCCCTCGACTTGTGCCGCCGACGAGGTCGTGGGGACCCGGGCCACCTTCGGCGGGATGATCGATGCCGGTCAGATACACCCCGATCGCTACGTCGGGGTGCTGCGCGGTGACGCCACCCGCCTGCCGTTCGGCGACGGCGCTTTCGACCGGGTGATCACCAGCGAGGTCCTCGAACACATCCAGGCCGACACCTCGGCCATCGCCGAACTCGTCCGCGTGCTTCGCCCGGGTGGCACGCTGGCCGCCACGGTGCCCACCTGGCTGCCGGAGAAGATCAACTGGATGCTGAGCGACGAGTATCACGCCCCTGCCGCCGCCGGTGGGCATGTGCGCATCTACTCGGCCACCGAGCTGACGGCCAAGCTGCGCGCCGCCGGCCTGCGGGTGACCGGCTCGCACCACGCCCACGCCCTGCACTCGCCGTACTGGTGGCTGAAGTGCGCCGTGGGTCCGCGCAACGACGACCACCCGCTGGTGCGCCGGTACCGGGCCCTGCTCGAGTGGGAGATCGTCAAGCAGCCACGAGGGATGGCCGTGCTCGAGCGGGCCCTGTCGCCCGTGCTCGGCAAGAGCCTCGTCGTGTACGCCACCAAGCCGCAAGCAGGTCGCCATGGCCCGACTTCCTGAACTGGCCGGGGTCATCGACGCCGCCGAGCTGATCGTGACCGCCGAGCACATCGCCGGGTTGCAGCTGGACACCGGGATGATCCCGTGGTTCCCTGGCGGCCACTGTGATCCGTGGAACCACGTCGAGACGGCGATGGCGCTCGACGTCGCCGGCATGCACGACAACGCCGAACGAGCCTACGAGTGGCTGGTCGACATCCAGCTGGGCGACGGGAGTTGGTGGAACTACTACCTCCCCGACGGATCGGTCGAGGAGGCCAAGCTGGACACCAACGTGTGCGCCTACGTGGCCACGGGCGTGTGGCACCACTGGCTGTGCACCTGGGACCGCGGGTTCGTCGACCACCTGTGGCCCACTGTCCAACGCGCCCTCGACTGGGTGCTGTCGATGCGCCGGGCGGATGGCACGGTGCTGTGGGCCCGCACCGCGGACGACACGCCGTGGGACTACGCCCTGTTGACCGGGAGCTGCAGCATCGTCCACTCCCTGCGCTGCGGCGCGCATCTGGCCCGGCTGGTGAACGAGCCGCGGCCAGACTGGGACGCGGCCGCCGACCGACTGGCCTACCTGGTGGAGGAGTTCCCGCTGGTGTTCGAGCCCAAGCACCGCTGGGCGATGGATTGGTACTACCCGGTGCTGTCCGGGTGCCTCACCGGTGAGCGGGCCAAGGCCCGCCTGCACGACGGGTGGGCGACGTTCGCGATGGAGGGGCTTGGCATACGCTGCGTCAGCGACGAACCCTGGATCACTGCATCGGAGACCGCCGAGTGCGCACTGGCATACACCGCGATCGGCGACGTGAGCACCGCGACGGACCTGCTGCGCTGGACACGCACGCATCGCCGCGACGACGGCGCCTACTGGACCGGGATCGTCTACCCCAGCGTCGAGATCTTCCCGTTCCAGGAGACCTCGGCGTACACCGCGGCGGCGGTGATCCTGGCCGCCGACGCGGTCACCCGCACCTCACCGGCCAGCGGCTTGTTCGTCCCGTGCGGCGTCGCCGGCTGACCTGCCCACCGGCGCGCCTCGACCTCGCCGGTATCACCGTGGTGGTTGGCTGATGGTGGCCGTGTGGCAGCGGTGGCGATGGCACCTGGCGATCGCCGCCGTCGTGGTGGGGATGCGGGTTCGCTTCCTGTGGACGCCGATCACGTCCGACGAGGGTGGCTACCTGTCGGTTGCCCGCTACTGGTCCCGCGGGGCGACGTTGTACCGCGAGGCCTGGGTGGACCGGCCCCAGGGGCTGCTGGTGCTGTTCCGCGGGCTCAACGTGGTCGGGCTGGACTCCCCCTTCGGCGTCCGCTTGCTGGCCATCGCCGCTGGACTGGTGGGCGCGTTCTCCTGCGCCAGCATCGCCTCCACCCTGGTGGGGCGCCGGGCGTACGTGCCGGCGGGGTTGATCACCGGCGTGCTGCTGGGCGTGCCGCAGTACGAGGGGTTCATCGCCAACGCCGAGCTGCTCAGCGGCGCCATCGGGGCGTCCGGGTTGGCGATGGTGCTGGGTGCGGTGTGGGGCGGGCGCTCCGGTTCCGCCAGGACCCTGGCCGTCGCGGGCGCAGTGTCCGGCTACGCCCTGCTGACCAAGCAGAGCGCGTTCGACACCGTTGCCATCGCCGGCGTCGTGCTGGCCGCGTCCGCCGTGCGCCGCACACCGGGCGCCGCGGTCCGCCTTGCCGCCTACGCCGGCGGCGTCGCCGCGATGGTTGCGCTGGCAGCCATCCACGGTGCGCTCACCGGCTGGTCACGGTGGTGGTTCGCCGTGGCCGGGTACCGGCTGGGGCATCGCAGCGTGCTGGAGACGGCCGACTGGGCGAAGTTCCGCGAAACCCTGGCCATCGTCGCGCCGATCGTCGGTCCGGCCGTGCTGATCGGCATCGGGCTACTCATCGCCGTCCGCCGTTCGGTCAGCCTCCGGGCCATCGCCGTGGTGTGCGGATGGCTGGCGTTCAGTGTCGTCGCCTTCCTGGCGGGCGGCCTGTTCCACCGGCACTACTGGGTGTTGCTGATGTTCCCGCTGGGCACGCAGCTCGGCCTTGCCGCGGCACGTCCGGCGCGGCGGGCGTGGGGGGCGCTCGCCGTGGCGGCCATCGTGGTCGTCCCGCTCGCCTACACGGTCAGGGCCATCGGCCTGCCACGCGACCGCGTGGGCCGGGAGCTCAGCGGCGACGGGCGATTCCGCGCCGACGAAGCCATCGCCCACTGGTACCGCGACCACCGTACGGACCGCTCCCAGGAGATCTACGCCCTGTGCGCCAGCGCCGGGCTCTACGGCAACGTCGACAGCAATGCTCCGTACCCGTACCTGTGGTTCCTGAACATCCAGGACATCCCTGGGGCCAAGCAGCAACTGACCGAGTTGCTCGCTGGGCCACGGGCGCCGACGTTCGTCGCCCTGTACCAGGCGCCAGACGCCTGCGACCGCAGCGGAGCGCTCGGTGAGACCGTGCGTGCCAACTACCGCCAGGTGGCGGTGATCGAACGGGTGCCGGTGATGCAGCACCGGTGATCAGGAGCGGATGGCTTCGGCCGGCCGCATCCTCGTGGTGTCGGACCCGGCGACACCGGCCACGAGGTCGTCAAGGACGGCTTCCAGCCAGCGCTGGGTGTCCACGGCCACCACCTCCGGTCCGCCACGGACGGCGACACCGAGTTGCACCCCGCCGCCGAACCAGATCGACTCACACAGCACGTCGTTGGCGTCGTCCTGCTTCGGGCCGCACGCGGTCACCACCGAACCACCGCGCAGCGACGGGCGCGACCCGACGGTGACGGACCGGTCATCACCCGCGAGCAGTGCCGTGGAGGGGCCGGCTCCGTCAACGGGCGTCCCGGCAAACACGGCGACGGACCGCTTCGCCGCGTCGTCGCCGGCCCGGCACACCAGCACCCGGCCGTCACCGCGCTCGAGCAGCGCCGACTGCTCCGTGAGCCGCGCCGCGGCCACGGCACCGAGGGCTGCCGGGGCGCGCTGAGCGAAGTCGTCGATGTCCCCGAACGGGCACGTCGCCGTCCTGCCATCGGGGAAGCCCTTGGTCGTGTCCATCACCTGGTTCACGTCCGCCAGCAGGGCGGCGCCGTCGACGGCGCCCCGCTCGTCGCCCGAGCCGCCACGCAGGGCGAAGAACGCCCCGGTTCCGGCCGCGACCACCACGAGGGCGCCGAGGGCGGCGAACAGCCTGCCCCGTCCCGCAGGCGCGGGGGCCGGCGGTGACGCCTGGAACCGGGACTGGACGGGCTCACCGGCCGCCGATCCCGTGGCCGCCGGCGGAACCATCGGTGGTGGCGGCGCCGGACCGCCCGGCGGGGGCGGCGGGGGGAGCATGCTCATCGCGTGAGTCTGCCAGGTCGGATCCGGCGCAGGACGCGCAGGCTTCCCGTGGCCGAGACCTCGGTGAACTCGCCGCTGGCAAGGGCCGGCAGGTAGATCTGCTCGTAGGGCGGGCGGCCCCCGTCGGCTGGGTCGGGGAACACGTCGTGGATCGCCAGCAGACCGCCCACGGCCACGTGGGGCGTCCACCCGAGGAGGTCCGCCCGGGCCGGTTCCTCGCCGTGACCGCCGTCGATGAACAGCAACGCCAGCGGGGTCCGCCAGTGGGCGGCGACCACCGGCGACTGCCCGACCACGGCGATGACCCACTCCTCCAGCCCGGCCGCGTACAGGGTGTGGCGGAAGACCGGCAGGGTGTCCATCCGCCCGATCCGCTCGTCGACCACCGTCGGGTCGTGGTGCTCCCAACCGGCCTGGTTCTCCTCGCTCCCCCGGTGATGGTCGACCGCGACGACCACGGTGCCGCAGGCCCGGGCTGCGGCGGCGAGCCACACCGTCGACCGTCCGCAGTACGAACCCACCTCGAGGATGGCCAACCCGGGCAGCGCGCCGGCAGCGGCGACTGCGGCGTCGTGCAGCGCGTCGCCCTCGTCGGGGGGCATGAACCCCTTGGCGGCGAGGGCGTGCTCGCGCCAGTCGCGGTGTGTTCCGGGCATGGCTTGACCATAATCGTCGGGATGTCAGCGGCACCGAGGGACGAGGTGGCGGCGGTCCCGCCCGGTGTGTCGTGGGTGGCCCGCCACCTCTCCACCCTGTGCGGCGCGACGGCCTCCGCGGCCGCGCTCGTCGCCGTCCTCGTAGCCACCAGGGACCAGCCGATGATGTCGCCCGACTCGGTCACCTACCTGGCCGCTGCCGAACACATCCGCTCCCTCGACGGGATCCGTGATCTGACCGGGCTGCCGCTCACCGTGTTCCCCCCGGTGTACCCGTTCCTGCTCGCGCCCGGCGGCGCCTCGCTGGGCTGGGCCAGGGTGATCGGCGCGCTGTCCCTGGCCACCGCGGCCTGGTTCCTGTTCGTGCTCGTCCGCCGCCGCGGCGGGACACCACCCGCGCTGGTCGCCGCCCTGGCGCTCGGTCTGAGCCCGGGGCTGATCCGGGTGGCGTCCACCGTCTGGAGCGAGACCCCGTACCTGGCCATCTCCGCGGCCACGCTGGCGGTGCTCTGCGTTCCCTCGGTGACCCGCCGGGCGGCCATCGTGGGCGGCCTGCTGGCCTCGGCCGGGTTCCTCACCCGCTACGCCGGCGCCGGGTTGGTCGCCACCGCGGCGGTGGTCGTGATCCTGGCAACCTGGTCGCGGGCCGACCGCTGGGTGGTTCGCGGCGCCTTCGTCGCTGCCGTCGCCGTGCCGGTCCTGGCGTGGGTCGTGCGCAACACCATGCTGACCGGCCAGCCGCTCGGGCCGCGTTTCGAGGGAGGCTCGCGGGACTCGTTGTCGGTGCTGGTCCGGCGCCCGGTGGTGGCCATCGGCGAGCTGCTCGGCGGGCGTGGAACCGGCCGGGACACCCGTTCCACGATCGGCTGGATCGTCGTGTGGCTCACTGTGGCCGCCGTCGTCGCCCTCGGCGCCGTGCTCGCCCGGCGGCTCATCGCCCGCCGCCCGCCCGACACCGCGCTGGTCACCGACGTCGCCGTGGCCGGCTTCGCCCTCACCGGCGTCGTGCTCCCGGTCCTGGCCAGGATGGCCACCTCGAACGACATCGAGTACCGGGTGATGTCGCCGATGGTGCTCCCGGTCGTGTACGCGGCCGCCGTCACCACCTGGCGGCTGGGAGACTCGCCTCGGCCAACGGCGCGGCGTATGGGCATTCGCCGCTGTGGCCGTCGTCGGCGGCGGACCGTGGGTCCTTCGCGGGCTTCGTGACGCCGGGGACTTCCCCGGCGGCGTCACCGCCAGTCTGAACAACCGCAGCCAGTTCAGCATCCCCCTCTACGACGCCGTCGAACGCCTGCCGCCGTCGGCAACGGTGATGACGAACAACCCGCACCGGGTGTGGTGGTTCAACCGGCGCGAGCCGACATACTTCGGGTTCACCCGGCCACGACCGGGCAACAGCGTGTACCCGCGCAGCCCCGCCGACACCGTCGCCCTGGCCTGCCGCCCTGACGCCTACCTGGCGTGGTTCATCCGCCCCGGCGATCCGCCGAGCGACCCCTTCACGATGCGGCCGGACCTGGCAGCGCTCGTCCACCTGCAACTCGTCCAGCAGATGAACAACGGCATGCTGTACCGGATGTCGGTCGACCGTGACCGCTGCCCGGCGCAGCGCTGAGGGTTCGTCTGCTACAACGGAGCCACCCCCTATGGTCCCCCTTCACGATCTCGTGCGCATCCTCGACCTCGAACCGATCGAGGTCAACCTGTTCCGCGGCCGCTCTCCCGACGAGAGCCGCCAGCGGGTCTTCGGTGGGCAGGTGGCCGGCCAGGCGCTGATCGCGGCCAGCCGCACGGTGGACGAACCCGACCGCGGCGTGCACTCCCTGCACGCCTACTTCCTTCGCCCGGGTGATCCCAACGTGCCGATCCTGTACGAGGTCGACCGGATCCGGGACGGGCGCAGCTTCAGCACCCGGCGCGTCGTGGCCATCCAGCACGGCAAGGCCATCTTCAACCTGCAGGCCAGCTTCCACGTCCACGAACCCGGCCAGGACTTCCAGCGCCCGATGCCTGCCGGGATGCCCGACCCGGAGACCCTGCCCGACTTCAAGGAGCGCATGGCCCCCTACCGGGAGATGCTGGGCGACTTCTACGACCGCCCGCGACCGATCGACCTGCGCTACGTCACCGCCCATCCGCTGGAGCGCAACGGCCAGTTCAGCGACGGCCAGACCGTCTGGCTGAAGGCCGCCGACCACCTGCCCGACGACCCGACGCTGCACGCCTGTGTCGTCACCTACGCCAGCGACATGACCCTGCTGGACACCGCCGTGTTGCCGTTCGGGCTGAACTTCGACTCGTCGGGGATGCAGATGGCCAGCCTTGACCATGCGATGTGGTTCCATCGCCCGTTCCGCGCCGACGAGTGGCTGCTGTACGACCAGCACTCGGTGTCCACCGGATCCGCTCGCGGCCTGGCCGAGGGGTACATCTTCACCAGCGACGGCAGTCTGGCGGTCAGCGTGGTGCAGGAAGGTCTCGTACGCTGGAGGCCATGACCCGTCGTCTCGCCATCGTCGCCGCGGCCGCCCTTGCGGTGTTCGCCGGACCAGTCACTCCGGCCGGCTCTGCCGGGCCGGCGCCGACCGCATCGCTCACCCTGGTGGCGGCGGGTTCGGATTTCGTCGACGCCGCGTGGCGCACCGGCGACCCGACGGTCTTCGTCGTCGCCCAGAGCGGGCAGATCCTGCCGCTGCGCGGCACGGTGTTGGGCGCTGCGGTTCTCGACATCTCCGACGAGGTGACCTTCGCCGGCGAGCAGGGACTGCTCGGTCTGGCGTTCAGCCTCGACGGCAGTCACGCCTACGTGAACTACATCAACCGTGACGGCGACACCGTCGTGGCCGAGTACCCCGTGGATGCCAGTGGCGCGTTCGGGGCCAGACGCATCCTGTTCACCGAGGACCAGCCGTACGACAACCACAACGGTGGCGACCTGGTCGTTGCCGCCGACGGGGCGCTCTACATCGGATTCGGCGATGGTGGCGCGGGCGGCGACCCCGAGCGCCGGGCCATGCGGCTCGACACCCGCATGGGCAAGCTGTTGCGGATCGATCCCACCCCGTCGGGCGATCGCCCGTTCACCATCCCGGCCGACAACCCCTTCGTCGGCGTCGACGGCGCGCTGGGCGAGATCTGGGCGCTCGGGCTGCGCAACCCGTGGCGGTTCTCCATCGACCGAGCGACGGGTGACCTGTGGATCGCCGACGTCGGGCAGAACACGTGGGAGGAGATCAACCTCGCCCGCGGCGCCGACGGCGGGGGTCGCGGCCTGAACTTCGGGTGGAGCGCCTTCGAAGGGACCCACGAGTTCAACGGTGACGTCGCCGGTGACGGCGTGACGATGCCGATCTACGAGTACGAGCACGGCGACCGCGGATGCTCGATCAGCGGCGGTGTGGTCGCCCACGATCCGGCCCTGCCCGCCCTCGACGGGTGGTTCGTCTACGCCGACCACTGCTCGGGCCAGGTGCGCGGCGTGCACGTCACGGGGACCACCGTGGACGGTGACGCCGAACTGGCGAAGTCCACCAGGGTGTCCGCCGTGGTGGACGGGCCTGACGGCGCTGTCTACGTCCTGTCCCTGCAGGACGGGATCCTGCGCCTCACCCCGCCCGGGTGAAGCTGACCGTCCGGGTCCGGGCGTCGGCCGCGGTGACCACCACCGTGAGAGGATCCCCTGGCTGCACCCGATGGGCGGGGACCCTGCCCACCACTGGTAGGTCGCTGAGCTGGATCCTGGCGCCGCGCTCGTCCACATCCGTGACCACGGCGGCGAAGGACGAGCCGATCCGGTCGGCCATCATCACCGCCTCGGCGAGATCCACCACGGCGCGATCGATCTGGCTCCCCAGGGCATCGGCGTCACCCATCACCGGCGGCAACCGGGAGAACGCGTCGGCGCTGGTGGGAGGAACCGGTTCGTTGGTGGCGACGGCCAGGGCGGCCATCACCACGTAGCGGTCGGCGAGACGGCGCAGGGGCGCGGTGGCATGGGCGTAGGCGGCTGCCACCGCCTCGTGCCACGGCGCGTGTGCGGGCGTGAAGGCCTCGTACCGGGCGTGTCCGCCGCTGCGCCGGATGGCCAGCATCATCGCCGCTTGCTTGGGGTCGGCCGGTGACAGACCCCGCTCGAACTCGGCGAGGTCCCGGCCCTCGGCCCACGACACACCCAAGGCCCGGGCGGTGTGCCGCAGCCGGGCCACGGCGCGCTGGTCGGGCGGGTCCATGACCCGGAACAGGCCGGTGCGGGCGCCGAACAGCGACGCGGCAACCGCCAGGTTCGTGGCCAGGGACATCGCCGCGTTCTGGTCCTCGGAGGCCAAGCGTGGCCTGAAGGTGAGCTCGTACCCGCCCGCCGGCGTGCGGACAACCTCCTGCTCGGCGGGATCGACACGCGCCGCGCCGCGGTCCTCTTCGCCCCGGCCAATGCGTTGCCACAACTCCACGAAGTCCTCGGGCAGCTGGCTCGCCGTGACCGAGTCGTAGGCCAGCTTGGCCCGGCTGCGGATCACGGCCCGGGTGGCGCAGTCGAGGCGGGCCGCGCCGTGCTCGTCGACGCGCACGTGGAACACCACCGCCGGCCGGGGACCGTCGGGGAGCAGGCTTGCCGCGCCTTCCGAGAGACTGGCCGGATACAGCCGAGTCTTTCCGTCGGGCAGGTACTGGGTGGTGCCCCGCCTCCACGACTCGCGGTCGATGGGCCCGCCGTCGTCGACGAACCAGGCGACGTCGGCGATCGCGTAGTGCAGCAGCACGTCGCCGCCGCTGCGCTCGATGTGGAAGGCCTGGTCGAGATCGGTCGAGGCGGCCGGGTCCAGCGTGACGAACGGCCAGGCGGTGAGATCGCGGTGACCGGTCGGCCGGCGGGTCGCGGCCTGCGCAGCGGCCCGCTCCACCTCGGCCGGGAAGCGCTCCGGCAGCTTGAACTGCCGGCGGATGTCGGTCAATCCGGCGGCCAGTGCCCCGCCGCCATCGACCAGCGACTTCACCGTCGGGCGCCCATGAACATCTTCTTCAGGGCGTCGTAGTGCTCGATGCAGTGACCGGCGCCCATGACCACCGCCTCCAGAGGCATGTTCGACATCTTCACCGGCACCTGTGTCTCGCGTTCGATGCGCTGGGCCAGGCCGCGCAGCAACCCGCCGCCACCCACCAGGAACATGCCGCGGACCAGGAAGTCCTGGGCCAGTTCCGGCGGGGCCTTGGCCAGGCAGCGCACCACCGACGACGTGATGCTGGACACGACGTCGTCGATGGCCCAGCGGATCTCGTCGGGGGTCAGCACCACCGTCTTGGGCAGGCCCGTCATCAGGTCTCGCCCACGCACCTCGGCCTGGCTGTCGTCCTCACTGGCATCGGCCGAGCCGATGGCCACCTTGACCTCCTCTGCGGTGCGCTCGCCGATGGCGATGCCGTGCTCCCGGCGGACGTAGGCCTGGATCGCCGCGTCGATGTCGAAGCTGCCGACGCGCACCGCCTCCAACGCCACGACCCCGCCGAGGCTGATGACCGCCGTCTCGCTGGTGCCACCACCGATGTCGATCACCATATTGCCGACGGGTTCGTCGATGGGCAGGTCGGCGCCGATCGCCGCTGCCATCGGCTGCTCGATGAGCTGGGCGTCGGCCGCCCCGGCGCGCCGGGCGGCGTCGGTGACGGCCCGCCGTTCCACCTCGGTGATGGCCGAGGGGACGCAGATGACCACCTTGGGTCGGGTGAACCGGCTGACCCCGACGCGCTGCAACAGCAGCCGGATCATCCGCTCGGTGATCTCGAAGTCGGTGATTGCCCCACCGCGCAGCGGGCGGACCGCGACGATGTAGCCGGGGGTGCGCCCGATCATCTGCCAAGCCTCCCGGCCGGTGGCCAGCACCTCACCCGTCTGGCGGTTCAGGGCGATGACGGACGGCTCGTTGAGGACGATGCCCTTGCCCTTCATGTACACCAGGGTGTTGGCGGTGCCGAGATCGATTGCCAGGTCGCGGGCCATCAGCCCTCATCCTGGTCGACGGGCGGCTCACTGCCGCGGACCCGATCGATGACCTGCCGGCGAGCCTCCGGCGAGAGGGCGTCGATGTGCCGCCGCCAGCTGTCCAGACCCTGGTCCAGCCGTGGCCGGCGCAGGTACAGCACGAGCCCGGCCAGCACCAGGACCACCGCGGCGGCGATGCCGACGATCAGCATGACCCGCCCACCTCGTGTGCGGGCACGGGCGCCGTTGCGCCGGTTCCCCAGGCCTCTCCGCCTTCCCAGCGCTCGTGCTTCCAAATCGGCGCCGAGGCCTTGACCGCGTCGATCAGCCAACTGCCGGCGGCAAACGCCTCGGGGCGGTGCGGGGCGCTGACCGCCACGACGACCGAGCTCTCCGACAGCGGCACCTCACCGGTGCGGTGCGCGATGGCCACCTTGGCAAGCGCCGGCCAGCGGAGCCGGGCCTCGGCCTCGATCGCTGCCAGTACGTCAAGCGCCCGGGACTCGTAGGCCTCGTAGGTCAGCGAGCGCACACCGTCACGCCGTGTCTCACCGTCAACTGAATGGTCACGGACGGTGCCCGAGAACAGCACCACGGCGCCGCACCCTGGGTCGACGCACCAGCGATAGACCGACTCGACGTCCAGCGCCTGATCGGTCAACGCCATCCAAGATCGACCAGTCAGCGGGGGGCGCACGACCGCCTAGCGTACCCGTCAGCCAGGCGCGACGCACCGGTGAGTGTGGAGGTCAGGGCGTGGATCGTGAAACCATCGGGCGGCGCGGCAGGCGGACACGGGGTCCGCGACGCCCGGGCCGAGGTTCTGCTCACTAGGGTGTCCCATTCGTGGAGCGGAGAGAGCGTCCTGACGATGAGCGCTACCCGCGCGCGCCCGTCCCACCCCACGAGCGGACGTGGCGCCATCCGTCCGAAGTCGGCCATGCGCAGTGGCAGCGCACCGAGCCACCCGCCGTCATCGGGCGTGGCCTGCTCACCTCGGTCTGTGTCCTTGGCAGCCTGATCGCCATCGGGGTGATGTGGGCGGTGCTCACCACGGATCCCGGCGCCACCGCTCGGCGAGCCTCCGGGTCGCCGCTCGACTCGTTCCGCCCGCTTGCTCCACCAGTGCTGGACGTGCCAGGGACCGAGGCACCGGCACCGGCGCCGACCGGCGGACCGGCGCCCACGGCGTTCGGCATCGACGCGCCGGACACCGCGGCACCGACACCGACACCGGCACCGGCACCGACATCGACATCGACCGACGGCCACATCCGCGTCCTGGCCACCCCGGCGCCACTGGCAACCGAGGTGGTCGACGGCGATCGCCAGCAGGGCGCCACCGCGCCGGCTGGAGATCGATCCGGACCCGGTTCCCGACACGCTGCAGCCTGCCATCGGCGATGCCACTGTGGCGAGCAGCAGCGGGCCGGCGAGTGGCAACACCGTCCCGGCCGAGTCGATCCCCGCAGGCACGACCACGGCCGGCACCGTGCCCGCCGGCCCACTCACCGGGGACAGCGTGGTCAGCGACCAGCCCCCGTCCAGTGATCCGGTCAGCGAGACTCCGGCGCTGGCGAAGCTCTCGATGCCCACCGTCGTCGTCCAGCAGGGCACCGACGACCCGGCGGTTGCGGTCCCGATCCTCGACGGCCACATCGCTCTCGTCAGCGGCACGGGAGTTGCCGACGACGGCAGTCCCGTCGCGGTGACCACCGACGACGGGCTGACGACCGGCAAGCTGCTGCTGATCGACGCCAACGGCGTCGCCGTCGTCTCCCTGGACGAGCCGGCGCCGTCGCCCGTCGACACCGGTCCCACGCCCCGCATCGGCGCACGGGTGCGCGTCGCCGTCGGCGGCGAAGCGCTGGAGGGCACCGTCATCCGCGTCGGCCACGGTGAGGCCACCCTGGAGATGGCCGAGTGCCCGGCCGGCGCACCGGTGATCGATCGTCGCCAACGCCTCGTGGGGTTCTGCATCGAGGGCGGCGACGGGGACATCATGCTCACCAACGCGGTGGACGAGTTGGCCACGGCGGTCGCTCATGATCTGGAGCCGGCGGACACCACCCCGCCCACCGAGCCCGACACCACGACGGCCGACACGACCGGCGGCTGATCAGCCGGCCGCGGCGGGGCGCCGGCGGGCCCGGCGGATCGCCGTCACCACGGCGATCGCCGTACCGGCGAGTCCCAGCCCAAGGCCACCGAGGGCCAACTCCTGGCGGCGCTTCGGAGAGATCATCGTCCACCACCGCTGCTCGGTGCCCTCCACGTAGGCCTGCTCGTTGGTGACCGTGGGCCGCCAGCCGTGGGCCTTGAGCCGGTCGTTGGCCACCAGCCACGGCCAGCGGGTGTAGGCCGACAACCCAGGGGGGATGGGGCCACGGGTGAACCGCCAGCGCACCTCGTCGATCATCGACCGGAGGCGCTCGGGCAGCTTCAGCCGCGGCCCGGCGCCGGCCAGGGCGCGGACCCGCTCCCCTGCGACCCACCCGTCCGGGGCCACGTTGAACACGCCGTCGAGACCGCGGTCCGCAGCCAGCAGCACGGCGCTGGCGACGTCGTCGAGGTGGACGAACTGCGCCGGTGAGTCGTCCTCGCCGCGCCGGTGGCCCATGCCCGCGGCGAGCGCCACCGCCAGGCGGCCGCTGGCGTCGGCGGCCATGGTGACCACTGGGCGAAGCACCGCCACCCGCCGGCCCGGCTGGGCAACTCGCCAGTCGTCGGCCATCTGCTCGAGCGCGCCCAGCTGGCGGGCGAACACGAAGTCGCCGGCCGGGCGCAGCGGCGCGTCCTCGACCAGCGGCACGGGGTTGTTGGCCCACACGCCGTAGACCATGGCCGACGAGACCAGCACCAGGCAGCGGGCGTTGCGAGCCCCGTCGAGTGCTGCGGCGAAGCCGTGGACCGCGCTGCGCCGCCGATCGGCCAGCCGCTCCGGGTCGGCCCCTGCGGCCCACACCACGGTTGCCGCATCGGCCGGATCGGTGGACACCTGCCAACCGGCGTCCTCGAACAACCGGCCGAGGCGGAGATCCAGTGACTGGGTGGCGTCGCTGATCCACACCGATCGGCGCGGCTGGCCAGCGTCGGGGGCACGGTCGGCGCGGGGGGTCGGCAACGAAACCACGATGCCGTGACCCTAGCGGCGAGCGGACGTGACGGGACCTCGGAACCCGCCGGCCGCCTGTGGCCCGTAGGCTCCAACCATGGCTGCCGACGAGGGCGACGACCGCGACGAGTCCACTCCGGACGGCAGGGATCCCGACGGCAGGAATCCCGACGGCAGGGAACCGGACGGCCTGGCCGGCCTGGGCGGCTGGTTCGCCGGTGTGCCGATGTTCGGCGATCTGGCCAGGGCGATGGCCGGGCAGGGTCCGCTCAACTGGGACGCGGCCCGCCAGTTCGCCGCCCTCGCGTCCACCGAAGGTGGCGTCGAGCCCAACGTCGACCCGACGACACGCATCGCCCTCGAACAGCTGGCCGGCATCGCCGCGATGCACGTCGCCGACGTCCTCGCCGTGCCGGTTTCTGCCGGGCGGCTCGACGCCGTCACCCGCGGTGTGTGGGCCCAGCGCACACTCGACGCCTATCGCCCGCTGTTCACCGAGATGGCCTCGTCGCTGGGCCAGCGACCACAGGCCGGCGACGATCAGACCGATCCGATGGCGGCGATGATGGCCGGGCTGACCCAGATGATGGCCCCGGCGATGATGGGCATGGCCATCGGGTCGATGGTCGGGCGGATGGCCCGCCGGGCGTTCGGCCAGTACGACCTCCCCGTGCCGCGGCCGTCGTCGGAGCTCGTCGTGGTCCCCCAGGCGATCGACGAGTTCGCCGCCACCTGGTCGCTGGCCGTGGACGAGTTGCGCCTGTGGGTGCTCACCCAGGAACTGATCGGCCAGACCGTGTTCGGTCTCGGTACCGTCAGGGAGGACCTCTCCACGCTGGTCCGCCGCCACGCCGGGGCCTTCCGCCCCGATCCGCAGTCGCTCGCCGAACACCTTGGGGCCCTCGACGTCAGCGACGCCGAGAGCGACCCGATGGCGTCGATCCAGCGGATGATGAGTGACCCCGCCGTGGTGCTGGGCGCCGTGCAGTCCGACGAGCAGCGGCAGTTGCAACCCACCCTCGACGCGGCCTTCGGGGCGCTCGTCGGTGTGGTCGACTACGTCAGCGACGCAGTCGCCGTCCGGCTCATCGGCGGGGACGCGTTGCAGATCGCCGAGGCGATTCGCCGGCGGCGCTTGGACACCGGGCCGGACGACATCTACATCCAGCGCTTGCTGGGGCTGTCGCTCACCCAGGGTCAGGTGCAGCGGGGCAAGGCGTTCATCGCCGGGGCCGTCGATCGGGTGGGCGAGCATCGCTTGGCCGAACTGCTGTCCCGGCCTGGCGCGCTGCCGACCCCCGCCGAGTTCGAAGCTCCTGGATTGTGGGTAGCCCGGCTCGAGCTCTGAGCACGCCGAACCCACCGGCCAGGTAGGCCACCAACCCCACGGCGCCGGCCACACCGACGATCAGGAAGCCCACCCACCCCGGCATGGTGAACAGCGTGGGCAGCACGCCACTCAGCACCCACGACAGCTGGAACCGGGTCTCGAACTTGGCGAAGGCCCTGCCCTGGTTGGCGTCCGGCGCGCTGCGCTGGACGATCGACTCGAAGGCCATCCGGGCCACCGCCGACGCCATGTTCACGGCGATCGACAAGCCCACCGCCGCGCCGACACCGCCGGCCAGCGCGGCCAGCACCCCCGCCACGGCGACCAGGGCCAGCGCGGCGATGATCATCACTCGCTCGCTGAGCGCCTTGCGCAGCAACGGGGCCAACCCGTTGCCCACCATCACCCCGACGGTGACCGAGGCCACGGCCAGGCCCAGCCAGTAGGTGGGGAACTTCTCGGTCCGGATCCAGAAGAACAGGTGGAAGAACAAGAACCCGAGGGTGCCGCGGATGAGTGCGAACGAGGTGGCGGCCAGCAACAGATGCGGCTGGCGCAGCTCCTCGCGCTCCTTGCCCTGCTCGGCCTGGGCGGCCACGACATCGCGCGGCAACTTGGTGGCCATGACGAAGGCTGCACCGAACATGAGCACCCCGCCGAACAGGGCCAGCTTGGACGAGATCAGGGCCATCACCCCGAACGGGATCGCTCCGAGGCCACCGGAGATCCCGGCCAGCAGGCCGAGCTTGGAATTGGCCTCCACCAGTTCGGTCTCGTTCCTGACGATCGACGGCACGATGGCCGACTTCGACACCGCATAGGTCTTCTGCAGCACCATGACCAGGAACGCCAGCGGGAACATGGCCAGCGAATCGAGGGTGAACATCAGCAGGACGTACGCCACCGCCCGACCCAGCGCCGTCGCCTGGATCATCATCCGCCGGCCACCGGCTGCACGGTCGACCATCGGGCCGATCAGCGGGGCGATCACCGCGAACGGGGCGAAGCTGATCAGCAGGTACAGCAGCACCTTGCCGCGCGCCGCATCGGCGTCGAGGGACAGGAAGGAATCGGCCAGGGCCACCACCAGCGCGACGTCGCCCACCGTCAGCAGCGCATGCGTGGTGGCCAGGCGCTGGAACGGGCTGACCGGGGCGCCCACCCGGCGCGGCGGGGGTGGCGCCGAGCGGCGCGGGCGGCCGTAGGAGACAGCGTCCGGCCGCAGCGGTTCAGTCACAGTGGCATCGTAGGCGGACGCCGCGGCGGCGTCGGCGGTCAGGCCTTAGGTCGCTCGTACTTGTAGCCCAGCCCGCGGATGGTGGAGATCCGCTCCGGGCTTGCCGGGTCCGGCTCCACCTTGCCGCGGAGCCGCTTGATGTGCACGTCCAGCGTCTTGGTGTCGCCCACGTAGTCGGTGCCCCACACCCGGTCGATCAACGTCTCCCGTGACAGGACCCGCCCGGCATTGGCCATCAGCAGGTGCAGGAGGTCGAACTCCTTCAACGGCAGGGCGACGGGCGTTCCGTCCACCGTGACCCGATGCTCCTGGGGGTCCAGGGTGACGCCGCCGCACACCACCACGTCGCTGCTGGGAAGGTCCTCGGCCGAGCCGGCGTCGGGCAGGCGGCGCATCACGGCGCGCATCCTGGCGACCAGTTCACGGATCCGGTACGGCTTGGTGACGTAGTCGTCGGCGCCCACCTCGAGGCCGACGACGGTGTCGATCTCGGCGCCCTTGGCGGTGAGCATGATGATCGGCACCTGGCTGCGCTTGCGCAGTTGCCGGCAGACGTCGATCCCACTCAGCCGCGGCAGCATCACGTCGAGCAGGACGATGTCCGGCTTGACGGTGTCGAAGCGGTTCAACGCTTCCATCCCGTCGGTGGCGGTCTGCACCCGGAACCCCTCGCGGGTCAGCCCGACGGTGAGGGCCTCGACGAAGCTCGGCTCGTCCTCGACCACCAGCACCAATGGTTGGGTCACGGTCATGATGCTCTCCCCGGCAGATGCAGGGTGAAGGTGCTTCCCTCACCCTCGCGAGACGTCACCGTTACCCGGCCGCCGTGGTTGGCGGCCACATGGCGAACGATGGACAGCCCGAGTCCGGTGCCCCCGGTTGCCCGACTGCGTGCCGGGTCGACGCGATAGAAGCGTTCGAAGATGCGGTCGACGTCGGTGGCCGGAATCCCCACGCCGTGGTCGATGACGTCGATCATCACGGTGCCGTCGTCGGCGCGGGCCCCGACCGTCACGTCGCTGTGCTCGTCGCTGTACTTCACGGCGTTGTCGATGAGGTTGGCCAGCGCCGAGACGAGCTGGCGGCTGTCACCCCACACCACCAGTTCGGTGGCCGACGGGGCGTGCACGGCCACGTGGCGGTGCTCCGCCGCCGTGCGGTTGCGCCCGATGGCGTCGGCGATGGCCACATCCACGCTGACGGCCTCGCACAGCGCCGGCCCGCCGAGCTCGATCCGGGACAGCTCGAGCAGGTCGTCGATGGTGCGCGCCGCACGGTGCGCCTCCTCCGACACCCGCTGGGCCAGTCGGATGACGACGTGGGGATCGTCGGCGTCCGTCAACGCCTCGGCCAGCACGGCCATCGCGCCGACGGGCGTCTTCAGCTCGTGGCTGATGTTGGCGACGAAGTCGGTGCGAACCCGGTCCACTCGGGCCCGTTCGCTGATCTCCTCCACCGTGGCCAGGGCACCGCCCTCGGTCAGGGGCACGGCGTCGATCTGGAACACCCGCCGCGGCGGCCCGAAGAACTCGACCACCTGGCCGCTCGGCGTCCCACCGGCAGCGGCCCGCAGGTGCCGCTCGATGCTCTCCCAGACCAGCACCAGGGTGTGCCCGCTGAACGCCTCGGACATCGCGTTGCGGACCTGGACGTTGCCGTGAGCGTCCGCCAGGACCACACCGATGGGCAAGGCGTCGAGCGCCCGGCGCAGCCGGCGCATCTCCGACTGGGACAGGCTCAGCCGGGCGGCCACGGTGGCCAGCTCGCGCTGCAGGGACGACACCTGGTCGTTGCGGGTGAGCCAGCTCACGACGGGGCCTCGGCCTCCCCGGGAATCTCTGCCGGCCGCTGGATCTCCCCGGTTCGCTCCCGGCGCAGCCGGTAGCGGTCGGCGCCGTTGTGCTCGGGAAGCCATCCGGTGGCGATGTAGCGGACCCGCTCCCCCACGTTGACGGCGTGGTCACCGATACGTTCGTAGAACCTGGCGACGACGGCGAGCTGCACCGCCACCTGGAGGTCGATCCGCCCGGCGGCGTGGCTCTCGAAGATCAGCTGGATGAACTGCTTCTGCAGGCCGTCGAGGTACGAATCCATGTCGTCGAGCGCTGCGGCCTTGGACGCGTCGTTCTGCACGAACGACTCGATGGCCGCGGTGTACAACTGCTGGGCCTGCTCACCCATGCGGGTGATCACGCCGCGCAGCTTGGCGTCCATGGTGTGCCCGTAGATCCGCCTGGCGGCCTTGCAGATGTTGCAGACCAGGTCGCCGGATCGCTCGACCTCGCCGTTCATCTTCATCAACGCCACCACCACGCGCAGGTCACGGGCCACCGGCGATTGCAGGGCGAGGATGCTCATGCACAGCTCTTCGAGATCCAACGAGCGGGCGTCCAGTTCGTCGTCGGCGCGGATCAGGTAGTCGGCGCCCTCGAGATCGCCGTCGAGCAGGACAGCCGTTGCCCGGGGAATGCTCTCGGTGACCACTGCGGCCATGCGGACGAGTTCCTCACGGGCCGTCTCCAGGTCGTGGTGGAAGCTCTTGCGCAGATCGTCACCCATCTCAGCCGAACCTCCCCGTCACGTACGCCTCCGTCCGTTCGTCGGACGGGTTGCTGAAGATCTTCTTCGAGCTGGCGAACTCCACCAGCACACCGGTGCGCCGGTCGCTCTCGGGATTGAGCTCGGTGGTGAAGAACGCCACCTCGTCGCTGACGCGAGCCGCCTGCTGCATGTTGTGGGTCACGATGACGATGGTGTACTTCCGCTTGATCTCCTGCATCAGCTCTTCGATGCGCGCCGTGGCGATGGGGTCGAGCGCCGAGCACGGCTCGTCCATCAGGATGACCTCGGGTTCCACGGCGATCGCTCGGGCGATGCACAGCCGCTGCTGTTGACCACCGGACAGCCCCAGGCCGCTGGCTTTCAACCTGTCCTTGACTTCGTCCCACAGCGCCGCGCCGCGCAACGACCGTTCCACGATCTCGTCCAACTCGCCGCGCTTCTTGATGCCGCTGATGCGCGGTCCGTAGGCGACGTTGTCGAAGATGCTCTTGGGGAAGGGGTTGGGCTTCTGGAACACCATGCCCACGTGGCGGCGGACCTCGGCGGCGGAGATCTCCGGGGCGTACAGGTCGACGCCGTGGTACCACACCTTGCCGCCGACCCTGGCCGAGGGGATCACGTCGTTCATCCGGTTCAGGCAGCGCAGCACGGTGGTCTTGCCACAGCCGGAGGGTCCGATGAACGAGGTGATCTCGTGTTGGCGGACCTTCATGGTCACCTCACGGACGGCCCGGAAAGACCCGTAGTGAACTTCGAGGTCGTCGAGCTCGAACACGTCGCGTTCCGCCGTGTCATTCATCGTCCCGCCAACGTTAGGGGCTGTGGTTTCCATCGTCATGTTCTGCTCCGCGGGAAGGGGTGTGCTCTGCAGGTTCATCAGCGTCGCTTCTGGTAGGCCGAGGTGACCAGCCGAGCGATCACCGTGAACAGGAAGGTCAGTGTGACCAGGGTGAGAGCTGCGCCCCAGGCACGCTCGGTCGAGCCCGGTTTGCCGGCGAGGATGTTGCTGAAGATCTGTGCCGGGAGCGCCGTGTTGGCGCCCTCGAACACGTTCGTGCGGGTCTTGGTGACCACGCCGATGGTGAACAGCAAGGGCGCGGTCTCGCCGGCGGCGCGGGCCACCGCGAGCAGGCAGCCGCTGACGATTCCCGGCAGCGCGGTGGGCAGGACGATGCCCAGGATCGTCCTGCTCTTGCGAGTTCCCAGCGCGTAGCTGGCCTCACGGAGGTTGTCGGGCACCAGGCGCAGCATCTCCTCGGAGCTGCGGATCACGACGGGCAGCATCAGGCAGGCCAGTGCCAGTGCTCCACCGAGCCCGGACAGCCCGAAGCGCAACGTGAACAGCACGTAGATGAACAGGCCCATCACGATGGAGGGCACGCCGGTCATCACGTTGGCCAGGAACCGGATCGTGCGCGCCAGCGCCCCGTTCTTGCCGTACTCGTTGAGGTAGACGGCGCCGAGGATCCCGAGCGGGATCGCGATCGCCGAGGCGGTCGCGGTGATCAGCAACGTACCGACGATGGCCGGCGCCATGCCGGGGCCGAACTTGCGGGATTGGATCGGGATCCGTGTGGTGAACCAGTCGGGGAAGTCACGAAAGACGATGCCGGCGCCCTTGCTGACCACCGAGCCGATCACGAACGCCAGCGGGATGAGAATGGCCAGAAACGCCAGGCCCATGAGCCCGAGCATCACGGCGTTGACGACGCTGCGCCGGCCGCGCCGAGCCTTCAGCGTCTCGACACTAATTCGGTCCTGAGGCGCGGCGGGGATCGCGGTGACGCTCATGAGCCTCTCGACTTCTTCATCGAACGCGTGACCACGGCGGTGGCGGCGATGTTGATCAGGATGGTCATCACGAACAGCGTCATCGCCATGCCGATCAGCGCCGACTTCTTCAGCGTGTCGGCTTCTCCCCACTCGGCGGTGATCATCGCCGGCATCGAGTTGCCCGAGGCGAGCGCGTTCAGGGTCACCTGGCCCAGCGCCGACCCGATGGTCAGGGCGACGGCGATGGTCTCACCCATCGCCCGTCCGAGGCCGAGCATGACGGCGCCGACGAGACCGCCCTTGCTGTGCGGCAGGACGGCGCCGCGGATCATCTCCCACTTGGTGGCCCCGAGGCCGAGCGCTGCTTCCTTGTCGTTCTGCGGCGTGGTCTCGATGACCTCACGGCTGATCGACACGATGATCGGTGTGATCATCACGGCCAGGACGATGCCGGCGGTGAAGAACGACCGGGCCTGCGGGCGTTCGCCGAACACGCTGCCCAGCACCCACCAGCCCTCGAAGGTGCGTGACAGCCAGCCGTAGATCCCGGTGAGATGCGGGGCCAGTTCCAAGGCGCCCCACAGCCCGATGACCACACTGGGGATGACGGCGAGCAGGTCGATCACGTACACCATGGTCTTGCGCAACCAGGTGGGGGCGACCTGAGTGATGAACAAGGCGATCCCGAGGCTCACCGGGACTGCCAGCGACAGCGCGATCGTGGCCGTGTACAGGGTGCCCCAGATGAACGAGAGGATCCCGTAGAGCTTGTCGGGGGGCGCCCAGCGGCGAGCCGTGAAGAAGTCGAGGCCCATCCAGCGCAGCGCCTGCGTGCTGCGACCCGTCATCGTGACGGTGATCAGGCCGAGGATGGCCAGGACGGCGCAGCCGGCCGCCACGGTCAGCCAGCGGAAGGACCGGTCCGCGGTCCCGCCCGTCGCGGTGAGCGACGGGCGGGTCTCGCGGTCAGCCCGGAGTGCTCCGGACAGCGGTGCTCAAGGTCTCAGCCGACCGTCAGGTCTGCCACGCGGGCCAGCGCCTTGTTGGCCAATTCGGCAGGCAGCGGGGCGAAGTTGATCTCCGCGGCAGCCTTCTGGCCGTCGGTCAGCAGGTAGCTGAGGAAGGCCTTCAGCGAATCGGCCTTGGCCTGGTCGGTCTGCTTGGCGTAGGCGATGATCCAGGTCTGAGCGGTGATCGGGTAGGACGCGTCACCGTCGGCCCAGATCGCGCTGAAGGTGAGGTCGTCGTTGATCTCCGCGCCGGCGGCGGCAGCCGAGGCGGCTTCCAGTGTCGGGGCGACGAACTGGCCGGCCTTGTTCTGCACGCTGGCGAACTTCAGCCCGGCGTCGGTCGCGTCGGACAGGTCGACGTAGCCGATGGCGCCGACGGTGCTCTTGACCAGGGCGGCGACGCCGCTGTTGCCCTCGGCAGCCTGGGTGTCGGGCGACCACTCGACGGTGCTGTCGGTCCCGAGCTTCCAGATGCCACCGGCATCCTTGCCGACGGACTTCTCCAGGAACTTGGTGAAGTTGCCCGTCGTGCCGCTGGAGTCGCTGCGGTGCACCACCACGATGGGGGTGTCAGGCAGGGTCACGCCGGCGTTGTCGGCGGCGATGGCCGGGTCGTTCCACACGGTGATCTCACGCTGGAAGATCTTGGCGATCGTGGTCGGGCTGAGCTTCAGCCCGTCGATGTCGAGGTCGTAGCTCACCGTGATCGGGGCGACCACAGTGGGGAAGTACAGGACGTCGCCACCCTTGAAGTTGGGCAGATCCTCGTCCTTGATGGTGCCGTCGGTGCCGGCCCAGTCGACGATCTGGTCGGCCAGGTCCTGGCGACCCTTGCCCGAGCCACCGCCCAGATAGTTGATGGTGACCGAGCCGTGGGCTTCGGTGAAGTTGGCGATCATCTCCTCGTAGAACGCCTTCGGGAAGGTCGCGCCACTGGCGTTGAGCTCGGCGGTGGTGTTGTCGGGCAGGACGAACGGCGTGGCCGGAACCATGCTGGACGAGCCGGGGGTGGTCGGGGGGGTGGTCGCCGACGCTGACGTCGTGCTCATCGCCGCGATGGTCGAACCGGCAACGAGCCCGGCAATCAGCAGGCTCCGCTTGGTCTTCACAGGTGTGTCTCCTCGGGTAGGGGTACTCAAGCACCTGGCACGGTACGGACGGTGCTTGTCGGCGAGCGAGAGCCTGGATGAACGGACGGTGAACGATGGGCGAAGCGTCGGGGTCAGCGCCGCTGGCGGCTGTCGACCCAGCGGTACAGCCACGATTGGGCGTCACCCTCGGCAAAGTCCACCGGTCCGCGCCGCATCCACTCACCGTCAGGCTGCAACTCCCAGCGGACAGCATCGTCGGACAGGTCGAACTCCAGGACCTGGTCGAGCCACGCCTGGTGCTTGGGGTGGGTGATCGGCACCATCACCTCGATCCGCCGGTCGAGGTTGCGTTCCATCCAGTCGGCGCTGCCGATCAGGAACAGCGGCGTGTTCTCGGCGTCACCGTGAGCGAAGCGGATCACCCGGGAGTGCTCCAGGTTGCGCCCAAGGATGGAACGGACGCTGATCGTCTCGCTGAGCCCGGGCACGCCCGGACGCAGGCAGCAGATCCCGCGGATGAGCAGGTCGATGCGCACGCCGGTCTGGCTGGCCCGGTACAGCGCCTCGATCATCCCCGGGTCGGCGATCGAGTTCAGCTTGGCGACGATGTGCCCGTCGGGGCCGTACAGCGCCTCCCGGTCGATCAGGTCGAGCAGCTGGTTGCGCATGTCACGCGGCGCCACCACCAGCGAGTCGAATTCGTGGGCCCGGCTGTAGCCGGTGAGGTGGTTGAACAACTGGCTGACGTCGGCGCCAACCTGCGGATCGCAGGTCATTACCCCGAGGTCCTCGTACAGGCGGGCGGTCTTGGTGTTGTAGTTCCCCGTGCCGATGTGGCAGTAGCGACGCAGGCCATCGTCGTCCTGGCGGACCACGAGGGTGATCTTGCCGTGGGTCTTCAGCCCGACCAGCCCGTAGACCACGTGCACCCCGGCGCGCTCCAGAGCCTTGGCCCAGCCGACGTTGGTCGCCTCGTCGAAGCGGGCCTTGAGCTCCACCAGCACCGCCACTTGCACCCCGCGCTCGGCGGCGCGCATCAGGCTCCTGGCGATCGGGCTGTCACCGCCGGCGCGGTACATGGTCATCTTGATGGACTGCACCTTGGGATCGTCGGCGGCCTGGGCCAAGAAGGCCTCGATGCTGCTGGCGAAGCTCTCGTAGGGGTGGTGCACCAGCATCGCCCGTTCCTGGACCACCTGGAAGATGGTGCGCCCGGTGGCCTGGGCGGTGGCGATTCGCCCGGCAGTGACGGGGAGCCACGGCGTGTCCCGCAACGCCAGCCGCGCCAGCCCGGCGACCTGGAACATGCACGTCAGATCCAACGGGCCGCGCAGGACGAACACGTCGGCTCGATCCACGTCCAGTTCGTGGACCAGCAGATCGAGCATCTCGTCGCTGATGCCCCGCTGGACTTCGAGGCGCACCGCCCGGCCGAACCGGCGGCGACGCAGTTCCATCTCGACCGCGGCGAGCAGGTCGTCGGCCTCCTCCTCTTCCAGGGTGAGGTCGGCGTTGCGCGTGACCCGGAAGAAGGCGTGCTCCTCGACGATCATCCCCACGAACATCGCCGGAAGATTGGCGGCGATCACCTCCTCGGCCAGCACGAAACGGTCGACCGTGTCGTCGAAGTCGTCGGGGTCGGGCAGGGCGATCAACCGGGGGAAGACGTTGGGAACCTTTACCCGGGCGAAGCGCCGTTCCCCGGTGTCGGGGTCGCTGACCATCGCTGCCAGGTTCAGCGCCAAGTTGCTGATGTACGGGAAGGGGTGCGCCGGGTCGACCGCCAGCGGCGTGAGCACCGGGAAGATCACGTCGTGGAAGACCTGATTGACGTGCTTGCGTTCCTCGTCGGTGAGCTCGGCGATCGGCAGCAGGGCGATGCCATGACCTGCCGCCTCGGGCAGGATCGCGTCGCGCACCACCGTCTCCTGGCGCACCACGAACTCGGCCACCTCGGCGGCGATCTCGTCGAGTTGCTCGGCGGGGGTCATCCCATCGGCGGTCCGGGTGACCACGCCCGCGGCCTCCTGGTCCTTCAGCGCGGCCACACGGACTTGGTAGAACTCGTCGAGGTTCGACGAGACGATGGCGCAGAACTTCAGGCGCTCTAGCAGCGGGATGCCGGGCTCGGATGCCAGTTCCAGGACGCGGCTGTTGAATCGCAGCCAACTCAGCTCACGATTCAGCAGCTCCTCGGCCATTGCGGTCACGCTAATGGCTCCCGGGAGCGGTTCTAGGCGTCGGCCTCGACGATGCCCAGATCCCACTCGATGGAGATCCGCTCGCGCTCGGCGTCACGGACGATGCGCTCGCGGTTGCGGCGAAACTGCGGATCGTCACGGGGCAAGAGCACCAACCGAGCCAGGACCCGAGCGCGGAACTCCTCCAGCACGGTGCGATCGCCATAGTCGCCGTAGACCTCCCAGTGCGGTGACACGGGGCCCAGATAGACGATTCTGGCGTGTGCGCGGGGCGGTTCGCTGGCGACGTCGGTCATAGAAAAATCAGCCTATCTGGCCATTGTTGCCGGTCGGCCCGTGGTAGAAATCCCGGAAAGGTGAAACCAAACGCCATCGGCGGACGTCTAGAGAGGTACCCACACCCCTCACGTCCGAGGCTGGCGGCGCATGGTCACCGCACGTCTCGGGCTTGATGCGGGCGCACAACGAGGCGGCAGTTCCGGCTGCCACCGAGAAGGAGCACCGACGAACATGGACGACCAGCGATCGATCCCGATCGATGCCGACTACGCCACCGCCTGGATGGCCGACGGCAACTGCCGCCACTACCCGCCCGCGCTGTTCTTCCCGTCCGACGGTGTCGGTGTGGACAAGGCCCGCAAGATCTGCGCCGGATGCCCGGTCGCGTCCACCTGCCTGGAGTACGCCCTCGAGCAGCGCATCGAGCACGGTGTGTGGGGCGGTTGCAGCGAGCGTGAGCGCCGGCGCATCCTCAAGCGCCGCAAGGTCGCGGTCTGAGCCGCATGGTTGGGGCGTCGCCGCTCGGGCGTGACGTCGCTAGAGCACCCCGGCGTAGGCGCTGAGGCACAGCTGCCCGCCGAGGTGGGCGTACAGCACCCGTGAACCGGCGGGAATCTCGCCGGAGCGGATCATGCCGATCAACCCGGCCATCGACTTGCCCTCGTACACGGGGTCGGTGATCATCCCCTCCAGCCGGCCGCACAGCTTGATGGCGTCGATGGTCTGGGCGTCAGGGATCCCGTAGATGCCCGCCGAGTACCCGTCGACGATGGTCACCTCGTCGGCCCGCACGTCACGGTCCAGGCCGATCGCGGCCGCCGTGTTGCGGGCGATGCGGGTCACCTGATCGGTGGTCTTGGCCATGGTGGCTGAGGCGTCGATGCCGATCACGTGGCGGTCGCTGCGCCCCTCCAGGGCAAAGCCGGCGATCATCCCGGCGTGGGTCGACCCGGTCACGGTGCACACCACGATGTGGTCGAAGAACGTGTCGTGCTCGGTCTCCTGGGCCGCCACCTCACGGGCCCAGTTGGCGAACCCAAGACCGCCGAGCGGGTGATCCGAGGCGCCGGCGGGGATCGGGTACGGGGTGCCGCCGGACTCGACCACGGAGTCGATGGCCCGCTGCCAGCTGTCACGCAGGCCGATGTCGAAGCCGGCCGGATCGAGGCGGACGTCGCCGCCCATGATCCTGGACAGCTGGATGTTGCCGACACGGTCGTAGACCACGTCGGGCCACTCCACCCAGTGCTCCTGCACGGTGACCACCTTCAGCCCGAGGTTGGCGGCCACGCCGGTGACGGCGCGGGTGTGGTTGGACTGCACCCCGCCGATGGACACCAGGGTGTCGCAACCCGTGGCCAGGGCGTCGGGGATCAGGTATTCGAGCTTGCGGACCTTGTTGCCGCCAAAGGCGATGCCGGAGTTGCAGTCCTCACGCTTGGCCCAGATCTCGACCTTGCCGCCGAGGTGCGCGCTCGAGGCGCGGCAAGGGATGAATCGGTGATGGGCCGAAGGTGAGCGGGTAGCGCGGGAAGTCGTCGAGGCTGGCCACCGCTGAGGCTGCTCAGAGGTCGGTGCTGCGCTGCTCGGCAGGGGCCGCCGAGTCAGACTTCGACGCCGACCCTTGACCCTCGGCGATGCCATCGCGGAACTCCTTCTGCGCCTTGCCGAGGTTCTTGGCCAGCTTGGGCAACTGGGATCCGCCGAACAGGACGAGCACGAGCACGATCAGGATGATCAACTCGGTGGGGCCGAGATCAAATGCCAACATGCCCGGCAGGGTACCACCAGGGATCCGCCGAATGTCTTCGATGGGCGATCAGGCGGTGTTGCGCCGACCGGAGCCGGCCCGCTGGCGGCGCAGGCGGCGACGCTCACGCTCGCTGAGCCCACCCCAGATGCCGAACTTCTCGCCGTTGACCAGCGCGTACTCGAGACACTCGAGGCGCACCACGCAGCCGCGGCACACTTCCTTGGCCTCCCGGGTGGATGCTCCACGCTCGGGGAAGAACAGGTCGGGGTCAACCCCGAGGCAGTTCGCCTCGTCCTGCCAATTCGGTTGTTCCACGCTGATATCGATGCTCACGGCGGCCTCCTGCGTAGGTGACCGCCTGGGTTCTGCGAACCGGACCCGACCACGCTACGACGCCATTGTAATTACAGTGGCGTCATTCTCCCCTATCACATCACCATTGCGCAAGAGGGGATTTCGCGCACGGTGTGAGCAGATCGTTCGCGCGAGGTCCGGGGCCCAGCCCTCAGCCGGCGCGCCGGCCGCGCCGGGCGCCGTGGCGGTGCTCCAGGAAGTCGACCAGCACGTAGTCACCCAGCGTGTCGGGTGTGGTGTAGAACACCCTGCCGCGATTCACCGCCGCCACCTGCTCGATGAAGGCCCGCAGGTAGTCGTTGACGTCCAGGACGTAGGAGTTGATGCGGATCCCTGCCCGGGTGCAGCGCACCACCTCGCGCATGGTGGTCTCGATGGTCTCGCGCACCGGCGGGTAGTTGAAGTGCGAGCGGCCGGCGTCGTCGAGGTGGGCCGTCGGCTCACCGTCGGTGATCATGATGATCTGCTTGGTGCCGGACTGGCCGGCCAGCATCTGGCGGGCCATGGCGAAGCCGTGCTGCATGTTGGTGCCGTACTGGTAGTCCCAGGTCACCTCCGGCAGCATCGCCGCGGTGAGCTGCTGGGCCCGGGAGGCGAAGCCGATCAGCCCGAGGTAATCCCGCGGGAACTGCGAGGTGATGAGCGAGTGCAGGGCCATCGCCACCTTCTTGGCCGGCAGGAAGTTGTCCCGCAGCGGCATGCTCTGGGACAGGTCCAGCATCAGCACGGTGGCCGAACGGGTCAGGTGCTCGGTCTGCTCGATCTCGAAGTCCTCGGCGGCGAGGGTGACCGGCGTGCCCGGACCGCCACGGCGAAGCGCGTTGCGGATGGTCCGCTGCAGATCGAGGTTGAACGGGTCGCCGTACTCGTAGGGTTTGGTCTGGAAGCTGCGTTCGTGGCCGTGGCCCAGCCGCTCCACCTGGTGCTGGCCGGTCTTGTCCCGGGTCAGCGAGCCGAACAGATCGCGCAGCGAGGCGTTGCCGATCTGGCGCAGCCCCTTGGGCGTGAGCGTCAGCCGGTTCCCATCGCGGCGGGCGAAGCCGGCGTCCTCCAGCATCGTCGCCAGCTGCGCCAGTTGGTCCATCGACTGCGCGGCGTCGTCACCGAGGAGTTCCCTGACCCGGTCGAGGTCGGCCTCGCTGAGCTGGCCCGGGTTGGTGGCGTTGCGCAGCAGGTGTTCGAGGCGATCGAGTTCGCCCAGATCCTGCATCGCCTGCATCGCCTGGCCCATGCCCATCTGCTGGTCGCCGCGGAACTCGTACTGGGCGCCGAACATGTCCGGCACCATCGACTGCAGGGAGCGGCCGAGCTGGTCCATCTGCCACCTCAGGTCCATGTCGCCGAGGAGTTGGTCGGACAGCTCCTGGAGCTGGGCGCGCTGCTCGGGTGACATCGAGTCGAGCATCGCCTGCATCGCAGCCATGCGGGCGGCGAGGTGCTGGAGCAGCTCGTCGAGGGTCCGCGGGTTCTCCGGGAAGAAGTCGCCGTACTGCTCCATGAAGCGCTCGAAGCGAGGGTCCTCGCCGCGCTCGCGGCGGGCGATCATCTCGTTGAGCTCGGCCATCATGTCCTTCATCCGGGACACCGCTTCCGGGGAGACCTCGCGCATCGCCGACGACATCTGATCGACGGCCTGCTGCATGAGCTGCTGGCGCAGCCGCTCCAGCAACCCGGCGAAGGCCTCGCTCGCGGCCGGCGAGGCGAACTCGTACTGCTGGAGGTCACGGACCTTGCCGGCCAGATCGTCGGGGAGCAGGTCGAGGTGGGCTTGACGCTCGTCCGCCGGCGCCAGCGCGGCCCGCTCGGTGTCGACGATCTCGTTCAACGCCTCGCTGATCTCCTGGTACACGCCGCCCAGGTCGTGCTGGTCGAGGATCTGCTCCCGCTTGGCCCGCAGGCGCTTGAGCAGGCCGGCCAGGCCCTCCATCCGGCCACCGTCCGCGGCGCGCATGCCACGCTGCATCATCCGCCGCAGCGCGGCGTCCAGGTCGCCGTGGTAGAGCAGCTCGTCGGTGAGGTGGTCGAGCAGTGACTGTGCGTCAAGCTCGAACCCGGCCTGGGAGCCGTCCCATTTCGAGTAGGTGAACAACCTGCGGATGAGCCGCACAGTAGCGAACCCTGCGCCTAGCCTGGCATCGAGATGAGAGTTCCGCGTTCGTTCGTCTTCGTCGACCTGTCCGGGTTCACGAACTACACGGCTGCCTTCGGCGACGATGCCGCCGGGCGGCTGCTCGGCGCGTTCCGTGCCCTGACCCGGGAGGTCGCCAGCGAGACCGGCGTGCGCATCGCCAAGTGGCTGGGTGACGGCTGCATGGTCGTGTCCGTCGACCACCAGAACGCCATCTCCTTCGCCATGGAGCTGGAGCACCGTTCGGCGGAGGTCTGCGCCCCGCTGTCGGTGCGCGTCGGCATCGCCAGCGGGTATGCGCTGCTGTTCGAGGGTGACGACTACATCGGCTCGGCGGTGAACCTGGCCTCGCGGCTGTGTGATGTCGCCGCCCCCAACGAGGTGCTGCTGCCGTCGATGCAGATCGATCAGCTCCCTCCGGGCGTGGTGGCCACCCCGTACGGCGACGTGCAGCTGAAGGGCTTCCCGGGGCACCTCAGCGTCGTTTCCCTCGGCGGGCGCCCGGCCAACGTAGGCAGCGGAGACACCGCCGAGTTGTGGACCCGCAGCACGCCGTTCTCGCTGTGAGCTGCCGCGGGTGAGCGGACCCCAGCGCGGCAGGCACCTGCCCCTGCAGCTCGACCGGCTGGCCGACGACGCCGACGCCGCCCGCGCCGATGGCTGCGCGTTCGTCCGCCTCGACCTGCCGTGGGCCACGGCCCAACCGGTCCCCGGGCGGCTCAACGGCGAGGTCGTCGAGGTGGCCCGCTCGGCTTGCGAGATCGCCGCCGGGTTCGGGCTCGGCGTGTGGTTCCGGCTGTACCAGCCCGTCCAGCCGCGGTGGTTCGACAACGACGGTGGCTTCACCGACGACCGGGCGGCCGCCCGAGACTGGCCGCGCTGGGTCGAGGCCGCCGGCGAGGCCCTCGGCGACGTGGCCGCCGGGTGGGTCCCGTTCGAGGCGCCCTTCGGCATCGTCACCCGCCTGGCCCCGGGTGACCCGCGCCGCCAGGGGGAGATCCTCGACCGATTGGTGACGGCGTGGCGTGACGCGTGGCGCATCCTGCGCGGCGGCGCACCCGTGGCCACCAGCCTGGACGTGACCCACGTCCGCCCGGCCGTGGCCGACAGCCAGGCGCACATCGACGCGTCCGCACGCGAGGACACGATGCGCTGGTTCACCTGGCTGCACGGCCTGTCCACCGGCGAGGTCGTGATCCCCGGTCGGGCCGACCGCACCCTCGCCGACCTGGCAGGCGCCTGCGACATCGTCGGGATCGCCGTGCGCGCCGACAGCGAGGGGCACCTGCACCGCACGGCCGAGATGGGTCCTGAGCGCCCGCTGGCGCTGACCTTTCGCGCCCCCGACGGGTCCGACGCCCAGCGGACCGAGGCCGCCGAGCGGATGTGGGCCGAGGTGGCGAGGGCCGCGGCGGAGCTGCCCCTCACCCACGTGACCACGCTGGCATGACGACCCACGTGGAGCACCGCCGGCTGTGGCTGCTGATCCCGCAAACCGGCGGCGGCTGGGCAGTGACCGGCGACCTCAGCCCACCGACGCTGGACCTCTCGTTCTCCCAGCACGGCACGACGGTTGGCGAGGCGGTGCCGGCGCTGGAAGCACTCGGCGTGACGGCGCCGATCCTCGAGGTCGTCATCGGTCGGGCACCGATCGACGGCGACGTGTATCCGGCGGTCGTGCTCACCGAACCGGTGCGCGAGCGCCCACCCTCGTGGACCACGGCGCAGCGCCCAGACCTGACCGGTCTGCCAGCTGACCTGACGTCGGCGGTCGACCGATGGATGCAGGCGGAACCGCACCCGGGGCCACCGTGGACCGTGCCCGGCTGGTACCTGCGGGCGAGCAGCTGGATCCGCAGCTCGCTGCGGGACAGCGGCCGCGACGGCTCGGTCGACATCGCCCCGGTCAAGCAGTGGGGGATCTCGGCCGTGATGCGGGCCAGCGGAGCGGGGGCCACGTACTGGTTCAAGGCCAGCTTCGCCCACTTCCGCAGCGAGGCCGCCACCACGGCGCTGCTGCAAGCCCGCTGTCCCCACCGGCTGCCGGGTGTCATCGCCGTCGACCCCGACGCCCGGTGGCTGCTGACCGAGGACGCCGGTGGTGTGTCCATGGCCGAACGGCTCGACGCTGCGCCAGAGGCGATCGAGGCGTTGCTCGACATCCAAATGGCGTCTGCGCCGTCTGCCGACGAACTGGTCGCCGCCGGATGCCCGCGGCGACCCATCTCCGAGGTGGCGGACGCGCTCGCCGAGGCACTGGCCGACCCGGTCGTCGCCCGACGGATCGACGTCACGCCCGAGGCCGGCACCGCGGTGATCAGCGCAGTCCGGCGCGCCGGGGCACACTGTGGCGCGCTCGGGTTCACCGACACGGTGGTCCACGGCGACTTCCACCCCGGCAACGTGCTGCTGGCCGCACATGGTCCGGTGATCATCGACTGGTCGGACACGGCGATCACCCAGCCGTTCGTCGACGTGGCCACGTGGGCGTGGTGGTGTGACGACGCTGCCATGATCGACGGCCTGTGGGACGCCTTCGAAACCGCCTGGCGGCGCCGCCTCGGCGTCACCGTGGCCGCGGGCGATCGTTCCCACTTGCAACTCGTGGCTGCGGCGTACCACGTCGTCAGCTACGCCGGCATCGTCGTGGCGCTTGCGGAACACCAACGCCACGAGCATGAGCACGGCCTGACCCACTTCTGGACCTCCCTGCTCGCCCTGACCGGCTGACCGCTGGGCGGCCAGCGCTCAACGGCACGCGGCCAAGCCACCCCGCCGCCTTCGGGCTGCGCCCTCAGGAGCGGGTGATGTTCTTGCCGCGGTAGGTGCCGGCGTCCTTGTTCAGGCGCTTCGACAGGTGCAGGCCCTCGAGCAAGAACTCCACGGCCGCGGCGAGGGAAGGTTCGTCGGTGTCACCGGCGGCGAGCGCGTCGGCGGCCTCGGCCATCGCCGGGATCGAGTAGGCCAGGCGGGCCAGATCGGACGACGACACCGATTCGCCGGCCGAGGCCGTGGCCCCGGCCTCGAAGGCGGTGACCACGTCGGTGAGCTTGGCCTGGTCGGCGACCTCGCGGAACACCGTCAGCGTCGCCGCCTTGACCAGGTTGTCCAGGATCTGCCCGTCGCGGTCCTCCTCGAAGGACTCGATCTCCACCTTGCCGCTGGTGGACGCCGGCAGCGCCTGCAGGTCGCTGACCCTGGCCACCACAGCACCCTCACCGCCGCGCAAGCCGCGCCGCAGGGCGTTGGCCCCGACGACCTCCACGTTGCTGACGCTGAGGCGCACGCTGACACCGCTGCGCTGGTTGACCTGGCTGCTGCCCCGGGCCAGCTGGCTGAACGTGGCGATGACCCGCTCGAGATAGTGCGGGACGCGCACCGACACATCGCCGACGCTGAGCGGGCGAGCCTCCTGGCGCATGATGCTGATCTCGGTGTCGGCGTCGAGCGGGTAGTGCGTGCGGATCTGGCTGCCGAAGCGATCCTTCAGCGGGGTGATGATCCGGCCGCGGTTGGTGTAGTCCTCCGGGTTGGCGCTGGCCACCAGCAGCAGGTCGAGCGGCAGGCTGATCTTGTAGCCGCGGATCTGCACGTCGCGCTCCTCCAGCACGTTGAGCAGGCCCACCTGGATGCGCTCGGACAGGTCGGGGATCTCGTTGATCGCGAAGATGCCGCGGTTGGTGCGCGGCACCAACCCGTAGTGCAGGGTGAGCTCGTCGGACAGGTAGCGACCCTCTGCCACCTTGATCGGGTCGACCTCGCCGATCAGGTCGGCGATGGACGTGTCCGGAGTGGCCAGCTTCTCGCCGAAGCGACGGTCACGGCGAACCCAGGCGATCGGTGTGTCGTCACCCTGCTCGGCCACCACGTGGCGAGCATGGGCCGAGACCGGATGGTACGGGTCGTCGTTGATCTCGCTTCCGGCGACGATGGGCATCCACTCGTCGAGCAGGCCCACCAGCGAGCGGATCATGCGCGTCTTGGCCTGACCGCGCTCGCCGAGGAAGATCACGTCGTGACCGGCCAGCAGGGCGTTCTCCAGCTGGGGCATCACCGTGTCCTCGTAGCCGATCACACCGTCGAACAACGCCTGCCCGGCCCGGATCCGGGCGACGGCGTTGCGGCGGATCTCCTCCTTCACCGGCACGGACGCCCACCCCGCGGCCCTCAGTGCTCCCAACGTGGTGACGTGCTCGTGCATGGGCCCGACCATACCCACCCCACCTACAGTGCGGGGGATGGAGTTGACCGGACCGTGGCGGGCCATCGTCGCCACCGACGACCTGCGCCGCCGCGGGGTCGGCTGGGACGTCGACGACACGGCCTGGGCGCCGGCCACCGTGCCCGGCCACTGGCGGATGAATCCGGCCTTCGCCGCCAACGACGAGCCGCTCCTGTACCGCACCGAGTTCACCTTCCCGGCGCCGCCCGCCGGTCGGCGGGCCTGGGTGGTGCTCGACGGGATCTTCTACCAGGCCGACGTGTGGCTGGACGGCGCCTACCTCGGTGACCCGGAGGGGTACTTCATCCCCCACGCCTTCGACGTCACCGAACTGGCCAGGCTCGCCGACGACCACGTGCTCACGGTGGAGGTGTCGTGCGGCCCGCAGCGCAACCGGACCTCGAAGCGCAACCTGACCGGCGTGTTCCAGCACCACGAGTTCGGCGTGCCCGACTGGAATCCCGGCGGCATCTGGCGGCCGGTCCACCTGGAGACCACCGGACCGGTGCGCCTCGACCGCCTGCGTGTCCTGTGCCGTGACGTGGGCGAGGAGCGTGCCCACCTGCGCCTGCACGCCCGCCTGGACAGTGACCAGCCGTGCCGCATCGAACTGCGCACCACGGTGGACGGGCGCGCCGTGGGCCAGCGCGAGGTGCCGGTGGCCACCGGGACCAACGAGGTCGACTGGGACGTGGACGTCAGCGAACCGGCGCTGTGGTGGCCGTGGGGGCTCGGTGATCAGCACCTGGTCGAGGTGATGGTCGAGGTGTTCGTCGGTGACACCCGCAGCGACGAGCGAACGGTCCGGACCGGCCTGCGTGAGGTTGGCCTCGACCACTGGAAGTTCAGCATCAACGGCGAGCAGCTCTTCGCCCTCGGCGTCAACCTGGCCCCGTCACGGATGGACCTGGCCAACGCCACGCCGGCGTTGATGCGCCACGACCTGGAGCTGGCCCGCGAGGCCGGGCTGAACCTGGTGCGGGTCCAGGGCCACGTGGGTCACCCGGCGCTGTACGAGGCGGCCGACGAGTTGGGCATGCTGGTGTGGCAGGACATGCCGCTGCAGTGGGGCTACCACCGCTCGGTCCGCAAGCAGGCCGTGCGCCAGGCCGGCGAGTTGGTCAACCTGCTGGGGCATCACCCCTCGATCGTGCTGTGGTGCGGGCACAACGAGCCGCTCGACCTGCGCGACACGCGGGCGCTGGCGCTGGGCGGGGGCATCACCCACCACATGCTGCGTGAGCAGCGACCGTCGTGGAACGAGTTGCTGCTGGACCCGTGGATCAAGCGGGCCTTCGACCGCGCCGACGAGACCCGCCCGGCGATCGCCCACAGTGACCACGTGCCCCGCCCGCCGATCTTCGAAGGTGGCGACACCCACCTGTTCTTCGGCTGGTACCACGGCGACGAGCGTGACCTCGGCGGGTTCGCCGCCGCGGTGCCGCGGATGGTGCGCTTCGTCAGCGACCTCGGTGCTCCGTCGGCGTCCCGCCCGGCGCATGCCCGCTCGGGCAGCTTCGATCGTGACGACCTGACCCCCTTCGCCGAGCACGTGCCGCGGGACCGCTACGCCCGCCCGGAGGCCTGGGTGGCGGCAACCCAGGAGCACCAGGCCGAGCTTCTGCGCTTGCAGATCGAGACCCTCCGGCGACTCAAGTACCACCCCACGGGCGGGTTCTGCTTCTCCAACCTGTACGACCCCGTCGACCAGATCGGCTTCGGCATCCTCGACGTGGACCGCGCCCCGAAGGCCGCCTATCAGGCCGTGACCGACGCCTGCCGGCGGGTCATCGTGGTGGCCGACCGGCTGGCCACGGTGGTGCACCCCGGCGAGATGCTGGCACTGGACATCCATGTGGTGAACGACGAGCGCCACGCCCTGCGCGACGCCACCTGCACCGCCGCCCTGCGCTGGCCCGGCGGCGGACACCAGTGGGCCTTCCGGGGTGACGTGGGCGCCGACGACGTGGCTCGCATCGGCACGATCCAGTTCGTCATCCCCACGACCGCCGGCGAGTTGTGGTTGGACCTCGCCCTCGAATACCCCGACGGCGCCGCCACCAACCGCTACGTGAGCACCATCACCGCGGTGACGTGAGCTCCTAGCTGCGGGCCAGGGCCCGGCGGTTCTTGAACTTGGCCTTGCGGTAGTCCTGGTTCATCAGCGCGATGAAGTCGATGCTGATGTTCTTCGGGCAGGCCGCCTCGCACTCGCCGTGGTTGGTGCACGAGCCGAAGTAGCTGTCCATCGTGTCGACCATCGCCTCCACCCGGCTGTAGCGCTCGGCCTGGCCCTGCGGGAGCAGGTTCAGGTGGGCGATCTTGGCCGAAGTGAACAGGTTGGCGGCGCCGTTCGGGCAGGCTGCCACGCACGCCCCGCAGCCGATGCACTCGGCGGCGTCCATCGACGCGTCGGCCACGGGCTTGGGGACCGGGATCAGGTTGGCGTCGGGGGCCCCGCCGGTGTCGGCGGTGATGAACCCGCCGGCCTCGACGATGCGGTCGAACGCGCCGCGGTCGACCATCAGGTCCTTGATGATCGGGAAGGCGGTGGCCCGCCACGGCTCGATGACGATCTCGTCGCCGCTGGCGAACTTGCGCATGTGCAACTGGCAGGTGGCCGTGCCGCGCTGGGGGCCGTGGGCCTGACCGTTGATCATCAGCGAGCACGTCCCGCAGATGCCCTCACGGCAGTCGTGGTCGAAGACGATGGCTTCCTTGCCGTCGGCGATGAGCCGCTCGTTGAGCACGTCGAGCATCTCGAGGAACGAGGCCTCGTCGCTGATGTCGTCGATCCGG
This sequence comes from Ilumatobacteraceae bacterium, assembly GCA_037045185.1. GTDB lineage: Bacteria > Actinomycetota > Acidimicrobiia > Acidimicrobiales > Ilumatobacteraceae > JAKOUY01. The sequence continues at coordinate 275,247 of JBAOHQ010000014.1, forward strand.
TAGCTCTCGAAGTGCCCGGCGTCGTCGGGGCCGGTCTGCCGCCAGATCTTGAGCACGAGGTTCTGCAGATGATGGCTCACTTGTAGCTCCGCTTCGCAAGGTGGATCTCTTCGAACTCGAGCTCTTCTTGGTGGCGGACGGCGTTCATCGGATCACCTGTCCACTCCCAGGCGGCGACGTGGGCGAAGTGCTCGTCGTCGCGCTGGGCCTCGCCCTCGTCGTCCTGGTACTCGGCCCGGAAGTGACCGCCACAGCTCTCCCGGCGCTCCAGGGCGTCACGGCACATCAACATGCCGAGTTGGAAGAAGTCGTCGACGCGCCCGGCCTTCTCCAGAGTCTGGTTCATGCTCTGGCCGTCGCCGGTGACACGCAGGTCGCTCTTGAACTCGTCGTACAGGGCGGGCAGTTCGGAGAGGGCCTTGTTCAAGCCCTCCTCGGTGCGCTCCATCCCGCAGTAGTCCCAGATGATCTTGCCCAGCTCACGGTGGAAGTGATCCGGCGAGCGGGTGCCCTGGTTGTTGACGTAGCCGGCGAACCGATCCCTGGCGGCCTGCTCGGCGGCCTTGAACTCGGGATGGTCGGTGCCCGGAATGGGCTGGTTGAGCATCGGCGCCAGGTAGTTGCCGATGGTGTACGGCAGCACGAAGTATCCGTCGGCCAGGCCCTGCATCAGCGCCGAGGCGCCCAGGCGGTTGGCCCCGTGGTCACTGAAGTTCGCCTCGCCAGCGGCATACAGGCCGGGGATGGTGGTCATCAGCTCGTAGTCCACCCACAGCCCGCCCATCGTGTAGTGGCTGGCCGGGTAGATGCGCATTGGCACCTCGTAGGGGTTCTCCCCGGCGATGCGCTCGTACATCTCGAACAGGTTGCCGTAGCGCTCCTGCACCACGTCCTTGCCCAGCCGGCCGATCGCCGCCGAGAAGTCCAGATACACGCCGTTCTTCAGCGGGCCGACGCCGCGCCCGCTGTCCACGGCGCGCTTGGCCGCGCGCGAGGAGATGTCACGCGGGGCCAGGTTGCCGAAGCTCGGGTACAAGCGCTCCAGGTAGTAGTCACGGTCAGCCTCGGGGATCTGGTCGGCCGGACGGTTGTCGCCCGCGTTCTTCGGCACCCACACCCGCCCGTCGTTGCGCAACGACTCGCTCATCAACGTCAGCTTCGATTGCGTCTCGTCGGCCTGGGGGATGCACGTCGGGTGGATCTGCGTGTAGCACGGGTTGGCGAAGTAGGCGCCCCGCTGGTGGGCTCGCCACGCCGCCGTCACGTTGCAGGCCATCGCGTTGGTGGACAGGAAGAAGACGTTGCCGTAGCCGCCCGTGCACAGCACCACGGCGTGGGCCGAGTGGCTGGTGAACTCGCCGTTCATCAGGTCTCGGGTGACGATGCCGGCGCAACGACCCTCGACCACGACGGTGTCGACCAACTCGCAGCGGTTGAACAGGCGCACGTTGCCCAAGCCGATCTGGCGGGCCAACTGCTGGTAGGCGCCGAGCAGCAACTGCTGGCCGGTCTGGCCACGGGCGTAGAAGGTTCGGCTCACCTGGGCGCCGCCGAAGGAGCGGTTGTCGAGCAGCCCGCCGTACTCCCGGGCGAAGGGCACGCCCTGGGCCACCATCTGGTCGATGATGTCCACCGAGACCTGGGCCAGGCGGTAGACGTTGCCCTCACGAGCGCGGAAGTCACCGCCTTTGACCGTGTCGTAGAACAGCCGGTAGATGCTGTCGCCGTCACCCTTGTAGTTCTTGGCGGCGTTGATGCCGCCCTGGGCGGCGATCGAGTGCGCTCGGCGCGGCGAGTCGTGGAAGGTGAACACGTCCACCTGGTAGCCGAGCTCGGCCATCGTGGCCGCGGCCGACGCCCCGGCCAGCCCGCTGCCCACGACGATCACCTTGAACTTGCGCTTGTTGTTCGGGTTGACGAGCTTCATCGAGCCCTTGTAGTTGTCCCACTTCTCGGCGATCGGCCCAGCAGGGACCTTCGCTTGCAGCTTCTCGGCGGTGGTCATCTCAGCTCACCTTCACGATGTTGGCCAGCACGGCGATGGGGAACGAGACGTTGCCGGCGACGACGATGGCGGCGATGCCGGCGGCCAGGCCGCGGCGCCAGGAGTTGAACCGCGGGTTGTTCCAGCCCATCGACTGGAACAGGCTCCACACCCCGTGGAACAGGTGCACGCCGAGGAAGACGTTGGCCACGACGTAGAAGACGGCCACCACCGGGCGGTCGAAGCTGCGGACCACGTTGCCGTACACGTCCTCACGCACGAACGTGCCCTTGGCGCCCACGGTGTTGACCGTGCCGAGGGTGAGGTCGAGCAGGTGCCAGATCAGGAACAGGGCCACCACCACGCCCGTCAGGCGCATGCTGCGGCTGGCGAAGTTGGCCACCTGGTAGTCACGCGGGCCCTGGTACTTGACCGAGCGGGCCTCACGGTTGAGCTTGGTGAGTGATAGCGCGGCGTGGACGTGCAAGAGCACTGCGACGAGCAGCCCGCCGCGCATCAACCACAGCACGACGCCCTTGGGCGCCAGCGGGTACAGCAAGTGCTTGAGGAACTCGGCGTAGTGGTTCAGGTCGGCGGCGCCCAGGTACATCTTCAGGTTGCCGACCATGTGGGCCACGACGAACCCGATCATCATGATGCCGGTGATCGCCATGACGTACTTCTTGCCCACCGTGGTGCTGTAGAGATCCACCAGGAAGGGCTTCTTGCGGCGTGTACGTGCCGCCGCCGTGCCCGTCACCGGGCCGCGGGATTGGACTGCCTGTGCCATCGCCCCGAACGGTACTCGGCGCCTGCTGGAAACGAGAACTTCATGACAGACCGGTGACGGCCAACGGTCGTTTCGACCGGACCACCGGAAAATCCCTACACTCGGGACGTTCATTCGTGTTAGCGCGAACGAGGCGCGCCCGAACCGTTTTGGAGACCATCGGATGTCAGCAGTCCTGGCCGAAGGCGCCTATCAGGCCTTCACACTCGAGACCAAGGAGTGGGTCGTCCTGATCCTCTCCGGCGCAGCAGCGTTGCTTGCCATCGCCGTTGGCTTCTTCCTCGTCAAGAAGGTGCTTGCCGCCGACGAGGGCACACCGAAGATGCGCGAGATCGCCGCGGCGATCCAAGAAGGCGCCTTGGCCTACCTCAAGCGTCAGTTCAAGACGATCGGCTTCATCGTCGTCCCGGTGGCGGCGGTCGTGTTCCTCACGTCGACGGCCATCGACAAGCCCAACGGTGACAGCGCCTTGAGCTTCGCCGGGTCGGGCCTCGCCCGCACGGTGGCGTTCCTCCTGGGCTGCCTGGCCTCCGGGTTCACCGGATACATCGGCATGACCCTGGCCACCCGCGGCAACGTCCGCACGGCGGCGGCGGCGAAGAACGGCTCGATGAGCGACGCGCTCACCGTGGCGTTCCGCACCGGCGGCGTCGCCGGCATGTTCACCGTCGGCCTCGGCCTGCTCGGGGCGACGCTGATCATCATGATCTTCCAGAACACCTCGTCGGTGATCCTCGTCGGCTTCGGCTTCGGCGGTTCGCTGCTGGCCCTGTTCCTGCGTGTCGGTGGCGGCATCTTCACCAAGGCCGCCGATGTGGGCGCCGACCTGGTGGGCAAGGTCGAAGCCGGCATCCCCGAGGACGACCCGCGCAACCCGGCCACCATCGCCGACAACGTCGGCGACAACGTCGGCGACTGCGCCGGCATGGCCGCCGACCTGTTCGAGAGCTACGAGGTCACCCTGGTGGCCTCGATCATCCTCGGCGTCACCGCCTTCAACTCGATCGGGATGAACCCGGCTCTCGGCCTGATCTTCCCGCTGGCCGCCCGCGCCATCGGCGTGGTCGCCTCGATCGTCGGCATCTTCTTCGTCAAGGCCAAGGCCGGCGAGACCAACGCGCTGAAGCCCATCAACCGCGGCTTCGCCGTGGCCGGCGTCCTCACCCTGATCGGCACGCTGATCGTCGCCTTGGCCTACGTGGGCAACGACAAGGAATCGGCAGGTTGGAAGTGCTTCGCCGCCGTGGCCATCGGTCTGGTCCTGGCCCAGGGCGTCAGCCGGCTCACCGAGTACTACACCTCCACCCACCATGCCCCGGTGAAGGAGATCGCCGAGTCCGCCGAGACCGGCCCGGCCACCGTGGTGCTGTCGGGTACCTCGCATGGTCTGGAGTCCAGCGTCTACGCCGTCGTGGCCATCGCCGTGGCCATCGGCGTGTCGCTGGCGCTGGGCAACGGCAACCTGCAGTTCAGCCTGTACCTGGTGGCCCTCACCGGCATGGGCATGCTGGCCACCACGGGCGTCATCGTCTCCGAGGACACCTTCGGCCCGGTCTCGGACAACGCCGCCGGCATCGCCGAGATGAGCGGCGAGTTCCACGGCGAGGCCCAGAAGATCATGGTCAGCCTCGACGCCGTTGGCAACACCACCAAGGCCGTGACCAAGGGGTTCGCCATCGGCTCGGCGGTCATCGCCGCCGTGGCCCTGTTCGCCAGCTTCATCGAGACCGCCGGCAAGGAGATCCTCGACACGGCGACCTTCAAGCAGCTGGAGGCCACGAGCCGCGGCATCTTCGATCACATCAGCCTGCAGATCAACGTGGCCGACCCGAAGATCTTCATCGGTCTGCTGATCGGTGGCGCCGTGCCGTTCCTGTTCAGCGCCCTGGCCATCCGCGCCGTCGGCCGCACCGCCGGTGTGGTGGTGCAGGAGGTCCGCAGCCAGTTCGCCGACGGCAAGATCATGAAGGGCGAGAAGCAGCCCGACTACGGCCCGGTCATCGACATCTGCACCGCCGCCTCGCTGCGTGAGCTGGCCACCCCGGCGCTGCTCGCCGTGCTCACCCCGGTGATCATCGGCTTCGGAATCGACTGGAAGGCGCTCGGCGCCTTCAGCGCCGCGGTCATCCTGGTGGGCCAGCTGATGGCCAACTACCTGTCCAACGCCGGTGGCGCCTGGGACAACGCCAAGAAGTACATCGAGGACGGCCACCACGGCGGCAAGGGCAGTGATGCGCACAAGGCGGCGGTGATCGGCGACACCGTCGGTGACCCGTTCAAGGACACCGCCGGCCCGGCGCTGAACCCGCTGATCAAGGTGATGAACCTGGTGTCGTTGCTGATCCTGCCGGCCATCATCAGCACGCAGGACAACCAGGGCGCCCGCTACGCCATCGCCGCCGCGGCGCTCGTCGTGCTGGTCGGGGCGATCATTTTCAGCAGCCGCAAGACGGCGTCGTTCTCCGGCGGCCACCCGGCTGCCGCCAGCGCCGCCCCCCGCCACTGACCCCTTTCTGTAGGTCCGTGAGCGCCGGGCGGTTCCACGCCGCCCGGCGCTCACGGACCGATAGGGTTGCCGGCCGTGCTCGCCCTGCTGGACTTCGCCAATGACTGGATCAGCAAGGGCGGCCTGATCGTTCTGGCGCTCATCGTGTTCGCCGAGAGCGGACTTCTGCTCGGGTTCTTCCTTCCCGGCGACTCGCTGCTGTTCTTCGCCGGGTTCCTGGCCAGCGATGCTGGCGGGCACAAGCTGCCGGCGCTCCCTTGGGTGGCGCTGACCGCGGCGGTGGCGGCCATCGTGGGCGATCAGGTGGGCTACCTGATCGGCAACAAGCTCGGACCGGCGGTGTTCGATCGGCCGAAGAGCCGGTTCTTCAACCCGGCCAACGTGGCCAAGGCGGAGACCTTCTTCGCCACGCACGGGGCCAAGACCATCGTCCTGGCCCGGTTCGTGCCCATCGTGCGGACCTTCGTGCCCACCGTGGCGGGAGTCAGCAGCATGCACTACCGCACCTTCGTCACCTACAACCTCGTCGGTGGCGTGCTGTGGGGCGCAGGGGTCACCACCCTTGGCTACTTCCTCGGCGAGGTGGAGGTCGTCAAGAACAACATCGAGATCGCCGCGGTCGTGATCGTGGCGATTTCCTTGCTTCCCGTTGCGCTGGAGCTGTACAAACACCGGAAGGCCGCAGCGAACAAGGGGGATTGAGGGCGTGATCCGAGCATGCCGACGGGCACTGGCGCTGCTCGCAGCCCTGCTGCTGATGGCCGCATGCGGCGACGAGGCATCGCCAGCTACCGTGCCGCCAACCGCCGCCCCAACGACCACGAGCTCGACGGTGCCACCATCGAGCCTCCCCCGGCCCACCACCACCACGACGACCAACCCCGCCGAGGCGGGATTCGTCGAGGCGATCGAGCGCCAGCTGACACCCCAGCTGCAGGCCGACGGCGTCAGTCCGGATCAGATCCGCTGCGCCGCCCGGGCCGAGCTGGCGTCGGTCGGTACCGACGTGCTCGTCACCGCCGGGATCACGCCCGACGACGTCGGCGAGCGCTTCGACATCGCCGAGCGACTCTCCGGTCTGCGAACCCCGGATCGTGCCCAGCGAGCGGCTCTCCTGCTGGCCGACTGCGGCGACGCATCCCAGGCCATCGCTGCCCGCTTCGCCCTGGCGTTGAACACCGGCACAGGCAACGCCGACACACTGGCTGCGTGTGCCCGGACGAACTTGACGCCTACTCAGGCGAACGCCCTGAACGCCGCCAACCTGTTTGCGGTGGCACCCGGCGCGGACCGGGAGTACGACCTGCTGCGCTACCGCATCAGCGTGGAGGCCGGCTTGGTGCTGCAGGGGTTGTGCGGGTTCGACCCGCTGCCCGTCCCCGTGCCCACCGTGCCCGCCTGATCAGCCCGCGCTGACGAAGTCGATGAGCTGCTCCACGGCCCCCACCAGTTCGGGGCGCAGATCGGCGAACGAGCGAACTCGGTTGCGCAGGGACGGCCAGAACCCGGCCGGGTCCACGCCGAGCGCTCGGCAGACACCCTGCTTCCACGGCTCACCCATCGGAACCACCGGCCAGGCGGTGATCCCCACCCGGTCCGGGCGGACGCCCTCCCACACGTCGACGAACGGGTGCCCGGTGACCAGCACTGCCGGGTGACGCACCGAGCGAGCCAAGCGCTCCTCCTTCGACCCAGGCACCAGGTGGTCGACGAGGATGCCGAGGCGCCGCTGCGACCCGGGCGCGAAGCCGGCCACCGCCTCGGCCAGACCATCGATCCCGTGCAGCGGTTCGACCACGATGCCGAGTTCACGCAGGTCGTCACCCCACACGTGCTCGACGAGCTCGGCGTCGTGAATGCCCTCGACCCAGATCCTGCTGGCCGCGGCGGTCACCGCCCGCGGCGCGCGCCGGGCGCCGCCACCGATCCGCTGGCCGTGCGCCGCGGCGCAGCCGGGGCCGCGGCGGGGCGCACCAGCGTCACCGGCGTGCCCTCCAGCAGGAACCCGCCGGGCTTCAGGGTGAACTGGCGCAGGTTGCCCGTGCGGTCGCGCAGCGTGACGGCGCCTGCGCTCACCTGGACGACGTCACCGCAGAACCCACTGGCCCGGTCCTCGACCACCAGCCCGGGCCGGGCCGGCACCGGCGGGTAGGTGGACGGGCGGGTGCGATGGCTGTCGTCGAGGATGTCGTCGCCCGGCCGGAACGTCACCGGTCCACTGTACGGCCGAGGAACCCGTCCCGGCTGAGCACCTGGGCCACGGCGCGACCGTCGGTCCGCCGGTACGGGGCCTCCAGACCGGCCACCGGCACGGCCAGGTCACGGGGCACGAAGGGTTCGCCCCAGCGGTGGACTCGCTGTGCCGGCCCGTCGAAGCGCAGCGGTCCGCCGGCCAGCTCAACCACGACGTCGGCGACGCCAGCCTGGCGGTAGCCGCGGCCCTCGGCCAACGCCTCGTGCGTGCCCACCCACTCGATGTCGAAGGCCACCGGCGTGCGTTCGCCGTACGCCAGCGCCCAGGCCTCTGCGGGCGGATCGAGCAGGACACCGTAGGTCTCGTTGGCGACGGTCCACTGCCGGAACGGGTCGTCACACTGGTGATCGGCCCACAGCTCGGCGGGCTTCAGCTCCAGCCCGGCCCGGCGGCCGGTGCCGTCCAGCTCGGCGACGTACAGGTACGCAGCACCGTCTCGCACCAGCCCGGCCCAGTAGTCGAACCGCGGCCCGCGCAGCTCCAGGCCGACGAACACCCCGACCGAGGCGTCTGCCGACCACGCCCACCACCACCACGCCTCGACACCCATGTCGGCGTGTTCGAGTTCGTCGGCGGCCGTGAACCCGGTCATGATCCGGCAGACTACGAGGCGTGCTCCGCTACCTCAGCTTGGCCTGGATCGAGGCGCTGTCCGATGCTGTGGCGGGCGACGCCACGCTCGCCGGGCTGGCCGCCAGCCACCCGATCGGGATCACCCAGCAGATCTTCGACGGCCCGGAGGGCACCGTCGTCTACCACCTCCAGGCCGGCGGCGGCGCCGCCACCTTCGGGCCGGGCGCCGCCCATCCCGAGGACGTGCGCATGGAGGAGGACTGGGCCACCGCAGTGGCCGTCGCCACGGGCGCGATGAACGCCCAGGAGGCCTTCATCACCGGGAAGATCCGCCTCAGCGGGGATCAGGCCAAGCTGATCGCCGCCCAGCCGGTCCTGGCCGAACTGAGCCGGGTGTTCGCCGAGGTGGGCGAGCGCACCGAGTACCGCTGAGCGATGCCGCGGATCAACCGTGGTCGATGAACGACTGCGTCGTCCAGATGCGCTGGCTGAGGTAGCCCTTGACCCGGTTGACGTAGTTGACCGCCGTCGAGTTCCACCATCGGCCGGCGTTCCAGCGACCCACGCAGCCCCAGTAGTCACCCTTGGCGTAGGTCTTGCCGCGCTCGACGGTGTTGAGCCAGGTCTCGTTGCCCTCGAAGCAGTTGCGGTGCACGGCGAGGGCGTAGTCCAGGGCGTAGGCGGTTGATCGGGCCGTGCTGGGGAACGCGTCCTTGAAGAAGAAGTAGGCCGTGCCGTACAGGTTGTAGGACTTCGGGCACTCACCGGGACGCCCGTCTGCGCCCGGGCCATGATTCGGAGCGCACCGCGACGCGTCGGTGGTCCAGTCGTTCAGCTCGGTGGCACGCCACCACGATTCGATGGCCGCCTCGGCGCGCACCGCATCCTCGTCGAAGCCCCACTTGCACGCCGCCCACTGGATGATCTCGTCCGTCGTGCCGACGAAGTTCCCGGTCACCCGACCGAAGACGGGTCCGCCGAGTGTCGGGTTCGATCCGCGGGTGGCGTTGAACGCCCGGTTGCCGGCGCGCACCTCCCGAGCTGGCCGAACATGGTCGGCGCACCAGCCGTCCGAGGGCAGCGAGGATCCCGCGGGGCGGAGGGTGAAACGGTCCGACGTCGAGGCTGCCTGAACGGTGAAGGTCTCGGCCGAACTGTTGCGGTGCAGCAGTTTGGCGAAGCCTTTCGAGTAGAGCAGCACCCGCACCGAGTGGACGCGGAGCGGCTCGGCCGACGGCACGGTCCACGACGTGGTGAACGAGCGCTTCTGGCCGGCAGCAAAGGCCACCGGACCCCAATACTTGCGGAACCGGCGGGTTGACCCGTCGAAGATGCGCACATCGACGATCGCCGTGCGGGCGGTGGCGCTGGTGACGTCGACGACCAGCGACACCCGTCCGCCGCGGCTGACCGTGGACGGGGTTGCGGTGGCGACCGTGGTCCACCCGCTGGCCGTCAGCGCCCCGGCCGGTCGCTCCACGGCGGCACCGGCCGTGCCCGCCACACCGAGAACCATCGAGAGCATCGCGGCCGTCGCCCATGCCCGGACTCGTTCGTACGTCACAGATACCTCGCTGACTGCGGCGCTTTCGCCGTCCCGCGGACCATAGCACGCACATGTCAATTTGATGACGATTGTGTCGATTGTGACGACCGAGGAGGGCGCTGTCCCATCGCCCACGTCCTACACTCGCCCCCATGCCGAACCGTCCACTCGTCGCCTCGTGGTGGCCTGACATCGCCGAGCCACCGAGCCGGTAGCGCCCGACCAGGACCGCCAGAGATGCCCGAGCTGCCCGAGGTCCAGGCCCACGCCGAGCGGCTGGCCGAGCAGTTCGCCGGCCGCGTCCTGCGCCGGTTCGTGCCCTTCAACTTCACCGTCGCTGAAGACCGCCGTCCCTCCGACCCGACGAGGCCTACGGGCTGGCCGCTGGTCGACGTCGGCCGGCGAGGCAAGTACCTCCTGGTCCGCTTCGAGCCCGTCACGTTCGTGATTCACCTGATGCAGGGCGGGCGTCTGCTGGTGGACGACAAGCAGTCGGCCAAGCCGCGCAACGGTCGAGGCCGGTTCGTGTTCGACGACGGCCCGGCCCTGCTGCTCACCGAGGCGGGCACCGAGCGCCACGCCGGCGTGTGGTGCGTGGCCAACGCCAGCGGCCGAACCCCGCTCGACGCGCCGCCGCTCGACCGTCTCGGCCCCGATGCCCTGACCCTGACCGCCGCCGAACTGGGTGCTCGCGTTCGCCGCCACCAACATGCGCATCCACGGGTTCCTCCGTGACCAGCACCAGACTCGCCGGGCTCGGCCGGATGCTGGCCAACGAGGTGTGCCACCGGGCCCAGGCTGTCGCCCTTCGCCATGACCGGCAAGCTCGGCGGCGCCGGCGCGGCGGCCGATCCACTCCGCAATCCACGCCGCAGTGGACGACGGGCTGGCCTACGAGCGGACCCGCTCCGACATGTCGCTCGTCGGCCGACCGGCCCGGGTGCGGTGCACGGCCGGGCGGGCGGGCGTACCTGCGAGGTCTGCGGCGACACGATCCGTTCGGTGACCTACAGCGGCTACACCGTCGCCTACTGCCCCACCTGCCAGACCGGCGGCAAGGTGCTCGCCGACAACACGACCTCGAAATTTCTGAGGTAATCACGTCGCGCTGAGCAGCTCCCACAGGTGGGACTCCAGAAGGGAGTCCCGAGCAGCCGAGGAGCCAGCGCAGCGAATGGCGGTGAAGCGACAGTCGAACGTCCGCACGGGGACAGCCACGCTGTTCGGGCGTGCTGCGATCTACGCCCGGATCTCGTTGGACAAGGTCGGCGAGGCGGCCGGTGTCGGCCGACAGATCGACGCATGCCGCCACCTGGCCGACCTCGAGGGCTGGAGCGTCGACGAGGTGCTCGTCGACAACGACCTGAGCGCCTACTCCGGCGCCGTGCCGCCCCGAGTACGAGCGCCTGCTCGACCTCGTCCGCCGGCGCGAGATCGACGTGATCGTCGCCTACCACCCCGACCGGCTCTACCGGCGGCTCGCCGACCTCGTCGAGCTGACCAAGGTGGTCGCCTCCGCCGGCGTCGAGATCCGGACCGTCGCTGCCGGTCACGTCGACCTCAACACGGCGAGCGGCCGGTTCACCGCGCAGGTCCTCGGGGCGGCGGCCGAGCACGAGTCCGCTCGCATCGGTGAACGTGTCAGCGCCAAGCACCACCAGAACGCAGAGCGCGGCAACGCCCACGGCGGCGGCCGCTCCTACGGCTACCGGCGAGTGGCACAGGGCCGGATCGAGGTCGTGCCGGAGGAGGCTGCCGTCGTTCGAGAGGCCGCCGCACGCGTGCTGGGTGGGCAGTCGCTCGCGTCGATCGTCGTCGACTTCAACGAGCGCGGCATCCCCTCGGCGCACGGCAAGAAGTGGCGGCCCGGCTCGCTGGGCATGATCCTGCAGGTCGGGTCGGATCACCGGGCTACGGGAGTCGAAGGGCACGGTGGTCGGCGAGGCGAACTGGGAGCCGATCCTCGACCGTGCGACATGGGAGCAGGTGCGTTCCCGGCTCACCCATGCGCCCATCGGTCGCCGGCCGAAGGTCAACCTCCTCGCCGGGATGTGCCGGTGCGCCGAGTGCGGCGTCGGTGATGGCCGCCGTCAGCGAGCGCATGGACAAGAAGCTCAAGCCGGGGCAGCGTCCGCCTCGTCGGACGATCGCGTGCGACAAGGCGAACCGCCACGGTTGCGGCTCCAACACGGTGAAGGCCGACTACGTCGAGCAGATCGTCATCGACTACGTGCTCGCCGCGCTCGAACACACCGACATCGCAACCGCCCGCGCTCGCCGTGCCGGCGGCGACGCCCACCAGTTGGTCGCCTCGATCGAGACCGATGAGCAGTTCCTCGCCGACCTTGCCGCGGACTACGGCGCGCAGCGGATCAACCGTGCGCAGTTCCTCGCCGCACAGGATCCGGTCCACGCTCGCCTCCTGCTCGCGAGGCGACGGCTCGACCAGCTGATCATCGACCCCAGCCTCGACGGCACGGCCTTCGAGGGCGTGACAGCCGACAGCTGGGATCGCCTCGACCTGGACCAGCAACGCGCCCTCGTCAGCCTGTTCGTCGAGCACGTCGTCATCCGGAAAGGCAAGCGAGGTCGCTACTTCGACCCCAGCCGAGTCCAACCGGTACCGGTCGAGAACGGCGTCTCATGAGGCGAACGAACCGCCCCGAGCCGCACAGGCTCGCCACCTTCGACGGCCCACCGTGGCCGGGGGTCGGAACCGCACGTTGGCTGCAACGCTGCGGCAGCGAACGGTGACGGTCGGTCAGGCGACCTGGACGGCGTCCTTGAGCCTGGCGGGGACCTTCTCGGGGAACGAGACGATCAAGTGCCGGCCGAGGGCTTCGGCGACGCGGGCGAGGGTGTCGATCCGGTTCTTGGCGCCACCGCCTTCCTCGAGACGAGAGATCACCGACTGGGTGGTTCCCATGCGCTCGGCGAGCTCACGCTGGCTGAGCCCGGCGCCGGTGCGCAGGTCGTAGATCAGTTGGCCGAGCGCGAGGTCGTGCTCGACCTCGGCGCGCACCTCGGTGCTCGGTGCCCGGCGCTTGTTCTTCGTGTCGTCCCAGCGGGAGTAGTTGGCCATCGTGGTCTCCTTCACGGGTTGGTCCGGGCGCAGTCCTCGGCAGCTCTGCGTGCCCGGGCGATCTCGGCTGCGTTCGTTGTTGCGTTGCTTGCGGAACGTGGTCAGCAGCACGATCCGTCCGTCCTTGGTGAACCGGTAGGTGATCCGACGAGCAGTCGGGCCGAGCGTGAACCGCAACTCGAACAGACCCTCGCCGAGGCTCCTGGACAACGGCATCCGAGCAGTCGACGCGAGCGCGACCAGCCGGTCGATCACCATGACCGTCCGGTCCCACTCGTCATCGTCGAGCGAGTCCATCCACTCGACGATCTCGTCATGCAGCTCGACGTCAGCCACAACCGGCAGTATCGCACGGATGCGATGATCGCACAACCGCTATCATGTACCCGGCACAGGGTTCGTCCTCGTACAGTTCGGTGGTGCTCATCTCCTCGCAGACCCCGATCGTTCTGGGCGCCGAGACTCCCGTCGTGCGCTTCGGCGGAGAATTGAAGACGCCAGGTCATGGGCTGGCCGACGGCTGATGTTCCTCGGTGAGGAACCCGCATTCGAGTTGTCGTTCTCCTCCAACGCCTCCTCGCCCTCACCACCGCGATCTGGCACAACGAAACCACCAACCGGTCAGGACCCTCCCGATCACTCCTCGCCTACGACCACTGAAACCCCTTGGAACCGATCATCGAGACGACACGTCCGCTGACGCGTCGTCGACCAGACCGGCAGCACCGAGCGCGGGCACGTCGGTGGACGCAGCGCAGGCCCGATGGCACACCGAGGGTCCGAGGATCGTCGGACTCCGTTCGGCACCGTTCTCGATCCGAAGCTCGTGGCCGCCCACTCCGGCACGGTCGAGGGCGAGCGAAGTGCATCGCCGGAGTCGCAGACGATGAGGAGGTTCTCCTCCGCACCGTTCTCGCCGGTCTGCTCCCCGACGGTGTCAACGACCTCGATGCTCTTGACCTCGCACGCGTGAAGGTCCAGCTGGGTCGACCCACTCGTAGTCGTACTTGCCGTGCGCAGTCGGGATGAGCGCCATGTCCTTGCCCATCCACGTGAGCTCGAGGCGCCCCTTCGGAGATCTCATGAATTGCCTTCCTCTGACGAATCGCGCCCGCCTTTGGCTCCGTCCCACAGCGCCGCGACCGGGACTGCCCACACACGCTCGCCGAGGCGGGCGGTCAGGGAGCGGACGCTGACGCGCCCGACGGCCTGGAGTGCGTCCGGTGGTACCGTTCGAGCGGAGCCTCTCAGCGCTGCGGTGAATACCTGCCGAACGAACTCGCCGACAACACGACGAGTCGCTTTCTGACGTGACGTGATCAGCCCCTATCGCCGCGGGCGAATCACAGGCTGATCACGTGGTGGGGGGTCGGGGCGTGGCGGTTTCCTATGCTCGGGCCATGCCGATCCATTTGCGTGCCGAACCCGCCGACTATGCCCCCGCCGTGCTGGTGCCGGGTGATCCGAACCGGGCCAAGTACATCGCCGAGACGTTCTTCGATCCCGGCGCCCGCTGCGTGAATACCGAGCGCGGCGAGCTCGGATTCACCGGCACGTTCCAGGGCAAGCCACTCAGCGTGCAGAGCGTCGGGATGGGTTGCCCCAGCGCCGCCATCTACTACAGCGAACTGATCCAGCTCGGGGCCACCCGGCTGGTGCGAGTGGGCACCGCCGGCGGGCTATCGCCGAAGCTGTCCATGGGCGACACGGTCGTGGCGATGAGCGCCTGCCCCGACGACCAGATGGTCTTCGAGCTCACCCGCGGGCTGCGCTACGCGCCCACCGCCACGTGGGAGCTCGTGGAGCGGTGTGTCCTGGCGTCGCGAGCCAGCGGGGCCACCGTGCACGTCGGCACCATCGTGTCCAGCGCCCTGTTCTACGACACGCCCGACGGCAAGATGGCCGCCTGGCGGCAACTGGGCGCCCTCGCCGTAGAGATGGAAGCCGCGGTGCTGTACACGCTGGCGGCGATGCACGGGATCGAGGCCCTGGCGGTGACCACCATCAGCGACATCCTCGATGTCGAGGAAGGCAACCACGTGCGCATCAGCGACGAAGAACTTCGCCGTGGCGTCGACCGGATGATGGCCGTCGCCTGCGAGGTCGCCGTCAGCTGACCCGGTTTCATGAGGATGAATGGCTACATGTGGCCAATCATCCTCATGAAAGGTTAGATGAGGCCTAGGGCCCGCACTGCGTCGCGTTCCTCGGAAAGCTCCGCGGTGGAGTTGTTGATCTTGGCCCGGCTGTAGTCGTCGATGTCGAGGCCCTGGACGATGCTCCACACGCCGTTCGTGCACGTGCACGGGAAGCTGGAGATCAGGCCCTCGGGCACGCCGTAGCTGCCGTCGCTGACCACGCCCATCGACACCCAGTCCCCCGCCGGGGTGCCCAGTGACCAGGAGCGGATGTGGTCGACCGCGGCGTTGGCAGCCGACGCCGCCGACGACGCGCCGCGAGCCTCGATGATGGCCGCGCCGCGCTTGGCCACCGTGGGGATGTACGTGCCGTCCACCCAGGTGTGGTCGCCAACCAGCTCGTAGGCGCTCTTGCCGTTGACCTCGGCGTGGAACAGGTCGGGGTACTGGGTCACCGAGTGGTTGCCCCAGATCGTCATCTTGGTGACGTCGTTCACGGTGGCGCCCACCTTGGCGGCAAGCTGGCTGATGGCCCGGTTGTGGTCCAGGCGGGTCATGGCCGTGAACCGCTTGGGGTCCAGGTCATGGGCGTTCTGCTGGGCGATCAGGGCGTTGGTGTTCGCCGGGTTGCCCACCACCAGCACCTTGACGTCCTTGCGGGCATTGGCGCTGAGCGCCTGGCCCTGCGGCTTGAAGATCCCGCCGTTTGCCGTCAACAGGTCGCTGCGCTCCATCCCGGCCTTGCGCGGCATGGCCCCCACCAGTAGGGCAACGTCGGCGTCGCCGAAGGCCACGTTGGCGTCGTCGGTGCACAGCACCTCGCTGAGCAGCGGGAAGGCGCAGTCGTCGAAGCTCCATCTTCACGCCCTGCAGCGCCTTGAGCGCCGGGGTGATCTCGAGCAGTTGCAAGGCGATGGGCGTATCCGGACCGAGCATCGAGCCAGAGGCAATGCGGAACAGCAGGCTGTAGCCGATCTGGCCGGCGGCGCCGGTGACAGCAACACGAACGGGAGTAGTCATGGCCGCGAGCGTAGGCCCGCCCGCCGATGGCCCGGAAACCCGCGCTACTTCACCAGCGCCGTGAGGCCCATAGCCTTGAAGATCAGGTTGGCGTAGGCCCGGATCGTCTTGGAGTTGCAGGAGATGTGGACCTTGTCCTTGCACAGCGTCAACTTGGAGGACTCCGTCGCCCAATCCAGGACGGACACGTTGGAGAACGCGGCGGGCAGCGCCCGGATCAACTCGTTGTTCCCGTCGATCCACGACTTGCCGGGGGCGCGCACCGTCAGGAAGACGACGGGTTGCGAGGGCAGCAGTGCCATGATCTGGTCGAAGTCGTCCTTGGTGACGGTGCCGTTGGTGCCGATGTGGATGGCCACCGGCGTGGAGGGCCCGATCGAACCCTCGGCCAGCACGGCCTTCAGCCGGGTGATCAGCGCCTTGCCCTGCATCCCCTCCTTGACGTACACGATGCCGCGCCCACTGCGCAGCGGCGCCACCGCTCCGGCCATGACCGACTCACCGAACGCGGCGTACGGCTTGGTGCCCGCCGGCGTGCTGGCGGCAGGCGCGGTGGCGCTCGACGGCGAGTCCGCCGGCGGCGTGGTGGACTGCGGCCCGACGGTCCCGTCGGGTGTCCCACCGGGAGGATCCGTCGCCGGGACGCCGGTGTCGTCGGCCGCCTCCAGGCTGCACTCCACGGCGCCCACGCAGCGGTTCTCCGCCGTGGCGATGCTGATGCCGCCGAACAGGGCCAGCGTGGCCACCGCCGCGGCTGCCACCAGCGACCTGCCGTCACGCCGGGTCCGTTGCCACCAGTCCCCCAGCTTGCCCTGGCGGATCGGCGTCTCGATGAACCGGTAGCTGGCCTCGGTGAGCGGAAGGGTGATGGCCATCGCCAGCGCGAACTGACCGAGCGACAGCTGCAACCCGGCCTGGTGGCGGATGATCTGGTAGATCGGCCAGTGGTACAGGTACAGGCCGTAGCTGCGCGTCCCGACCCAGTTGAGGATCGGATGGCCCAGCCATCGACCCAGCTCGGACCCCTTGTGGGTGACAGCCATGATGACGGCCACCGTGGCCAGCCCCACCACCAGGAGCCCGCCGCGGAACAACCACGGGTTGAACCGCACGCCGAACCGTTCCCCGTCGCCCTCGATCGTCAACGTGGCGGCCAGCAACGCCAGCACCGCCACGCCGCCCAGGCCGATCAGCGTCAGTCGTTGGCCGAGCCCGGCCACCTTGCTGCGCTCCAGCGCCGCCGGCCGCCACAGCATGGCCAGCGCCCCACCCAACAGGATGCCGCTGGCCCGGGTGAACGAGCTGAGGTACAGCGTGTCGTTGATGCTGATGCACCGCCCGAAGACCCGCCAGTACCCGTTCATCTGGTCGGCCGAGCAACTGGTCTGGATGTCCCCGCCGGCGTACAGGGCGGCCATCACCACGGAGATGCCTGCGGCGATCATGGCCAAACGCAGCCCGAGGCGGACCTGGCTGCCCCGGTTGCGGTTGCGCAACAGGAACAGCATCAGCACCGGCCAGATCAGGTAGAACTGCTCCTCCACGGCGAGGGACCACAGGTGGCGAAGCGGGACGAAGGCCTCCGACGCGGTGTACCCCTGGCCCACCCAGATCTGGTACCAGTTGCTGCCGTAGAACGGAAAGCCGGCCACGAAGTCCCACACGTCCGACCCATGGCCTTGTCCCGGGTGAAGGCCATGTACATGCCCAGCAGCGTGAGCATCGTCAACAACGCCGGCAGCAGGCGGCGGAACCGCCTGGTCCAAAAGGCGGTGAGGTTGATGAACCCGGCGCGCTCCTCCTCACCCAGCAGCAGCAGGGTGATCAGGTAACCGCTGATGACGAAGAAGATCTCGACGCCGATGAAGCCGCCCGGCAGCCACCCGTGGTTGGCGTGGTACACCATCACCGCGCCGACGGCGAGGGCGCGCATCCCGTCGAGGCCCGGCAGGTACGGGACGCGGCTGAGCTGACCCTGGGGCGAGTGCGGGGAGACGGCGGGCATGGGCGACCAGTATCGCAACCAGGATCGACAGCCGGCGCTACTTGACCTGATCTGTCAGGCCGACGGCCCGGAAGATCATGTTGGCGTAGAACTGCTTGGCGGTGGGGGTGCGCAGGTGGATCCGCCCGTCGGAGCGGCTCAGCTCGGCCTCGATCGACGCCAGCGTCGCGCTCCCAGTCGATCACCGTGACGTTCGGGTAGGTCTGCGGCAGGGCACGGATCAACGCGTTGTTCCCCTCGATCCACGAGCGTGGCGCCTTCACCGTGAGGAAGAACACGCGGGGCACCTTGGCCGGGGGGAGCTGCTCCATGATCCGGGCGAAGGTCTTCGCCGACACCGAACCGTTCGTGCCGGTCTGGATGATGACGGTGGACGGGATGATGCCCATCGGGGCGATCAGCTCCAACAACTCCGCCACCCCGGATCCTTGGCGGCTGGTCACCGCATCGACCTTGATCCCCCCAGCGGTCAGGTTCGGCGCAGCGCCGAGCATGACCGATTCACCGATGGCCAGCGGGGGGCGGGGGGCCTGCGGACTGGTGGTGGTCGTGGTCGTCGGTTGGCTCGCCGCCACCGGCGTGGAGCCCGGCGACGGTACCGTCGCCTGCGGTGACGTGGCCCTCGGGGCGGCGACGGTGTTTGGCGTGGTGCCCGAGGGGCTCGGCTGGATCACCGCCTGGCCGGCCTCGTTGTCGCACTCCTGGCCGCCGATGCAGCGGTTCTCAGCCAGGCCGACGGAGATCGCCGCGAAGGACGTGGCCAAGGTGAGCACGCCGAAGCCGGCGATCAGCGCCCGTGACCTGCGCCTGGCCCGGGCCGTGCGTGGCCGCCGCTCACCGCGCAGCCACTCGCCGAGGCGTCCCTGGCGCACGGGCATTTCGACGAACCGGAAGCTGACCTCGGCGACCAGGCAGGTCGAGCGCGACCCCGATGGCGAACCGACCGACGGGCAACTCGGGGGGTAGGTCACGGCGCAACACCTGGAAGATGGGCCAGTGGAACAGGTACAGCCCGTAGCTGCGTGTGCCGATCCAGCGCAACGGGGCCAGCGCCATCACCCGGTGCGCCCACGTGCGCTGATGGGTCACGGCGGCGATCACGGTGACGGTGGCCAGCCCGGTGAGCAAGAACCCGCCACGGAACAGCGCCGAGTTGTAGCGGATCCCGAATTCGCGGCCGGGTTCGGACAGCGACAGGCACCACATCAGCACGCCGAGGCCGGCCGCTCCCAGCACGGCGATGAGGTCCAACCGCCGCGCCCGGCGGCGCAGTGGTCCGCGCATGATGGCCACCGGCCGCCACAGCATGGCCATCGCCCCACCCAGCATCAGCCCGCCCGCCCGGCTGAGGCTGCCGAGGTAGAGCGATTCGTTGGTGTTGATGCACCGCCCGAACACCGACGTGTACCCGGCCCCGCCACCGGCCGGGCACGTGGCCTCGATGTCGCCGGGCACGAACAGCACGGCGACGGCGACGGCGATGCCGATCGACACCACCAGCAAGAAGGCGCCGACCGCGCGGGATCCTGTCACGGCCGAGCTTGACCACGAGCAACATGACCAGCGGCCAGACCAGGTAGTACTGCTCCTCCACCGCCAGGGACCACAGGTGGCGCAGGGGTACGAAGGCCTCCACGGCGGTGTACCCCTGGCCGACCCAGATCTGGAACCAGTTGGAGGTGTAGGTCAGCCCGGCGACGAGATCACCGCGCACCCGGCCCTGCGCAGACCTCCAGGCCACGGCCATGTACACCGCCACGCCGACCAGCGTCAGCCACAGCGCCGGGAGCAGTCGGCGGAACCGCCGTCGCCAGAACGCCCGCAGGCTGATCGACCCGTTGCGCTCGTGCTCGCCCACCAGCAGCAGCGTGATCAGGTACCCGCTGATGACGAAGAACACTTCGACGCCGAGGAACCCACCCGGCAACCAGGTGTGGTTGGCGTGGTAGACGATGACCGCCGACACGGCCAAGGCGCGGAGCCCGTCCAGACCGCCCACGTACGGCATGCGGCTGATCAACGGACCCTGCCGGTGCGATGAAGGGGTGGCCGGCATGGGCCTCCAGTTTGCCCGACGGTCCCCTGGCGGGGTTGGCACCGTGGCCGCTACGGCGCGGTTTTCAGCAGCCCCGGTAGCCCGAGGTTGGAGGCGATCTCGCGCGTCGCCGTACTGCGGTTCATCGTGTAGAAGTGCAGGCCCGGCGCACCTGCCTGCAACAGCGCGGCGCACAACTCGGTGGCCGTCTCCACGCCCAGGCGATACAGCTCGGCCGGATCACCGGCGCAGGCGGTCAGCCGCTCGACGAGCCACTGCGGCACCTCGGCCCCGCTCAGCTGGGCCATCCGCTGGACCTGGGCGAGGTTGGTGATGGGCATGATGCCCGGGACGACGGGCTTGTCGACACCGAGGTCGGCGAGCTCGTCGACCAGGCGCACGTAGAGCCCGGCCTCGAAGAAGAACTGGGTGATGGCGAAGTCGGCGAGGCGCAGCTTGGCGGCAAGGAACCTGCGGTCCGATGCACGATCGGCCGAGCGCGGATGCACCTCGGGATGGGCGGCGACCCCGACCGAGAAGTCACCGGACGCGGCGACGTGCTCGACCAGGTCGAGGGCGTAGCGGTAATCGCTGGGCGGCGCGGCGGTCAGCGCGTCGGCCGGCGGATCGCCGCCGAGGGCCAGGATGTTGCTGACCCCGGCAGCGCGGTACTGGCCGAGGATGTCGCTGATCTCGCCACGCGTGTGCCCGAAGCAGGTGAGGTGGGCCATGGGCGTGATGGCGGTCTCTTCGCGCACCCAGGTGACCAGCTCGTGCGTCCGCGAGCGCGTACTGCCCCCTGCGCCGTAGGTGACGCTGACGAAACTGGGGTGGATCACCTCGAGATCGGCGATGGTGCGCCCGAGGGTCAGCCAACCCGGCTCGGTCTTCGGGGGGAAGAACTCGTAGGACACCGTCGGTCCGGCTGCGAGCAGGTCGGCGATGCGAGACATGTATCCCCAGGCTAACGGTGGGCCGCGTGGCAAACTCGGCGCGTTCGCGGATGGCACGCCGGGCGGCGTGCACAAGGAGGCCGAGATGAGCGCACCCGCAGGCTGGCACCCAGACCCCTACGGCCGCTTCGCCAAGCGGTACTGGGATGGCCAGCAGTGGACCGAACACGTGGTCACGGGCGACGAGCGCCAGCAGGTCGATCCGATGGGCACCTCGACGGCGATCCCCTTCGCCACGCCGGAATCGGCGCAGACCACCCGCCGCCAGCCCGACGGGGATGGTGGCGCCAGCCCCGGTCACGGCTTTGCCGCCACGTCGAGCGCCGTCGACCCAGGCGGCGCACCGGCGACCGCCCCGGCCAGGCCTGACGGCGGCGGGTTCTGGGGGCTGCTCGCCAGGATGGCGCCTGACTCACGAACCCGCCCGGACCCGACCCTGCCCATCGTGCTGAGCGGCCTGGGTGGTGTGCTGGCGGGAGGCGGCATCGCCGCGCTCGTCATCGGTGACTCGTCGACGCGGGCCAAGGTGGTGATCGCCGGCGTCGTCATCACCGCGCTCTGCCTGGTCGTGCGGTTGTCCGTGCCCCGTCCGGCCGAGGTCCGTTCCGCAGCGATCGGCGGCGGGATCGTCGGCCTGGCGGTGCTCGCCGCCGGCATCGTCGGCGACGGGTTCACCGACAACGACTGGGTTCCTGCGGCGGTGATCGCCGCGCTCTTCCTCGCCGCCTGGGCGCTGCCGGGGTTCTTCGGGCGCACGGTCATGCTGGGCATCGGGACCTTCGCCGTGGTCGCGGCGGTGGCGGCTGCCATCGACAACGATCCGGTCGATCCGGATGCCCGATCGGTCAACGTCGATGTTCCCTTCTTCGATCGCATCGGCAACCAGGGATACGTGTTCATGGTGTTGGGCGCGGCGCTGATGGGGCTGGTGTACCTCCTCGACCGCCGCGGCTTTCGGGGGACGGCGACGGGCCTCGTGGCCGCTGGCTTGTCGTCCACGGGACTGGGCCTGGCAGCGCTGGTGACCGAGTTCGGCGAGACGGGCGGGCCGATCCTGTCCGTGATGGTGGGCGGCCTGGTGTGCTTCGTGGGCAGCAATGGCGCCCGGCGGGCCACCACGTGGACGGGTGCGCTGATCACCGCAGTCGCCGTGGCCGCGCTGGTGGCGAATCTCCTGGAGCCGGCGTCGTCGGGTGAGGTCGGCCTGGTGGGCCTGCTCAGCGCCGCCGCGCTGGTCGCCGTGTCGGTCGTTGCCGCCAGACGGCGGGCGGCTCGCCGGCCAGCTGACCCGGCGGTCCCTGCCGGCTGACGGCCCGGGTGGTCAGTGCCGGAAGTGACGCCGGCCGGTGAACACCATGGCAATGCCCCGTTCGTCGGCGGCGGCGATGGACTCGTCGTCGCGCACGCTGCCGCCCGGTTGGATGATCGCCGTGACACCCGCGTCGGCCACCACGTCGAGGGCGTCACGGAAGGGGAAGAACGCATCGGAGGCGCACACCCCGCCGGCGGCGCGGCCGGCGGCGCGGCCGGCGGCGATGCGGGCGCTGTCCACCCGGTTCTGCTGGCCCGCGCCGACGCCAACGGCCCGGCGGTCAGAGGCCAACACGATGGCGTTGCTGCTGACCGCGGCGCAGACCTGCCAGGCGAAGACCAGATCGGGCCACTGCCCGGGAGTGGGTCGGGCCGACGTCACCACCTGCCACAGCTCGGAGGGATCCTCCACCGCATCCACCTGCTGGACCAGCAGCCCGCCGTCGATCGATCGGATGTCCAGATCGGCGCCATGGGGGCGCGGCGCCCGCAGGACACGGAGGTTCTTCTTGGGCGACAGCAGGTCACGAGCTGCCGGCTCCACCTCGGGGGCGATCAACACCTCGGTGAACACCGAGCCCAGTGCCTCGACCATCGCCGCGGTAGCCGGGCGGTTCACGGCGATGATCCCGCCGAAGGCACTGACCGGGTCGCAGTCGTTGGCCAGCCGGTAGGCCTCGGCGATGTCGGTGGCCACGGCAACACCGCACGGGTTGGCGTGCTTGACGATCACGCAGGCCGGCTCGTCGAAGCGGTGGACGAGACGCCAGGCAGCCTCGCTGTCGAGCAGGTTGAGGTAGCTGAGCTCCTTGCCGCCGAGCTGCTCGGCGTCGTCCCACCAGCTCCGCCGCCCGGCGAGGCGGTAGCGGGCCCCCTGCTGATGTGGGTTCTCCCCGTACCGCAGCGTCTGCGCCCGCTCGAGCGACAGGTGCATCGTCTCCGGCAACGGTTCGTCCGCGGTGGGGGCGTCGAACCAGTTGGCGATGGATGCGTCGTAGGCGGCGATCCTGGCGAACGCGGTGGCGGCCAACCGGCGCCGGGTGGCGGCGCTGAGCGAGCCGTCGCGGGCGATCTCGTCGACCACCACGCCGTAGTCCGCAGGATCGACCACCACGCCGACGTGGGCGAAGTTCTTCGGCCGCGGCGCGCACCATCGCCGGGCCGCCGATGTCGATCTGCTCGACCCGCCGGTCGCTCTCGAACGGGTACAGGTTGACCACCACCAGGTCGATGGCCGAGATGCCGTACTGGGCCATGTCGATCTGGTGGGACGCCTTGGTGGGATCGGCCAGGATGCCGCCGTGGATCCGCGGGTGCAGGGTGACGACTCGGTGGTCGAGGATGGCCGGCACGCCGGTGATGTCAGCCACGTCGGTGACGGGAACGCCAGCCGCGGCCACCGCTGCCGCCGTGCCCCCACTGCTGACCAGCGTCCACCCGGCGTCGTCCAGGGCGCTGGCCAGCTCGACGATGCCGGACTTGTCGTAGACGGAGAGCAGGGCGGTGGGCATCACGATGACGGTAGTTGCGAACCGAATACACCGCTCACGTCGTTGACAAGGTGTACGGTTCAGGTGACCAACAGCGGTGGCCCGACCACTCACCCACAGAAGGGGCAACACGTGGACCTGAGCAAGTTCAAGACATCCGACTGGATGAAGGTTGGCGGCGGGGTACTCATGCTCATCGCCGGCTTCCTCGCCTGGATCAGCTTCGATGTCCCGAGCGGGACCCCGTTCTCTCCGGCAGAGCCGAACGCGTTCGACTTCTTCTGGACGGGCACCCTGCCGTGGATCCTGCTGGTGGCCGTGGGGCTGATCACGTTCCTGATGGCCGCCGGGATGATGAAGGCCGGATCGCTCCCGTGGCCGCTGGTCATGCTCGGCGCCGCCGGGCTGGCCCTGCTGCTGATTCTCATCCGCGTGCTCTTCAACCCCGGCGTGGAGACTGGTTCAGGCGGTGGATTCAGCATCGGTCGTGGCATCGGCATGTGGCTGGCGCTCATCGCCGGTGTCGTCTCGCTGGTGGGCACGCTGAACGGGTTCAAGGAGTCGGGTGGCAACCTGGCCGACCTCACCGACGTGGACAAGCTGAAGTCCAGCTTCTCCGGTGGCGGTCGCCCGTCCGGACGCCAGGGTCCTCCCCCGCCGCCGCCCCCCGGTGGGTTCACTCCGCCCCCGCCGCCACCCGGCCGGTAGGCGGACGATCGAGCGAAAGCCCCGCTGCGGCGGGGCTTTCGCCGTTTTTTCGGGTCCTTCGCCCCTACTCAGATCATACCCCAAGGGGTATGTTGAGTATCGAAAGCGAGGCTCATCATGAGCAAGCGGATCGTCATTCTGGGCGGTGGCACGGGAGGTACCCTCACCGCCAACCGGCTCCGCCGCGAACTATCCATCCACGATGCCAGCATCACCGTCATCGACCAGGACAACGACCACGTCTACCAGCCTGGGCTGCTGTTCATCCCCTTCGGCCTGACCCACGGCGCCGACATCGTCCGCCTCCGTCATCAGCAGTTGCACCACGGCATCGAGTTCGTCAACCAGGCGATCGACCATGTCGACATCGAGACCGAAGTGGTCCACCTGGCCGACGGCACACAGCTTCCCTACGACGTGCTGATCGTCGCCTCCGGTGCGGTGCTGTCGCCGGAGGAGACCGAGGGTCTGGTGTGGAGCGACACGCTGCACACCTTCTACGACCTCCCGGGCGCCACGGCGTTGGCGGACGCCCTCGCCGCCTTCGACGGCGGCCATCTCGTGGTCAACGTGGTGGACCTGCCCATCAAGTGCCCCGTCGCCCCGCTGGAGTTCTGCTTCCTCGCCGACTGGTACTTCACCGAGCGGGGCATCCGTGACCGGGTGGACATCACCTACGTCACGCCGCTCGACGCCGCCTTCACCAAGCCCGTCGCGGCCGAACGCCTCGGCGGGTTGCTGGTGGACAAGCACATCGACATGGTCACCGAGTTCAACACCGGCGAGGTGGACGACGCGGCCAAGACGTTGATCGGCTACGACGGGCGTGTGCAGTCCTACGACCTCGCCGTGGTGGTGCCGATGCACAGCGGCGCGGCGTATGTGGGTCGCAGCCCGGGCCTCGGCGACGATCTGAACTTCGTGCCGACACACCCGCGCACGCTGCAGTCCGAGGTGCGCCCGAACATCTTCGTCATCGGTGACGCCACCACCGTCCCGGCCTCCAAGGCTGGCTCGGTCACCCACTTCGAGGGCGAGGTCCTCGTCGAGAACGTCGTCCGCTTCCTGCGCGATCAGCCACTGGACGCCGGCTACGACGGGCACGCCAACTGCTTCATCGAGACCGGGTTCGGCAAGGCCCTGTTGATCGACTTCAACTACGACACCGAGCCGCTGCCGGGCCACTACCCGGGCCGTGTGGGTATGCCGCTGCTCAAGGAGAGCCGGATGAACCACCTCGGCAAGCTGATGTTCCAGTGGTTCTACTGGCACGGCCTGCTGCCCGGTCGCCACGTTCCGGGCATCGACACCCAGATGCCATCGGCCGGCAAGGACCGGCCGGAAGCTCACCCCAATGAGATCAACCAGGAGACTCACGTATGAGCACCACCACCGTTGCCGGCACACCAGTCGAGGTAGACGGCGAGGGATTCTTCGCCGACCCATCGGTGTGGACCAAGGACATGGCCATCGAGATGGCCGCCGCTGACGGCATGACCCTGAACGACCGCCACTGGCAGGTCATCGAGTTCATGCGGTCCGAGCATGCCGCCAAGGGCACCGGCCCCACGGTCCGGGTCCTCGGCAAGAACTCCGGCGTCAGCGTCAAGGAACTGTACGAGCTGTTCCCCAAGGGCCCGGCTAAGACCGCCGCCCGCTACGCGGGGATCCCCAAGCCGAAGGGCTGCATCTGATCATGGCTGACACCCCTGCCCCCATCACGAAGGTGTCGATCGTCGTCTCCAAGGGGTCGCTCGACGGCATCTACCCGGCGCTGATCATGGCCAACGGCGCCCGCGCCGAAGGCATCGAGGCCAACCTGTTCTTCACCTTCTTCGGCCTTGACGCCGTCCATCGCAAGCGGATCGAGCACATCAAGGTGGCCACCGTCGGCAACCCGGGGATGCACATCCCGACCCTGCTCGGCGGCCTGCCCGGCATGTCCGCGCTGGCCACCCACATGATGAACAAGAAGATGGCCGATCTGGACATCCCGCCGATCGGTGAGTTCATCGAGATGATCGGCGACACCGGCTGCGGCATGTACGCCTGCAAGGCCTCGGTGGACATGTTCGGCCTGGAGAAGGACGACTTCGTCGAGCAGATCGACGACATCATCACCGTCGGCGAGTTCTACGACCGGGCCGCCGGCGGGCAGATCATCTTCACCTGATCATCGGCCCGGCCGGGACCGGTTCCGTCAATCCAAGGTGTTGGTGATGGCGCCGGTCTCGGCGCCCTGCACGAGGCGGGCGTACTTGCCCAGCACGCCCGTGGTGTAGCGCGGCGGGTTCGGCACCCAGCTGGCCTTGCGGCGGATCAGCTCGCTGTCGTCGACCAGCAGGTCCAGTGACAACTCGTGGATGTCGACGCGCACGGTGTCGCCGTCGCGGACGAAGGCGATCGGCCCGCCGTCCACGGCTTCGGGGGCCACGTGGCCGATGCAGAACCCCCACGTGCCGCCGCTGAACCGACCGTCGGTGATCAGCGCGCAGTCACCGCCGCGCCCGGCGCCCTTCAGCGCCCCGGTGATGGCCAGCATCTCGCGCATCCCCGGGCCACCTTTGGGGCCTTCGTAGCGGATGACCAGCACCGTGCCCGGCTGGATCGACCCGCTGAGGATGGCCGCCATCGCCGCGTCCTCGCCGTCGAACACCCGGGCTGGGCCCTCGAACAGCTTCTGCTCGGCGGTGAGCCCGGCCACCTTCACCACGGCGCCCTTGGGCGCCAGGCTGCCGGTGAGGACCACGATGCCACCCTCGTCGTGGATCGGCTTGCTGAGCGGGTGGACCACCACGCCGTCGGGCGCCGGCGGGTCGATCTCGGCCAGGTTCTCGGCCATGGTCCTGCCCGTCACGGTGAGCACGTCGCCGTGCAGCAGGCCGGCATCGAGCAGGTGCTTCATCACCACCGGGACCCCGCCGACGCGGTCGAGGTCACTCATGTGGAACCGCCCGCCGGGTTTCATGTCGGCGATGTGCGGGACCTTGGCGGCAATGCGGTTGAAGTCGTCGAGGTGCAGCTCGACGCCGGCCTCGTTGGCGATGGCCAGCAGGTGCAGGACCGCGTTGGTGGAACCGCCCAGCGCCGAGGTCACGGCGATGGCGTTCTCGAAGGCCTGCTTGGTCATGATCCGGCGCGGCGTGATGCCGAGGCGCAGCATGTTCACGACCGCCTCCCCGGCCATCCGGGCGTCGGACTCACGGCGGCCGTCAATGGCCGGCGGCGACGCGGTTCCCGGCAGTGACATGCCGATCGCCTCGGCGATCGAGCTCATCGTGTTCGCCGTGAACATGCCACCGCAGGCGCCCTCGCCGGGGCAGGCGTTGCGCTCGATCGCGGTGAGCTCCGCCTCGGTGATGGCCCCCAGGGCGCAGGCCCCCACCGCCTCGAACACCGACGTGATGTCGAGGGCCTTGCCGTCCAGCTCACCGGGCATCGTGCTGCCGTTGTAGACGAACACGCTGGGCAGGTCGAGGCGGGCCGCGGCCATCAGCATTGCCGGAATGCTCTTGTCACACCCGGCCAGGCCGACGAATCCGTCCAGCCGCTCGGCGTGCATCACGCACTCGACGCTGTCGGTGATGACCTCGCGGCTCACCAGGCTGGCACGCATGCCCTCGTGACCCATGCTGATGCCATCGCTGACGGTGATGGTGCCGAACTCCAGCGGGAACCCACCGGCGGCGCGCACACCGTCCTTGGCGTGCTCGGCCAGCTTGCGCAGGGTCATGTTGCACGGAGTGACCTCGTTCCACGACGAGGCGATGGCCACCTGTGGCTTGACCCAGTCGTCGTCGCCCATTCCCACGGCGCGCAGCATCGCCCGTGAGGGGGCCTTCTGCATCCCGTCGGTCACGTCCCGACTGCGCGGCTTGATGTCGACAGGAGTCCCGTCAGTGCTCATCCCGCCACGCTAGTGCCGTGACGAGCGTCGGGGCCGTTCGGTATGTGGCTCGGTACGAGGGCGCGACACGGGCTCGGAGTACGGTCCCGCTCATGACCACGACCGCAGCCGTGTACTGGGATCCGTACGACGTCGAGATCGACACCAACCCGTACGAGACATGGCGGCGGATGCGCGACGAGGCGCCCGTCTACTACAACGAGCGGTTCGACTTCTACGCCCTGTCCCGCTACGCCGACGTCGAGGCCGCACACCGTGACCCGGCCCGCCTGGTGTCGAGCCACGGCATCGTCCTCGAGCAGATGTCGCCACAGCGGATGGAGACCGGGCAGATGATCATGATGGATCCCCCCGACCACACCCGTCTTCGCTCGATGGCGGCGCGGGCGTTCACGCCCAAGCGGGTGGCCTCGATGGAGGAGGACATCCGGGCGATCTGCCGGGAGCTGCTGGACCGCATGGATCCCTCCGCTGCCGATCTCGTCCAGGAGTACGGGGCGCTGCTCCCGTCGATGGTCATCAGCCGACTGCTCGGCGTTCCGGACGAGGACCGGGCGTGGGCCAAGACCACGATCGACACGATCTTCCACATCGAGCCCGACGTCGGGATGGTCAACGACATCTCGCTGACGGCGATGATCGAGCTGCATACCTACCTGACCGAGCTGCTGGCCAAACGCCGTGAGCACCACGCCGCAGACATGCTGTCCGACCTGGTGCGTCAGGATCTCACCGCCAAGGAGTGCGCCGACTTCGCCGTGCTGCTGGTGGCCGCCGGCACCGAGACCGTGGCCCGGTTGCTCGGGTGGGCGGCCGTGGTGCTGGACCAGCACGCCGACCAGCGCGCCGAGCTCGCCGCCCAGCCGGGGTTGGTTCCCCAGGCGATCGAGGAACTGCTGCGCTTCGAGGCGCCGTCTCCGGTGCAGGGCCGCGTCGCCGACGAGGCCATCGCCCTGCACGGCGCCACCATCCCTGCCGGCGCCAAGGTCCTGCTGCTGACCGGGTCTGCCGGGCGCGACGAGCGCAAGTACCCGGACGCGGACCGCTTCGACATCCACCGCCGCTTCGACCACCACGTCTCGTTCGGCTTCGGCATCCACTTCTGCCTCGGCGCGGCGCTGGCCCGGCTGGAGGGACGAGTCGCCGTGGAGGAGTTGGTGGGCCGGTTCCCGAACTGGGAGACCGACCACGGTCGCGCCGAGCGCCTGCACACCAGCACGGTGCGCGGCTGGAGCAGCGTGCCCGCCCGTCTCGCCTGATCGGCGGGGTACTTTTCTGGGATGAGCACTTTTCGTCCCGATCACGTCGTTGCCGCGCTGCGCCAACTCGACGCCCGCACCGGAGGCCCCGAGGGCAGCCGGCGGCTGTGCTGGACACCGGAGTGGGTGGAGGCCAGGGCGCTGCTCCGGGAGTCGTTGGCCACGCTGCCGGTCACGGTGGACACCGACGAGGCCGGCAACCTGTGGGCGGTGCTCACCGGGGAACGGGCCGACACGCTGGTGGTGGGCAGCCACCTCGACAGCGTGCCCAAGGGCGGGTGGCTGGACGGTGCGCTCGGGGTGATGTCCGGCCTGGAGCTGCTGCGCTCGCTGGCCGACGAGGGCACGCCCCCGGTCACGGTGGCGCTGGTCGACTGGGCCGACGAGGAAGGCGCCCGCTTCAGCCGCAGCCTGTTCGGCAGCGCGGCGTGCATGGGCACGCTGGATGTCGAGGTCCTGCGCGGTCTGCGTGACAAGGAGGGCGGGTCACTGCCCGAGATCCTCGCCCAGCACGGCGTGGACATCGACAACCTCGACGGGGCACGCACTCGGCTGGATCACGTCAAGGCGTACGTCGAGGTGCACATCGAGCAGGGCCCCATCCTGGAGTCGATGAACACGGGCATCTGCACCGTCACCGGCACCAAGGGCATCGAGCGTGAGTATCTGACCTTCCGCGGGCAGGCGGCCCACGCCGGCACGATGCCCATGCCCATGCGCCGCGACGCCCTGCGCGCCGCCAGCCGCTTCGCGCTGGAGATCGCCGAGATCGGCACCCGCCACGACGGGGTGACCACCGTGGGTTACGCGGCGTGCAAACCCGGTGTGGTCACCGCCGTGCCCGGGGAGACGCGGATCACGATGGACATGCGCCACATCGATGCCGGGTCGTTGCAGGCGATGTTCGACGAGGCCCACGACGCGGCCCAGCGCGCCGCCGAGGCAGAGGGTTGCACGGTGGAGTGGGAACACATCTTCCGCATCCCGCCGATGCCGTTCCACCCGGCACTCCGTGAGGCCGCTCGGACCAGCGTGGCCGAGGTGGAGGGTCACGACGTGGAACTCCCCAGCGGAGCGCTGCACGACGCCAGCGAGATGGCCAGGGAGATCCCCACCGTGATGATCTTTGCCTCCTCGATCGACGGGTTGAGCCACACCAAGGAGGAGAACACCCCCGACGCGCACCTGCAGATGGCCGCCGACGCCTTCGATCGCACCTGCCGGCGGGCCATCGACCTGATCGCCAGCGGCGCGCTGTAGCTCGTCCAGGTCAGGCGACCACGACGTTCGGGCGGCCGATCTCGGCGCGGGGATCGGTCGAGCCGACATGGATCGCCTCGGTCACACCGACGACGGCTGACCTCCTAGGACCGGGCCAGGCGCATCGGCATGCGCTTGTAGCCGTTGTTGAGATTGGAGCGGATCTTGACCGGCTCACCGGTGGGCTCGATCGTGGCGAAGCCGGCGAGCAGCTCTTCGAGGAACACCCGGATCTCCAACCGGGCGAGGTGCACGCCGAGGCAGAAGTGCTCACCGATGCCGAAGCTGAGATGCGGGTTCGGGGAGCGGCGGATGTCGAAGGTCTGCGGGTCGGTGAACACCGCCGGGTCACGGTTGGCCGCGGTGTACATCATCGCCACCTTGTCCCCGGCGGCGATGCGCTTGCCGCCCAGTTCGGTGTCGGTGGTGGCGGTCCGCCGGAAGCAGTGCAGCGGGTTGCAGTACCGCAGCATCTCCTCCACGGCCACCGGGATCAACGTCGGGTCCCGGCGCAGGGCGGCGAGCTGGTCGGGACGGCGGACGAGCTCGTACACGCCCGAGGACATCACCGTCTTGGTGGTGTCGTTGCCGGCCGTCACCAGTTGGACGAAGAACGAGCCGTAGTCCAGGTCGCTCATCGGTTGACCGTCGTCGAAGGTGGTCTCCAGGAGCAGCGAGGTGAGGTCGTCACGGCGCGGCTGGCCGTGGCGCTCGGCGGCCTTGGCGATTCCGTACATCGCCATCTCCATCGAGGCGTTGCCCTCGTAGCCGGCAACGATCTCGTCGTCCTGACCACCGGTCTGGATCTCCGCCCAGCGCTGCAGCATGGGGGTGTCCTCGTGGGGCAGGCCCATCACCTCGGCGATGATCTGCGCCGGGAGCGGGCCGGCCACGTCGTGGACGAAGTCCACCTCGCCCTGCTCGGCGGCGCGTTCCATGATCGCCCGGCAGCGGACACGGATCTGCTCGGTCATCCGCCCGACCACGGCGGGCAGGAAGTGTGAGGCTAGCGGGCGGCGGTAGACGAGATGCTGCGGCGGGTCCATCACCAGCAGCATGTGGCGCATCCGCTCCAGGGTCTCGGGGTCGAGGGTCTCCAGCATCACGCTGCCCAGCGAGGCGCTGAACCGTTGCGGGTCCCTGGCCACGGTCACCACATCGGCGTGGGTCAGCACGGCCCAGTACCCGGCATCGCCGGGGATGTCCTGCCACACCACCCGCTCGTTGTCACGGAGCCGGGCCAAGGTGTCGTGCACCTGATCGGTGAGATACCAGTCAGGGTTGTAGATGTCGACGGTGGCGGTGCTCCCCATGGCGTCCCTCCCTGGCACGTGGTCTAGCAAACGCACGGGCTCGCCCGCGGATCGCACTGGCCCGGCACGCCATGCTCACCATGCCTCGGCGGCGCCGATGAGCGTGCGCGGGTCGGCGGCGGCGGCGAGGTCGCCGCCCGGGTGACGGACGATGGTGTGGGCGTGGCCGAAGCCGCTGTCGAGCGGGCCCACACGCCGGACGCGGTGGCCGAGCGCCGACAGCGCCCCGTCCCACGCCGGCGGGGTGGTGCCCTCCAGCAGGACCCCCGGACCCTGCGGGGCGGTCCAGGTGTCGAACCCGGTGGCGGGGCCGTGCAGCGCCCACCGCCCCGCGGTGATCGCCTGGCCCGGGTCGGCGCCGTGGTGGAACAACCGGGCGGCGATCTGCAGCAGGATCTGCGGCTGGGCGTCGCCGCCCATCGTGCCCAGCGCGGCGACCAGTCCCGATGGTCCGGTGGCCAGCGCCGGGCTGAGGGTGTGCGGCGGGCGCGCCCCCGGGCGCATCTCGGCCGGGTGGCCCGGTTGCAGGCTGAACCCGAGGCCGCGGTTGTGCAGGTTGATGCCGGTGGACGGCTCGACGATCCACGAGCCGAAGCCCGAGGCATTCGACTGGATGAGCGAGACGACCATCCCGCGAGCATCGGCGGCGCACAGGTACGTGGTGTCGCCGTCGCCGGCCGGGTGCGCCCGCCGGCTGGCAGCGGTGCGGCTGATGCTCGACTGGCGGACCAGCACCTCGCCCAGCAGCGCTTGGCCGTCGACGCCCTCGTGCAGGACGGCTGGGCGGTCGTACCCGGCAGCGATGGCGCACTCGATCAGCAGGTGGGCCCACTCGGCGTCGTCGGGGTCGTCGGGCAGGCCGATCCGCTCGGCGAGGCCCGCGGCGCCGAGCAGGAGGTAGCCCTGGGAGTTCGGCGGCACGGTCCACAGCTCCACACCCCACGCCGGCGAGCGCAGCGGCGTCACCCAGTCCGCCTGGGAGCGAGCCAGGTCGGCCGCGGCGAACACTGCGGGTGCCAGGGCGCGCAGCCCGGCGCCGAACTCGCCCTCGTAGAACGCGGCGCGGCCGCCCTCGGCGATCGCCCGCAGCGTCCGGGCGACACCCGGGCGGCACACCGTGGCGCCGGTCTCGGTGGCCTGGGTAGCCAACTCGGCGAGGTGCTGCGTGCCCTGGGCGTCGACCATCTGCAGGGACCGGGTCAGCAGCGCGCTGGCGGGGAACCCGCCCCGGGCGAGGCCGATCGCCGGGGCGAGCACGTCGGCCAGTGGCATCGAGCCGAACCTGGCATGCAGCGCTACCCACCCGTCCACACAGCCCGGCACGGTGACCGCGCCGATCTCGTGGCGCAGCGGCACCTCGGTGTGCCCGGCACGGCGCAGTGCGTCACCGTCGGCCCCGCTGGCGGCCCGGCCGCTGGCGTTGAGGCAGGCAACCGCACCGTCGTGGTGGACGAGGGCGAACAGGTCCCCGCCCATCCCGCACAGGTGCGGCCCGGTCACGGCGATGGCTGCGTTGGTGGCGATCGCTGCGTCGACGGCATTTCCGCCATGGCGCAGGATCGCCACGCCGGCGGCCGTGGCCAGAGCGTCGGCCGACGCCACCGCTCCACCGGTTCCGTGTCTGGTGTGCACGCAGCCAGCCTGCCAGGCCGCAGGAACCGATCGGACCGCGGGGTCAGACCGGGCGGCGCTGGTCAGCCCCGACGGGCGTTGAGCAGCGCGGTCACGGCTTTCCCGTCGGCCTTGCCCTGGCTGGCCTTCATCACCGCACCCACGAGGGCGCCCATCGCCTTGCCCTCACCCGCGCAGAACTTGGCCCAGGCATCGGCCTGATCGGCGATGACCTGATCGACCATGGCCTCCAGCGCGCCGCTGTCCATCGCCTCGAACCCCCTGGCGGCGGCGATGGCGCCCGGGTCGCCTCCGCCGTTGGCCACCAGCTCTGCCAGGACCGCCTTGGCCTGCGTCGCCGTCAGCGTGCCGCGGGTCTCCAGCGTGGTGAGGGCGGCGAGATCGACGGCAGGAACGGATGGCTCGGACCCCTGCTCGGCGTAGGCCTCCTTGACATGGACCAGGGCTCGGGCCACGTCGCCGCCGGCCTCGCCTACGGCCAGCACGTAGTCGTCCTGACCGCGCTCGACCACCACCATCGCCGCCTCGCTGTCCGGCGCCACACCGCTGGCCGCGGCAAGCCGGGCCCGCCGGGCGCCCGGCAGCATCGGCAGGGCGTCACGGACGGCCTGCACCCACTCGGCCGACGGCGCCAGCGGCACCAGGTCGGGCTCCAGGAAGTAGCGGTAGTCGTCGGCGTCCTCTTTCGAGCGCAGGGTGTGCGTGCGCCCGTCGGTCTCGTCCCAGTGGCGGGTCTGCTGCACCACCCGGTCGCCGCTCTCCAGCAGGTCGATCTGCCGGCGGGCCTCGTACTCGATCGCCCGGCCGAGGCTGCGCACGCTGTTGACGTTCTTGATCTCGCAGCGCGTCCCGAAGGGAGTACCCGGAAGGTGGACGCTGACGTTGGCGTCACAGCGCATGCTGCCTTCCTCCATCTTGGCGTCGCTGGCGCCGACCGCCACCAGGATGGCGCGCAGCTCGTTGACGTACTGGCGGGCCTGCTCGGCGTTGCGGATGTCCGGGCGGCTGACGATCTCGACCAGCGGCACGCCCGCCCGGTTGAAGTCGATCAGCGAGTAATCGCTGCCATGGATCCGCCCGCCGGCGCCGCCGAGGTGCGTGCTCTTGCCCGTGTCCTCTTCCAGGTGGGCCCGCTCGATGCCGATGCGCGTCCCGTCGGGAAGGTCGAGATGGCCGTCGACGTTCAGCGGCTGGTCGTACTGGCTGATCTGGTATGCCTTGGGCATGTCCGGGTAGAAGTAGTTCTTGCGGTGAAACGTGCACGGCTGGATGGTGCAGTTCAGGGCCGTGCCGATGCGCATGGCCAACTCCACCGCCTGGCGGTTGAGCACGGGCAGGGCGCCGGGAAGCCCCAGCGTCACGGGGTCGATGTTGGTGTTCGGCGAGTCGCCGAAGCGGTTGGCGCTGGCGGAGAACAGCTTGGTGGCGGTGGCCAGTTCGACGTGGACCTCCAGGCCCACCACCATCTGCCAGTCCCCCGGCAGGCCGTCGATCGCGCTCATGCCGCGCCTCCGCTGGCGAAGCGTTCCAGTGCCGCGGCGGCACGGAACATGGCCGGCTCGTTCAGGGTCCCGGCAAGGACCTGGATCCCCACCGGCAGGCCGTCGGCCCCGGTGCCGAACGGCACGCTCATGCCCGGGTGCCCGGCCAGGTTGGTGGGGATCGTGTACACGTCGCACAGGTACATGGCCAGCGGGTTGTCACCCTTGGCCCCGAAGGGAAAGGCCACGCTGGGCGACGCCGGGGTCAGGAGCACGTCGGCGCTCCGATAGGCGCGCTCGAAGTCGTCGTGGATCAACCGGCGGACCTTCAGGGCCTTGCCGTAGTAGGCGTCGTAGTACCCGGCGGACAGGGCGTAGGTGCCCAGCATGATGCGCCGCTTGACCTCGTCGCCGAAGCCGGCCTCACGGGTCAGGCCGTACATCGCGTTCGTGTCGGCGGCGTCCACCCGCAGGCCGTAGCGCACGCCGTCGTAGCGGGCCAGGTTGCTGCTGGCCTCGGCCGGGGCGATCAGGTAGTAGGCGGTGAGCCCGAAGGTGAACGCCGGGACCTCGACGTCGACGATCGTGGCCCCCGCGGCGCGCAGCGTGTCGAAGGCGACCTCGAGGCGCTCGGCGACGTCGGGGTCGGCGCCCTCTGGCAGATCGGTGATCCGCCCGACCCGCAACCCGGCCACGTCCTGGCCGATGGCGCCGACCAGTGACGGATGCGCTTCGGGGATCGACGTCGAGTCCAGTGGGTCGTGCCCGCCGATCACGTCCAGGACCATCGCCGCGTCCTCGACGGTGCGGGTAAAGGGCCCGATCTGGTCGAGGCTGCTGGCGAAGGCCACCAGGCCGTAGCGGCTGACGTAGCCGTAGGTTGGCTTGACGCCCACCACGCCACACAGCGCGGCCGGCTGGCGGATGGAGCCGCCGGTGTCGCTGCCCAGGCTGAAGGCGCTGAACCCGGCCGCCACAGCGGCAGCGCTGCCACCGCTGCTGCCACCGGGCACCCGGGTGGTGTCCAGTGGGTTGCGTGTCGGCCCGAAGGCGCTGTTCTCGGTGCTGGATCCCATGGCGAACTCGTCGAGGTTGGTCTTGCCCACCACGACCGCGCCGGCCCGGCGCAAGGCGGTGACCACCGTGGCGTCATACGGCGGCGTCCAGCCCTCGAGGATCTTCGACGAGCACGTCGTGGGGATCCCGCGTGTGCACATGTTGTCCTTCAGGGCCACGGTGACACCGGCGAGCGGACCCGGATCTCGACCGTCGGCCACCGCGGCATCCACGGTCGCGGCATCGGCACGGGCCCGTTCGGTCAGCACCAGGTTGAAGGCGTGGATCTCCGGCTCGCGGGCGTCGATGGCGGCCAGGTTGGCCTCCAGCAGGTCGGCGGCGCGCGCCTGTCCGGCACGCACGGCCGCGGCCTGATCACGGATCCCGCCCATCACTCCGCCCATCACTGCGCCCATCACTCCTCCAGGCCGATCACCGGCGGGACACGGAACCGGCCATCCTCGGCCGCGGGGGCGGCGGCGAGCACCTCGGCCCGGTCGAGCGACGGCCGAATCACGTCCTCGCGCAGCACGTTGACCAGCGGGTAGGGCTGAGTCATGGGCTCGGTGTCGGCCAGGTCAAGCGCGTCGACGTCGGCGAAGTGTTCCAACATGCCGCCGAGTTGAGCGGTCATCCGCTGCACCTCGTCGCCGGTCAGATTCAGCCGGGCCAACCGCGCCACCTTGACCACGTCGGCTTCGGAGATGCGTTCGGACACGAGGGTCAAGTCTATGGAGCGGTGTCACCTACGATCGCGGCGATGGGGGAAGAAGTCGCCGCACAGCAGTTCACCGGCGCCGACCGCGCCGCGTTCCGGGCCAAGGTCCATCGCTGCCTGGACACCTTTGCGCAGATGCTCAGCGCCTCGCACTTCGACACCACCGATCCACTGACCGGCCTGGAGGTGGAACTGCACCTGGTGGACGAGGCGGGCGATCCGGCGCTGAAGAACATGGAGGCCCTGGAGGCCATCGCCGATCCGCTGTTCCAGACCGAACTGGGCCAGTTCAACCTGGAGTTCAACGTCCCGCCGCGCCGCATCGCCGGCGGCGGGTTGACCGACTACGAGACGGGCCTGCGGGCCAGCCTGAACGAGGCCGAGCGCCGCGCCGCGCAGATCGGGGCCCACCTGGTCATGATCGGCGTGCTGCCCACACTGCGGCCAGTCACATATGACCTGGGACTCGATCTCGCCCAACCCGCGGTACCGGCTGCTCGGTGAGCAGATCCTGGCGGCACGCGGCGAGGACCTGGCCCTGGACATCGACGGCGTGGACCACCTGGTCACCACCGCCGATTCGATCCTCCCGGAGGCAGCCTGCACCAGCTTCCAGCTGCACGTCCAGGCCAGCCCGGAGAACTTCGCCGCCTACTGGAACGCGGCGCAGGCCAGTGCCGGTATCCAGCTGGCCCTGGGGGCCAATGCTCCGTTCCTGTTCGGTCGGCAGCTCTGGCGGGAGACGCGCGTCCCGCTGTTCCAGCAGGCCACCGACACCCGCAGCGACGAGCTCAAGGCCCAGGGTGTCCGGCCGCGGGTGTGGTTCGGTGAGCGCTGGATCAACAGCGTGTTCGACCTGTTCGAGGAGAACGTCCGCTACTTCGGGGCGCTGCTGCCCATCGTGTCCGATGAAGATCCGCTGGCCACCCTCGAGGCCGGCGGCGTGCCAACGCTGCCCGAACTGCGCCTGCACAACGGGACGATCTACCGCTGGAACCGTCAGGTGTACGACGTGGTCGGGGGCGTGCCGCACCTGCGAGTGGAGAACCGGGTGCTGGCGGCCGGCCCCACCGTGGTGGACATGGTGGCCAACGCCGCGTTCTACTTTGGCCTGGTCCGCACCCTGGCCGAGCAGGACCGCCCGGTGTGGTCACAGCTCTCCTTCGCCACCGCCGAGGAGAACTTCACCGTCGGCGCTCTCCGCGGCATCGCCGCGGAGATGTACTGGCCAGGCGCTGGTCAGGTTCCCGTCACCGAGTTGGTGCTGCGCCGCCTGCTGCCGATGGCGTACGCCGGCCTGGAGTCGTGGGGGGTCGATCGCTCAGCCGCCGACCGCTACCTCGGGGTCATCGAGGGCCGGTGCATGAACGCCACCAACGGCGCCGAGTGGTGGGCCCGGCAGTGGACCCAGCGCCGAGGCGACGCCGCGGCGGATCGCATCGCCGTGCTGCGGGCGATCCTGGCCGACTACCGGGCGCTGATGCACAGCAACGCCCCCGTGCACACCTGGGGCTAGGCGGCCGGTTCCGCAGGCGGCCCGGCCGGGGTGGTGCGGTGGCGGAACCAGTCGATTGCCAGGAAGGCCGCCGCGCCGGCGGCGATGGCCAGCGCCATCCACTGGTTGAGGCGCAGGCCGCCGCCGGACTTGGCCGGGTCGATGCGCAGCCCTTCGATCCAGAACCGGCCGATGCCGTAGCCCAGCACGTAGACGGCGAACAGCCTCCCCGGGCGCAGCCGCACGCGGCGGTCGATGAGCACCAGCACACCGCACAGCGCCAGGTTCCACAGCACCTCGTACAAGAAGGTGGGATGGAACGTGGTGCCTGACGGGTAGCCGGCGGGAAGGTGGTCGTCGTGGATCTTCAGCGCCCAGGGCAGCGTCGTCGGCCTGCCGAACAACTCCTGGTTGAACCAGTTGCCGATCCGCCCGATGGCCTGGGCCAGCGGCACCGCCGCGCGCCGGCCGTCAGCATCGCGGCCACGGAGCGACCCCGCTGGCGCATCGCCCACAGACCCACCAGCGTTCCTGCCAGGACTCCGCCGGGAATCCCCAGGCCCCCCTTCCAGATCTGCGGGATCCGCCCGAGATCGTCGGAGAACTTCTCCCAGTCGGTGATCACGTGATACAGCCGGGCGCCGATCACCCCGGCGATCACCGCCCGCACGGCCATGTAGCTGACGTCCTCGGCGGTGGCCGTGCCGGCCGCCTCGACGCGCCGCCCCATCAGCCACACCGCGGCCAGCACCCCGAGGGCGATCATCAGCCCGTAGGCGTGGATGGGCAGCGGCCCGAGGTGGAGGATGCCCGACGACGGGCTGGGAATGGCGGCGATCACGCAGTGACGCGTCGGGCGAACTCGACCGCGGACTCGACGATCAGGTCCTTGTCGTAGTCCTGGGTGGCGACGTGGTAGCTGCGCTCCAAGGAGATCCGCTCCACCGGGCCTGCGTAGCTGGCGGCCAGGAACTCGCTCTGGCCCGGGTCCACCACGTGATCCTGCGGCGACGTCATCACCGGCAGCGGGATCCGCATCTGCGGGTACCGCTGGGCGAGTGGTGCAAGACCGTCCTGGGCCAGCGACGGCAGGGCACGCAGCGGGGTGCTGTCGTAGGCGATCTCCTTGGTGTCGGGGTCGGCGATGTCACTACCGATCCCCGGCATCACCTCCATGCCCTGGTCGATGAAGTCGGTGACCATGGCCACGACCTCGTCGGGCTGGGGCTGGGCGGCGGGGTTGACGCAGATCAACCCGGCGAGATCGGGGTGATTGGCGCCGAGGGTCAGCGTCAGCGTGCCGCCCATGCTGAGCCCGACCACCACCACCTGCTCGGCCCGCTCGCGCAACCGAGCCAGTGCGGCCTCGGCCTCGCCCAGCCAGTCAGCCCAGCGGGTGGGGAGCATCTCCTCCACCACCGTGCCGTGGCCCGGGAGGCGGGGCAGCTCCACGTGGAACCCGGCAGCGGCGAAGGCGTCGGCAACGCCACGCATCGACGACGGGTTACCGGTGAAACCGTGCAGAACCAGCGCGCCGGCGGTCCCCGAACTGACGTGGGACATGGGCTCGGCGCCAGGAAGAATCGGAGCAGTCATCGCCGCCAGTATCGCAGCGGCTGGGGGAATGTCGTGCGACGATTGACCCGTGTCGTGGGCGATGATGGACTGTCGCCCGTAGAGTTCGCGGTGGCCGCAGGCTGGAACGTTCGGCGTCAGCCGCGGTGCTACCGGTGCTGGCACTCGTCCCCGTGTGGCTGCTGGCCCTCGCCGTGTTCTGGCTGATCGCCAGGATCTGGTGGAAGGTCGGCTTCGTGTGGTTCGCCGCCGGCTACCTGGCGCTCGGCGTGCTGCTGTTCTTCCGCCCGGTCCAGCGGTTCGTGCTGGGCCCGCTGCTGGGCGCCCGGCGACCGACACCCGACGAGACCGCCCGGCTGGAGACGGCATGGCGATCGGTGCTGCAGCGCAACCGGATGCGCAACTCGCGCTACATGGTGATGGTCCTGCCCTCCGACGAGCTCAACGCCTTCGCCTGTGGCGGGCACCTGGTGGTGGTGACCACCTTCGCCCTGCAATCCCTGCCGCGTGACGAACTCGCCGGCGTCCTGGCCCACGAGTTGAGCCATCACCTGGGCATGCACACCCTGGCCCTGACCATCGGCCACTGGTTGAGCCTGCCGATCCGGATCCTGGCGCGCATCGGGTTCTTCCTGCGCAACGTGGCCACCGCGGCCACCCGCTCGTTCACCCGCGAGTCGTCCATTCCCGGGGTCCTCGGCCGCCTGGTGAGCCTGATCCTGATGGCGGTGTCGTGGGTGTTCCTGGCCGGGCTGCTGGCCAGCACGGCCATCGCCAACCGGGTGGGGCGCCATTCGGAGTACCAGGCCGACAGCCGGGCGGTGAACATGGGCTTCGGCGCCGAACTGGCCAGCGCGCTGCGCCGTGTGGCCGCCGTGCAGGACGACCACGCGGTGCAGCTCCACCAGCCATCCGCTGGCCCGCACCCGCGTGGCCAGGATCGACGCCGCCGTGCGCCGCCGGCCGAAGCGGCCCCCGCCCGCCCCAGAACCGCGGTGGCGCCAGCCCACCAACCTGCGCCGCCGCTAAGACGCCTACGGCGCGGCGATCGCCGCCACGGTGGCCTGCAGCAGACCCACCAGATCGTCCGGCGCCACCTCCAGGTCGAGGCCGCGCCGCCCACCACTGACGAACACGGTGTCCCACAGCACGCAGGTCTCGTCGATGACGGTTGGCAGCCTCCTGCGCTGGCCGAACGGGCTGATCCCGCCGGCCACGTACCCGGTGATCCGCTCGGCGTGCTCCACCGGGCACATCTCGGCCCGCTTGGCGCCCAGTGCGCCGGCCACCTGGCGCAGCGCCAGCTGGCAGCTCACCGGGACGACGGCGACCGCCGGGTCACCGTCGGCCAGGATGACCAGCGTCTTGAACACCCGGTCCGGGTCGGCGCCGATGGCCGCAGCCGCGGCCAACCCGTACCCCTGCGCCGACGGCTCATGGTCGAAGCGGTGCAGCCCGAAGCTGATCCCGGCGCGCGCCAACGCCTCCGTCGCCGGTGTGGATCCCGCTGCCATCGACCCAAGCTTGGCATCCGCCGGCGGGAGCGACCGCGGCGGTGCGGCACGATCACTAAAGTCCCGTCGATGACGACTCGGTCCGGCGATGGCGGGGGCGCCTGGCTCGAGTCGGTGGCGGCACGCGCCGGGACCGCTCGCCGGTGGCCTTGATCGACACGTACGAACTGGCCGACCGGTACCGGGCGGACAGCGGACGGGTCTTCGTCAGCGGGTCACAGGCCCTCGCCCGCCTGCCCGTCGCCCAGCTGCGCGCCGATCGCCGCCGGGGTTGGAACACCGCGGCCTACGTCACCGGTTACCCGGGCAGCCCGCTGGCGAACTACGACCGTGACGCGGCAGCGGCCGCCCTGCAGGCCGGCCGCGACGGCCTGACGATGATCGCCCAACCGGCAGTGAACGAGGAGTTGGCCGCCGGCGCGGTCATGGGCGCCCAGCTGGTGTCCACCATCGCCTCGTGGCGCGTCGACGGCGTGATCGGGGTGTGGTACGGCAAGGGGCCCGGCCTCGACCGGGCCGGTGACGCGATCCGCCATGCGATGTTCGCCGGCACCTCGCCGCGGGGTGGCGCCGTCGCCCTGGTGGGAGACGACCCGGGGGCCAAGAGCAGCACGATCCCGTCGGCCAGTGACGCCGCGCTGCGTGACCTCCAACTGCCCGTGCTGCTTCCGGGTGACGTCCAAGAGGCCGTCGACCTCGGCCGGCACGCCGTCGCCCTGTCCCGGGCCAGCGGGCTGTGGGCGGCGATCATCGTCGTCGACTCGGTAGCCGATGGGACCGGCACGGTGGATCTGCTCGACGAACGGTTCGAACCGGTGATCCCGGTGATCGAGATCGATGGCCGAGTCTGGGCGCCGCAGCCGACCGGCCGGCTGCTGACGCCCGACACCCTCGACCTCGAACGGCAACTGCACACCGTCAAGGCGGAGATGGCCAGGCAGTACGGCGTGGCCAACGGCTTGAACGCTGTGCGTGTCCGCAGCGCGGCGGACTGGTTGGGCATCGTCGCCGGTGGTCACACCTACCGGGAGACCCGGGCCGCGCTGGCCGTGTTGGGGTTGGGCAGCGACGACGAGTTGCGTGCCGCCGGGCTGCGGCTGTTCCAGGTCGGGCTGCTGTCGCCACTGGACCCGGCCCAACTGCGAGAGTTCGCCGGCGGCCTGGCCGAGGTGATCGTCGTCGAGGAGAAGCAGCCGACGCTGGAGGGCACCGTCCGCGACGCCCTGTACCCGCTGGCCGACCGGCCCTTGATCCACGGCAAGTCGGGCCCCGACGGCTCGCCGCTGTTCGCCCGCTACGGCACGCTTCCCGCCGACACGATCGCCGCCGCGCTCGCGGCCCCGCCTGGCCAGCCGCCTGGCGCCCGAACGGCTCGCCCCCCTGCCGCCGGCCCGGCCGGCGATGATCCCGCTGACGGTCGAGCGCACCCCGTACTTCTGCAGCGGCTGCCCGCACAACACCTCCACCGCCGTGCCGCCCGGCACCCTAGTGGGCGCCGGCATTGGCTGCCACACGATGACGCTGTTCATGGAACCCGAGCGGGTGGGCACGATCATCGGCGTCGGGGCGATGGGGTCGGAGGGCGCGCCGTGGATCGGCATGGCGCCCTTCGTCGGCGAGGAGCACCTGGTCCAGAACCTCGGCGACGGGACGTTGGCCCACAGCGGCTGGCTGGCCATCCGCGCCGCGGTGGCGGCCCAGGTGAACATCACCTACAAGATCCTCTTCAACGGCGCCGTCGCCATGACCGGTGGCCAGGACGCGGTGGGCGCGATGGACGTCCCTCACCTGGCCAGCGCCCTCGTGGCCGAAGGCGCCAGCCGGGTGCTGATCACCACCGACGAGCCACACCGCTACCGCCAGGTGGATCTCCCGGCCGGGGTGGCGGTGTGGGGTCGCAGCCGGCTGCGAGAGGCTCAGACGGTGCTGGCCGGCGTGCCCGGATGCACGGTGCTGATCCACGACCAGCGTTGCGCCGCCGAGAAGCGCCGGGACCGCAAGCGGGGCGCCGCCGAACGGCCGCGGTTCCGGGTGGTCATCAACGAGCGGGTCTGCGAGGGCTGCGGCGACTGCGCCGACCGCAGCAACTGCCTCTCCGTGCAGCCGGTCCAGACCCCCTATGGTCGCAAGACGGCCATCGACCAGCACTCCTGCAACCACGACCTCACCTGCATGGAGGGTGACTGCCCGGCGTTCGCCACGGTGACCGTGGCGGCCGGCGGCCCACCACGGCAGGCCGTCGCCCAGCCACCATCCCATCTGCCCACGCCGCCGGTGGCCGATGCCGACCAGGTCACCATCCGCCTCAGCGGGATCGGTGGCACCGGCGTGGTCACCGTCAGCCAGGTGCTGGGTACGGCGGCGATGCTCGACGGCCTGACCGTCAGGGGGCTCGACCAGACAGGCCTGTCGCAGAAGGCCGGCCCGGTGGTGAGCGATCTCGTCGTGTCCCGCCAGGATCCCTCGCCCAGCAATCGCGCGAGCGCCGGATCGGTCGACGTGCTCGTGGCGTTCGACCAACTCGTCGCCGGCAGCGACCGCCAGATCGGCGCCGCCAACGCCCGGCGCACGGTGCTCGTAGCCAACCGGGCAGAGACGCCGACGGGATCGATGGTCA
The DNA here is from genome assembly GCA_037045185.1 of Ilumatobacteraceae bacterium. GTDB lineage: Bacteria > Actinomycetota > Acidimicrobiia > Acidimicrobiales > Ilumatobacteraceae > JAKOUY01. The sequence continues at coordinate 319,469 of JBAOHQ010000014.1, forward strand.
CGAACCCGTCGCTGGCGTACCCAGCTACGGTGACCGAGCGGTTGACCGCCGCAACCCGTGCCCAGCACTTCGTCGATGCCGGCCGCCTGGTGCGCGGGCTGCTGGGCGACGACACGATGGTCAACGTCTTCCTGACCGGTGTCGCCGCCCAACTCGGGCTGCTGCCGATGACGACGGCGGCCATCGAGCGGGCTATCGCCCTGAACGGCGTGGCCGTCGAGACGAACCTCGCCGCGCTGCGCTGGGGGCGGGCCTACGCCGTCGACCCGGACGGCGCCACGCAGGCCGCTGGCGTGACCGTCGCCGATCGCCAGCCGGAGACCACCACGCAGTTGATCGACCGGCTGGCGGCAGACCTGATCGGGTTCCAGTCAGCACGCACCGCCGCGGCGGTTCCGGCACACGCTGGCCCCGGTGATCGCCCTCGGCCACGATCCGCTGACCGCCTCCGTGGCCAGATCCCTGCACCAGCTCACGGCGTACAAGGACGAGTACGAGGTGGCCAGGCTGCTGCTCCTGCCAGAAGCCCGTGAGGCGGTCCGTCGCGTGGGCGGGCGGCGCACCCGGGTGACCTGGCGCCTGCGCCCGCCGCTGCTTCGCGCCCTCGGGATGAGGCGCAAGATGCGCTTCGGGCGGTGGGCTCGCCCTGCCTTGGTGGTGCTGCGGTCAGCACGCCGCCTGCGTGGGACGCCCTTCGACGCGTTCGGCTACGCCGCGATCCGGCGGACGGAACGGGCCCTGGCGCGTGAATACCGTGACGCCGTGACGACGATCCTCGGCGCGCTGGGACCGAACCCGCCGGCTGCGCGCCTGGACGAGGCGGTGGCGATCGCCGGGCTTGCCGAGCAGGTCCGCGGCTACGAGCGCCTCAAGGAGCAGCGCGCCGCGGCGTACCGCAGCGAGCTGGCCCGGCGCTTGGCAGCCTTCAGCGCGGCGACGGCGGCCATCCCTCAGGCCAGCCCCACCGCGGCCAGCGAGTAGTCCCACAGCCGGTCGGCGCTGGCCGGATCGATGGCATACGGCAGCACACCGTCCTCGTCGCCCGGCGCGGCCAGGCGGGCCACGTGGCAATCTTCCAGATAGGCGCCACCGTGAGCCTCGAGGGCGGGCGCGGTCGCAGCCCACACCGAGGTGGCTGCGCCCTGCGGGATGGTCTTCCACTGGAAGACCCGGCCACCCTCGGCCAGCCGGGCCGACAGCATCGCAATGGTCTCGGGGGTCATGTTCCGGCCCAGTTCGGTGTGGATCCCGCCGGGGTGCACGCTGAAGGCCTGCGAGCCCTGATCGCCGAAGCGCCGGTCCCAGCCGACGGCGAACAGGGCATTGGCCGTCTTGGCCCGTCCGTACCCGACGAACGGTGTGTAGTCACCGCGATCGAAGCGCGGATCGGACAGGTCGATGTCGCTGAACGAGTGGCCCCGAGAGCTCAACGACACCACCCGGGAACGCCCGGCGCCGAGCAGTGCCGGGCGCAACAGGTTGGCCAGCAAGAAGTGTCCGAGATGGTTGGTGCCCCACTGCAGCTCGTGGCCGTCCCGGGTCAGCCCGAAGGGGCAGGCCATCAGCCCGGCGTTGTTGATCAGCACGTCCAGGGTGGAGCGGGCAGCGAGGAACTCGCCGGCGAAGCGGCGCACGCTGTCCAGCGACGCCAGGTCCAGTTGGCGGATCTCCAGCGACACCGGCGCGCCGGCCGTGGCGCGGATGCGCTCGGCCGCGGCCTTGCCACGGACCGGATCACGCACGGCCATGACCACGGTGGCGCCGTGGGCGGCGAGCGCCCGGGTGGTCTCCTCGCCCAGCCCGGTGCTGGCGCCAGTGACCAGCATCGTCCGGCCGCCGAGGTCGACGCCCGCCAGCACATCGTCGGTCGTGCTCTCGAACCCGAACCGCTGAGCTGACCTGCCGTCGCCGTCCATCGCTATCCCCCCAACGGGCGCTCGTCGAGTTTCAGCACCCGCCGGGCATTGTCGCGCAGGAACTTGGGCCACACGGTCGCCTGGAACGGGACGTGAGGCATGTCACCCATGATCCGTGACAGCGTCAGGCCCATCGGGAAGTACCCGGCGTAGATCACCCGGTCGGCGCCACGGGTGTTGGCATAGTCGATGATCCGCTGGTCGTAGTGCTTCGGGGCGAAGGCACTGGTGGAGTAGTGCAGGTTCGGCCACTTGAGCATCAGCTTGACCATCAGCTCGGTCCACGGCTGGCACCCGTGGCGGGTGACGAACACGAGGTCGGGGAAGTCGTAGCAGACGATGTCGATCATCTCGACGTGCTGGCACATGCTGGGCAGGCGCGGACCGGGGATCCCGGCGCACATGAAGATGGGCAGGTCCAGTTCCACGCACGTGGCGTAGACCGGGTACCACTTCGGGTCGGAGATGGGCACCTGCGGCGTGCACCCGGCGGGGAACGCCCCGACGGCGCGCACGTCGTAGCGCTGCTTGGCCTCACGGATCGAGCGCACCGCGCCGACCACGTCGTTGGGGTCCACGTGCACCTGGCCGACGAAGCGGGTGGGGTGCTCACGCAGCGCCTGCTGGCCCACGGGATCCTGGCAGCCGATCAGTCCGATGTCGATGTTGTACTGGTCCATCTGCCCCAGCGTCGTGGCGATCGGGTCGACCTCGGGGTCCGCCGCGCCGGGCACGTTGTGCTTGAACAGGTACTCGACGGGAAACGTGGTGGCCTTGCTCTCCTTGTCCTTGATGTTGTCACGGAAGAAGGCGTAGTTCTCGAACGGGTTGGGGCTGGGGAAGCCGATCATGCAATCGACGATCCCCACATCGGTGGGCATGCTCATCGACGCCCACCGTACCGAGCGGCCGTGCCGGCGGCCCGGTCGGGCCGCGGCGGCCGGTCAGGCGGTCGCCGAACCCAACCCGATGGTGGCGAACATCAGGCTGAGGAAGACCACCCCGAGCGAGGCAGGCGCGAGCAGCGGGCTGGGCCCGACGTCGCCGTTGGCGGCGTGCCAGAACCGTGACAGCGACGACAGGCCGTCCCACTTGGGCCCCCAGACGCGGTCCAGCGGTCCGGCCTCGATGTTCGAGTCGATGTGCTCCCAGATCCCGAAGGCCGTGGCGGCGAGACCGGCGACGGACAGGATGCGCACGCCTTTGACCACGGTCGTCGCCGGGCGGGCGACGACGGCGATCAGCATCAGTGCGGCGATGCCGAGCATGAACCACGGGATGAGCTGCTCGGTGCTGTCCCAGTGGTGGATCGTCGCCAGTTCGATGGCCGTGCCGAGGATGCCGAGGCCGGCCATCAGCAGGAACCCCCGGCGGAGCGCTCCGCCGGGGTCCTGCGAGGCCACGGACTGGGTGATCACGGCTTCAGCACGCCGAGGATGGCCTGGAGCGTGGCGTCGTCCGGGTTGTACTTGGCCAGGTTGTCCTGCAGCTTGGTGAGGGCCGTGTCGGTGCTGTCGTACGGGCGGTACTCCTGGATCTCGTCGGCCCACTTGGCGGCGTTGGTCACGCCGGCGGCGGTGAGCGCGGCGACCAGCTCATCGTTCGTCGCAGTGTTGGCGGACACCCGTTCGCCGGCTGCGCTGGACCCACCGCCAGCGGCGGTGCCGGTGGCCGAGGTCGGATCGGTGGCGGCGTCGGTCGCCACGGTGCCGGCACCCTCGGTGTCGCCGTCGGTGTCACCAGTCACGACGGTGGTGGTCTTGACCGGCGTGGTGGCCGGCGTGGACTTCTTGTCGTCGCCGCACGCGGCCAGCGCGGTGGCCGAAAGAGCGATGGCGGCAACGGCCAAACGGGAACGGTTCATGATGGGATCTCCTGACATCGGCGGCACGGGGTTGCCGCCAGGCACCGAGCCAACGAGTCAGAGGTAAGAGTCCGGTGAGAGAACATCCAAGACGTGCCCAAAGAACGGCGATGGGTCGCCCCGTCACCAGGAGCCGGAACTCCCACCGCCTCCGCCTCCGCCGACGCTGCCCCCGGAGAACCCTCCACCGAACCCGCCACCCCCGAACCCGCCGCCACTGCCGCCGCTTGGCGCCGGGCGCACCGTGGTGCTGTGGATCGACGGCCCGGCGTACCAGATGACCATCGGCCCGTGGTGCAGTTCCTGGGGTGGCACCAGGCTGGAGGAGCGCATCGCCTGTTGCCAGGCGCTGGCCTCGCCCAGGGCAACCGCCCAGGCCGAGTACTCGCGCAGCAGCCCGTGCTGCCATGCCCAATCCACGTGCTTGGCCTCGCTGGCGGCCAGGAAGCGGCGGAACGACTCGGTGCGCAGCGCCAGCGCAGACCCCTTGGCGCTGCGCGAGGGCAGCAGGGACCGGTACATGGCGAAGCCGGCCACCGCCGGCACGATCAGGCCGAACGCCGCAGCTGCGGCCCACCCGTTCAGTCTGCCGGCGACGGCGACGATCCCGGCGCCGGCGGAGAACAGCATCCACAGCCCGACGACCACCAGGGCCAGCTTGCCCGAGCCGACGCCGTGGGGCCGCGGCGAGAACTGCCGCCAGTAGCGCTCGTCGACCACGGCCCGGCGCTGGTAGGCCCTGGCCTGCGACCAGGCCGAGGCGAACTGGGAGTCGTAGGTCCCGAGCTCGATGGACTGCCGGTCACCGAAGGCGGTGGCCAGGATCCCGGCCTCCTCCCCCGTCAGCGAGCCGGCGTTGCGGCCGAGCGTCATCACCGTGTCGCCGCCGGTGTTGTCCAGGTCGATGACGTCCTTGGCGGCCAGCCCGGAGAACCACGCGCTGACGGTGTCCTCGTTGATCTTCTCGGTCAGCAGGACCGCCCCCTGCCAGGGTGCGATGCCCGTCGGTGGCACGAACTCGATGGTCGCCAGGCGCGCCAGTTCGGCATCGGTGACGTAGCGCGTGGCCGGCGCGGCCTGGCCGGGCGTGGGTGGCGGCAGGTCGCTGCCAGGCGGGGGCGGGATCACCGACGTGCCGGGTGCGCCAGCCGGGCCGTCGCCGTACGCGGCATCGGCGGCGCTGGCCCCGGACACCACGTTGCGCCCGATGCGCCGGGTGGAGGCGAACATCAACCCGCCCGACGCGGCGCCCAGGCCGAGCATCAGTGCCGCCATGTCCGGCCGGGTCGACGGCCGGCGAGACACGACGGCCGGCGCGGGCACCGTGGCCGGCGCCGGTCGGGCGGTGATCGTGCCACCGATGGTGATCCCCTGGCCCGCCCGCAGCGGCTCGAACACGGCCCGGTACACCGGCGCGCCACCCTCGGTCCCCTCGACCAACGTGCACCCACCCGACACCCCGACCGAACCGACGTTGCACGTCGGCGCCTGCAGCGTCAACCCGGTGAGGATGACTTCGAACCGTTTGGTCTCCAGGGTTTCGTCGTTGCCGATGATGTCGAGGGCAAGCCGGTTCGTGCCGATCCGGGCGTCGGGCAGGGTGTAGGAGAGCTCATAGCGGTGCTGGCCGGACACCGTGGAGTTGGGGTCGCCGATGCGGATGAAGGTGCGGGTGCCCACGGTCACGGTGGAGACCTGATCGGGCGCGTCGGGAGAGGAGGCCACCACGTCGGTGGGCTCGCCGAAGTCGGTGGGGATGATCCGCTGATAGCCGTGCTTGTCGTTGCTGCCGAAGTCCTGGTCGACGTACTCGGTGATGCGCACGCCGTCGGCGCCGAGCGGGGTGACCACCACCGTCTTGGCGTCGAACACCTCGGCGTCCGGGGGGCGGCTGAACAACCCGGCGTAGCCGGCAACGGAACCGCCCAGTGCCGTCAACCCGACCAGCGCGTGTTGCCAGGGCTTGATCGTTGCCAGACGTGCCATGGGTCGATTGTGTCAGGGTCGGAGCGCGGCGCCCAGCACGGCCGCGGCGACGCGGTGCCCGTGGCGGCAGCACTCCACCGGATCGGCGCCGTCGGCGAGCCCGCCGAGGAAGCCGGCGGCAAAGGAGTCGCCCGCCGCGGTGGTATCGGCGACCGGGCCGATGTCCAGGGCGTGGACGGTGTCGGCCCGTCCACCGTGGCGGACCTCCGCAGGATCGGGACCGCGCTTGATGACCACGACGGGCGCGCCGATGCGGTCGAGTCCACGGTCACCCAGCGTGCGTGCCTCCAGCTCGTTGGCCAGCACGACGTGCGGGCCGAGCCCGGCGAGGCGCTCGACCATGCGATCCACGCCGGCGCGCTGGATCAGCGCGGCCGATGAGGCGTCGATCGACACCGGAATCCCCCGGCACCGCGCCCACTCGGCGGTCGTGGCCACCGCCTGGTCCATCGGGAAACGCAGCAGCGAGTACAGCGGGATGTGCAGCACGCCCACGCCGTCGAGCCATGCCGGATCGGGATCGGACAGGTCCTTGCTGGTGGCCGGGTCGGGCAGCATCGTCCGCTCACCGTGCTGGTCCACCAGGACCACGATGGTTCCCGTCCTGCCGCGCCGGCGCACGGCCAGGTCCACGCCGAGTCCGGTCATCATTCCGGTCAGCATCTCGCCCGCCGGGTCGTCACCGACCTGTCCGATGAATCGTGTCGGCCGGTGGTCGACGAAGGCCGCCGCGGCGCAGACGTTCGCCGCGCTACCGCCACGCCTGCGCAGCACGACGGACTCGGTGTCCGATGCGACCGCGATCGGCCCGCCGAGGTGGACGACGATGTCCTCGACGAGGTCACCGATTGCCGCGATCACGGCGCCAACGGTAGGCCACCGGAGCGCCGTCAGTGCAGGTTGACCACCGTGCCGAGGTTGGGGATGCGGAAAAGCCGCCGGTCGTGGATCACCCGCTCCACCGCCTCGATCGGGGTGATGCCGTACAGCGAGCACTCCCGGGCGATGGCCGCGGCCACGATGGGGGCGGCGAACGACGTGCCGTCCCACGCCGCGGAGCCGTTGAAGTCCTCGGTCGCCGGGTCGCCGTCGTCCTCGCGGTCGACCCCGTCGTAGAAGGAGGCGACGACGTCCACTCCCGGCGCGCAGGCCGAGACCCACGCCCCGTAGTTGGTGAAATCGGCCGGCCCGTCGGTGCCCAGCGCGCCAACGGCGATGACACCCGGCAACGCCGCGGGAAAGCTGGGCCGGCAGGTGGCGTCGTTGCCGGCCGAGGCGACGACCACCCACCCCCTGGCGCGCACCGCGGCGATGGCCGCCTGCAGCGCCGGCGTGGGTTCGTCGTTGTCGGTGTACCCGCCACAGGACAGGACCAGGATGCCCGCCTGCTCCTTGACCAGCTGCCACACCCGCCAGGCCAGCGTTGCGTCGTCGCCTTCGCCGGTGCTCTCCAGCACCTTGCCGAGCGAGACGTTGGAGTCCGGCGCCAGCCGGGCCAGCAGCCCGGCGATGAACGTTCCGTGACCGGCGGTGGGGTCGAGGAACCGATCCTGGTTGGCGTCAGGCTCGTCGACGTTGTCCGTGATGGCGAACGGTGGGGTGAGCCTCGGGTTGTAGCGAGTGGGGCCGAAGGGCTCCGGCGCCCGTCGGGCGATCCGCGGGCTGATGGTCCCACCGAGGTGATCGGGCGCAAGCCCGGTGTCGAGGACGACGAGGGGCACACCCGTGCCCGTCCGTGACGCGCATCCGCGCCACAGCTCGGGATGGTGAGCGGCCCGGCGGACCGTGCTGGCCTGGGGCGGGTACGCCGGCAACTCGCCGGGAGGGGTCGAGGTGCACGGCGGCGCGGTCGGGCCAGGGGGGCCACCGCACCCGCAGGGGCAACAGCACCCGCAACCCCTGGCTGCCGGGTTGTTGTGGATCGCCGGGTTGTTGTGGATCGCCGGGTTGTTGTGGATCGCCGGGTTGGCGTGCACTGGATGGGCGAACATCACGTAGTTCAGCGAGGCCCGGACGTTGGCTCGCCGAAGCTGCTCCAACACCCCGAAGGTGTTCTCCAGCGCGGCGACCACATGGATGCCTGGCGCCACTTCGGTCATCGCCTCGCCGAGCGAGTTCCGTTCCAGGAACGCCCGGCCGTCGTTGTCCACCAGCAGCTGGTTCGGCCGGTAGGCGTAGCCACCGCCCGACGGGCTGATCGCGATGGTCCGGCGCCACCGGGCCTCGTCACTCTCCGGTCGCTCCCGGCGCACCTGCTCGTCGCCCTCCGATGGGGTTGTGCTCATCAGCTACTCCTTCTGACCTGTGGCGCCTGGGCGCCGGGACCTCGCCGGCCGGCCAGTAGCGGGCGCCCGTCCAGTGTGGATGACCATGCCCGTCCCAGCCATGGGTACCGTGTTCCGATGATCGTCTAGCGTGAACCGGGGCCACGACGGACACAGCATGACAGATTCGCAACGTTCCATCGACCGGGTGTCCCACGCTTCGTCGCCCGCACGAGCGGGCTTCGACCTGGTCCAGGCCGACCCGCGGCGCGCCGCGGCGCTGCTCGACGCCGTGGTCGGCGACCACCACGGCGCGCCCACCGAGCGAGCGATCGCGCTGTGGGGTCTTGGCAGGTTGGCCATCGATGAGAACCGGATCGGGGAGGCGCTCACGTCACTCTCAGAGTCGGCTGCCATCCTCGCTGATACCCCGCACCGTGACCTGCTCGCCGAGGTCCGGATCACCTGGGCCGCCGCAGCGCAGGTGGCCGGGCGCAGCGAGGAGGCGACCGAGCAGCTTCGTCTCGCCGAGCCGGACCTCAGCGGCGCGCCCCTCGGGCGGTTGCTGACCCAACGCGGCATGCTGCTGATGCGTGCCGGCGACCGCGACGCGGCGCTGCGGGCGATGGACGCGGCGCTGCCGCTCGTGTTGCAGGGCGGCGACGAACTCGGCGCCACGCGGTTGATCTCCAACCGCGGCATCGTGCTGCTCCAACTCGGCCGGCTGACCGAGGCACGGGTGGATTTCGGCAGGGCCAAGGAGATGGCCGCCCGGCTCGGCCAGCACGTCCTGGCGGCAGGGTCGGCGCACAACGAGGCGTACCTGGACGCTCGCCTCGGTCGGGTGCCCCAGGCGCTGCGCGGCTTCGCCGACGCCCGGGCCCGCTACGCCAGCGTCGGCTCGCCGGCGCGCTACGTGGGTGACCTCGACATCGACGAGGCGACGGTCCTGATCGAGGCTGGGCTCGGGCAGGAGGCGGCGGCCGTCACCGCCCGGGTGGTGGAGGCAGCCCGGACCGACGGCAACCATCACCAGGTGGCCGAGGCGTTGCTGACCCTGGCGAGGGCCGAGCTCCTGTGCGGCAACCGCGAGGCGGCGCGCGCCGCGTCCGAGGATGCCGAGACGCTGTTCACCGAAGCGCGACGCCCGGCATGGGCTGCGGTGGCCGCGTACTGGGGGGAGATCGCCGGGCGTGGCCCGTCCACGACCCGGCCGCCCGGCCTGCGTCGTGTGGCCACGCTGCGCCGCCTGGCCGAACGGCTCGACCGCTACGGCTGGTCGCAGGAGGCCGCCGAAGTGCGCGTGCTGATGGCCCGCCAGGCCCACCAATCGGGGCGCGCCGACCTGGCCGGAGCGGTGCTGGACGAGGCCCAACACGCCCACCACTCCCCCAACGCCCGGGTGCGCGCCGACGCGTGGCTGGTCAGCGCCATCGGCCATGTGGCCCGCGGCGAGCACACCAAGGCTCGCCGGGCGCTGGCCCAAGGATTGCGCACCGTCGAGCGCTATCGGGCCACGCTCGGCGCCGCTGAGCTTCGTTCGGCAGCGGGCCGCCTCGGTGCCGAACTGGCCGAGTTCGGCGTGCACCTCGCCGTGCAGTCCGGCGACGCCCGCCAACTGCTCACGTGGGCAGAGCGCTGGCGGGCCGGGTCGTTGGGTCTCCCCCGCTCCGACGACGCCACCACTGTCCCGGCGGATCTGCTCGACGAGCTTCGCCAGACCCGCCTGCGCGCCGACGACGCCCGCGGCACGCCGGACGAGACGATCCAGCGCCGCCGGGTCGCCGACCTCGAACTGTCGATCAGCCGGCTCAGCCGGGCCAGGGGCAGCAGCGGCCGCGGGCGGCGCAGCCAGCCGATGACGGATCTGCTGCGCACGCTCGGTGACTCGGCCCTTGTCGAGTTCGTCCACACCGGGGGCCACCTGCACGCCGTGGTGTGCCGGGATCGGCGCGTCCGCCAGGTGGACCTCGGGCCCATCGAGCAGGCGCGCGCCGCGGCGGATCACCTCGGCTTTGCCACCAGGAGGCTGGCGGCGGCTGGTGATCGCAGCTCCGCCCGGCGATTCCTGGAGGCCTTCGATCTGGCCCGGCGGGAGCTCGACGGGGTGCTGTTCGGGCCGGTCGGCGACGACATCACCGGCCGCGCCCTGGTGGTGGTGCCGTCGGCCGATCTGCATCACGTCCTGTGGAACGCCCTGCCAACGGCCGACCGTGGCGCCGGACTCACCACGGCCCCCAGCGCGGTGTGGTGGGCCGCCGAGACGGCGCCGCGGCGCCACCGGCGGACGTTGCTGGTGGCCGGGCCCGGTCTGGTCCACGCCGATGCCGAGGTGACGGCGCTCGCAGCGCAGGCCCACGGCGCGTCGATCCTGCCGCGGCGCCGACGCCTCGGTGAGCGCCGTACTCGCCGGCATGGACCGAGCCGACGTGGTCCACCTCGCCGCCCACGGCGTGTTCCGTGCCGACAACCCGTGGTTCTCCACCCTGCAACTCGCCGACGGGGCGCTGCACGTCCACGAGCTGGAGGGGGTCCGCCACCCACCGCACACGGTGGTCATCGCCGCCTGCAGCGGCGGGCGAAGCACCGTGCTGGCCGGCGACGAGCTGCTCGGCGCCACCGCGGCGCTGCTGGCCGTCGGGGTGCGCACGGTGGTGGCCCCGCTGATGCCCATCGACGACGAGGCCTCCGTGCCAGTCGCCGTGGCGGTTCACCGGGCCATCCGTGGTGGTGGCCACGCCGGCGCCACGCTGGCGGCGCTGGTGACCCAGGCCGTCGGTGACGGCCACGGCGCCCTGGCGGCGGCAGCCTCGTCGTTCACCTACGTGAGCCGCCGATAGCTCCTCGACATCGATGTATCGCCGGCTACCGGCGGAACTCTGTGCAGCGTGCCTAGTGTTTCGTTCGTGGACAGCCCACCCTCGACCGACTTCGGCCTCCTGCGTGAGCAGGCCATGGCCGGAAGCGAGCGCGCCTGGCACACGCTGGTGGACACGCTGAAGGGGGTGGCATGGAAGGTGCTGAACAGCTACGACATCTCGGCCGAGGATCGCAACGACGCCTTCGCCAGTACGTTCTTCCGCCTCTTCGAGCGGCTCGACTCGATCCGCGAACCGGCCAAGCTTCCCGGTTGGGTGGCCACGACGGCCCGCAACGAGGCCAACGCGGCCTACCGCCGCCGCGCCAAGGTGAGCCCGATGGCCGATGTCCCGATCCGTGGCATTCCTACGCCCGACCCGGGCGAGCGGATGGAGGACGACGAGTTGCACTCGGCGATGCAGCGGGCCTTCGCCCGGCTCAGCCCGGAACACCAGGCGCTGATGCGCCTGCTCACCGCCGATCCACCGATCCCCTACGAGGACATCTCCCGGCTCCTCGGCATCCCGATCGGATCGATCGGACCCACCCGGCAGCGCTGCCTGCAACGGCTGCGCTCCAGCCCCGAACTCATCCCCTTCATGCCCGGCGGACTGGACTGACGATGAACGACACACCACACCTCCCGCCCGACGAGGCCGACCTGCTCACCACGATCGGCTCGTGGCTCGACCACGCCGAGGCCATTCCTGCCGACGCCGTGGACGCGGCGTACGCCGCGTTCGGGATGGGCCGCCTCCACGAGGAGCTTCGCCGAGCTGACCTTCGACTCCGCAGGCGCTTCGCTGGTGGGCATGCGCGGGGTGGAGGCCGAGGCCAGGATGCTGACCTTCACCCACCTGCAGACGACGCTGGACATCGAGTTGTCGGCCGATGGCCACTCGATCGTCGGCCAGATCACGCCGGCCGACGACGGCTCACTGATCATCGAGTCCGACGACGGCGACGATCGCGCCGCCGAGGTGGACTCCCACGGCCGGTTCCGGGTGATCGTGCCCGGGTGGCCGGTGCGCCTCCGTCTGGTCGGCCGCATCGTCACACCGTGGATCACGCCCTGACCGGCAGCGCCTGATGTCGTGGCCGTCGCCGGCCGTGGTCAGCGGCAGGCTTGCTTGACCATCGAGTACGGGTTGACGGCCGGCCCACCGCCTGGGTGGTACTCGAAGTGCAAGTGGGGCGTGTTCGTCTGCCCGGTGCTGCCTACGTAGCCGATCACGTCACCCGCGCCGACCTTGCGCGCGCCGCCCTCCCACGCCGAGAAGTGGCCGTAGAAGTATCGGTTGCCGTCGTTGCCCACCAGTGACGCAGTCAACCCGCCGAGGGTCATCATCTTCATCGTCACGTAGCCGCCCACCACCGCCACCACCGGCGTGCCGGTGCGCGACAACATGTCCAGCCCGAGGTGGACCCGCCCTCCGGAGCGGGGCGCGTGCCACCAGTCACTGAAGGTGGAGGGACCACGAACCGGGCACAGGATGCCGTTGCGAGGCGGGGGCGGCGGGTCGGGTTTGGGAACCGTGGTCTGTGGGGGCCGGGTCGTCTCGGGCACCGTGGGCCTCGGGCGAGTCGTCTCCGGCGCGGTGGGCCGCGGCCGGGTGCTGGGGGTGGGGTCGTCGGGTGTCGACGTCGAGGTGGTCGGCGGCCTGGACGACGATGTCGTCGAGCCCGGCCGTGGCGGCCTAGTGGAGTCCGTCGTGGTCGTGGTGCGGCCGGGCCGCGTCGAGCCCGGCGCCGGCGGCGGCTCGGTCGTGGTCGTGGTCGGCTCGGGCCGCGGCCGGGTCTTGCCACCGCCGCGCGGGGTGGCCACCGGCTCGGTCGATTCGGTCGGAGTCTGCTCGGCGGCAGCCTCCCGGCGAGCCTGAGCGGCGCGCTGCTCGGCCAACTTGGCTTCGTACGCCCGGCGGATCTCGGCTTCCTGCAGCCTGGCCTGGAGGGCGTCGAGGCGTTCCAGTTGGCGCTCCACCGACGTCGTCGCGGCACGCAGGGTCGTGGCCTCCTTGACGCTGTCGGCCAGCAGCCGGTTCACCCTGACCTGCTTGCGCTGCAGATCCGTCTTCAGCGCGTCGGCATCGTCGAGGTTCACCGCGCCGACCTCGGCCGCAACACCGGCCAGCGCCTCGCGCTGCATGTCGGCTTCCGGGTCGCTGGCGAACATCACCATCGGCATCGGTGCCTGGCCGGTGAACCGGGCGATGGCCAGCTTCGTCAGCGCGTCATCGATCGACGCGTAGCGCGACGTGGCGTCGCCCAGTTGGCGACGGGCGACCGCCAGCCGATCGTTGAGGTCGTCGACGCGATCCCTGGCCTTGGCCCAGGCCTCGGACAACCGGTCGGCCTGGTCCTGCACCCTCAGGATCTCGGCGGCCACGTCGTCGGCCGACTGGGCCGCTGCCCGTGGCGCGGCGAACCACGGGCACCGCCAGCACCATCAGGCCCACCATCGCCAGGATCCGTCGACCACGGCGGACGGGCTCAGGTGAACATTGCGATTGCATTACGGCGAGCGTAGCTCATCTGTCACATCTTGGCCACCGCGAGCATCGTCACGCCGACCGAGCGGCGGCGCGCAGCGCGGCGATCGCCGCGGCCCGATCCGCTTGGCCGAACACGGCCGACCCGGCCACCAGGGTGTCGGCGCCGGCGCGGACCGCTGCCGCGGCGGTGCGCACGCTGATGCCTCCGTCCATCTCCAGGCGGATCGGGCGGTCGCCGATCATCGTGCGCAGTTCGGTCACCTTCGGCTCGACCTCGGGGATGTAGGACTGGCCGCCGAAGCCCGGGTTGACGCTCATCACCAGGATCAGGTCGACCCGGTGGAGCACGTGCTGCACCGTGGCGGCGGGCGTCGCCGGGTTGAGGACCACGCCGGCCTGGACTCCGAGAGCGCGGATGGCCGAGAGCGTCCGGTCGAGGTGCGTGCAGGCCTCGACGTGCACGCTGAGCAGATCGGCGCCGGCCGCGGCGAACGCTTCGAGGTACGGGTCGACCGGGTCGATCATCAGGTGCACGTCGATGAAGGCGTCCGTGGACCGGTGCACGGCTTCCACCACCGGCGGGCCGATGGTGAGGTTGGGCACGAAGTGGCCGTCCATCACGTCGACGTGCACCCACTCCGCACTGGACACGCTGGCCAGCTCGTCGGCCAGATGGGCGAAGTCGGCACTGAGGATGGAGGGGGCGATCACCAGCTCAGCCATGTTGCACCGTCACGCCCGCCACCGTACCCAGCCCGACGCGGTGGTACTACGACCATTGGCCGTTGTGGGCCGGGAGGCAGACCGGCGACAATGGGCCGGTGCCCCTGCGTCGCGGCTCCGCCGACCGGTCCCGCGGCCCATCAGAGACACACCCGGATGGCCCGTCCGCGCCGGTGGCGCCAGACGGCAACCACGTGCACGCCGGCGAGTTCACCGACCCGGCCACGATCGACCGCCAACTGGCCGCTGATGTGGTCAACGTCCGCCGCCTGGTGGTCCGCTTCGTCCTCGCCGGTGTGGTCGCCCTGGTGGTGGTCAGCATCTTCACTGCCTGGGCCAGCCAGCGCGAGGCCAACCAGCAGGCCATCGCCGACGCCCGGCGGGTCACCCTGGTCAGTGCCAAGGGGATCATCGAGCCCAACCTCACCGACGCGCTGCTGCCACCGACTGCTGATCGGACGCAGTTCGAGCGTCTCGACCGGGTGGTGCGGACCACGATGCTGGACGGGTCCCTGGTGCGGGTGAAGGTGTGGGCGGCCGACGGCACCGTCGTCTACTCCGACGAGCCGCGCCTGGTGGGGCGACGGTTCGAGTTGGAGCAGGACAAGGCCGAGGTGTTCACGACCGGCGACGCTGCCGCCGGCATCAGCGCCCTTGGACGCCCGGAGAACGAGTTCGAGCCGGAGGGCACCCTGCTCGAGGTGTACGCCCTCGTCCACACCGAGGAAGGCACCCCACTGCTGGTCGAGACCTACTTCCGCTACAGCGGTGTCACCGCAGTGGGCCGCAGCCTGTGGTCCCGCTTCGCCCCAATCGCGTTGGGGTCGCTCGTGGCCCTGGAGGTGATCCAGATCCCCTTCGCCTGGTCGCTGGCCCGCCGGGTGCGCGCCGGGCAACTGGACCGGGAGCGACTGCTGCGCCGGGCGATCGACGCCTCCGACACCGAGCGACGGCGGATCGCCAGCGATCTACACGACGGCGTGGTGCAGGATCTGACCGGGGTCTCGCTGACGCTGAGCGCCGCCCAGCGCCAGGGCACCACCGCCGAGGTCGCCGGCGAGGCGGCCGACCGGGTCCGCTCCAGCGTGAAAGCGCTGCGCTCGCTGTTGGTCGAGATCTACCCGCCGAACCTGCACGAGGAGGGATTGCGCGCTGCGCTCGGAGACCTTGCCAGCACGATCGCCAACCGCGACATCGCCGTGCACCGCACGCTCGACCCCAGCCTCGACGCCGTTTCACCACAGGCCGCGTCGTTGCTGTACCGCGTCGCCCAGGAGGCCCTGCGCAACGTCGTCGCCCATGCCGCGGCCGCTTCGGTGACAATGGCTGGTGGTATCGAGCGCGATGTTGCCCACCTGCAGATCGACGACGACGGACGCGGCTTCGCCCCGTCCACGCTGGAGGCCCGCGGCCGCCAGGGTCACCTCGGCCTGCGCGCCCTGTCGGGGCTGATCGCCGATGCCGGCGGTTCGCTGACGGTGACGTCGGAGGTGGGCCGCGGAACGCAGGTGCGCGTCGAGCTCCCGATGAGGGTCCACCAGGGCGTGCCCGCCGCCGGGCCGAACGATTCGGGGGGGACGGCATGATCCGTGTTCTCGTCGTCGACGATCACATCATCGTCCGCAACGGCCTGGAGCAGCTGCTGTCGACGGAGGCCGACCTCGACCTCGTCGGCTCGGCGGGGGATGGGGCCGCGGCCGTTGCGCTGCTGGGGACCACACAGGTGGACGTCGTGCTGATGGACCTGTCCATGCCGGTCATGGACGGCGTCACCGCGACCGGGGTCATCACCGCACGCTTCCCGTCCACCCGGGTACTGGTGCTGACGTCTCACGGCGACCAGCAGCGCATCGTCGACGCATTGGACGCGGGGGCGGTGGGCTACCTGCTCAAGCACGCCGACCCTGACCAGATCATCGCCGCCATCCGCACGGTTCACGCCGGTGGCTCACCGCTCGATCCGCAGGCGGCCAGGGTGCTGTTGGAGCAGCGCCGGGCCCGCTCGGCAGCCCCAGGGGCGGCCGAGTCGCTCACCGAGCGCGAGGTCGAGGTCCTCACGCTGGTCAAGCGGGGGTTGGCGAACAAGCAGATCGCCAGGTCGCTGGGGATCACCGAGCGGACGGTGAAGGCCCACCTCACCAACGTGTTCCAGCGGCTCGGCGTCTCCGATCGGACGCAAGCAGCGCTGTGGGCCGAGCGCCATCTCAACGACCACTCCGGTTGAGCGGACCCGGATCGGGTACGCCCAACCGGAGGATGGGTCGAGGGTTCAGCCCTTGCCGCTGTTGGAGCCGCTGCGGTCGCTGCCACCGTCGTCGCCACCCCGGTCGCTGCCGCCACGACGCCCGCTGCGGTCGCCGCCCCCGTCGCCGCCGTGGCCGCCACCGTCGCGATGGTCGTCGACGGTGGTTGAGGTGGTGGACCGACGACGGGTCGTGCTCGTCGTGGTGTCGTCGTCATCCACGCCGTTGTCGTCGTCCACCCCGTTGTCGTCGTCGACGTCGTCGTCATCACCCACGCCATGGTCGTCCACGGTGCTCGGAGTCGACACCTCGGTGGTGCTGGTGGTCGAGGTGTCGGTGGAGTCGTCACGACCTGACAACAGGTTCAGCGACAGCGGCCAGAGCACCGAGACCGCCGGACCCGGCGCGTCCTGCACCGGTGGAATGGTCAACTGGACCCGACGGGCGTCGGGGGTCCAGATCGATTCGGACCGTGCCCCCAGCCCGGGCACGAGGAGTTGGCGGACCTTCCACACCGACACGCCGACGGCGGCGAGTGCCAGCACCAGGACAACGAGGCCCACGGCGCGTCCGCCGGCCCGTCGGGGTGGCCGGCGAAACCCGCCGGCCTGCAGCACGACCGGCATCTGCTCGGTCGTGCTGCGCGGATCGGGTGTGTTCATGACCGCGGATCGCCGATCACTCAGAAGTCCAGGGCGGCGCGGCAGGTGGCGCCGGTGGCCGTGCGGACGGCGGTGGCGGTGATGTGGTCGACGCCGGCGCGGTCGGCGATGAGCCGCTCGACGCTGAACGAGCCACTCGGCGCGTGGGTGAAGCGGACGCCGGTGAAGACCCGGACACCGCTGTCGTTGATGGCCACCGACCAGCGCTGGCGGTTGCGGTTGGCGTCCACCTCGAACTCGACCTCGAGGAGCGCCCGGTCCTCCGCCTTGGCCTTCAGCTTCCAGGAGGCGCCGTTCGAGCAGCGCCCGGTGCGGATGACCTCACGGCCCTTGGCCGAGGCGGAATCGGCGAGGCTCAGCAGGCCGAGGGTCGGGGTGGCCGCAAGGGCCACGGTGGCGATGGTGCGGGTGATGCGTGTGTTCATGAGCGCATCATCCAGATCGGCCGGCGCGGTCCGGTAGTGGTCGATGGTCCTAGAACCTCCGTCCGCCCACCTCACAGATCGGCGGTGACGTACGTTGACCGGTCGATGACGTCCACTCGGCACGCCCTGATCCCCACCGAGTTGGGTGAGCTCACCGTCGTCGCCGATGGCGACTCCGTCACCGGGGTGTACTTCCCCGGGCATCGCCCGGCGCCGGACCCCGCCGGCTTTGGCCCGCTCGTCGACCCGCCCACCGACGCGGTGCTGGCCGAGGCCGGGCGCCAGCTGGCGGCCTATCTGCGCGGCCAGCGTGACACCATCGACGTACCGTCGACCAGCCGGGGCGCGCCATTCCAGGAGGCGGTGTGGTCGCTGTTGCGGGAGATCCCCCGCGGTCAGACGGTGACCTATGGCGACCTCGCCCGCCGCCTCGGCGGGGTGAACCTGGCGCGCGCTGTCGGCACCGCGGTGGGACGCAACCCGCTGTCGGTCATCGTCCCCTGCCACCGCGTGGTCGGCGCCGGCGGCACGCTCACCGGGTACGCCGGTGGGTTGGAGCGCAAGGCGGCGCTGCTCGAGCTGGAAGCGGGCGACGGGCCACATGCGGCAAGACTGTTCTGATGGCGCCGTTCGAGCGCGTCGTCGACCAGCACGGTCCGATGGTGTGGCGCGTCTGCCGGTCGATGCTTCCGCCAGCCGATGCCGACGACGCCTGGTCGGACACGTTCCTCGCCGCGCTGCGCGCCTACCCCGGGCTGCGCCCGGACAGCAACGTCGCCGGCTGGTTGGCCACCATCGCCCACCGCAAGTGCCTCGACATCCATCGGCGCAGGCGCCGGGCGCCCATCGGGCTGGCAGCGGTGGATGACATCACCGTGGATGCGCCCGACCCACTGGGCCCCGACGGCGCTCTGCTCTCGGCGCTCGGGGGGTTGAGCCAGCAGCAGCGCACCGCGGTGGTGTTGCACCATGTGGGCGGGGTACCCCACGCCGAGGTCGCCGCCTACCTGGGCATCTCTGCGGCTGCGGCGCGGCGCAGCGCGGCCGACGGCATCGCCAGGCTACGGACCAGCTATCGCAAGGACGACCGATGATCGCTACCGACCCGCTCGGCGTGACGCCGCCCGCGGCCGACCACCTGCACCGCCTCCATCGCCGCCTGGCTCGGCGGGCCGCCGCAGCCGACCTGCTGGATGTGAGCTACCGCCTGGTCGACAGCCCCCACGGGCCACTGCTGGTGGCGGCGACGGCGGCCGGCGTGGTCCGCGTCGCCTTCCACAGCGAGGACCACGACGCCGTCCTCGACGCGCTGGCCATGGCGGTCAGCCCGCGGGTGTTGCGTGACACCGCGCGCACCGCTGCCGCCGCGCGGCAACTGGACCAGTACTTCGCCGGGCGGCGCAGGCAGTTCGACCTGCCCGTCGATCTGCGCCTGGCCCGCGGGTTCCGCCGCTCGGTGGTGGAGACCCTGCCCCTGATCGCCTACGGGTCCACTGCCTCCTATGCCGACGTGGCCGCGCTGGTGGGCAACCCCGGCGCAGTACGCGCGGTGGGCAGCGCCTGCGCGCACAACCCGGTGCCCATCGTCGTACCATGCCATCGCGTGGTCCACACCGATGGCAGCCCAGGTCAGTATCGCGGCGGGGCAGCGATGAAGGCCGCCCTGCTGGCGTTGGAGGCACGGTGAGGTCGTCGGTCGTGGTGGGTGCGCTGCTCACCGCCGGCCTGGCCATGGGTGGGATCGCGGCGACGGCCGCACCGCCGGACACCGTGACGCCGCTCCCCGCGCCGTTGCGGTTCGAGCTGGTAGCGACGTTCCCGCACGATTCGACCTCCTTCACCGAGGGTCTCCAGGTGTCGGCGGGACGGGTGTACGAGAGCGCCGGCCTGACCGGGGAGTCACGGGTACAGGTCAGCGACCTGGTGACCGGCACGGTGATCGCCAGCGACCCGTTACCCACCGAGTGGTTCGGCGAGGGGCTGGCGCTGACCGGCGACCGGATGATCCAGCTCACCTGGCGCGACCACACGGCGGTGGTGCGTGACCTGGCCACGCTGGCCGGGATCGGCACGTTCACCTACGAGGGCGAGGGCTGGGGTCTGTGCTTCGACGGGACGGTGCTGTTCATGAGCGACGGGTCGGACACGCTGACCGTGCGCAACCCGGCGACGTTCGAGGTGCTGCGCACGGTGCGGGTCACCCGTGGCGGGCAGCCGGTGTCGGCGCTGAACGAGTTGGAGTGCGCCGGCGGGCGGATCTGGGCCAACGTCTGGCTCACCACCGACATCCTCCGCATCGACCCATCGACCGGCGTGGTCGACGGGGTGCTCGACGCCCGGCCACTGCTGACCGACGCCGAGTGGGCGGCGCTCGCTCGTGACGACGTGCTGAACGGCATCGCCATCGACGAGTCCGGGCGGATGTTCGTCACCGGCAAGCGCTGGCCGGTGCTCTACGAGATCCGCATCGTCAACGACGAGGACCCGCTGGCGACTCAGGCGTCCTCGTCGTAGACGCCCGTGGGCAGGAGGCTGCCCATCCGCCGGGCAGCGGCGTCCAGGCCGCGGTCGATCACCACGGCCACGGCGACGACCACGGCGACCGCTGGCACCAGCGAGTAGTCGCCCAGCATCTCCGGCACCAGGAACACGGCAACGAGCGGGGAGCGCAGTCCCACGGCGACGCCCACGGCCATGGCCATGACCATCAGGCCCCACGGCGCCCACCCGCTGAGGCCCCAACGAACGCCAGGGAGGTGCTGCCCGGCCATCGTGGCGGCCAGCGCAGCACCGGCGGCCACACCCATCGTGGGTGACAGCACGCCGCCGGGCGTCCCAGCGCCGAGCGCCGCGGCCGTGCCCACGAGCTTGCCAACGAGCAGGGCGATGGCCAGCGTCCACCCGGCCTGGGTGGACCCGTGACGGATCGCCTCCATGCCGTTGCCTGCGGCCAGTGGGAACACGGCGATGGCAGCCCCGGCGGCCAGGGCGAGGGCGACGGTGGTCGAGGCCACGGCAGCGCGACGGTGCGCCCCCAGCCCACCACGGCTGGCCCGCAGGCGCACGACCAGGAACCCGCGGGCGGCCAGCGCGGCGGGGACGACCCCCACGAGGCCCAGCGCCACCATCGACCACCGTGACCCGTGTACCCCCGGGAACACCGGGTCGGCGTGGAACCACCAGCGGGACGCGGCGTAGGCGCCGCCGGCGCTCAGGACGACGAACGTCACCGCCCGCCGGCTGCGGCCGACGCCGAGGTGCTCGCCGGCGTACAACACGGCGGCAACGGGTGCGTGGTACGCGGCGGCGAAGGCGGCGACGATCCCGGTCGCCGCCAGCGTGTCCCCCTTCCCACCGGTGCGCCGACCGATCGTGGCGCCGAACGCGCCGCCCGACTCGATGATCGCCGACTCCCGACCGATCGAGACCAGGCCGGCCGAGGCCACCCATGTGGCCAGCGTGCGGGCCACCGTGGCGCGAATGGAGATCCGCCGCTGCTCTCCCCGCGCCGACGCCGCGACCGCCTCGATGCCCACACGATGACGCCAGCGCCGCTCGACGTAGCGCCCCACCGTGGCGGCCACGAGCACCGTGCCCACGGCGACCGCGATCGCCACCGGGCGGGCCAGCGTGCCGGCGGCGATGGTGGGGTCACCGGTCGAGGCGTACCAGCCGACCACCCACCTGGCAGAGGCCCGGAACAGGTGGGCGAAGCCGGTGGAGGCCAGGGTGACGACGGCGACCAGGACCGCCGTGAGCCAGCGCGGCCGCGACGGTCTGACGTCGAAGCCGTTCGGGTCACCAGGCACCCGTGCAGTCTGCCCCGGCCGCCCGCCAGCAGGACGGCGACCAGCGCCGTGGAACGGCGTGTGACATACGCCCAGGGGTACCACAACGGGAACCGCGTTCCATCGATCGGCGACCGTTCTTGGTAGACGTGAATGTCGCGAACGTGTCGTTAACGGGCCGGGTCGACCCCCGGGCCCAGATCGGAGTTGTCCTGTGGACACGCTGAATATCGCCCGATGGCAGTTCGGGATCACGACGGTGTACCACTTCTTCTTCGTCCCGTTGACGATCGGTCTGGCCTTTGTCGTGGCCGGGTTCCAAACGGCGTGGTACCGAACCGCCAAGGATCACTACCTGCGATTGACGAAGTTCTTCGGAAAGCTCTTCCTCATCAACTTCGCCATGGGCGTGGTGACCGGCATCGTGCAGGAGTTCCAGTTCGGCATGAACTGGAGCGACTACTCGCGTTTCGTGGGCGACATCTTCGGCGCACCCCTCGCCATCGAGGGCCTGGTCTCGTTCTTCCTCGAGTCGACGTTCCTCGGCCTGTGGATCTTCGGCTGGGACCGGCTGTCCCCCAGGTTGCACCTCATGTCGATCTGGTTGGCGGCGCTGGGCACGATGATCTCGGCCTATTTCATCCTCGCCGCCAACTCCTTCATGCAGAATCCGGTCGGCTACCGATTCAACCCCGCCACCGGTCGCGTCGAGCTGACCGACTTCTGGGCGGTCCTGACCAACAAGGTCACCTTGGTCACGTTCCCACACACGATCCTGTCGGCGTTCCTCACCGCTGGCGCCATGGTGCTCGGGGTGTCCCTCTGGCAGCTGTACCGCCACCCGCAGCGTGACGCTGCCGTCTTCCGCGCCGCCTCGAAGGCCGGGGCGATCATCGTCCTGCTCGCTGCGGTTGGCGTCGCCGTCAGCGGCGATCGGCAGGCCAAGGTGATGACCGAAGTGCAGCCGATGAAGATGGCAGCAGCCGAAGCGCTCTACGACACCAAGTCCTCGGCTGGCTTCTCGATCTTCACCATCGGCACGCTCGAAGGACGGGACGAGGTCTTCTCGATCCGGATCCCCGGCCTGCTCTCCTACCTGGGCAAGGGCCACTTCGACGCGCAGATCGAGGGGATCAACGACCTCCAATCCGCCTACGAGGCCAAGTACGGTCCCGGCGACTACACCCCCAACGTCCCGCTCACGTACTGGGCGTTCCGTCTGATGATCGGCATCGGCATGTCAGCAGCGCTTGCTGCGGTCTGGGTGCTGTGGTCGTTCAGGAAGGGCCGCCTCCCGACGAATCGATGGTCGGGCCGTCTCGCTGCGCTCCTGCCCTTGACGCCGTTGCTCGGCAACTCGTTCGGATGGATCTTCACCGAGATGGGACGTCAGCCGTGGATCGTGTTCGGGCTGATGCCAACGTCCGCCGGCGTCTCCCCCACGGTGAGCGCGGCCGAGGTGCTGGCCAGCTTGATCGGGTTCACCCTCGTCTACGCATTCCTCGCCTTCATCGAAGTGCGCCTGCTGCTGAAGACGATCGGCGCCGGACTTCCGGTCATTCCATCGGCGAACGAGCACGACGCCGACGACGAGCAGCAGCGCCACTTGGCGTTCGCGGTACTGAGAGGAGCGAGTCATGGAGCTCACGACTGTCTGGTTCATCCTCATCGCCATCCTGTGGATCGGCTACTTCGTCCTCGAAGGCTTCGACTTCGGGGTCGGCATTCTCACGCGGGTGCTGGCACGCGACGAGACCGAACGACGCCTGCTGATCAACACGATCGGGCCGGTGTGGGACGGCAACGAGGTCTGGGTCCTGGTCGCCGGCGGCGCGACGTTCGCCGCGTTCCCGGAGTGGTACGCGACCCTGTTCTCCGGGTTCTACCTTCCACTGTTCCTCATTCTCCTGTCGCTGATCTTCCGCAACGTCGCCTTCGAGTACCGCGGCAAGCGCCCAGAGGCGTCCTGGAAGGCCTGGTGGGACCGCGCCATCTTCGTTGGGTCGCTGCTGCCCGCCGTGCTGTGGGGTGTGGCGTTCGGCAACATCGTTCGTGGCGTCGACCTCGATGCACGTGGGGAGTATGTGGGGAACGTCTTCGACCTCCTCAATCCCTTCGCCATCCTCTGTGGGTTCGTCACCCTGACGCTGTTCATCACCCACGGGGCGGTGTTCGTGTCACTGAAGACCACGGGCGACATCCGCGTCCGTGCCCGCGTTCTCGCCTGGAAGGTCGGCGCGGTCGCCGCCGTCCTCGCGGTCACGTTCCTGGCCTGGACATACGGCGAGCGGAGCGAGGCCGAGCATCTGGGATGGTTCACGGTCCTCGCCCTCGTCGCCGCTGCCGCTCTCGTCGGTGCGCTGGTCGCCATCCGCGCTGGGCGTGAGGGCTGGGCATTTCTCGGGACGGCGGCCACCCTGGCGTTCGCCGTCGGCGCGCTGTTCGTCGCGCTGTTCCCGGCCGTGATGCCGTCGTCGCTCGACCCCGCGTGGTCGCTCACCACGACGAACGCGTCGAGCACGCCCTACACCCTGAAGATCATGACCTGGGTCGCGGTCATCTTCACCCCGCTCGTTGTCGCCTACCAGAGCTGGTCATACATCGTGTTCCGGCGGCGTATCGGGGTCCAGCACATCCCTCCTGAATCGACCGCTACCGACCCGGAACCTGCCACAGTGACGCGGTGAGGCCGTTCGACCCGAGACTGCTCCGCTACGCAAGGGCGACACGGGTTCACCTCACGGTCACCGTTGCACTCGGTGTCGTCACGGCCTTGCTGATCATCGCCCAAGCAGACCTGCTGTCGAGCGGAATCGCCCGCGTCGTCACCGATGGCGTCGAGCGCACGGCGCTGTCGACACTGTTCGCCGGACTCGCCGCGGTGGTTGGTGGGCGAGCGCTGGTCGTCTGGTTCCAGGACGGCGCCGCGCAACGCTCCGCTGCGGTGGTGAAGTCCCAGCTGCGCAGCCAGCTCGTCGCTCGGGTGGCCACGGCCGGTCCAGGAGCGAGTGCGGCTCGCGCTGAGGTCGCGACGCTGGCCACTCGCGGCATCGACGCCCTCGATGGCTACTTCGGCCAGTACCTCCCGCAGCTGGCCCTCGCCGTCATCGTCCCCGTCGTCGTCCTGGCCCGGATCGCCGTAGCGGACGTCACCGCTACGGTGATCATCGCCGTCACCTTGCCGCTGATCCCGGTCTTCATGATGCTCGTCGGCAGGGCGACCGAGACGGCCAACGCGAAGCGCTGGGATGCGCTCACGCGGCTGTCTCACCACTTTCTCGACGTCGTCTCCGGCTTCCAGACCCTCAAGGTGTTCGGGCGCGCTCGGGCCCAGGCCGAGAGCGTGCGCACCACCACTGATCGTTATCGCACCACCACGATGGCGACCTTGCGCGTCGCCTTTCTCTCCTCCCTGGTGCTCGAGCTGCTGGCGACGCTCTCGGTCGCACTGGTTGCCGTGAGCGTCGGCCTGCGGTTGGTCGATGGCGGTCTTGATCTGCGCGTCGGCCTGCTGGTCATCACCCTTGCTCCCGAGGCATACCTCCCGCTCCGCCAGGTAGGCGCTCGCTACCACGCCGCAGCCGAGGGGCTGGCCGCTGCAGCCAAGACCTTCGAGATCCTCGACCAGCCTGTCACCGGATCGGGAACGGACCGTGACGTGCCGGACATGCGCCGCAACGGAACGCTGGAGGTCGACTCGCTCAGCGTCTCCCACCCCGGCAGGAGCGAGAGCACGCCGGACGCGGTCCACTTCGTCGCCCGCCTCGGCGAGATCACGGTGATCGCCGGGCCAAGTGGCGCGGGCAAGACCACGCTCCTGTCGGTGTTGCTCGGCGCCCGCCGGCCCACCACGGGCACGGTCGTCGTCTCGGGCGATGGCCGGCGAGTGGCGCTCCACACCCTGGACACCGATTCCTGGCGGGCGCAGCTTGCCTGGGCCGATCAGAGCCCGTACCTGTTCGCCGGTTCGGTCGCCGACAACGTCCGACTGGCACGTCCCGACGCCACCGACGCGATGGTGCGCGGTGCTCTCGACGCCGCAGGGCTCACCGCCATGGAGACGGACCGCGTGGTCCGCGAGGCGGGTGCCGGGCTCTCCGCAGGGGAGCGCCGGCGCGTCGCGCTCGCCCGGACCGTGCTGCGCGACGCGCCGCTGGTCCTGCTCGACGAGCCCACTGCTGGGCTCGATGCGGAGACCGAACTGGACGTCCTCGCCACCATCGCCCGGATCGCGACGAACAGCATCGTCGTCATGGTCTCGCACCGGCCGGCAGCGATCGCCATCGCCGATCACGTCGTCGAGCTCGGGAGACCAACCGCCTCGCCAGGCCAGGTTCGGGCGTGACGTCGTTGCGCTGGGTGCTGCGACTGGGCCGGTCCGGTCGTGGTCGCCTCGCCCTGGCCGTCGTCCTCGGGGCGCTTGCGTCGGGCGCCGCCGTCGGCCTGACCGCAACTGCCGCATGGCTGATCTCGCGCGCCAGCCAACACCCACCTGTCCTGCATCTGATGGTCGCGATCGTTGCCGTGCGCGCCTTCGGTCTGGCGCGCGGCGTGCTGCGCTACGGGGAACGGCTGACTGGGCACGATGCCTCGTTTCGAATCCTCGGGGACCTGCGCGTCGCCACGGTCAGACGCCTTGAGCAGGTGATCCCGATCCGCTCCGGGAAGGACGAGATGACATCCGGTTCGATGTTGTCCCGCTTCGTCGGCGATGTCGACGACCTCCAAGACGTGTGGGTCCGGGTGCTGCTCCCCTACACCGCCTCGGCGATCGTCGGGGTCGGCACGGTGGCATTGGCGCTGTTCCTCGCCCCCGCGGCGGGCGTCGTGCTGGCCATCAGCCTGCTGGTGGCCGCGATTGTCGCGCCGATCGTCGCTGCCCGAGCGGCCAGGGGCGCCGCCGAGCGACTGGCGCCCTTGCGTGCGGACTACCAGTCCGCGCTCCTCGACCTGCTCGACGGCGCCACCGAACTCGGCGTGTACGGCGCGCTCCCCGCCCGCCTGGCGGAGCTCGAACACACCAACGCGACGATGAGCCGCGCCGAAGCACGGGCGGCGCTCGCCGCAGGGCACGGCGCTGCCGTGGCGGCTGTCGCCGCCGGTGCATCGATGTGGGCGGGTCTGTGGTTCGGCGCCGGCGCGGTCCAGGCTGGCCGGCTGGCCGGCGTCAGCCTGGCCGTGGTCGTCCTGGTACCACTGGCGATCCACGAGGTCGTCGCAGGACTGTCACCCGCAGCCCGGCAACTCCCGGCCCTGGCTGGTTCGGCGCGGCGGGTTCGCCAGCTCTTCGACCAGCCACCCGCTGTCGTCGAACCGGACGTGCCCGCCTCGCCGCCCGCTGGACCGTTCGGCGTGCGAGTGCGCGGTCTGCGCGCCCGGTGGACCGCTACCGGAGCGGAGATCCTTCGCAGCATCGACCTCGAGGTGGCGCCCGGATCGCGGACACTCATCGTCGGGCCCAGCGGCGCCGGCAAGAGCACGCTGGCCGCAGTCATGCTGCGCCTGCTCGACGCCGAGGCCGGCACGATCGACATCGTCGGCTCGGACACCACGGTGCCCATCGACACGATGTCCGGTGACGCGGTCCGCCAGATCATCGGGTGGTGCGCCCAGGACGCGTACATCTTCGACTCCACGATCGAGGCGAACCTTCGCCTGGCCCGCCCCGACGCCACCGACGACGAGCTGGACGGGGCACTGGCCCGAGCGGGACTGTCGGAGTGGGTCGCCTCGCTTCCCGATGGTCTCGGGACACGGGTCGGGGAGCATGGCAGCCAGCTGTCCGGCGGGCAGCGGCAACGTCTCGCGCTGTGCCGGACGCTTCTCGCCGGCCGTCCGATCAACGTGTTCGACGAGCCGACCGAACACCTCGACGAGGACAGCGCCAGGGCGCTCGCCGAGGCCATCGTCGGGGCCACCAGCGACATGACGGTGATCATCATCACCCATCGCCCGGAGCTGTTCCCCACGGTCGCCGACACCTACCACCTGGAGGACGGCGTACTCGTCGCGCCGCTGGCGTCCGAGGACGACCGAGACGCTGCCGCGGTCGCCGGACCCGCCGTGGACGGATGAGCTGCTCGACGGCAGAGGTGGTGCCCACCCCGGCAGCCTCGACGGGCACGAGACGGGTCACCCGATTCGGTTCGGCGTGACGCGCGCCGGGTCATCGGCGCGGCCAAGACGAAATCGTGGCGGGGAGTGTTGTCGATGGTCGGCGAGATCCCTAGTCTCTGCGGCACTGAAGGGGAGTACCCCACGAGGCCCGTCGTCATCACGCTCGAAGTCGAGCCGGCGGTCCAGCCCAGCGCCGGGCGGGAAGACCTTCAGCGAACGGTTACTCGTCCGCTGAAAGGAACTCCCTTGGCCTTCAGATCCCTCCGAGCCACGACCGGCGAACCGGCGCGTGACCCAGACTCGCCCAGCCCGGCCACAGTGACGGCACCGGCGCCGGACTGGCATCGGCAGAGCTCCGCCACGGTGCTCGACGCACTCGGGACGACGCGTGACGGGCTGACCCAGGCTGCCGCTGGCGAGCGGCTCGGGTCGATGGGATCCAACGAGTTGGTCGACACCGGCTCGACCAGCCCGTGGCGGCTGCTCTGGGAGCAGATCTCGGCGGTCATGGTGCTGATCCTCGTCGCCGCCGCAGCGTTGTCGCTGGCCCTCGGCAAGTACCTCGAGGCGGGCGCGATCGGCGCGATCGTGGTGCTCTTCACGCTGCTCGGCTTCATCCAGGAGTACCGCGCCGAGCAGGCGATCGCCGCGCTGCGCACGTTGACCGTGCCAGTCGTGCGGGTCGTGCGCGACGCCCGCCCGCGAGAGGTGGCCTCGACCGACCTCGTGCCGGGCGACATCGTCCAGCTGGAGGCTGGGTCGGTCGTCCCGGCCGACCTGCGCCTGGTCGAAGCCGTCAGCCTGCGTGTCGAGGAGGCTGCCCTCACCGGCGAGTCCGAGCCGATCGACAAGCAGACCGAGCCGCTCGACCGCGACGATCTGGCGCTCGGAGACCGGCGGTGCATGGCCTACAGCGGTACGCAGGTCACCGCGGGCCGAGGCGTCGGGGTCGTCGTTGCCACGGGCATGCGCACCGAACTCGGCCGCGTCGCCACGCTCCTGCAAGGTGTCGAGTCCGAGCCGACGCCGCTCCAGGCGCGGCTCGACCGGGTGGGCAAGCAGCTGGCGCTGATGGGTGTTGGTGTGGCTGGACTGGTGGTGCTGATGGGCGCCCTGGGTGGCGAGCCTGCGTCCGAGCTGGTGCTCACCGCGATCAGTGTCGCCGTGGCAGTCATCCCCGAAGGTCTCCCGGCCGTCGTGACGTTCACGTTGGCCATCGGCTCGCAGCGGATGTTGCGCCGCCAGGCGTTGATCCGCAAGCTGCCCGCCGTCGAGACCCTGGGATCGGTCACGGCGGTCTGTTCGGACAAGACCGGCACCCTGACCGAGAACACGATGACCGTGACGATGCTGGACGTCGCCGGCCACCAGATCCAGGTCCACCGTGGGATCGCGCTCTCGCTGACGGAACTGCCCCCTGCTGCCCGGGTGGCGGTCGGTGCGATCGTGCTGTGCAACGACGGCGAGTCGCACCGCGACGGCAGCGGGGGTGTGTCGCTGATCGGCGACCCCACCGAGACGGCGATGCTGCAACTGGCCCTCGACGCAGGAGTCGACGTTCAGGATCTCCGCGCTCGGATCCCGCGAGTTGCGGAGAACCCGTTCGACTCGGTTCGCAAGCGGATGAGCACGGTCCATGCGACCCTGGCGGCGGCGCCGGAGATGTTCGCCTCGCTACCGGACGACCGGCCGGTCGCCTTCGTCAAGGGAGCGATCGACGGGCTCGTCGCCCAGGCGGCCAGGGTGTGGTCGGCCGATGGTCCCGTTGAACTCGACGACGGCTGGCGCGCCCGCGTGCTGGCTGCCAACGATGAGCTGGCGGCGAGTGGCCGGCGCGTGCTCGGGGTGGCCTATCGGGTGTTCGACCCGTCCGACCAACCGCTGGTGGGCGACGCCGAGAGCGAACTGGTCATCCTCGGTCTCGTCGGCATGATCGACCCGCCACGTCCGGAAGTTCGTGAGGCGGTGGCGACGTGCCGCGCCGCCGGCATCCGGCCGATCATGATCACCGGCGACCATCCGCTGACCGCCCTGGCCATCGCCCGGGAGCTCGGCATCGCCGGTAGTGGACCGGCGATGAGCGGTGCTGAGCTGGATCGCCTGAGCGACGCCGAGTTCGAGCAGGCGACCGCTGAGGTGTCGGTGTTCGCCAGGGTCTCGCCGGAGCACAAGTTGCGCATCGTCGCGGCGCTGCAGCATCGCGGCCAGGTCGTGGCGATGACCGGTGACGGCGTCAACGACGCCCCGGCGTTGAAGCGCGCCGACATCGGCGTCGCCATGGGCATCACTGGCACGGACGTTTCGAAGGAGGCGTCCGACATGGTCCTCCGCGACGACAACTTCACGACCATCGTCGCGGCGGTCGAAGAGGGCCGGGTGATCTACGACAACCTCCGACGATTCGTCAGCTTCGCCGTGGCCGGCAATCTCGGCAAGACGATCGTCATGCTCGGCTGGCCGATCCCGTACCTCCTCGCCGGTGGGCCCATCGAGGCTGCCGTCGCCTTGCTGCCGCTGCAGCTGCTGTGGCTGAACCTGATGACCGACGGCCTGCTCGGGCTTTCGATGGGCGTCGAACCCGCCGAGCGAGGAGTGATGCGCCGTGCGCCGCACCGGCCCGGCGAGAGCCTGTGGGCCAATGGCCTCGGCCGCAGGACCGCGTGGGTCGGCGCCCTGGTCGGCGCTGTGTCGCTGGCGGTCGGGTTCGCCTACCGTGAAGCGGGCCGGGTCGAGTGGCAGACGATGATGTTCACCACGCTTGCCTTCATGCAGGTCGCCCAGGCGTTGGCGACGAGATCGAACACCGAGTCGCTGCGCTCGATCGGGTTCCGATCCAACCCAGTGATGGTCGCCATCGCCGGCCTCGTGGTCGCCCTGCAACTCGTGGCGATCTACACACCGATCGGGAACTACCTCGACCTGGAGCCGCTTGGCGTCGTCGACCTCGGTGTGTGCGTTGCCGCAGGCCTCGGTCTGCTCGCGGTCCTGGAGGGCGTCAAGGCCGCCAACCGGCACGCGCGCAGGCCACCCCTCCCACGACCTCGACCACCCCGACGACGCCGGAGGTCACCTGATGACGTGCCCGCTGCGCCAGGTCCTCCTCGCTCAGCCTCGCTCAGCCCGCATGGGCAGCGAAAACTTCAGATATCCGAACGTTGCGCGCCCATGCAGCCGGGTGAGGCCAACGTGCCCCTGGAGAGACGCCGGCGCGACCTACCACTCGGAACGATCACGAGCCAACGTCGGCCGCACGGTCCACGTCACGACCGGGTGGCCGCGGCAAGGTCACGACGAACCGGGCTCCGCCCAGCGGCGCCGGCTCGCAGCGCACCTCCCCGCTGTGCCGGCGGGCGGTGGCCCGGACGACGGCCAGCCCAAGACCGACTCCTCCGCTGACGCGTGCCCGTGACTCGTCGATGCGGGCGAAGCGTTCGAAGATCGACTGGCGTTGCGCTTCGGGAACGCCGGGACCGTCGTCGTCGACGATGACCTCCACCGTCGAGCCGTCGTCGCTCACCGCCACCCGCACACGCGCGGTGGCATGTCGAGCGGCGTTGTCCAGCAGGTTGCGAACCATGCGGGCCAGCGCCGGCCGATCGCCCAGGACTCGCGTCGCCGGCAGTGTCGAGGCGTCGATGTCGACCGTCGTGGTGGCGCCGATCGACAGCACCTCCTCGGCGATGACCTCCTCGAGATCGACTTCCTCGGTCGGCGCCGGCGCCTCCTCGGCCTTGGCCAGATCCATCAGGTCGTCGACCAGGTGGCTCAGTCGGGCCGCGTCGGCCCGCACCCCGCCGACCCGGTCGGGCCACCCGCCGGTGTCGAGCTGGGCGCGCAGCGAGGCCAGTGGAGATCGCAGCTCGTGCGAGGCGTCGGACAGGAACTGCCGCTCGTGGTCACGCGACGCCTGCAATCGGGCGAGCATCGAGTTCATCGTTCTGGCCAAGCGAGCGACCTCGTCGTGGCTGCGCGGCTCAGGCACCCGCCGTTGCAGCGTCGATGCCGAGATCGCCTCGACCTCGGCTCGCAACATCTCCACCGGGCGCAGCGCACGCCCGGCAAGGAACCAGGCCACCAGCGCCACAGCGAGGACCACCAGTGGGATGCCGAACAGCAGGCTGGTCCACAGCGTGCGCACGCTGCTGCGCACCTCGGTGAGCGGGGCGTAGCCGACGATGATGAAATCACCTTGCGAGAGGCTGACCGGCGCGGCGGAGAAGACAGCGTCATACGTCCTCGAGGACCCGAGGCCGACGGTGACGGGCTGTCCACGGAGGCCCGGTTGCGCCTGGACGGGCACCTCGAAGGGAACCACTGCCTTGCCGGTGCGGGCGTCGACGACGCCGACACCGCCAGCTTGGTCGATCGGGAGCTGGATGGCCTCGGTCATCGGCACGCCGGCGGCCACCTTGGTCGCTGCTGTCGCCGCGGCACTGCTGGCGGCGAGCCGGCGTTGGGTGACCAGGCGGTGCTCGACAGCGCGGGTGAGGAACAGAGCGCCGACGGTGAGCACCACCGCGACCAGCACCGTGGCCAGGAACGTGACACGCACCCGCACCGAATCGGTGAGCCGCCGCACCCTACGCATGGACGGCCAGCCGATAGCCGGCGCCGCGCACTGTCTCGATCGTCGACGGCCGGTCGTCACGGTCGAGCTTCTTGCGCAGGTAGCGGACGTAGACCTCGACGATGTTCGGATCACCGACGAAGTCGGGTCCCCACACCTCGCTGATCAACTGGTCCTTGGAGCTGACGAAGTCACCCTGGCGGACCAGGTGCTGCAGCAAGGCGAACTCGCGCGGCGTCAGCTTGACCGCCGTGCCGTTGCGATGGCACGTACAGCGACGCACGTCCAGCTCCACTGACCCGAACCGGAGGATGTTCGGCTCGCCGTTGGCCCGCCGGCGGGCGACGGCTCGCAGCCTGGCCACGAGCACCACCATCGAGAACGGCTTCGACAAGAAGTCGTCGGCGCCGGTGTCCAGCGCCTCGGCAAGGTCGTAGTCGCCGTCTTTGGCGGTGAGCACCAAGATGGGGGTCCAATTGTCCTCGGCGCGCAACGTGGCGCAGACCTGGAAGCCGTTCATCCCCGGCAGCAGCAGGTCGAGCACGATCGCCGCGTAGGTGTGCTCGCGAGCCCGCCACAACCCGCTCTTGCCGTCGTGGGCGACGTCGACGTCGAAGCCCTCGGCGGTCAGACCGAGCCCGATCGCCTCGGCCAGGCGCACCTCGTCCTCCACCACCAGCACTCGCATGTGCGGATGCTGCCACGTCGCTTCGCATGTTCCACCGCGAGCTGCTGAGAGAACGCTCAGCGACTCTCAGGTGGTTGTCAGGTGGCCTGCGGACACTTCACCCGTCGAACCATTCGATCGAGGAGGAAGATCCATGAAAGCTCTCATCTGTTCCGTCGCCCTCGGCGCGGCGCTCGTCGCCTGCGGTGGGGAGGAGACATCCACGAGGCGCGTCGCCAGCTTGTCGACGACACCGTCGGCTGGCACCGAGGAGACCGGCAGGTCGGCAACGAGCGCCCCGAGCGTCCCAACCGACCCCAACGAGGCGATCCTGAAGTACGCCAGGTGCATGCGCGAGCAGGGAATCGACATGCCCGATCCGCAGGTCAACGACGGCGGACGAGCGGTGGTCGCCGCTACCGGTGCCGTGACCGGTGGAGCTGCCACGGACCTGAAGGCGATGGAAGCGGCAGACGCCAAGTGCTCGCACTTCATGGTCGGCGCTGCCGGCAGCTTCACCCCGCCGAGCCCGGAAGAAGTGGAGAAGATGAAGGAGGAGAGTCTGGCCTTCGCCAAGTGCATGCGGAAGCACGGCGTGGACATGCCCGACCCGCAGTTCAGCGGCGACGGCAACGTCTCCATCGGCCTGGGAGGGACCGGCGAGGCGGTGGCGATCGACCCGACCTCGAAGGAGTTCCAGGACGCCAGCAAGGCGTGCGGCAGCATCGGCGGGGTGTTCACCGTTGGCCAAGCGCCGGTGACGCCGTGAAGCGCTGGCTGATCGGGTTGGGAGCGACGGCCGTGGTCGTCGGTGGATCGGTGGTCACGTTCACCGACCGAGGGTCTACGGTCCGCAGCAGTTCCCCGTCGTCCAGCGCGCGCCGCGGCAGACGGCGACTGTCAAGCGCACCGATCTGATCGACGAGGACAAGCTGGCCGGGGTGTTGGACTACGGCGAGCAGACCGTAGTCGGAGGGGCAGGGCCGGGGACCATCACCGCCATGCCCGAAGTGGGAACGGTGCTGAAGCAGGGCGACACCGCGTGGCAGGTTGACGGTCATGTCGGCCCGGCGCTGTTCTACGGCACGCTGCCGATGTGGCGAACCTTGCGATCGGGCGCGACCAATGGACCCGACGTCGCCCAGCTGGAACAGAACCTCGCCGCGCTCGGCTTCGGCGAGGGGCTGACGATCGACGACACGTTCGACAGTCACACCACGGCGGCGATCAAGGCCTGGCAGGCCAGCCGTTGGTTGAAGAAGACCGGCGCGGTCACCCCCAGCGACATCGTGCTGCAACCAGGTCCAGTGCGCGTCGCCGAGCACAAGTCACGGCTCGGGGCCACCCCCGGCGCCGAGGTGCTCGCCGTCACCGGGGCGTCGCAGCTGGTCACGCTGGACGTGGCGATCAGCAAGCTGACCCTGCTGACGGTCGGTGCGTCGGTCCAGGTGCAGCTGCCCGACGATCGGCGCGTCGACGGCCAGGTGGCGTCGATCGGCAAGTCGGCGACGACGCCTTCCGACGGCGGACCATCGACGATCAGGGTGACGGTCAGCCTGTCGTCGCCGGTCGAGTCGCTGGACGTTGCGCCGGTCAAGGTGATCGTGTCGTCACCGCGTGCTACCGGGGTGCTGACCGTGCCGATCAACGCACTCGTCGCTCTGGCCGAGGGGGGCTACGCCCTCGAGAAGGTCGACGGCGGGTCCACCACGCTGGTCGGTGTCAAGCCGGGCGAGTTCGGTGATGGGATCGTCGCCGTCTCCGGCGAGGCGATCGCCGAGGGTGACTCGGTGGTGGTGGCTTCATGACCGCGGTCGTCGAACTGACCGGCGTACGCAAGGTGTTCGCCGGTGGTGTCGAGGCGCTGCGAGGGATCGATCTGCGCATCGACGCCGGCGAGTCCCTGGCGATCGTCGGCCCGTCAGGATCGGGCAAGAGCACGCTGCTGCAGATTCTCGGCTGCCTCGACCGGGCGACGTCGGGCACCGTCGTGCTGTCGGGTCACGACGTCGCGAGACTCGGTGACCGGCGGCTGTCGGCGATCCGTGGCACCACCATCGGCTTCGTCTTCCAGCAGTTCCACCTCGTCGAGACGATGACTGCGCTCGACAACGTGGCCCTACCGCTGGTGTACCAGGGCGTGCGTCTCGGTGAGCGACGGCAGCGTGGCGCCGCCTGCCTGCATCGTGTTGGGCTGGCTCACCGCGCCGACCATCGTCCCAGCCGGCTGTCGGGTGGCGAGCGGCAGCGAGTCGCCATCGCCCGCGCCCTGGTGACCGACCCGGCGATGTTGCTCGCCGACGAACCGACCGGCAATCTCGACTCGCACACCGGCGCCGAGATCGTCCAGCTGTTCCACTCGCTGCACGACGAGGGGGCGACGATCGTGATGATCACTCACGATCAGCACCTCGCTGCGCAGTTCCCGCGCCGCGAGTCCGTGCTCGACGGGAAGCTGGTCGACGCGATGGTGGGTGCCGCATGACCACGGCAACGTTGCACCCCACCGACGTCCTGCGGGTCGGTGTCGGTTCGCTGGGCGCCCGGGCCGCCCGCACGGTGCTGACGTCGTTGGGCATCGCCATCGGCATCGCTGCGCTGGTCGCCGTGGTGGGCATCTCCGCATCCAGTCGTGCCGATCTGTTGGCCGAGCTGGACCGATTCGGCACCAACCTGCTCGAGGTCCGCGCCGGGCAGACGATGTTCGGCGAGGGGTCTCGGCTGCCCGACGACGCCCCGTCGATGATCCGCCGCATCGGTCCCGTCGATGGGGCCGGTTCAGTCGCCAGCCTGGCGGCGACAGTTCGACGCACGGACCTGGTGCCGCCGTCGGAGACCGGCGGGATCGTCGTCGAGGCGGCCAGCACATCGCTGTTGGGCACTCTGGGCGGCACCGTGAGCCATGGTCGGTTCCTCGACGCCGCCACTGAGCGCCTGCCGGCCGTCGTGCTGGGCAGCACCGCAGCGAAACGGTTGGGAATCGACTCGCTGCGCGGCTCGCCGGTGGTGTGGATCGGCGATCGGTGGTGGGCCGTGGTCGGCATCCTCGACCCGGTACCGCTGTTGTCCAGCTTCGACAGCGCGGCGTTCGTCGGCTTCCCCGCGGCGCACGAGCTGCTCGGCCACGACGACACGGTCTCGTCGATCTTCGTGCGCATCGACCAGCACTCGGTCGAACAGGTTCGCGGCGTGCTGGCGGCCACCGCCAACCCGGTCGCCCCGAACGAGGTCGAGGTGTCGCGACCGTCGGATGCCCTGAAGGCCCGCGCCGCGGTCGACAACGGGCTGCGCGCCCTGCTGCTGGCGCTGGGTGGCGTGTCCCTGCTGGTCGGTGGCATCGGGATCGCCAACGTGATGGTCATCTCGGTGCTGGAGCGTCGCGGCGAGATCGGCGTCCGCCGGGCGATCGGCGCGACGCGGCGCCACATCCGCCTCCAGTTCCTCACCGAAGCGGCGACGCTGGCCCTGTTGGGCGGGATCGGCGGCGTGCTGCTAGGGACGGTGGTGACCGCGGTCTACGCCAGCCGCCAGCAGGTGCCGCTGACGGTCCCGCTGAACGTGCTGATCGGCGGCGTCGCCGCTGCGCTGGTGGTCGGGGTCGTCGCCGGGCTCTTCCCCGCGGCCCGCGCCGCCCGCCTCGACCCGACCGAAGCCCTCCGCCCCGCCTGATCCTGGCGCCCGTCGACGGTGCACGTTCGGCCTCGATGCCGACCCGCCATCGCCGCTCGGTTGGCCTGCCAGACGCCCGCGCCAGCCCGCATGGGCGCGAAAACTTCGGATATTCGAACAATGCGCGCCCACGCAACCGGGTGAAGGCATGTCCCCGAACGTCACCGCGCACGACGACTCCGTCTACCGACACCAGCCTGTGAGCCGCCAACGACTCACGGGAACGATCGACCAATCGCGACGGACGTCCATGACCGCGATTTCGTTCTGCCGGCTCTTCAGTCGACGGGCATCTGACCGTCGGCGCCGGTATAGGGCTCCCGATCGCCGGGCAGTCGCGCACCGAACCTCTCATGACCACGTGGCGACGTGTGCGGTGATCACGGGTAGCGCCAACTCAGTGCGGCGGGACGGTAATCGTCATCACGCAGTTGCTCTTGCCTTTCGGCCGCTGGTATGTGAAGCCGGCTTCCTCGTAGACGCTGCGTGTCAGGTTGTACAGGAACGATGCCGACACCGTCTTGCCCTCCGGGATGTCGTGCGGGTACCCCTCGACGACGCCTCCGCCCGCGCTGGCGATCAGGTCGAGAGCGCCTCGCAGTGCGGCTGCTGCCACGCCTCGCTTCCGGTAGGCCTTGTCCACGTAGATGCAGGTCAGCCGATAGTGCGGGAGCGCGACCAGGCCCGCCTCATAGTCCTTACGGTGGTGGATGCCGGGCAGCTCTTCGGGGCTGCCGAACTGGCACCATCCGACGGCGAGATCGCCGTCGAACACGAGCGCCGCGTGGGCTCGCCCGTGGCTGACGAGTTGTTCCTTATAGGCGCGGCGGCCTTCGCCGCT
Source organism: Ilumatobacteraceae bacterium (assembly GCA_037045185.1). GTDB lineage: Bacteria > Actinomycetota > Acidimicrobiia > Acidimicrobiales > Ilumatobacteraceae > JAKOUY01. The sequence continues at coordinate 356,552 of JBAOHQ010000014.1, forward strand.
TCGGTTGTCATCGGGTGCGGGCGGGTGGAAGTTGGTGCACCAACAGAAGGACGCCCCCATGGACCCCTTGCCCTGCCGCTCGATCAACCGGGCGAAGTCGTCCCAGGTGTCGGGTCCGAGCGGTCTGATCGTGTAGATCGTCATGCCGGGGGATCCTCTCCGACTCGACCGTCGATCGCCTCACGAATGAGGTCGGCGTGGCCGGTATGGCGAGCGTATTCCTCGATCATGTCGATCAGGATGCGCCGGAGGCTCGGCGTTCCCCAGCCGTCAAAATGGTGACCCTTGGCCCGATCGAGCCCCCCGTCGGCAACGGCCGCGCCGACGAGCACGCGCGACTCCTCAACGGCGGTACGCCAGGCCTGCCACGCCTGGTCGGCGTCGGCGTCGGCGGTCCACTGCCAGTCACGTTCCCAGCCGTCGTCATCACCGTCGGACGCTGGTTCGTGGTCGTGCAACTTCCAGGCGAACGAGTTCGCTTCGCACCGGGCGAGGTGCCGGAGCAGGCCTCCGATCGTCATCGTCGAGGCCCCGACGGTGGTGGCCATCGCTGCGGCGTCGAGGTCGGCGCACTTCCATGCCAGGGTGCGTCTCATCCGTTCGAGCGATCCGAGCAGGGTCTCGAGCTCATTGCCGGCAAGCGGTGGCTCGGTCAACACTGCGGTGGGTGCGGTCAGGTTCGATTCGTCGGTCATGAGGCGATGGTAAAGTTGAACCCGGACGATCTACTTCCTTAAACAGAAGGATCTGCATGGTGCACGATCTGAGCCCGACGGCTCGGGCGTTGCTGGCGTTCGAGGCGATCCAGAACCGTCCCGGTCTCACGGGCGACGAGCTCGCCGCGCGCGTCTGGGTGTCACCGACCGGGCGGCGCGTCGCTACGTCGGCATCCTGCGCGAGGCGGGAATGCCTGTCGAATCGGTGAGCGGTCGGTACGGCGGCTACTCGGTCGGGCGCGGCGCCCGGGTGCCGCCGCTGATGTTCAGCACCGCCGAAGCACTCGGGCTGGTGATGGCGCTGCTGCGGGGGTGGCACGGATCGATCAACACCAACGATCCGGCGGCGACGGCGCTCGGCAAGATCTTGCGGGTGCTTCCGGATGCTGCTGCCGCTCCGGCGGAGGCGCTGCGGCGAGTCGTCGCCCAGAACCCGAGCGACGCCGCAGCGACTCCCGACGCGACGCTGACAGCCCAGGTCGCACACGCATGCGAGACCCACAGTCGACTACAGCTCGCCTACCGATCGCGGCCCGGTTCGGACCACCCGATGGTCGTCGACCCATGGGCCGTCGTCGTGCGCCACGGCCGCTGGTACCTGCTCTGCTGGTCCCTCACCGCGGACGCGCGCCGGGTCTTGCGCGTCGACCGGATCGCCAGCGCAGAACCGGTCAACGGTGGCGCGGCGCCGCCGGCCGATCTCGACCCGATCCGAGACGTCGAGGACCACCTTGCTGACGGGTGGACCCACCACGTCGAGGTCCACATCACCGCCCCATTCGACGAGGTCGCCCGACACGTTCCCCGAGCACTCGGGCGCCTCGTGCAACTCGACGCGCACACATGCGCGCTTAGGGGCAGCACGGACGACCCCACCTCGTACGCCGCTCAGCTGGGGTTCATTCCCGCCCCGTTCACGCTCATCGGTTCCGATGCGGTCCGGACGGAGCTGATGGCGCTCGCCGACCGGTTGCGCGTGGCCGTGCGCTCAGAACCTGCCGAGCGATCGCCGAGCGCGAGGTCGAAGAAGTCCTCGTGAACGCCGTCGAGCTCACCTTGGGAGAACAGCGTGACCTCGAGCAATTGGATGCGTCCAGTGAGCGCTTGGGTGCCGCGCGGCATCGCCCAGAACGATGCAGAGCTAGTGAGAAGCCAACGGCCCTTGTCGTGTGGTCGGTTCAGTTCAGCCTTGATGACCTGCAGCAACTCCGACACGTGCTGCTGCTCGTCGATGCTGTGGCTGTTGGCGGGGGCAGCCGAAGCGCATCAGACGACCACCGCGGCGCCATCGACGACACGACTTGCGCTCGATGCAGCCGTCGGCGCTGGCCTCCTCCCTCAATGGCGAGCAGCCCAATGGAACGAAGCCTCCGACACACTCGGCTGGCACCTGGCCTCCAACTCCTCGGGCATCGGTACTGCATCCGACCACGGTGACGCAGGTGCTCGTCGGGCGTGCGGGCATCGCCACCGACCGCCGGCTCGGCGGCCTGTCCCGTCAGAGCTGCCTGCGTTCGTAACTGGTGACGAAGGATCGCAAGGTCTGGTGCCATCGTGGCGTGGCCGTCCGGATCCCGACTGGCGCGGTGGACACATCGTCGAGCCAGGCCTCAAGGGCAGCGTCATCCTCGGCACGCCGTAGGTCTCGCCCGACGCGATCCAGATCAGTTCGATCTCGCGGGCCAGCACCCGGTCTTCCAACTCGCGCGCTGACGGGCCGCGGGTCTGCCAGTCGTAGAACCCCGACCGGGACACCTCCAAGACCCGGCACATCTCACAGACGGACCAATCGCACGCAGGATCAGCCTGCTCCTCGGCGATGAACGTGTACACCGCGGTCACACGTTCCTCGGGTGCGACGCCGAGAAGTAGGCGACTGCTTTTCCCAGAATGTCACGCTCCCGCCTGACCCGCTCCAACTCGGCTTTCAGCTCGCGGATCTCAGCACGCTCCGCCGCCGTTGGGCCGTTGCCGGCCTTGGCCTCGCGGGCTTCGCGGACCCAGTTCCCGACCGACGAGTCATGCAGCCGCATCTCACGGGCGACCTGGGCGACCCTGCCGCCCGACGCCTCGACCATCGCCACAACCTCGGCCTTGAACTCAGGGGTGAACTTCCGGCGCGACCGGCCGGAACCCTCACTCGTTGACATGAACAACACTCGATAGAGCCCCGTGGGGTGGTGGGGATTCGTGGGTCCACCAGCGGGTGAGCCATCGGAGAAGTAGCGGCGAGCGACGGCCCACTCGTCGTGTTGATCGGCGAGCACGGCCCCGACGAGTCGGATCACGGCGGGGTCGTTGGGGAAGATGCCGACCACCGCGGTGCGTCGGCGGATCTCCTTGTTGAGTCGCTCCAACGGGTTGTTCGACCAGATCTGACGCCAGTGCTCCTTCGGGAACGCGGTGAACGCGAGCACGTCGGTCTTGGCGGCGTCCATGAGCGCGGCGGATTTCGGGAACCGGTCGGCGAGGGTGACGGCGACTTCGTCCCAGCGAGCTGCGACGTCGGCCGGGGTGGTCAAGGTGAAGATCGACCGGAACGCCGCAGCGACCATCTCTTGATGGGCCTTGGGCACCGGTGCCAGGAGGTTCCGGACGTAGTGGACGCGGCACCGCTGCCAGCTGGCGCCTTGGAGGTTCTTGCGGATCGCTGCTCGCAGACCCTCATGGGCGTCGGAGATCACGAGGCGCACACCGGACAACCCACGGGCCTTGAGCGAACGTAGGAACGCTGTCCAGAACGTCTCGGCTTCGGAGTCGCCGACGTCGACGCCGAGCACCTCCCGGCCGCCCTCGACGGTCACACCGGTTGCCACCACGATTGCCCGCGACACGACCTGGCCGAGGGCGTCGTCGCGGACGTTGACGTAGATCGCGTCGAGGTACACGTACGGGAAGCTGGTGTGGCCGAGGGTGCGGTTGCGGAACGCGGCGACGCGTTCGTCGAGCCCGGCACAGATCCGGCTCACCTCGCTCTTGGAGATCCCCGACGCGGCGCCCATCGACTCGACCAGCGCATCGACCGAGCGGGTCGAGACGCCGGACACGTAGGCCTCCATCACGACCGCGTACAACGCTTGATCGATGCGGCGGCGCGGCTCCAAGATGCTCGGGAAAAACGAGCCCTTGCGCAGCTTCGGGATCGCCAACTCGAGATCGCCGGCCTTCGTCGTCAGCACGCGGTCACGGTGTCCATTGCGTTCTGTCACCCGCTCACCTGTGCGTTCGTAGCGGGCGGCGCCGATGACTTGGGTGGCTTGGACCTCGATCAGTTCTTGGGCCAGGAACTGGGCGAAGCTCACGCACCAGATCGACGCCGCGATCGCGGTCAGTGAGAGCGACAAGAAGTTCGGACAGGGCAGACTCAGACAGAGCCATCGGTGTGTTCTCCTTCAGGTGGGTTCATGCGGAACACACCAAGGATCACGCCGATGGCTCACCCGCTGGTGGACCCACGAATCCCCACCACCCCACGGGGCTCTATCTGGGCGACAGTTTCGGGACGCGACTCCGGTAGGTCGGCGACAGTGACTCCGGTAGCTGCTTGACACTTCGCTCTTCTGGTGTCGGCCAGCCTTTCTCGGTGACGGGCACGTCGGCCTGTCCGGGTCGAGGGGGTCGTGCTCGTGTTGGTGGAGCTCAACGTCGTGGAACAGCGATATCAAGCAGTGCTCGAGGTGTTGAACCAGGGTGCGACGGTGACGGATGTGGCCCGCCGCAACGGGGTTTCCCGCCAGACAGTGCACGCGTGGTTGCACAGGTACGCGTCTCGCGGGCTGGCCGGGTTGGCGGATGGTTCGGCGAAGCCGTTGTCGTGTCCGCATCAGATGACAGCGGAGGTGGAGGCGCGGGTGGTGACGATCCGGCGGGAGCATCCGGGGTGGGGTCAGCGCACGATCCAACATCAGCTCGGCCAGGAAGGGATTTCACCGTTGCCGACGTTGTCGTCGATCTATCGGTGTCTGGTCCGCCAACGGTTGATCACCCCGGCAGCGCGCAAACGTAAGCGTGATGACTATCGGCGCTGGGAGCGGTCGCGGGCGATGGAGTTGTGGCAGATGGACATCGTCGGCGGCGTCAAGCTGGTCGACGGCACGGAGGCGAAGATCGTGTCGGGTGTGGATGACCACTCCCGGTTCTGCGTCTCGGCGCATGTGGTCGAGCGGGCGACGGCTCGACCGACGTGTGACGCGCTGGCGTTGGCGATGCGTCGTTACGGGGTGCCGGCGGAGATCTTGACGGACAACGGCAAGGTGTTCACCGGGCGCTTCGGGCCCGGCACGGGTGAGGTGCTGTTCGACAGGATCTGCAGGGAGAACGGCATCAAGCACATCCTCACCAGGCCGCGATCGCCGACCACGACCGGCAAGATCGAACGCTGGCACAAGACGCTGCGAACAGAGTTCTTGAACGGCAAGGTGTTCGCCGACATCGCCGATGCGCAGGCCCAGTTGGATGTGTGGGTCGAGCACTACAACCATGTCCGCCCACACCAGTCGCTCGGCATGGCGACACCGTGGGACCGGTTCAAACTTGCCCGCCAAGAACCGGCACGACCCGTGGTCGACGCGGTGGCGGATCCTGCTGGGGTGATGCCGCCGTCAGCGACACGACGTGTCGCGTCGAAGGGGACGATCAGTTTCGCTTCGGCGCACTACAAGGTCGGGGTGTGGCTCGCCGGGCAGAACGTTGACGTGGTCTGCGAGGGCGGGCTGGTGCAGATCCATCACCGTGGCGTGCTCATCGCAACCCATGCCCGCCGCCATGACCCCGCCAAGCAGTCCGCGGGGATGACCCGCAGTGTGCGCGGCAAGGAACCCCAGGCTCGGCCGACAGCGTCGGTGGTGACCGTGACCCGCAAGGTCGACTCGTCGGGCAACGTCTCCTTCGCCGGTGCCAGCTATCGGGCCGGGAACAAGGTCCGACGCCGCCAGGTCCAAGTCGCTGTCGTCGACGAGCACCTCGAGATCTCCATCGGCGAACAGCTGATCCGCCGCCACAAGATCAAGCACGACCGCACCCGCGAACACGGCGCTCTCGCCAACCCCGGCGGCCGGCCACGCCGGATCAACGCCGCCTGAACCCAACCCGACCTGTCAACCAGCTACCGAAGTCACCGCGTCAAGCGGGTACCGAGGCTTGACAGCGGTCAATGACGGTGAGATCGCTGGGGGTGATGTCTGATGGTCCGACCGATGCAGGTGGTCAAGATCTACGGGGTCCAGGATCGCCGTTCGACCGCCCAAGCGAAGCTGCCGTGGGTGGTGCGCTTCACGATCGACGGCCGGCACCGCAGCAAGTCGTTCCGCACCCGGATCGAGGCCGACCGCTACCGCGGTCGGCTGCTCCAGGCCGTACAGGACGGCGGACGCTTCGACGATACCAGCGGTGAACCGCAGGCGTGGCAGACACCGCTGTCCGATCTCCGCGTGCATGAGTGGGCACGACGCTGGCTCGCCGAACAGTGGCAGGAATGGCAACCGCGGACCCGAGCGTCCGCGACCGAGGCACTCGCCAGATTCACAACCATCGCCGTACGGGCCGGTGCGACGCCACCGGAGGAGCTGCGCGTCTACCTGTACACGGCCCTGTCCCCTGGTTCCGACGCCAACTGGAACGTGATGCTTGAGCGGTGGATGGCCAAGCACTGCCTGACGCTCGGCGAGCTCGATCGGGAACGCATCGCCGACATCGATCGCAAGCTCAGCCTCAAGCTCGACGGGACACCCATGGCAGCGAACACCGCCAACAGGATCCGCATCGTCGCTCGCGCCTCGATCCAATCGGCGATCGAAGCCGGTGCCGCGGCTGCGGATGTATGGCCGCAGCGATCCAAGTCGCGGGCACGCCGGAAGGTGTCGCGAACGAGGCGAAGCGTCGACATCCGGACCCTCCCGGGCCCGGCAGTGATGGCCGAAGCGATCGACGCGATCGTCACCCAACAACCCGCCAGCAGGACGTACCGGGTGATGACCGCAGTGGCTTACTACGCCGGCCTGCGACCATCCGAAGTCGTCATGCTCCGAGTCCGATCCGTCGAGTTACCCACCGAAGGCTGGGGGCGGCTCGATGTCACCGAAGCCGACATCTCCTTCGACGAGACCGGCGAACCAAAGACCGGACCGCGCACTGTGCCGATCCCTCCCGTGCTCGTCAACATCCTGCGCGAGTGGATCGAGGAGAACAAGTTCACGTCACAAGACCGGCTGCTGTTCCGCACCCGCAACAACACCATGCCGAGCGGATCGAACTGGGCCCGAGAATGGCACCGTGCACTCGAGTCGGTCGGCCAGCAACCGCTGCGCGTCTACGACTGCCGACACGCCGCAGCGACCACATGGCTCCGCGCCGGCATGCCCCTCGGCGAAACCGCTCGACGACTCGGACACAGCGTCGAGACGCTCGTCTCCACCTACGTCGGCGCACTCGACGACGAAGAACACATCGCCAACCAACGCATCGACACCTACCTCGGCACGGTGGCGCCGAGGTAGCAGCGTCCGCCGCTGACAGCGCGCAATGCAACGAAATGAGACTAGGCGTCCGTGACATTCGGACCACCCTGGCGCCGTCGCTGTGAGCCGCCGCTGACCGTGTCCAAGAAGCTGGAGCACGTTCACACAGCCGGAAAGCGGCCGGGTAACGGCGTGCACCCGCGGATGGTCAGCTACTCACCCGCGGATCGGGTCGGAGAGCCAGAATTCCTGCGTCAACGAGAAGGATGCTGTGCATCTCAAACCGTACGCCCGGCAGACATCGACGGTCGCAGGGACGGACACACCTCGGGGTCTCCCAAGCGAGCGGTGGCCCATCCGGCCGTAGCGCGTCGGAACGAGGTCAGAAGGCGGCAGTGCCGTCCTTGAGGACCACGCGATCGCCGACGAGCACGTCGAAACGGGCTGATTTGGCGTCGCCTGTGGCACGCACGTCGAGGACGTCGCCCGGCGTCACGGGGGCGGCGAAGCGGGCGTCGAGTGTTGTCAGGTCGGCCGGGTGTGCACCGACGAGTCGGGCGACGGCGTGACTCGCAATCGCGAGGGTGCACAGCCCATGAAGGATCGGACGTTCGAAGCCGTTGTCGGCAGCAGTCACCGGGTCGACGTGCACCGGGTGCCTGTCGCCGGTCAGCCGGTAGAACAGCGCCAGCCGTTCATCGGTCGGCACCGACGCGGACGACGTCGGTTCGAACGCGGCAGCGGGTGCGGCACTGACGCCGGGGTCGCCGCCGAACCCGCCGTATCCGGGCAGGAAGATCGTGTAGCCGAGCTCGAAGTACGGCGAGGTCACGGCGATCTCGACGATCGCCGCCCGGCCCTTGTCGATCGCCGATTCGATGCGTGCCGACATGTCGATCTCACCGGACGGCGGCATCGGCTGCAGAGTCCGCAGTCGTTGGCCGACGTGGAGCGACTTGCGCCGGTCGTAGGCGCCGAGGTCACCGGCCGCTTCGACGGCCCACAGCCCGAGCGAAGTGGCCAGCGCCGGCAGCGGTCGCAACTGCTGCTGCTCCCACACCAGGTCGAGTTCGTCGTTGGTGGCCCCGGCGCACAGTGCGTAGAGGATGGTGGTGCGATCGTCGAACGCGACCGTCCGTTGGCCGAGCTCCAAGCCGGGCAGTTCGTCGAGGTTCATCGCTCCCCTATCGGAACGCGGCGAGGCCGGTGATGGCCTGGCCGAGGATCAACGTGTGGATCTCGTTGGTGCCCTCGTAGGTGTACACCGACTCGAGGTTGTTCATGTGCCGGATGACGGGGTACTCGAGGGTGATGCCATTGGCGCCGAGGGTCGAGCGGGCATCCCGGGCAACGTCCATTGCCTGGCGAACGTTGTCGAGCTTGCCGAAGCTGACCTGCGCGGGGGTGATGAGGCCTTCGTCCTTCAACCGGCCGAGGTGGAGAGCGACGAGGTAGCTGCGGTTCACCGCGACCGCCATCTCGACGAGCTTGCGCTGGGTGAGCTGGAACCCGGCGATCGGCTTGTCGAACTGCACTCGGCCGAGTGTGTAGTCGAGTGCTGCTTCGTAGCAGGCTCGGCCGGCACCGACGACGCCCCAGAGGATGCCGAAGCGGGCCTCGTTGAGGCACGACAGCGGCCCACGCATGCTGGCCACGCCGGGGAGCACGGCGCTGGCCGGGAGGTGGACGTCGTCGAAGACGAGCTCGGACGTTACCGAGGCGCGCAGTGAGCTCTTCAGGTGGATGTTGTTGGCCGAGAATCCGGGAGTGTCGGTCGGGACGACGAAGCCCCGGACGCCGTCCTCGGTCCGCGCCCAGACCACGGCGACGTCGGCGATGCCTCCGTTGGTGATCCACATCTTCGAGCCGTTGAGCACCCAGTCGCCGTTGACCATCTTGGCGTTCGTGCGCATGCTGCTCGGGTCGCTGCCCGAGTCGGCTTCGGTGAGACCGAAGCAGCCGATCGCTTCACCGGCTGCCATGCGCGGCAGCCATTCGGACTTCTGCTCCTCGGATCCGTAGGCCCAGATCGGGAACATCGCGAGCGAGCCCTGCACGGACACGAACGAGCGGAAGCCGGAATCGCCGGCCTCCATCTCGAGACACGCAAGGCCGTAGGACACCGCAGAGGTGCCGGCGCAGCCGTATCCCTCGAGGTGCATGCCGAGGAGGCCGAGCTCGCCCATCTCTCGGGCGAGTTCCTTCGGGAACACGCCTCGGTCGTACCAGTCGGCGATGCCGGGCAGCACGCGGTCCTGCACGAAGCGGCGTGCGGTCTGCTGGACCAGCGACTCCTCCGGTGAGAGCAGGCGGTCGATCTGGAGCAGGTCGTGGGCGTCGACGTCACCCTTGATGTTGGTGTGTTCGCGAGAAGCGGTGTTGGTCACGTGTGCGCACCTCCATGCGCCGGTTGGGGGGTCAAGAGGGGGTGGGACGTTTGCGGGCAGCGATGGCTTGGTGGCGTTCGGGAGTGTCGAGCAGGCAGCGGCGCAGTGGGGTCCACTGGTCGAGGTGCACAGGGCCGACGTCGAGTTGGTTGAGTAGTTCCTTCGTAGCGCCGAACGCGCCACGCTGGCCGGCGCACAGTTGACGAACGAGCTGGTCGACGGTGCCGGGAAGCTCGTCGGTGTCGACGACGCGGGCGACCATGCCGCCCATGGCTGCGTCGGTGGCGGAGACGCTGATGCCCAGCATGAGTTGCCGCATCATCGCTCCGTTGAGCCGGCCACGCATGACGGCCAGGGCCTCGGGGTTGTAGAGGATGCCCAGGCGCACGGCAGGCACTTCGAAGCGTGCGGCGGTGGATGCGATCACGACGTCGGCGGACAAAACGAGGTCGACGGCCGCGCCGAGGCACGGCCCGTGCACCGCTGCGATCACGGGGATGTGGGTGCGCCGCAACGCCGCAGTGGCGCGTGCGACGGCGGTGTCGAAGTCGATGTCGGCCGAGGTGCCGGTGAGGTCGTTGAAGTCGGCGCCCGCCGAGAAGACCGGCCCGGTGGCGGAGATGACGATGGCGCCGGCTTGGACCTGTTCGGCCTGGCGGACGGCCTGGGCGATGGACGCCAGAGTGTCGAATCCGAGTGCGTTCCGTCGTGCGGCGTCGTCGAGCACGATCGCGGCGATACCGTCGGTGATGGCGAAGTTCGCGGTCATGACCGGGGGCTGGAGGCGATGCCGTCCCAGCGGGCGAGCACCAACGTGCGGTCGAAGTCGATCGCTTCCTCGAGCGCTTGCGCGACCTCGAGCAGCAACGCTTCGGTGTGCATCGGCGTGACGAGTTGTACGCCCACCGGCAGTCCGTCGACGAGTCCCGTCGGTGTCGTCGCTGCGGGGGTTCCAGCGACGTTGAAGGGAACCGCGAACGGGAACGCACCCCAGAGGGCGTCTACGCCGTGCTCGTCGATGGTGCGGGGCCGGCGGCCGAGCTCGAAGGCTGGGACGGCGGTCGATGGCGTGAGGATCACATCGAATTTCAAGAAGATGTCGGAGATCCGTTGGCGGTAGATGGGCAGGTCGCGTCGTGCTCGTTCGACGTCGGCCGGGTCGAGGCGCTGCGCGGCTTCGAGTGACTTGCGCTCGTACTCGGTGAGCAATTCGGGCTTGGCGAGCAGATGCCCACGTTCGCGTGCTTCGTCTTCGAGGACGAGGGGACCGAACACATCGTTCCAGCCGGTCAGTGGCAGGTCGACCGGGACGACACGGTGACCGAGCTGTTCCAGCAGTGCGGCGGCGCGATCGGCAGCGGCCACCACGCCAGGGTGCACGGCACGATGCTCGGGACGTGCGCAATAGCCGATGACGAGCGGCTGCAGCGAGCGTCGCGGGTATTCGCGGTCGGCGAGTGCTTCCAGCATGGGGCGAGCATCGGCTGCTCGCCATGCCAGCGGGCCAGGGCTGACGAAGTCGGTCATCGCACGGAAACCACCCTCGTCGGGGCACCGCCCACGGGTGGGTTTCAGGCCGAACAGGCCACAGAACGCTGCGGGGATGCGGACGGAGCCGCCGCCGTCGGAGCCGACGGCGAGCGTCGACATGCCCGACGCGACGGACGCTGCAGCGCCACCGCTCGAGCCGCCGGAGGTTCGGGTCGGGTCCCATGGGTTGCCCGTGTCGGGGCCGAGCAGGTTGTCGGTGGTGGCGGACTGGCCGAACTCGGCCGTGTTGGTCTTGCCGGTGAACACCGCGCCTGCGCCGCGAAGGCGCTTGACGACACCGGAGTCGTCGGCGGCGATGTCGTGCTGGTGATGCAGCGAGCCGAGCGTCGTGGGGAGACCTTGCACGTGGAAGGCGTCCTTCACCGAGACGGGCACACCTTCGAGCGGTCGAGGGTCGCCGTTGCGGTACCGCGCCTCGGACTCCGCTGCTTGCTGCAGGGTCATGACACGGTCGACGGTGACGAACGCGTGCAGTTCGTGGTCGATCTGCTCGATTCGTTCGAGCGCCATCGTGGCGACTTCGACCGGAGAGAGCTCGCTGCGCCGGAACGCGGACACCAGGTCGGCGACGGGCCAGCTGAGCGGGGAGCCGTCAGGCATGAGGGTGGACCCCGCCGCTGATGCCGTAGACCTCGCCGGTGATGTAGCCGGACTCGGGACCGACGAGGAACGAGACGAGCGACGCCACATCCTCGGGGGCTCCGACTCGGCCGACCACGGACCGGTTCTCCACGTAACCGGAGAAGAACTCGGGCGGGTAGATCTTGGTGAGGAAGTCGTTGTAGATCAGGCCCGGGGCGACTGCGTTGACGCGGACGCCGTGGCGGCCGTTCTCTGCAGCGGCGACACGCGTCAACGCCATCACACCGGCCTTGGCGGCCGAGTAGGCCGCGCCGTGCTCGGAGGTCATCTCCCATCCGGCGATCGACGAGATGTTGACGACCGCTCCCCCGCCGGCGGCGATCATGTGCGGCAGCGCGTAGCGCATACAGTAGAAGGTGCCGTTGAGGTCGACGTCGAGGCATTGCCGCCAGGTCTCGAGCTCCATCTCCGCGACGGGCTCGATCTTGCTCCACCCGGCGTTGTTGACAAGGACGTGGATCCCGCCGCGCTCTGCAGCGACACGGTTGAGCAGTTCCTCGACCGCCGTGGGGTCGGTGACGTCGAGGCGAGCCGAGGTGAAGGCGCGACCGTGCTCGTCGGACAGGGTCTGGGCGAGTTGCTCGGCGCGACGTTCGTGGGCGTCGGTCACGACGACGTCGAAGCCGTCGCTGGCGAGCCGCTTCGCAATGGCGGCTCCGATGCCGGCACCCGCTGCAGCGGTGACGATCGCGACTTTCGTGGTGGTCATGGTGAGTCCTTGTTGGTTGGTCGTCAGTCGGCCGTGACGGCGGGGATGATGCGATTTGCGATCTGTTCCATGCGGTCGAGGCGACCGCCGGACAGCAAGGCGAAGGTGATGCGGTCGATGTCGAGCGCGACGAGCTCACGAAGGCGCTCGATGCACGTCGCTTCGTTGCCGGCGATGGCGACGCTCTGGACGAACTCGTCGCTGACGATCTGCTTGTGCTCGGCGTGGAGCGAGAGATGGTCCACGAGGTGGTACTCCTTCTCGGCGTGTTCGAACTCGGGGCGGAACTTCTCCCACGTGGGCGGCATCGTCTTCCACGGGGCGAAGGTCGCGGCCTGGCTGGTGGCCCACGCGTGAACGTCGTTGAGGGCTTCCTGTTCGTCGTCGCGGCAGCTCATCGTGACGACGAGGTCGATGAGGACTTCGGAGCGGTCGCGACCTGCCTTCTTGAGTCCCTCGTAGAGGTAGTCGAGCTGCCACTTGCAGAACTCGGGGTCGGCGGCGCCCATGAGGATCGCGCCGTCGGCCTTCTCGCCGCACAGGCGCAGCATGCCGGGCTGGGACACGGCGATGTAGATGGGGATCTGGCGGCGCGCCGTCTTCAGCTGCACGCGGGTGCCGTACAGGTCCTGTTCCTCGCCGGTGAACAGCTTGCGCATCTCGTCGATGCCGTTGGAGATGTCGCCGAGCTTCGACGGTTGGCCGCCGGCACCGTAGACAGCGGACCATCCGGCGCCGATGCCGAGCATCGCCCGACCGTCGGTGAGTTCGTCGAGCGCGGTCATCGCGTTCGCGGTGACCGTGGGGTGACGGGTGACCAGGTTGGTCACCGACGGCCCGATGTGCATGGACTTGGTCGCCATCGCGGCGATGTTCATTGCTGCATATGCGTCCTTCATGCCGAGCTGGAAGTCGATGTACCACAGCCCTTCGAATCCGTAGGACTCGGCTGCAGTGGCGAGGGTTGCCACGTTCGACAGCGGCTCGCGTGGACTGACACCCATGGAGAGGGCCCAACGGTTCATGCTTCGTGCTCCTTCAGCAGTTCGGTGATCAGGCGAGTGACCTCGCCCGGGTTGTCGACATTCATGAGGTGCCCCGCGGCCGGGACTTCCCAGTAGGTGGCGTCGGGCAGCCCTGCCATCAACAGGTCGGCTGCCTTGCGCGGGCAGAAGGTGTCGTTGTCGGCGCCGACCACGTCGACGTGCACGCGCACGTTCGGCAGGACGTCGGTGAGCGGCACGGTGTTGACCCTGGCCATGGCTCGGGCGGCGTTGATGTAGCCGCGTCCGTCGGCGACCGCTGTGACGCGTCGTGCGGTGACCGCGTCGACGTCGACATCGGTGTTCGAGATCGCTGCTGCCGTGTCGGCTCGGAGCGCGAGTCGGAACTCGTCGGTCACGCCGTGTTCGAGCATGGCGATGCGGGAGGCGAAGAACTCGGCCGCCGAACGACCAACGACGGACGAGGTGCCGAGGACGATGGCGCGTGGAACGAGGGCGGGGTTGCTCGCTGCGGCACCGAGCACCACGGTGCCGCCGAGGGAGAACCCGACACACGTCGCCGGGCCGGTGACCTCTTCCAGGAACCGAAGGAGATCCGAGGCGAGTTGCTCTGCGGTGCCGTCGCCTTCGCCAACGGAACTGTCGCCGTGGCCCCGCAGGTCGTAGGCGTAGGTGGTGCGGTCACGAATGGCGGCCTGTTGTGCTGCCCAGGTGTGCCGGTCCTCGGCGAGGCCGTGAATGAACACGAGCGGAGCGCCGGAGCCGTCCTGGTTCCAGGCGACGTCGATGTCGCCGATCCTTTGCGTGTGGGTCACGGTTGGCTCCCGAAGAGTTCGTCTCGAAGTTGGTTCTTGCGGATCTTCCCGGCGGCGGTGACGGGCATGTCGGGCACGATGCGCATCGACTCGGGCCAGTACCGCCGGGACAGTCCCTGTGTGCCGGCCCATTGGACGAGCTCGTCGAGCGATAGTTCGGCGTCGCCCTTGGGGACGACCACTGCGCAGAGGCGCTCGCCGAGCCGCTCGTCGGGCTCGCCGACGACCGCGACGCGTCGCACGCCGGGGTGGCCGGCGAGGACGTCCTCGATCATGACCGGCGAGATGTTGACGCCACCTCGGATGATCAAGGCCTACAGCGGAGCGGAGACGGTGTGGATACGCTGCGCGGAACTGCTGGCGACGGTCTCCATCAACGGCGGGATAGGCGCGGACGTGCTGGATGGCGGCGACGGGAGCGGACTCGGGCCTCTTACGCGCACGCCAGCACAGCCGTGAAGGTGAACCTTGCCGCTCCCAGCGCCAATACCGGGGAAGCTGCGGGCGATCAATTCACCAACATCAGAATCTCTCGGGTTCGGCCTATGCGGACACGCTGCTCGGCAATAGCGCTGCGAACCTGATCCTACGGTGCGCGCGGCGCCGATACGATCGACGGCGGCCTCGGCATCGACACGCTCGACAGAGCGTGCCCACGGCGGGCGTCACCGCCAACCTGTCGGTCGGCCGGCATTGACGATGGCGGCGCGACCGACACGCTCTCGAATTTGGAGAACCTGGTCGGCTCCACCTTTGCCGACGTACTGGTCGGCAAGTCGGGCGTTGCCAATACGATGTCCGGCGGCGAAGGTGACGACACGATCTACGGCGAAGGCATCGACGTCGTCCACGGCGGCGCCGGCAGCGACGTCTTCTTCGGCGGCCAGGGCTCGGCGCTCAACATCGACCGCCGACAACGCAATCGAGACCGTGTGGGGCGCTTCGTCGGCGACATGATGGACGGCGCCACGACCGCCGCCCTGACCATGGTCGGCCAGGGCCAGACCGGCGGCGCCAACGCCGACACCATGCTCGGCGGCCACGGCGACGACTTCGTCTACTTCCGCGCCGGCGACTTCATCGACGGCGGCGCCGGCAGCGACTGGGCCGTGGCGACGCTGTCGGCCACCGGCGTCACGTCGACATGACGGCCACCCACTTCGAGAACGCCTGGGGCTCGACCTCGAACGACACGCATCACCGGCGCCGGCTCGACGCCGGCGCTGGTCGTCGTCGGCGACGCCGGCAACGACAGCATGACCGGCGGCATCGGCGGGCGACTTCCTCTACGGCTTCGCCGGCAACGACACGCTGATCGGCGGCGCCGGCAACGACAACCTCGTCGGCGGCGACGGCGCGGACGTGTTCCGCTACAACGCCGCGTCGTTCGGCGTCGACCAGATCTGGGACTTCGCCAAGGGCACCGACATCATCAACATGGCCGGCATCGGGCGTGACGGCGTTCGGCCAGCTCACGCATCGCGACCGTAATGGCGGCAACTCAGTGATCACCTCGGCCGCAACCGGCGCGAGCGCAGATCTGGGTGCTCGGCGTCACCGGGCTGACCGCCGGCAACTTCGCGTTCGCCTAGCGGCAACCAGAATACCAAGTCTCGTGATTTGCTGCGTGAGCTTCCAAAAAGGACAGCCTGAGTTCCCGGCCAGTTCCTCTCTTATTGCCTCGACAGCTGCCATCGGCCTTAGCCAATTCCGCGCAGCGTCGCCCGCGCGGTCGCTAGCAATGCACCAATCTCCCGCCGCAGCTCGATGGCCTCCCGCGTGTGCTGCCCGAGCCCGTATCGCCCGTTCCGCTCTCCTGTTGGCGCACCGCTGCCCGACGCCCCGCCATGCATACGGCAGCGCGGCCTACCCTTCACGCGTGGTGACTGGCACGGGCTCCCGCTCCGGGCTCTGCGCCCCGCACCGGCAGCAGCTCGCCAGCCCCGGCGGCTGCCCCGATCGCCTTTGCATGGGGTTTGACCCTGCCCCTCGGCGGGTACCCGGTCTGATGTAGAGTTCGTCCCAATGAGGAGACGAACGTCATGCGCAAGAGCCGGTTCTCGGAAGAGCAGATCATCGCGATCTTGAAGGAGCACGAGGCGGGTCGGCCGACGGCGGAGCTGTGCCGTCGAGCACGGGATCTCGCAGCCGACCTTCTACAACTGGAAGTGCCAAGTTACGGCGGGCATGGAGGTGTCGGACGCCAAGCGGCTGAAGAGCGCTCGAGGAGGAGAACCGCAAGCTGAAGAAGCTGCTGGCCGAAGATCGATGCTGGACGTCGCGACGCTGAAGGAGATGCTGCGAAAAAACTTCTGACGCCCGGTTCGAGGAAGTCAGCCGTGAGCTGGGCGATCGAAGAGAAGGACTACTCGCAGCGGCGGGCCTGCCGGCTCGTCGGCGTTGCGCCGAAGACGTACCGCTATCGCGTCGCGGCGACCGGACGATGGCGCGCGTTCGCGCGCGGCTGAAGGCGCTTGGCGGCTGAGCGCCGCCGGTTCGGCTATCGGCGCCTGCACCTCCTGCTGAAGCGGGAGGGCATCGCGCTGAACCACAAGAAGCTGTTCCGGCTCTACCGGGAGGAACGGCTGGTGGTGCGCAAGCGTGGTGGCCGCAAGCGGGCGCTCGGCACGCGGGCGCCGATGACGCTGCCGCAGGGGCCGAACCAGCGTTGGAGCCTGGACTTCGTCTCGGACGCTGCTCGGCCGACGGGCGGCGCTTCCGCGTCCTGGCGGTGGTCGACGACTTCACGCGCGAGTGCCTGGCGCTGGTGGTCGGACACGTCGCTGTCGGGCATGCGCGTGGCGCGCGAACTGGACGCCGTCGTCGCACGGCGCGGCCAGCCGCTGACGATCGTCGTCAGCGACAACGGCACGGAGCTGACGTCGACGGCGATGCTGCGCTGGCAGCAGGAGCAGCGGCGTCGACTGGCACTACATCGCGCCGGGCAAGCCGATCCAGAACGGCGTTCGTCGAGAGCTTCAACGGCCGGCTTCCGCGACGAATGCCTCAACGAGCACCGTGTTCCGCGCGCTGGCTGCATGCCCGCGAGCATCATCGAAGAATGGCGGATCGACTACAACCGACGCCGCCCGCACACGAGCCTGCGGCGGGCTCACGCCCAGCAGAGTTTGCAAGCCGGTCCAGATCAGGGCCACAAGTAACGAACGGACTCTCAGTTATGAACGAGTACCGATCGGGGGCAGGGTCACGACAGCTATACGTTTTGGCACACGAATGCGGGCATATCGTCTTGCACTCATCGGCCTCGGCCTGGAGTAAGGCCAGCCACGTCAAGGAGCACGAGGCCGAAACTTACGCGCATCGGGCCTTTGCACGTTATGGCTTGGAAGTGCCGTCTAAATCGGCACAATGGGCGCGCGCTTACGTAGGGCATTGGATCATGGAGGATCGGGGTGCTGAGGGCAAGACAATCCGCACGATGGCGGAGGCGTTCGCTGCCGGGCATCGCTCGCCGCTCGACCCACTCCCGGCAGTCGACGGGAAGCCTCCTATTGATTTCTCGAAGTCGGTTGAACGACACATTGGCAAGTCAATTCGGATAGCTGTGCGGCAGGACGCCAGTGATCTCCCGCCAATTGCCGAGCCCATAGCATCACCGCGCCCACGGAACCGCCGAATGCTTGTGGCACCTGCCGCTACGTGCGGGAAGCCTGAATTCGGTGAACACGAATGCGATGCATATCTAAAAAAGATCAGCATTGCGCGATACGATGGACGTCTGTGCAATGATGGTATTGGCTGGCGACCGAAACGACCCGGCTTCTTCGCGCGCCTGTTCGGCAAAGGTTAGTCGCGAGCGTCTCGTACTGCTCGCTCGACGCGGCAGGACGACGATTTCCCGCTGGAGACTGCGCGCCGAGCGCAGTTGCGATAGGCCCAACGACGCGATCAGCCGCACGACGGGCCGGATCTTGCTGCATGTGGGCGTAAATCGACGTCGAACGGGAGTTGGCGTGCCCCAGCAGGGCGCCTGTCATGGCGAGGGTTTCGCCTGTCGAGACGGAGGCGGAGCCTATCGTATGGCGTAGCGTGTGCGGCGTGACGCCGGGCAGCCCGGCACGGGCGACGACCTTGGGCCAGAAGCGCTTGGTGCCTTGATAGAAGGTGCCGCCATCCTCGGACGGAAATACGAACTCGGCGCTGGGACTTGCGCGGCAAGGACTGAGGAGTGCAATGGCTGCGGTCGCGAGCGGGCGCACCGACTTGCTTGTCTTTATGGTTCGCTTGCCTTTCCAGTCAGTCAGGCGCAGGCAGCCGTGCTCGAAGTCCACCTCGGCCCAGCGAAGTCCAGCGATCTCGTCGCGGCGACAGCCGGTAAGTGCCCAGAGTTGCATGATGGCGACTGCCTTGGGATTTGCCTCTTCCGTCTCGATGGCATCTAGTGCACTGCCGAGCCGCTTTACCTCGTCGAGCGTGAGAAAACGGTCGCGCTTGCCGTCTGCTGGCTTCTTGACTGCCGCACAATGTGAACCGGCGTAGCCAATTTTGACCCCTGTTCGGGGGTGATCGGCGCGCAATTTTGACCCCACCCCCGTTGATCGTGAAGATGTGCTCCTGGTGCGTGCGTCGGCACGGGGGCGGGCGGGGGATGATCACGGTGGACACGATCGGCAGGGTTCGGCGCGCGTATTTCGTGCAGAAGCAAGTCGATCAAGGCGATCGCGCGGGAGCTGAGGCTTGCGCGGAACACGGTGCGGATCGATCGTGCGGGCCGGAGAGCCGAGACCGAGCGACGCTACGAGCGTCGCGAGCAGCCGCTGCCGCAGCTGGGAGCCTTCGTCGGCGGCGCTCGACGACGATGCTTGCGGCGAATGCGGCAGCGGCCGAAGCGCGAGCGGCTGACCTACCAGCGGATCTTCGAGGAGTCTGCGGCTCGCAGGCTATCGGGGCGGCTACGACAACGTCCGCCGCTACGGCGCGATGCGTGGGCGGAGCGGCGAGGGCGCAGCGGACGGCGGAAGCCTACGTGCCGCTCGAGCTTCGCGCCGGGCGAGGCCTACCAGTTCGACTGGAGCCACGAGTGCGTCGTCATCGACGGCGTGACGACGATGGCGAAGGTGGCGCAGATGCGGCTCTGCCACAGCCGGATGCCGTTCGTGCGCGCCTATCCGCGCGAGGCGCCAGGAGATGGTGTTCG
Organism: Ilumatobacteraceae bacterium; assembly: GCA_037045185.1. GTDB lineage: Bacteria > Actinomycetota > Acidimicrobiia > Acidimicrobiales > Ilumatobacteraceae > JAKOUY01. The sequence continues at coordinate 375,989 of JBAOHQ010000014.1, forward strand.
ACGCGCACGAGCAGGCGTTCGCAGTTCTTCAAGGGCGTCGCCGAAGCGCGGCATCTACGACAACATGAAGACGGCGGTCGACGCCGTGTTCGTCGGCAAGGAGCGGCAGTTCAACCGCCGCTTCGCGCAGCTGATGAGCCATCATCTCGATCGAGCCGACGGCGTGCACGCCGGCGGCGGGCTGGGAGAAGGGGCAGGTCGAGAACCAGGTCGGCTTCGTGCGGCGAGCGGCTTCTTCTCGCCGCGGCTGAAGTTCAAGAGCTACGAGGAGCTGAACGCTTGGCTCGCCGACCGCTGCATCGTTCTACGCCAAGACGCATCCGCATCCCGAGTCAGAAGGAGCGCACGCGTCTTCGACGATGTTCGAGGCGGAGCGCGCCGCTGCTGATGCCGTATCGCGGCGCCGTTCGACGGCTTCCACGCGACGACAGCCTCGGTGTCGAAGACGTGCCTCGTGCGCTTCGACACCAACAAGTACTCGGTCGACGGCCAAGCGCCGTCGGCCGTCCCGGTCGACGTGCACGCCTATGCCGACCGCATCGTGCATCAAGCAGGACGGCGTCGTCGTCGGCGAGCATCGCGCGCCGCTTCGGTCGCAGAGCAGGTCGTCTACGATCCCTGGCATTACGTGCCGGTGCTGGCGCGCAAGCCCGGCGCGCTGCAGCAACGGCGCGCCGTTCAAGGACTGGCCGCTGCCGGGCGCGATCGAGAAGGTGCGCCGCAAGCTCGCCGGCAGCGACGACGGCGACCGGCAGATGGTGAAGATCCTCACCGCCGTGCTGACCGACGGCCTTGCCGGCGGTCGAGGCGCGCGTGTGCCGGAGTCGCTCGACGCCGGCATCGCCAGCGCCGACGTGATCCTCAACGCGCTTGCGCGCCGCGCAGCAGCCGGAGCCGCCAGCGCGCCGATCGCGACGCCGGAACGGCTCACGCTCGCGCATGCCGCCGCGTCGCCGACTGCGGCCGCTACGATCGCGCTCGCGACCAGACAGCGCATGGAGGCATCCTGTGGAGCGCTCTGAGATCCTCGACCTGATGGGCCAGCTTGCAGCTCGCCGGCATGCGGGCCGCCTACGACGAGATCGTCTCGGTCGGCGTCAAGCGCCAGCACGGCGTCGAGAAGGTGATCGGCGCGCTGCTCAAGGCCGAGATCGCGGCCAAGCAGGCCCGCTCGATCAACTATCAGATGGGCATCGCCAAGCTGCCGCTCGCGAAGGAGCTGGCCGACCTCGACGTTCGACGGCACGCCGATCAACGGCGAGCTGATCGAGCAGCTCGCCTCCGGCGCCTTCCTCGACGACCAGCGCAACGTCGTGCTCATCGGCGGCACCGGCACCGGCAAGAGCCACATCGCCATCGGCATCGCGCGCAGCGTCATCCGGGCCGGGCGCAAGGCGCGCTTCTTCAACGCCGTCGATCTCGTCAACAAGCTCGAGGCCGAGGCCAAGCTCGGACGCGGCGGCCGCATCGCCGACGGCATCACCCGCGTCGACCTGCTGGTGCTCGACGAACTCGGCTACCTGCCGTTCGCCCAGTCGGGCGGCCAGCTGCTGTTCCACCTGATCAGCCGGCTCTACGAGCGCACCTCGATCATCGTGACGACCAACCTCGCCTTCGCCGAGTGGCCGACGCGTGTTCGGCGATGCCGAAGATGACGACGGCGCTGCTCGACCGCCTCACGCATCACTGCGACATCGTCGAGACCGGCAACGACAGCTGGCGCTTCAAGCACCGCGCCTGAGCGAGCCGAGACCGCCGCCCCAACGCTCGGCGCAAGATGATGCCGGCGTGCTCGCCGCCATCAAGGCGCGGCCTGGAAACGCCTGCTCATGTTGCAGTCGTCGAGCGACGGTCGAGCTTGACGGCGTCTGCGCTCTTCAGCGACCGCTCTGCCATGCATTGGGACGTCACCCTGGGGCACCCGAAGGTGGGGTCAAAGACTGCATTCGTAATGGGGGTCAATCTTGGGCGCCGATTGACACGCACAAGGGTTGGCCGCCACAAGCTCCTGCCGCACAGCGAACGTGAATAAGGCCGATAGGTCGCGCACACCCTTGGTGGCAGCGCCTGCACCGCCTTTGACGATGATGCGCACCCTTGGGCCGCACTTCTCGTCCTTAGCAGTCTTGCCGGCCTTCACGTCGCGCATGAACTGTTCGACGTCGGCGATGCGGACTTCGGAAATCTTCTTGCGACCGAGCAACAAACGCGGTGGCGCAACCGGGCAAGCATCCACCTGCGATTGCGTTCCTTGAAATACGGTCGGTGCCCTTCTCCGCGTAAAGGTCGATGAGATCGGCAACCGTCATCTCGCGGCGCTTGGCTTGGCGCTCGCCGGCCGGGTCTGCACCCTGCGTGACGGAACCGAGAACTTTCCTGGCTGCCCCTCTCGCCTCTTCGACGGTGATAGAACACCGGTAAGTGCTGATCGTAAAGCGTGTGGCGCCCGATCGCCCGCCACCGACTCTGGTATTTGGCGACGAAGGTCTTTCGGCCGGATGGCCAGATCCGGACGCCAAAGCCCTTGACCTCGGAGTCCCAGAGGAACTGGTCACAATCGCTCGCCAGCGAGGTGTCGATCGCCTTCTTTGTCAGCTTGACGGTGGCCATTGCCGCTCCCAAGAGCGCAGGAACCACGCAGGAACCACCAAATGAAGCAAGGGCAGGAACCGCACGGACACCCACAATGGCATAAGACCACTGAAAAGCTCATGTATTTCATAGAGGCGGCAAGCCGCAGAGTCTCGGAAGCAACATTGCCACCCTTCACACGGGTCACAGGTTCAATCCCTGTCGCGCCCACCATGACAATCGCACGTGATAGCAGCACCTTACGCGACGATCCGCACGGGTGGCCCGGCGTGAGTTCCCTGCGCGGGGATGCACATGGGAAGCACGACGATTGACGCGGTGATCGGTGCAGGGTGCAGCCATACGCCAGCTGCTGACACCATTGCCTGCTATCTCATGGGTGCTCCGATGCACCCGGTGCGGCGAACGCACGGCTCATTGCCTTTGCGAATTATACGATATGTCCTACTGGGAGGCGGTCGAGTCTCGACTCGTCGATAGCTGGACGTGTTCAAGCCGGCTGGCGGCTGTCAATACTTGGTTTGATGCCTGCGCCCCACTGCATAGCGGACGCTGTCCCCATCAAGCACGACGGGCGATGATGACCCAAAGGCGACGAAGCGTCGCCGCGAGAGGATGCGCAGTGTTTCGTCGGCTCAACGTTTGACAGCGGAAGCACTCAACTTCCTGCGTCTGCCAAGGCTCTCAGCTTTGCAAATTGTGTTTGCTGCGGTTCCGGAAGTCGAACGGCGACGAGACTGCTGTTGGCTCCCATAAGGTAATGGTCGCCGTGTGGTTGAGCGTATAGCCGCCCGATGTCGGCACCTTCTGGTAGACGACCCGGTAGGCGCGCACGATGGCCGGCGACCTCCGTCGACTGGTGCCGGTGAGCCCGATGGACGCGGGCGTCGAAGCTGGCGAGGTAGGCCTTCAAGATGGGCGGGCGCTGTCGCGCTCCGTGGTCGACGGAGACGAAGACGACACGTTGATGCGTTCTCCGCACCGCTTCGCCGAGCTTCGCGCAGATGGTTGGCGCACGTCGAGCAGCGTCGTCGGGCACACGTCCGGGGACTGCGTGAAGCCGAAGAAGATGGCGAACGGCTTGCCTTTGAGCTCGGTATCCGCCGTGAAGCCGCTGGCCGTGTTGCGTCGGTCGGCGTCGAACGGGCCGCCGATCGACGCGGCCAGTGGCAGCGCCGGCGCCATGGACGGGAAGCGCGGCACGCCCGCGACCAACGATGGCGGCGAGGCCCGTCAAGCCAGCGACGCCAATCGCGACGACGAGTGGATTTGAGCGATGTGCGAGCACTCCGAGCAGGGCCTCGCGTCGGGCTGGTGCTTCTGATGCGGCGCGGCATCCTTGGCCTGTCCCGGATGCGGCCGGTGCCGCGGTCGCCGGGCGCGCGGCGCACCGAACGGCTCGACCCGGTACTCGATCGTCGATGCGTGCCGGCCTTCTCGAAGACCGAGCGTTCCCTTGACCGGCTTGGCCTGACGACAGGGAGCCGCCTTCAGGTCGATGAACATGACGTGGAAGGATCCGGGCTTCAGCGCGACCACGGTCTCCACCGGGCTTGATGACGAGGCCGGGCTTCAGCTCGCGCATCGTCATGACGCCGCCGTCGACGGCCATCTCGTGGACCTCGATACGTTGCTGGAGATCGCGGCCGGTGCCGCCGACCAGCGTGTCGGGCGCCGCGTTCCGGTGTTGGTGATGGTCATAAAGCCGCCAGCGACCTTCGAGGCCGGAGGCGGCACGCGCGTCCATACGTCCGTGATCTTGAGTGCGCCTGCTGCGTAGTCGCGCGCGCTCGCACAGGTGGCGATGCCGGCCAGCAGCATGGCCAGGAGAAGGCTCTTGAACTTCATGGGGCATTGCTCCGGAAACTAGCGGGGAACCGGCGCGTGCACGCGACGCGAGCGCCTCGGCGCGCTCGCGCGAGCGCATGGGCACCCTCTGTCACGGGCGGGAGGGCCGGGTGTCATGGATCGGATGCAGACCGGGCGCGACGGTCGTCCGGCGGTCGCCGTGGCCTCAGGCGAGGGCGGGTGGTGCACGGCTGCGGATACGGCCGGGCCCGAAGTGGAGCGAACGCGAGATCGTCCATTCGGGCAGCGGCAAGGCATCCGGCGCCCGCACGATCGCTTGCACCGGAGGCTCTGCCTTCGGTGGCAACGCGGACGTCTTCACCAGCGTGCAGTCGCCACAATGCTCGAGCACCGCTTCGCGGGAGCCGCGCGACGTGTCGTCCGTCGCATGGCCGGTCTTGCCGCTGGTGATGCACAGGGCATCGGCGCTGAACGTCGCAATCGCCTCGGCGAGCGCGGTGGAGCCAGCCTGCGGCAGGCAGCAGATAGCAGCCACCAGCACCCGGCCGAGCACGGCCAGGATGGCGAGACCGACGAAAGCTGCGAATGCCGCGTGCAGGCCGAACATGACCTGCAGGCTAAGGAACAGTGCGGGCATCCGTCAATGCAGGTTTTCCGACACGAGGCGCACGCACGGCTGCGGCATATGCGACACGCCGTCGCCATTTCGTGTTTGCCTCGTTGCCAAGCGCGACGCACCTCGTCATCCTTACGCGGTCTGTTGGTGGAGGTGGGTGTGCGACGGATCTGGCGAATGGCCGGATGGCTGGCGGTGCTGAGCGTGCTCGTGCACGCCGCCGTCGTCGTTCGACATCATGCCAGGATGTTCGGCGCAGGGCTCGAGCACGCCTTGCTCACGGGCTCGGCGGCGCGCTCTGCTCCGGAGTTGGTGACACACGAGCCGCAGAACGGGCGCGCCGACGACACCGGCACCCGACGGTGAGCGCATCGATGCTCTGATTTCTGTGGTTGCAGCCATTAGACCATTTCCGGGGGAGGGGCGCAAGATGTGGGGATTGGCGCAAAGTTGAACCGTTAACCGGATGGTGAAGGATGCCGGGCAAGACTGGCACATGTTTTTTCTTTGTAAGGGGTGCGCAGGTGGGCGGTGGAAGATCAGCATTCGTGGTGGCGGTGTTCGGGCTGGCGATGCTTGCCCTGGGCCGTCTCTCGCCGGGAGATGAGGATATGGTCGGGGTCCTGCTGCCGCCGTGGCAGATGGATGCGCTGGCGCGTGTCGCGGCAATGGGCCTGCCCATCGTAGATATGCGGGCGGGCGGGCTTCTGGCCGTGGTGGCGGGCGATGCGGCGGCACGGTCCCGCCTGTCGGATGCCGGATTCTCTGGTGGCTACCCGTGCCGCAGGGCTTTGCGCGCTCGAAGGGGAGAACAGGACATGATCACAAGCATTTCGGACCTGCGCGCACGGGTCTCGCTTTGGGCGGTGGTCCTTCTGGTCGTCCTTGCGGTGGTTCTCTGGACGGTCGGCTGGATGCGCGGCCTTGGCGGTGGAGCCGAGGCAGGGACCATCCTCCTCGCGGCGGCCTTGTGCGAATGGGAACGCCGCCGGTCGCCCGGCGGGCTTTCGGTGCGGCTGACGGCATCGGCCGGGTTGGCGGTGGCGGTGGCGATGCTGGTCTGGCTCTTGCGCGACCATCCCTGGCAGATCGACGGGCACATGGTCTTTTTCGCGGCCTTCGCGCTGACGGCGCTGTTCTGCGACTGGCGTCCGATCCTGATGTTCGCGGGCGTGGTGGCGGTGCACCACCTTGGCCTGAACTATGCGCTGACCGCCGCGGTGTTTCCCGGCGAGGCGGATCTTGAGCGGGTCATCCTGCACGCCGCCGTGCTGGTATTGCAGGCGGTGCCGATGATCTGGCTGTCTGCAGGTGCTGTCGCGGCTTTTCGCAGACACGGCGCAGGCCCTGACCGAAGTAACCGCCGCGCACCGCGAGGCCGAGGAGGTGGCCGAGGAGCAGGGACGCGAACGGGCCGAGATCGCCGAAATGTCGGCGGCGCTGACCGGCGCGCTCGAGCGGCTGATCGGCGGCGACCTGTCGGTGCGGCTCGACATGCAGGGGGCCGACCGCCATGCCGGGCTGAAGGCGCAGTTCAACGCCTTCGCCGGGTCGCTGGGCGCGATGATCCAGGACATCACCACGCAGGGCGACCGGCTCCTGCGCTCGTCCGAGGCGCTGGCCCAGTCGGCGTGCGCGGGTGCGGACCGGGCGCAGGACCAGGCGGCGACGCTGGACCGGTCGTCCCGGGCGCTGGTGCGGATGACGGCCGGGGTGGAGGCAGACGACGAAGCGGCGCGCATGAGGCGGACGCGCGGGTGTCGGAAAACCGCCAGATGGCCGAGGAGGGCGGCGCCGTCCTGTCGCGCGCGGTCGAGGCGATGGCGCGGATCGAGGACAGTTCGACCCAGATCAGCCGGATTTCCGAGGTGATGGAGGACATCGCCTTCCAGACCAACCTGCTGGCCTTGAACGCGGGGGTCGAGGCCGCGCGGGCGGGCGAGGCGGGCAAGGGCTTCGCGGTGGTGGCGACCGAGGTGCGGGCGCTGGCCCAAAGGGCAAGCGGATCGGCCAAGGAGATCAAGGCCCTGGTCCAGGCCAGCCGCGACAACGTATCCGAGGGCAGCGCGCTGGTGCAAAGCACCAACAACGCGCTGGTCCAGCTGATCGACGGCACCTCGCTGAACTCGGACCTCGTGGCCGAGATCGCGGGACGGATGAAAGAGCAATCCGACGGATTGGCCGATCTCACCGCGGGCCTGCACGACCTGGAGGACGCCACGCAGGCGACGACGGTCATGGCGACGCAGTCGTCCGAGTTGAGCGCGACCCTTCGCCATGACGCCGAGGCGCTGATGGATGCCGCGCGCCGGTTCCATCCGGGCAGTTCGCTGGCCGGCTTCGCGCTGGCGGCGGAATAGGGCGCGCCCCGCGGGTCGCCCCAAGGACCGCCTCGGGGGCCGGGTCAGGCCGGTTCGGCCATCCGGGCGGCCCACATCGCCTTGAACGCCGGGCGGGACCTGGCAACGGTCGAGCCAGTCCTTCACAGCCGGGAACTCGGCCAGCAGCTTGGGGTGGCCCTGCGCGTAGCGCAGGCATTCGGCGGTGTTGATGTCGGCCACGGTGAAGCGGTCGCCGACCAGCCAGCCGTGGGCGGAGAGGTGGCCCTGCAGCCGTTTCAGCGGGCGGCGCAGCTTTTCGGCCGAGACCGCCAGCGCCGCCTGCACCTCGGGCAGTTCGGTGCCGCCCGCTTCCAGCGTCATCAGTGATTTCCAGCGCCGGGGTTTCGATACCGGTGGCGGCGAACAGCGACCATTGCTCCATCAGCGCCTGTTCGGCGGTGTCCTGCGGGCCAAGGATGCCGCCGAAGCGCCGGGCGATATGCGGCGGTGATCGCCAGCGATTCGGTCAAGAGCAGGTCGCCGTCGGTCAGCGCGGGGATCTGGCCCATCGGGTTCACCGCCAGGAATTCCTCGGAAGCCGTGTTCAGCGCCGCGGCCCGGGCACGGTCGTCGGGCAGGCGATAGGCCTGGATGACCGGCACATGGGTGAAGGGCGCGCCGCATTCCGCCAGAAGCCACAAGGGGCGCGAGGCCCGCGACCGGTAGACGCCATAGAGGGTAAGCATCGGGTTCCTCCGTCCTGTTCCGCCATTGGCGAATGGTGTCGCGCAGCCGGGCCGGAAGGTCCATGGCAAAATGCGGGTTTCCCCCCTTGCCGCCCCCCCGGGGAGCTGCGGTAATATGGTCCATGACCAGCGACCCGCGCCCGCCGCAGACCGCCCCGACTGCCGATCGGGACCAGAAGGCCGAGATCGTCGACCGGCTTTATGACGTGGCGCTGGACCCGATCAAGCTGGAGCATCTGCTGGAGGTCTGGGAAGGCCGTGCCGCCCCCCTGCGGCAGGAGCGGACGATCCCGCTGGAGGACCCGGAGATCGAGGCGCATATGCAGCGCGCCACGGTGTTCCTAGACCGCTACGACCTGATGTCGGACACCGCCTACCGGTCGGTGCTGGAGGATATTCCGCGCTCGGCCGCCTTCCTGTCGGATGGCGGCCGCGCTGATCGCCGATTGCAACCGGCCCGCGGTGGTGGCTTTCGGCATGCAGGGCGGGCGGACCCTTCGCCGCGCTGCCCTTCGAGGCCGAGGACCGCGCCCTTCTGGCGGGCGTCATCCGCAAGGTGGCGGGGGGGCGGGCCGAGAAGGTGGTGACGCTGCGCATCCGCTCGACCGTCACCGGCAGCCCGGTGATCGTGCGTGTCGAGCCGGGTGGAGACGGATGCGGGCAAGCCGTCGCTGGCGCTGGTGCTGTCGACGGAACTGGTCTGGCCCGAGGGCTTCGAGACCACGGTGCAGGAAGCCTTCGGCCTGACCCCCGCCGAGGTGGAGATCGTGCGCGGCATCACCCTGGGCCTGCCCGTCCGGGATATCGCCGAGGCGCGGGGCCGGTCGGCCGAGACGGTGCGGACGCAGTTGCGCTCGATCCTGCAGAAGACCGAGACCCACAGCCAGAGCGAGCTGGTGCGGGTGGTGATCGGGCTGATGGATGTGGCGCTGATCCCCGCCGGAGGAACGGGCCGCTCGGTCCCGCTTGGCGGCGCGCTGGAGCCGCGCGAGGTGCGCGAGCTGTGGCTGGCCGACGGGCGGCGGCTGACCTGGATCGAGTTCGGCAATCCCGAAGGGGCAGCCGGTCCTGCTACATGCATCTGGATTACGGGCTGATCCGCTGGCCCGCCCAGGCCGAGCGGCATGCGGGGCTGCGCAAGCTGCGGGTGATCGTGCCGATCCGGGCGGGCTATGGGACGACCGACCTGCATGTGCGGGCGGCGGATCATCTGGGCGCGGTGACGCAGGATTACATCGCCGTGCTGGACCATCTGGAGGTGCGGGACGCCATCGCGCTGCCGCTGGGCGCTGACCTGCGCTTTGCGTTGAACCTGGCGAACCGGCGGCCCGATCTGGTGGCGGGGATCGTCGGCGCCGCCTGCCAGCTGCCGCTGCGGACGGCGGCGCAATACGAGCGGATGGACAAGTGGCAGCGCTTCATCCTGGCCAATGCCCGCTATGCGCCGAAGGTGTTGCCCTTCCTGGTGCAGGCGGGGTTTTCCTTGGCGCGGCGGCTGGGCAAGGACGTGTTCTTCGCGCAGGTCAACGGCGGCAGCCCGGCGGATATGGAGGCCTTCGGGCGGCCCGAGGTGCGCGAGGCGATCCTGACCGGCTCGGACACCTGCCTGACCCGGCAGTGGAGCGCGCACGAGGCCTTTACCCGCGAATGCATCGGTTCGGAAAAGGACTGGTCGGCGGTGGTGCGGGACTGCAAGGCGCCGGTCTTGCTGCTGCAGGGCGACCAGGACCCGCAGACACCGGTGCAGTCGATCCGCGAGCTGATGGAGGATTTCCCGCATCTGGAGGTGCGTTTCGTGCCGCAGACCGGGCAGATGCTGTTCTTCAAGGAATGGCCGCTGGTGCTGGAGGAAGTGGAGGCGATGGCGGCGCGGGTGGAGTGAGGGGGCTTCCCCGGTTTCGCGTGGTCTCACTGGCGAAGGCCATCGCCTTCGTCATGCAACTCCGGTTCCGCCGAACCGGACGGGTGCTTTAAGCACCCGGCCAGCGCCCGACCCGGGTCTTGGGCTGACAGGTCTGCAGGGTGAACCCGTCCACGCGGACGTGGGCGAGGCAGTGCCTCGCCTTTTCCCGCCCGGCCCGGATGTTGGATGGGGCCGCCTGGTCCGGCAGGGATTCCTTACCCAGCGTCACTTTCTTCATGCCTTTACCGCAAACAGGGTATGCGCGGGATGTGCCTTGCGGGCTAGGAAGGTGACAGTCGTGGTGGCATTTGCGACGCAGCCTTTTGAACGGATCCTTTTCTCCTTGGCGGGGCGGCAATCGGGGAACGGTTGCCGCCCCGCGCCTCATTTTTCCGCCAATTCCGATGAAATCTTGACGCGGATCAAGGCAATTCAACTGCGATGGATATAGGATTTCCCCTGTTCAGTTCGTCAGGGGAGAGACCGTATGGAAGACCAGTCGCCGCAGGGCGTTGCCCTGCCCGAAACCGCCGCGCCCGCCGCCGCCGTGCCAGCACCTGCACCTGCCCGCACCCGCCGGGCACCGGCGGCCCCTGCCGATCCCGACAGCGGCGCCGGAGAGGGGCTGACCGGGCCGCAGCAATTCCCCGCCATCGACAGCAACGCAATTCGGGAGGTCTTCGAAATCCGGTCGCTACCCCTATGCCCGCCCGATGGGCCGCGCGCGCCTACGAGGCCGAGAAGGCCCGGCTTCAGGCCGAACTGCTGAAGGTGCAGATCTGGGCGCAGGAGACCGGGCAGAAGATTCGTCGTCCTGTTCGAGGGCCGCGACGCCGCCGGCAAGGGCGGCACGATCAAGCGCTTCATGGAGCACCTGAACCCGCGCTGCGCCCGCGTCGTGCGCGCTGACCAAGCCGTCGGACGAGGAAACGGGCGCAGTGGTTCTTCCAGCGCTACATCGCAGCATCTGCCGACGGCGGGCGAGATCGTCTTCTTCGACCGCAGTCCTGGTACAACCGCGCCGGGGTCGAGCGGGTGATGGGCTTCTGCACCCCGGCGGAATATCTGGAATTCATGCGTCAGGCGCCCGAGTTCGAGCGGATGCTGGTCCGCTCGGGCATCCGGCTTTACAAATACTGGTTCTCGGTCACCCGCGACGAACAGCGCGCGCCGGTTCAAGGCGCGCGAGACCGATCCGCTGAAGCAGTGGAAGCTGTCGCCGATCGACAAGGCCAGTCCTTGGACAAGTGGGACGACTATACCGAGGCGAAGGAGGCGATGTTCTTCTACACCGACACCGCCGATGCGCCCTGGACCATCGTCAAGTCGAACGACAAGAAGCGGGCGCGGCTGAACTGCATGCGGCATTTCCTGTCGTCGCTGGACTATCCCGAACAAGGACCATGCGGTGGTCGCGTGCGCCCGATCCGCTGATCGTCGGGCGGGCAAGCCATGTGCTGGGCGGCAACGGCCATATCCTGGACGCCGCGCGGCACCCTTCGGTGAAGATCGGTTGAGGGCGCGTGGCAGGCCAAACTGCCCCTTCCAATCCGCCGCGACTGCGGCTAGACAGCGGCCATTCGGAAGACCGGTGCCGTGCGGATGTGGCGGAATTGGTAGACGCGCAGCGTTGAGGTCGCTGTTCCTTAACCGGAGTGAAAGTTCGAAGTCTTTTCATCCGCACCACCGTTCCGGAAAATGCCAGAGGCCAGCCCGCAGGGGCTGGCCTTTGTCTTTCCGGGGTCTTCGGCGCAGCCGCAGGGCAGAGGCGAATCGCGGGCCATGCCGCCCAGCCTTCACGGCAGGACGTGCAGCCAGAACCATGTCGTGCCGATCGAGGCCGCGGTGGCGAAAAGCACGGCCGAGGCATTCACCCGCTTCGCCACTCCATACATATGGGCGAAGAGATAGGCATTGACGCCGGGCGCCATCGCGCCCGTCATCACCGCCGAGCGCATCGCCGCATCGTCCAGCCCGAAAAGCCGCCCCCAGCGCCCATGTCACTGCCGGATGGATCAGCAGCGAGGCCGCGCAGACCATCAGGATCGTCGCCCGGTCGCCCTCGGGCCGGTAGCGCAGGAGGACGCCGCCAAGGCCGAACAGCGCCGCGGGCAGCGCCGCGCGGACCATCATGTCCACCGCATCCCAGACCGGCACCGGCAGCGGATTGCCTGCAAGGTTGACCGCGAAACCGGCAAGGATGCCGATCACCAGCGGCTGCAACAGCACCGCCCCGGGCGATCTTGCCCGCCAGCGCCGGCAGGGCCAGCCCGTTGCCCCGGCCGCGCGCCCATTCCATCAGCCCGATGCCCAGCGAGTAGAGAAGCGGCGCATGGATCGAGATGATGGCATAGTTGCCGGCAAGGGCCGCCGTCCCGTAGGCGCGCTCGGTGATCGGCACGCCGAGGAGCAGGGAGTTCGAGAAGCAGCAGGCGAAGCCGATGGCGATGGCATCGGGCAGCGGGCGGCGGAAAAGCCGGATCGCGCCCACGAACCCGGCGGTGAAGGCCGCGAAGGCGCCGAGGTAGAAGCTGAAGAGAAGCCCGGGGTCGTAGGCCGCCGACAGGTCCAGAAGTGCTATGGAGCGGAACAAGAGGCACGGCAGCGCGAAGTTCTGGGCGAAACGCATCAGCCCGTCCACCGCATCGTCCGCGAAAAGGCCCGCCTTGGCCGCGGTATAGCCGAAGCCGATCAGCAGGAAGACGGGCAGGATGACTTCGATCAGGGCGGACATCGGGGCGCCTTGGGGCTGGCGGAGGAGCCGGGGGTTTCACACCCCCGGGCCCCCGTGGAGTATTTGGGCCAAGATGAAAGGATCAGGCGATGTTGTCGTAGGTTATGACCATGCCGTCGAAGGCCGGGCGGATGTGCGGGGGCAGCTCGGCCAGAAGCGTGTCGTGGTCGAGGTCGATGTGCATGTCGGTGATCACGGCGCGCTGGGGTTTCGCCCGCGCGATCCAGTTCAGCGTCAGGGACAGATGGGCGTGGGTCGGGTGCGGTTTCCTTCGCAGCGCGTCGACGATCCAGCAAGTCGCAGGCCTCGAGCAGGCGGGGCCAGGCTTTCCTCGGGGATCTCCACCGCGTCGGGCAGGTAGGCCAGCGCGGCCGATGCGGAAGCCGAGCGCGTCGGTCGAGCCGTGGTCGGCGCTGGAAGGGGGTGAAGATGATCGCTCCGCCCGGCGCCTGCGACCGGGAAGGCGCCGTCGATCGGTGTTGCAGGTCGCAGGATCGGCGGATAGGGGCTGCCGGGCGGCGTGGACGAAGGCATAGCCGAAGCGGCCGAGCAGCGCCTCCTGCGTCGGGCCGTCGGCCCAGACCGGGATGCGGCGGCGCTGGCGGTGAGGTCAGTTGCCGCAGGTCGTCGATGCCGTGGCATGTGGTCGGCATGGGCGTGGGTGTAGACCACGCCGTCCATGCCCTGCACGCCCGCGTCCAGCAACTGCGTCGCGCATGTCGGGCGAGGTGTCGATGAGGACGCGGCGTCGTGCCCTCGGCGGCTGATCCGTTCGACCAGCAGCGAGCAGCGGCGGCGGCGGTTCTTCGGGTTGACGGGGTCGCAATCGCCCCAGTCGCCGCCGAGCCGCGGCACCCCGCCCGACGATCCGCAGCCGAGGATGGTGAAGCGCAAGGTCGGCCATCAGGCGGGCGGCCTTGCTGGAACAGCCGGTCGAAATTGGCGCTGGTGGCAGGCGGCGAATTCCTCTGCGGTCACGCCGAGAGACCTGCGCGCCGACGCTTGGCGGTGATGGGCGACATAGGCCGGCTCGTTGCGGCTGGCCGCGGTGGGGCGGGGGCGCAAGATAGGGGCTGTCGGTCTCCACAAGGATGCGGTCGAGCGGCGCGCGCGGCGAAGATGTCGCGGCAGGTCGGAGCTTTTGGGGAAGGCGGCGATGCCCGACATTGACAGGTAGAAGCCCAGCTCCAGCGCCGCCTCGGCCAGACGCGGGCCGGAGGAGAAGCAGTGCATGACGCAAGGCGTAGGGCGCCGGCGTCATGCTCTTCGGACAGGATCGCCGTCCATGTCCTGCATCCGGCGTCGCGGGCGTGGATGATCAGCGGCAGGCCGGTTTGCCTGCGCGGCCTCGATATGGATGCGCAGGCTGTCGGCGCTGGACGGCGGCGCTGTCGGGCGGTGTAGTGGATAGTCGAGGCCCGGTTTCGCCGATGCCGACCAATCTTCGGATGCGCTGCCAGCGTCGACCAGTTCGCCCGACCGTGACCGGCGGCTCTTCGGCCGCGCTACATCGGGTGGATGCCGGCGGCGTAGAAGACGCCCGGGCATGGCCCTCGGCGATGGCGACGGACGCGGGGCTGGCGGTCGCGCATTCGGGTGCAGATCGTGCACCATCCGGGTGACGCCGGCGGCGCGGGCGCGGGCGATCAGATCTGGCCAGCTCGCCGTCGAAATCGGGGAAATCGAGATGGCAGTGGCTGTCAACCAGTTCAGGGGGAGCGACAGGCCGGGGCAGCGTCGTCATCGGGGTCTCGCATGGGGCAGCGGGACGAGCTGGCCCGCCGTCTCGTCGATCTTCAACAGGATATCCATGAGACCAGCGCGGCAGGGTCAAGGTTGACCGCCTTGCCGCGCCGCGCCCGGGCCGGCAAGGTCGTGGCCGAGCATCGGCCCAGGCCAGCGCGGCGGCGGGCGTCGGGGGCAAGGCGGGTCGAGCAGCGCGGCCTCGCCGGGGGCGGCCTCGGGCAGGGTGGCGCCCATGGCAGCCCGGCGCGGGCAAGGCGCGGGCAGGAAGCGGATCCAGGAGCGTCAGCGATCAGCTCGAAGGGTCGCCTTCGGCGCCCGGCTCGCCGGTGGCGGTCTCGGCCAGCGCCGGCGCCGCGGCTGCGGTCGAGGCGGGGCAGATCGCGAAAGGAGGCGCAGGATGCGCGCCGTAGAGCTTCCAGCCCGTCCGGCATTGGTCAGCCGGAACGCCTCGCCCACCGAACCGCCGGCCAGTTCGGCCAGCGGCTGGCGGTCCTCGGCGCGATCTCGACGCCCGCCTGCACCAGCGCATCCGCGAGGTCCTGCGGGGGCAGCGGATGCAGGCGCAGTTCCCGGCAGCGCGAGCGGATGGTGGGCAAAAGGCGGGCCGGCTGATGCGCGATCAGGAGGATCGACGGCGCCGGGCGGCGGTTCCTCCAGCAGCTTCAGCAGCGCATTGGCGGCGGCGGGGTTCATCTCGTCCGCCGCATCGACGATCGCCGACGCGGCGGCCGCCGTCGGCGGCGGAGAGGTGGAAGAAGGACTTTGCAGCTTGCGCACCTCGTCGACGGTGATCACCTGGCTCCAGGCGCGGTGCCCTTGTCGTTCGGGCCGCGGCGGAGCAGGAAGCAGCCGCGGCTCGGCCAGCGCGCGGATCGCGGCGGGCGACGGGGTGTTCGTCGGGAATGTCCAGCGTCTCGGGCGGCGGTGCGGCGAACATGCCGCCGTCGTCGCGGGCGTGGCCAGCAGGAAGCGCGCGATGGTGCCAGGCGAGGGTGGCCTTGCCGATGCCGCTGCGGCCCGGCGATCAGCCAGCCGTGGTGCAGCCGGCCCGAGCGGACGGCGTCGAGGAAATCGGCCTGCGCCGCGTCATGGCCGAAGACGCGCAGCGCGTCTCGCGCGGGTGCGGGGCGCCGTCGATGCGGTCGGGTTCGGGCAGGTCGTCGTCGCTCATGGCAGCGCGGCACCAGCGACGCGGGCGGCGCTCAGCCGTCGATCGGCCCGCGTCGCCGCGTCGCCGTCGATCACGCCGGTAGCGGTCGGGAAGTCGGGCGGCCAGCGCCAGAAAGCCCGTCGCGCAGCGCGGGTCTGGAAGGCCAGCGCCCATGTCCTCGAACCGCATCCTCGTGCGCCGCTTGCGGGCGGTGGCCGCGGGCAAGGCCGACCTCGGGGTCGATGTCGAACAGGAGCGTCAGGTCGGGCTCCACCCCGATCATCAGCTCGTGCAGCCGGTCGACCGTGGCCGACAGGTCGCCGCGGGTGATGCCCTGGATAGACGCGGGTGCGAATCGGCGAAACGGTCGCAGATCACCACCGCGCCGCGGGCCAGCGCCGGGCGGATGGTCTTTTCCAGATGGTCGCGGCGGGCGGCGGTGAAGAGCAGGATCTCGGTCTCGGCCGACCAGCGGTCGGTGCCGCCCTCCAGGACCAGCAGCGGCGGATCTCCTCGGCGCCCGGGCTGCCGCCCGGCTCGCGGGTCAGCACCACGTCATCGGCCCCGCGCGCGCAGGCGCCTCGGCCAGAAGCCGCGCCTGCGTGGACTTGCCCGAGCCGTCGATGCCCTCGAAGGTGATGAACAGCGCCCGCCAGTTCACGCTGGCCGGAGCCGGATCGCCCAGATAGCGCGCGCACCAGCGCCTCGCGCGCGCCGTGGTCAGCCGGCCCGATGAAGCCGGCCTTGCGCGGCACCGTCGGCCTCGGCCACCAGCGGCACCTCGGCGGTCGGGCAGGCCGGGGACGTGGATCGACCAGCTCGGCCGAGCTCGGTCGCCCGCGGTCGACCGGGGCCATCGAGCGGGCCCTTGATAGACCACCTCGGCGGTCGACGCCTGTCCTGCACCAGCGCGGGCACCAGCAGCGCGCACGTCCTCGGCCGGGACCAGGCCGACCGTCGCGGCTTCGCCCAGCCAGACCTCGGCCTCGGCCACGCGACGCTCGCCCTTGGCGACGATCGTCTTCACGGCGAACTGGCGGAAGGCCCAGCCGACGATCCGCTCGGCTTCTTCGGCGCGCGCCTTGTCGGATGGGCAGGCCGGTGATCGACAAAGATGATCCGCCGGTCGCCCTGCACTGGCCGAGCCGACCAGGCCATAGCCCGCCTCCTGCGGTGTGGCCGGTCTTCAGCCCGTCCGCCCCGATCCCCAGCTTCAGCAGCGGGTTGCGGTTGTGGCGGTTGTCGGGCGCGCGGTCCTCGATAGCTGAATTCGGTCTGCGGCGAAGATCGGGTAATAGCTCGGGGAAGTCGCTGATCAGCCGCTGGGCCAGGATGCCCAGATCACGCATCGACATGCGGTGGCTGCGGATCGGGCCAGCCCGAGGCATTGGCGAAGGTCGATGCCGTCATGCCCAAGCGCCTGCGCCGCGTTCGGTCATCTGCGCGGCAAAGGCCTCTTCGGTGCCGGCCAGCCCCTCGGCCACCACGACGCAGGCGTCGTTGCCCGAGTTGCACGATGATGCCGTGGATCAGTTCCTCGACCGTGGGCCGGTCGCTGTTCGCTGCAGGAACATGGTCGAGCCGCCGCATCGCCTTGCGCCCTGGTCGAGACGGCGAAGGTCGGTGTCCATCGTGCACCCGCCCGTCGCGCAGCGCCTCGAACAGCATGTTGATCGTCATCAGCTTGGACATCGAGGCCGGCGGCAGCGGCTGGTCGGCGTTCTTGTCCATCAGCACGGTGCCGCGTGGTCACGTCATAGACCCAGGCCGCGGTCGCCTGCCGTCTCGAAGGCCCGGGCGGGAGCTCCGGCCAGGACGGCAGCCATGAGGATGAGGGCCAGGCGCAGGCGGTGCAGCATGGAAGCTCCTGTCACTTCAAGAGGTAGGCATCGGCGAAGCCCGCCGACTTGATCTTCTTCAGCGTGGCGGCATCGCCGCGGGCGATCACCGACCAGAAGGGCTTGCCCTTGGCGTTCTCGCTGCGGACCTCGGCCGGGACGCCGGCCTTGGCAAGGGTGTCGACCGCGCGCTTGGCATTGGCCTCGACCGAGAAGATGCCGATCTGGATCGACTTGCCACCCGCGGCTGCGGGGGCAGGGGCCGGAGTTGGGGCGGGCGCAGGCGCGTCGGCGGGCTTCGCGGCGGGATCGGCCGCCTCGATGGCGGCGCCTGCCGCGGCGGCAGTGGCCGCGGCTGCAGCCTTCTTGCCGCGTCTTCTTCTTCTTCGCCGGGGCCTCTTCCTTCGGCGCATCCAGCGGTTTCGTCTCCACCCCGCCTCCGTCGATCGCCCCGGCCTTCGCTGCCGGTTTCGCCGCCGCGGGCGCGGCGCCTGCCACGGTTTCGGCGCTGTCGAGGATGGGCGAGGCCGGGGTCTCCTCCGGGGTCTCTTCGCGCCGCAACGCGGTGATCGAGAGCTTGGCGGGCGCGCCCGCCAGCATCCCGAGCGCGGCGGCGGCATCGGAAGAAATCTGCAGCTTCGGCCCGGGATTGTCGCGCTCGCGCCGGAAAAGGGCGCCGATCACGAACTTGCCGTTGGCCGGGTTGCGCATGATCACGCGCTCGGGGTCCTTGGTGTCGGGCGAGGCGACCCAGACGCCGCCGAGGCTGGGCCGGCCGTCCCACAGCGCCTCTTCCGTCACCTGGAAGACGTTCGGCGCCTCGACGTCGCGGTCCACCAGCCGGGTGGATTTCTGTGTCTTTGCAGGGGCTTCGCCCTCCGCTACGGGTTTGGTGCCGCTGCCCCCGCCCCCGCCTCCGACGCAGCCGCCCAACGCCAATGCGGCGGCGGAAGCCAGAAGGATCTGCCTGAAGGATGCCCGTGCCATGTTGCCCTCTCGCATGCGCGGTCTTGCTGCCGCGCTGATTGCCAGTGGTCCGCGGGTTCGCCCCGCAGCCGCTCCGGCGGCATCATATCGGCGGCGAGAGGTGCTGGAAAGGGCCGAGCGTCCCGGGCGGGATCACGATCGGCGGATTTCACCGAAAGCGTGCTCTTTCAGAATCACCCCCGCCTGCGTAAGCCCGTGCGCGTCGGAGGAGTGGCGGAGTGGTCTATCGCACCGGTCTTGAAAACCGACGTGGGCGCAAGTCCACCGTGGGTTCGAATCCCACCTCCTCCGCCACTTGCCCTCACGAAAGCGTTCTCCCGATCCGGCTGCGGCCGGATTTTTCCGTTGTTTTCGGGGGTTATGCGGGAGGGGCTGTTAACCGGCCCACGCCCGGAAGGGCGCACGGGCGTTCTCTCCGGGCCGATATTCTCCGGACCTGTTAACCGCCGCGCTTTCGGTGAACAGCTTTAAGTCATTGACTTTCAAGTGATCTTTCGAAGTCCGTGATGCACGCGATTTGGAAAATCCATCTGGATGGCGGATGGAACAGAGATCGAACGCCGCCCGTTGCGCGCTGGTTCGGCTGCGGCTGGCGACCAATCTCACCCCAGCCGCATGTTCGTGCTTTGTGCCGAGTCAACGCGCATGTTAGCTGTTGCTGAAAAAGTGTGAGGCGAGCAGGTGGCCCAGAAGTCGGAAATCGAATGGACGGACGCGACGTGGAACCCGGTGACGGGCTGCACCAAGGTCGGTCCGGGTTGTGACAACTGCTACGCCGAGCGCTTCGCGGAGCGCTGGCGTGGGATCGCTGGACACCCCTACGAGCAAGGCTTCGACCTGACGCTCTGGCCGTCGAGGCTGAAGCAGCCCGCGCTCTGGAAAAAGCCGCGGATGATCTTCGTGAACTCGATGAGCGACCTCTTCCACAAGGACATCGACCGCACATTCATCGACACGGTGTTCGATGCCATGGAGCAGGCGGACTGGCACGTCTACCAGGTGCTGACCAAGCGCAGCTCGCTCATGCGCAACTACGTCCGGAAGCGGTATGATGGTGGGCCGGTCCCGCGCCACATCTGGCTCGGCGTTTCTGTCGAGGACGCCGCGCACACGAGCCGGATCGAGCACCTGAAGCAGATCAACTCCGACGCACGCTTCATCTCGTTCGAGCCGCTGCTCGGACCGATCGGGGATGTCGATCTGCAGCGGCGTCGCCTGGGCCATCGTCGGCGGCGAGAGCGGGCCCCGGGCTCGGCCCATGGACGAAAGCTGGGCCCGCCAGATCCGGGACATCTGCGACCGTGACGACGTGGCGTTCTTCTTCAAGCAATGGGGCGGTGCCCGGCCGAAGTCAGGCGGGCGTCTTGCTCGATGGCGAAGAATGGAATGGCTTTCCCTGGCAGATCGTTCCCGAACCCATCATCCGTGCACTGCAGCCCGAGGATGCTTGATGCCGCCTCGGATCGAAAACTATCAGGGGCGCGAACAGTCGTTCATCAAGCACCTGTTTCTCAACAAGTATCTTGAAGTCAGCGGCGTACAAGCTGTTCCAGGGCAGATCGCCGGTCTTCAATTTCGTGGATGCATTTGCGGGCCCTTGGCGGGTCTCGGACACGGACAAGTACTCAGACGCTTCATTTTCTCAGGCCATAGAAACGCTGGATGCCGTCCGCCGGTCGCTACTGGATATGGGGCGCCCGGGGCTGAAGGTTCGTTTCCGGTTCTGCGAGCGAAACCCGGCTTCGGTCGCCAAGCTCCAACAGTTTGCAGCCCAGAAGCCCGAATTCGATATCCAGGTGTTCTCTGGTGCTTTCGAGGACAATCTCGATGGCATCCGCTCCGCCTGCCGCGATGGCTTCACTTTCACTTTCATCGACCCAACCGGCTGGAATGTCGAGTCCGGCAAGGTCTTCGATTTTCTCCGGAATCTCTGAACGGCGAGTTCCTGTTCAATTTCATGGCCGAAGAAGTGAACCGACACGCAGGCTGGGATGGTGTGGCGCAATCGGTCGGTCGCTTCCTAGCGGACCCCGCCTGGAAGGCTGCGTTCGAGGCGCTGCCCGAGGGGGCCAACGAAACGAAAGTCCTGCATCTCTTGAAAGCCAGGATGAAGGAGGCACGGGTCGCGACATATCTGACGGACATGGCCATCCGGAAGCCTCGTGAGGACCGGATCAAGATGCGCTTGATCCTCGGCACGCACAGTAGTTTCGGTGTAGAGGTGTTCCGCAGCGTTCAGGAAAAGGTAGAAAAGGAGGCGGTTCGCACCCGCCACGCTATCCAGACAGAGGAGAGCGGCCAGTCGCAGCTCTTTCCGGATGATCAGATCATCGCTTTCGAGACTGATCGTGATGGAGTCGGCTGTTCTGCCCACATGGGCTGGGCCACCGAACTGGTGCTTCGTATTGTTGCCGACAGACCTGGCATTGCGTTCAGCACGCTTGCCGGCGAGGTTATGGAGCAGGTTCCCGTTCGGACCACGCATCTGAACAAGATCGCGGCGGCAAACAGAAAGGCCGGGTTGCTACGGTTCGACCTTGCGAATGGCAAGAGAACCCCGAGCCCCGAGACAAAGCTCTGGGCCGGCGAGGTGCAGGCAAAGTAGGCGCACCCGCCGCGAAGGCCACGAGCAGTGGCGTGCACGTCAGGGACGCGCAACACCCACCATTGGCAAGCTGGCGTCGTCGTTTTCGACCAAGGCCGCGAGCCGAGCGAGCGCTTCGGCCACGATGCGGCCCTGATCGTGGATGCTCTGGATGATCTCAGCGGGCGATCGGTCGTCAAACTTTGCAACGGTGCTCGGATTGACCGCCTTTAGGTCGAAGACAGCAGCGTCAATGGCAGCTGCCTGAGCCTCCAGTTCTCGCGCCGCCTTTTCCTTTTCGCTGATTTCGCTGATCAGCGCAGCCACCTCGCCATCTGAGGTCTCCAGCTTCTTCAGGCGCTTGAGCTTCTCCTTGAGGTCGATCACCTCGGCCTTGGTTTCGGCTGCCTGCGCCAGGATGGGCTGCATTTCCTCGCGGGCCTTCGCGCGGCGCGCAGCGAAGTCGATGGTCCAGGAATAACGGCTGTCGGCCTCCGTCTTGCCGCGGAGCGGCAGCAGCCGGGCGTAGGTCGGGAACGGCTTCCCCGCGTTCTCTTCCTGTTCAAGCCAATCGGCGGTCAGGTTGGCGGGCAGCGCGCTGTCGGCAAGCGGCTTCCCATCCTTGTCGAAACCGAAATGCGCCAGCGTGAGCGGGGTCTTCTTGCCGACCTTCACATGGCGTCAGGTCGTAGTACCAGATGCGCTCGGTCTTCTTGCCCTTGGTGAAGAACAGCAGGTTGGTCTTCACGCCCGCGCCAGCGGTCGAGAAGACCCCGCCCGGCAGGCTCACGATTGCCCAAAGGTCGCATTCGTCGACCAGCTTGCGCTTCGTCTCAACGAAGGAGCTTTCGTTGGTCCGGAACAGCATGCCTTCGTCGAGAACGATGGCGCAGGTGCCCTTCGGAGCCAGCTCGGCAAGGATGTCCTGGACGAACAGCACCTGCGTCGAGCTGGTCTCGAAGGCAAAGTTCTTCTGCGCGTCCTTGCCTTCCTTTCCGCCGAATGGCGGGTTGGTCAGGATGACATCGAACTGCTTCGGCGCCTTGTCGAACAGCGCGCCGTAGGTCGCCCGGCGCGTGAGGGAGTTGCCATGCCAGAGATTGGGCTGGTCGATCCCGTGCAGAACGAGGTTGGCCAGCGCGATCGGGATGACGAGGTTCTCCTTTTCGCGACCGAAGAAGGTGTCGTGCTTCAGCGTCGTCGAGATCCGTGCTGAGGGGAGCTCGCGCCAAGCTTCCGCGCGATGTGCTCGTAGGCGATCGCGAGGAAACCGCCAGTCCCGCAGCAGGGGTCGTAGATCGTCTGGCCAAGCTTCGGTTCAACCGTGTGAACCATGGCCCGGATCACTTCGCGCGGCGTGAAGAACTGGCCGCCGTCGGAGTTCTTCTCACCCATCTTCAGCAGCAGGTCCTCGTACACCTGGACTCAGCGTGAAGAAGTGGGTGTCGTCGATGTTGTCGACGCTGATTTCGTCGCACCCGATCGAAGATATCGCGCAGGTTCGTTTCGGAATCCACACGTACCCGCTCCACCGCCGTCATGATCCTGCCGATGATGCGCTGCTTTGGGCGTGGCACCGGCGTTGCGGCAATCCCGTCGCCGCATCGAGGTCCAGCCCGTGCAGGGCAGGCAGCAGTTCCTTGTTGATGAAGTCGAAAAGCTTGCCGTCGCCCGCTGCGAACAGCTCCTGACGCTTCCAGCCAACAGGCTTGCCTTCGCGGTGTTTTCGGATGGCCCGGCTTGTCCGAATATGGCGCGGCCCAGTCCTGCCAGCGGTAGGGCGCGCGCAGGGCGGGAGCGAAGTCCGTTCGCCCCAACGCCTCCGGCTTCTTCACTGGTCCCGCGTCTCCTGCGCGTCCAGAAGGCGCAGGAACAGGATCCAAGTCAGCTCCGGGACATACTGCAGGGCGCTGGCGCAGTTGGACCGGCGCATGATGTCGCAGATGCCCTTGACGAATGTCGAAAGCGAACGGGTATTGTTTATGGCCTTGTGCGCAGGCGCCTTACTTTTTCTGCGCTTCATGTTTTGTCCTCAAAAGATGCGGCGACTATCCGATGCGGAAGACTTTTGATATCAGCAAGCTGGACATCTATTGCAGATTTGATCCGAACAATTTCGTTTCTTGCCAATCTGAGTTTATCTGCAAAATCGACCTGAACATCATAGCTTGGAAGAATTACTGTGGCTTCAGCGAGCCTGTTGAATAGCATTCGCTCCCGGACTGCCCCTCGGGCAAGCGACAAAATGCATTCATGACCGAGCGGCGAACGCAACCAATGATAGAAGTAGTATGAATCCACGCTGCCTTCGTTTCCCCGGAATACGACGTAGTCGGGACTTGTAATGCCAGCGGTATCGCCGACATCTACGAACGCGACTGATCCGATAAGGATACGCATCGGGTTATAGAAGATAGTGCCTGGCGTTACCGGTTTGTATTTCTGCGGGTTTTTACCGGGCGGCTCTTTCGCCGGCGCCAGCCCATCGACGGTCGCGCCATAGACGGGGAAGCGTGCCCAATCGCTTCCGATACCCCCTTTAATTTCGGTAAGCACATCTCCTAATTTGGTCTTTGCTGTCACGTCCCGAACAACCTTCCCTTCGCTTCCCGTACCACATCGGACGGTTTTCCGACTCCGCGAAGCGCGGCGAGCCCTCCTGCCATCCGGATTTCCGGGACATCCCACAGCGCCGGTGTCTCCAGCGCATCCGTGCCGCCCTGCGCGAACTGGTGCCCGAAGCTCTTCAGCACGGTCGCGGCCTTAGGGTCCATGCCGTCAAACCAGACCGTGGTTCAAGTCGATATACTGCCCGCTCGCGCTCGGCGCGTTTGAGCGCGCGCGCGTGGTAGCCGTGGTGGCCGAAGAAATCGTAGAGGTCGAAGTCGCTCATCCTGGTCGATTTCACGGATCACTTCCGGGCTGAAGTTGTCGCCCAGCAGGTGATCGATCAGGTTGCGGCGCTTCTGGTCGTCTCGATCCACAGTGCACGGAACTCGTCGAGGTGTGTGCGCCTCGCGCCAGAACACGCGCCGGATCACCTCGCGCGCGGTACTCGTCCACCGGGATCGGGGTGTCGCGCCCGTCGCGGCTGACCAGGATGAAGCGGCCCTGCGGGTTGATGAGGACCTGCTTGCCCGCCGATCTCGGCGACAGGCGGGCCGTCGCCTCCGCCCGCGTCATCCGCCACCCTTCGCCACCGCCGCCCGTGCCGCCATCGCCTCGGGGGCGCGGCGGCTTGGTGATGAATTCGGTGCCGAAGAGATCGGTGACGCCGGTGTAGTCGTAGAGCCAGAACTTGTACTTCTGCCGTCTCTTCGTGGATGCGTGTGCCGCGGCCGACCATCTGGTAGAACTTGATCGGCGACTGCAGGTAGCGGAAGAAGACGACGGCATTCAGCCGCTCGATGTCCACGCCGGCCTCCAGCAGGTCGACCGTGCAGGCGATGAAGGCGCGTTCGCCGGAGCCGCGCATCGGCTCGATCATGTCGGCGCCGTTGTTCGCGCCGCCCATGCATTTGAAGGCGTAGTGGTCCTTCGGCGTCTGGCCGCTGCTCGCGGCACCATCGCACGTAGAGGTTGTTCATGTGCTGCGCGACGCCGGTCGGCATGAATCTCGCGCGTGCAGAAGATGATGACCTTTTGCTCCGGCCCGCCGTTCGCGCAAAGCAGCTGGAACAGGTCTTCGCACATCTTCGGGCGTGCGCAATTCGATGAACAGTTCGTCGTCGAAGTCCTTGCCGGTGTACCGCGTCCTTCGGTCAGGTCGTCCTCGGTGAGCGGCATGCCCGTCTTGATGTCTCGTGACGCCCGCCGCGAGGATTTCGCTCTCGGGTGAAGACCATGTCGTCGATGCTGGCCTTGCGCTTGACGATCTCGCAGGCGGCCAGGTAGCCGTCCTCCTGCGCCTCGATCAGGGTGTACTCGTAGACCGGTTCGCCGAAGTACTTTCTGGTTGTTGGCAGTGATCTCGCTGGTCCTCGGCGCTGGCCTGCTTCGATTCCTCGAGCTTCCGCGGCGTCGCGGTCAGGCCGATGTGGATGGCGTTCGGGTTGCGCTCGAAGCACCTCGGACCACCGGCCCCAGGCAGAGCGGTGGCACTCGTCGATGATGATGACGCTGAACGCGTCCTCGCCGTAGTGCTCGGACAGGAAGCTGGCGAAGCCCGTCGTCGTCGTCCAGACCGAGCGTCTGGTAGGTGGCGATATGGATGCCGTGCGTTCTGCGCGGCGTTGCCGCCCCGCTCTGTCTTCACGATGCGGGCGTTGTCACCGAAGGCGGCCTTGAGCTTGTTGTAGGCCTGCTCGCGAAGTTCATCCCGGTCGCACAGGAAGAGCGCTGGCTTTGGGCAGCTGGCCAGCCTGCGACAGCCGCCAGAGCAGGTTCGTGGCGATGATCGGTCTTGCCTGCGCCTGTGGCGAGCGTCAGCAGCACCCGGGGCGCCGTGCCGGCTCTGGCGGTCGAGAAGGATCTTCTCGAAGGCGGCGCGGATGGCCGCGTCCTGGTAGTAGCGGCTTTGAGCCCACGCCGGGCTGTCCGCCTGGAACAGCATGGCTGCCTCGGGGGCGTGCAGGTCGATGCCCACTGTCCTTGGCATAACGTGCCGTCAGGTCGGGGTGCGTGGGGAAATCGGGAAACTGAAATGGCCCAGCCTGCAGGCTGGTGAAGCAGTCGGACTCCCCGTAGCGGTGGCCATTGGTGGAGAAAACATACTTGACCTCGTATCGTTCGCAGTCGGCGTACGCCTTGGCTTGCTGCATGCCCTTGAGCGGGTCGTCACTCTTCCTTCTTGGCTTCGAGCACAGCGACGGGCATCGACTTGGGCATGTCCGTCGAGCTGCACGCAGAGCAGATAGTCCGTGCGACCGGGGCCTTTCCGCCTGCGCCCCTTTGGCCCGTGGGCTCCACCGGCGGCGGCGTCAGAACGGTTTCGAGCGTAACCTGGTCCCGGCTCACATAGCCTTTTGCCCGGAGGACTGGGTCGATGAGGTGATACCGCGTGTCAGCTTCGTTCATGCTCATCGTCACCCTCCCGCCCAGCTGGAAAAAACTATCGGAGAACGGAAGCACTGGATCGGGTCGGCATTCGGTGCCGACCATGCCCCGAGGCGACAAACCACTACGCATTGACTGACCATATCCGTTGCGCTCTGTCGACCAGATCAGCCTGACGTGCGGTCAGCAGGTCCTTCGTCCAATGATCGGCCGACAGGATCGGCTTTGTGGTGTCGAAGGAAACCCGGTTGTTCCGCTCTGCGTAGATCTTCTTCTTGCGATCGAATGGAAAGTACTGCGCCTTGTAATTCTTGATGCCGGCAAGCAGCGCAAGATTGCCAAGGCGGTGCAGCCAGAGGCGGTGTTCGTCATCGGTGAAACGCTCACGCCAGTAGGCGTCCTTGAGCGCCTGAGGCAGAACATGCTCGATGGTGATTTTGCCGCCGAAGTCCTTGGTGACCGACTCTGTCCTGATCGGCCTCTTCAAGCCGCAGCAGGACGGCCTGCGCGAAGGGCCGCCCATAAACCTCGCCGTCAAGCAGAGAACGGAACTCATCGTCGTTGGCATTGGCTCGGAAGATCGCACGGATGTCGTCCGCGCTTTTCCCGGCACGGATCGCGGTGATGAGCTGGAAGTACGCTGTTAAACGCGCAGTGAACGCGAGCCGCCGGATCCAGTTCTGATAGGTGATCCGTTCGAGTAGATCGATGAACTCCCCCTCTGGCATGTCAGCAACCGGCCTGTTCAAGAAGGCAAGCAGCGGCGGGATCCACTCCTCGAACGCTACCCGCTTGCAGCGATCTGATCGGCGCGACGAGCTGCAGGCGCCTCGAACTCATTCCTGCAGAACGCGCAGATAGTTGCGGGCGGAGGTATTCAACTCGTCGAGGAAAGTGAACGGCGACGGCTGCAGTCTCGATAAGGGGTTCAAACTCCTCGTGCAGTGCCTTCCGAGCTTTTGTCGCGACGATCGAGCTGCGATGATGCGCCATGAACTGGTCAAGCCGTTCGATACCGATCTGCTCCTCCAGTTCGAGCCAGGCCTCGTCCAGATCACTGCTACGAGCTGTATTGCCGCCAAGCCGCGCGAACAGCATGTTCTTGATCAGGTCGGCATTTGACAGCGCCATGCCGCGGGCGTTCAGAACATTAAACAGCCGATATGCCGACTGCCAGGAAGCAGTGGTGACAAACACCACATAGACCCTGCTGAGCAGGTAGTTTGCGAACAGCTTCAGCGTCTTCTGGTCGTGCTGCGCGATGAAGGTGTCGATGGCCTCCAGGTTCTCGATGATGCGCTGCTTTGGGGCGTCCTGCTCCTTGGCGATTTCTTTGCGTACCGCCTCGGGCACCACTTCCCCAGCCAGCACATATCGGCGGAAGAAGCTCTGATCTCGCTGGCGCAGGGTCAGGCGTGGCGTCTCCTCTTCACCGGTCAGGGCATTGCGTGGCAAAACGCGCCGACCAAGCTCGGATTTCGCTGGTTCATCGACGCGCATCGCGCAGGCGTGAAAAGATCAAGTTAAGCGTTGTGAGACGCTGCTGACCGTCCACGACATCGTAAAGACGACCCTTCTCACGCTCGATCGTGATGAGCGAGCCGATGAAATATTCCTCATCGTTAGCCGCAAACGCCTCCCAAACATCATCGAGTAATTGCTCAACGTTACCCTTCTCCCAGGAATATGGGCGCTGATACGCGGGTATTTCGTATCGAATCTGTTCCGTCAGAATTTGACTTATCGTGCGCTCGGCCGCTTCCATGGTCGCTCTCAACTATCGGACGGCGACGGGATTGCCGGGCGCCCCGATTTTGAGCTGACATTACCGCCGTTTACGGCGCCAGACTAAGCTGTCGCCCCAGGGCGACGCAAGCATGAAGCCAGCTGCTCGCCGATGGCATCTTCAATCTAGAGGAGCGCTCAGGACAGTTCGCTGCTCCGGACCATGCCATTGGCAGGGTGCTGCGCAGCGCCTCCAGCTTGAGACCGGACGGCTGACGTCCTTCGAGGATCGACTCAACCAGGTCTGGGGACAGATGCGACAGGCGCATCGTCCTCGTGAGGTATGGTGCAGCGATCCCCTCGCGCTCGGCCAGTTCGGCGATGGTGGCGAACTCACCCGACTTCAGCATGCGCTTCCAGCGGAAGGCGCGGGCCAGCGCCTTGACCAGCGTGCTGTCCGGCGTTCGCTGCTGCGTCGGACACCGGTCGGGCAGCTGCATCTCCTTCCGCCCGCCGCGCTTCACGATGCGGAATGGGACATGGAGCGTCACCGTCTCGGGGATCGGCGTGCGCGCGGGTCATGCGGCCGCTCCCATGTCTCCGGCCAGCATCTCGCGCGCGAGGCCGCCGAGCCCGTCCATCCGGAGCCGGACGTTCAGCCCGTCCGTGCCGATGTCCACGCGCTCGACCAGCAGCGCCACGATGCGCGCCTGCTCGGCGGGGAAGAGTTCGTCCCACAGCGGATCGAGCTGCTGCAATGCCGCGCGTGCGTCGGCCTCGGAGATGTCGTCGGCGTGGGCGCGCGCCGCCTTCCAAGTCCCCGCCACGATCTCTGGCTGGCGGAACACGGCGCGCAGCTGGTCGATGACGGCGGCCTCGATCTCGCCCGCGGGTACGCGGCCGACCGGGCACGACCCGGCGCCATGCTTCAGCACGGTCTGGCTGACGTAGTAGCGGTAGAGCCTGTCGCCCTTGCGGGTATGGGTCGGCGAGAACGCGGCGCCATCGGGCCCGAACAGCAGCCCCTTCAGCAGCGCGGGCGTGTCGGCGCGGGTGCGGGCGGCGCGCTTCCGGGGGCTCTCCTGCAGGATGGCGTGGACACGGTCCCACGTCTCGCGGTCGATGATGGCGTCGTGCTCGCCGGGATAGCTGTCGCCCTTGTGGACCGCCTCGCCGATGTAGGCGCGGTTGCTGAGCATCCGGTAGATGTATTTCTTGTCGATCCGGTTGCCGCGCGGCGTGCGGATGCCGCGCGTCGCCGACCTCCCGCGCCAGTTCCGTGCAGGACCCGATCTCGAGGAAGCGGGCGAAGATCCAGCGCACATGCGCGGCGCTCTCTTCGTCGACCACCAGCTTCCGGTTCTCGACGCGGTAGCCGTAGGGCGGCACGCCGCCCATCCACATGCCCTTCCTGCGAGATGGCGGCGACCTTGTCGCGGATGCGCTCGGCCGTCACCTCGCGCTCGAACTGGGCGAAGCGAGAGCAGGATGTTCAGCGTCAGCCGCCCCATGGACGTGGTGGTGTTGAACGACTGCGTGACCGAGACGAAGGTCACGCCGTTCCGGTCGAACACCTCGACCAGCTTGGCGAAGTCGGCGAGCGAGCGGCTGAGGCGGTCGATCTTGTAGACCACCACCACGTCGACCAGCCCGTCCTCGATGTCGGCCAGCAGCCGCTTCAGGCCGGGGCGTTCCAGCGTGCCGCCGGAGATGCCGCCGTCGTCGTACTGATCGCGGACCAGCACCCAGCCCTCGGACCGCTGGCTGGCGATGTAGGCCTCGCAGGCCTCGCGCTGGGCATGGAGGCGAGTTGAACTCCTGCTCCAGCCCTTCCTCGGAGGATTTCCGGGTGTAGACGGCGCAGCGCAGCTTGCGGACGACCTTCGATTTTTCGGCGGCTTCGTCATGTCCGCCCCCTGTGGTTCTTGAGGCCGAAGAAGACCCAGCCGTTCCAGCGCGTGCCGGTGATGGCGCGGGCGATGGCCGACAGCGACTTGTAGGGCCGCCCCTGCCATTCGAAGCCGTCGGCGGTGACGGTGACGATCGTGCTCGACGCCCTGCCATTCGCGCAGCAGCCGCGTGCCGGTGATCGGGCGGTCGCGGTCGGCGCGGATGCCGCGCTTGCGTCCGGTCGCCGCCGTCCAGTTCCTCGCCCAGCCGCTCCAGCCGCCGGATCGTCTCCGGCTTCAGCCCGCCATAGGCGAGTTCCTGGATGCGGTAGGCCAGGCGGGACTTTCGAGGTAGCGGCGGTTGAACGGCGGCGGCTCGCTGTCGAACAGGTCGCGCCACTGCTGTCTTCAGGTCGGGCGTCGGCGTGGTCTTCAGCGCGGCCAGCCGTGCGGGGATCGGATCGAGCGTCATCATGCGGGTCTCCCGTGTTTTGCAGTCCGGACTGACCGCTCGCGACGGGCGGAAAGTGTAGCGAACATTCTCCAATGTCGTCAGAGAGTTCACTTGACTGGCGCATGCAACAGCCGGATCAGGCCGAGGGCCAAGCAGGCGGCACAACTCGGCGCGGCGTTCGGCGGGAGACATCAGAAAAGGTGACAAGGCATTGGGGCCGGACATGGCAGACCTTTCGGGAGCATCTGCCAGTCAAAGGCCAATCCGGTGCCCGAAATGGGACAGTTGGCACAAGCTTTCTTGCGGGACTCACTGACGTCCTGCTTAATCGGACCAGTTTTCAGAAGCTGAGGAGGTCAATTTGGGCCAGCGCTACAACAGGGTTGGTCGTGAAACCCTGCAGATTGCCGACACCGCCCCCATGGAATTGTTACGGCAGATCGTCGAATGGCAAGAAGACGAAACGGACGATCAGCGCGACCTGGATTGGCCGGCTTCCGAAGACGAAGATGCGTTTCGCAGATCCGTAAAGTCCCTTCTCGACGAGCAGACGATAGAGTTCCTGCGCCCAATCGAAGACCGCTGCGTCCGGATCAATCAGCTCGCGTCTGCCAATGGCATTAAGTCACTGTCCCATGTTGCGAAAGAGCGGCTGAGCCACGAGCAATACCAAGAGTTTGATGCGCAGCCCAACGAATTGTGTCGCTGCATCTGGATGTTTCTTGGACGTCAGCAAGACTTCCGGGATGCGGAGGCATTCCATGCGGTTCGTCAGTACCGCGACCATGGCAGGATGTACGATGCGTTCGAAGCTGATGCGGGCGCCGCCACGATCACCAGCGTCCAGCAGATGGACCCCGGGGACTCTCGCCGGGCTCCTGACGACAAGACTGGACCTGCCGTCGAAAGTTGACATCAGCACTCTTCATCTTCAGGCGACGCCAACCCATCGTCCTTCGCTCCTGGTCATTGTCCGCCATGCCGGACCCTTGTCCAGCGTGTTCCATCACAAGGACGGTGGTCAGCGAAAGACGATCTACTTCCGCCCGTCGAACGAGGCCTCGCTGGTCTGGACGCCTGACGAGGGGTTGATCGAGGCTTGCGGGGCGAGCCCACAGGTTCGCATGTCGGTGGCAGA
This sequence comes from Ilumatobacteraceae bacterium, assembly GCA_037045185.1. Lineage (GTDB taxonomy): Bacteria > Actinomycetota > Acidimicrobiia > Acidimicrobiales > Ilumatobacteraceae > JAKOUY01. The sequence continues at coordinate 407,216 of JBAOHQ010000014.1, forward strand.
GACGTTTGCCGAGGTCGTGTTCAAGACCGACCTCTCGAAGAAGCCGCTCAGCTGGCGATATTACGACCTCTCGCAATTCCATTCCTCGTTGACCCTGCCGCTGCCGCCTTGGGATGACGTGGAGGTAGGGCTCGCCAAGATCATCGAAATCGAGATGCGCCTCGGGACCTGGGCTCGAAGGTTGTCGCTTCGAGTGACAATCGATGATGATATCGAGGATACGGCGGAGCGTTGGATCGGCGGAGGTCGCCTTCTGAAGCGGGTAGAGGGTTTCAGCCGGGTCAATCTCGCGGTGAAGTACAAGCGGCCACCCAAAGAAAGGCTGCGATCCCTGGAGATATCCTTTGGCGATCGTCGGTCCAATCTTCAAAGCAAGCCATCGGTCGACGATCGCGATCTCGGATATCGTCTGTTGCAGTTCTGGGGCATCCTGAAACGACTGCAGCCTCTCGAATACAAGGAAATCGCCGAGATCCTGCCAAATCTGCTGGAACTGCATGACCTTCCGGAAGATGAAATCTCAGGGGGCCATCTCAGGCGACTTGGCCTCGATCCGCAGCGATTGATGGACGGTGGGGTCATTGCCTTCAAGGCAAGGCAATCCAGAATTCTCTCGGATCAAGGCGACGAGGAAATTCTCGTCGAGATGGGCAAACGTGAAGGAGAGGTCGAAGCGGAGGACCTTTTTCACGAACCATCCGGGAAACTGGTATCTGAAGACACCCGCCTTTACGTTCTGAAGCGCGATTGGCTCGACGAAATCGTCCTAAACGCGCTACGTCCCCTGATCGGCAGGGGTCGGATTGAGAATGTGACCGAGGACTTGATTTCGCTCGGCACCTGGCGTGGGGATCACCAAGACATTCCGTTGTTCCTGGTGCGTCGGATCGACCAACTTGCACGTCTTCAAATGTCTGACCATATGCTTCGCAGCAGGCAGGGCGGTGGCATCGGAGTAGTACTTACGGCGGTCGGAACTCCTTTGACCCATTTGGGTCCGAACGTAGTTGTGCCACTACCGGAAATTCTGTCAGACGGAAAACTCGACGACGCATCAATTGCCGATCTCAGGCAACGGTTCGCAGCAGGACGGTGGCTTGCGATGGGCGGAACCGAGGTCGCGCTGATGAGCTTCGGAACCCACCTTGCGATGCTCTATATTCCTGGAAAGGTACCGTTGCCGGTTCTGGGGCCGATCCAGATCAAGATATTGGATAGGTTGGTCAAGGCACACAAGGCAGGTTCCCCTGGGGTCCCTACAGGGCATGCTGTCGATGGCACAGGTGTTCGTAGCCCGGCAGATGCCTGGAAATCGAACTTCAGGAAGTCAGTGGTTGGCGTATACTTCGAGAATTCGCAGCGCGGTCTCTGGCGTTTGAAGCCCGACTGATAAGCGACCCGAAGAGTCGGACGCGGGTCCGACCTTTCGCGGGCGACGGTCCGATATTTGATCAGCAACTCAGGTCTCCTCAGACAACTAGAGGAGCCTCAAATGGCCTATCCGTTCGACCACCGCCGCGATCGCCCTGCAACCCACGCCTGGACCGCCAATATCGACCCAGCCCAATGGCGCTGCGTTGAATGCGGCAAACTGCTGGGCGTGCGTCATGGCGCACGTCTGCATATCCGGCTGCAGCGGCATAACTACGTCGTGACCTTGCCCGCTGAGGCGATCTGCCCGGCCTGCGAAGCCAAGAACCGGACCTGATCTGACACCCGGCGCCTCCGCGGCGCCCGTTTCTCTCTCCCATTCCCGAAACCCTCTGCGAGCCCCCGTGAGGCGCCAGACGCCCGGCCGAAAGGCTGGACGTCATGCGCGCCTCCTGGTCCGCACTCCACGCATCCCTCTCCACAACCCTGAACCGAACCTCGTCCGAGACGGCATTCACGGCGATGCGGCGGGCCAGTCCCGAACTTCGCCGGTTCCAGTCCATAGCCTCGCTGATGGAGCATCAGCATTCCCCGAGCAGCGATACCGCGACACGGTTCGGCGTGATCCGAGCTTTGGTCGCTGCAGCACAATCGGACTGCCCCTATCGATCGAACCGCACAGATCATGGTCATCGTGGCTTTGTGGCCCGGTCTCGATGCAGTGGTAATCCTCCCCGTTTTAACGGGGCGCGACCGTAGAACTCACGCGGCCATTTTCAGCTTCATGGCGGGTGTAACGCCGCCGATGCCCATATTCGGGCGTTCGTTGTTGTAGGTCCATAGCCATTCGGTGGCGATCTGCTGCACCTCCTCGATGGTTTCAAAGATGTAGAGGTCGAGCCATTCGTGGCGGACCGTCCGGTTGTAACGCTCGACATAGGCGTTCTGCTGCGGCTTGCCGGGCTGGATGTATGTCAGGGCGATGCCCTGCTTCTCGGCCCAGGTCATCAGCGTGGAACTGACGTATTCGGGGCCGTTGTCGACCCTGATCGCCAGGGGCTTTCCGCGCCATTCGATGATCTGGTTCAGGGAGCGGACGACCCGTTCGGCGGGCAGCGAGAAGTCGACCTCGATCCCCAGGCCCTCGCGATTGAAGTCGTCTAGCACGTTCAGAAGCCGGAATTGCCGCCCGTCGGCCAAGCGGTCCGCCATGAAATCCATCGACCAGACCAGGTTCGGGGCATCCGGCACGGCCAGTTCCTCGGGCTTCTCGCGCTTCAGCCGTCGCCGCGGCTTGATGCGCAGGTTCAGCTCCAGTTCGCAGTAGATCCGGTGAACCCGCTTGTGGTTCCAGACATGCCCCTTCACGTTCCGCAGGTGGAGGAAGCACAGCCCGAACCCCCACGTCTTGTGGACATTGGTCAGCCCCACCAGCAGGTCGGCGATCATCTCGTTCTCTTCGTCGCGCCTCGGACTGTAGCGGAAACAGGTCTCGCTGACGCCGAACGCGCGGCACGCCAGCGCGATGCTGACACCCTTCGTCGCCACCGCCTTCTCGGCCAACTCCCGGCGTCGAGCTGGCCGCGTCACTTTTTTCCAAGAGCCTCTCGAAGCAGGTCGGCCTGCATGCTGAGATCGGCAAACATGCGCTTCAGCCGCCGGTTCTCGTCCTCGAGGGCCTTCATCTGGCTCATCATGGACGCATCCATGCCGCCATACTTGGCCCGCCACTTGTAGAACGTCGCGCTGCTGATCCCATGCTCGCGGCACAGCTCGGGAACGGGCATCCCGCCCTCAGCCTGGCGCAGCACGCCCATGATCTGGGCTTCGGTGAAACGGCTCTTCTTCATCGGAATCTCCTCGTCCATCCTGCCGAGAAAATTCTACCTTCTGCATCCCCTTAACCATGGGGAGGATTACCCAGTGTTCTGGCGCCTCTGGCGTGGTTTTCCCGGCGCGCGTGAAGATCTGTCGGGCGAGATCATTTCCCGGATCAGCGACGCGATCCTGACCATTAACCTTGAACGTGTCGCTGCGGTCACTGCGACGCTTCTGCTCAACCTTGAGCGCGACATCCGCCGCGACCTGATCCGCGCCCGACTGTTGGCCGCGGACGCCCAGCACATCGATGATCCAGCCGCCGAGGTACAAACGGCCATGCTGGAAGGGCGGGCTACGGTGGAGACTCGGTCCATCGACGATCACCTTGCCGATCTTGCGCCGAATGAAGGACGCCTTCTGAAACGGGTCTTTCTTTTGGGCGAAACCCAGGAAGAGGCAGGCCGTGCGATGGGCATGAGGCCCGCGGCCGCGCGCAAGCGTTTCCAGCGTGCATTGGCGAAGCTCAGGGCCCGCAGGAAATTTCCATCGCAGATGTCCCAATCCGGCCCTCGGGTTGGCCTTTGACTGTCAGGAAAACCCTTCTGTGGAGACGGCGAATGGAAGATGACCAGGAAGAATACGAGAAGCTGCCCGGGTATTTCCGAGCCTGGGACCTGGCGCAGGTGGTTTTGGCGGGAAATCGCTATCGCATCGAGGATATCGGCGTTTTGGCCGACGGCGGCGCGCTTTTCGCGGTCTACGTCTCGCTGGCCCGGGTGGTGTGCTGAGGTGGCGCAATCGATCCCGGACCTGCTGACGACCGCGGAGCTTGCGCCGCCGCTGGCGCCTGGCACCGCGCACGCTTGCAGCGCTGGAGGGAGGCTTCAGCTACGGCCCGGCCTGGATGCGCCTCGGCGGCCGCGTGTTCTACCGTCTGAGCGATGTCGAGGCCTTCGAGGCCCGGCAGAGCTTCACGCCGGACTAGAGCCATGGCGCGGGATCGCCCGGACCGGACCCGCGCGAGGACCAACAGGGAAGACACGACAGGCTGCCGGCTGGCGGCCACTACCAGCATGGGCGGACACGGGATATGCAGCCCTGGCTGCCAGACTTCTCGACAATGGCTATGCCCCGCTGCCGATCCTGCCCGGAACAAAGCGCCCCTCCCCCAATCGCTGGGCCTCCGTTGGCATCGATGAGGCGCAGATTGCGGAATGGTCAGCAACCTGGCCCACCGCGGGGATCGGCCTCAGGACCGGGCACCTCATTGCGATCGACATCGATATCGAGGACCCTGAACTTGCGCACAGGATCAGCGCCGAGGCCGAGCGCCTTCTGGGGCCAACACTCGTTCGGGTCGGGCAATGGCCGCGCCGGTTGCTGATCTATCGGACGGACATCGCCCTTTTCCAAGCGACGGGCCGGACCGGTCGAGGTTCTTGGCCTCGGCCAGCAATTCGTTGCCTTTGCTGTCCACCCCGGGACGGGGCGGCCCTATGAATGGGTGACCGGCGAGTCCCCGGCCGAAGTGCCGCTGCAGGATCTGCCCCTGGTTGACGCCGGACAGTTCGACCTTCTGCTTGCGGCGGTCACCGCATTGACGGGCGCGAATGCCGAGCCGGGCCAGCGTGAAACGCGTTCTGGCAACAAGCCTCCCGGAACGACCGGGGGCGGCTGGCAGCGCGATGCGCGCGGTCTGGTGATCGATGGTCGCGATGCATGGTTGTCGTCGATCGTCTTCCACGCCGTGCATGACGCGCTGGACCGGGGGGCCGCGCTTGAGGCGGAAGCACTGGCAATTCAGGTCTGGAACCGTTTTGAAGCCACAGCCGACCTGACGCGGGGGCGCCAGAACGGCTCCGGACCATGGAGCCATAGGGACGCGTACAGGAAAGTTACCGACAAGCTGCGCCTCGAGGCGTGCGGTCGACTGCCTGAACGCGCCACGATCAAGCCGGAACCGCCGCCCGCTCGAAGAGATGTTGCCCGCGGACGACGCAAGGGCGCGGCTTGATGCGGCGATCGGGGCGGCGCTCGAGGCCGCATCCGACTGGTGGACGGGAGACCGCTCCGGAAAACGGCCCGTCGCCGGTATCCGCGCCACGCGTCGGCCTCGGCAAGAGCGGCTATCTCCCGAACGAGGATTGCCGCTTGGCAGGCCGAAATGCGAGGCCGGGGATTGCCGCACCGGGTCCTGGTCGTGACGCCGTCGCATACGCTTGCCGAAGAGGCTGCCGCGGCCTGGCGGAAGAGCATCGCGGGGCCGGTGGCCGTGCTACGCGGCTATGACGGCAAGGACCCGGTGACCTGGAAAGCCGATGTGCCGGGATCACCGATATGGTTCAGGCTGGCAATCGCCGTCGGGGCTTCGAGCGTCGGCAAATCCGTCTGCCTGCAGTTCGCGAGCAGTGGTCCTGCCACGCATTCACGCCTGGCTGCCTGAAGCAGGAGAACCAGCGCGACGTCGCCCGAGGCCGACGTGGTGCTCGCACCCTATGACGTGCTTCTTCACCGGCCTCGCCTCGGGCACCGAGCCCTTCGGTCTGATCGTGATCGACGAGGGCTGCTGGCAGAGGTCGAGCGAGGATGTCGCACTGCCGCCGATCGTGAAGATGGCTTCGGCCGAGGCAGTCGACGCGGCGTTGACGGCGATGATCCCGGTGGCCGCCGAGCCGGCAGGCCGACTCTGTCCGCATTGCGGCACCGCCTTGGCGACCGACGCTTTGCGAAACAATCCGGGTCGAGACATCCTGCCGGAAGCACCCTGCGACACAGGTGGCCTCACGCTGTCGCGACTGCACCGACGGCCGCGGCACTCGAGACGAGCCTAGTGCAGGTCGCGGACATTTATCCGGGCATGCCGGCCCGGGCCCGCCGCAGGAGGCCACGGCCGACGGTGCGGCGCAACGTGATCCTGCGACGCATCGGCCAGTCTCTGGCGAGGCACTGGCGCTGATCCTCGAAGGCGATGCCAGGGGCACCGGTCGTATCGATCGCGGCGGCGACGCCCGAACACGGGACCGGCGCGCATCGGGTGACCCTGCACGGACGCAAGACCCTCGTCGATACTCTGGCCGGCATTCCGATCCTGCACCTCGACGCCACCCTGCGGCAGGCCTGATGCTGGACCTGCTTCCTCCCCGGGACGGCCGTAACCGTGATCGAGGCAGTGCAGCCGCATCAGCGCCTGACCCTGGTCAGCGGCGGCTTCGGCAAGACCTCGATCTGTGCCGAATGCCGCGTGTCGCGCCCGACGAACTGGCACGCCGCCGCAATCGCCTGCAGGAATGTGTCGATCACGTTCGCTGGCAAGCGCTCCGCGTCGCGCCGCGCCGGGCTCTTGTCGTGACCTACATGGCGATCGAGAAGGCCTTCGCCGGCATTCCAGGTGTCGAAACGGCGCATTTCAATGCGATTGCCGGGTTGGACCGGTACGGCGACGTCGGGTTGCTGATGGTCATCGGGCGACCGCTGCCCTCGACGGCCGACCTCGCCTCGCCCATGCGCAAGTCTCTTCGGTCACTCTGCCACAGGGCTGCTACCACACGGATATCGGCGCGGTTCATCTGCGCGACGAGCCGGCATGCGCGATCATCAAGACGCTGACCCACGTCGACCCGGATGCTGAACTGTTGCGCGCGGCCATCTGCGATGACGAGGTAATTCAGGCGATCGGGCGGGGCCGCGGGGTCAACCGGACAGACCAGAACCCGCTTGAAGTGCAGGTGCTGGCGGATGTGGCCCTGCCGCTGATCCATGACCGCGTGCTGGCCTGGGAAACGGTCAAGCCCGGACCTGTTCCAGCGCATGCTGCTGGCCGGCCTGGCGGTGGACAGCCCCGCTGATGCGGCGGCGATGCATCCCGATCTCTTCCGCGAACGTCGAGCAGGCCGAAGAAGGCTCTCGCAGCGCGGGGTATTTGGGGGACATTTCCCTATAGATAACTCTTATAGGGAATTGTCGCTTAAATCGGCGGCCTACCGTCGCCCAGGCCGCGGGCGGTCCTGGCAGCGTGCATGGTGGATCGAGCGGCATCGGAAGACGACGCCCGGAAGATACTTGAACAATCCCTGGGGTCGGTCGCCGATTGGCGTCCTGACCCTGGATGATCTCAGGCGCCAGCAAGTCCGGCGCCCGGTAACATTGCCTCCGACGGGTCGGCAATTGCCGAAGGTTCCCTTCGGCCACGGGCGGCGCATTCCGTTGGCAGAACTGACTTTTATGCGAGCCGGTTGGGAACGTCGCATTTGCTATTGTGCGGGTCGCACGCCGCGTCTTAGCTTTGTTAACCTTTCCAGAAGGGGGCGAGTATGAGGGAAGAGCGTAGCCGGAAGATTTCCGACAGGGAGTCGCGTGGCCTCCGGCAGGCAAAAGAGATCGAGGGGCATCTGACGGCGCTGGACAGTTTCGCGCCCATGGCGCTCGGCGTGCTCGCGGTCGCATCTGGCATCTACACATATCTCGGAGTGCGCGCGCAACTTGACGGGTCGGGCGCACTGACCTTCTTCGCTGCCGTCGCCTATTCACTGGCTGTTTCCGTCGCGATCTTCGTGTTCTGGAGCTACATGCTGCGGCTGACCCCAGCCATGCGGACGGCGCGCGCGCGGCTTGGTATGCTTCTGTCCATGGGCGTCGGGTCCTTTGCCATCATCGCGATGTCGTCCTGGCTGAACGCGGCGGCGCTGGCAGGATCAGCGGCAGTCGAACAGCACCTGGCGCTGACTGTCAGAGACTATCAGATCGAACTGGAACAGGCGAACCGTGTGGCCGTTGCCGGTCAGGGACTCCACCTCGATGTAAGCCGCGCGAGACAGGCTTTCCAGGATCTGTCGATCCAGGAAGCAGACGGCAATCTCTCGGGGGCCTCGGGGCGTGGCGCAGTGTTCCGGGTCCTGACGTCGAAGGGCGATGAACTTGCCGCACTTGCGGCCCAGATCGAGGCCCAAGGCCCGCTTATCGATGCGGCATTTTCGGAAGGAAACGAAATCCTGTCGCGCATGCGGGCCCTCACGGCCGCTGCTGGTCCCGTGAGCGAGAGGTCGGTGGTTTTCGCCGAGGAGTCGGTCCGTCTGGCTGGGGTGATCGCCCGGCTCCGCCAACTGTCGGTTGCGCCCGTGGTTGATCGGGCTGCGCGTGATCTGGCGGCATCGGTGGTTCTGCCCGATCTCGACGGCTCTAGCGATACCATTCGCGGCGCCCAGCAAACGACGATTGAATCCGTGCTGCAGCTCTTGGGGCAACGGGCTGAATCCCTGCAGAATGCAGCGCAGGCGGTCATGTCACTTCCTGCAGCGGAAGAGACGACCTATCAGCCAATATCCTCGGCTGATGCAGTGCTTCGCTACGCCGGTGACTTTATCCCATCCTGGGCTGGGGCAATTGCGATCGACCTGCTGCCCGCAGTTCTGGTCTTCGTGATGATGGTGGCGCAGTCCGCTATCCGGGAAGATCGGGGCGAGGTCGCCGCACAGGAAACAATGACCTTGAGTGAAATGCGAGCTGCCTTGGTTGCGTTCAGGGAATTGGAAACCGCTGGCCTCGGCACTGAAAGACCGGCTGTCGAGGCAAAGTCACACACCACGGAGGACGCTGCGCCGACTGTCGAGGGCGATGACGGCCATGACAGAATTGCCCATATCGAACGCGGAGCCCGCAAGTGAATGTGCCGCTCACGCCGGTCCTGACCGGAAAGTTCTGGAGCGGCGCGAAGATGCTGAAGCTGCTCTTTGCCGCGCAATGCAGCCTCGGCGTGTTCATCATTCTGGCCGATCTGCCAAATGGGCTGTTCGGCGGAACCACTGGCTCCACTCCGCCTGCGCCTGCCTTGGATGTCCCGATCGCCCCCGGTAACCAGACGCGTCGGTTCGAGCCTGATCATATCCTGCGCGACCTGCCAGCCGACAGACGGCTTCCTGATACGGAAACCGTGCCGTCCCGTCTGATGTTTTCTGACACAGGCTTGGATGGCACTGTTCTGCTGAATGGCACGATCGAAACCGGGGATGCAAAGCGCTTCGAAGAATGGCTCGCATCGCGACCCGAGGCGCCAACGACGATTGCACTGAATTCCCCCGGCGGCGACGTCGCCGACGCTCTTGGAGATTGGCAGATTGATCCGGAGCAAGAGGCTTCGGAACCGTCCTGGAGCCAAAGGCGATCTGCCTGTCGGCCTGTCCCTATGTGCTTGCCGGGGGGGTGGAACGCGTAGTCTCCGACGGCAGGCCTTTGTCGGCGTCCACCAGCACTATTTCGGGGAGAACACCTACCTCCCTGCCTTTCTTTTGGTGTCCGACATTCAGGTGGGCCACGGCGAAGTCATGGTCTTCCTTCAGGAGATGGGGATTGATCCGATGGTGATGGCCAAGGCGCTCGTCACACCTCCCGACGACATCTACCTTGCTGGTGCCGGAAGAACTTGGAAGGGTTCAAGCCTGGCGACCAGCCTGACAGACTGAATATCGCCGGCACCGCGACCTTTGAGCCAGCAGCTGTCCATCCCATGTCGCTCGCTGTCATGATTCGTCATTTATTGACGATGATTACAACTATCTTAACCTGTCGTGGTATCCTTCCCGCGAGCCCCCTTGAAGGAGCCGCATCTGTCGCGGTCGAGGGGGGGCATGGGCGGCGGATATGGACGGCGGACGGACCCTTGCCCTCGACTACCGCCCGATCGGCGACCTGATCCCCTACGCGCGGAATGCCCGGACCCATTCGGAGGCGCAGGTGGCGCTGATCGCCGGCTCGATCCGGGAATACGGCTTCACCAATCCGGTGCTGGTCGACGGCGACGAACGGCATCATCGCCGGCCATGGCCGGGTGCTGGCGGCGCGCAAGCTTGGGCTGGCGACGGTGCCGGTGATCGAGCTTGCCCATCTGAGCGAGGCGCAGAAGCGGGCCTATGTGCTGGCCGACAACAAGCTGGCCGAAGCAGGCGGGCTGGGACAGGGACCTGCTGGCGCTGGAACTGGGCGATCTGCGCGACATGGCGGTGGACCTGGCAAGCCTCGGCTTCGAGGCCGGGGAGACTGGATGCGCTGCTGAACGCGGGCGGCGCCGATCCTCGGGATGACGATGTCCCCGAGCCGCCGCGCGACGCCGGTCTCGCGGCCGGGCGATCTGTGGATCCTCGGGCGGCCATCGGCTGCTCTGCGGCGATGCCACCGATGCCGGCGACGGTGGCGCCGGCTGCTGGACGGCGTGCGGCCGCATGCTGATGGTGACCGATCCGCCCTATGGCGTGGACTACGACCCGCGCCTGGCGCGAACCAGGACGGGTCGCGCTCCAGACGGACCAAGGCGCAGCGGGCAAGGTGCTGAATCGACGACCGGCGCCGACTGGCGCGAGGCCTGGGCGCTGTTCCCCGGGGATGTCGCCTATGTCTGGCACGGGGCGCTGCACGCCGATCACGCGTGGCCGAGAGCCTGCATGGCCAAGCCGGTCTTTGCGATCCGCAGCCAGATCATCTGGGCCAAGGAGCGGCTGGTGCTCTGACCGCGGGCGACTATCACTGGCAGCACGAACCCTGCTGGTCATGCGGTGCGCGACGAAGGCCAGCCGGTCACTGGCGCGGGAGACCGCAGGCAGACGACGGTCTGGGACGATCGCCAGCCGGCGACCAGGATGCGCGCCACCGTCCATGGCACCCAGAAGCCGGTCGAATGCATGCGGCGTCCGATGCGTCAACAACTCCTGCCCGCGGCCAGGCGGTGCTATGAGCCGTTCTGCGGCATCGGGCACGCACGATCATCGCGGCACGAGACCGGCCGGACGGCAGTGCTTCGCGATGGAGCTCGACCCGGTCCTACGTCGATGTGGCGGTCGAGCGCTGGCAGGCGGGGACCGGCCGTGACGCGCTGCTGGAGGGCGACGGGCGCAGCTTTGCGGCGGTGAAGGCCGAGCGTCTGGCGGAGGGCACGACATGATGGGACGACCGGCAGTGCTGCTGAGCGAGGCGCAGCGGGCCGAGGTGGAAACGCTGGCCGCGGTGCTGAATGCCGAGCAGATCGCCGACTTCCTCGGCATCGGCCGGACCACCTTCTTCGCGCTGCTGAACCGCGATCCGGAACTTTGCGAACGCTACAGAAGGGGCAAGGCCCGGGCGGTGGGGGCGGTGGCGCAGAGCCTGGTGACCAGCGCGCGGGCCGGCAATGTCACCGCGATGATCTTCTTTCTGAAGACGCAGGGCGGCTGGCGGGAGACCCTGCAGGTGGCCCCGGCAGCGCCCGAGCCGCCGGATCAGCTCGACCTGACGCAGTTGAGTGACGAGGAACTCGCGGGGCTGCATGAACATGCCCGGCGGCTTCTGGAGGCACAGGCTGCGACGCTGGAGGCCAGGAGGGGAAAGTCGGATGAGCGCTGGTCAGTCGCGTGAAGCCTCGCTGCTGGAGGTCGTCGCCGGCACGGGGACGGGCTTCCTGCTGTCGCTCTGGGTGCAGCGGCTGCTGTTCCCGGCCCTGGGGCATGATCTCGTGCTGTCCGAGAACCTGCTGGTCTCGACGGTGTTCACCGCCCTGTCGCTGCTGCGCGGCTATGGGGTGCGCCGGCTCTTCAACGCCCTTCGGGACCGGCTGCCATGAGCGGCCCGCCCCGCAAGCCGAGCGCCTGGCGCCGGGCCGAGGGCAACCGCGGCAAGCGGGCCTGGAACCATGCCGAGCCGGTGCCGCCGAAGGATCTGCCGCGCTGCCCCTCGCATCTCGGCACCGAGGCGCGCAGGGAGTGGCGGCGGCTGGTCGGGGTGCTGCATGACATGGGGGTGATCACGGCGATCGACCGGGCGGTGCTGGCCGCCTATTGCCAGGCCTGGGGCCGCTGGGTGGAGGCGGAGACCAAGCTGAAGGAGACGCCGCTCTTGATCCGCACGCCCTCGGGCTATGTGCAGCAATCGCCCTGGCTGTCGGTGGCCAACCGGCAGATGGAACTGATGGGGCGCTACATGGCCGAGATCGGGCTGACCCCGGCGGCGCGCTCGCGCATCGTCGTGCAGGGCCTCGCGTCCGAACCGGAGCCGGTGACCAAGATCCAGATCGTGATGGTCGGCAAGGACGAGAATGGCAACATCGTCGAGCGCCCCCTGGACGGGAGCCGCGATGACTACGAGAGCTTTGGCCGGCCCGGCGAGACGCGACAGCTGGTGTTGAACAAGGATCTCTGATCGATGGCTTGACTGCCGGCACCTGTCACGGCCTGTACGGAGCTGCGCAACGAACGTTACGCAGGTCTGCACGGGGGCAGGATATGGATGGCATGGCGGTGCAGAGCGGCTGGTGGCCTATGAGCGGGTGTCGACGGCGCGGCAGGGGCTGTCGGGGCTCGGGCTCGAGGCGCAGCGCAAGGCAATCGGCGATTTTGCGTCTGCCCGTGGCGCCGAGGTGCTGGCGCGGTTCACCGAAGTGGAGAGCGGGCGCAAGGCCGACCGTCCGGAACTGGCCCGGGCGCTGCATCTGGCGAAGGTCACCGGCGCCACGCTGGTGATCGCCAGGCTGGACCGGCTCTCGCGCAATGCGGCCTTCCTGCTGGCGCTCAGGGACAGCGGGGTGAGGTTCCTGGCCTGCGACATGCCGCAGGCCAATGACCTGACCGTGGGCGTGATGGCGCTGGTGGCGGAGGCCGAGCGCGAGGCGATCTCGCGGCGGACGAAGGAGGCCCTTGCCGCGGCCCGGTCCCGCGGGGTGCGGCTCGGCAACCCGAACGGCGCGGCAAGCCTGCGGCGGGCCGGCAAGGGCGGGGCCGCGCTCCGTGCCGCCGTCACCGCCAATGCCGACAGCTTCGCCCGAGACCTCGCCCCCGTCATCGCGGATATCCGGGCCGGCGGCGCGACCTCGCTCAGGGCCATCGCCGCCGAACTCACCGCCAGAGGCATCAGGACACGGCGCGGTGGGAAGTGGCAGGTGTCGCAACGTCAAGGCCCTGCTGCGGCGGCTGGTGGGCTGAGGGCACGGCAAAGGGGGCCCCTCAAGGCGCCGGTACGATCTACCGCCACGACACATACCGCGCCGAGAACATAGCTGTCATCGGTGTCGGGCCAGACATCCCAGTCCGGATCGCCCCAGACCCTCCAAGGCTCTACAGGACCATCCCCCGGGAAGGGATCTTTCTCGGGTGCGAGTTCGCGCGTTGTCAGGGCCTCGGCGTAGGTCTGGCTGCCATCAGGGTTGATCAGATAGTGAAGCGGCCCCGGGGGATTGTGGACCAGCCATTCCTCTACGACGACGCCCCTCTCGATGATGAACATCCGGTCGCGCTCGTATTGGCTGGCGAAGCCGGCATGGACATAGTTGCGCAGGCGCCCCTCCGGGCAACGAAGCGCGCCGCTGACCCAGGTCGCCGGTTTCGGGAACGGCCCGCGCGGAAACAGCGTCTTGAGCGTGACCTCCTGCGGCCCCCCGTCGGTCTGAACGAGGCCGTCCTCGATCCCGGTCAGGAACAGGCGTTGGTTGAGGATTTCCCAGGTTGCGACGTAGCCCCGCCAGTTGGCGGTGCTGAGCCGGAGGAACTTCAGGTCGCCGCGCCTTCGGCCGGCGCCTCAGGCAGTCTTCAAGCGGAGTGGCGCAAAGGTCGAGAATGCGGCCGTGATGGATCAGCCGGTCAGGCATCTGGGCAGTCATGGGGGCTCCGTTGCAGCTGCGCAGAGAGCGTTGCGCATGGCTGGATTACTACCATGAACAGGCCCTGCCGTGCAAATCGACGGCCTCGCAACATACTGGAATCATTCATGTAATATGGATATTTTTTCTGCATCTCGGGGTCGGACCGTCCGGCGCAAATCACCGCCGGATTAGTTCGCGCTGAACAACGCCCTCAGGCTGCGGTGAACCACTTGCGCAACGGATTTGGGCTTGTTTGGGCAGCGAGGAAGGCGGCGGCGATCCAGGTAAGCCAAACCCTGAGGTAGGCTAGGATCTTGCGGATGTTGTGGCCGCATGCGCAGAGCATGGCAAAGATGGCATCACCGAAGTGGTCCATCAATGACGGCCCTACTTTCCGACTTCATATCCGCCCGTATAAGAAGATAGAGTTCTTCGCCGGGAACCAGTTGATCCAGACGGACGGGTGCCGATGATCCGCTGGGAATCGCGTGAGGTTGCAGAATCGACGGCGGTGCGAGGGTGGAGCATGGCGAGCAAAACGAGACCTCCCCGTGAACAGGCTGCCCGTGCCCTGTGCAAGCTGGACAGCAACCCGCCCGACATCAACTTCGGCGGCGAGCCGATGTGGCACAGCTACCTGCCGCAGGTGGATGTCGTGCTGCGCGTGGTCCTCGGCGATGATGCCTGGGCGGCCATGGTCGAGGCGGAGAGGGGTGGGTGAAGCGCTATGCTACGGCATTCGGCTTCATGACCCGCAAGGCCGCGAAGGCCGCACTTGATGACATGATCCGCGCAGGAGAGGTCCGCAAGGGGGAGAAGCCGCTGATCGAGCCATACGAGACGCACACGGCGTCATCACTCGCCCAAGGGCCGGAGCCGGTTCGCCGCTACTGCATCACGCTTCTGGAGACACGGCGACGGGCGCGGCCGGCTGCGACGTAACGGCGGCGGGCAGAGGCGGTCAGGCCAGCAGCGCCAGGCACAGGCCCAAGGCCGCGGCCGTGACGGCCGAGACCCGGAGCATGTAGCCTCCGAGATTGCGATCTGCCGACGCAAGATGCGCAGGTGGTATTCTGTGGTCGAGGTGAATCATGGCGCGGTCCTGTTGCCTGCGGGGAAACTAACACAGCCCACAGGGAAAGTGTCCAGTGCGCGTTGTCGCACCCCAAGGCCCCACCATCGGCGGGCTTCTTTGTGGCAATCTTGCGCTGATGTTCACTTGGTGTTCTCATGACGGCTTCCGCTGGAATCACTGCCATGCCTGTCGCGCACCCTTCGTCAAACCCGTTCCGAAACCGGCTCATGAGAGATGCCGCCGCTGACGGCATGCTCATCATCATGCGGTGCAACGGCTGCCGGCGCGCGACCCACTTCTGGGCCGCCGACCTGGTATCTGTCCTGGGCGATCTGCATCAGGTCCACGTTCCGCCTTGGCCGTGCAGCAGGTGCCGGACAACGGAATACATCAACGTAACCTGGACAATCCCGAGCGCGGAGATGCTGCGCGGGTTGACCGTGCGTCGGCCTGTCCGCAAGGTTGAGCGGTGGATCTGGCGCGATGAGAAGACTTGACCCATGTGCAACCTCTACAACCAGACCACCGCGGTCGAGGCGATGCGCCGGCTGTTCGACGGACTGGACAACCTCGCGGGCAATCATCGAGCCGGGCGGCATCTATCCCGACCGCCTGGCGCCGATCGTCACGGCCGAGGGGCAGGGGCATGTCCTGCGCCGCGCCCGCTGGGGTCTGCCATCTCCGCCGCAGTTTCATAGTCCCGTCTGGGATCGACCGTGGCGTGACGAACGTCCGCAACACCGGCATCGCCGCACTGGCGGCGCTGGCTGGGGCCGGAGCATCGCTGCCTGGTGCCGGTCGACGCGCTTCGCCGAGCCGCGACCAGGCGGCCGAGGCGCTGGCAATGCGTGGTTCCGGCTCGCAAGAAGATCGGCCGATGTTCTTTGCCGGGATCTGGGTGCCAGCAATGGGCCTCGATCCGCAAGCTGAAGGACGGGGAAACCACCGACGACCTCTATGCGTTCCTGACCTGCGAGCCGAATGCAGAGGTAGGCGCAATCCACCCCAAGGCGATGCCGGTGATCCTGACCGAGGCGGCGGAATGGTCGGCCTGGCTGGCCGCGCCATGGGCGGAGGCAAAGGCGCTGCAACGACCGCTGCCTGACGGTGCGCTGGTTGTGGTCGCCCCGGACTAGCCGTCCCGATATTCGATCACCAGCTTGCAGCCCGGAAGATCAGCGACCAGCTCGCGCGCATGTTCCAACGCCTCTGCCTCGCCGTCGATCATGGATGAAAACGCCGCAAGGGCGTCGTCGTCGCCACCGGCCTCCCAGTATGGACCGGTCACCAGCCAGATGTTGCTGCCGGGGCCTTGCGACTGCAGAGCGGTGACGATCATCCCTTCGCCGGGCTTCGACTCATCGGTCATGGTACGTCCTCCTGACCGCATCAGAACAGAAGACGAACACTCCGACAACCCTTCTGGAGAGCGGGCCGCCAGCATGTTATCGTTAACCATGAGGGGGAGCGCCCATGGAAATCGACATCACCATCCCGCGCGAAGACCTCGACCTGCTGACCCGCATCAACCTGCTGGAACAGATTGCGGTGGGCGCAACTCAGGAAGCCGGAGGCGGACCGCGCGAGGCGGCCGTGGCGCTCATGACCGCGACCGCACTGGTCTTGCTCAGCAACGGGGGTAAGGCGGCGCCCGAAATGGCAGCGATGATCCCCATGGCGATCGAAGCTGCACAGAAGATACTGGATGCCCAGATTAATGATGAATGATGCAGCACTTCCAGAGAAGCCCGGCCGAAAATGCGCTGTCAGCGCCAAGGCCAGTTCCGGTGAGTGGTGAATCGCTGGACCGGCTTGGGCCGTGGCTCTTCAGGATAGCGGATTTCCAGCTGCCGGTGCGCTTGCTGCCAACCGGGAGTCTTTACCTCGCCGCGCGCGATCCTTGGCAGCGTCTCCCGGGCAAGGGTGAAATATACTGCATTTCCTCGGAAGCGCTTCGGCAGCAGGCAGAGTAGCGGGTCCGGGGAGACATAAACCCTGCGCAGATCCCACCATGCTTCGTCCCGCACAACCGAGGGCGGAAGCAGCGGAAGTTCATCGAGATTGTCCGTTCGGCGTGTGAGCCCGTCGAAATCGAAAAGCACGGGAGCATCACAGGAAAGCCGGAAGGCGGCATCGAGATCAGCCATGAGACGGTGAGGTTCTGGTGTAACCGGTTCGGCCCGATGCTCGCCGCCGAGGTCAGGAAACGCCGGGTCGACCCGACGCGGTGCTGCCGCCAGTGGCGCTGGCATCTCGACGAGATGTTCGTGAAGATAAACTTGAATGGATCTTTCCGAAGCATGCAGCGAATAGGGACCCGGCGGGGCAGATTCGACAGATACTGCTTGACAGATTTCCGATTCGGAAAAATGATGACCAATAGCATTCGGAAACGGAACAGCCTATGTCGCAGCGCTATGCCATCGACGATCTCGACCGGCAGATCATCGGCTACCTGACCGAGGACGGGCGCCTTTCCGCGGCCGAGATCGCCGGGCGGATCGGCACGGTTTCGGAACGCACGATCCGCAACCGCATTGCTGGGCTATTGCAGGCCAAGATGATCGTGATCGGTGCGATACCTGACCCCTCGATGCTGGGCCGCGACGTGCAGGTGGAACTGATCATCGAGGTGGAGCCGGGGCGGCTGGACGAGGTGGCCATCGTCCTCGCCGAATACGACGAGATCGGCTACCTCGCCGCGATCAGCGGCAACTCCGCCCTCAGCGCCTCGCTTTTCGCCGAGGACCATGCGGCGGTGCTGGAATTCGTCGACCAGGAACTGGGGCGGCTGCCCGGCGTCCTGCGCGTCAGCAGCTCGGTCGTGCTGCGGCTCTACAAGGTTTTCGGCACGAGGACGACCGCGCTCAGCCGCGGGACGGACCTCGGCGGCAAGAAGAAGGGATAGCGGATGCTGCGCATCGGCGTTGATGTGGGCGGAACCAATACCGATGCCGCGCTTCTGCGCGGGACCGAGGTGCTGGCGACGGTGAAATCCTCGACCACGGCGGATGTCACCTCGGGCGTCGGCGCGGCGATCCGCGCGGTGCTGGAGGCGGCGGGCGAACCGGCCGCAGCGGTGGACGGGGTGATGATCGGCACCACGCATTTCCTGAATGCCGCGGTCGAGGGCCGGCATCTCGAGAAGGTCGGCACGCTTCGGCTCTGCGGTTCGGCCACGCGGTCGCTGCCGCCGATGATCGACTGGCCCGACAGGCTGCGCGGCATCGTCGACGGCGGGGCGGCGCTGGTCGGCGGCGGGGTGAACTACGACGGGTCGGAGATCGCGCCGCTGGACGCCGGGGCGATCCACGCCGCCTGCCGCGACTGGCAGGCGAGGGGTGTCGGTAGCGTCGCGATCTGCTCGGTCTTCGCGCTGGTCGATCCGCGGATGGAGAACGAGGCGGCGGAGATCGTGGCGGCCGAGATGCCTGGTGCCTCGATCAGCCTGTCGCACCGGGTCGGCCGCACCGGCCTGTTGCCGCGCGAGAACGCCACCATCCTGAACGCCAGCCTGCACCGGCTGGGCCGCGAGACGGTGGATGCCTTCCGCGCCGCCTTCGCCGCGCTCGGGCTGCGCTGCCCGCTCTACCTGACGCAGAACGACGGCACCCTGATGACCGCCGACTTCGCCGAGCGCTACCCGGTCTTCACCATGGCCTCGGGGCCCACCAACTCGATGCGGGGCGCGGCCTTCCTGACCGGGCTGACCGATGCTGCGGTGATCGATATCGGCGGCACGACGACCGATGTCGGGATGCTGGTCGGCGGCTTCCCCCGCACCCGCAGCGAGGGCGCCACCATCGGCGGCGTTCTGACGAACTTCCGGGTGCCGGATGTCTATTCCTTCGGCCTCGGCGGCGGCAGCATCGTGCGGCCGGGCGAAAGCCTGACCATCGGGCCGGATTCCGTGGGCTTCCGCCTGCCGGAAAAGGCGCTGTGCTTCGGCGGCGACACTCTGACCGCGACCGACATCGCCGTGGCCGCCGGGCTGGTCGACCTGGGCGACCGCAGCCGGTTGTCGCAGGTCCCGCCCGACCTGGCCCGCGCCGCGCTGGCTCAGATGAAGGCCAGCATCGAGACGGTGCTGGACCGCATGAAGCCGAGCGCCGACCCGATCCCCGCCATCCTGGTCGGCGGCGGCTCGGTGCTTGTCGAGGGGCTGCTGGAGGGCACCTCCGCCTCGCTCAAGCCCGACCATTTCGGCTCGGCCAATGCCATCGGTGCGGCGATCGCGCAGGTCTCGGGCGAGGTGGACAGCGTGGTCTCGCTGGAGGGCACCAGCCGCGAGAAGGCGCTGGACCGCGTGGTGGCCGAGGCCCGGGCGCGGGCGGTGGAGGCCGGCGCGGACGAGGCCAGCATCACCCTGGCCGAGGTGGAGGAAACGCCGCTGGCCTATCTACCGGGCAACGCGATCCGCATCGCGGCGAAAGTCATCGGGGAGCTGCGGGCATGAGATACTGGACCCTGACCGAGGAAGACATCGACCGCATCGCCATCGGCTGCGGCATCCTCGGCACCGGCGGCGGCGGCAGCACCTATCACGGCTCGCTGCGGGCCAAGGCGCTGCTGCGCGAGGGCAGGCGCATCCGCATGGTGCGCCCCGCCGACATGGCCCCCGACGCCCGCATCCTGGGCATCGGCGGCATCGGCGCGCCCACCGTGGGGATCGAGAAGATCGCCGAGGGCGGCGAAGGCGTGCGGCTCCTGAAGGCGGTGGAGCAGCACCTGGGGCGCAAGGTCGATGCCCTCCTGGGCGACGAGGTGGGCGGCGGCAATGGCATCGCGCCGATGCTGACGGCGGCGATGGCCGACCTGCCGGTGGTCGATGCCGACGGCATGGGCCGCGCCTTCCCCGAGGTGCAGATGACCTCGTTCTTCATCCATGGCCAGGAGGTGAAGCCCGCCGCACTAGCCGATGCCGACGGCAACGTGCTGATCGTGACCGAGGCGACCTCGCCCAAGATGCTGGAAAAGCTGCTGCGCGCCGGCACCATCGCCATGGGCTGCACCGCGCTGATGACCACCGCGCCGATGACGGGCGATTTCGTCCGCCGCTTCGGCATCCCCCACACCACCAGCCAGGCCTGGACCCTGGGCAACGCGGTGCTGGAGGCGCGGGCGGCCAAGGCCGATCCGGTCGAGGCGATCTTGAAGACCTCGGGCGGCATCCGGCTAATGCACGGCAAGGTCACCGACATCGGCCGCCGGGTCATGGCCGGCTTCACCCGCGGCAGGCTGACCGTGGCCGGGCTGGACGCCGACCAGGGCCGGGTGCTGACGGTGGACATCCAGAACGAATTCCTGATCGCGCGCGAGGGCGAGGTGCCGCTGACCATGGTGCCCGACCTGATCTGCATCGTCGATTCCGAGACCGGCCGCGCCATCGGCACCGAGGAACTGCGCTATGGCCTGCGCATCGACATCCTGTCGGTCCCGGCGCCGGCGCTGCTGCGCAGCGAGATCGCGCTGGCCTCGGTCGGGCCGCGCGCCTTCGGCTACGATTTCGATTTCGTCCCCACCGGCATCTCGGCCGATGCGCCGGCAGTGCCGCAATACCAAGAAGCAGGCTGACAACACCGATCCAAGCCACACCGCAGGGAGATTGCCAATGAAACGCCGCGACTTTCTGAAGACCTCAGCGCTGACCGCGCTGGCAACCGCCGCCGCCTCGCGCTGGAACCTTGCCTTGGCGCAGGGCAGCGGCATCTTCACCCTGGCCTATCCGACCAGTTTCCCCGACCTCGACCCCGCCACATCGTTCTCGAACGACGGCGCGGTGCTGGCCAATGTCTACGAGGGACTGACCCGCTACATCCCCGGCACCGAGACCGAGGAGGCCCGGATCGAGCCGCTGCTGGCCGAAAGCTGGGACGTGTCGGAGGACGGGCTGACCTGGACCTTCGCCCTGCGCGACGGGGTGAAGTTCCACGACGGCAGCCCCGCTGACCTCGGAGGCGGTCAAGGGCTCGATCGAGCGGACGCCGCAAGATCGGCGGCGGCGCCTCGTTCATCTGGGCGCCGGTCGCCTCGATCGAGACGCCCGAGCCGCTGAAGGTGGTTTTCGTGCTGTCCGAGCCGCAGCCGCTGGACCTGATCGCCTCGGCCGGCTTTGCCGCCTGGATCCAGGCGCCTGCCTCGCTGGAACAGGACAACGCCTGGTTCAACGCCGGCAACGACGCCGGCACCGGCCCCTTCCGCATCTCGCGCTACGAGCCCGGCCAGCGCGCCGTGCTGGAGCGGGTGGCCGACTACTGGGGCCCGGTGCCCGAGGGCGCCTTCCAGACCGTGCTGTCTTCGAGATCGTCGAGGACACGACGCTGATCCAGAACATGATCGAAAGCGGCGCAGGCCGACTGGACCTATTCGGTGCCGTTCGAGAACCTGGAGCAGCTGCAGGCCAACCCCGACCTGCGGGTGGTGGTGAACCCTTCCTTCGAGACGCTGTTCGGCCTTTACAACACCCGCCGGGCGCCGCTGGACCGGCCGAAGGTGCGGCAGGCGCTGTCGATGGCCTTCCCCTATGACGACGTGATCATGGCCGGCACCGCCGACCTGGGCACCCGCGCCAAGGGCGTGGTGCCCGCGGGCATCTGGGGCCATGACGCCGAGGCGCCGGTTCCGCAGACCGACCTGGAAGGCGCCGCCGCCCTGCTGGCCGAAGAGGGCGGTCGAGGGGCTGGAACTGGTGATGACCTATTCCACCTCGCAATCGCTGTCCGCCATCGGCGGGCGAGCTGTGGAAGGCCAACCTGGAGACCACTCGGCATCACCCTGACCCTGCAGCCGATGGCATGGGAGGCGCAGTGGCAGCTGGCCAAGTCCGACCCGGCGACTGCGCAGGACATCTTCGTCATGTTCTGGTGGCCGACCTACGTCACGCCCTACGACTATCTCTTCAACCTGTTCCACAGCGAGGAACGAGCCGCTGTTCAACCTCGGCTACTACGCCAACCCCGAATTCGATGCGATGATCGACGAGGCGGCCCGGCTTTCGGGGGTGGACCGTCCCCGCGCCGAGCAGATGTTCATCGACGCGCAGCGGATGGTCATCGATGATGCGGCGGCGGTCTTCATGCTGGACCGGCCGAACGTCCACATCATCCGGTCCGACATCAAGGGCTATGCCGACAACCCCGCCTACGGCCATGTCACCTTCGTCAACGACATGAGCCGCTAGCGCAGCCCGAAAGGGGGCAGGGGGGATGGACATCATCCGCTACATCCTGCGCCGCATGGTGCTTTCTGCCTTCGTGGTGGTGGGCGTGACCTTTCTGGTCTTCATCGTGGCGCAGGTGGTCCCCTCCGATCCCGCGGCCCTTTACGCCGGTCCCCGCCCCACGGCCGAGCAGATCGAGAAGGCGCGTCAGGAGCTGAACCTCGGATGCGCCGCTGCCCGCCCGCTTCGCGACCTTCGCCCAAGGCGATGGCCGTCGGGCGATTTCGGCGTCTCCTACAAGTCGCGCCGGCTGATCGCCGAGGACCTGAAGGCCTATCTGCCCGCCACGCTGGAACTTGCGGTCTTCTCCACCGGCATGGCGCTGCTGTTCGGGGTGCCCCTGGGGGTGATGGCCGCGGCGCGGCAGGGCCGATGGCCCGACCGGCTCGGCAGTCTGGGCGCCATCGCCTCGGTCGCCATGCCGACCTTCTTCCTGGCTATGCTGCTGCAACTGGTCTTCGCGCAATGGCTGGGCATCATGCCGTTGTCGGGCCGCATCTCGCGCGAGATCGCCATCGTCGACGCCGGTGCCGCAGGCGACCGGCTTCCTTCTGCTCGACAGCCTGCTGGCCTGGCGCCTCGACGCCTTCGGCGATGCGGCGCGGCATCTGGTGCTGCCGGCGCTGACGCTGGCCTCCTATCCCGCCGGGGTGGCGATGCGGCTGACGCGGTCGGCGATGATCGAGATCCTTGAGCGCCGCCACATCGCCGCCGCCCGCGCGCTCGGCCTGCCGTCGGGACGCATCCTCTTCGGCCATGCGCTGCCCAATGCCATGGGCCCGGCGCTGACGGTGATCGGCCTGTCCTTCGCCTATGCGCTGACCGGCGCGGTGCTGGTCGAGATCATCTTCGCCTGGCCCGGCCTCGGCCGCTATGTCTCCGAGGCGATCCTGGCCAAGGATTTCCCCGTCATTGCCGCCGTCACCATGGTGGTGACGGTCTGCTACGTGATCGATGAACCTGATCATCGACATCGCGCAGGCGCTGGTCGACCCGCGGGTGGCGCTGACATGAGGCGGCTGGTCCATCGCCTCGGCTGGCCCGGCACCATCGCGCTTGCCTGCGTGCTGGGATTCATCGCCGTCGGCATCCTCGCCCCCTGGATCGCGCCATATCCGGCGCAGGGCGCGGGTGCGCCGAATGTCGCCGCCAAGCTGACGGGGCCCTCGGCCGACTACTGGCTGGGGACCGACCACCTTGGGCCGCGACATCCTCAGCCGGCTGATCTACGCCACGCGGATATCGCTGTCGAACGGGATGCTGATCGTGGCCTTCTCGCTGCTGATCGGCCTGCCGGTGGGATTGGCCGCGGGCTATTTCGGCGGCTGGGTGGACGAGGCGCTGATGCGGACGAC
Source organism: Ilumatobacteraceae bacterium (assembly GCA_037045185.1). GTDB lineage: Bacteria > Actinomycetota > Acidimicrobiia > Acidimicrobiales > Ilumatobacteraceae > JAKOUY01. The sequence goes on from JBAOHQ010000014.1 coordinate 430,648, forward strand.
CGATGTCTTCCTGGCCTTCCCGGCGCTTGCTGCTTGGCGGTGCTGATGGCGGCGGCACTGGGGCCGGGCTTCCTGAACAGCATCATCGCGGTCTCGGTGACCTGGTGGCCCTGGTATGCGCGGCTGGCGCGGGCGGAGGGGCTGGTCCTGCGCGGCCAGCCCTATGTCGAGGCGGCGCAGCTTGCCGGCGTCTCGCATCCCCGGATCATCCTGCGCCATATCCTGCCCGCCACCGCCCGGCCGCTGACGGTGCAGGCGGCGCTGGACGTGGGCCCGGCGCTTTTGACTGCCGCGGCGCTGTCATTCCTCGGCCTCGGTGTGCTGCCCCCCACCGCCGACTGGGGCCAGATGGTCGATGCCGGGCGCAAGTTCTTTCCCGACCGCTGGTGGTATTCGGCGATGCCGGGCGTCACCATCTTCATCGTCGCGCTGGCGTTCAGCGTGCTGGGCGATGCGCTGCGCGACCGCAGGAAGGGGGCCGCCCGTGCCCCTGCCTGACACAACCCCTCTGCTTGAAATCCGCGGCCTCTCCGTCACCATCCCCACGCCGGAAGGCGATGTCCATGCCGTGCGCGCCGTCGACCTGGAAATCGGCCGCGGCGACATCCACGGCCTGATCGGCGAATCCGGTAGCGGCAAGACGATGACCGGCATGGCGATGCTGGGGCTGGTGCCCAAGGGCAGCCGCATGGGCGCCGCGCGGTTCCACTTCGACGGGCAGGACCTGCGGCAGCAGGCCAGCCGCCTGCGCGGGCGGCGGATCGGCATGATCTCGCAGGACCCGGCGGCGGCGCTGAACCCGGTGCTCAGCATCCGACGTCAGATCGACGACGTGCTGCGCACCCACCGAGACCTGCCGCGCGTCGCGCGCCGGGCCGAGGCGCTGGCGCTGCTGGCAGCGACCGGCCTGCCCGACCCGGAAAAGGTGCTGCGCAGCTATCCGCACCAGCTGTCGGGCGGGATGCAGCAGCGCGTGGTGATCGCCCAGGCGCTGGCGACCGGCGCGGATTTCCTGATCGCCGACGAGCCGACCACCGCGCTGGACGTCTCGGTCGCCATGCAGGTGCTGGCGCTTCTGCGCCGGCTGGTGGCCGAGCGGAACCTGACCGTACTGATGATCACCCACGACATGGATGTCATCGCCGAGGCCTGCGACCGCGTGACCGTCCTTTACGCCGGCCGTTCGGTCGAGACCGGCCCGGTGGAGGAGGTGCTGCACCGTCCGGCCCATCCCTATACCCGCGCGCTGCTGGCGGCGCTGCCCGATGCCGCGCCGAGGGGCGCGCGGCTGGCGGTGGTCGAGGGCAACTTCCTCGACCCGGAACCCGGGGATGCGGTATGACCGATGCAGCCCATCCTTGAGGTTAAGGACCTGCTGATCCGCTATCGCGCGGGCCTGTTCGCACCGCGCCCGAAACCCGCCGTCAACGGCGCCAGCTTCCGGCTGGACCGCGGCGCCACTCTGGGGATCGTCGGCGAAAGCGGCTCGGGCAAGACCAGCCTCCTGCGCGCCATCCTGCGGCTTCTGCCGGTCGAAGGCGGCTCGATCCGGCTGGACGGACAGGACTGGCTGTGCCCTGCAGGGCCGGACGTTGCGGCAGGCGCGGCAGCGGCATCGGCGTGGTGTCGCAGAATCCGTTCCTGTCGCTCAGCCCGCGGCTGACCGTCGCCGAAATCCTGGCCGAGCCGATGCTGGCCGCGGGCCGCCGCCCCGGCCCGGCCATGCGCGACCGGATCGCCGCGCTGCTGTCGGACTGCGGCCTGCCCGCCGCCTTCCTCGACCGCCGCGCGCGGGAACTGTCGGGCGGGCAGGCGCAGCGCGTCGCCATCGCCCGGGCGCTGGCGCTGGAGCCGCGGCTTCTGGTGCTGGACGAGCCGACCTCGGCGCTGGATGTCTCGGTGCAGGCGCAGATCCTGAACCTGCTGTCGGACCTGAAGGAGCGGCACGACCTGTCGATGCTGTTCGTCACCCACAACCTGAAGGTCGTCGCCCATGTCGCCGACAGCCTCTTGGTGATGCGGCGCGGCAATGTCGTCGAATTCGGCCCGACCGAGCAGGTCGTCCACGCCCCGGCGCAGCCCTACACGCGCGAGCTTCTGTCCTTCGGCTTCCACGCCCGCACCGCAAGAGAGGAGGCGCTCCTGATGCCCAGGATCCGCGTGCTGTCCGCCACCACCGGCACCACCGAAATGCCCTCCGCCGATGAAGGGCCTGTCGCGGCGGCGGGCTGGAGCTGAGCTTCGACCGCATCCGGCTGCGGTCCGGCCTCGATCGAAAGCCTCTGGGAAGAGGCGGCCTGCGTCGAGGATCTGGTGCGTTGCGGCTCTGGTCGCGCAGGAAGAGGGGATCGAGGGGCTGGTGGTCAACTGCATGGGCGATCCCGGCGTTGACGTGATGCGCGAGATCCTGACGATCCCGGTCTTCGGCCCGGCGCAGACCGCGATGGGGGTGGCCGCCATGCTGGGGCGCAAATTCTGCGTCCTGACCGTGCTGGACCGGTCCCGCCCGCTGGTTGACGACCAGGTGCGCAAGTTCGGGCTGGAGTCGCGCTATGCCGGCTGCGAGGTGATCGAGATCCCGGTCCTCGACTTCGGCAACGACCCGGACGAGACGCTGCGCCACCTGCACGAGGCCGCCCGGGCGGCGGTCGAGACCCGCAAGGCCGATGTGCTGGTGCTGGGATGCACGGGCTGGACCGGGCTGGGTGAGAAGATCAGGGTGTTCCTGGCCGGGCTCGACCATGACGTTCCGGTGATCGACCCGCTGCCGGTGACGATCCGCACCCTCGGCGCACTCCTGGAGGAGGGGCTGGCACATTCCAAGACCGCCTATCCCTTCCCAAAGGCGATCCCCGAAATCAGATATTCTCGGTAGTCCAGCCTGAACAAAGGCATTGTCAAAGGAGCTCGAGTTGCGCCCGTACGACTCGGTGATGTCAGAGGAACTGAGGTTGAGGCGGGGCATGGGGCAGGTTAGCTTCCTGCATGCGCCAACCGCTCCCCCTTCCGCTACTTCAAAACAAGCCCTGAGATCATCCGGCTGGCGGTGATGCTCTTGGTAATCCTCCCCATGGTTAAGGGGATGCAGAAGTAGAATTTTCTCGGCAGGATGGACGAGGAGATTCCGATGAAGAAGAGCCGTTTCACCGAAGCCCAGATCATGGGCGTGCTGCGCCAGGCTGAGGGCGGGATGCCCGTTCCCGAGCTGTGCCGCGAGCATGGGATCAGCAGCGCGACGTTCTACAAGTGGCGGGCCAAGTATGGCGGCATGGATGCGTCCATGATGAGCCAGATGAAGGCCCTCGAGGACGAGAACCGGCGGCTGAAGCGCATGTTTGCCGATCTCAGCATGCAGGCCGACCTGCTTCGAGAGGCTCTTGGAAAAAAGTGACGCGGCCAGCTCGACGCCGGGAGTTGGCCGAGAAGGCGGTGGCGACGAAGGGTGTCAGCATCGCGCTGGCGTGCCGCGCGTTCGGCGTCAGCGAGACCTGTTTCCGCTACAGTCCGAGGCGCGACGAAGAGAACGAGATGATCGCCGACCTGCTGGTGGGGCTGACCAATGTCCACAAGACGTGGGGGTTCGGGCTGTGCTTCCTCCACCTGCGGAACGTGAAGGGGCATGTCTGGAACCACAAGCGGGTTCACCGGATCTACTGCGAACTGGAGCTGAACCTGCGCATCAAGCCGCGGCGACGGCTGAAGCGCGAGAAGCCCGAGGAACTGGCCGTGCCGGATGCCCCGAACCTGGTCTGGTCGATGGATTTCATGGCGGACCGCTTGGCCGACGGGCGGCAATTCCGGCTTCTGAACGTGCTAGACGACTTCAATCGCGAGGGCCTGGGGATCGAGGTCGACTTCTCGCTGCCCGCCGAACGGGTCGTCCGCTCCCTGAACCAGATCATCGAATGGCGCGGAAAGCCCCTGGCGATCAGGGTCGACAACGGCCCCGAATACGTCAGTTCCACGCTGATGACCTGGGCCGAGAAGCAGGGCATCGCCCTGACATACATCCAGCCCGGCAAGCCGCAGCAGAACGCCTATGTCGAGCGTTACAACCGGACGGTCCGCCACGAATGGCTCGACCTCTACATCTTTGAAACCATCGAGGAGGTGCAGCAGATCGCCACCGAATGGCTATGGACCTACAACAACGAACGCCCGAATATGGGCATCGGCGGCGTTACACCCGCCATGAAGCTGAAAATGGCCGCGTGAGTTCTACGGTCGCGCCCCGTTAAAACGGGGAGGATTACCCATCCCGCCATACTTGGCCTTCAGCTTGTAGAACGTCGCGGGGCTCAGCCCATGCTTCCGGCAGAGCTCGGAGGTCGGCAACCCAGCCTCCTGCTCTTTGATCATCCCGATGATTTGCGCCTCGGTGAAACGGCTTTTCCTCATGTCGTCTGCTCCTTCTCAGGTTGGGCAGACTCTACATCACGGCGAGGGAACTTCCGGGGGGCAGGTCACTCTGCATCCAATTCCCGCTGTCGTTGCGCAATGTCGAGGACCTTCTGCATGAACGCGGCATCGAGATCAGCCACGAGACGGTACGGTTCTGATGGAGCAATAGCCAGTTTCCTAAACGAAGTTTCGGATGGAGGATAGGGAGTATTTTTTAATATTATCAATGCATTGAGACTTGGAGAAGGTTCGACGTCAGACCCATCCCCTCCGCCACTTGCCCCCGCGAAAGCGTTCTCCCGATCCGGCTGAGGCCGGATTTTTCCGTTGTTTTCGAGGGTTATGCGGGTGAGGCTGAGCACCGCCGCCAGCGCCAGGAGGCCCGAAGGCGGTCTCTCAGGGTCGATATTCTCCGGACCTCTCGACTGCGTGGTTTTGGTGTAAAGCGCGCAAGCATCTGAAATCTAAAGACTGTCTTGTAGCCTGACCTGAACACTTCGACGCCGGTCGCATCCGCGAGAAGGAACAGAAATCGAACAGGATCGATGAGGTCGCTTGGGTGACCACCTATGCGGCCATGTTCCGGCTTTGTCCGAAACGGCCCTTGTGTTAGAATTACAATCAAAAACAGTGAGGTGACACGATGTCGGGGCTGCCCGGCAGATCGCGACGATGGAGCCTGAAGCGATATCCGAGCCGGTGAAGGGCGCGGCGCAGGGCGAGTTCAGGCTTCGTGTCCTTCTGGCGGACCATCGACATTATGTACGAGCGGCCGTCCGCAGTGACGTGGTCAGCCATCACGATGGACGCATGGGACTTGCCTGGGACGGATCGCTGGGGCTCTTCGGAACCGCGCGGATCCCACGGAAGCTCCCCCGTTGCGTCCGCGTTTCCACGACGACCTCGCCATTGTCGACATACGCCCGCCGGATGGGCGCCTTGGTCAGGACGGTTCCCAGCGGCCGGCCATCTTCCGTGAAGACGCGAACGCCCTTGCCTTCGACCAGGAGGACCATGCCTCCGCTGACGAGCAGATCGCATTTTGGCGAACAATCATGCAAGGCGATCAGGCGGTCGCCGTCGAGCACATAGAGACGGGTCGTGGTCATCACATAGAGGAACGCTTCGGTCTCGACGATGCGGACAGGCACGGAGCCCACGTCGTAGATCGTGGTCGGCGAGCCGCTGCGGTCCACACGCACCACCCGCCCGGCATAGGTGCCAAGCAGAGCGGTTTCTCCCGTCCCGGAGAAGGCTGCGGCATAAATCCAGTCCGCCTCGGCCGCGGGGCCAAAGCTGATCACGATTTCAAAGCCGTTTTCACCTCCTCCACTCCCGTCAAGCTGCTCAGGGTCGAGGCCTGTTAGCCGCTCCGATGCGACATTCACCGCCTTCATCCTTTCCTCGTTTCCCGGATTTACGTCAGGGTGCAGTTCACGCACGAGCTGCCGATATCGCCTTCGGATCTCGTCGGGCGTGACCGGCATCTGAAGACCCATGACCTCCAGGGCTTGATCGATTTCCGCCGCGGTCCCGAAGCTGGACCCGCCTACCCTGATGCGGGTGGGCTCTTTCGCCGGCATCCTGAGCCCCCATAAGCGCTCTCCTTCCCGGTTAACGCACCACGCTTCGTCGACGTGAGTGAAGAGGTAGCGGTTCCGATCCGGTGTCAGTGCTATACAGCGCAGAGCGCGATGTGCCTCGCTCGCTGCCAAGCCGAGTTGTTCGCGGTTGGCGGCGACTTCCGGGGCGACCTCTAGATCAGTCTCGAAATCGATGCCGAGGTCGCCACGATAGACGGTCATCACACCGCTCTTTGAGCGCAGCGCGAAGCCCTCGCCCTCTGGATGAACGGAGATGTGGTAGGCATCGCGGTGTAGGGGCACCGGTGTCCCAGGTCGTCCACTCGCGTCGCTGAACATCACCGCTCCAGGAGCGCCAAGGCTCGCTTCTGACTTCGCAAGATCGTCGAATGACAGTGCGCCGCCGCGCGTGCTGTAATGCCTGCGAAAGGCCGGATCCGGTCGATCCGATTTCGAAATTGCCTCGACGACGATTTCGCTCCAGCATCCTTGAGGGTCTGCGAAGGCTTCCTCTGTGGCAGGCAGCTCGACGGGTCGCTCCCACGCATTCGGCGAAGGCGGAAGAGGCACGATATTCACACGCTTTGGGTCGAGTTCGTGCGGACGCCCGGCACCTCGGTCGCGTCGGTGCGATCCCGGCCTTGCTGGCTCATTGTAGATCGTCGCGGCCGAGGCCTTGGGCATCTCGGCATCGGCGAGATAGAGCTCATAGGTCTTTCCGCTCTTCGCGCGACGGACTTCTCCCGACTTCTCGAGGTAGGAGATGAGCCGACTGGCACGGCGCGCGTCATCGACGCCCAGCACAGTTTTGATCCGGCTTTGCAGGATGCCCGGATTTGCGCGGATCGCCTCCCGGAGCTGGTCGAAAAGGTCGAGGTCGGCTAAGTGTTCCTCCGCCTCGTCTCGGTAAGCTTGCAGATGGTCGAAACTCTGCACCAGGTCCCGCAACTCGCAGAGGCCGTCCCGATCTCCGACGATGGCCATCATCGTTCCGCCTTGCGACAGGGCCGGAATCCGAATGTCAAGCCGCTGCCCGTCGCCTTGAGGATCTTTCAGCCAGTCACGCAGCAGCGGTAGACTTGCACGCGCGGCTGCAGCGGCGGTCACATAGTCCTTTGCGGAAACCGAGGAGGTGAAACGTTCGAGCTGCGCGAAATAGAGCTGCCCGGGCAGAGAAGGGTCCGCCATCCGGAGGATCTCAGGCTCCGGCTCGGCAGCGGCCTTACTGCGAGGCTCATCTCGCACAGTATCCGGTGCCTTGGGCTCGCGGGCAGAAGATCCGCCAAATAACCATCTGAAAATGCCCGACATGATACGCCCCAATATCCCCGATTTGTCTCAGGGTCATCTGAAACCCAAGCTGCCGCAATCCCCGTATCGTGGCGAATTTCATTTGGCGGGCACTCAGGAAAGCAGCGCCATCTGTGATCGCCACTCCAACGGAAATGGCTCCATGAGCCCCTTCAGCGTGACGTCCGAGCTCTGTTTCCCTTCTAGGATAGCTTCGACGATGTCGGGCGCAAGCAGCGTAAGGCGCAAGACACGGGCCATGTAGGTGAAGGCGATCCCCTCGCGCTCGGCCAGTTCGCCGATGGTGGCGAACTCGCCCGACTCCAGCATGCGCTTCCATCGGAACGCGCGGGCGAGCGCCTTGACCAGCGTGCTGTCGGTCTTGGGCGTTTGGCTGACTCCCGCGGGCAGTTGCATCTCCTTCCGCCCGCCACGCTTCACGACGCGGAACGGGACATGGAGCGTCACCGTCTCGGGGATCGGAGCCCCGCGGGTCATGCTGCTGCTCCAATGTCGGTGGTGATCTCACGTGCCAGTGCCGCCAGCCCGTCCATGCGCAGGCGGACGTTGAGCCCGGCGGCGCCGATCTCCACCCGTTCGACCAGCAGCGCCGCGATGCGCGCTTGTTCGGCGGGGAACAGTTCGTCCCATAGCGGATCCAGCCGGGTCACGGCTTCGCGGGCGTCGGCCTCGGTGATGTCCTCTTCCTGCGTTCGCGCCGCTCTGAAGGTGCCCGCCACGATCTCAGGCTGGCGGAACACAGCGCGAAGCTGGTCGATCACGGCGGCCTCGATTTCCCCCGCAGGCACGCGGCCGACCGGGCACGCCCCCGCGCCATGCTTCAGCACGGTCTGGCTGACATAGTAACGGTAGAGCCGCCCGCCCTTCCGCGTGTGCGTCGGCGAGAATGCCGCGCCGTCCGGTCCGAACAGCAGCCCCTTCAGCAGCGCCGGCGTCTCGGCGCGCGTGCGTGCGGCACGTTTGCGAGGGCTTTCCTGCAAGATGGCGTGGACCTTGTCCCATAGCGCGCGGTCGATGATCGCGTCGTGCTCGCCGGGATAGCTGTCGCCCTTGTGGACGGCCTCGCCGATGTAGGCGCGGTTCGACAGCATCCGGTAGATGGTACTTCTTGTCGATCCGGTTGCCGCGCTGCGTCCGGAGGCCGCGCTTCGCGACATCGCGGGCCAGCTCCGTGCCCGAACCGATCTCGAGGAACCGGGCGAAGATCCAGCGGACATGCGCGGCGGTTTCCTCATCGACGACCAGCTTGCGGTTCTCGACGCGGTAGCCGTAGGGCGGCACCCCGCCCATCCACATGCCCTTTCTCCGGCTAGCGGCGACCTTGTCGCGGATGCGTTCCGCTGTCACCTCGCGCTCGAACTGGGCGAACGAGAGCAGGATGTTCAGGGTCAGCCGCCCCATCGACGTGGTGGTGTTGAACGACTGCGTGACCGAGACGAAGGTGACGCCGTTCCGGTCGAACACCTCGACCAGCTTGGCGAAGTCGGCGAGCGAGCGGCTGAGGCGGTCGATCTTGTAGACCACCACCACATCGACCAGCCCGTCCTCGATGTCAGCCATGAGCCGCTGCAAGCGGGGGCGTTCCAGCGTGCCGCCAGAGATGCCGCCGTCGTCGTACTGATCGCGGACCAGCACCCAGCCCTCGGACCGCTGGCTGGCGATGAATGCCTCGCAGGCTTCGCGCTGGGCATGAAGGCTGTTGAACTCCTGCTCCAGCCCTTCCTCGGAGGATTTCCGGGTGTAGACGGCGCAGCGAAGCTTGCGGACGATCTTCGATTTTTCCGGCGGCTTCGTCATGTCCGTCCCCTGTGGTTCTTGAGGCCGAAGAAGACCCAGCCATTCCATCTGGTGCCGGTGATGCCGCGCGCGATGGCAGACAGCGACTTGTAGGGCCGCCCCTGCCACTCGAAGCCGTCTGCGGTGACGGTCACGACGTACTCGACGCCCTGCCATTCGCGCAGCAGCCGTGTACCAGTGACGGGACGGTCGCGGTCGAGGCGCATTCCGCGCTTCTTCTTGTCCCCGCCATCCAGTTCCTCGCCAAGCCGTTCCAGCCGGCGGACGGTCTCGGGCTTCAGCCCTCCATAGGCGAGTTCCTGGATGCGGTAGGCCAGGCGGGACTCGAGGTAGCGCCGATTGAAGGGCGGCGGCTGGCTGTCGAACAACTCGCGCCACTGCTTCTTCAGGTCGGGCGTCGGCGTGGTCTTGAGCGCGGCGATGCGCGCGGGGATGGGGTCGTGCGTCGTCATGCGGTCTCCGTTGGGTTCCGGGTTGCATGACGGCATCGGACAGCCGGATAGTGTAGGTGAATTTCTCTTGTTTCGTCAGAAGGTTCGCCCCGACCGCGCTGCAGCAGCCTGACCAGCCCGAGCGCCAGCAGGCCGCACAGCTCAGCGCGGCGCTCGGCGGGCGTCATCACCGTAGGAGCGAGTGGGTTGGGGCGACGAGTGGGACCGGGATCGAACATCATGATCCATCGGTGCATGATTGCGCAGATGACCGCGACCTCGGAACGGGTCAGCCCGTGCCCGCCCCGAAAGGGTGAACCCTTTCGGTGTTGCAACACCTTGGTGGGTTGAGGGGTCAGGGCGTTCCCATTATGTTCGAACTGTCCCCAATCGATTCACGAGGCCCCCATGTCGCTGCAATCGCTCGACCGTACCCAATGGAGTTTTGCAGAGGCGCTGGCCCATGTGCAGAACGTGACGATCGCGCGGCGCGCGGTGGAAGCGGCAAGTTTGCCGCCCAGACCGGTGCCGGAATACCAGACCTGGAACCGGCCGCAGGACCCGACGATCGCGTGGAAGGCGGAGGCGGAGACCGAGTTGCTCGTCGCGTTGCGAGACGGGGATCTTCTGGCGCAGGGGCGATACACGGAGGAGCGGACCCATGGCTGGGGCAACGGCGGCAGCAGCAGCGGTTTCGGCCTGCATTCGGGCTACCACACCAGCATCCGCCCGGAGCAGTGGCGCGAGGGCAAGTATTCGTTCGGGCGGCTGACCGCGCGGGATTGGGAATTCATCGACATCCGCGTGGCGCGTTTCCTCGTGAAGGCGATCTGGCCAGATTACATCCCGGAGCCGGCGCGACCCGCGCAAGGCGCGGCAGATGCAATATACACCACGCCCTATCTCGATCTGATGCAGGCCGCGATTGCACATTTCGGGATTTCGCAGGGGAACCAGGGCAAGAAGGAATGCCTGATGGACTGGTTTCTCGAGCAGCAGATCGAGGGCGAACCGGTTTCCAACAAGCTTGCCGACGCCATGGCCACGCTGATACGGCTGCCGTCGGCACAGCGCGGTGGGGCGAAGCGGGTGCTGGGCCCCGATCTGCGGCACACCGGATAGGTGCGGCCAGGGAGGCTTCAAACGCGTTGGCGAGGACAACGCGATTTTGACGGTGGCTGCTTCGGGCTCGTCCTGTTGTACAGGCCCTCGATGCGCACGCTGCAAATGCGCCACCCCCCGACTTTGGCCGTCCCGATGAAGGGCTGAACCGTTCACCCCGTTCGCGCGGATGAGGGGTCACCCGACCAATTTGGGACGAGGGCCGGAGGCGCTCCCGACCGGCCGCAGGACCGGTCGGGCTTCACCCATGATATGACTTGATTTCAATGATTTGCCGAAAGGGGTCACCCCTTTCCGCGGACGCGTCGCGTGGCCGGGCGGACCGGTTCCGACGTCGCGAGGTCTGCCCGAAGGGCGGCAGAACCGGGGGCAACAACGCCCTCAGCCCCGGTTCCAGCACACCCGTGCCTTCCTGTCGTCCGCCACCCCCTGTGCATCGCTGCCGCGGCCTTCCTGCCGACCGGCGCGCGCGGGCGCGTCCTGCGGGGTACGGCGATGAGCGCGCGGGATTGGCAGGCCTTCGATGCCGAGCTGAGCGCCCGGGTTCCGGAACTCGTGGTCGAGTTGCTGGGCAAGCCGACCCTCCGCACGGGCCATGAATGGCGCTGGGGCCGCAAGGGCAGCCTTTCGGTCGTGATCGGCGGCGCCAAGGCGGGCATGTGGTTCGACCATGAGGCGGGCGGCGGCGGCGGCTTCATCGATCTGGTTGGCCGGAACCTCGGTCTCTCCCGCGGCGACGCGCTGGACTGGACGGCCGATCGTATCGGCATGGGACGACGCCATCGGCCGGCCCGGACGCGCCCGGCACCACCGATCTTGTCGACGAACACGCCGGCTTTATCGCAGGCCCAGCCCGGCACGGAAACGTCGCCTCAGCCACACCTCGACGATCTGGACCCGGCCGTCGCCCGTGCAGAGGAAGCCGCAGCCCGCGCCGCGCGGATCTGGGCCAATGCCTGTCCAGCCCCGGACGGCCATTCCTATCTCGCCGCCAAGCAGGTTGCGGCGCTCGGCTTGCGCATGGATGCGCGGGGCCAGCTCGTCGTGCCGTTGCAGGACATCGACGGCCGGATCCACAGCCTCGAGACCATCGCGCCGGACGGGGCCAAACGATACCTCGCTGGCGGCGCGAAGCGGGGGCATTTCACGGTGGTGGGTGCGGAGCCGGGGCCGCTCCCTGAGCCCACGGGCCCCGTCCTGATCTGCGAGGGCTGGGCGACCGGCGCCAGTCTGCACATCGCCACAGGCCATGCCGTGATCGCGGCGATGGACGCGGGCAACCTGATGCCCGTCGCCGAGGCGCTGCGGGCACGCTTCCCGGCGGCCGACCTCGTCCTGGTCGCCGATAACGACGCGAAGCCCGACCGCGACGGCAATCCCGGCGTCGAGGCGGCGCGCAAGGTTGCGCTTGCCGTCGATGGCCGTCTGGCCGTGCCAGGGGTTCCCGGCGACGCCAACGACCTCTTCTGCGCCAAGGGGCCGGAGGCCGTCGCGGCACTTGTCGCCGGCGCGGCCCGGATCCCGCCGCCACCGCCGACCTATCCGGCACCCGTGCTCACGCCCGACGAGGCCCGCGCCAGCCTCGCAGAGGCCATCGCCAGCTTCATGGCCGCCATCCCGGACTACTGGGCCGCTGTCGAAGCCGCCCGTGAGGCGGCGAAGGACAGCGACGCGACCCGCGATCCACTCGATTTCAACATCGTCGCGCGCGCGGCGCTGCCGCCGCTCCTCGGCCTGCCGGTCGATGTGGGCCTCGGCAAGACCTCGAGCGCGCGCGCCGCCATCGCCGAGCTGATCGCCACGGGCGGGCTCGGGAAACGCAAGGTCGTCTATGCTGTCCCGCGCCACGATCTCGGCGCCGAGCAGGTCACGGCCTTCGAGGCGCTCGGGCTCAGCGCCATGCTCTGGAAGGGGCGCACCGCGCCCGATCCCAGCGATGCCGATCCAGAACAACTCATGTGCCTGGACACGGAGGCCACCTTTGACGCCCTCGAGATCGAGCATCCAGTCGAACAGAGCTGCTGCAAGGTCAAGAACGGCGCGGAACTGCTGCTGTGTCCCTGGTTCCACGACTGCGGCTACCAGCGTCAGAAGCCGCTGGCGCAGGCCGCGCAGGTCATCGTCTGTGCCCATGACAGCCTCTTCCACCTGAAGCCGCAAGCCATCGGCGAGGTCGGGCTTCTCGTCATCGACGAGGCCTTCTGGCAGTCGGGCCTGCGCGGTCTCGACGGCAAGGCCACGCTGACGCAGGACGGGTTGGAGCCCGGCCGCACCTCGCTCAGCTGCTACACCGGCAAGGGCAAGATGGATGTTGGCGCGACGGCCGACCTGATCGCCGCGCGCGAGCGGCTCTGCAAGGCGCTGCGGGTCATGAAGCCGGGTCCGCTCCGCCTCGGCCTGCTGGAAGCTGTCGGTCTCACCCCGGAGGATTGCCGCCATGCCGCGACGCTGGAACGCCGCCGGATGCGCGATGCGGGCCTTCGCCCCGGCATGTCGCCGGTCGAGCGGCGCAAGCGCATCGAGGCTGTCCTGCCGCCCGCAGGCGAGCCATGGGCCCCACCGGGGCGCTGCGCTATGCTCTGGCTTATCCTCGCCGAGGCGCTGGAGAACGGCCACGACGCCGCCGGTGCAGAACTCGTGCACGAGAGGACCGAGGCCGGTTCGGTCCGCGCGCTCCGCCTGCGCTGGCGCAGCCGCATGCGGGCAGGCTGGGCCGCCGAGGCGCCGATCCTGCATCTCGACGCCACGCTCCGGCCGGAACTTGTCCAGACCTACCTGCCGCGGATCGATATCAGCACGCCCGTCGCCGCGCGCCAGCCCCATGTCCGCGTCCGCCAGGTCACCGGCAGCCCGACCTCGGCCCGTGCCCTGACGCCTGCCTCCGACGCACCAGAGCGGGACCGGAAGGCCGCCGCGACCCGTCTGCGCGACCTCCGGGCCTGGATCGACCTCCGCGCCCGGCAGTGCAATCGCCCCGGCCAGGCAATCGATCTCCTGGTGGTGGGCCAGAAGGCCGCCATCGATGCCCTTCGCTCGGCCGGACTGCCACCACGGGTGGAGGCGGTGCATTTCAACGCGCTGAGCGGTCTCGACCGCTGGGGTGGGATCGGCGGCATGGTGGTCCTCGGCCGCACGCTGCCCGCGCCGCGCACGGTCGAGTTGATCGCGATGGCCCTGACCGGCCGCGTGCCCGCGCCGAACCCGGAGGACGCGGGCTGGTGGTATCCCATGACCGAACGTCGCCTTAGGCTTGCAGACGACCGGACCGTGCCGCTCGCGATGGAGGAACATGCTGATCCCATCGCCGAAGCCGTGCGCTGGAGCATCTGCGAGGGCGAGCTGATCCAGGCGATGGGGCGCGGTCGCGGCGTCAACCGCACGGCCGCCACGCCGCTCGAGATCGACCTTCTCACGGACGTGGTGCTGCCGGTTGCCGTTGACGCGCTGGTGCCCTGGTCCGACCTCCGCCCGACCCGGCGCGACCTGATGGCGCTGACCGGCATCGTGCTCGAGAATGCCGCCGACATGGCGGCCTGCTTCCCGGAGCTGTGGCCGACGCGCGAGGCTGCGAAGAAGGACGGCCAGAGGAAGGGGACAAATGACTATTATGGAGACCTCTATAATAGCAGATTGTCCCCATCCTCGGCGGAGGTGACCTACCGCCCGCAGGGCGCCGGCCATCGAAGTCGGGCGGCCCACGTCGATCTCTCCCGCATCCTCGATCCGGAAGCCTGGCTCACCAACCGTCTCGGGCCGCTCGCCAGCTTCGAGATGCGGTCCATCGCGAGCAATCCAGCCGGTGACGACGCCGCCGCGCGCATCGACGCCCTCGCATCCCGCCTGACCGTCAGCATGCAGGCCGTGCTCGCCGCGCGCCGGGCCGCGCTGGACGCGCTCAGCGTCCGGCTGGAGGCCACCAAGCCCGCTGAGCTGCGGCGCCCCGACCAACCCCACCCAGAAGAGGAGACCGAGGCATGAGTTTCGACAGGATGCGTCTCTACGACGCCGGCCGCTTCCACGATACGGAACTGCCCGACTGGTATCACGCGGCCATGCGCCTCAGCGAAGCCGAACGCGTGGACTGGCATCGCGCGCTCGAGCGCGTCCTCGATTGCGAATACACGCTCTTGACGGAGGAAGGCCTGATAAGCGCCGGTCTCGAGATCCGGTTCTGGCCAAGCGAGATGCAGGGGATCTTCGTGCTGATCGAGACCCCACTGGCCGTTGTCGAGCAGATCGTCATTCTGAACCCAACCGACTGGCTGCCGTTCCTTTCCCGTTATCTCGCACCTCTCATGGCGGCGTCCAACCAGAGCGCCATGATCGCGCTGCACGGCAAGATCGGCAACGCCTTCATCGCTTGGGCGCGCCATGGCGAAGGCAGCCATGTCGATCGCGAAACCGGCCTCAGCCGGATCGATCTCGACAACGACCGGGATCGTCGCCGGGCCCAGCAGGCCCGCGCCACCATCGAGCGGGCCAGCCGGGAGGGGAGCGCATGACGGCGATGCGCTGGCATCCTCCGGGCTATGGTGGCGAACGGCGCGACCCAGACCGCGTGAAGCGCGACGGCTGGCGCGACCAGGGCATGCTCGCGGTCTCCATCGACGACGCGCGCCTCAGCTGGCCGGAGCGGGAACTCGTCCGGCAGCTGGGCGAGAAGCTCTATGGTCCGCGGAACCGCGGGCCTGACGCGCGGGAGCCCTGACCGGATTCCCTCTGGACCCCGGAATCCGCACCGGGGTCCAGCCGGGGGCCAGGCACGGCCAAGCGCTCCCGCCGGGGAGTTTCTGGTTCCTTCCCGGGCACTTGCGTATACGGGAGGGCTGCGCGCGCCATATCGCCAGCGTCAGGGCCGGATTTTTGGGAAGCCACCCCGGCCGGAAGCCACCGCGCAACCTGAAATAACAACGCAATAACAGCGCCTTGGCCGGTGGACTCCGCGGTGGATACCCTGGACCCCGGAATCCAGCTTGAAGCCGGTGGACTCCACCGGGCCGGAAGCCACCGCGCGCCGCCCAAGTGCCGCTCCCATCATCGACAGGAACTCCTCATGACCGTCGCCTTCGCCCCCGAGCGGATCGAGATGTGATGGGATGGACGGCCCCACCCCCAGCGCGGTGCTAGAGCGGGATGACGCTTGAGTGAATCCATTGGGATTGTTGATTTCCACTGAGAAGGGACCCGGGTAGGCGGTAAGCGGGAAGCTGAGGCCGTTCAGGGCCTGTAGTTCCAGGGCATGAGGGCGCCGATTCTGGCGCTTGGCCATTGGTTGGCGATGCGTTCGAGGGTCTGTGTCAGCCAAGCCGTGGGGTCGACGTTGTTCATCCTGCAGGTCTGCAGGAGGGTGGCGATGGTGGCCCATGTGCGGCCGCCCCCGTCCGATCCGGCGAAGAGGCTGTTCTTGCGGGTGATGGCCCGGGGCCTGATCGTGCGCTCAACGATATTGGAGTCCAGCTCGATGCGGCCGTCCGCAAGGAAGCGCTCGAAGAAGGCGCGGCGGGTGGTGGCGTACCCGTTGCGCTGCGCACGCCGCGCGGGGTGCTTCTCGCCGTAGGCCGCAGCCGTCACTGCGCCGACCTCCAGTTCCATCAGCCGTTCGGCGGCAAAGCCGATCATCTCGCGCAGAAGATCGGCGTCAGGGGTCTTCTCGACCAAGTCGCGCAGGTTCATCATGTCGGTGGTCATCGGTGGAATCTCCGGTCCAGGTTGGTGTCAGCAACCAGACCCTACCGGAACATCGCCGGTGACCACCTCACCCAGAACCTACACCACGATCAGGGACAGCATCGTTTGTAATCCGTGAGTGGTTGGCCGGCTGAAATCTTCGCCACTGAATCAAGCCGAAGCGGATTCGATCCAGTCGATGACCAAGCCGTCTATTCCAGCCCGCCGGATCAGGCTACGTGAGGCTTGGAGGCAGTCGGCGACCACCTTATCCTGATCTACCCGCGTTGAGCGGCCGTTCTCGACCACGATCTCGCCCTCGACCATGACATGCCTAACATCGGACCCCATCGTCGACAGGGTCAGGCAACAGACCGGGCGGAGGGCCGGCTGGTGGTGGATACCCCTCAGGTCGACCACGGTCAGGTCAGCCAGGGTACCCTCCGCGAGCACGCCGAGGTTCCGGCGCAGCATCCTGCCACCGTTCCGCGTTGCCAGGGCCAGGATCATTTCCGAACTGGTGGCGTCTGGTTGAAGCTCACGCAGTCGTTGCAAGATATGGGCGGCTTTCATCGCCTCGAACATGTTCATTCCGGTGCAGGCGGTTCCATCGGTGCCGAGGGTGACATTTACACCTGCGCGCATCAGCGGCCCCAGTGGCAATATGCCCGAAGCCAGATACTGGTTGCAGACCGGATTGTGGATCGCAGTCGCACCCGCTGCACCTAGAAGGGCGATCTCTTCCTCGTCGAACCAGATCGCATGGGCAAGGGTGATACGGTCATTCAGGATGCCCGCGTCATGCAGCCATCTCGCAGGGCGCTTGCCGTGGATCGACTCGAATATCTCAACCTCGAACATTGATTCGCTGCAATGGGCCTGCCAGGAGGTGCCGGTTTCCATGGCCAAATCGTGGCAGGCGATCATCAGCTCCGGATCCAGATAGACGACATTGAGCGGCATCGGCCAGACCTCGACCCGCGATCCCGTGGGGCGCGCGGCGATGCAGGCGCGGGTGATGTCCAACTCCTCCTGCGCGGTATATCGGAACAGCCGCGGGTCGCAGTTCATCCGGCGGCCGCCTTCGACCATCGGGCCGTAGATGCCGCGTGCCACAACACCGCGGACGCCGACCTCTTCCATCGCCTCTGCAACGGCAAGGATGGTCCCTTCATCGACTGGCGCATAGTGGTTGTCGACCAGTGTGGTCGCCCCACCAAGAAGACTACTCAGCGTCGCCATGCGCACCGCGGCAACCGCTTCGTCCCGGGTGATGTTGGCCGAAAGCGGCATCATGAACTTGGCTAGCCAGGGCAGAAGCGACATGCCGTCGCCAAGGGTCTTGCCCA
Organism: Ilumatobacteraceae bacterium; assembly: GCA_037045185.1. GTDB lineage: Bacteria > Actinomycetota > Acidimicrobiia > Acidimicrobiales > Ilumatobacteraceae > JAKOUY01. The sequence goes on from JBAOHQ010000014.1 coordinate 448,309, forward strand.
AGCTCTGAAACAGATGGGTGTGGCTGTCGACCAGCCCCGGAATCAGGACATGGCCCGAAATGTCCAGCTGCCGCCCGCCTGCAACATGTGCATGCAGATCGGCCTCCTTCCCGATCCAGGCAATCCGGTTGCCAGAGACGGCAACCGCGCCGTTCTTTACATAGGGGTTTTTCGGGTCGAGCGTCACGATATCGCCGCCGCGGAACACTATATCGGCAAAGAGTTTTGGCTGCTGCATCTTGGGGAATCCTGTATGACGGGGGCTGCGCGGGGCTGCAGCTTCATGTGGTGTGCGGCGGCCGTCCGGCCGCACCGGCCAGCGCCATCAGCACCCGCTCGGGCGTTGCCGGCGCGTCTATCGCGGCCGCATGCGGCCCGCCGGCCGCGGCGATGGCATCCGAGATGGCGCAGAACACCGCGATGGCCAGGCAGAACGGCGGCTCGCCGATGGCCTTGGAGGAATAGATCGAATCCTCGATATTCTCGGTCCAGTCGACGAAGCCCATGCGGAAATCGACGGGGCGGTCGCTGCAGGCCGGGATCTTGTAGGTCGAGGGGGCATGGGTCCGCAGCCGCCCGGTATCGTCCCAGACCACTTCCTCGGTGGTTAGCCAACCCATGCCCTGGACGAAGCCGCCTTCGAGCTGCCCCAAGTCTATCGCCTCGTTCAGCGACTTGCCGACATCGTGTAGGATGTCCACGCGCAGGACCCTGTTCTCTCCGGTGAGGGTGTCGATCAGGACCTCGGCGACGGCGGCGCCGAAGACGTAGTAGCGATGCGGCTCTCCGGTCATCGCCACTGGGTCGTAGCGGCCTTTCTGCGCCCGATAGTAGCCCGCGGCAGAAAGCGAGATGCGCTTCATGAAGGCCAGTTCGGCCAGTTCGGCGAAAGGCATCTCGCGGTTGCCGATGCGCAGGCGGTTGGGCAGGAACTCCACCTGCCCGGGGGGCACCTTGAACTCGTCACAGGCGAAGTCGATCAGCCGCTGGCGGATCTGGCGCGCCGCATCGCGGGCGGCGCCGGCGTTCAGGTCGGTTCCGGAAGAGGCGGCGGTGCCGATGGTGTTCGGCACCTTTTCGGTGCTCGTTGCCGAGATGGCGATGTGCCGCAGGTCCACCTGCAACTCCTCGGCCACCACCTGTGCGACCTTGATGTGCAGGCCCTGTCCCATCTCGGTCCCGCCGTGGTTCAGGTGGATCGAGCCGTCCCGATAGACATGCAGCAGCGCGCCGCCCTGGTTGAGGAAAGAGACGCCGAAGCCGCAGCCGTATTTGATCGGCGTCAGCGCCAGACCCTTCTTTCAGGCATGGTGAGGCGGCGTTGAAGGCATCTATCTCCCGCCGCCGCCGCGCATAGTCAGCGGACCGCTTCGGCTTCGGCAACCAGCCGGTGCAGGAGTCTCGAACGGTATCCGGGCCCCGAAGGGAGTGGTGTCGCGGTCCGGCGACCGGCGTAGAAGTTCAGTCTTGCGCACCGCCAGTGGGTCTAGTCCCAGATGCCGCGCGATACGGTCCAGGATGCTTTCTATCAGCAGGAAGGCCTGGGGCGTTCCGAACCCACGGAAGGCGACCGCAGAGACGGTGTTGGTCTTCCAGTAATGGCAGGTCGCGCGCAGGTCGCCGATATGGTAGCAGTTGTCGACATGGAAGGCCGCCCGGGCCAGGACCTCGACCGACTGGTCGATGGAATTGCCGCAGCGGGGATGGATGTCGACCTCCAGCCCGGCGATCCGGCCCTCATCATCGAAGCCGACCGAGAAGTCGGAAAAGAACTCGTGACGTTTCCCGGTGATGCGCATGTCGTCGTCGCGATCCAGCCGCAGCTTGCAGGCGCGGCCCGTCCGGACGGCCGCCAGCGCCGCGATAGCGGCGAAATGAGTCGCCACCGTTTCCTTCCCGCCGAAGCCCCCGCCCAGCCGGCGCACCTCGACCGAGACCGCATTCGCGGGCCGCGCCAGAATCCGTGCCACCAGCGACTGGACGGAGGACGGGTCCTGGGTCGAACAGA